>NZ_LQPG01000019.1 GCF_002102265.1 Mycolicibacter longobardus | reverse complement strand
GCGGGGGATGAGGGGGTGGCGGGCATCAGATCGGGAGCCTGACGTCGGAGACCAGGCCGTCGCGCACCACCGCCACGAAGTGGTCCCACACGCCGGTGACCAGGGCGAGCCCGACCGCGATCAGCAGCACGCCGCCCAGGATCTGCATCGCCCGGGTGTGGCGGCGCAGCCAGCCCAGCCCCGCCACCGCGCTGGCCGACCCGAACGCCAGCGCCACGAACGGGACGCCCAGGCCCAGGCAGTAGGCGATCACCAGCACCACGCCCCGGGCCACCCCGGCACCGTCGGTGCTCGAGGCGACGGCGATGACCCCGGTCAGGGTCGGCCCCAGGCACGGCGTCCAACCGAGCGCGAACACCGCGCCCAGCAGCGGCGCCCCCAGCACGGTGGACAGCTGCTGCGGGGTGAATCGCAGTGAGCGCTGCAATGCCGGGACGAACCCGATGAACACCAGCCCCATCAGGATCGTCACCGCGCCGCCGATCCGCTGCAGCAACACCTGGTTGGTGATCAACGTGGTGGTCATACCCAACACGGCGATGGAGCCGAGCAGGAACACCGCGGTGAACCCGGCGACGAACAGCGCCGCCGACCCCGCGACGCGCCACCTTCCGGCCGGCGGGGCTTTCAACGTGCCCGCGTCGGGCTCTTCGTCGACACCCACCACGGCCGCCAGATACGACAGGTAGCCCGGCACCAGGGGCACCACGCACGGCGAGGCGAACGACACCAGCCCGGCCAGTGCCGACACCGCGACGGCCAACAGCAGCGGACCGGTGGCGGCGGTGGCGGTGAGTCCGCTCACGACGCCGCCTCGGCAGCCAGCCGCTGCACGACCGGCTGCAGGTCTTCGGCGAGCACCTCGCGCAGGAACACCGCGGCCACCCGGTGCTGCCGGTCGAGCACCATGGTGGCCGGGATCACCGAGGACGGATAGCGGCCGCCGAACGCGATCATGGTGCGCATCGCCGGGTCGTAGATCGACGGATAGGTCACCCGGCGGTCGGAGATGAAGTCGCGGGGCGCCTGCGGCGAGGGGTCACGCACGTCGATGCCCAGAAACGCCACGCCGTCGGCGCGGGTATCGTCGTAAACCTTTTGCAGTTGCGTGATTTCGGTGCGGCACGGTCCGCACCACTGGCCCCACACGTTGATCACGACGACCTGTCCGGGGAAGTCCTCGACGCCGACGGTTCGTGCCGGGTCCATCAGGCTGGGGCCGGAGATGGGACCGGGCCGGCCGCGGACGTCGGGCGGGTCGTAGAAGATGTCGGTTCTGCCGCCGGGCGAGACGAACTCGAAGGTGCCGCCGTGCGTGACGGCGTCGTCGCCGACCGAGCAGCCCGAGATCAGGGCGGCCAGCACCGCCCCGGCGACCAGCACCGCCCGCATCGTCAGCCGCCGGCCGGAACCTGGTAGTCGACGCCGACGAGCCGATCGCCCTCATAGATCAGCGTGGTGACCGATCCCACGCCGCATTCGCGCCGGCGCGGATCGTGCCAGAGCCGGTTGCCGCTCAGATACTGTCGCGCCGTCCACACCGGCAGCTGATGGCTGACACACACCACCTCGCGTCCGGCCGCACGGGACCGGGCCTTGTCCACCGCGGTGGCCATCCGGGCGGCGATCTGGTCGTAGGGCTCGCCCCACGACGGGGTGAACGGGTTGCGCAGGTGCCACCAGAACCGCGGGTTGCGCCAGGCGCCGTCGCCGGGCGAAACCCGCCTGCCCTCAAAAATATTGGTCGACTCGATCAGGTCGTGGTCGGTGTCGATGTCCAGGTTGTGGCGGGCGGCGATCGGGGTGGCGGTCTCCTGGGCGCGCTGCAGCGGCGAGGCGATCACCGCGACGATGTCGCGCCCGGCCAGCAGGTCGGCGGCGGCGACGGCCTGGGCACGGCCGGTGTCGGAGAGCCGGAAACCCGGCAGCCGGCCGTAGAGAATGCCGTCCGGGTTGTGGACCTCGCCGTGGCGGATCAGGTGTACGCGAGTTTCTTCTGCCATCAGGGTTTCGGCTCCGGGGTGGTGGCGGCGGCGCGCGCCGCGGCGGGTAGCACAGCGGTGATCCGTTCGAAGGCTTCGTCGGTGAGGGCGGCCGAGACGAACCAGGCCTCGAAGGCACTGCAGGGCGGGTAGACGCCGGCGTCCAGCAGGGCGTGGAAGAACGCCGGGAAGCGCCAGGTGGCGCTGGCCCGGGCGGCGGCGAAGTCGGTGACGGGTTCCTCGGCGAAGAACACGCTGAACATATTGCCGGCCCGCGGAATCTGGTGTGGCACACCGGCGTCAGTCAGCGCCTCAGACAACAGCGCGGTCAGTCGGTCGGCGTTCTTGTCGAGTACGGCGTAGACATCGGCGTCGGCGGCACGCAGGGTGGCCAGCCCAGCGGCGGTGGCGACCGGGTTCCCCGACAGCGTGCCGGCTTGGTAGACCGGCCCCAGCGGTGCCAGCCGGTCCATCACCTCGGCCCGGCCGCCGAACGCCGCGGCCGGCAGTCCTCCGCTGATCACCTTGCCGAAGGTGAACAGGTCGGCCTCAACAGGATCCAGGCCGTACCAACCGCTTGCGCTCACCCGGAAGCCGGTCATCACCTCGTCGATGATCAGCAGCGCCCCGTGTTCGCTCGCGATCGCCCGCAGTGCGGCGTTGAAGCCGGGCGCCGGCGGCACCACGCCCATGTTGCCGGGGCTCGCCTCGGTGATGACGGCTGCGATCTGGTCGCCGAACTGACCGAAGACGGCAGCCACACTGTCAACGTCGTTGTAGGGCAACACGATCGTGTCGGCGGCGGTGGCACCGGTGACCCCCGGCGACGACGGCAGCGCCAGGGTGGCCACCCCGGAGCCGGCGTCGGCGAGCAGCGCGTCGACGTGACCGTGATAGCAGCCGGAGAACTTGATGACCTTCGACCGGCCGGTGAAACCGCGGGCCAGCCGCAACGCGCTCATGGTGGCTTCGGTGCCGGAGTTGACCAGCCGGACCTTGCTCACCGCGGGCACCCGGGCAATGATCTCGGTCGCCAGCTCGGTCTCGGTGCGGGTGGGCGCCCCGAACGACAGCCCGGCGCCGGCGGCGGCGCGGACAGCGTCGACCACCGACGGGTGGGCGTGGCCGAGGATCATCGGCCCCCAGGAGCAGACCAGGTCAACATAGCGGTTGCCGTCAGCGTCGGTCAGCCAGCAGCCCTCGGCGTGCTCGATGAACCGGGGGGTGCCCCCCACCGAGGCGAACGCCCGGGCCGGCGAGTTGACTCCGCCGGGGATCACCGCGCAGGCCTCGGCGAACAGCCGCTCCGATACCGCCGTGGCACGATCCGCATTACCCACGACGACCAGTGTCCCAGCTCGCGGGAGGCCACCCGACTACAGGGTGTAGTTGAGGGTTGAAGTGCTCCGGCGCCCGGAGTTGGATGGCAGTCATGCAACTACCGCAACGACTGGCCCGGTTCAACCGGCATGTCACCAACCCGATCCAGCGGATGTGGGCCGGCTGGGCGCCGACGTTCGGCATCCTCGAGCACGTGGGCAGACGCTCCGGCAAGCCCTACCGAACCCCGCTGACGGTGTTCAGCACCGACGACGGGGTGGCCATCCTGCTCACCTACGGCCCGGATCGAGACTGGCTGAAGAACATCACCGCCGCCGGTGGTGGCAAGGTGCGCCGGCACGGCAAGACCTTCGGTGTCACCGAGCCGCGGGTGGTGAGCAAGGCCGAGGCGGCGGAGCACGTGCGCCCGCGGTCGCGGGCGATCTTCGCCCGGCTGCCGTTCGAGCAGGCCGTGCTACTCACCCGGCAGGGCTGATACTCGCGAGCACTTCTTGAGCGGCGCGCTGTCCGGCCTGGACCGCTCCGTTCATGAATCCCATCCACTCGTCGGCGGTTTCCACGCCGGCCCAATGCAGTCGGCCGACGGGCGTCTTGAGCAGCTCTCGCGCCGAGGTCAGGGCGCCGACGGAAAGGCCGCCCTCGCAACCGAAGTGGAACGGTTCGTCCGCCCATCGCTTCTCCGCGAAGTGGAGCGGATGCAGCGCTTCGGCGCCGAACAGGTCAGCGAAAGTCTCCAGCACCTCCTCCCGGCGGCGTGGCGCGTCCGCCACAGCGTCGGCGGGCCAATCCTCGTCGGTGGTGTAGCAGGCAAGCACGCCGACCGCGCCGTCCGGCGGGGACGCGTCGAGGACACCGGGTGCAGCGTCGCGGTCGGTCAAGGCTGAACCCGACAGGCCGGCGGCACGCCAGAACGGTTTGTCGTAGACGGCGTTGATCTTGCGGCCATGGACCGGTTGCCAGCCATCCTGCAGCCGCCTCCGAGCCGGCGGAAGGGCCGGACGGAATTCGATACCGCGATATCCGGCCGGGCCGACGGCGATGATGACGTGCTCGGCCTGGTATTCGGTGCCGTTCGCGTACACCCTGACGCGCCCCGCTGACTGGTCGATGGAGTCAACGGGTGAGTTGAGCACCACCCGATCACCGAGGGCATCCGCGAGGGCCAGTGAAAGTTCCTGCGCGCCATGGGTGAACCGCAGTACGCCGGTCGGTTGTGCCAGCAGCGGACCGATACCGCCCCAGGTGTTGAGGAAATGCAGCACGAACAGCAGCGAGGCAGTGGGCGGGAAGTACCCGAGAAGCGACTCGAGGAACAACCGCGCAGAACCGGTGGGCACCACGTCATCGAGCCAGGATCCGATGGTGCGCCGGTCCAGCTCCCGCGCCCGCGGCGCGGACCATGGACGCTCAACGGGGACCGATGCGGCCAACACGTCCAGTTGCCGGACGGCGCCGAGCAGATCCGTGACGGCGGCTGCCGACATCGGCAACGGCACCCATCGCGAGAGCAACGCCCACGCCCCCCGAAGCACCGGACGCATCCACGGCCTGGCCAGCAGCCGCGCATTCCCCATCCGCCCGAGGGTGAACGCATGGGCCGTGCCACCGACGTAATACAGGAACCGCCCCTGTGCCCCGCTCTCGAACAGCTCGACACCGAAGCGCTGAGCGAGCCGCAACACGTGCCGGTGCTGGGGGTAGACCAGAGTCGCGCCCTCGTCGACCGTCGTGCCGCCCACCGTGCTGGTCCGTGTCCGGCCGCCGACCTGCGGCCCGGCCTCCAGCACCGTCAGCGACCTGACGCCCGCCTCCAGCAGCGCAGTCGCCGCGGCCAACCCAGACAGTCCCGCACCGATCACAATGACGTCGTCGCGCTGGTCCATCGCCGTATCCCTCCGCCGGCACGGAACTCGGTCAGCGTCCCAGCAGTCGCATCTTCTGTTCGTTGTACTCGTCGTTGGTGATCAATCCCCGATCACGCAACTCGGCGAATTCGCGGATCTCCGCGGCGATGCCCATCAAGGTCGGGCTGGCGCCGTCAGCGTCACCGGTCTGGGCATCGGCGGACGAGTCGGCCGACGCGCGCTGGGGCAACTGAACCTTGGCTGGAACAACAGCATCGGCGCCACCGCGGCCACGGCTGACCGAACCCGCCAGGGCACTGCCGCCCATGCCCGCCAGCGCCATCTGGCTGAACGCACTTCCGGCGCCGCTGAGCGAGGCCGCTGGGGCGGCGCCGACGCCCGGACCGGCCAGCGGGGTCGTGTAGGACAGGCTGCGGATCTCCGGGGCGTTGGCAGCCCAGCTGATCGGCACCGAGAGTCGCCCCGCCGAGACCGCGTCGCCGATCGAAGCCGACGGAAAGGCCGTGGGCGGGACGAAACCGCTCGGCCGCGACGGGGTCAACGGCGAGAACAGCTCGATAGCGTTCAGGACCTCGTCCTCCACGTACAGCAACTGGTCCTGCTGTTTGAGGATCTCCCGGGTGCTGGCGTCCGCCGACGACCAGGCTCCGGCGGCCAGCACCAGCGCGACCGCCGACACCGCGTCCAGCCCGATGATGTCGGTGATACTCGGCCACGTCAACAGATCCTCGGGTCCCGCAGCCGGCCCGGGGATGGTCGCCGCCGCTTGCATCACGGAGTTTTCGGGCGCCCCAGACAGCCCCGAGGCCAGCTGCCCCAGCAGCGATTGGATGTCCGACGACGACGAGGCGGTCTCGGCGGCCCCGACCGCGGCGGCCTGGTTGGCCGAACCGGCGGGATTACTGGTCTGCGGCGGCTCCTGGAACGGCGCGAGCCCGGTGGCGGCCGCCGACGCCGCGGCGTAGGCGTACATCGCGGCGGCATCCTGCGCCCACATCTCGGCGTATTCGGCCTCGGTGGCGGCGATCGCCGCGGTGTTGGTCCCCAGGACATTGGTCGCGACCAACAGCAGCAGCCGGGCGCGGTTGGCCGCCACCACCGTCGGCGGCACCGTCGCGCTGTGCGCCGCGTCGTAGGCCGCGGCCGCCGCGTTCGCCTGCGCCATGGTCTGGTCGACCTGCGCCGCGGTGGCGGCCATCCAGCCCGCATACCGCGCCGCGGACTGCGTCAACGCCACCGAGGCCGGCCCCCGCCAGGCCGTGCTGGTCAGCTCGGTGACCACCGATTCGTAGGAGGTGACCGCCGAGTGCAGTTCGGCGGACAAGGCGCCCCAGGCCGCGGCAGCCGCCCGCAGCGGCGTGGAGCCCGGGCCGGTGTAGATGCGCAGGGAGTTGACCTCCGGCGGCAGGGCAGCGTAATTCATCACTGATCCCCTCCCTGGGCGTGCACCAGTGCACCGAAACCGGCGTGAGTGTATTTGTAGCCGAAAAGTTCGCAACTGACCTGGTATTCCGGATTTGCTCCAGGCATGTCCGGCGTTCCCGCCGAGGCGGTCGCGCCAGCCCTATGCTGCGATAACATGCGCGCGTGCGGATGTTTATCACCGCGTTTCGTGACCTGCAGTGGCGACTGCGCCGGTTCATCGTCGCCGCCGTGGGCACCGCGATGGTGTTTTCACTGACGCTGGTGCTGGCCGGGCTGACCCACGGGTTCCGGGTGGAGGCCGAGCACGTCGTCGATTCGCTGGGCATCGACAGCTACCTGATCCAGACGGCCGCGGTAGGTCCGTTCATGGGCTCGTCGCGGTTCCCGCAGTCCGAAGCCGGGGATGTCGCCAAGATTCCCGGCGTGGAGGCGGCGCTGCCGGTGGTGTACGGCAACACCATCCTGCAGGACGGCGAATCGCCGCAGAACGTGAACATCTACGGCGTGCCCAAGGCCGCGATGCCGCCGATCACCTCCGGACGGGCACCCACCGAGCCCAACGAGATCGCGATGTCGACCACGCTCAAGCGCGCCGTCGGCGATGAGGTCGAACTGGGTGCGGGCAAGCTGCGGATCGTCGGGCTGGTGGAGAAGTCGACGACGCTGGCGGGCCAGCCCAATGCCTTTCTGACCGTGGCCGGCGCGCAGCGCCTGATGTACTCCGGGCAGCCGGTGGCCTCGGCGATCGGTTTGCGGGGCACCCCCGAGCGGGTGCCGGAGGGCTACCGGATGGTGGACCGGGCCGCTGCCATCGACGACATGGTGCGCCCGCTGGCCGGCGCGGAGATGGCTCTGTCGTACATGTCGGTGCTGCTGTGGGGGGTCGCCGGACTCATCGTGGGCTCACTGATCTATCTGTCGGCGCTGGAGCGCACCCGCGACTTCGCGGTGTTCAAGGCGCTGGGCGTCACGACCTGGATGGTGCTGGCCGGGCTGGCGCTGCAGGCGGTGGCCGTCGCGGTGGTCGCTGCGGTGCTCGGCGGGGTGCTGGCGGTGGCGATCGGACCGCTGTTTCCGATGCTGGTGGCGGTGACCGCGTCGTCGTTCGCCCTGCTGGTGCTGACCGCGGTGGCGATCGGCCTGTTGGCCAGCCTGGCGGGCCTGCGGCACGCCGTGGCCGTCGACCCCGTCCTGGCGTTCGGGGGGCCGTGACTCATGGGAGACTTGCGGATCCGTGATCTGGTCATCGAATACGCCACTGGCAGCGGGGAACCGATCCGTCCCATCCACGGCCTGAGCCTGGAGATTCCGGCAGGTTCGCTGGTGGTGGTGCTCGGTCCCAGCGGTTGCGGCAAGACCACGCTGCTGTCGTGTCTGGGCGGCATCCTGAGCCCGACCAGCGGCCAGATCCAGTTCGGCGCCACCGATGTCACCGGGCTCGGCCGGCGCGACCTCACCTCCTACCGCCGCCGCACCGTCGGCATCGTCTTCCAGGCGTTCAACCTGGTGCCGAGCCTGACCGCACTGGAGAACGTGATGGTGCCGATGTGGGCGGCCGGATGGACGCAGTGGGCCGCCGCCGAACGCGCCCGGGATCTGCTGTCCCGGATCGGTCTGGCTGACCGGACCCATCACCGACCCGGGCAGCTCAGCGGCGGCCAGCAGCAGCGGGTGGCGGTGGCGCGGGCACTGGCCCTGGATCCACCGCTGATCCTGGCCGACGAGCCCACCGCGCAACTGGACTTCGTCCGGGCCGGCGAGGTGGTGCAGCTGCTGCGGGTGCTGGCGGCCGGCGACCGCGTCGTCGTGGTGGCCACCCACGACACCCGGATCGTGCCGCTCGCCGACATCGTCATCCAGCTGTCGCCGACCGCCGCTCCGACGCGCCCCGAACAGGCACCGGTCCGGCTGGGGCCGGGCTCGGTGCTGCTGGAACAGGGCACCGTCGAGGATCTGATCTACGTCGTCACCGAGGGCGAGGTGGAGATCGCCCCCGATTCGGCGGACGCCGGCGGCGGGCTGCTCAAGATCGGCAAACCGGACAACTACTCCGGGCAGCTCGGGCCGATGGTCCGGATCCCCCGCTCGGCCACGGTTCGCGCGCCCCGGGAGGCGACCGTCGTCAGCTACACCGTGGACGCGTTCCGGCGGCAATTCGGTCGTCCGCCGACTCCCGACGTCCCTAACGAACCGGCATCAACCTGATCAATATCGCGGCATGCCCGGCCAACCCGGCGCCGCGCCACGCGATGATGCATGTCATGGCAGATTTGACCCGCCGGGCTGCTCTGCGCCTCGGGGTCGGTGCCGCGGGGGCTGCAGGCCTGTTCGGAGCCGGTATGGTGCGGGGCCCGGCGGCGTCGCGGGCGACCGGCAACACCTATCCGACCCGGGAGTCCGGGTCGTTCGTGTCCGCGGCCCGGGGCGGGGTGGAGACCAACTGGATCATCGCCCGGCCGCCGGGGCAGACCGGGCCGCTGCGGCCGGTGATCGCCCTGCACTGCAAGGACGGCGACGCGGCCTGGGTTATGGACCTCGGCGTCGAGGAGGAGCTGGCGCAGCTGACCGCCGCGGGCCGGCCGCCGTTCGCGGTAGTGGCGGTCGACGGCGGCAACACCTACTGGCGGCCGCACAGCTCCGGCGAGGACTCCGGGGCGATGGTGCTGAACGAGCTGATCCCGATGCTGGCCGACAAGGGCCTCGACACCGCACGGGTCGGGTTCATGGGCTGGTCGATGGGCGGATACGGCGCAATGCTGCTGGGCACCCGGCTCGGCCCGGCGCGCACCGCCGGGATCTGCGCTATCAGCCCAGCGATCTACATGACCTATTTCGGCGCGCCGGCCGGGGCCTTCGACAGCGTCGATGACTGGCGGACGAATTCGGTCTTCGGTCTGGCGCCGCAGCTGGCACCGATTCCGCTGCGGGTGGACTGCGGCACCTCGGACAGCTTCTACTATGCGACCAGGAGCTTCGTCAGCCCGCTGAAGCCGCCACCGGCGGGCGGGTTCTCCCCCGGCGGCCACGACGTGTCCTACTGGCGGGAGCAGCTGCCGGCCCAGTTGGCCTGGCTGGACTCCTGAATCCTGGTGTGGCGCCTCAGGGCTGATTCATCGGGTTCATCGGACTGGCCGGATTCGCCGGGTTGTTTATGTTGGCCGGGTTGTTCGGGTTCAGCGGGCTGTTGATATTCGCCGGGTTGGTCAGGCTGTTGGGGCCGTACGGTCCGGCGTTGCAGACCGCGCTGGCGTTGGCCATGCAGTCCGCGGGATTGAACGGGTCGGGGTTGGCCGGGTCCGCGGCGGCCGCTCCGGCCGCCACCAATGCGAAGGCGGCAACCGACGCCGACAGGATAATCCTCACCCGAACTCTCCTTCGGTCTACCGGAACGCCCGCAGTCGCAGGCTGTTCGTCACCACCAGAACCGACGAGGCGGCCATCGCCGCGCCCGCGATCATCGGGTTGAGCAGCCCGGCCGCCGCGAGCGGGATCGCGGCGACGTTGTAGCCGAACGCCCAGACCAGGTTCTGCCGGATGATTCGCAGCGTACGCGCGGACAGCCGCAGCGCGGTCGGAACCGTGCCGAGGTCTCCGCGGACCAGCGTCACGTCCCCGGCTTCGATGGCGGCGTCGGTGCCGGTGCCCATCGCCATCCCGATATCGGCGGTGGCCAGTGCCACCGAGTCGTTGACGCCGTCACCGACCATGGCCACCCGGCGGCCCTTGGCCTGCAGGTCCTTGACGGCGTCGGCCTTGTCCGTGGGCAGCACGTCGGCGATGACGTTGGCCGGGTCGATCCCGATCTCACCGGCCACCATGCGGGCCACCGCCGCCCCGTCACCGGTGAGCAGCACCGGCGTGATGCCCATGGCCCTGAGTTCGTCGATCGCGGCGGCGCTGGTGGGTCGCACGGTGTCGGTCAGGGTGATGGTCCCGCGCGCCCGGCCGTCCCAGGCCACCTCGACGGCCGTCCCGGTCTCGTGCGCGGCGGCCGATCGAGTGATGTCGACCCGCACCCCGTCGACCACCCCGGTCACGCCGTGGCCGGGCCGGCTGGAGAACTCGGTCACCCGCGCGACCGGAAGGTCCGCGGCCCTGGCGGCAGCGACGATGGCCGCGGCGATCGGGTGCTCGGATGCCGATTCGACGGCGGCGGCGCGCGCCAGCACGGTGTTCGGGTCCTCGCCGCTGTCGACCGCGAGGCCGCCGACGGACATCACGCCGGTGGTGACCGTGCCGGTCTTGTCCAGCACGACGGTGTCGATGTCCTTGACGGCCTCCAGAACCTGCGGGTTCTTGATCAGGATGCCCAGCTGCGCCCCGCGGCCGGTCCCGACCAGAATCGCGGTCGGCGTGGCCAACCCGAGCGCGCACGGGCAGGCGATGATCAACACCGCCACCGCAGCGGTGAATGCGGCCGCCGCTGATTGGCCGGCCAGCAGCCATCCGGCCAGGGTGAGCGCGGCGATCACCAGCACCACGGGCACAAACACCGCCGACACCCGATCGGCCAGCCGCTGGATCGAGGCCTTGCCGGCCTGGGCGTCGGCGACCAGCTTGCCCATCCGGGCCAGCTGGGTGTCGGCGCCCACCTTCGTGGCGCGCACCAGCACCAGCCCGGTGGTGTTGAGAGAGCCGCCCAGCACCTCGGCGCCGACGCCCACGTCGATGGGCAGGGATTCCCCGGTCATGGCCGAGGTGTCCAGCGCGGTGGTGCCCTCGATGACGACACCGTCGGTGGCGACCCGCTCCCCCGGCCGAACCACGACGACGTCGCCCACCCGCAGGTCGGCGATCGGCACCCGGATCTCCGTCGGCCCGTCCGGGCCGCTCCGCATGACCGCGGCGTCCTTCGCCCCGAGTTCCAGCAGCTCACGCAGCGCCGCGCCCGCCGAGCGCTTGGCATGCGATTCCGCGTAGCGGCCGGCCAGCAGGAAGACCGTGACCACCGCCGCCACCTCGAAGTACACGTGGCCCGACCCGGTGATGACCGCGACCGCCGACCACAGGTAGGCCGCCAGCGTGCCCAGCGACACCAGGGTGTCCATGGTGGCGGCGCGGTGGGCGGCGGTGCGCAGCGCGGCCCGGTGGAACGGATAGCCGCCCCACACCACGATCGGGGTGGTCAGCGCGAAGGCCACCCACTGCCAGCCGCTGAACTGCCAGGCCATCACCATCGACAGCGCCACCACCGGCCCGGCCAGCAGCGCCGAGCCGATCAGCCGGGGGCGCAGTTGCCCGGCCGGCACGTCTGCATGTTCGGAGGCGTGCCCGGCGGGGTGCTCGTGCGCTGCGCCGATCACCGCGGCCTGGTAGCCGCATGCCTCCACGGCGAGCACCAGATCCTCGGGCGAGACGTTCGGCTCGTGTTCGACGTGGGCACGTTCGACCGCGAAGTTCACCGTGGCATGCACCCCGTCGAGCGCGTTCAACCGGCGTTCCACCTGTGCCGCGCAGGACGCACAGGTCATTCCCCGTAGTTCGAGTTCGGTGGTGATCACCCTGGTCACTATACCCCTATGGGGTATATCTGCTCCGGTTCGCGGAATGCCCTGCGCAACCGGGCCGCGCCCACCACCAGCAGCACACCGGCGGCCGTCGTCAACACCCACGTCAACAGCAGCATCCGCGGGTGGTAGTTCACCGAGGTGGTGGTCGGCTCACCGTCGAGCACCGGCGCCACCAGCACCAGATAGCGCACCTGCAACCAGCTCACCGCGCCGCCCACCGCCGCGGCGCCGGCCAGGGTCAGCTCGCCGAGCGCCCGGACCAGCGGGGCCCGCACGGCCCTCACCAGGACGATCCGTCGTCGATGTCGGTTTCGGTGGGACCGCCGAGCGGCACGGTGTCCGGAACCAGCTCGCTCAGTGCCGCGCGCAGCCGACGGTGATCACGCGCCCAGGCCTGCACCGTGCGCCGGCCGGTCAGCCGCAACCCGACACCCACCCGGCGCCGGGGCACCCCGCTCAGCTCACCCAACGCCCGGGATTCCTGCCACTTCTGCGGTTGCGGCTTGCCCCAGCCGGTGGGCCGGTCGGCCTCGGGGTAGAGCGCCAGGATGTCGGCGACCCTGATGGTTTCAGTGCCCTGCCGCAGCGAGCTTTTCGTGAGCTCGACGGAGGTATGAATGCGCGCCGCCTTCACCTGAATAGCGAGCATCCCCGAGACCAGCACCATCATCACGGTCGGGATCAACGGCTGAAAGCCGTAACCGCCGGAGTTCTGGATCGCCATGAGCAATCCCCCGACGACGGGGCCCAGCAGCACCCAGTACCAGCTGGCACCGCATTCGAAGAACAGCGGTGCGGGCTGCGGCGACTCGGGCTCAGACATATCGGGTCAGCCTAACCCGGCCCCGCGGCCCACAGCACCTGGCCACAACACCCAACGTTCTTCGGCAATTCTCATATTGGGAGCCCATTAGTTGGGTTATGTTCCGCCTACACACATGCCTCGCACAGGTTCACTGCGCCCGTAGGGATGAGAGTCCAGATGACGTACTCCAGCATGGCCGCCGCGAATCGTCGCGCCGGCCGGGTTGTCGGTTTGGCCGCCACGGGCGCATTCCTGGTGTTGGGGGCGGCCCCGCTGACCGCGGCACCGCCGGCCCAGGCCGACTTCGACGACGTGATCGAACAGGCCTTGGGCCCGTTTCTGGACGCGATGACCGGCGACCTGAACTGGGACGCCGTCGTCTCGCCCACCGCCTGGGACACGTTCTTCGGCCCCGCCCACTGGGACGGCGTCTTCGCCGCACTGAGCGGGCCCGCCGGATCGGCCAGCTTCGATCCGCAAGACCCGACCGCCTGGATCCAGCAGTACATCTACACCCCGATCCACACCGGAATCGACGGCTGGATCAACAGCACCGGCCCGACCCCGGTCCTCGACGGCCTCAACGAGCTCAGCAAGGCCTTCGGCCTGGGCCCGATGATCGCCCACGGTGCCGCCGGCACCGTTGAGAACCCCGACGGCGGTGCCGCCGGCTGGCTGTTCGGTGACGGCGGCGCCGGCTGGGACAACACCAACCCCGGCGGGATCGGCGGCGCGGGCGGCCACGCCGGCATGTTCGGCAACGGCGGCGCCGGCGGTGACGGGGGTGACGGCGGCCTGGGCGGCAACGGCGGTGACGGTGGCTCCGGCGGCTGGCTGATGGGCATAGGCGGCGCCGGCGGCGATGCCGGCGACGGCGTCTACAGCGGCCCAGGCGATCTGCCCGCCCTCGGTGGCGCCGGAGGCAACCCCGGCATGCTCGGCATCCACGGCACCGTCGGCCACTACGGCACCCTCGACGGCGCCCCCGCCGTGGCAGCGGGCGGCCTCACCACCACCGGCAACTGGATCACCGACAGCGACGGCCGGGTCGTCATCCTGCACGGGCTCAACCAGGTGTACAAGATCGCGCCCTACGAGCCGTCGGCCGGTGGGTTCGACGAGGACGACGCGGCATTCCTGGCCGCCAACGGATTCAACGCGGTGCGGCTGGGCATCATCTGGGCCGCAGTGGAACCCGAGCCCGGTGTCTACGACGCAGACTACCTGGCCGCGGTCGCGGCGACCGTGAAGATACTCGGCGACCACGGAATCGTCAGCATCCTCGACATGCACCAGGACTTCTACAACGAGGCATTCGGCGGTGAGGGCGCACCGGACTGGGCGGTGCAGACCGGCGGATGGCCCAACCTCGAGATCGATCAGGCGTTCAACTACTTGCTCAATCCCGCACTGAACCACGTCTGGGATGCGTTCTGGGGCAACTCCAAAGCCGCCGACGGGATCGGGCTGGAGAACCACTACGCGCAGATGTGGCAGTACACCGCCAATTACTTCGCAGGTGATGCCAACGTGGCCGGCTACACCATCATGAACGAACCGTGGATCGGCTCGCAGTGGTTGTCGACCGCGCTGGGCAGCCCCCACTTCGACGCCCAGCAGCTGACCCCGTTCTACAACCAGATGACGATGGCGATCCGGTCCGTCGACCCGGACACCCCGGTGTATTTCGAACCGAACTTCTTGTCCAACGCCATGATTCCCATCAATCTTGGCACGGTGAACGATGACAACGCCGTCTTCGCGTTCCACAACTACTGCTTGCCGCTGGCAATGTTCAACCTGGACTTCGGCTGCACCCTGAACGCCGAGATGATCCTGGACCACGCCGCGGCCTATGCCCGGTCGCAAGGCATTCCGGCGGTCATGACCGAGTTCGGCGCCACCGACAACGTAAACGTGATCGCCCAGATGATGGGCCCGGTCAACCGCTACCAGTTCGGCTGGACCGAGTGGGCCTACACCGGCAAGGACATCGCCAGCTTCTCGCCGGAGGGCCAGGCCCTGGTGTTTGATCCCAGCCAGCCGCCGGTCGGCGACAACGTCGATTGGGCCAAGCTGGCGGTACTCTCCGAGCCGTATCCGCAGGCGATCGCCGGCACGCCGGAGTCCTGGTCGTTCTCCAACGGCACCTTCCAACTGAGTTACTCCACCGAGATGGCCGACGGCTCAGGGCACTTCGGGGCCGGCACGCACACCGAGATCTCGGTGCCGCCCATCCAGTACCCGAACGGCTACCAGGTCAGCGTCACCGGCGGGCACGTCGTCTCCGCGGCCGGCGCCCCCGTCCTGGTAATCGCCGCCGACGGCCCGGGCACCGTCCACGTCACCGTGACCCCCGCCGGTGGCGCCGGGTAAACCGGCTACCGGGTGAAGTACGCCTGGGCGTCGGCACGATGCAGCAGGAACGTTCCCGCCGCGATCAGCACCGATCCCACGATGCCGGTGACCGCGACGACCACCGCGACGGCCGGCCGCGCGTCGGAGTGAGCCAGCCCGCTCAGGGCGTACACCACCGAGGCGATCCCCCCGCCGGTCAACACGGTGCGCGCCCAGCGATACCCCGAGCGCATCAGCATCAGAAACGTCGCCACCACCACGACCACCACCAGCGCCGACAGTCCGGCGATCGGGTAGGTCACCGCGGCCACATCGGCGACCTCCGGCGAGGTCAGCAGGCTCACCACATATCCGCATGTCATCAACGGCAGGGCGGCCAGCCACAGCCAGAATCCGGTGTCGACGTCGGCGGGCCGGGTCTGCTGCGTGGCCGCCGTCGGCTCCGGCCCGTCCGGTGAGCCCGTCATCCCAGCCAGCCGGCCGCCTCGGCCGCCCAGTAGCTCAGCACGATGTCGGCGCCGGCACGCCGGATGCCGATCAGCGATTCCAGCGCCGCGGCCCGCCCGTCCACCCAGCCGTTGGCGGCTGCGGCGGCGATCATCGCGTACTCGCCGGAGACCTGGTAGGCGGCCACCGGAACCGGTGACACCGCGGCCGCGGCGGCAATCACGTCCAGATACGCCATGGCGGGTTTGACCATCACGATGTCGGCGCCCTCCGCGAGGTCGAGGGAGACCTCGCGCATCGCCTCGCGGGCGTTGCCGGGCTCCTGCTGGTAGGTGCGGCGGTCCCCGGCCAGAGTGGAGGCGACCGCGTCGCGGAACGGGCCGTAGAACGCCGACGCGAACTTGGCCGCATAGGCCAGGATCACCACGTCGGTGTGCCCGGCGGCATCCAGACCGTCACGGATGGCGGCGACCTGGCCGTCCATCATCCCGCTGGGGCTCACCACGTGGGCGCCTGAGTCTGCTTGTGCAACAGCCAGTTCCACGTAGCGTTCCAGGGTGGCATCGTTGTCCACCCGACCCCGGTCGTCGAGCACCCCGCAGTGGCCGTGATCGGTGAACTCGTCCAGGCAGGTGTCGGCCATCAGCACCGTGGCGTCACCGAGATCGGCGGCCAGGTCGCGCAGCGCGGTGTTGAGCACCCCGTCGGGGTCGGTGCCGGCAGCGCCGGTGGCATCCTTGTCGGCCGGCGCCGGAACCCCGAACAGCATCAGCCCGCCCACGCCGGCAGCCACCGCATCAGCGGCCGCGGCGCGCAGCGAGTCACGGGTGTGCTGCTGCACACCGGGCATGGACGCAATGGGCCTCGGTTCGGCGATGCCGTCGGCGACGAACATCGGCAACACCAGATGCCGTGGTTCCAGCGAAGTTTCAGCCACCAGCCGACGCAGCGCCGGTGTGCTTCGCAGCCGACGCGGACGCTGCTTCATCTCACGTTGACTCTGCGTTGAGGGCGGAGGTTACTCGCACTTCTACGCCGTGAGCGCAGAGTCAACGCGAGAGGAGTCATCGCCTGCGGCTCTTCTTACGTGGCGGCGGCAGGGCACCCTCGGCCCGCAGCCGTGCGGCGTGCTCGGCCAGCGCGTCGACCAGCGGACCCACCGCAGCGGTCTCCGGCTGCACGTCGACCCGCAGCCCGAATTCGGCTGCAGTCTCGGCGGTCTTGGGACCGATACAGGCCACGATGGTCCGGGCGTGCGGCTTGCCGGCAATGCCGACCAGGTTGCGCACCGTCGAACTCGAGGTGAAGCACACCGCGTCGAACCCACCGGTCTTGATCATCTCCCGGATGGTCGCCGGCGGCGGCGCTGCCCGCACGGTGCGGTAGGCGGTGACATCCTCGATCTCCCAGCCCCGCTCGCGCAGTCCCTCGGCCAGCGTCTCGGTGGCGATGTCGGCCCGCGGCAACAGCACCCGGTTCACCGGGTCGAAAACGTCGTCATAGGGCGGGAATTCGTCGAGCAGGCCCAACGAGGACTGCTCCCCGGAAGGCACCAGCTCGGGGCTGATCCCGAACGCCCGGACCCGCTCTGCGGTGGCCTCGCCCACACAGGCGATCTTCACTCCGGAGAACGCGCGGGCGTCCAAGCCGAACTCACCGAACTTCTCCCACACCGCGCGCACCGCGTTGGTCGAGGTGAACACCACCCACTGGTAGCGACCGTCCACCAAACCCTTGACGGCCCTTTCCATCTGAGCCGGGCTTCGCGGCGGCTCCACGGCGATGGTGGGAACCTCCACCGGCAGGGCGCCGTGCCCGACCAGCCGATCGCTCATCTCGCCGGCCTGATCCTTGGTGCGCGGCACCAGAACCGTCCAGCCGTACAGGGCGCGACTCTCCCACCAGTTCAGCTTGGCCCGGTTGTTCACCGTCCTGCCGATGGTCACCACCAGCGGACCGGCGGTGGTCTCCTGGCCGTTGGGCAAGATGACCGGGTCGATACCCGCCAGCGTCGCGGGTTCGGTCAGCCCGGACAGGCTCGACTCGACCGAACGCTGCCCGCAGGTGGTACCCGACGTGGTGACCACGCACGGGGTGGCCTCGGACAGGCCGTACTCGATCAGGGTGCGGGCCGCCTCCGGCAGGTGCGAGGTGGTGGCCTGCAGGATCAGCGGCCCCGGCGCGGCGGCCAGAGCGGCCCAATCCACCTGGGGGTCGCGGACATCGGCCACCGTGTGCGATGAACCCAGCGGCAGGCCGGCGTAGGTGGGCACCGCGCTGGTGGCGGGCAGGCCTGGCACGATCTCGAACGCCACGTTGGTGCGGGCCACCGCGTTCACCTCGGTGATGACGGCGTCGATCGACAGCGGGTCGCCGGCCACCAGCCGCACCACGTCGGAACCGGCGCGCGCCTCGGCGACCAGGATCTTGGCCACCTCGGCCGGCTCGCCCAGGGCCGGGCGGATGTCGGGCCCGCCCGGAACGCTCGCGGACTCGGCGTCGTTGGCATCGGTGCCGTCGGACCCGTCATCGGCCTTGTCGGCCTTGGGGACCGGCGGCACGGGGCCGACGATCGGAGGCAGGTCCGTACCGGCCAGCGCCAGCACCGCCTCCGGCACATCGGGGTCGATGAACACCAGCGCGGCGTTCGTCAGCGCCGTGCGTGCCCGCGTCGTCAGCAGACCCGGGTCACCGGGACCCGAGCCGACGAACACGATGCGGCCCGGCTTGGGCTTCTGCCCTCGCACGCTCACTTGGCGAGCCATTCCTTACTCCCCGTCACTTCTCACTCATTTCCGACGCACGTTTCACCGTGCGTCCGACATCAGCTCGCGCGCACCCAGCTCGAACAGCTCCCCCGCGACCGACACACCCAATTCCCGGGCTCGGTCCGGACTGCCGATGCCGGACGCGCGGATCACGTCGGATCCGTCCAGCGCCGCCACGCAACCGCGCAGCGACAGCTCCTCGAAGACCCGGCCGTCCTCATCGATAGACTCGACCACTTCGGCGATCGCGCCCACCGGTGCGGAACAACCCGCCTCCAGTTCGGCGAGCAGGGTCCGCTCGGCGGTGACCGCCAGGCGGGTGTCGGTGTCGTCCAACTCCGCCAGCAAAGCCGCCAGTGCGGTATCACCGGCGCGACACTCCACCGCCAGCGCACCTTGAGCCGGAGCCGGCAACATCTGTACCGGTTCCAACGTCTCGGTGACCGCGTCGAGGCGTCCCAGCCGGGCCAGACCCGCCCGGGCTACCACGATGGCGTCGAGTTCTCCGCTGCTTACCCTGTTCAACCTGGTATCTAGGTTGCCTCGTAGGGGGCGAATTTCCAAACCGAGACCCAATGCTCTAAGCTGCGCGGCCCGGCGCGGCGACGAAGTGCCCACCACGGCCCCCGCCGGCAACTCACCCAGCACCAACCCGTCGCGCGCCACCAGCGCGTCCCGAGCGTCCTCACGCGGCGGAACCGCGGCGATCCGGAACCGGGGGTCATCAGCGGTGGGCAGGTCCTTGTGCGAGTGCACCGCGGCGTCGACCTGGCCGTCGAGGATGGCCTCCCGCAGCGCGGCGGTGAACACCCCCACCCCGATGTCGGCGATCGGCCCGGAAGAACGGTCCCCGGCGGTGCTGATCATCACCAGTTCGGCGGGGTGCCCGGCTGCCACCAGTGCATCGCGAATGGTCCCGGCCTGGGTGGTGGCCAACAAGCTGCCCCGGGTACCGATGCGGATTACTTCACCCAAAACGTCTACCCGGCCGACCCGGTTTCGGCGCCGACATCGAATCCGCCTGGCACTATTGGCAATTCACCGGCGGTCGCGACCGCGTCCACCGCGGTCGGGTCGAGCTCGAACAGCTCACGCAACGCCTCGGCGTAACTGTCGCCGCCGGGTGAGCTGGCCAGCTGCTTGACCCGCACCGTGGGGGCGTGCAGCAGCTTGTCGACCACGCGGCGCACCGTGCGCGCCACCTCCTCGCGCTGGGCGGTGTCCAGGTCCGGCAGCCGGTGGTCCAGCCGCAGCAGCTCGGCGGTGACCACGTCGGCGGCTCGCTGGCGCAGCGCGGTCACGGTCGGGGTGACCTCGGCCATCCGTTGCCCGGCCAGGTAGGTGGCGACCTCGCGGGCGACAATGCCGTGCGCGGCGTCGGTGTCGGAGGTGGCGACCTGCGCCGACGGCTCGCGCTGGATCCGGTCCATGTCGATGACTCGCACGCCGGGCAGCCCGGCGACCGCGGCGTCGACGTCGCGCGGCATGCCCAGATCGCAGATCACCAGGGGCTGGGTCGCCTCGTCGCGGTTGCCGCCGGCCAGGGCGTGGTGCACGTCGGCCAGCGACACGACCGGGCTCACCGCCCCGGTACAGCACACCGCGACATCGGCGCCGGTCAGGGCCGCCGCCATCTGGTCCAGGGCGATGGCGTCGGCCGTCACACCGCTGTCGCGGATCTTGCGGGCCAGCCGCTGAGCGCGCGGCAGCGAGCGGTTGACGACATGGATGTGCTCGACCCCGGAGCGCACCAGGTGCGCCGCGGACAGGGCGCCCATCGACCCCGCGCCGATCACCACCGCGGTGCGTCCCTGCAACGCCGCGTCGCCCAACTGGGTGCTGGCGATGCCCAGGGCGACCGAGACCACCGAGGCGCCGGCGGCGTCGATCCCGGTTTCGGTGTGCACCCGCTTGCCCACCGACAGTGCCCGCTGCGCCAGTTCGTGCAACACCCGGCCGACAGTGTTGTTGGCCTCGGCGGAGGCGTAGGCGCGACGCACCTGGCCGAGCACCTGCTGCTCGCCGACAACCGCCGAGTCCAGGCCGCTGGCCACCGAGAACAGGTGCTCGACGGCGGCTTCGCTGTAGCGGACGTAGGCGTACTTGGTCAGATCGGCCATCGACATGCCGGAGTGTTCGGAGAGCACCTGCCCGATCGCCGAGAGCCCCGCGTGGAACGCGTCGACCACGGCGTATATCTCGACCCGGTTGCAGGTCGAGAGGATCATCGCCTCGGTGACAAGCGGCGATTGCAGCACCTGCTCGACGATCTTGACCTGATCGGATTCAGCGGTGCTGAGCTGCTCGAGCACTGAGACCGGGGCGCTGCGGTGCGAGACCCCGAAGAGCAGGACGCTCACGGCAATATCACCTGGTCCGCTCCTTGCTGTCACCCGTGAACAAACTTCACTCCACGGTAGAGGCTAAAGCGCTGGCCCACCAAATTCGGCGGTTCAGCGAGGCTCGACGGAGGAGAGGCGAAGCTGGGACCGCCGTATGAGCGAGCGGTTCAGCGAGGCTCGACGGAGGAGAGGCGAAGCTGGCACCGTCTCATGAACCCGCCAAATCGGCACGCAGCCGGGCCTCGTCGACCTCCCAGTAACTGTGCTCCCGTCCGTCGAGCAGGACCACCGGCAACCGGTCGCCGAATTCCGCGCGAGGGGCGGTATCCCCGGCCGCCGCGGCGGCGTCGACGTCGACGGCGTGCAGGTCGAACCCCAGTTCGGCCGCCAGCGCGGTCAGCTGGGCGTGCACCTGCAGGCAGACCGGGCAGCCGTCGCGGGTGAGCAACTGCACCTGGTGGCGGGTCATGGATCCAGTGTGGCGCACAGCGGTTATGTTTTCGCTATGCCCAGCGGAAGTGCGGTGGCGATCACGAATCTGCTGTACCGCTACGCGGAGTTGATGGATGCCGGCGACCTGGATTCCGCCGCGGCGTTGTTCGCCCACGCCCGGATCAAGGCCGACCCCGAGGGCGCCGTCATCCTCGATCACGCCGGGATCCTGCAGCTGTGGCGCGGGCTGGTCAGAATCCACGCCGACGGCACACCGCGCACCAAGCACGTGATCACCAACCCGATTCTCGACATCGACGAGGCGGCCGGGACGGCGACGTGCCGGTCCTACTACACGGTGTTGCAGCAGACCGACGACGTGGCGCTGCAGGTGGTCGCCCCCGGCCGCTACCACGACGCCTTCGAGCGGGTCGACGGCGTCTGGCGGTTCAGTTTCCGGGACTATTCGATGTTCGACCTGAAAGGTGATCTACGCGATCACCTGGGGGTCTTGGGCGGTGGGGCCGGATAGGGTTGATGGCGGCCGGAGAACCGGCCCTGAGACCACAACAGCCCAGCAGCGGAAGGAGTCGGTGATGGCGCTACCAGGCCCTGCCGACGGGGGTTCCGCAGCCGAGTTGACGTCGCTGATCAACGACGCCAGCGCCGAACGTGCGCTGGAGGACGTGCACGACGCCGACACGCCCGCCCCGGTCGACCTGACCGCGGCTGCGTTCTTCGATGTCGACAACACCCTGGTCCAGGGTTCCTCGATGGTGCATTTCGGCCGCGGGCTGGCCGCCCGCAACTACTTCACCTACCGCGATGTCATCGGCATCGTCTATGCCCAGGCCAAGTTCCAGCTCACCGGCAAGGAGAACAGCGACGACGTCGCCGCCGGGCGGCGCAAGGCGCTGGCGTTCATCGAGGGCCGGCCGGTGTCGGAGCTGGTCGATCTGGGCGAGGAGATCTACGACGAGATCATCGCCGACAAGATCTGGCCCGGCACCCGCGAACTCGCCCAGATGCACCTCGACGCCGGCCAGCAGGTCTGGCTGGTCACCGCCACCCCCTATGAGCTGGCCGAGACCATCGCCCGCCGGCTCGGGCTCACCGGCGCGCTGGGCACGGTCGCCGAATCGGTCGACGGCGTGTTCACCGGCCGGTTGGTCGGCGAGATTCTGCACGGGCCGGGCAAGGCCCACGCGGTGCGGTCGCTGGCCATCCGGGAGGGGCTGAACCTGCGGCGCTGCACCGCCTACTCCGACAGCTTCAACGACGTGCCGATGCTCTCTCTGGTCGGCACTGCGGTGGCGATCAACCCCGACGCCGCGTTACGCGAGATGGCACGCAAGCGGGGCTGGGAGATCCGCGACTTCCGTACCGCGCGCCGGGCGGCGCGTATCGGTGTGCCCTCGGCGCTGGCGCTGGGGGCGGTCGGCGGGGCCCTGGCCGCAGCCGTGGCGCACCGGAACGAGCGCGCATAGCTTGCGGAGCGCGCGAGGATCGGTCGACCGCATCAGGCACCCTGGCGCACCGGAACGAGCGCGGCTGAGCTGCTCGCTGATAGGCTTCCGCCGCCGAGCAAGACGGCGAGCAGAGGGGCGGACCGGCATGTCAGTACACACTGAGTCACAGGGGGTCATCGGTACCCACTACCGGTTCCCGGACTACTTCGAGGTCGGCCGGGAGAAGATCCGAGAGTTCGCCCGCTCGGTCAAAGACGACCACCCGGCACATTTCGAGGAGGCCGCTGCCGCCGAGGCCGGGCACTCGGGCCTGGTGGCGTCGCTGACGTTTCTGGCGGTCGCCGGCCGTCAGGTCCAGCTGGAGATCTTCGAGAAGTTCGACATCCCGATCAACATCGCCAGGGTGCTGCACCGCGACCAGAAGTTCACCTTCCACCGGCCGATCGTGGCCGGCGACAAGCTGTTCTTCGACATCTATCTGGACTCGGTGATCGAGTCGCACAGCACGGTGGTCACCGAGGTGCGCAGCGAGGTCAGCGACGTCGACGGCAAGCCGGTGGTCACCAGCGTGGTCACTATGCTCGGCGAGTCGGTCAACCGGGACGACGACGCGGCGACGATCGCCGCCATCGAAGCGATGCGGGACCGGGCGCTGGGCAAGAAGTAGCGCGCGAGCTGGGGGAACCTCAGCCGAAGAACATGTTGCGGCGGCCCGCCAGCAGCCGGTAGAGGGTCTGCTGAATGGTCTCGCGCACCTGGTCGGTCAGGTCGAAGGTGACCATCGGGTCGTCGGCGGCACCGGCCTCATAGTGCGTGGTCTCGATCGGCTCACCGAAAGCGATGTGCCACTTCGACGGCAGCGGCACCAGGCCGGCGGGGCCGGCCAGCGGGAACAGCGGGGTGATCGGGAAATACGGCACACCGAGCAACCGGGCCAGCAGCTTGACGTCGGCGAGCATCGGGTAGATCTCCTCGGAGCCGACGATCGAGCACGGCACGATCGGCGCCTTGGTGCGCAGCGCCGCCGAGACGAAACCGCCGCGACCGAACCGCTGCAGCTTGTAGCGGTCCTTGAATCGCTTGCCCAGACCCTTGTAGCCCTCCGGGAACACCGCCGTCAGCTCGCCGGCCTCCAGCAGCCGGTTGGCGTCGGCGGTGCAGGCCATGGTGTGGCCCGCCTTGCGAGCGGCCGGACCGATCAGCGGCAGGTCGAATACCAGGTCGGCGGCGAGCATCCGCAGGTTCCGATTGTCGGGGTGGTGGTCGTGCACCGCCACCGACAGCATCAGCGCGTCCATCGGCAGCACGCCGGCATGGTTGGCCACCACCAGCGCCGGCCCGTCGGCGGGCAGGTTCTCGATGCCGCTGACCTCGACCCGGAACCAGTCGTTGAAGAACAACCGCAGCAACGGCATCGCGACGGCCTCGTTGAAGTGCGGGTCGAACCCGAACTCGTCGACCTGGTAGTCGCCGGTGATGCGCTCCCGCAGGAACGCCATGACCCCGGCCACCCGGCGGGTGAACTCACCCGGACTCGGTTCGGCCGCACCGGATGCCCCCGCGGCCCCGCGCCGCCCGTCGATCTCGCGGACGACGGCGGAGACCTGATCGGCCGAGGCTTGCTGGCCCGGGCCGGCCAGCGTCGACGGGTGCCGACGCACTGCACCCGAATGCTTATGCAGCGGAATGACTTTCGCCCTTGAATCGCCAACCATGGCGTTAACCTCCCCGCACCCTGTTAAAGCTCATGTCCCCCAGGCGCTGCGCTGCGCTCACGGCTCGCCGCTCTACCGAACGAACCCACTTGGGGTCGACGATCGGGTTCAGCCCCCGACCCCGCACGTAGTCATCGAACGCCTCGGCGGTGGTCCACTTGGTGCTGTACCCGAGTTCGGTTCGCATTCTAGTCGTGTCCATCACCCGGCCAAAGCTCAGATAATCCAGCTGTTCCCGGTTGATCTCGGTGTAGTTGTTGGCCCGGCGCAGCGAATCCATTACCCAGAGTCCGACGCCGGGCAGCGGCACCGGGACGCGACCCGACCGGCGGACCGCCTGCGACATCATGATGATGCCGTCGGCGCCGATATTGAAGGTGCCGGCCTTGCCGGCCATGGTGGCCCGTTCCAGGGCGCCCAGCGCGTCCTGCTCGTGCAGCAGCTGCAGGCGCGCGTCTCGGCCCAGAACCATCGGAACCAACGGGCCGCCGAGATAGCGCGACAACGCGGTGTCCATGGCCGGGCCGATCATGTTGGCCATCCGCAGGATGGTGACCGCGATGTCCGGCCGGCGCCGGCCCAGCCCGCGGGCGTAACCCTCGATGTCGAGGCTGTCGCGGGGGAACCCCTGGGTGGGCGGCCGGTGACTGGCATTGTTCTCGGTGAACAAGACCGGGTCACGCGAGCAGGACCCGTAGACCTCCGACGTCGACTTGAGCACCACACGCCGCACCGAGGGCGCCTTCTGGCAGGCGGCGAACAACTGCATGGCGCCCATCACGTTGAGCTCTTTGAGCGCCGCCCCGCCACCGGACCGCGGGACGTAGGACGCCGCGGCGGCGTGCACCACGGTGTCGACCTCGCTGTTTCGAATCACCTTGGCGATAAACGGGTTGCGGATGTCGGCGCGGACGAATTCGGCGCGTCCCATCCGGCGCAGCATGTCCTTGCTCGGCACCACCGCGTCGACGGCGATCACCCGATTGATCAAGGGATTCTGCGTGAGCCTGGCGGTCAGGTAACCACCAAGAAACCGGCACGCGCCGGTGACCAACACAACCTTGGGGTAATGCCGGGTTTCACTGCGCGTGCCGTCGCTCGGGGGTCCGGCCTCGGTCACCCCGTCAGCCTAACGGCAATACCGGCGATGGGCTGAGCACCGAACGTGAAGTTAACGTTACGCTCGGCGCGCTTCGGCGGCTGGGCGGAGTTACTTACCGAGTTTTCTGCGCTGCACCCGGGTACGGCGAAGCAGCTTGCGGTGCTTCTTCTTCGACATGCGCTTGCGCCGCTTCTTGATGACTGAACCCATGAACTCCGCTATCTGCTTCTGCCCGCGCCGCCCGAAGGGCGCTGCTGAACTTGATCGACCCGGTTACTTTACCCGGAGGCGGGCGCGGAGCGGAAAACCGCACCTGGCCCAGGCCGCCGAGCCGCCGACACAGCCGACCCCGGGCGTCGCCGTGCGGCGACGCCCGGGGGGCGCTTACCTGTCGACCGGCGCTCAGCCCGCGTCGAAGAAGGAGGTCTCCAAGAGGTCGTGCACCGCCTTGGCGTGCACGCGGAAAGACCGTCCCACCCGCACCGCGGGCAGCTCGCCGTTGTGCACCAGGCGGTACACCGTCATCTTGCTGACCCGCATCAGCGCGGCCACCTCGGCCACGGTGAGAAATTGTGTGCGGCCCGACTCGGCAGGACCGGAAGGCCCGTTCGCAGACGTCATCGTTACCCATTTCAATCAGGCACGTGCAGTCCCAGCGGCTTCCCCTCCGCTGCGCCCACACGCACAGACATAGAGGAGAATAGCGGGACGAATGGGGTTCCTGCGACTGGTGAGAGCCAATATGTGAAAAATAAGTGAATTACTCTGATGTAATTCTTAGCTGCTCAGAGCGGGTTTTTGCGGCCTGCACGGCCCGATCGACCGAGGTCCGCAGGCCCCCGGCCTCCAATTCGCGCAGAGCGGCCGCGGTGGTCCCTCCGGGGGAGGTCACCATCGCTCTCAGGTAGGCCGGGGAGGTGTCGATGACCGCATTCGCGGTCCCCTCGGCCCCACCGCGTCCGTCCAACAGCATCTGCGCTGATCCGGCCATGGTCTGCACGGCCAGGTCGGTGGCCACCTGCCGACTCAGCCCGGCCGCGACCCCGGCGTCCACCAGCGCCTCGATCATCAAGAAGAAATAGGCGGGACCCGAACCCGACACCGCGGTCACCGCGTCCAGCTGTTCTTCCGGAACGATCACCACGGCGCCGACGCACTCGAACAGCTCGGCGACCGCGTTGACCTGCTCGTTGCTGGGGAACCGCCCCTTGGCCAGCGCGCTGGCCCCGGCGCCGACCTTGACGGGGGTGTTGGGCATGACCCGCACCACCGCGGCGCCGGCCGGCAGCTTCGATTCCACGTACCCGGTGGTGAGCCCGGCCACGATCGACACCAGCACCTGTTCGGCATTGTCCCCGGAGGAGGCGGTGATGTTCTTGGCGAACTCCTCGATCACGGGGTCCACATCCTGCGGCTTCACCGCCACGATCACGATGGCGGCGTTCTCGACCGCGTCGGCGACCGATGTCACCAGCACGGAGTACTTCTCCGACAGCTGCCGGGCCCGGTCGCCATACCGCTCGGCGACCACCAGGTCCTTGACGGGGCGCCCGGCGGCCAGCAGGCCCGCCAGCAAGGCTTCGCCCATGTTTCCGCCGCCGATGATCGCGATTCTGGCCATGGCGACAGCATGTCAGACCTCTGCCGCAAGCCCCCAATACCCGGCGCGCGGCGGGTCGCCCGCTACCTCCCCGGGCGATCGCAAGCGCGGCGGAGCCGGGCGCAGCGGGTCGCCCGCTACCGCCCCGGAACCATCGCCAGCTGGCGTGACTGCACCACGATCCGGCCTTCGCTGTCGACGACGGTGTGGTCCTCGTCGAACCAGTCCTGGCCGATCTGCACGCAGCTGCACAGCACCCGCAGCCAGCCGTCTGCGGGCAGACCCCGCAGATAGGCGGTGAGTTGCACGGTCGGTGCCCAGCCTGTGCGTTCCACCGCGAAGCTCACCGGTGCCGACACATCCCCGCACAGCAGCGCGAACAGCACGTCCGGAGCGGTGTCGCGGGGCCGCACCCACAACTGGATCAACGGGGGCCTGCCGTCGGTGCTGGGCTGCAGCGTGGACACCAGCGGCCGAATGTCGCAGCCCTCAGCCAGGTTCACCAGTCCGGCCATCGGGTGGCCGGGACCGATCGGGGCGAGGTCCTCGGGCGGCTCGGGCGGCATCAGGGCGGGCACCGGGTTGGCCGACAGCAGCGGCGGGGCGTGGTGCTCGGGCTCTCCGAGGGTGATGACGGCGTGCACGGCGGTCCGATCACCCTGGGTGAGTTCCACATCGACCACGGAGATCCGGCGGCCCCGTTTGCGGGCCATGGTGGTGAGCTGCATCGGGCCGGGCTCGGGCGCCCACAAGAAGTTGCCGGACACCGCGACCGGCTGCAGCCCGCTCGACTGCCCACCGTCGCAGGCGGTTCGGGCGGCGTTGGCGCACAGCGCGAGCATCGCGCCGCCGTGCACCTTGGGGCCGATCGTCCAGTGCCGGTTGAGCTCGGCGGCAAAGCTCACGGTGTCTGCGAGGCCCTGGGATCCCCGGTCCTCCTCGATCCGGGTGAGCCGCATGGCGTCGGCGAACAAAGACTGCCCCATCGATATCCCTTCGGTGTCAGTAGCGGCCGCACGGCAGCGCCGGGTGTTAACGTCCCGACGCTCGTCAGCGCAGCAGGTGCGTCCGGGCGAACTGCAGCGACTCGGTCAGCAGCGCCTCGCGCTCGTGCGGCGAGCGCGCCTGCGAGGTGGTCACCTCCAGCACCACGTGGCCGGTGAAGTCGCTGGTGGCCAGCAGCTGGCACACCTCGGCGGTGGGCTGGTCGCCGCGGCCGGGCACCAGGTGCTCGTCGGCCGGCAGCCCGGTGCCGTCACACAGGTGCAGGTGGGTCAGGCCCGAACCCATCCGGCGGGCCATCTCCAACCCGTCGGCACCGGCGGTCGCGGTGTGCGACAGGTCCAGGGTGTAGTGGGCATGGTTGCCGTCAAGCGGGTCGTGGGACGGCGCGAACGCCGAAATCCCCACTCCCGGACCGCCGCCGCGGCGACGCATCCGCTCGCGGGACTGATCGGCGCCGAAGAACCGATCGGCCCGGAACGGAAACATGTTCTCCACCGCTACGGCCACATCGCTGGTGGCCTCCAATTCGGCCACCTGGTCGCTGAAACCCTCGGCGTAGCGCCGCTGCCAGCGGAACGGCGGATGCACCACAACGGTCTGGGCGTCGAGCTGTTCGGCAGCCCGCACGCTGCGTTCCAGCTTGGCGATCGGGTTGGAGCCCCACACTCGTTGCGAGATCAGCAGGCACGGTGCGTGCACCGACAACACCGGTACCCGGTACTTGCGCGACAGCCGCCGCACGGCGCCCATGTCCTGGCTGACCGACTCCCCCCACACCATCAGCTCAACGCCGTCGTAGCCGAGCCTGGCCGCGTATTCGAAGGCGGCTTCGGCCCGCAGGGGGTAAACCGAAGCCGTCGACAATCCGACCTTGATGGCTGGGCGCACGGACTAATAGTGAACGGCTAATTGGCGTGCAACGCCAGCGGCCCCAACGTGACCAGCAGACCGACCGCAACGGCGATCAACGTGCTGACGATGTCGACGGTCTTGCGGACGGCCTGCACCGCCGCCACCAGCCCCAATGTGACCAGGACCGTGAGCACCAACGCCACGATGCTGTTCCAGCGCCACAGCTGGTCAAACGCGATGAACAGGCCGCCGCCGAACGCCACCGCCAGGATCGACTGCAGCACCACCAGCAGGCCACCGACCACGCCCGGCCGGCCGGTGTACTCGCCGGCCTCCTCGGATTCACCGGCCGAGTCGGCGTCGTCGGTGTCGATCAGGGCGGCGTCGTCAGCGTCGGCGGCGGAGCCCCCGCCCAGGATCGGCCGGACCGGCCGCTCGGTGGCGCCGGCCTTGCTGAGGTAGGAACGCACGAAGGCGGAGTCGCCGGCCGGCAGGTCCGCGTCACGGACGTCGGGGCCCATCGCGTCGACTTCGATATCGGTGTAGGTGTCGACGGGGTCCGGACGCATCCGTTCGGCACCGGAGCCCGTCGGCCGGGCGGCGGCCGGGCGGCCGTTCTCCGCGGCGGGCGAATCGGAACGGCGCATCGGCCGCGGGTAGGCGCTTTGCTCCGGGCCGTTGCCGCGCGGAGCCTGCGGCGGGGACTTCGGCCAGCGCGGCTCGGGTGCCGGCCGCTGGGGTGGCGTCACCCGTTCGACGGGACGCGGCCCGGTTGCAGGCCGGTCGTCTTCGACGAAGCCGGGCGCCGGGCCGATAAGCAGGCCGCCGCTCGGCTCGCTGTCGGAGCCACCGGCTTTATGCGGCGGTCCCAGCTTCACCTCTCCTTCGTCGAGGCTCGCTGAACCGCCGGGTCTATGCGGCTCCGGGGCCGGGTTGTCCTGCTCGGGAGGATCCTCGTCGTCGCGGATGATCGGGATCTCGCCGGTCAGCTCGGCGACCGTGACGGCATCGGCATTGCCGCGCCGGCGCCGGCGGCGCCCGGTGACCGGGGGCGAGCCGATCGTGCCGTTCTTGGCGAGCAGTTCGGCAACCGAGATGGGCCGGGTCTCGACATCGCGGGGATCGGGCTTGGGTCCAGTCATCGTTGGTCTCCTCCATGCCGGACCATGCCCACCGATGAGGATCCGAGCAGGGTGACGCCGTCCGCCTCACTGTCGAGCCGGCGCAGGATCAAGCCTTCCCGCAACGCCCACGGGCAAATCTCCACCGTTTCGATCGACAGCGCTCGCATGCTTGCTTCCGCCACCAGAGCACCGGCCACGATCTGTGGCGCCCGCTCGGCGCTCACCCCTTCCAATTCGGCCCGATCAGCCGTGGTCATCCTAGAGATGAATGATATGAGCTGCCTAAGGCCGGTGGCGGTCAATGTGCGCCGAACCCGCGGGCCCGCCGCCGACGGGGCTGCCCCGGTGAGCCGTGCCAGCGAACGAAACGTCTTGGAACTGGCTACCGCCAGATCGGGCGGGCCCGCGTCCAGCACAGTCGCGGCCGCACCCGCCAACTCGGTGTCCAGCCAGTCCCGCAGCATCGCCACCCGCCGACGTCCGGGCGGGTCTTCGGTCAGCCACTCCCGGGTGAGGCGGCCGGCACCCAGCGGCAGCGACAGCGCCACGTCCGGCTCTTCGTCGACCCCGCTGGACAATTCCAGTGAACCGCCACCGATGTCGAGGTTGTTGATCCGCCCGGCGCTCCAGCCGAACCAGCGCCGCACCGCCAGGAAGGTCAGCCGGGATTCGTCCTCCCCCGCCAGCACCTGCAGCTCGACCCCGGCCTCCGAACGCACCCGGGCCAGCACATCCTCGGAATTGGATGCGTCACGCACCGCCGACGTGGCGAACGCCACCAGCTCCGCGCAGCCCGAACTCGCTGCGATCGTGGCGAATTCGCCGATCGTGGACACCAGCTTGTCGGCGCCGCGGCGGGTGATCTTGCCCGAGCTGTCGGTCGCCTCGGCCAGCCGCAGCGTGGCCTTGGTCGAGCTCATCGGAGTCGGGTGACCGCCCCGGTGGGCATCGACCACCAACAGATGGACGGTGTTGCTGCCGACGTCGAGCACACCTAATCTCACGCACTCAACTTAGTGTGGCAAGGGGCCGACAACGCGAATTTCTGGTCTAGCGTGGAGTTTCGTGACCACCGCGAAGCCCGGCCCCCATCCCGGGGAGGTCGACCTGGACTTCCCCCGCGAATGGGTGGAGTTCTATGACCCCGACAACCCCGAACACCTGATCGCCGCCGATCTGACCTGGTTGTTGTCGCGCTGGACCTGCGTGTTCGGTACCGCGGCCTGCCGGGGCATCGTGGCGGGCCGTCCCGACGACGGATGTTGTTCGCACGGGGCGTTCCTCTGCGATGACGACGACCGGGCCAACCTCGACGACGCGGTCGCACAGTTGACCGACGCCGACTGGCAGCTGCGGGACAAGGGTTTGGGTAAGAAGGGCTACCTGGAATACGACGAGAACGACGGCGAAAAGCAACTTCGCACCCGCACCGTCAAGGGCGCCTGCATCTTCCTGAATCGGCCCGGCTTCGCCGGCGGTGCGGGCTGCGCGTTGCACATCAAAGCGGTCCGCCTGGGCGTCGAACCGCTGACGATGAAGCCCGAGGTGTGTTGGCAACTGCCGATCCGGCGCAGCCAGGAGTGGATCACCCGCCCCGACGACAGCGAGATCCTCAAGACGACCATCACCGAGTTCGACCGGCGCGGCTGGGGTTCGGGCGGCGCAGACCTGCACTGGTACTGCACCGGCGCCCCTGCGGCACACGTCGGCACCAAGCAGGTCTGGCAGAGCCTTGGGCCGGAGCTGACCGAGTTGCTGGGCGCCAAGGCCTATGCCGAGCTCGCGGTGATCTGCGAGCGGCGCAACGAGCTCGGTCTGGTGGCCGTCCACCCCGCCACCCGGGCCGCTCGGGCACATTGACAGGGCCGTAGGGCCCTTTTCCGACCGGAACCCGAACCGGAGCCCGGTGCACTTCGATGGGCGCCAGTCCATATCTTGAACAGCGCAGGTCAGAAGGCGGTTTCGCGCCCGACCGGAGCCCACGGGAACGCCCTGCGGCAACCGGATCGGCCGCCTACCGGGCCTGTCGGGGTGGGCGGAGTCACGGCCGAACGATTTTCGCCCACGCCGCCGAGGTCGGTATGATCGACTCTGGCCGCCGCGTAGTGCAGCACCGTCGCGGGGTGCGCAATGAGCACGATGAATTGAGAAACGCGCCCCACGCGGGCATGATCCTATTACAACGCCCGCTGGAGATTCATGATCAGGACCGAGATGCACACCGTGGATATGGAGCTCGACCGTAACGGCCACACGCCGCCGGTCGTTCTAAGGCCTCCCGTGGTCCTCGAAGCGCGCAAACTCAACAAACAGTTCGGCGAAGGCGATAACGCCACCCCGATATTGCGCGACATCGATATCCAGATAACCCGCGGCGAATTCGTCGCCATGGTCGGTCCCTCCGGTTCGGGCAAGTCCACCCTGCTGAGCATCCTCGGCCTGCTGGACACGCCGACCAGCGGCGAAGTCCTCATCAACGGCCAGAGCGTCTCGCAGCTGTCCCGCAAGCAGCTGGCCGCCGTGCGATGTCAGACACTGGGCTACGTCTTCCAGGCATTCAATCTTCTGGCGGGCCTTTCGGTGGTGGAGAACGTGATGCTCCCGGGCCTGCTGGCCGGCAAATCCGGTCGCGCCCAGCACGCCCACGCGATGAACCTGCTGGACCAGGTCGGGCTGGCCGCCAAATCCAAGCGCGTCCCGTCGGAATTGTCCGGCGGTGAACAACAGCGCGTCGCCGTCGCCCGGGCGCTTTTCATGAAGCCCGACGTCATTCTCGCCGATGAACCGACCGGCAACCTCGACACCCTTAATGGTCACCGGGTTATCGACGCCTTGTACAACCTGAATGCGGCCGGCCAGACAATTGTCCTGGTGACGCACGACCGGAAAATAGCCGACGACGCTCCTCGCCTGATTTCACTGCTCGACGGCGAAATCGAGACCGACAGTGGAATGGCTCACGCGCCCAACAATGTGACATGGCTCGCGGAACATTAGCCGCGACTTTCGGCCTGCTGCGGATAATCAATTTCCGGGCTGTTCGTAAACACGCGTTCCGGGCCGCGCTGGCCGCTTTCTCACTGGGCGGCGGCGTGGCGGTCGTGGTGGCCGTCATGATCGAGGTCACCAGCGTCTCCAAGGCCGTCGAGGACGTCGGCTACCAGATCGCCGGACCCGCACCGCTGCGCGTGGTCGGCGCAGCCACACGTGGCGGCATCAGCCCCGCCGTCGTCGAAGACACCCGGTCGGTTCCCGGGGTGGCGGCCGTGGTGCCGGTCATCCGCGGCGTGACGATGATTCGCAACGAGGGCAAGGAGAGCTTCGGCCTGGGCCTGGGCGTGGACTGCTCGGCCCAGTGGATCGTCGACCCGAAGGTCTGCTCGACCGGGCAGCAGGAGCCCCCACCGGCCATCTCGAAGTCACTGGGCGACTCCCTGGACAAATCGGCGAGCCTGGTCACCGACGTCGGGCAGCTGTCGTTGGAGAAGTTCCAGCGGGTGGCCGACCTGGACGACGTCAACAACGGTCTGGTCGCGGTGCTGCCGCTGAGCATGGCGAAAGTGCAGTTCGCCCGGGGTGACCGGGTGGACATGGTCTATGTGACCCTGGACAAGGACGCCGACGCAGGCGAAGTCCAGCAGCGGCTCAAGACCACGCTGGGCCCCACCTACACCGTGCAGCCCCGCAGCGAGCCGGCGAAGGGCTACAACGTCAACGACGTACTGCTGCCGCTGCTGGGCATCTTCGCCCTGATCTCGATCGGTGTCGGGGTCATCCTGATCACCCAGATCACCCGACTCTCGGTCGAGGAACGCCGCCGCGAGATCGCGATCGCCTCCGCGCTGGGGGCGTCGCCGGCGTCGATCCTGACCGGATTCCTCAGCGAGGCCGCCCTGTTGGGAGCGGTGGGATCGGCGATGGGCGTCCTGACCGGGATCGTGATCTCCGAACCCATCGTGGCCAGCGCCAGCGAGCTGACCGAACGATTCGTCGGCGTCACCGTCCCGGTGATTCTCAAGCCGGCGATCCTGGTGGTCGGCATTCTGGCCGGCCTGCTGCTGGCGGTCGGCGCCGCGGTCGGCCCCGCGCTGTCGGCGTCCAACACCCCGATCGCGGCCGAGCTGTCCGGGCGGGCGGCCCAAGAACAGACCACGCAGCGCAAGATCTGGTTCAAGGCGCTGCTGCTGCTGGCGATCGGGCTGACGGGCGTGATCGCGGCGCGGCTGGCGACGCTGTCCGGCGCCCTGGTGGCCTGGCAGGCCATCATCGCCGACGTCGGCGCGGTGGTCGCGCTGGTCGGACTGCTGCTGGCCACCGCCTACCTGAGCGCACAGGCCATCACCAGCGTGCGCCCGAAGCCGAACAAGTCCCGGGGGGCGACGCTGACCATCGCCCTGAACGCGCTGCGTTCGGACCGGTCGCGCACCGCGGCGATCTCCGGTGCCATCGCGGTGCCCGTCGTGGTCGCCATCCTGCTGTCCGGCTTCCTGGTGGCGATCCACATCGGCGCCACCAAAGTCGCCGAATCGCAGGCCGACGGACGCATTGCCATCACCACGACGCAGTTCGCCGATTACGGGCCCATTGATGCCCGATTCGCCCCGCAGACGGTCAACAAACTCAACTCGTTGGCCGGAGTCGAAAAGACCGAACGGATGGCTGAAATCGAGATCAGCCTGAAAGACGGGTCGCTGGCGCACATTCAGGCTCAGGACCGACCGACATTTCCGTTCGGGGTACTCGCCGGGCAATCTCCGGAGGCCAGCCAGAAAGCCAATCAGATCGTCATCGGCAGCGTCCTGGCGCGTGAGAAAAATCTCCACATCGGCGACACTCTCGTTTTCGGAAGTGGACTCGATGCGCAGGCGATGAGTATCGGCACCATCGTGGCAACGCCCGAATATGGTGGTCGCCGGATCTACATGCCCTACTCGGTTGCCGAGCAGATCTACGGTCCGCAACCCGCCGGCCTGATCTTCGCCACACCGGCGTCGGGATTCACCGCCGGTCAGGTCATCGAGAACATCGAAGCCGCCAAGTTCGACCAGCCGGTGACCGCGGTGGACACCGACGGCTACGCCTCGGACATCGCCGCCTCCATCGGCCGGTACCTCACACCGCTGAACACGCTCAAGTACGGTCTGCTCGCCATCGCCTTCGTGTCGGTGCTGTCCACGCTGTTGCTGGTCGGTATCCGGCGCAGGCGCGAGGTGGCACTGATCCAGGCGCTGGGAGCCACCCGGGCGCGGGTGTTCAGCATCACCACCATCGAGGCTGTCGTCGCCGGCGCCGCGGGTGGGCTGTTCGGTGCGGTGCTGTCGATCGCCATCTCCGAGGCGGTTCGGCGGGCGGCCGTGGTCAACGTCGGCCTGATCACCCCGCTGGTGTTCCCCTGGACCGACGCGTTGCTCTACGCCCTGCTGGCCACCGTCGCCGCGGTCTTCGCGGCCATCATTCCCGCCTGGAAGAGCACTCGGTCCACTCCGGCGACCGAACTTCGCGACGAGTGAGCAACACCCGCGCCGCCCTGCCGCGCCGACCCTGAGGATGCAATGACCGCGAACGCCCCTGCCGTCCCGAACTTCACCGGCGATGCCGTCTCCCCCGGCGATGCTCGTTATGACGAGGTCCGTCAGGTGTTCAACGGCATGATCGACAAGCACCCGCGGGTGATCCTGCAGTGCCGCTCCCGCGACGACATCATCGCCGCGGTGCGCTACGCGGTGGACTCCGGCGCCGAGATCGCGGTGCGAAGCGGGGGCCACAGCGTCGCCGGCCACTCGACCACCGATGGCGGCATCGTCATCGACCTGACGCAGATGCGTGGGGTACGGGTGGACCCGGAGGCCCGGATCGCCTACGTCGACGCGGGCGCCACCTGGGGCGACGTGGACCCGGTGACCAGCAAGTACGGCCTGGCCTGCCCCGGCGGGGTGGTGTCGACGACGGGCGTGGGTGGATTCTCGCTCGGCGGCGGGATCGGCTGGCTCTCCCGCGCCTACGGCATGACCTGCGACAACCTGATCGGCGCGGAGCTGGTGCTGGCTTCCGGCGAGGTGCTCTCGGTCAGCGAGACCGAGAACGCCGACGTGCTGTGGGGCCTGCGCGGCGGGGGCGGCAACTTCGGTGTCGTGTCCCAGTTCATGCTGCGACTGCACCCGGTGGACGGTGTGGTGGCCGGCGTGCAGTCCTACCCGGACACCGACGCCGAGGCGGCCCTCAAGCACTTCCGAGCCCAGATGGACAACGCACCCGACCACCTGGCGTCCATCCTCGACTTCTCCTCCGACCTGACGACGGGCCAGTCGCTGGTCAATGTTCTGGCCTGCTCGACCCGGACCGACCAGACCGGCAGCGACGACGTCAGCGCCCTGCTCAACGTTCGGGGCGTGGCGGCCAAGCCGGTGGTGGCCGTGCAGCACAAGCTGGACTACTCGACCTGGCAGCAGGCCCTCGACTACACGGCACCGTACGGCTGGTTGAACTACTGGAAATCGCTGTTCGTCACCGAGCTCACCGACGAGGCGATTCGGCGCATCGCCCTGCTGGGGCGCTCGCGGCCCTCGGCGCAGACCCGGCTGCACGTGATCCGGCTCGGCGGGTACGCCGGCCGGGTGCCGCCGGAGGCGACAGCCATCGTCACCCGGGAGCACCCGTACATCATCCATTTGATGACAACCTGGACCGACGCGGGCGACACCGCACGCTGCACGGCATGGGCCAGACAGGCTTTCGAGATCCTGCGGCCGCTCGGCCCGGCTGGTGCGTATCTGAACTTCGTCGGCGACGAGGGGCAGGACCGCATCCGCGCGACCTTCGGTGACGCCGGCTACCAACGCCTCGCCGAGCTCAAGGCACGGCTGGACCCGGACAACCGGTTCACCCTCAACCACAACATCGAGCCGGCAGCCGCGGGCTGACGCTCTGACGTTCTCAGTGTGTCGCCAATGCGACCACACTTTTCCGCAGCGCGGCGGTGGGTATTGTTGTCCCGGGGGAAAGGACGCAAGATGTCTGCCGCGCACGATCATGAGCACGATCATGAGTTGGCGTTTGCCGGCGTCGCGCGTCTGGCACAGCTGGTGCGGCAGCGGGAGGTGTCCCCGCGAGAGCTGGTGGCCCTGTATCTGGATCGGATCGCCCGCCTCGATCCGGTGTTGAACGCGTTTCGCACCGTCCTCGGCGACCAGGCGATGGCCGAGGCGGCGCGCGTCGAGCGGCGGCTGGCCGCAGGCGAGGTGCTGCCGCTGGCCGGCGTACCGATCGCGGTTAAGGACGACACCGACGTGGCGGGCGTTTCGTCCATGTGCGGCACCGGAATTGACGTCGGCCCGGCGAGCGCGGACAGTGCCGCGGTGCGACGGTTGCGCGCCGCCGGCGCGGTGATCATCGGCAAGACCCATCTCTCCGAGTTCGGCGCCTACCCGGTCTGCGAATCGGCGACCTGGGGGGTCACCCGCAATCCGTGGGATCTTTACCGGACCCCGGGTGGCTCCAGTGGCGGCTCGGCCGCGGCCGTCGCCTCGGGGATGGTGCCGGGCGCCACCGGCAGCGACAGCGGCGGCTCGGTCCGCATTCCGGCCGCCTGCTGCGGCCTGGTCGGGCTGAAGGGGCAGCGCGGACGGATCAGCACCAAGGAATCGCCCGAACGGGCATACCGATTCCACGGCCTCAACCACATCGGGCCGTTGGCGCGCAGCGTGGTGGACGTGGCGTTGCTGCACGACGCGATGACCGGTCCCGAGCCCGATGACGAGATTCCGTCACCGCCGCCGGCGCCGGCATTGATGGAGGCACTGACGGCGGCACCGCGTCGGCTGCGGATCGCGATGTCATTCAAGCCGGTGGTACCGGTACACGTCAGCGACGAGGTGCGTCGCCCGGTCCTGGAAACCGCGGAGTTGCTGCGTTCGATGGGCCACGAGGTGGTCGAGCGCGACCCGGTCTACCCGGTGGTGGGTATCGCCGCGGTGCTCGCCATGTTCATGAACGGATTCGCCCACGAGATCGAGCGGCTCCCGAAAACCGAACTGCTGGAACGACGTATGCAAGCCGAGGCCCGAACCAGCCGCCTGGTTCCGGATTGGCTCGCCCGCCGCGCCGTTGCATCAGAGCCCCGGATCACCGCCCGTTCGCAACGCCGGATCGCCGACTTCGACATTCTGATGACCCCGGTGCTGGCGATCCCGCCGGTGCGGGTGGGCTACTTCGAGGGACTCGGCCCCACCCGGGCGATGCTGCGGATGATCAAGTTCATCCCGTTCACGTTCCCGCAGTGCTACAGCGGTCAGCCTGCCATCTCGGTCCCGACCGGGATCGCCGCCGACGGCGTGCCCGAGGCGGTGCATCTGGTGGCGCGGGCCAACGACGAGGCCACCCTGATCTCGCTGGCCGCGCAACTCGAGTCGGTGCAGCCGTGGGCGCAGCGCCGTCCCCCGACCGAAGCGCTGCTGTCGCGGGTCGGTTGATCCAGCCCCTTCCGCACCGCCCTGACATGAGCGCACAGCCGCCCCGAAAGTCACTGTATTCACTTGTGTCACTGTAGTTTTGGTACCGGCTTCTTGTCGGGATTCTTGTCGGTGTGCATCGCTACGATTAGCACATGCGTTCGAATGATCGGGAGGCGATCGTCGGAGTCTTCGACGCGCTGGCCGCTGATCTGGATCGGGCGCTGGAGCTGGACTTCGAGGCATTGACTCCCCGCGAATGCCTGGCACTGTTGCAGCGCTGCGAGAAGCTGCGGCGGCGGCTACCGGCTCTTGAGCATCCGCTGGTCAACCAGATCGCCGCCGCCGACCCCGCCGAGATCGGCGGCAAACCCCGCTGGGTGTTGGCTGACGCACTGCACCTGAGCCGTGGTGAGGCCGGACGCCGTATCAGCGACGCCGCCGAATTGGGGCTCCGTCGGGCCATCACCGGTGAACCACTGGAACCGGTCTTGCCGGCGGTGGCTGGCGCCCAGCGGGAGGGGCGGATCGGGGCCGCCCACATCGCGGTGATCCGCTCCTTCTTCGGTTACCTACCCGACGGTATTGATGCGGGCACCCTGACCCAAGCCGAACAGCATCTCACCGAGCTGGCCGGCCAGTGCCGGCCCGATGAGCTCACCAAACTGGCGCAGCGGTTGGCTGATCATTTACACCCCGACGGCAACTACAGCGATGAGGAACGCGCCAAACGACGCGGCATCGTGTTGGGTCCCCAGGACCGGGACGGCATGACCCCCATCAAGGGCTACCTGGATCCCCAGGCCCGGGCCACCTGGGATGCCGTGCTGGCCCGCTGGGCTGCTCCGGGCATGTGCAACCCGGATGATCCCAGCCCGTGTGTGGATGGCACACCGTCGCAAGCCGCGATCGAGGCCGACACCCGCAATGCTGGGCAACGCAACCACGACGCGCTGACCGCCATGGGCCGCGCCCTGCTGGCCTCCGGAGACCTCGGCCAACACAACGGCCTGCCGGCCGCCATCATCGTCTCGACCACCCTGGCCGACCTGGAGACCGGCACCGGCAAAGCCCACACCGGCGGCGGCACCTGGCTGCCGATGCGCGACGTGATCGCGATGGCCAGCCACGCGCATCACTACCTGCGGATCTATGACGGCGCCAAAGAACTGGCCCTGTTCCACACCAAACGTCTGGCTTCGCCCGGGCAGCGCATCGTGCTGTATGCCAAAGAGCGTGGCTGTAGCCACCCCAACTGCCCCGTCTCCGGCTACCACAGCGAAGCCCACCATGACCACGACTACGCCACCACCCGACGCACCGACATCCACGACCTGAGCCTGCGCTGCGGCCCCCACCACGAACTGCTCACCTCAGGCGGCTTCAAAACCCGCAAGCGCCACGACGGCACCACCCAAACCCTGCCCCCACCACACCTCGACCACGGCCAACCCCGCATCAACCACTACCACCACCCCGAAAAACTACTGGGCGACAACGACTCCGGCGACGAAGACGACGAAGACGACGAAGACGACGAAGACGACGAAGACGACGAAGATCCGTAGCCAGATCAGGTTGTCAGGGTCGACGTGGCGACTCGGCTAATCCAAATAGCCGTTGTCGCGGTACCACTCGTAGGCGCCGCGCAGCGCAGTGCGGAACGGGGTGAACGGCACCCCCAGCTCCTCATGGGATTTGGTGGCGTCGGCGAAGATCTCCGCCGACGACAGCCGCATCTGGTGGGCACCGATGGGCAGCCGGGGCCCGACGACCGCACGCGCGACACTGATCCCGGCCGCCGCCACCGGTATCGTCCAGCGCGGCAGCACGAAAGAGGGACCGCGCTGTCCGGTGAGTTCGTTGGCGATGGTGAACGCGTCACGGAACAACAGGTTTTCGCCGCCCAGGATGTAGCGTTCACCGACTCGGCCCCGCTCGGCGGCGGCGATATGGCCGTCCACCACGTCGTCGACCGAGACGAAGTTGGTGCCGCCCGGCGCGGCGACCCGCAGCCGACCGTGCTCGGCCTCGACGAGCATCGCGCTGGCAATGCGGTTGACGTCGCGGGGCCCGATGACCACCGACGGGTTGACGATCACCACAGGCAGGCCCGCCGCCACGGCATCCTGCAATACGCCTTCGGCGAGATGCTTGCTGTGCCCATACGGGAACCGCCGCGGGCGGATGTTGAACTCGTCGGTCTCCACCAGGTGGTGGCCGCGCCGTGGAACACCGAGGGCTGCAAGCGAACTGGTGTAGACGAAACGCTTGACCCCGGCTCGCGCAGCGGCGGCGGCCATGTCGCGGGTGCCCTCGACGTTGGTGCGGTACAGCCGGTTCTGTGTCCGGTAGCGCCAGTAGTCCGAGATCGCCGCGGTGTGAAAAACCCAGTCGCAGTCGGCCATCGCCTCAGCCAGTGCGTCCACCCCGTCGAGCACGTCGCCCACCCGGGTCTCACAGTCCAAATCCTCCAGCGCGGCCATCGGCGACGTCGCGCGTCGCAACACCCGCACCTGCATACCCCGCTGCAGCAAGGCGGCTACCAGGTTGGAGCCGACGAATCCGGTTCCACCGGTGACGAATGCGCGCATCGAGGTCAGAACCGGTAGGTGGTGCAGCCGACCTCGACACCCGAACCGACCGCCAGGATCAGCGCCACATCGCCCGGCTTGACCAGCCCGCGCTGCCGGGCGTCGGCGATCTGGTAGGGCAGGGTTGAGGTGAACGGGTCACTGGTCCAGCCCTGCGCCTCGAGGTCGACGAACCGTGATCGGTCCACGCCGATGTGCGCGGCCAGATCATCGAGGGCGGCACCCGGCAGGTACGGCGGGAACACCAGCGCGATGTCCTCGGGCTCCAGTGTCTCCAGCGTCAGCAACTCCTTGACCGCCGAAGGCAGGCAGCTCACGTAGATCGCGGCCAGGTTCGGATCCCGGTCCACCCGCAGCCAGGTCCGCCCGTCGCGCTCCTGGGTGTAGGTGGCCAGCGCACCCCGGTACTCCGGGTGGTGGCCGAAGACGAATCGTCCGAAGCCCTCCGGGCCGTGGCTTGGGCTCAGCATGATCGCCGAGCCGGTCTCCTTGATGCCGTTGCGCGGATAACCGCTCTCCGGGGTGTTGTTCTCCACCTCGGAGGCCAGCACCATGGCGTGTCCGGTCCGGCCGGCGCCGATCATGCCGGCCGCGACATGGCAGCCGTTGAGGAAACCGACCGCGCCGTTGAGGATGTCGAACGCGAAGGTCTTCGGGGCGTCCGCGGACTCCGGTTCGGCGTTGATCCCGACCTCGCCGGCGACCAGCGTGGCGACCGCAGGCTCGCTGAGGAAGTCGTCGCGGTAGATGCCGGCGTGGATCACCAGGCCGACCTGGGAGCGGTCCACACCACTGTCCTCCAGGCAGGCCGTGGTTGCGTCCACGGCGAACTGGATCGAGCTGGGCGGCGCCTGTCCCATCGGGGCGATCCCGATGCCCTCGATGCGCACCCGCGGCGTCGCCGGAAGTTCCCGGCGGTGGTTACCGGAGCGGCCGGCGCGCGCGGGCTGGCCACTCGCGGCGCGTCGCATCCGGTCCGGCAGGTCGTCGAAGGTGTAGAGCCCGGTGCCGATGGTCTGCCCGGAACCGGTGATGGACAGCACCACGTTGTCGCCGGAGTTGATCCGCCCCGCGTTGATGTAGTCATAGAGGGCAACGAAATGCGTTGTGGTGGCCGTGTTCCCGCGCTCGGCCAGGTTGCAGATGGTGTTGGCACGACTGGCTGCGCCCGCACCGAAGACCCGGTTGATGGTCAGGATGGCGTCGTTGATCGAGGCCTCGGAGGTCTGGTGCATCAGCAGCTGGTCGGCCGTCTCGGGTCGCCAGCCGTGCCGCTGCATCACCGCCGCCACGTAGGGCACCGAGTGCTTCACCGCGATCGCGGTCTGGGTGACCGAGTCGGTGACCATGATGGCGCCGCCGTGCGGGCCCTCGGTGGCCTTGGCGATGCACAGCTTGGCGAATTCGCTGTAGGTGGCCAGGTCGAGGTCGTGGAAGCCGACCCGGTCGTTGGGACCGAGCTCAAGCACCGCCGCCGCGCCGGCGTCACCGACGGTCAGACAGGCCAACCGCGGGTCCATCGGCCCGTCGATCTCCTGCTGGGCGGTTCCGGTGATGTGGCTGATGTATTCGCCGCTGACCACCAGCGCGTTGCGCACCAGGCCGGTCTTGAGGAAGTCCTGGGCCACGCTGACACCGGTGAACATGCCCGCACAGGCGTTGTTGATGTCGAAGCAGACGGCGTTGCTCAGCCCCAGCTGGTCACGCAGCTGCGAGGCGGTGCTGGGCTCGAAGGTGAACATGTGCTCGGGACCGTCGCACCGGGAGATGTTGCAGGCGATCACCAGGTCGATCTCTTCGGGGGCGTAGCTCGACCGGGACAGGCAGTCGGCGATCGCCTTGCGGCCCAGGTCGATCGAGAACTCGTCGACGCCGGCCATCCGCCGGTTCTTGATGCCGGTGAGGCGCTCCAGGGGGATCTTGACCTCGTTGACGCAGTCGGCCAGCACCTGCTCGGTGGAGACCGCACGCGGCGGCAGGTACACACCGAGGCTTTCGATCACCACGTTGCGCGCCGGCCCGGTCTGCGCCGACTTGATCACCGGCGCGGCAACGGGTTTCGGCATCGCCGGCGCGGCGACCGCGGGTGCGGGCTGTTGGGCGGGCTGCTCCACAGGCCGCTCGGCCGGCTGTCCGGCTGCGGCATCCCTGCCGATCGGACCGAACTCGGAGGCCAGCTCGGCGATGGTGCCGTAAACGAACAACGACTCCGGCCGCAGCTCCATCCCGAGCTCCCCCACCCGCACCGCAACCTCCAGGGCCTGGGTGGAGGCGCCGCCGAGCGCGAAGAAGTCGTCGGTGACCCCGACCCGGTCCAGGTCGAGCACCTCGCGCCAGATCTGGGCCAGCGCCTCCTCGGTGGCGTCGCGCGGGGCCACGAATTCCTTCGGCGCGGCGTCGAGGTCCTGGTCGAGCGCGAGCAACGCCCGGCGATCGACCTTGCCGCTGGCGGACAGCGGAAGCAGATCGCCTGCGCGGAACACCGCGGGAACCATCGCCGCCGGCAGCAGCTCCAGCAGGAAGCGGCGCAGATCGGCGGTCCCCGGTGCGGCGGCGACCGGCACGATGTGCGCGATCAGCTGGGTGTTGCCGCTCGCGTCTTTGCGCGCCACCACGGCGCACTCGGCGATACCGGGGTGCTTTGCCAGCGCGGCCTCGACCTCGCCGAGCTCGATCCGGAATCCGTTGATCTTCACCTGGTCGTCGCGGCGGCCCAGGTACTCGATGTTGCCGTCTGGCCGGTACCGGGCCAAATCCCCGGTGCGGTACAGCAACGCACCGGGCTGGTCGCTAAACGGGTCGTCGAGGAATGCGGCCGCGGTGGCCTCCGGCCGGTTCAGGTAGCCACGGCCGACGCCGACGCCGCCGATGTGCAGTTCGCCGGGCACTCCGACCGGAACCGGGTTGCCGGCGGCATCCAGCAGGTGGATCGCGATGTTTGCGATCGGCCGGCCGATCGGGATGATCGGATCGGAATTTCCACGCTCGCAATGGAAGTGGGTGACATCGATGGCGGCTTCGGTCGGGCCGTACAGGTTGTACAGCTCGGCGGGCAGCGCGGCGAAGAACGCATCACGCAGGTCGGCGGTGAGCGCCTCGCCGCTGCAGAACACCTGACGCAGCCCGGTGCAGGAAGCGGAGTCCGGCTCAGCCAAGAAGCGACGCAGCATCGACGGAACGAAATGCATTGTCGTGACGCGCTGTTCGACAATGGTGCGCGCCAGGTAGCCGGCATCCTTGTGGCCCTCGGGTTTGGCGATCACCACCCGGGCACCCACCGTCAACGGCCAGAAGATCTCCCAGACGAACGGGTCGAAGTTGATGGGCGTCTTGTGGAGCACCCGGTCATCGGCGGTCAGCTGGTAGGCGTCCTGCATCCACAGCAGCCGGTTGCGGATGCCGGCATGGCTGTTCAGCGCGCCCTTGGGGGCACCGGTGGAACCGGAGGTGTACATCAGGTAGGCCAGGTCGGCCGAGCCGGTCCCGGTCTCGGGCGCCGACTCCTCCTCGCCGGGTGCCGTCGACGGCTGGTCCAGACACAACCGGGCCCCGGTGAAATCCGTTGGCACGTGCGATAAATGCTCACGGTGCGTGACGCAGGCCGGGGCATCGGGGACGTCGGCCAGCATCGCCTCCAGCCGTCCGGTGGGCTGGGCGGGATCCAGCGGCAGGAAGACGCCACCGGCCTTGAGCACGCCGAGCAGCGCGATCACCAGGTCTTCGGAACGTTCCAGCAGCACCGGAACCACAGCAGGAGTGACGGTACCTACGCCGAGCTGACGCAACCGGTGCGCCAGCCCGTTGGCCCGCCGGTCCAGTTCGCGGTAGCTGAGTTCGGCGCCTTCGTAGCTGACCGCGACGGCCTCGGGAGTGCGCGCAGCAGCGGCGGCGACCATCTCGTGCAGACAGGCCGGGGCCGGGTAGTCGACCGCGGTGTCGTTCCAGGCCTGCAGCGTGGCGCGCTCGGCGTCGGTGAGCAGCGTCAACTGCGACACCGGGACGTCGGCGGCCCCGGGCGCGGCCAGCCCGGTCAGCAGCAACGTGAAGTGTTGCGCCATCGCCTCGATGGTCGCGGCGTCGAACAGGTCGGTGTTGTACTGCAGCGCGACCTGCAGCTCGTCATCCTGCTCACCCACCTGCATGGTGATGTCGAACGGTGAACCGCCCTGGCCGATGTAGAGGGTTTCCAGGGGCAGGCTGCCGTCCGATGCGTTGTCTTCGAAGAGTCGGACCTGCTGCCAGGCGAACGACACCTGGAACAGCGGGGTGCGCCCGGCGTCGCGCACCGGCCGCAGCCGCTCGACGAGCAGCGGCAGCGGGTACTCCTGGTGGCCGATCGCCCCCAGCACGGTGTCCTTGACCTGCCCCAGCAGCGCAGCGAAGCTCGGGTCGTCATGGATGTCGACGCGCAAGGGCAGCGGGTTGGTGACATAGCCGACCATGCCCATCAGCCCGGCCCGGTCGCGGCAGGCGAAAGGCGAACCGATGACCAGGTCGTCCTGGCCGCTGTACCGGTGCAGCAACACCGCGTAGGCCGCCAGCAACGTCATGTACGGCGTCGCGCCGACGTTCCGCGCCACCTGCTTCAACCCGGCCGTCACCGGCGCGTCGATGCCGAACCGGTACAGCGCGCCGTCGTAGGTCTGCACCGCCGGCCGCGGCCGATCGGTGGGCAGCGCCAGCGTCGGCAGCTCGCCGCGCAGCGCCTCGTGCCAGTACTCCCAGAGCCGTTCGCCCTCGGGCCCGCCCAGCATCCGGGTCTGCGCCGCGGCGTAGTCGACGTAGCGGTCCGCGGTCTGCTCCGGCGCGGGCGCGCCGTGTTCGGCGGCGTACAGCGCGCGCAGCTCATCGAGGATCACGTCGATGGACCAGAAGTCGACGGCGATGTGGTGCACGGTCAGCAGCAGCACATGATCGTCGGGCCGCTCCAGCAGGGTCAGCCGCAACACCGGCCCCGTTCGCAGATCGAAGGGCCGGGCGGTCTCGGCCTGAACCCACTGGTCGACCTCGCCGGGGTCCGATCCGATGCGGTGGGTGGTGATGCGCATCGGCCAGTGCCCGTGGACCAGGGCGACCGGCTGGCCGTCCCGTTCGGTGTAGGTGGTCCGCAGCATCGGGTGCCGGTCCACCAGGGCCTGCGCGGCCCGCTCCAGGGCCGGCAGGTCGAGGCCGCCGCGGATGCGTCCGGCGTAGGCGACGGTGTATGCCGGACTGTCGGGTGCGAGCCGGTGCATGAACCACATCGAGCGCTGCCCGTAGGAAAGTTCGTGTTCGCTCGCGGCGTTCTGCGCCTTGGCCATCAGCAACTGCGCCAGCAGTTCGCGCTTCTTCTCCGGCGACAGGCTGGCGAGGTCGGCGGGCACGTCGGGGAGATCCGTCATGCGCTACCCCCATCCTTGACCTGCTCGTCTTGGGCCATCATTTGCGCCAGCAGCGCGTCCACCGCATCGTCGGAGAGCTCGGAGACCTGGGTCAACACGTCGATCTCCTGCGGTGCCACTGCCTCGGGGACGCTGGAGTCGTCCGCCGGTCCGGGGCCGGCGGCGGCCAGCTGCTCACTGAGCCAGCTGGACAGACTGACCACGCTCGGCCCATCCAGCAGCCGGGCAACCGGGACCACGATACCGAGTTCCCGCTCGACCTGAATGCGAAGTTCCAGGGTGATCAGCGAATCCACCCCGAGACTGTTCAGGGGCGCGGCCACGTCCAGTCCGGCGGGAGGCAGGCCCAGCTTGCCGGCGACCAGATCCCGCAGGTAGGTCTCCAGCAGCTGCTGACGCTCCTGCGGGTCGGCGGCCTGCACCGCCTCGAACAGACCGCTACCGGGCGACCCGTCGCCGGTCACCGTGGCCTGCAGGTCGCTCAGCAGCGGCGACTGCGCGCTCGGACGCCACCGCGCCCAGTCGATGTCCAGTACGACCGCCTCGGTCGCCCCATCCGCCAACAGCGCGCTCAGCGCCGCGAAGTACCTCTCCGCCGACATGCCTTCGACGCCGTAGTGGGAGAAGTGCCGGTGCAGTTCGGAGTTGGTGAACATGCCCAGTCCGGCCCACGGGCCGAAGTTGACGCTCAGCGCCGGCAGGCCCGCCGCCCGGCGGTGCCAGGCCAGCGCGTCCAGGAAGGCGTTCGCGGCACCGTAGTTGGCGGCTCCGGGCGAACCCAGCACCGAGGCGGCCGAGGAGAACATCACGAAGAGGTCCAGCTGGGCGTCGGCGGTCAGGGTGTGCAGGTTCCAGGCACCCTGAACCTTGGGCGCCATCACCCCACGCAGCTTCGGCGCGTCCAGGCGCGCCAGGATCGCATCGTCGACGGTGCCGGCGGCGTGCACCACACCCCGCAGCGGCGGCATCGACGCGCCGATGGTGGCGAGCACCGCCGCGACGTCGTCGGACTTGGTGACGTCGCCTCGGGCGACGGTGACCTCGGCGCCGGCAGCCCGCAACGCGTCCAGCGACGCCTCCGCCGTCGCCGACGGCGCACCGCGCCCCATCAGGACCAGATGGCGGGCACCGCGCTCCACCAGCCAGCCGGCCACCTTGCCGCCGACCGCGCCGAGCCCGCCGGTGACCAGGTAGGTGGCGTCATCGCGCAACGCCAACTCGCCCGCCTGCTCCGACGGCGCCGAGTAGGGCTCCAGCCGCGCCACGTAGCGGCGGTGGCCACGCAGGGCCACGTCGGTCTCACGGTTGTCCGACCAGACCTCGCTGAACAGGCCCCGCAGTTCTTCGGAACCCCCGTCGGCGGACAGGTCGACGCCGGTGGCGTGCAGCTCCGGGTGTTCGTGGTCGATGCTGCGGCCCAGACCCCAGACCGGTGCTTGACTCACCGACAGGGCGCCGGACACCGCGCCCTCTTCCCGGCCGGCCGGCTGCGCCCCGCGGGTCACCAGCCACAGCCGCGGTGATTCCGACCATCCGGCCAGCGTCAGCGCCTGAATCAGGTGGACCACGCTCAGCGTGCCGACGTCGGTGGCCGTCGCCAGCGAGTCCTCGGTCGTGTCGGCCGCTGGGGCGGCCAGCAGGTTCCACAGGTGCACCACGCCCCGGCACGGCGGCCGGTCACCGCCGAACGCGGCGCGCAGCAGCTCAGCGAAGTGCTCCGCGCGGGCCGGGTCGATGCGGTAGCTGTCCGCGCTGACCCGTTCGATCTCGGCGAGCCCGACGACCGGTTCCACCAGCACGCACGACTGCGACTGCGCCTCGAGGTGGTCGCGCAGGGTGTCGGCCACCGGACCGTCGGACAGGATCAGCCAGCTGCCGGGCTCGGCGGGCCGGCCGTCAGGTCGGCTCTCGCCGTCAACGGGCAGAGACGCCGGCTGCCAGCGCATCTCGTAGGCGCCATCCCGCGGATCCGCCGCAGGCGGGGCGACGGGCGGGGCGTCACCGGCCGCGATGGTGCCGGTGGCCAACAGCGACCAGTCCTCGCCGGCGCCGCCGTAGCACTCGAATGTGTCTCCGGCCAGGGCGAACTGCACGGTGCGGGCCCGATCCAGGTCCCCGCGCAGGCTCAGCTCACCGACCGAACGGCTGCCGGGGCCGAACGCCACCTCGGCCGCCGTCAGCGCCAGTTCACGCAACTGCTCGGCCGACAGCGTCGCCACATCGATTTCGGCCAGCACCGTTTCCGGCGCAGCGGCCGACCGGATGGGTCCGCGCCAGCCGCCGCCGGGTGCGCCGGCGCTGCTGTGCCGCGGCGCCGCGATAGAGCCGGCGTTGAGCCAGGAGTGCACCCGCTGCCAGGGATAGGTGGGGGCGGGCACGCACCGACTGCCTTCGGGATAGATCTGCTCCCACGCCACCCGGTGTCCCAGGGTGTAGAGGGTGCCCAGCGAGCCGAGCATGGTCGAGCGGCCACTGGAAACCCCGTCGTCGCGTCGCATCGAGGGCAGCAGGGTGGCGCTGCGATGCAGATGCTCGGCGTCCTCGCGGGCTCCGGTCAGCAGGATCGGGTGCGGGCTGAGCTCGATGAACGTGTTGTGCCCGGTCTCCAGCAGCCGACGCAGCGCCGGCGAGAACCGCACCGGCGAGCACAGGTTCGCCACCCAGTAGTCGGCGTCCAGCAGCTTGTCCCCCACCAGCTCCCCGGTGACCGTCGAGTACATCGGCACCGTCGGCGCGGTCGGCTTCAGCTTCACCAGGCTGCCGCGCAGGCCGGCACCGAGGGCCTCCATCTGCGGGCTGTGCGAGGCGACGTCCACATCGATCCAGCGGCAGAACCGGTCCCGCTGCTGGAGTCTGGCCATCAGCTGTTCCAGCACTACGCGCTCACCGGCGAGCACGGTCGACCGGTAGCTGTTGCTCGCGGCGATGGCCACCTGCTGCTCGTGGCCGGCGATGAGTTCCTGCGCTTCGGCCATGGTGGTCTCGGTGACCATCATCGCCCCGCGCCCGCGGACGCCCCGCAGCATCCGGGCCCGGGCGCAGATCACCCGAGCGGCGTCTTCCAGGCTCAGCGCTCCCGCGACATGCGCGGCCGCGGCCTCGCCGAGGCTGTGCCCGACCACCGCGGCGGGTTCGACACCCCAGGACCGCCACAGCGCTGCCAGCGCCACCTGGATCGCGAAGATCGTCGGCTGCAGGATGCCGATGTCGGAGAGCTTGGAGCGGTCCTCGGGACCCTCCTGGGCGGCCAGTTCCTTGAGGATCGAGTGCCCCAGGTGCGGATGCAGAGCGTTGTCGCAGGCAGCCAGGGCTTCGGCGAACACCGGCTCCTCGGCCTGCAACCGCAGCGCCATTCCGTGCCACTGCGAACCCTGACCGGAGAACACGAACGTCACACCCGGCCCGGGCCGGCTCGGCGTGCAGTGCCCGACCGACAATCCCGGTCGCGACTCGCCCAGCCGGTAGGCCGACAGCGACTCGAACAGCGCTGCCGGGGAGTCGCCGACCACCGAGAGCCGGTAGTCGTGGTGTCCTCGGCGGGCACCGGCGGTGAAGCAGAGGTCGGTCAGCGATCCACCGTCCAGGAGCCCGCCGGAAAACAGCGCCATCTCGTACTCCCCGACCAGCGCGGTCAGCGCCTCCGGTGACCGCGCGGACAGGGCCAGCAGCTCAGCGCGCGGCTCCGCGGTGTCGTCCGGGTAACGGGTGCGGACCTGCGGGGCCTCGGTGAGCACCACGTGGGCGTTGGTGCCGCCGAATCCGAACGAGCTGACCCCGGCGACCGCGCGGCTGGCCGCCGGCCACGGGGTCAGGGTCCGGACCACCTCCAGCGGCAGGTTGTCGAACAGGATGTGCGGGTTGGGTTCGGTGTAGTTCAGGCTGGCCGGAATGGCCCGGTGCTGCAGCGACAGCGCCACCTTGATCAGGCCGGCGATCCCGGCTGCGGCCTCCAGGTGGCCGATGTTGGTCTTGACCGAGCCCACCAGGCAGCGGCTGCCCTCCGGCCGGCCTTCGGCCAGCACGGTGCCCAGGGCGTTGGCCTCGATGGCGTCGCCGATGGCTGTTCCGGTGCCGTGCGCCTCGACGTACTGGACCGCGCCGGCCGGCAGACCCGCCCGGCGGAACGCCTCGGTGACCACGCCTTCCTGGGCCCGCCCGCTGGGGGCGATCAAGCCGTTGGTCCGGCCGTCGGAGTTGGTGGCACTGCCGCGGATCACGGCGTAGATCGGGTCGTTGTCCTCCAGCGCCCGGCTCAACGGTTTGAGCACGACCACCCCGGCGCCCTCGCCGCGGACATAGCCGTCGGCGTCGGCGTCGAACGTCTTGCATCGGCCGTCGGGAGCCATCACCCGGGCCTTGCTGAAGTTGATCGCCAGCGCCGGCGACAGAATCACGTTGACCCCGGCGGCCAGCGCCATGTTGCACTCGCCGTCGCGCAGACTGCGGCACGCCAGGTCGACGGCGACCAGCGACGACGAGCAGGCGGTGTCGACCGACAGGCTCGGCCCGTGGAAGTCGAAGGTGTACGACAGCCGGTTGGCGGCGATGCTCAGCGCGTTGCCGGTGCCGGTGTAGGCGTCCACGAGCTGCGGCTGCCCCAGCCGCAGGAAACCGTAGTCATTGGTGGAGATGCCGACGAACACACCGGTGCGAGTGCCCGCGAGGTCATCCGGCACCTGACCGGCATCCTCCAGCGCTTCCCAAGCCACCTCGAGCAGCAGCCGCTGCTGCGGGTCCATCTGCGCCGACTCACGCGGCGAGATCCCGAAGAATTGAAAGTCGAACTGGTCGACCTGGCCCAGGAAGCCGCCCCGGCGGGTGACCGCGGTGCCCGGAACGGCCGGGTCGGGGTTGTAGAAGGCATCGACATCCCACCGGTCGGCCGGGACGTCGCTGGTGGCGTCCACCTCGCCGGACAGCAGCCGCCAGAAGGCCTCGGGGCCGTCGGCGCCCGGGAACCGGCAGCCGATGCCGACGATGGCGATCGGCTCGTCGGCGGCCGGCCGCTCGACGCGTTCGGCTTCCTGTTCGGAAGTCGCCCCGGGTGCTTTGGCGGCGACCCGGGCCAGATGTGCCGACAGGATGTCGATCGACGGGTATTCGTAGGCGATGGTGGGGGCCAGCTCAGCGCCCAGCCACTTCTCCAGGGCGCTGGAGAGCCGGACCGCGTGGATGGAGTCCAGCCCGTAGAAGGCGAACGGCTTGGCCGGGTCGATCTCGGCGACGGGCAGTTCAAGATCCTGGGACAGTCGGTCGATCAGCCACGAGCTGATCTCGGCGGCACTGCGGGTGCCGGACCCGGCCGGCGCGGCCACCGGGGCCGGTTCGGGCTCGGGCTGCGGCTGCGCGGTCGCGGCGGCTGAGGGCCACTGGGCCACCACCGGCAGCTCACCGTCGAGGTACTGCTGTTTGCACGCGCTGCGCTGGATCTTGCCGCTGGAGGTGGTGGGCAGCTGCAACGGCTGGACCAGCACCACGGCGTGTGTGCGCACCGAGTGGTTCTCGGTGACCGCGGTGCGGATGACCTGCATGGCCTCCTCGGCCTGCTCCCCGCTGACCCGGCTCGGATCCACTTCCTGCACCACGACCAGTTGCTCGGCCGCGCCCGGTTCCGGGGCGATCGAGAACACCGCGCCGCGGCCACGCAGCAACGCGGGGTTGGTGTTCTGAACGGTCAGCTCGATGTCGTTGGGGTAGTGGTTGGTGCCGCGGATGATGATCAGGTCTTTGCGACGGCCGGTGACGAACAGCTCCCCGGAATGCAGGAATCCCAGGTCGCCGGTGCGCAGGAACGGGCCGTCTCCGCTGTCGGCCAGCGTCGCGGCGAACGTCTCCGCGGACAGCTCCGGGGCTCCCCAGTAGCCGTGCGCGACGCTGCCCCCGGCCACCCAGATCTCGCCGACCCGGTCGGTGGCGCATTCCAGGCGGGCCTCGGGATCGACGATGATCACTCGCTGGCCGCCGCGCGGCTTGCCGCAGCCGACCATGGTCGCCACGTTGGGGTGGTCGGCGGCGACGTCGATCACCCGGTTGTCGCCGAGGGCGACCCGGTCGATGTGCTGCACCATCGGCACCGGCAGGTCTGATCCGCCGGAGACCAGCAGGGTGCCCTCCGCCAGCCCGTACACCGGGTAGAACGACTCCGGCCGGAAGCCGGCCGGAGCGAACAACTCGGCGAAGCTGTCCAGGGTGGCGGTGCGCACCGGTTCGGCGCCGCACAGCGCCACCGTCCAGTTGGACAGGTCCAACGCGGCGCGCTCCTGCGGGGTGCTCAGCTCGACGCACAGGTCAAAGGCGAAGTTCGGCGCGGCGGTGATCATGGCACGGTGCCGCGAGATCGCCTCCAGCCACCGCATCGGCCGTTTGATGAACGCCGTCGGCGGCATCAGGATGGAATTGCCTGCGACGTAAAGGGTTTCGAGCAAGCCCCCGATCAGACCCATGTCATGGTAAGGCGGCAACCAGAACACACCCGTGGCCTGCATATCGGTGTGCGCACCCCAGGCCTCGGCGATGGTCTTGAGGTTGTGCACCAGGTTCCCGTGGGTCAGCACGACGCCCTTGGGCGCGCTGGTCGACCCGGAGGTGTACTGCAGCATGGCGATGCTCTCGCCGTCGATCTGCGGCGCCACCCAGGCCGCCTCGCTCCCCGCGACGTTGACGTCGGTGATCGTCCAGCGCAGCGCCCGCCCACCGGGCAGGGTGTCGATCGCGGGCTTGATCTTGGGTTCGATCTCGCTGGTGGTCAGCGCGAAGCCGGGCTGGACGTCGGCGATGATCGACTCGACACGCGGCAGCAGGTGCTCGCGCATGGGCGGGTGCACCGGGATCGCGATGGCACCCGCGTAGAGACAGCCGAAGAAGCTGGCGATGAAGTCCAGGCCCGGGGGGCACAGCACCAGGACCCGTTCCCCGGCGGCCCCCTGACCCTGCAGGTCGGTCGCGATCCGGCGGGCGCGCAGATCCAGCTCCCGGTAGCTCACCTGGCTGATCTCGTGCTCGTCACCGTCGCGGGAGAACGTGAACGCCAGCTTGTCACCGCGCTGCGCTGCGCGCTGCCTCAGCAGGTCAACCAGCGTGCGCAGGTCTTCCACCGTTCCATCCGGCCCGCTCATCGATCGCGTCTCCCGTATAGCTGACGAAGATTGCTTTGGATTGGGCCCAAGGATTCCCGTAGGCAACCTTGATTAAGGCTACCTTAAGAAGCCGGACGTCCAATCCGCTGATTTTCGGCGACTACGATCCGACGAGCAAGTTAGGTGACCCCATTTACAAGTGGCGCTGGTTCAGCCCTCCAGCTTGTAGCCGAGGCCGCGCACGGTAACCAGGTGCACCGGGTTGGCAGGGTCGGCCTCGATCTTGGACCGAAGTCGTTTGACGTGGACATCCAACGTCTTGGTATCCCCGACGTAATCCGCGCCCCAGACCCGGTCGATCAACTGGCCACGGGTGAGCACCCGGCCGGTGTTGCGCAACAGGTATTCGAGCAGGTCGAATTCCTTGAGCGGCAAAGTGATCTGCTCGCCGTTGACCATGACCACGTGCCGTTCGACGTCCATGCGCACCGGACCGGATTCCAGTACACCCTCGCCGACGCCGCCCTCGTCGTCGCCGCCGCGGCGCAGCACCGCCCGGATCCGGGCGATCAGCTCGCGTGCGGAATACGGCTTGGTCACGTAGTCGTCGGCACCCAATTCCAGGCCGACGACCTTGTCGATCTCGCTGTCGCGGGCAGTGACCATAATCACCGGCACGCTGGACCGAGCGCGCAGTTGTTTGCAGACATCGGTGCCCGACATGCCCGGAAGCATCAGGTCCAGCAGCACGATGTCGGCGCCCGCCCGGTCGAACTCGGCCAGGGCCGCGGCTCCGTCGGCGACCACGGTGGCCTCGAAGCCCTCCTTGCGCAGCAGAAACGCCAACGGGTCTGCCAGTGATTCCTCGTCCTCAACGATCAAGACGTGTGTCATCGCCGCTGCTCCTCCACATCGGTCTTACGCTCTGCATCGTCGACAGCGGGTGTCATCAGCGCTGCTCCTCCTTCTCCTGGTCCACACTGCCTTGGTAGGCGGGAATCGCCAAGGTAAATGTCGAACCGGTGCCCGGCTGGCTCCACAGCGTGATGGTGCCGTTGTGGTTGGCCGCCACGTGCTTGACGATCGCCAACCCCAGCCCGCTGCCACCGGTGGCCCGTGACCGGGCCTTGTCGCTGCGGAAGAACCGCTCGAAGACACGCTGCTGGTCCTTGGGCGCGATACCGATGCCGCGGTCGGTGACCGCGATCTCGATGAAGCCGTCCCGGCGGCGCCGGCTGATCGACACCGGTGAACCGTGCGGCGAGTAGGCGATCGCATTGGAGACCAGGTTGGCCAGCGCGGTGACCAGCAGCGGCTCATCGCCGAGCACCCGGAAGCCGCTCGGAGCGTCCGTGGTGATCGTGATCTCCGCGTTGTCGGCCGCCACCTTGTGCCGGGAGATCGCTTCGTTCACCACGCCGTCGACGTCGACGACGCTCAGATCCGGCAGCGGATCGGCCCCCTGCAGCCGGGACAGCTCGATCAACTCACCGATCATGCTGGCCAAGCGGTTCGCCTCCACCAGCACCTTCTCCGCGAACGGCCGCACCGCCTCGGGGTCGTCGGCGGAGGCCAGCAGTGCCTCGGCAAGCAGTCCCATCGCCCCGACCGGGGTTTTGAGCTCATGGCTGACGTTGGCCACGAAGTCACGCCGGCTGGCTTCCATCCGGGCCTGCTCGGACTGGTCGTCGACGATCACCACCGCGAATCGGCGATCCTCTTCGGAGAGCAGCCGGGCGTACCCGCGCACCGCCGACAGGTCCGACCGGGTGGCCCCGGGAGCCCGTTTGGCCACCGAGAGGTCGAAGCCGACCTCCTCCTCACCGTCCAGCGCTCGTTGCGCGGCCTCCCAGGCACCGTCGTCGAGCAACCGGCCGCGCACCACTCCCAACTGGGTGGCGCGTTCATTGAGGTAGACGACGTCGCGGTGGGAGTCGACGACCACGATTCCCAGCGAGGCGTGCGCGACGATCTGCTGCAGCATCTCCGAGACGGTGATCCCGGCTCGTTCGGTGGCCACCCGGTGGCGCCGCTCCGCCAGCCACGGCGACAGCCAGATACCGGCCGCCACGCCCGCGGCGAGCGCCGGGATCGCCGACACCGCAGCGAGCGTCAGGGCCGAGGTCGCAGCCACGGCAAAATCGTACGCAGTCCGGCCGCGCCGTCTGACCAGCGCTCGACTTTGACGTGCGCCGAACGTGAATTCTGAGCGAAGATTTCACCGGATCTCCACCCGTTATTCACACTAAGCGGCCAGGGACGGCTACTTGGCACCCTGGCTCGCCACCGCGGCGGCCCCGGCGGCGGCCGCCTCCGGGTCCAGATAGACCCCGCCGGCAACCTTCGGGCGCAGCGTGAGGCCCAGGTCCTCCAAGTCGTAACGCAGCGGGATGCCCGTGGGGATGTTCAGCCCGACCACGTCCTCATCCGACATTCCGTCGAGGTACTTCACCAGCGCCCGCAACGAGTTGCCGTGCGCCGCGATCAGCACCGTCTTGCCGCAACGCAGGTCCGGGATGACGACGTCGGTGAAGTACGGCAGGAAACGCGCCACCACATCGGCCAGGCACTCGGTCAGCGGACCGCCGCCGATGTCGGCGTAGCGGGGGTCGGTGTCCTGGCTGTAACGGCTGCCGGGCTCGATCGGCGGCGGCGGGGTGTCGTAGCTGCGTCGCCACGTCATGAACTGGTCGTCGCCGTAGCGGGCCTTGGTGGCGGCCTTGTCCAGGCCCTGCAGGGCGCCGTAGTGGCGCTCGTTGAGCCGCCAGGTGCGGTGCACCGGAATCCAGTGCCGGTCGGCGGCGTCCAGGGCCAGGTTCGCGGTGGTGATCGCCCGGCGCAGCAGCGAGGTGTAGACCACGTCCGGCAGCAGGTCGTGCTCGACCAGCAGTTCGCCGGCACGCACCGCCTCGGTGCGGCCCTTGTCGGTCAGGTTGACGTCCATCCAGCCGGTGAACTGGTTGCTGGCGTTCCATTCGCTCTCGCCGTGGCGCAGCAGCACCAGGGTGGCAGTGTCAGACATGCCGGTCAGTGTCTCACGCGGGAAGGGCCCCAGCGGCTGGGGCGGTGTCAGGAGACGACACCGAGAAACACCATCAGCGAACGTTCGATCTCCACCATGAGGCTGGCGGGAACCCGGCGGTTCAGCGAGGCTCGACGAAGGAGAGCCGAAGGTGGGACCGCCGCATGGACACGGCCGATCTTCGTACCGAGGTTCGACCGACGTACCGCGGTGATCTTGTCGATCATGGCGAAGCTCGGCTGCGCGATTCCGGTTGCGGTCGGCACCGCAACTCGCGCTATCACCGAGTCGGCCACCGCCGTCGTGGTCAGCGGGATGACAACAACCGACTCCGTTTCCGAGAACAAGTCATCCTGCACAATGAGCGCCGGACGCGGTTTGCCGGCATACACTCCGCCCGATACGGTCCAGAGCTCGCCGCGATTCACTCGTCGGCGGCCGAATCTGCGATCGCTTCGACGAATTCCATGTCGTCACTGCTGCGGTCCGCAGCGGCTAACGCGAGTGCCTCTCGACGCGCCGTTGCGGCGAATTCGGCGGAGCGCACGTCAGGAACCCAGATCTGCACTGGGCGGTACCCCTGTTCACGCATCCTTGTTCACGCATCCTGCGACGATATTCGCTGGCGCGCTGCGTCGACGTGGACATACTCAACCGTTGCATGAAACGCAGTTTCGTGCAATTCACCGCTCTACGGTGTGGCGTCGTCATCCTTGTCGATCAAATGCTCGAAGGCCCGCAGGTTCTTCAGCGACTGCCCGGTGGACACCCGCCACTCCCACTCCTTCTGGATCGAGGACGCAAATCCCAACTCCAGCAACGTGTTGAAGTCGAAGTCGACGGCTTCGAGCACCTGCCCGAGCACCCGGTCGATCTCCTCGGCGGTCACCGACGCCAGCGCCATCCGGCCCACCAGATAGATGTCGCCGACGTTGTCCAGCGTGTAGGCCACCCCGTAAAGCCGACGGTTGCGCTTGAGCAGGTACCGATAGACCCCGACATGGTTCTCGTCGGGCTTGCGGCAGACGAACGCCTCGACGCGCACCGAGTGCTCCCCGATGCTGAGGATGGTGTTGGTCTTGAGCTTGCGTTCGCCGGGCAGTTCCACCACCAGCCCCGGCAGACCCCCGTGGGAGCCCGGGACCGGCGAGTAGGTCAGCTCGGCCGCGTCCAGGGTGTCCTCGATGAGCTGCCGGACGTCGTCGGGGTTCACGCACGCGCCCCGCGCCGCGCCGGCCACCAACGGGGCGGGGGAGCCGATCCGAGCACCCGCATCCGCTCGCCCCGGGCCGCGGCGAAGTCTTCGATCGCGCTCGTGTAGCTGGCCAGCTGAGCATCCACGGTGCGTTCCCAGGAGAACGTCGTCGCATGGTTGACCGCGGCGCGGCGCATCGCCCACCCGCGCGGCCCGGAACCCAGCCGCAGCAGTTCGTCGATGGCGGTTGCCCACTGCTCGATGCCGTGCCCGGCGACCAGGCGTCCGGTGACGCCGTCGCGCACCGCCACCGGTAGCCCGCCGACGGCCGCGGCCACCACCGGCGTCCCGCAGGCCTGCGCCTCCAGCGCGACCAGGCCGAACGATTCCGAGTAGCTCGGCACCGCCACCAGATCGGCCGCCTGGAACAGGGTGGCCAGGTCCTCGCGAGACTGCGGCGGCAGGAACGTCATCCGGTCACTGATACCCAGTTCGGCGGCCAGCCGAACCAGCCCGCCCGGTGCTGCCATCCCACTGCTGCCCGACGGTCCGCCGGCCACCACCACGCGTACCCCGGGCAGCTTCGCGGCCGCACGCAGCAGGACATCGGGCGCCTTCAGTGGCTGGATGCGGCCGACGAACGCCACGATCTGCTCGGTCGCCGACAGCCCCAGCGCCGCCCGGGCCTGCAGCTTGTCTCCCGGCCGGAAGACCTCCAGGTCCACCCCGGGATGTGCGATGTCGATCCGGCGGGGGTCGGCTTCGTGCAGTGCGACCAGTTGCCGCGCTTCATCGTCGGTGTTGACGATCAGCCGGTCCGCGGCGTCGACGACCTGCTGCTCGCCGACCGCGCGCAGCGGCGGTTCTGGGGTGTCTCCGGCGGCCAGCGCTGCGTTCTTCACCCCGGCCAGGGTGTGCGCGGTGTGCACCAGCGGCACCGCCCACCGGTCCGCGGCCAGCCAGCCGACCTGGCCGGAGAGCCAGTAGTGGGAGTGCACGACGTCGTAGTGGCCCGGCTCGTGGGCGGCTTCGGCGCGCAGCACCCCGGCGGCGAACGCACACAGCTGAGTGGGCAGGTCGTTCTTGTCCAGGCCTTCGAACGGCCCGGCCACCACATTCCGCACCAGTACGCCGGGTGCCACGTGCTGCACCGGCGGATCGGCCGACGACGTGGCCCGGGTGAAGATCTCCACGGCCACCCCGCGGCGCGCCAGGTGCAGCGCGCTCTGCAGGACGTAGACGTTCATTCCGCCGGCATCGCCGGTGCCGGGTTGGGCCAGTGGCGAGGTGTGGACCGACAGCAGCGCTACCCGGTGCACTTCGGATCCAACGCCTCCAACGCCGTAGCCCACCCCGCCATCTTTACAGGTTGGGTCAGGCCGACACTTCCGGGACCGCGCGGGCGACCGGGCCGCGGGAGCGGCGCATGGCGGCGACCGGATCGGCATAGAGCCCACCCAGCGACACCGTCCCGGCACCGGCCTCCTGAACCCGGTTGCCGAATGCCGTGACCCGGATGTTGCGCCCCGACAGCACCGACCGCTGGGTGAACGCCCGCTCCACCTCGGCCATGCCCTCCGGGTATTCGGTGAAACCCTGGCCGCCGACCACCAGGTCGTCGGGGTTGAGTACATCGCGCAGCAGTGCCACGGCTTCGCCCAGCACACGTGCCCGTTCGGTCAGCAGCGCGCGGGCCCGCTCGTCGCCGGCCCGCGCCTCGCGCACCAGACCGGTCACCGCCGAGGAGGCGGCGCCGTTGCCGTCGGGCAGGATCCGCAGCCGACGGGCCGCGGCGAGCACCGCCTCGTCGCTGACGGTGGATTCCAGGTGCCCGGAGCCGCCCAGCAGCTCCGAGAACGCCGGCAGCCCGGCGATGGTGCCGGGGCCGCTGGTCGGGCTGTGCACCCGCCCACCGATCACCAGGGCGTAGCCGACCGTTTCCCGGGCGTAGACGTAGAGGCTGGTGGCGCTGTTGGCCGTCGGCCGCCGCACCCCGAACAGCAGTTCGGCGCCGGCCATCGCGTCCACGTGGGAGGCCACCGACACCGGCAGACCCAGCTCCTCGGCCAGCACCGGGCCGACGGGGGCGGCCGTCCAGCCCAGCCGCGGGTGGTCGACGTGGCCGGTGGCACCTTCCACCGCCCCACCGGTCGCGACTCCGACCCACAGCGGCCGGCGCTTCTGCCAGCGGGTCAGGTACCGGCTGGCGCTGGCGGCCAAGGATGCCAGCGCCGGGCCCGCGCCGTTGTTCGGGGTCGGCGTCTCGACGACGTCGAGTGTGCGGCCGAGCAGATCGGTGGCCACGATGCTGGTGGTCTTCGCCCCGATGTGCAGTCCCAAAGTCAGGAACGGCTCGTGGTTGACCACCACCGGCCGACGCGGCCGCCCGATCGCGCCGGAGGTCGCCAAGTCGGCGCGCTCGAGCAGCAGTCCGGCCTGCAGCAGGGCACTGACCTGGCGGTTGACGGTGGCGACGCTCAGCGAGGTGGCGCCGGCAATGGCTTCGCGGGCAATCGGGCCGTGCTGGCGCACGGCGGCGAAGACCTCGGCGCCGGCGGTGTCGGCCAAGTGCAGGGCCGGCGCGACGACGCGCGGATGTGAGCGTGGCCGGCCGTTGCGGTGGCTGGCCAGGTGAGCGGTGAGGGAGGTGGTACGCACGCTGCGGTGTCCTTGTCTACAAGAGTCCGAATGGGGGCTTGGCTACGCCTGCGACCCGGCGGACTCTCTCAAGGAGTTACTTCGCAGCAGGTCAGGCGCAGCGACACGCGTGACAACACGCGCCGTCGGCGACAAGACAGACCGCTGTCAGAAAGCGGGCACTGCGGTACATAACTGAGGAATGTATCACGGTCACTAAGGTTGGGTCGATGACGACACCTGCCCAACACCAGCGCACCGCCGTGGTCACCGGCGCCAGTTCCGGAATAGGCGAGGCGACCGCGAGAACTCTTGCGGGGCAAGGCTTTCACGTTATCGTCGCGGCCCGCCGCGCGGACCGGATCGCCGCGCTGGCCGATGAGATCGGCGGCACCGCGGTAGTGACCGACGTCACCGACCCGGCCGCGGTCGCCGCGCTGGCCGAAGTTTGCGATCAGGTTGACGGTTCGATCAACGTACTGGTCAACAACGCCGGTGGGGCCAAGGGCCTGGCACCTGTGGACCAGGCCGACCTCGAGCACTGGCGGTGGATGTGGGAGACCAACGTGCTGGGCACGCTGCAGGTGACCCGCGCGCTGCTGCCGCAGCTGATCGCCTCCGGCGACGGCCTGGTGGTCACCGTGACCTCGATCGCGGCGTTCGAGATCTACGACGGCGGCGCCGGATACACCGCGGCCAAACATGCCCAGAGCGCACTGCACCGCACGCTGCGCGGCGAGCTGCTGGGAAAGCCGGTGCGGCTCACCGAGATCGCCCCCGGCATGGTGGATACCGAATTCTCCCTGGTGCGTTTCGGCGGGGACCGCGATCGCGCCGACGCCGTCTATGCCGGCCTGACTCCGCTCACGGCGGAGGACATCGCCGAGGTGATCGGGTTCGTGGCGTCGCGGCCGCCGCACGTCGACCTCGACCAGATCGTGATCCGTCCGCGCGACCAGGCCAGCGCGACGCGGGCTAACCGCCGGGTTTGATGCGGCGGTCCAGCTTCGCCTCTCCTTCGTCGAGCCTCGCTAACCGCCGGGTCTGATGCGGCGGTCCAGCTTCGCCTCTCCTTCGTCGAGCCTGGCTAACCGCCGGGTCGAGTAGGGGCAGTCGGCGGCGGCGTGGTGGGGGTGCCCGACAGTGTCGGGGCGTCGGTCGGGGTGGCCGGCGCGGCGCTGGGCAGCGAAGTCGAAGCACCCGCCGACAACGCGGACATCGAGACCCAGGTGTCCCAGTCCACGGTCCAGTCCCAGATATTCCCGTCGGCGTAGGACAGCTCGATGGAGCTGCCGGTCACCTCGACCGGGTCGCCGTAGATCGCGCTGTGGAAGTACTGCTCGGCGTCTTCGGTGGACAGGTTGATGCACCCGTTGGTGACGTTGGTGTTGCCCTGGGCGCCCGCACTGGCCGGGTTGGCGTGGATGAACTCGCCGTTGTTGGAGATGCGGACGGCCCAGCGCTCGTGGATGTTGTTGTAGCCGGCGGCCGGGTTGGACATGTAGAAGTCGGCGTATTTCTCGCTGACGACGTGGATGCCGTTGCGGGTGATGTTGCGCGCCTGGTCGGCCTGGCCGTAGCTGCACGGAAAGTCCATGATCACGCCCTCGTCGCGGATCACCTGGATGCGGTGCGAGGAGACTTCGGCCTTCACCACCTGGCGCCGCCCGATCGAGAACTCCAGCGACATGTCCTGGGCCCCGTAGGCGCCGTCGCCGAACGCCAGGCCGTACAGCTTGGCGTCGACGCTGACCGTGGTTCCGGCCGGGAAGTACTCACGGCTGCGCCAATGCACCCGGGCCCCCTGCACCTCATCGGGCAGCCAGGCCCAGCCGCCCTCCACCGGCGGCTCGGTGACGATGCTCAGCGCCCGCTCAACGGCCGCCTTGTCGGCGATGGGCCCGTTGAACTGCAGGATCACCGGCGCCGCGACGCCGACCGTCTGCCCGTCGGCGAGCTGAAAGCCCCCGTCGATGATGGCCGTGGGAGTCACCGTGGTGACGGTTCCGCGGACCGGCACGGCGTTGCCGTCGCGGCCCACCACCGAGCCGCTCCACGTGTAGACGGCGTCGTAGCCCAGTGGTTCGGTGACGGTGTAGCGGGTGCGGTCCCGGTTGAAGGTTCCGCTGAGGACTTTGCCGGCCGGGTTGGTCAGCGCTACCCGCTGGAACCACCCGTCACCGACCGTGACCCCGACGGCGGCGGTGGGCAGCACCTCGGTCACCGCCCCGTCGTCCAGGGCCGGCTGGAACGTCAGGACCGGCTCCGGCGGCGGTGCGCTGGCGGCGTTCTTCCCGGGTCTGCCGAGACAGGCCGCCAACGCGTTCGGCGCCAGTACCCCGGCCGCCAACGCCGCCAAGGCCCGTCGCCGGTTCAGGTCCACGGCATCCCAAGATACCGGCCGACGGGCCTGACCACCTGCGATGTTGGCTACCGGCGGACAGGGCTCACAGCGCGCAACCCACCAGCACCGGCTCCGGGTGCAAGGTGATGCCGAACGCATCGTGCACCCCGTCGCGCACGATGCGGGCCAGCTTCAAGATGTCGGCGGTGGTGGCGCCACCCCGGTTGGTCAAGGCCAGCGCATGCTTGGTGGACAACCGGCAGACCGCGCCCGGATCGTCCGGATAACCCTTGCCGAAACCGGACCGCTCCACCAGCCAGCCGGCCGCCAGCTTCACCCCGTTCGGGGCGTCCCAGTGCGGGACCGGGCCGCTTGCCCGGTCGGCCAGCTCCCGGTAAACATCCAGCGGCACAACCGGATTAGTGAAGAAAGACCCCACACTCCAGGTGTCGTGGTCGCCCGCGTCGAGCACCATGCCCTTCGCCGACCGCAGCTTGAGCACGGCCGCACGGACCGTCGCCGGGTCGGCGCGCTCGCCCTCGGAGCCGTGCAGCGCGGCGGTCAGCTCGCCGTAGCGCAGCGGCGCGCTGCGCCCGGCCGCATCCAGTTCGAACTCCACCTCCAGCACCACCGCGGCGTCCGAGTGTTTCAGCACGCTGCTCCGGTAGCCGAGTCCCAGCTCACCGGCCGGTGTCCAGCGCACCGTCCTGGTGCGTCGGTCGAGCAGCAGCACCCGGGTCAGGGTGTCGGCGACTTCCGCACCGTAGGCCCCGACGTTCTGCACCGGGGTGGCGCCGGCCGAGCCGGGGATGCCGGACAGGCACTCCAGCCCGCCCAGATTCGCGCCGACGGCTGCCGCGACCACGTCATCCCAGACCGCGCCGGCCTGGGCCCGCAGCAGGTTGCCGTCGATGGTGATGCGGTCGCCGGTGAGGTGCACGACGGTCAGCTCGGACAGGTCGTCGGCGATCACCACGTTGGAGCCGCCGGCCAGCAGCAGCGGCCGGGCACCGGCCCGGTCGAGCTCGACCAATGTCACGACGATCTGCTCGGTGTCGACGCAGGTGATGACCCGCCGGGCAACCGGTCCGACCCGCAGGGTGGTCAACGGCGCCAGCGGCACCGCCTCGGCGACGCGCGCGCCCGCGAACTCGGAACTCGCCACGGCCGGTAACGGTAGCCTGACCAGCTATGCCGCGTACATTCACGCTGTCCGAGCACTACCTGGCAAGCGTCGAGCAGGTGTATGCCGCTTTCGCCGACGAGCAGTACTGGCTGGCCCGGTTGGCCGATTCCGGAGCCGACACCGTGGCGCTGGACTCGATGATCATCGAGGCTGACGGCGGTGTCGTCATCGCCACCACGCAGGGCATCCACCGGGAGAAACTGCCGGCGCTGGCCGCGCAGTTCCATCCCGGTGACCTGGATGTGGCCCGCCACGAGAAATGGCATCCGGTCCGCGGCGGGAGAGCCCGCGCGGAGGTCACCGGCAAGATCGTCGGAGCACCGGCGAGGCTGTCCGGGGATGCGGTCCTGGAACCCGCCGCTGGCGGCTGCGAGCTGCGGCTGATCGCGACGGTGCAGGTCGACATCCCGCTGGTGGGCGGCAAGATCGAAGGTTTCATCGGCGGCCAGCTGGCCGAGCTGATGACCACCGAGCAGCGGTTCACCTCGACGTGGCTCAGGCGGGGCGGTCCGGCGCCGACCGCATAGGCTGTACCCATGCGGATTGCGTGTGCGCAGATCCTCAGCGGCACCGACCCGGGCGCGAACCTGGAACTGGTGGCCGACTACACCGAACGCGCCGCTGCGCAAGGCGCCACGCTGGTGGTGTTCCCGGAGGCGACGATGTGCCGGTTCGGGGTGCCGCTGGACCCGATCGCCGAACCACTCGACGGGCCGTGGGCCACCCAGGTTCGCGCGGTCGCCACCCGTACCGGGATCACCGTCGTCGCGGGGATGTTCACCCCGGCCGACGACGGGCGGGTCACCAACACCTTGCTGGCAGCCGGACCCGGCACCGACACGCACTATCACAAGGTCCACCTCTACGACGCGTTCGGATTCACCGAATCACGCACCGTCGCACCGGGATTCGAGCCGGTGGTGATCGATGTCGACGGCGTCGGCGTCGGGTTGTCGACCTGCTATGACATCCGGTTCCCGGCGCTGTACACCGAGCTGGCCGACCGCGGCGCGCAGCTGATCGCGGTCTGCGCCTCCTGGGGCGCCGGACCGGGGAAGCTGGCCCAGTGGGAACTGCTGGCCCGGGCCCGGGCCCTGGACTCGACCAGCTACATCGCCGCCGTCGGGCAAGCCGACCCCGGCGCCCCGCCGGATTCCTCAGGCGCACCGACCGGTGTGGGCCACAGCCTGGTCGCCTCGCCGTGGGGCGAGGTGGTCGCCTCGGCGGGCGCATCGCCACAGCTGCTGGTCTGTGACATCGACCTCGACGCGGTCACCACCGCCCGCCGGACGCTGGCCGTGTTGAGCAATCGCGCGGACTTCCTTCAGGTCGGTAAGGCAGAATCGCGCGGGTGAGCAATCCGCCCGGACCTCCCCACGGCGAGTCGCCCTGGGCTCGCCCGCCCGGCCAGCCCGAACCCCACACCGGCACACCCCCGAGTCCGCCTCCCCATCCGACCCCGAATCCACCCGGGCCGTCGGCGTCACCCACCCGGCAGATGCCGGTTCCGCCGCCCGTGACGGGAACTGAGGCGGCCACCACCCGGATTCCCGCCGCGCCGCCGCCCGCGGGCCCCCCGCCCGAAGTACCGGGCACTGACGCGCCCACCACCGCGATCGAAGCGCCGGGCACCCAGGCGCGGTCGACCTCTGTGCTGCGGGACCCGCTGGCCCTGGTCCTGATCTTCGTGACGGTGATCGCGCTTGCCCTGGCCGGTCTGATCGGCGCCGAGCTGATCGCCCGCCGCATCGCCGACAACAAGGTGGCCAAGGCGACCGAATGCGTGGTGCACGACAAGGCCAGCGCGTCATTCGGGGTGACACCGCCGTTCCTGTGGCAGCACATCACCGGCAACTACACCAACATCTCCATCCACACCGCGGGCAATCAGGTCAAGGACGCCAAGCAGATGACGGCCGACCTGAACATCTCCGACGTCGATCTGCACGGCAACGGCGACTCCAAGGGCACCATCGGCGCCCTGGACGCCACGCTGACCTGGCCGGCGGCCGGCATCAAGGAGACCGTCCAGTCCATGGTGCCGATCCTGGGCAACCTGGTCTCCGACCTGAAGACCAATTCACGTGACGGCACCGTCGAGCTCAAGGGGGCCTTCGGTTTGGCCACCGTGGTGGTCAAGCCGGAGGTGGTCAACGGTGGGCTGTCGCTGCAGGTCCAGAAGCTGACCGGCCTGGGGGCTCTGACCCTGCCGCGCGAGTCGCTGCAGCCCGAGCTGGACCGGTTCGCCGCGGAGTTGACGAAGCGCTACCCGCTCGGCCTGCGCGCCGACAGCATCGAGGTCACCGACACCGGTGTGGTGGCGCGATTCTCCACCCGCAACGCCTCCATCCCGCGCAGCGATGACCCCTGTTTCGCAAATCTGTAGCCTGCAGTAATGAGCACTTCGGGGCCCGAGCATCGTTTTGCCGGCCTGCCTGCGGTCCTGTTGGCGCTGACCGCGGTCCTCGTGTTGGCCCTGGCCGGGATGTTCGGCGGTGAGCTCTACGCGCGGCACCGGGCGAACAGCCTGGTCGCCGACGCGGTCAAGTGCGAAGCGCAAGACAGTGCCTCCGTGTCCTTCGGGACCACTCCCCCGGTGCTGGCGCAGTACTTCAACCGCGAGTACCCCCACATCTCGGTGGAGACCGCCGGCAACCAGATCCGGCAGGCCAAGGGCATGCGCCTGGCGCTGGACATTCGCGACATCCGGTTGACCAAGGGCACAGCGGACGCGGACGGCGCCGCCTCCAAGGGCACCATCGGGGCTCTCGACGGCACCATCACCTGGCCGGCGGACGGCATCAAGCAGTCGATCGAAGACGTGGTCCCGGTGATCGGCAGCATCGTCACCGGCAAGGTCACCACCGATCCGGCTGCCGGCACCGTCGAGCTCAAGGGCCTGCTCAACAAGGCAACCGTCAAGCCGCAGCTGGTGGACAACGGGCTACGGCTGGAGGTCATCACCCTGGAGGCACTCGGCCAGGACCTGGACTCCGACACCGTGCAGCGCAACCTGGACGATCTCACTTCGAAGGTGACCGACGACCTTCCGCTGGGCATCGGCCTCGACAGCGTGCAAGTCACCGATTCCGGTGTGGTGGTGAAGTTTTCCGCCCGGGACGCCACCATCCCGGCGTCGTCGTCGAGGCAGTGCTTCGCGTCGCTGTGAGTGATCGGTTCCCGTCGGCCGGTCAGCGGCCGGGTTCCTGCTGCGTGGTGCAGTGGATACCACCGCCGCCAGCGGCGATCGCATCGATGTTGATCTGCAGGACCTGCCGGCCGGCGAAGAGGCGTTCGAGTGTGGCTTTGGCGGCACTGTCAGCGCCGGTGTCGCCGAATTCGGGGGCGATGATCGCGCCGTTGCAGACGTAGTAGTTGATGTAACCGGCTGCGAAGTCGTCGCTGTCGAACTCGTCCCGGACCGTCGACGGGCCCTCGATCACCTCGACCCGCAACGGTCGGCCCTGGGCGTCGGTCGCCGAGTACAGGATGTCGAGGTGGCGGCGCGTGACGTCATAGTCGTAAGAATCCGGGTCGGTGTCGAGGCCGGCGACGACAACGCCCGCTCCCGCGAAGCGGGCGTAGAAATCGGTATGTCCGTCGGTGATGTCACGCCCGGCGATACCGGGCAGCCAGATCACCTTTTTGATCCCGAGTACGCGGTCAAGTTCGGCCTCTACGTCGTGCTTGGCCCAACCAGGGTTGCGGTTGCGGTTGAGCACGCAGCTTTCGGTGATGATGGCGCTGCCCTGGCCGTCAACCTCGATCGCTCCGCCCTCGATCACTAGGTCGGTGTGCACCGTCCGCACCCCGGCCCGGCCGACCACGAATTCGGCGATATCGGCGTCGCGACTGTGTTCCTGCTTGCCGCCCCAGCCGTTGAAGTTGAAATCGACACCGCCCCAACCACTGTCCCCCCTGACGAATACCGGCCCGGTGTCGCGCACCCACAGATCGTCTACCGGTGCGGCGACGAGCTCTATGTTCGACGCACCGATCAGACCGCGGGCCAGGTCCATCTCCTCCGGGCGCACCAGCATCGACACCGGCTCAAACCGCGCGATCGTGGTCGCAATCAACGCCAGATCCCGCCGCACCCGTGGCAGCACCTGCGCACCCCAGAGACGCTCGCTGGCGCCGAACGCCATCCACGTCCGCGCGTGCGGGTCCCCTTCTTCCGGCATCACCCACGTCGCACCATCAGCGCCTGCCTGCGTCGGGGTCGGTCCGTCGCATCCCGCAGTCGCCAACCCTCCAATCGCGGCCATCCCGGCCTGCATGAACCGCCGACGCCGCATCACAACCCCTGTTTCATGCCGACAATCCCTCGAGCACCGCTCGGGTGCCGGACAGCCCCAGCCGGGTCGCCCCGGCCTCGAGCATGGCCAGCGCATCCTCGGCAGTACGGATACCGCCGCTGGCCTTGACCCCCAACCGGCCGCCGACCGTTGCGGCCATCAGAGTCACGGCGTGCACGGACGCTCCGCCGGAGGGATGAAATCCGGTGGAGGTCTTGACGAAGTCAGCACCGGCATCTTCGGCGGCCCGGCACGCGGCGATCAGGACGGCGTCGCCGGCGAGCTCGAGCAGTGCAGCCGATTCCAGGATCACCTTGAGCACCGCGTCGGGCACCGCAGCGCGCACGGCGGCGATGTCGGCGCCCACCCCGGTGAAGTCGCCCGCGAGCGCCGCGCCGACGTCGATCACCATGTCGATCTCGGTCGCCCCGTCCGCGACGGCAAGTGCCGCCTCCTGGGCCTTGACCGCCGGCAGATGCTTGCCGGACGGGAAGCCGACGACCGCGGCGACCGGAACCCGGGCACTATCGACCGCGGCGGCGACAGCCACCATCGACGGCGACACGCACACCGCGGCCGCCCCGAGTTCGGCGGCTTCGGCGACAACAGCGCCCACCTGGTCTGCGGTGGCCTCCGGTTTGAGCAGGGTGTGATCGACCAGTCGTGCCACCTGGGCACGGTCCCACCGGCGCTCCGAGGTCGGCGACATCAGAAGGCCTCTTCGGCGGCGCCGGGATTGCAGCCGGATTCGAGCATGGTCACGGCGTCGACGACGGGCCGCCACGGCTCCAGGTTCCAACTGGTCTTGCCCGGCCGGGCGAACTCGGCGTAGCTCCAGTGGCAGAGGAATTGATCACGCATGCCGGGGGTGTCGGCGTCCGGCGCGCTGGCGAGCACCTCTAGCCAGGCCTGTTCCCCCTGCACGCCGGCATCGAGCCGGATGACCACCGCCCGCGCGAACGGGGTCGGGTAGACCCGCAAGCTGGTCTTACCGTCGTAGCTGACCCACTCGGTGTGATCGACGTAACCGGGCAACTCGGTGTCGGCCGAGGCCGGCGCCGCGAACAACACCGCGGCCGCTGCGGCCATCAGGGCCGAAATGGCGATCGGACGCAGCATGGGCGCTAGCGGGACTTGCCTTGAACCTCAAGCAGTCGGGGCCGCACGTCCACCAGGTAGACACCGGCTGCGCAGGCCGCGATCGCCATGCCCATGACCTGCAGCACCAGGGCCAGCAGCGCGCACACCCCGAGGATCACCAGCCATACCGGCTTGGTCAGCTTGTCGGCGGCGGTGTAGGCGTCGGCGCGTTGCATCGCGGCATGGACGAAGGCATACACCGCCGTCGCGAAGACGGCGATCTGCAAAACGCCAAGGACGGTACCCACCAGGTTCGCAGCGATCACGCTGCAAGCCTAGGCGGGTACCGTCCCGGGCGTCGAACTGCGTTTACTTCTGGGTGACCTTCTTGGCCGGGGCCTTCTTGGCCGGAGCCTTCTTGGCGGCGGCCTTCTTGGCCGGAGCCTTCTTGGCGGCGGCCTTCTTGGCCGGGGCCGCCGGGGCCTCGTCCTTCTTGGGCAGCTCGATGCCGACCAGCTTGGCGGCGCGCTCGCCGACCTCACGGGTCTGCGACGCGACGTTGCCCAGCACCTCCTGGGTCAGCTCGACGGCCTGGTCCACGTAGCCCTCGACCTGTGCGGAGGCGTCATCCAGACCGGACTGGCTGCGCAGCCGCACCAAGGCGGCCTCGCCGCGCGCCACCAGGTCGTTGTACCGCTCGTTGGCGGCCTCCGCGTAGCCCTCGGCGGCCTTGCGCAGCTCGTCGGCGGTGAAGCGCTCCCGCAACTCGGCGAACTGCTCGGGCAGCTCTTCCTGCAGCTTGGTCAGCCGGGCACGGCTCTCCTCGACGCGGGTGGTGGCGTCCTCGCGGGCCTCACCGGCGCGCTCGCGCAGGTTGGCTACCAGGTCGGTCACGGTCGCCAGGGCCAGGTCGGCGGCGCCGAGCGCGGCCAGCAGCGGAGCCTTCAGCTCTTCGATGGTGGGGTTCTCAGCCATGTCGGTTTCCTTTCGGGTTGGGATCGTGCGTGGTTACTCGTGATTACTTGGATCAGGCAGACGTATGAAGATCAGGCAGTTGGCGTCTCCTCACCGTCGGCTTCGTTCTGCTGGACGAAGGAGGTATAGATGTCGAGCAGAACCTGCTTTTGGCGTTCCGTGATCGCCGCATCAGCGATGACGGCGTCGCGGACCTCGCTCTTCTCGCTCGGCTCCAGAATCCCCGCGCGGACGTAGAGCACCTCGGCGGAGACCCGCAGGGCCTTGGCGATCTGGTTGAGGACATCGGCGGACGGCTTGCGCAGCCCGCGTTCGATCTGGCTCAGATACGGGTTGCTGACGCCGGCCTTGTCGGCCAGCTGCCGCATGGACACCTGCGCGGCTTCGCGCTGGGACCGAATGAAGCTTCCGATATCCGCCGCAGCCGTGGACACCACCGCGGCGAGCTTGTCATCCTGCGACACCGGTGACCCCTTCCGTGGACGGCTACGTGCTGACACGTACCACGATAATCCCCGGTGCTAACTTTTGCAAGCACTTGCTAGCGCAGGTCAGAACATAAGTTGAGCTATGGTGTAGATCGCCAGACCGGCAAGTGAGCCGACGACGGTGCCGTTGATCCGGATGAATTGCAGGTCTCGCCCGACATGCAATTCGATTCGCCGGCTCGCCTCCGCAGCGTCCCAACGCTCGATGGTCTCGGTGATGATCGCCGTGATCTCCACCCCGTACTGGGCCACCAGGTGCTGCGCAGCCCGCACGATCCAGTTGTCCACCTTGTCGCGAAGTTCGACGTCGTCGCGCAGCGACTCACCGATCTGCACCACCGCACCGGCGATGCGGGTGCGCAGGGCTCCCGTCGGATCATCGACGCCTTCGAGCACGAACCGCTTGAGCGTCGCCCACGCCGTCGCCGCCGCTTTGGCGACCTCTTCGCGCGCCATCACCTGGTCCTTGACCGACTCTGCTTTCGCGATGGTCGCCGCGTCGTACTGCAGGTCGTTGGCGAACTCGAACAGGAAGCGAGTCGCGTTGCGGCGCAGTTCATGGTCGGGATTGCGGCGCACCTTGTCGGTGAAGTCCATCAGCTCGCGGTGTATCCGGTCCCCGACCAGATGGTCGATGAACCGCGGCGACCAGGTCGGCGAGTCGCGCTCCACCACCCGCTGGATGACTTCGCCGGCATTGAGCGACCACTGGAAGGCCCGGTCGGCAAGCAACTGGATCAACGCCTCCTGCCGATGCTCGGCGAGCAGGGTGCCCAGCATTCGGCCGACCGGCGGCCCCCATTGGGGTTCAGCGATGCGACGCACGATCATCCGGTCGATGACGTAGGAGATCTCTTCGTCTCGCAACAGTTCGACGAGCACCCGCAGCACGGTCGCCGCCTCGGCGGCCACCCGCTCGGCGTGCGTCTGCTCCGACATCCACTTGCCCAGCCGCCCGGCGATCTGCGCGTCGCGCAGCTTGGTCTCGATCACCGGCGGCGACAGGAAGTTCTCCCGCACGAAGGTGCCCAGGCCCTCCCCGAGCTGGTCCTTCTTGCGTTTGATGATCGCGGTATGCGGGATCGGAATACCCAGGGGGTGCTTGAACAGCGCGGTGACCGCGAACCAATCCGCCAGGGCGCCGACCATGCCGGCCTCCGCGGCGGCGCCCACGTAGCCCACCCAGACCGCGGCGGAGCCATCAGCCTGTGCCCACCGGCACAGCAGGAAGACGACGGTCGCGCCGAGCAGGAAGCTCAGCGCGAGCACTTTCATCCGTCGCAGATCACGCAACCGCACGGCATCTGCGACCGGATCGGCGTCTGCGAACGATTCCGCCAACGACTGCACGGTCCGCGCAGCACCCGGCCACGACGGCCGGTTCTCTCGATGCACCACCACCCCATCATGCGCTATCTCGACCCGCGGTAACTGTTACCGGACCACAAAGTTTGCTGGACCAGCCCGTATTATCTGAAGCGTCTAGTGAATGGGAATCCGTGATAGTGGCAGAGCAGCTCCGGACCGGCACCGCCAAGACCGACGGTCGAAAGCGGCGCTGGCACCAGCACAAGGTCGATCGTCGCAATGATCTGATCGACGGGACGATCGAGGCGATCCGGCGGCGCGGCCGGTACGTGAGCATGGATGAGATCGCCGGCGAGATCGGCGTGTCCAAGACGGTCCTGTACCGCTACTTCGTCGACAAGAACGACCTGACCACCGCGGTGATGATGCGCTTCGCGCAGACCACCCTGATTCCCAACATGGCCGCCGCACTGTCTGCGAACCTGGACGGCTTCGACCTGGTCCGCGAGATCATCCGGGTATACGTGCAGACCGTGGCCAACGAGCCCGAGCCGTACCGGTTCGTCATGGCCAACAGCTCGGCCAGCAAGAGCAAGGTGATCGCAGACTCCGAGCGCATCATCGCCCGGATGCTCGCGGTGATGCTGCGCCGCCGAATGAGCGTGGTCGGCATGGACACCCGCGGGGTCGAGCCGTGGGCGTACATGATCGTCGGCGGGGTGCAGTTGGCCACTCACTCGTGGCTGCTGGACCCGCGGATGAGCTCCGATGACCTGATCGACTACCTGACCATGCTGAGCTGGAACGCGCTCTGCGGGATCGTCGAGGTGGGCGGGTCGCTGGAGAAGTTCAACTCCGGCCCGCACCCGTCGCCGATACTGCCCTGGCGACGGGCGGAGTCCGGCAACTGAGCCTGCCGAACCGTTGTGGAGATCTGTCCACTCTCATACGCTGCTCGGAAAGGCCTGCTCGGAACCACTAGGGCCTGATCTCCGACCGAAGGCAGGTGACTCGCAATGGTCACGAAGAGCTACAGACTGGCCGCCAAGGCGGTCTTGTCGACAGTGATCGTCACAGCAGCAGTCCTGCCCTGTCCCCCGGTGGCGGGCGCCGATGACCCGGACCAGCCGGCCGAGCAGGGGCAGGAGGCCTGCGCCGGCGGCGACCAGGGCCAACGGCAGGACCCGCAGGCCTGCGGCGCCGGAATCGCCAACCGAGCCATCGGCGAGGCCAAGAAGGCCGCCGACCAGGCCGCCCGCGCCGGCCAGGAAGACCGCCCACCGAACGACCTCCTCACCGACGCTCGCTGCGTCATCTGGAACGGGGTTCCCACCCTGGTACCGCCGGAGGGGTTGACCCAAAGGGGGCCGTCACCATCAAGCTCACCCATGGACGGCAAGCCCTGCTGGGCGGCCTACGGGGTATCCCCGACTCACTAGCAGGGAATCGGATCAGTAGCTGTAGAAGCCCCGGCCCGACTTCTTGCCGAGCTGGCCGGCTTCGACCATGCGCAGCAACAGCGGCGGCGCGGCGTAGAGCGGCTCCTTGAACTCCTCGTACATCTTGTCCGCGATCAGCTTCAGCGTGTCCAGGCCGACGAGGTCGGACAGCCGCAGCGGGCCCATCGGGTGCGACAGCCCGGCGACGATCGCCTTGTCGATGTCCTCGACGGTGGCGAACCCGGACTCGAGCATGCGAACCGCCGACAGCAGGTAGGGCACCAGCAGGGCGTTCACCACGAACCCGGACCGATCCGAGCAGCGCACCACCTGCTTGCCCAGCACCGCGCTGGCGAACTCCTCGGTGCGGTCGGCGGCAGCCGGGTCGGTGACCAGGGTGCTGACCAGCTCGACCAACGGCAGCACCGGAACCGGGTTGAAGAAGTGCAGGCCCAGCACCCGCTGCGGGTTCTCGGTCGCAGCGGCGATCTTCATGATCGGGATGCTGGAGGTGTTCGAGGCCAGCACGGCGTCCGGGTCGGTGATCACCCGGTCGAGCTCGGCGAAGATCTTCGACTTCACGGTGTCGTCTTCGATGACGGCCTCGATGACCAGCTGCCGGTCGGCCAGGTCGCCCAGGTCGGTGGTGAAGGTCAGGTTGCCGACGGCGTCGTCGCGCTCGCGTTCGGTGATCTTGCCCGCACTCACCCCGCGCTCCAGCGACTTGACGATCCGGTTGCGTCCGGCGGTGACCAGTGCGTCGGTGGTCTCGAAGACCTTCACCTCGACGCCGGCACGCGCAGAGACCTCGGCGATTCCGGCACCCATCTGCCCGGCTCCGATGACACCTACTCGTTGGATCGACACTGTCTCCCTTTCAGTCAACGCCCAGCAACAGGCCCCGCCCAGGCTGGCTGGGCGGGGCCTGCGCTGTCAACTCCCCCGCGCCGCAATCCGACTTCCACCGCGGGAAAGGTCTTCCTTGCGCGAGCGTGCGTGTCTGCACACAACACGCCGTGTCCGGGCGTACAACTGCGCACGCTCGCGGCAAGTTAATGGCCTAGTGGCTCACGCCTTCGGTTCCACCTCGCCTCGTGGCTGGCGCCACTCGACTCAGTGGAACTGGCCCTCTTCGGTGGAGCCGGCCAGCGCCGTCGTCGACGACGTCGGGTCGACGGTGGTGGCGATCCGGTCGAAGTAGCCGGCACCGACCTCACGCTGGTGCTTGGTGGCGGTGTAGCCGCGCTCCTCGGCGGCGAACTCGCGCTCCTGCAGCTCGACGTAGGCGCTCATCTGCTTGCGGGCGTAGCCGTGGGCCAGGTCGAACATCGAGTAGTTCAGGGCGTGGAAGCCGGCCAGCGTGATGAACTGGAACTTGAAGCCCATCGCGCCCAGCTCGTTCTGGAACTTGGCGATCGTGGCGTCGTCGAGGTGCTGCTTCCAGTTGAACGACGGCGAGCAGTTGTAGGCCAGCATCTGGTCCGGGAACTCGGCCTTGACGCCCTCGGCGAACTTGCGGGCCAGCTCCAGGTCCGGGGTGCCGGTCTCCATCCAGATCAGGTCGGCGTACGGGGCGTAGGCCTTGGCCCGGGCGATGCACGGCTCCAGGCCGTTGCGCACCCGGTAGAAGCCCTCCGCGGTCCGGTCACCGGTGATGAACGGCTGGTCGCGCTCGTCGACGTCGGAGGTGATCAGGGTGGCGGCCTCGGCGTCGGTCCGGGCGATCACCACGGTCGGCACGTCGGCGACGTCAGCGGCCAGACGGGCCGAGGTCAGGGTGCGGATGTGCTGCTGGGTGGGGATCAGCACCTTGCCGCCCAGGTGTCCACACTTCTTCTCCGAGGCCAGCTGGTCCTCCCAGTGCGAGCCGGCGACGCCGGCCGCGATCATGGCCTTCTGCAGCTCGTAGACGTTGAGCGCGCCACCGAAACCGGCCTCGCCGTCGGCCACGATCGGAGCCAGCCAGTTGGCCACCGAGGTGTCGCCCTCGACCTTGGCGATCTCGTCGGCACGCAGCAGCGCGTTGTTGATCCGGCGCACCACCTGCGGCACCGAGTTGGCCGGGTACAGGCTCTGGTCGGGGTAGGTGTGCCCGGACAGGTTCGCGTCACCGGCGACCTGCCACCCGGACAGGTAGATGGCCTTCAGCCCGGCCCGGACCTGCTGGACGGCCATGTTGCCGGTCAGCGCGCCGAGGGCGTTGATGTAGTCCAGGTCGTGCAGCTGCTCCCAGAGCACCTCGGCGCCGCGGCGGGCCAGGGTGTGCTCCTCGACGACGTGACCCTGCAGTGCGACGACGTCCTCCGCGGTGTAGGTGCGGGTGACGCCCTTCCAGCGCGGGTTGTGGTCCCAGTCGTGCTGGATCTGCTCGGGGCTCTTCGGCGTGCCAACGGTCGACATGGGTGCGCTCCTTTGCGTTCTCGACCGGTCGGGGCCGCCGGTGACCAGAAGGTCGCTTCCCGGACTTGCTAACACCCCGATCGATTCACTGGTGTGTTAAGGCGACTTTGACACAGCCCATCTGCCCAGGTCCAGCCGTTTCTGTTGCCAATTTCAGCCACGCATCGGGAACAAATTGCTAAGTCTGCAAAGAACCGCGGGCACACTCCGTCGTGAAATCCGCGGGCAAGCTACCAGCCGGTAACATATCCGCACAGGTCAGCGCCGGTTTTAGCAGTACGCCCGTACTGACTAGAACGTGTTACAGCGAGAAGATGGCGGCGAGGGCCTTGACCTCTTCGCCCACCATGTATGTGAGCGTTCTAACAGTGCGATCGGCCAGTCCGGGCCCGAATATGTCCGTCGATCCGGCCGGGTGGACGTGCGAGACGATCTCTAGTTTGTCCCCCAGCGCGACCGCCGCGTCGTGTTCCAGGGTGACCCGCAGCGGCGCCGCGAGCAGCTCCGGATAACTCGACAGATAGTCCTCGACCACGCTCCAGTACACCGAGTTGTTCATATGGTCGAACAGGTCGATGTCGGTGAACCGGATCGGGAACTCGTGGATCTCGGCCGCGTCCTCGCGGCCACCGGACTTCAGGTAGGCCTTCCAGCGCAACCGGTCGACATCGGTGGTGCGCTTCAGCCCGGCCAGGAAGTCCTCGGAGATCCGAGCCGGCCCCTGCGTCTCCCGGTTTATGTTGATCCAGAACGCCTCCGACTCGATGAGGCCGCCGCTGCGCTTGCCGTCGATGCGGACCCGCATCTCACACCAGCGGTTGGAGGTGCCCGAACACCAGCGTCGCACCCGCAGTATGTCCTGGAACTCGATGGGTGCGATCAGGTCCATCATGGTGCGCCGGACGATCCACAGCGGGTGGGTGGCCTCATATCCCATCTCCCGCAACTGATCCTGGCCGATGTCCTGGATGTGGCGGGCGGCCGCATCCATCCGGAGCCGCCCCACGCGGTCGATGTCGGCGACCCGCAGCGGCCACTGCCGGTCGAACACGTCGGGGTGTGGGTCCGGCACCGGCATCAAAACCTTGGCCAGGCCGGTCCGCTCCTGTGTCTGCTCCATCGACGCTCCCCGCAGTTTTCCCTCAGCGGATCATGCCATGCCAACTATGCGAATGCCGCCTTCGCAGCAGGTAGCCTCGGGTGGGTGGCCAAGACCTACGTCGGCGCCCGGGTGCGCCAACTGCGCAGCGAGCGCGGGTTCAGCCAGGCCGCACTGGCACAGATGCTGGAGATCTCGCCGAGTTACCTCAACCAGATCGAGCACGACGTCCGGCCGCTGACGGTGGCGGTGCTGCTGCGTATCGCCGAGGTCTTCGGGGTGGACGCCAGCTTCTTCTCCTCCCAGGACGACACCCGGCTGGTCGCCGAGTTGCGAGAGGTCGCCATGGACCGCGACCTCGACATCGACGTCGATCTGGCCGAGGTGGCCGAACTGGTCAGCGCCCACCCCAAACTGGCCCGGGCAATGGTCAACCTGCACCGCCGCTACCGGATCACCACCGCCCAGCTGGCCGCGGCCACCGAGGAGCGCTTCTCCGACGGCAGCGGCACCGGCGCGATCACCATGCCGCACGAGGAGGTCCGCGACTACTTCTACCAACGGCAGAACTACCTGCACGAACTCGACACCGCCGCAGAGGAACTGACCACCCGGATGCGCAGGCACCAGGGCGAATTGGCCGTCGAGCTGGCCAACCGGCTGACCGAGGTGCACGGCGTGCACATCAACCGCCGGATCGACCTGGGCGAGACGGTGCTGCACCGCTACGACGCGACGACCCGGACGCTGGACATCTCCAATCACCTGTCGTGGGGACAGCGGGTGTTCAAGATGGCCGCCGAGCTGGCCTACCTGGAATTCGACGACCAGATCTCGGCCATGGTCGAAGACGGAAAGTTCACCTCGAAGGACTCGCGCACACTAGCCCGACTGGGACTGGCCAACTATTTCGCGGCGGCGATCGTCTTGCCCTACGGGCAGTTCCACGACAGCGCCGAGACGTTCCGCTACGACATCGAGCGGCTGTCGGCCTTCTACCGGGTCAGCTACGAGACCATCGCGCACCGGCTGTCCACCCTGCAGCGGCCTTCGATGCGGGGCGTGCCGTTCTCGTTCGTCCGGGTCGATCGGGCAGGAAACATGTCAAAACGTCAGTCGGCCACCGGGTTTCACTTCTCCTCCAGCGGCGGGACCTGCCCGTTGTGGAACGTCTACGAGACATTCGGCAATCCGGGAAAGATCCTGGTGCAGATCGCCGAGATGCCCGACGGCCGCAAGTACCTGTGGGTGGCGCGCACCGTCGAGCGCCGCGCGTCCCGATGGGGTCAGCCCGACAAGACATTCGCGATCGGGCTCGGGTGCGAACTGCGCCACGCCCACCGGCTGGTCTACTCCGAAGGCCTGGATCTGGCGGCCGGCCACGACGTCCCGGCCACCCCGATCGGGGTGGGCTGCCGGGTCTGCGACCACGACAACTGTCCGCAGCGGGCGTTCCCGGCACTGGGCCGTGACCTGGATCTCAACGAACATCGCAGCACGGTGTCGCCGTATCTGGTAAAGCAACAGCGGTGACTGTACGCATCCCCCATTCGCCCGGCCTGCGCGACCTCGGTGTCGCCAACTGGCTGTTCTGCAAGCTCGCCGCCCGGCGCCAGCACGTGCCCCGGGCGCACCTGTTCACCACGCTCGGCCAGCACAAGCGGCTGATGTGGTCCTGGTTGCCGTTCGGCGGGGTGCTGATGCGGGGCGGCAAGTTCTCCACGCGCGACACCGAACTGGTGATCCTGCGGGTGGGGCACCTGCGTGACAGCCAATACGAACTGCAGCACCATCGCCGGATGGCCCGGGCTGCCGGCCTCGACGACGCCACCCAGGCCCTCATCTTCGAAGGTCCCGGCGGCCCGAATTTTGAGAAGCTCAGCGACCGCCAGCGCGTTCTGCTGACCGCGGTCGACGAACTGGTCGAGACCCGGACGCTCTCGGATGCCACCTGGGCGGCACTGGCCGAACACCTGGATCGTCCCCGGCTGATCGAATTCGTCATGTTGACAAGCCAATACGACGCCCTGGCTGCCACCCTGAGCGCACTGCGGGTGCCGCTGGACTTCGATGAGTAGCGCTGCGTGACAGCCACCGTCAGCCACGACCTGGCCGTCGCCGGCGGCGGGATCCTGCTGATCGCCGCCGTGCTGATCGTCGTCGGGCGAGCACTGGTGCGCCGCGGTGCCGGGCCGCTGGTCACCCGCAAGATTCCCCATGCGCTGTGCGGGCTGTTCGCGGCGCTGGCCGCATTCCAGCTGTCCAACGGCGCGGTGGTGGCGGGCGTGCTGGCCGCCGCGACGGTGGCGTTGGCGTTCATTGTGGAGCGGGGCCTGGTTCCGGTGCCGGGGGTCTTCGACGGCACCCGGTCCCGCGACTACGGACTGGTGGGCTTCGCCGGTGGGGCATTGGTCGCGGTGCTGGCGTTCTGGCCGGATCGAGTCGCGATCGCTGCGGGCGTGGTGGTGCTGGGCCTGGCCGACGCCGGCGCGGCACTGGTCGGGGACCGCTACGGCCGGCACCGGGTCGAAGCCGGCGGCGGGGTGCGCTCCATCGAAGGATCGGTGGCCTTCGTCGCCATCGCCTTCGTGGTGTCAATGGTGTTCTGCCGGGTCGGACTGGAACTGAATACGTTTATGGCGGTGTCGGTTTCGCTGTTCGTGGCGCTGACGACGGCGGGCGTGGAGCTTCTGGTGGCGCCCGCGGCGGACAACCTGCTGATCACACCGTGGGTTGCGCTGCTGCTGCACGTCGCCCGTGATCTGTCCACCGACGACGCGTTGCGCTGGCTGGCGGCGGTCGTATTCGGCTGCGCCATCGTGCCGTTCATGCTCCGGATGCGTTGGCTGGATCTTCCGGGCGCGCTCTGCGGCGGTTTGATCGCCGGTGTCGCCGTCGGCCTCGGCGGGTGGGGGTGGATCATCCCGGCCGCGGTGTTCTTCTCGCTGACCAGCGTGCTCACCGCGTACAAACGGCCCATCCGGGCCACGGGTATGCGCACCATGAGCCAGGTCGCCGTGAACGCGGGCCTTCCGGTGCTGCTCCCGGTGATCGGCTACGCGTTCACCCGCGACCCGGTCTGGTACGCCGTGTCCATCGGCGGGATCGCGGCCGGCATCGCCGACTCCTGGGCATCGGAGATCGGCCGCTTCTCGTCGCGGGAGCCGTGGTCGCTGCGGACCCGGGGCCGGGTGCCCAAGGGCACCTCGGGCGCGGTATCTCCACTGGGTTCCGGCGCGACGGTGCTGGGGGCGCTGGCGGTGGGCACCTTCGGCGCCCTGTTCGGCGGCGTCGCGATGGTGCCGGTGGGCCTGGCGGCCGGCGTGGTCGGTTCCCTGGTCGACACCCTGATCGGTGCCACCGTGCAGGCCCGGTTCGTCTGCGCGACGTGCGGGGCCACGGTGGAGGACGACCTGCACTGCGGTGCGCCGACACGGGCGTCCACCGGGTGGCGGTGGATGGGCAACGACGCCGTCAACGCCTGCGCCAATGCGACGGGAATGGTGGTGGGATCCGTGGTTTTCTGGCTGATCGGGGCTTGATCGGACAGCGCCCGGTGGTCACACTCGCCGGCGATCACCCGATTCGTGCTCGTCGCCGGCCGCCTGGCTGAGGCGGTCAGAACAGGGGCCTGCCGGTTCCCAGGACCGCATCGCGCACTCAACCCCGTCGTCGTCGAGTGCGGCGACCGGCAGCGGCGTCTGGCCACTGCGATGGCGGATGCCGTCGAGGATGATGGCCACATAGCGGCGCCATAGCTCCGGGTCGATGTTGCCCGCGAACTCGCTCACCGTGCCCGCCAGCAGCGCGAAGATCGGCATGTCCGTGGACGACAGTCCGGGCCGCAGATAGCCGTCGCGTTGCGCTCGCTCGACGAGTCTCTTCGTCAGCGGAACAAGTCGCTCTTGGGCGGTCTTGACGCGATCGCCCCCGTAGGCCTTGCTGAACGCGATCTCCCGCAGCCCTCGGTCAGTCGCGGTGATCTCACACATGTGCTCGACGTACCACACGATCGCTTGCCATGAGTCCGGTTGCTGCAGAGCAGTTTCCGCGAGATCTGCGAGCTGATTGAGACCGTCCTCGAAGATCGCCTCGAATAACTCCTCCTTGGTGGCGAACCGCCGGTAGACGGTTCCGACTCCCACACCCGCATGATGGGCGACGTCGTTGAGATTGGGTTCCAAGCCCTTGCTCGCAAACAGCTCACGGGCCGCTTCCAGGACGCGCTTCCGATTGCGCTCGGCGTCCTTCCGCAACGGGCGGGCAGTGTCCTCACTCACACTCACCCGGCCAAGTGTAATGCGAAGAACAACCAAAACGGATTGACTTAATCCACTTAATCTAGTTAGTTTAGCTACCTGGAACAGCAGCGGTGGCCGACCCGGGCCAACGCCGGGAAGGTGGCGATGACCAGGCTGATTAGGCGGGTGTGGCTGCCGGCGTTGATCGTCGTCGCCGTCGCCGCGGGCGCCGCGACGGTTGCGAACCTGCGGACGGTGTTCGGCGCGCATCCCGTCGTGGTGACCGACTTGTCCTCGGACAACGCGGAGGACTTCAACCCCAAGTTCGTGACCTATGAGGTCTTCGGCTCCGGCGCCACAGCCGTCATCAACTACATGGACCTCGAAGGAAAGCCTCAGCGCGTCACCGACGCGGTTCTGCCGTGGACGTTGACGCTGCAGACCACCTTGCCCTCGGTGATGCCCAACATCTTGGCCCAGGGCGACGGCGACAGCATCAGCTGCCGGGTGACCGTCGATGACGAGATCAAACAAGAACGGACGGCTACCGGAGTGAATGCCGAGACCTACTGCTTTGTGAAGGCAGCATGACCGCGCCGACGGACGACGCGCCGACCGAGACGATTCCGGCGGCACGCCGCGCCGAGCGCCCGGGAATACCCCGATTCATCCGCAAGTTTGCGGTGCCGATCATCCTGGCGTGGATCGCCCTTATCGCCGTGCTGAATATCGTCGTCCCGCAGCTTGAGGAAGTCGGCAAGCTACGCGCGGTGTCGATGAGCCCCAACGACGCACCGTCGATGATCGCCACCAAGCGCGTCGGAAAGGTGTTCCAGGAGTACGACACTTCCAGCTCGGTGATGATCGTGCTCGAAGGCGAGGAGCCGCTGGGCGCGCAGGCGCACGAGTTCTATGACCGCATGGTGCGCGATCTGCGCGCCGACACCGCCCACGTGCAGCACGTCCAAGATTTCTGGGGCGACACGCTGACTGCCAAGGGCGCCCAGAGCGCCGACGGCAAGGCTGCCTACGTTCAGGTCTACATCGCCGGCGACCAGGGGGAGACGCTGGCCAACGAGTCAGTGGACGCGGTACGCCAGATCGCATCCGATCTCCCCGCTCCCGCCGGCGTGAAGGCCTATGTCACCGGGCCGGCGGCAACAAGTTCCGACCAGAACCACGTCGGCGACAAGAGCATGGAAACCATCGAAATGCTCACCTTCGCCGTCATCACGGTGATGTTGTTGGGGGTGTACCGATCCGTCATCTCCACCCTGATCGTGCTGCTGATGGTCGTGCTCGAGCTGTCGGCTGCCCGAGGACTGGTGGCATTCCTGGGATTTCATAATCTGTTCGGCCTGACGACCTTCGCGACCAACATGCTGGTGACGTTGGCCATCGCCGCCTCCACCGACTACGCGATCTTCCTGATCGGCCGATATCAGGAGGCGCGCAAAGCCGGTGAGGACCGAGAAACCGCGTACTACAGCATGTTCCACGGAACCGCGCACGTGGTGTTGGCCTCCGGACTGACCATTGCCGGGGCCACGTTCTGTCTGCACTTCACCCGGCTGCCGTACTTCCAGACGATGGGCTTCCCGCTGTCGATCGGCATGGTGATCGTGGTCGCCGCGGCCTTGACCCTGGGGCCGGCAGTCATCTCGGTGTGCAGTCGCTTCGGTCGCGTGCTGGAGCCCAAGCGCGTCACCCGGTCGACCGGGTGGCACCGGGTCGGTACCGCCACCGTTCGCTGGCCCGGGGCGATCCTGGTGGCCGCCGTCGCGGCGGCGCTGATCGGCCTGCTCGCGCTGCCCGGCTACCACACCAGCTACAACGACCGCATCTACCTGCCCGATGACGTTGCGGCGAACGTGGGTTACTCGGCGGCGTTCCGGCACTTCTCCCAGGCGAAGATGAACCCGGACCTGATGATGGTCGAAACCGACCGGGATCTGCGCAACCCGGCGGACTTCCTGGTGATCGACAAGATCGCCAAAGCTCTCAAGCACGTGCACGGCATCGCCCAGGTGCAGACCATCACCCGCCCCGACGGGGATCCGGTCAAGCATTCGACGATCCCGTACACACTCGGCCAGAGCGGCACCGCCCAGTTGATGAACAACGACTACATGCAGACCAACCTGGAGAACCTGCTCAAGCAGGCCGACGATCTGCAGGCCAGCATCGACTCGATGACCGAGATGATGAGCATCCAGCAGGACCTGGCCGAAGTGTCGCAGCGGATGGCCGACAAGATGTCGAACACGGCAGTCGACATCGGCGAAATGCGCAACCATATGGCCGATTTCGACGATTTCTTCCGGGTGTTCCGCAACTACTTCTACTGGGAGCCGCACTGCTTCGACATCCCCATCTGCTGGTCTTTGCGGTCGATCTTCGATGCCCTGGACGGTGTCGACACCATGTCTGCCGACTTCGATGAGATCGTGCCCGACATGCAGCGCATGGCCGAGCTGATGCCGCGGATGGTCGCGGTGATGCCGGCGCAGATCCAGTCGATGAAGAACCAGAAGCAGACGTTGCTCAACCAGTACCAGGTGCAGAAGGCTCAGCAGGACCAGAACATGGCGATGCAGGAGAACTCGACGGCCATGGGCGAGGCGTTCGACGCCGCCAAGAACGACGATTCGTTCTACCTCCCGCCGGAAGCCTTCGACACCGCCGACTTCAAGCGCGGCATCAAGCTGTTCATGTCGCCGGACGGTCATGCGGTGCGGTTCACCATCATTCACCAGGGTGACCCGTTGACGCCCGAGGGAATATCGCGCATCGAATCGCTCAAGGTCGCGGCGGCCGATGCGATCAAGGGAACACCGTTCGAGGGAGCCAGGATCTACCTGGGCGGCAGTGCGGCGATGTTCTACGACATGCAGCAGGGCGCCAACTACGACTTGTTGATCGTTGCGACGGCCGCACTGATTCTGATCTTCATCATCATGATGGTGCTCACCCGCGCCGTGGTCGCCGCGACGGTGATCGTCGGCACGGTGGTGCTCAGTCTCGGTTCGGCGTTCGGCCTCTCAGTCCTGCTCTGGCAACACCTCGTGGGTATCCCGCTGCACTGGATGGTGCTGCCGATGTCGGTCATCGTGCTGCTCGCCGTCGGTGCGGACTACAACCTGTTGCTGGTCTCGCGCATCAAGGAGGAGATCCACGCGGGCCTGCACACCGGGCTGATTCGCGCCATGGTCGGCACCGGTGCCGTGGTCACGGCCGCGGGCCTGGTGTTCGCCTTCACCATGGCCTCCATGGCGGTCAGTGCGTTGATCGTGATCGGCCAGGTCGGCACGACCATCGGGTTGGGCCTGCTCTTCGACACCCTGATCGTCCGGTCGCTGATGACGCCGTCGGTCGCCACCCTGCTCGGGCGCTGGTTCTGGTGGCCGCAGGTGGTGCGTCCGCGGCCGGTTCCGCAGCCCTGGCCGCGGCCCTGGCCGCGGCCCGTCCAGCGGGACCGTGAGCAGGTGCACGCCTGACGCGTCGGACCCGGCTCAGAAGTTGATCATGTGGCCGGTCAGGCCGTGGAAGCACTCCTGCAGCGCCTCGGACATGGTCGGGTGGGTGTGCACGTTGCGGGCCAGTTCGTTGGCGGTCAGGTCCCACTTCTGCGCCAGGGTGAGTTCCGGCAGCAGCTCGGACACATCGTGGCCTACCAGGTGCCCGCCGATCAGCTCGCCGTATTTGGCGTCGGCGATCAGCTTCACGAAACCGCTCGGGTCGCCCACCCCGTGCGCCTTGCCGTTGGCGGTGAACGGGAACTTGACCACCTTCACGTCGTAGCCCTCGGCCTTGGCCTGCTCCTCGGTGAGCCCGAAGCTGGCCACCTGCGGCTGGCAGAACGTGGCCCGCGGCATCATCCGGTAGTCGCCCAGCGACATGGTCTCGGCCCCGGCGATGGTCTCGGCGGCCACCACGGCCTGCGCCTCAGCAACGTGCGCCAGCTGCAGCAGGCCGGTGACATCACCGATGGCATAGATGTGCGGCACCGAGGTCCGCATGTACTCCTCGACGCCGATGGCGCGGCGCTCAGTGAGCGCCACACCGGCAGCCTCCAGGCCGTAGCCGTCGACGTTGGGGGCAAAACCGATGGCCTGCAACACTTTGTCGGCCTGCAGCGTCTCGGTCTGGCCGTCCTTGCTGACCACGACCGACACCGTCGAGCCGTCATCGGTGATGCTTTCCACCTTGGTGCCGGTGCGGACTTTGACGCCCAGCTTCTTGAACTGCTTCTCGATCTCCTTGGACACGTCGGCGTCCTCGTTGGGCAGCGCTCGGGGCAGGAACTCCACCACAGTGACGTCCACGCCGTAGTTGGCCAGCACGTAGGAGAACTCCATGCCGATGGCCCCGGCGCCGGCGATGATGATCGATTTCGGCAGTTCCCGGCTCAGGATCAGTTGTTCGTAGGTGACGACGTTGTCCGAGAGCGACGTGCCCGGCACCAGCCGGGTGCTGGACCCGGTGGCGATGATCGCGTTGGTGAAGGTGACGGTCTCGGTTCCACCCTCGTTGAGTTCGACGGCCAGCGTGTGGGCGTCGGTGAACCGCCCGTAGCCGTGGATCTCGGTGATCTTGTTCTTCTTCATCAGGAAGTGCACGCCGGCAACCCGGCCCTCGGCGACCTTGCGGCTGCGGTCGAACGCCGCGCCGTAGTCGAAGGTGGCCGTGCCGCTGATCCCGAACATGTCGGCCTCGCGGTTGAAGATGTGCGCCAGCTCGGCGTTGCGCAGCAGCGCTTTCGAGGGAATACAGCCGACGTTGAGACAGACCCCGCCCCAGTATTTCGGCTCGATGATGGCGGTGTTCAAGCCCAGCTGGGCGGCGCGAATGGCCGCGACATACCCGCCGGGGCCGGCTCCGAGGACGACGACGTCAAAGTGGGTCACCCGCCTACCCTATCCGGGCCGCGCGGGCCACGGGCAGTGGCGGTGGGAACGTCGATCAGACTCAGAACCATGTGGTGTTGTGCCCGGCTCACAGCGACAACGGCCGGATACTGATCACAGGTGCGCTGGCCGTGAGTGGGATTTTGACGCCGGTATCACGTCGCCAAATTCCCACTGGGCAACCATTGATTGCCATTGCAGACAGGCATGACGCGGATTGTCGCTGGAAGCCGGGCAAACACCCTGTCGTCCGGGGGCGGGAACCTACCCGTGCCGCGACCGATCCTCCACCCATGTCGTGAACTCACCCGACCAAGTTCAGTACGGGATGATTCCGCCGATACAGCGGTCCACGTGCTGGCAGAAGTAGTGACCGTACAACGGCGCCGCGGCGACCGCGGAGGCGAACACCGCCGACATCAGCGCGATCGCCACCGCTGACAGCACCGGCTTCTCCCCCACCATCGCCACGATCAACCCGGCGACGACACACACGGTCGCGTAGACCAACACGGCGAAGACGGCCGGGGTCTTGTCTGCCGACGAATACCACCAGGTGAACAACCCCAGCCCGATCCCGACCGCCGGGATCCACACCCCGGCCAGCACCAGCGCCAGATGCCACCACTTCAGGAACCGGTATTGACCCGACACGACAATCGGTTTGGGCGGCTTGGCGTGCTTGGCCGTCGATGATCGAGACTTCGAGTCGTCGCTGTCCGGCTCGGGCGCCAGAACCGGCTCGTCGGCGGTGCACGGCTCGTCGATCGCCTCGGAGCCGGGCAGCGGTGTCGGGTGCGGGCCGGTGTCGAAGCTCGGCGGCCAGTGCGGCTCGGTCATCGGCAGCGCTCCGGTGTCGGTGGTCTCAGACACCCGACACCACCTGAATCGCGGCGAGCGCCCCGAACCAGCCCAGCCCCATCGCGAGCAGGAACGCACCCAGGGCGGTTACCCCCCGGCGTGAGGAGACGAACACCAGCACCAGCCCCGCGATGCTGGGCACTCCGAGTGCCAGCGTGATCGCGGCGTCCGGGCGCAGCGGCGCGGTGATCAACAGGCTCAGGCCGATCCCGGCCAGCACGCCTACCGCCACTCCGACCAGCATGGCGCTGCTCAACAGCCAGGGGCGCGGCAGCGGAATCACACCAGTAGATTTTACGGCGACCGCGCCGGTCAGCGCGGTAGCGACCCGGTGGTCACCGGGACTGTTTCCAGCAGAGCGTTCTCGGCGTCGGTGAAGGCCCGCCCGCGGGTCAGGAACCGCATGCCTTCCGGCGCCTCCAGGCTGAACCCGGCCCCGCGGCCGGGCACCACATCGATGATCAGCTGGGTGTGTTTCCATGCGGCGAACTGCGGCCCGGAGATCCACACCGGCACCCCGCCGCAGACCTCCAGCACACCGAGCAGCACGTCGTGGTCGCCGATGATGAAGTCACCGTCGGGGTAGCACATCGGCGCCGAGCCGTCGCAGCAGCCGCCGGACTGATGGAACATCACCGGACCGTGACGCGCGACCAGGCGCGCCACCAACTCAGCAGCCGCGTCGGTGATCAGCACCCGGTCCGGTGCGCCCATCAGAACAAACCGTTCGCCGTCTGGGAGTAGGACACCAGCAGGTTCTTGGTCTGCTGGTAGTGGTCGAGCACCATCTTGTGGTTCTCGCGGCCGATACCGGACTGCTTGTAGCCGCCGAACGCGGCGTGCGCGGGATAGGCGTGGTAGCAGTTGACCCACACCCGTCCGGCCTGGATGTCGCGGCCGGCCCGGTAGGCGGTGTTGCCGTCGCGGCTCCACACCCCGGCGGCCAGCCCGTAGAGGGTGTCGTTGGCGATCTCGATCGCGTCGGCGTAGTCGGTGAACGAGGTCACCGACACCACCGGACCGAAGATCTCCTCCTGGAAGATCCGCATCTTGTTGTGGCCGGCGAAGATCGTCGGCTGCACGTAGTAGCCGCCGGACAGCTCGCCGCCGAGTTCGGCGCGCTCCCCGCCGGTGATGACCTTCGCGCCCTCCCCCTTGCCGATCTCGATGTAGGACAGGATCTTCTCCAGTTGGTCGTTGGAGGCCTGTGCCCCGATCATCGTGGTGCTGTCCAGCGGGTCGCCCTGCCGGATCGCCTTGGTGCGGATAGCGGCCAGCTCCAAGAACTCGTCGTAGATGGGTGCCTGGACCAGGGACCGCGACGGGCAGGTGCATACCTCGCCCTGGTTGAGCGCGAATCCCGCAAAGCCCTCTAAAGCCTTGTCCTGGAAGTCGTCGTTGGCCGCCAGCACGTCGGAGAAGAAGATGTTGGGGCTCTTGCCACCCAGTTCCAGGGTGACCGGGATGATGTTCTGGCTGGCGTACTGCATGATCAGCCGCCCGGTGGTGGTCTCGCCGGTGAAGCCGATCTTGGCGATCCGGTTGCTGGACGCCAGCGGCTTGCCGGCCTCGACGCCGAATCCGTTGACCACGTTGACGACACCCGGCGGGAGCAGGTCGCCGATCAGACTCATCAGGAACAGGATCGACGCGGGAGTCTGCTCGGCAGGTTTGAGCACCACCGCGTTGCCGGCGGCCAGTGCCGGCGCCAGTTTCCAGGCGGCCATCAACAGCGGGAAGTTCCACGGGATGATCTGGCCGACGACGCCCAGCGGCTCGTGGAAGTGGTAGGCGACGGTGTCGTTGTCGAGCTGGCTCAGCGCGCCCTCCTGGGTGCGGATCGCCGCCGCGAAGTAGCGGAAATGGTCCGCGGCCAAGGGGATGTCGGCGGCCAGGGTCTCCCGGACCGGCTTGCCGTTGTCCCACACCTCGGCGACCGCCAGCTCTTCGCGGTGGATGTCGATGCGGTCGGCGATCTTGTTGAGGATCTCCGCCCGATCGGCCGGAGAGGTCCTGCCCCACGCGGGCGCGGCTGCGTGCGCGGCGTCGAGTGCAAGGTCGATGTCGGCCGCGGTGGAGCGGGGGATCTCGCAGAACGGCTGGCCGGTGACCGGCGTGGTGTTCTCGAAGTATTCGCCACCGACCGGCGCCACCCACTGCCCGCCGATGAAGTTGCCGTAGCGGGACTCGTAGCTCATCGGCGCGTCTGCGGAACCCGGACGTGCGAAAACGGTCATCGGTGCTGCTCCTTACCCATGGGTGTTACTCAACTCACATTACCGTCGCGGTCACAATGACTGCTATGCCTGCCCAGCCTGCTGAGGACTTCGAGGACCCGTATCTCTGGCTGGAGGACGTCACCGGCGACGACGCACTCGGCTGGGTGCGTGCACAGAACGCGCCGACGGTGGATGAGCTCACCGGGGTCGACTTCGAAGCGATGCGCGCAGCCGCCCTCGAGGTGCTCGACACCGATGCCCGCATCCCATACGTGCGTCGCCGCGGCGAGTTCCTCTACAACTTCTGGCGCGACGCCGCCAACCCACGCGGGCTGTGGCGACGCACAACGCTGGACAGCTACCGTTCCGACACTCCCGACTGGGATGTGCTGATCGACTTGGACGAGGTCAGTCGAGCCGACGACTGCAACTGGGTGTGGGGCGGCGCCAACGTCATCGAACCCGACCACACCCGGGCGCTGATCTCACTGTCCCGCGGCGGCTCGGACGCCGTGGTGGTGCGTGAATTCGACATGACGACACGGGAATTCGTCGGCCCCGACGCGCTGGGATTCGAGCTGCCCGAGGCCAAGACCCGGATCAGCTGGGAAGACCCCGACACCGTGCTGGTGGGTACCGATTTCGGCGCCGACTCGCTGACCGAGTCCGGGTACCCGCGGATGGTGAAGCGCTGGCGGCGCGGTCAGGATCTCATCCAGGCGGAGACGGTGTTCGCCGGGGCGACAACCGATGTGGTGGTGGCCGCGGGCTGCGATCGCACTCCCGGCTTCGAACGAACCATGGTGTCGCGCGCCATCGACTTCTTCAACGATGAGGTCTACGAACTGCGCGGCCGCCCCGGCCACCAAGAGCTGATCCGCATCGACGCGCCCACCGACGCCACGGTGTCGGTGCACCGGCAGTGGATCCTGATCGATCTGCGCACCGACTGGGACACCGGCACCGCGTCGTATCGGACCGGCTCCCTGTTGGCCGCCGACTACGACGAATTCCTTGATGGAACAGCGACATTAAGCGTTGTATTCGAACCCGACGCCCACACCGCACTGCATCACTACGCCTGGACCCGCGACCGGCTGGTCCTGGTCACCCTGCACGATGTGGCCAGCCGGGTGGAGGTGGTCACGCCGGGTAGCTGGCAGCGACGGCCGGTCGCCGAGGTGCCGGCGAACACCAACACCGTGGTCGCGGCCGCCGACGACACCGGAGACGAGATCTTCCTGGACTCAAGCGGATTCGACCGTCCGTCGCGGTTGCTGCACGGTCCGGTGGACGGGCCGCTGACACAGATCAAGTCCGCCCCGGCATTTTTCGACACCGACGGCCTGGAGGTCGCCCAGCACTTCGCCACGTCGAAAGACGGCACCGCGATCCCCTACTTCGTGGTGCGCCCGGCCGGTGCGACCGGCCCGACACTGCTGGGCGGCTACGGCGGATTCGAGGTGGCGCGCACCCCCGGCTACGACGGTGTGCTGGGCCGGCTGTGGCTGGAGCGCGGGGGAACCTACGTACTGGCCAATATCCGCGGCGGCGGTGAGTACGGGCCGGGTTGGCACACCCAGGCGATGCGCGCCGGAAGACACCTGGTGGCAGAGGATTTCGCCGCGGTGGCCGCCGATCTGGCGGATCGGGCCATCACCGACGTGGCACAGCTCGGCGCGGTGGGGGGCAGCAACGGCGGTCTGCTGATGGGCATCATGCTCACCGCGTATCCGCAGTTGTTCGGTGCGCTGGTCTGCCAGGTGCCGCTGTTGGACATGCGGCGCTACCACCTGCTGCTGGCCGGGGCATCCTGGGTGGCCGAGTACGGCGACCCGGACAACCCGGACGACTGGGAGTTCATCAGCAAATATTCGCCGTACCAGAATATTTCGGCCGATGAGCAATACCCGCCGGTGCTGATCACCACCTCCACCCGCGATGACCGGGTGCATCCGGGGCATGCCCGCAAGATGACCGCGGCGCTGCAGGAAGCCGGGCACCGGGTCTGGTACTACGAGAACATCGAGGGCGGGCACGGCGGGGCGGCGGACAACGCGCAGGCGGCGTTCAAGTCCGCGCTGAGCTTCTCGTTCCTATGGCGGATGCTGGGCTGACCGCGGGGACCGGTCAGGACTTACGCAACCCACCCAGCAGCGCGACACCCACCCCCACCAGCACCAACACCGCCCCGGCCGCCAGCGTGAGGTTGAGCCAGAGATGCAGACTGCCTTCGGCCACGTCCACCAGGGCACCGGCGATCCGGCGGATGTCGCCGGTCGCCTGGTTGAGCACATGGTTGAGGTAGCGTCGCGCCACTTCGATCGCCGACCACCCCGCCGCGCCCACCAACAGCGCCGAAACACCCAGACTCGCCAAGGCCCGGCCGCGGTGCCGCGCCGCGACGAGGGTCAGAACGGCGCACAAGCCGGCCAGCGCGGCCAGCACCATACTCAGCAGGGGCCCCCACACCGCCAGCCGGTGTAGCCCGTCGGGACGCATCACCTCGGTGGACGTCGACGTCAGCGGCACGGTGAGCGACGCCGGCAACGTCACCGGGTAGATGGAGAGCAGTTCGGCAAACGCCTGGTCTCGCAGCATCGGCGCCACGTCGATCTCCCACGGGCCGGGGTCGCCGACGTTCAACAGCCACGCGTGCCCCTCCCGGTTGACCTTCACGAACTGCGGTGGGAAGGACGGCCCGGCGGTGTATTCGCGGGCGGCCTCCCGCACCTCCGACGGGTCGATGCCGAAACCGGCGGCGCGGATCAGCTGCACGGTCTGGGAGCTGAGTTCGGCCGCAACCGCGTCCTGCAGAGCAGGTTGAGCCGCAGCCCGCTCCGCCAGCCGCGCGTAGCCGTCGGCATCGATGAGGTTGGTCTGCGCCCACGCCGTCGGCAGCGCCACCGCCAGGCTGACGGTGGCTAGCAACCAGAACAGCGTCGCCGTGAAGACGCGCACTATTTCGCGGTGCGGCGTGGTCGCGCCAGTGCCATCCGGGTGACCATCCGGTTGGTCCGGGCCAGTGTCTTGAGCGAGTTGTTGTAGAAGTTCCCGCCGGCGCCGAGGTTGGTGCGCGGCGCGACCACGGTCTCCTGCCGGCAGAACTTGCGGATCCCGTCCTCGCCGCCGAAGCGCGCCCCGATACCCGACGTCTTCCAGCCGCCCATCGGCGCCGACGTGCACATCAGGTTGGAGATCACGTCGTTGACGTTGACCGCCCCGCAGTCCAATTGGAGTGCAATGTCTTTGGCCCGTGAGACATCGCGGGAGAACACCGAGGCACTCAGCCCGTAGACGCTGTCGTTGGCGAGTCGGATCGCCTCCTCGACACTGGCGACCTTCATGATCGGCAGGGTCGGCCCGAAGGTCTCCTCGGTCATACAGGACATCGAGTGGTCGACGTCGACCAGCACCGTGGGCTCGTAGAAGCTGCCCGGACCCGCGGCGCGGCGACCGCCGGTCAGCGCCCGCGCCCCGGCAGCGACCGCCTCTTTGACGTGCCGTTCGGTGATGGCCAGCTGCTGGTCGCTGATCAGCGCCCCGAAGTGCTTGCCCTCACCGGCGCCCATCTGCAGGGCCTCCACATCGCGGACGACCGCGGCGACGAACTTGTCGTAGACGGACTCGAGCACATACACCCGCTCAACCGACACGCAGGTCTGTCCGGCGTTGAACATCGCCCCCCACACCGCGGCGTGCGCGGCCAGGTCGATGTCGGCGTCCTCGCACACGATCATCGGGTCTTTGCCGCCCAGCTCGAGGCTGACCGGCACCAGGCGTTGCGCGGCCCGCTCTGCGACCTTGCGGCCGGTGGCGGTGGAGCCGGTGAACTGCACGTAATCGGCGTTGTCGATCACCGCCTCGGCCACCTCGCGTGCGCCCTGAACCACGGCGAAGACGTCCGGGCCACCCGACTGCTGCCAGCCGTGGCGCAGCAGTTCCGCGGTGAGCGGGGTCTGCTCGGACGGCTTGAGCAGGACCGCGCAGCCGGCGGCCAATGCGCCGATCGCATCCATCAACGCGTTGGCCACCGGGTAGTTCCACGGTGCGATCACGCCGACCACCGGCCGCGGACGGTAGTGGATGGCGATCTTCTTGACCCGCATCAGTGGCAGCGACGCCGGCCGGATCTCCGGGGCCACCGCCTTGTCCATCACCTTGATCACGTACGACAGGATCATGATCAGCAACGGCACCTCTTGGGCGGCGTCGGTGCTGGATTTGCCGGTCTCGGCGATCAGCAGCTTCTCGATCTCCTCGCGGTTGTCGCCCAGCCACACCGCGTAACGGGCCAGCGCCTTGGCGCGGCCCTTGGCGCCGCGCCGCTCCCATTCCCGCTGGGCGGCGCGCAGCCCGGTGGCGATGGATTGCACGTCGGACGGATCCGTCCAACGGACCTCACCGGCAACCTCCCCGCTGGCGGGGTTGAGCACGGTGCCGGTGCCGGAGAAAGCCGTGGCGGCTGAGTTCGTGGTGGTCATGGCGCCATGCTAGTCCGGGCTGTGATCCCGGTCGCACCGGGCCTCGACAGGTGTCAAGTCTGGGGTGCTTCCACCTTCAGGCCCCGCAGGTATGCGGCCTGGCCCAGATGCTGGGCGCAGTCGTCGATGATGCTGACCAGCCGCACGCCCGCCGTCACCGGCGGATCCCAATGGGTGTCGACGACCCGGGCCAGCTCCTCGCCGGTGATGCCGTCCAGGTAGGCCAGCGTCAGCTGATGGACACCGCGGTAGTAGCCCGCCAGCAGTTGCGCCGGAGCCCGGACCTTGGCGACATCGGCCGCGGTGTGGCCGTATCCGCTGTCATCACGCGGCAGGTCCAGACCGAACCGGTCCACCCAGCCGTCGCGAGTCCACACCTGTTCGACGCCGGCGACGTCGGCCACTTGGATGTCCTGCACCCGCGCGCTGTGCCAGAGCAGCCACGCGATGCTGTTGGCCTGCGCCGTGGGCCGATAGTTGGCCACCTCATCGGTCAGCCCGTCGGTGAGTTCGTCGGCGTGTTCGACCAACCGGGTGAACGCGTCCCGGAGCAGATCCCGCAGCGCGGCGGTTGCGGCAGTCTCGGTGCCCGTCATACCGCCCGACGCTACGCCTGGTGACAGACCGCCTCGACGTTGTTGCCGTCCGGATCACGGACGAAGGCGCCGAAGTAGCCCGGGTGGTATTCGGGCCAGAACCGCGGCGCGTGCAGCGACTCGGCACCGACCTGCACGGCGGTGTCGTAGAACGCCCGGACCTGCTCATGGTCGGCCGCGCTGAACGCGACGTGAACCTCGCGGTTGGGCCCCGAGGCGTCGCCCGCGGTGGCGTCGGCGATCCAGAACGTCGGCTTTCCGTCACGCCCGTAGCCGATGGCCACGCCGACATCCAACTGCCGGGTGTAGCCCAGGACGCCGAGCACCGCGTCGTAGAACTCCTGCGATCTGCCGTAGTCGGCGCAATTGATGCCCAAGTGGTCGATCACGGAAACATCCTGGCATGAGTACCGAGACGGTCGTAGATTGACTAGATGAGCCTCGACCTCGCGGTCCGCAACGGCACGATTGTCGACGGATTGGGTGGGCAGCCCTACACCGGCGATGTCGGGGTCCGCGACGGCGTCATCGTCGAGGTCGGCCGGGTTTCCGGAGACGCCCAGCACGTGATCGATGCGACCGGACTGCTGGTGACACCGGGTTTCGTCGACCTGCACACCCACTATGACGGGCAGTCGATCTGGTCGGATCGCCTCAATCCCTCCTCGGCTCACGGGGTGACGACCGCGTTGATGGGCAACTGCGGGGTGGGTTTCGCGCCGTGCCGGATGGCGGACCACGACGTGCTGGTGGACCTGATGGCCGGCGTCGAAGACATTCCCGGCGTGGTGATGACCGACGGACTGCCGTGGACCTGGGAGACGTTCCCGCAGTTCATGGATGCCGTCGATATGCGGCAACGGGATATCGATGTGGCGGCGTTCCTGCCGCATTCGCCGCTGCGCGTCTACGTGATGGGGCAACGCGGTATTGACCGCGAGCCGGCCACACCCGCGGATCTGGCGCACATGCGCAGGCTGGCCCGGGAGGCGGCCGAGGCCGGGGCACTGGGCTTCTCGTCGTCGCGGCTGGTCACCCATCGCACCTGGGCCGGCTCGCAGATACCCAGCTATAACGCCGAGTACAGCGAGATCCTCGAGATCGGTCGCGGCATCGCCGACGGCGGTGGCGGCCTGGTCCAGTTCGTCCCGGACCTCCCGGATCGTTCGTATCAGCCGGTGCTGCAGCAGGTTTTCGACGCGGCCACCGATGCCGGACTGTCGGTCACCTTCACTTTGCTGATCGGCAACGCCGGTGAATCGATCTGGCCGGACGCGATCGCCATGCTGGAGAAGGCCAACAGCTCCGGCGCCACCGTCACCGCGCAGGTCTTCCCGCGACCGATCGGACTCATGGCCGGGCTGGACCTGAGCATCCATCCGTTCGTGCTGTACCCGAGCTACCAGCCGATCACGCACCTGCCGCTGGCCGAGCGAGTCGCCGAGATGCGCAGACCTGAGGTGCGGCAGCGGATTCTGGCCGACCGGCCCAGCGTCGTGCCGACCAACCCGATCGCCTATCTCGCCCAGTCCTGGGACTGGACCTTCCCGCTCGGCGATGACCCGGACTACGAACCGGATCCCTCGAAAAGCATTGCGGCGCGGGCCAGGGCTCGAGGTGTCTCCCCGGAGGAAGAGGCCTATGACCGGCTGCTCGACGACGACGGGCATGCGATCCTGCTCAACGCGCTGGCCAACTTCGAGAACAACTCACTGGACACCGCCGGGACCCTGATGCGCCGAGACGACGTGGTGCTCGGGCTGGGTGACGGCGGTGCTCACTACGGGATGATCTGCGACTCAAGCTTTCCCACCTATGTGCTGACCCATTGGGCCCGTGACCGCGCCTCCGACCGGCTCAGCGTCGCCGAGGCGGTCCGGGAACTGACGTCGACCCCGGCCCGGGTCGCCGGGCTCGAAGACCGGGGCCGTATCGCGGTCGGCTACAAGGCGGACCTCAACGTGATCGACCACCAGAACCTGCGCCTGCACAAACCGGTGGTCACCTACGACCTGCCGGCCGGTGGGCGCCGGCTCGATCAGACCGCCGACGGCTATGTGGCGACAATCGTCTCCGGCGAGATCATCGCGGAGAACGGCAAACCCACCGCCGCCCGTCCCGGCAGGCTGGTGCGCGGCCGCCAACCCGCCCCGGCCTGAGTTTTCAGCCGTCGGGCGGCTGACTCGGCGAGTACCGTTTTCCGATGTGACTGAGCCCGCAGAGCCCAAATACACCCACGGCCATCACGAGTCGGTGCTGCGCGCCCACCGTGCCCGCACGGCGCAGAACTCCGCGCCCTATCTGCTGTCGTCGCTGGCACCGGGTTTGGAGTTGCTGGACGTCGGCTGCGGCCCCGGAACCATCACCGCGGATCTGGCCGGCATCGTCGCGCCAGGCCGGGTGACCGCGGTCGAGCCGGTGCCCGAGGCACTGGAGCTGGCGCGTGCCTGCGCACGCGAGCGAGGGCAGGACAACATCGACTTCGTGGTCGCCGACGTGCACGCATTGCAGTTCCCCGACAACAGCTTTGACGTGGTGCATGCCCATCAGGTGCTGCAGCACGTTGCCGACCCGGTGACCGCGCTGACCGAGATGCGCCGGGTGTGCAAGCCCGGCGGCGTGGTGGCCGTCCGCGACAGCGACTACGCCGCGTTCACCTGGTATCCGGCATCGGCGGAGTTGGACGACTGGCTGCGGCTCTACCGCGACGCCGCGCGGGCCAACGGCGGCGAACCCGACGCGGGCCGGTATCTGCTGGCCTGGGCGCACGCGGCCGGTTTCACCGACGTCACCCCAACGGCGAGCGCGTCGTGTTTCGCCACGCCGGCCGACCGGGAGCACTGGGGCGGCATGTGGGCCGACCGCATCCTGCAATCCGCCATCGCCGAACAGCTGCGGGACAGCGGCGCCGCCGATCAGGCCAAGCTGCAGGTGATTTCGCAGGCCTGGCGGGACTGGGCGGATCACCCGGACGGCTGGCTGATGATCCCGCACAGCCAGATCCTGTGCCGGGTCTGACCACCCGGAGCAGACTCAGAGCAACCGCTGTTGCGGGGTGGAGCGGGCGACCAGTTCGGCGTCGCTGGTCACCGCGTCGCCCAGCACCTGATCGATGCGGGCCAGCAGCTCGTCAGGGATCCGCACGCCCGAGGCTTTGACGTTCTCGGCGACCTGCTCCGGGCGGGACGCACCGACCAACGCCGCGGCGACGTTGTCGTTCTGCAGCACCCAGGCGATCGCCAGCTGTGCCGTCGTCAGCCCCAGCTCCGCGGCGATCGGCGCCAACTGCTGCACCCGCGTCAGCACATCGTCGGTCATGAACCGTTTGATGAAGTTCGCCCCGCCCTTCTCGTCGGTGGCGCGGGATCCGGCCGGCGGCGGCTGCCCGGGCAGGTACTTGCCCGACAGCACGCCCTGAGCCATCGGCGACCAGACGATCTGGCCGAGCCCGAGCTCCCGGCAGGTCGGGACCACCTCGGGTTCGATGATCCGCCACAGCATCGAGTACTGCGGCTGGCTGGAGATCAGCGGCACTCCGAGTTCGCGGGCCAGCCCGTGCGCGTTGCGGATCTGCTCGGGCGTCCATTCGCTGACGCCGATGTAGAGCGCCTTGCCTGCCCGGACCACGTCGGCGAAGGCCTGCATGGTCTCCTCCAGCGGGGTGAAGGAGTCGTAGCGGTGCGCCTGATACAGGTCGACGTAGTCGGTGCCCAGCCGACGCAGCGACCCGTCGATGGCTTCCATGATGTGTTTGCGGGACAGGCCGGTGTCGTTGCGGCCCAACGGAGCCGGCCCGATCGGCCAGTACACCTTGGTGAAGATCTCCAAGGCGCCCCGCCGCTGACCTTTGAGCGCCGCACCGAGCACTTCCTCGGCACGTCCGTTGGCGTATACGTCGGCGGTGTCGAAGGTGGTGATCCCGGCATCGAGCGCCGCATGCACGCAGGCGGTGGCGACGTCGTTCTCGACCTGCGAGCCGTGGGTGAGCCAGTTCCCGTAGGTGATCTCGGAGATCTGCAGACCGGAGTTGCCCAGGTAGCGAAATTCCATAAGGCCATCTTGGCGCACGGCGTACCGGGTGTCTGCGGCTGGACTAACTATCCTCGACACCATGGCCAAGTCCATCGACCTCGCCCGCCTGGCCGAGCTGCTCCCCGGCTACCCCTTCGGCTATCTGGTGACCGTCGGCGACGACTACCGGGTGCGCACCACCGCGATCACCCCGACCTTCGACGGCGCCCGGGTGGATATCGGTCCGGTCGGCTCGCACGGCCGGGAGAACATGGCGGCCCACGCGGACGTCACCCTGATCTGGCCGGCCCGCGAGGTCGGCGAGTACTCACTGTTCGTCGACGGACGCGCCGAGCTTCCCGATGACCCGTCTGGGCCGGTGCTGGTGACACCGACCAAGGCCCTACTACACCGGCCGGTGTTCGAGGCCGGAAACGAGCGGGCGGTCGGCACCGTGCACGACTGCGTGCAGCTCAAGGCGGATTGACAGCTTGCGGGTTTAGGCTCGCCCACGTGGCTTCCAACGTGGATTTCGCGCGGCTCGCAGCGAAGCTGGTGGGCTACGACTACGCCTACCTGATCACGGTCGACGCCGAGAACCGGCCGCACCCGGTGCCGGTGATGCCGGAGCTGCGAGGCGACACCGTGCACATCGAAGCGCTCGGGGGCCGGCGCAGCCGGGCGAATCTGGCGCGCAGCAGCGACGTCACGGTGATGTGGCCACCGCCCGTCCCCGGCGGCTACACCGTCATCGTCGACGGCGCCGCCGAGGTGTCTGACGCCGGTGAGCTGGCCAGCGTGGCGATCGCCCCCAGTCGCGCGGTGTTGATCCGGGTCGCCACGCGGGAGTCGCCGGGCGAAACCCCTTGCTACAGCGACTGCGTCGACCTGAAGATCACTCCGCGGGGAGCCTGAGCGGTCGCCCGGCCACCATCAGCACCACCTCGTCAGACTCGGCGGCGATCCGCGCGTTGAGGACCCCGAGCAGGTCGCGGAACAGCCGCCCCGAGGAGGTGGCGGGCACCACCCCGCTGCCGACTTCGTTGCTGACCGCCACCGCCCGCATCGGACAGCCGCGCCAGGCCAACACCAGCTCGTCGATGTCAGCGTGCACGTCGTCCAGTGAGCCGCCATCCCAGGCCCGGCGCAGATCCATCCGCGCGGTCAGCCAGGTGCCCAAACAGTCCAGCAGCAACGGGGTTTCGGCGGATCGCAGCTCGTCGGCGACATCGGTGGTCTCGATGGTGCGCCAGGAGGCCGGGCGCCGGGTCCGGTGCAGCCGCACCCGCTCGGCCCACTCCGGATCCCCCTCGCGCGCGCCGCCGGTGGCCAGGTAGGTCACGGCCTGCCCGGCCAACAGCGCTTCGGCGTGCGCGGACTTGCCCGAGCGCGCCCCGCCGAGCACCAGTGTTCGGGTCGACGTCTCTCCGGCTGTGCCCACCCGCACCACCTCACCGTCGCGCCCCGGTCGAGCTCCCGAATCCGACAGTACGGCAGTCAATTCCGGCTCGGGAGGATTGTGATGGCTCAGATGCACCGCGACGACGTCGGTGCTGGGGGTGACGGCGCCGGAGCCGCGTAGCCCGGTCAGGGTTGCCGCGAACGCGGGTAGATCGTGATGCTCTGTGCCGTGCTCGGTGTAGTTGCCGAAGGTCTCCTCCAGAAATACCGCGTGGTAGCCGGCGCCGGCCACCGCGGCGTGCGTCTCGTCGGGCAGCGGACCGGTGTCGGTGGCCCAGAAGATCCTGCCGTCAACAGATTCCAGGTCGTAGAGCACCGCGTCACCGCCGATATCGGCGCCGTGCGCGGCGGCCAGCACTCGTAGATGGTAGTCGCCGAGCCGGATTCGGTCGCCGGATTGCACGGTCACGAACCGGACGGGGTCCTTCGGCCCCACCCAGTGCCGGCACTGATCGAGCGCGCTGGGCGGGCCGACCACGTCCAGGGGCTCACCGGCCCCGGTCCAGTGCCGCATCAGCAGTGCGGCGGGCCCGACGTGGTCGGGGTGACCGTGGGTGAACAGGATGTGCCGGACGCCGGCCAGCGACCGCCCGAAGCGCATGGCGGCGCGCGGCGCCTCCGGTCCGCAGTCCAGCAGCAGGACGTCGTCGACCAAGGCGGCGGTCTGGCCCCTTATCGCACCGGCCGCCGACCGGCAGGAGTCACAGCGGCAGAACGGATTCGGCCAGCCGTCGGCACTGCCGGTGCCCAGCAGCAGGATTTCCACGGCACCTCCCCCTCACGAGCAGACGCAGAATCGCACAGTCGTGTCGATTCCCGTGCGATTCTGCGTCTGCTCGGCAACAAAAGAAAAGCCCGGCCCCACGAGGGGACCGGGCTTTCCCGTTGGCTACTGACTTAGAAGTCCATGCCGCCCATGCCACCGGTCGGGTCGCCCGCGGGTGCGGCCGCCTTCTCCGGCTTGTCGGCGACAACGGCCTCGGTGGTGAGGAACAGTGCCGCGATGGACGCCGCGTTCTGCAGCGCCGAGCGGGTCACCTTCACCGGGTCGGCAACGCCGGCCTTCAGCAGGTCCTCGTACTCACCGGTGGCGGCGTTCAGACCGGTCCCGGCGGGCGAGTTGCGCACCTTCTCGGCCACCACGCCCGGCTCCAGGCCGGCGTTGAAGGCGATCTGCTTCAGCGGGGCCTCCAGCGCCACCTTGACGATGTTGGCGCCGGTGGCCTCGTCACCGGACAGCTTCAGCTCGTCCAGGGACGGCGCCACCTGCAGCAGGGCAACGCCACCACCGGCGACGATGCCCTCCTCCACGGCGGCCTTGGCGTTGCGCACCGCGTCCTCGATGCGGTGCTTGCGCTCCTTGAGCTCCACCTCGGTGGCAGCCCCGGCCTTGATCACCGCAACGCCGCCGGCCAGCTTGGCCAGCCGCTCCTGCAGCTTCTCCCGGTCGTAGTCGGAGTCGCTGTTCTCGATCTCGGCACGGATCTGCGACACCCGCCCGGCGATGGCGTCGGAGTCACCGGCGCCCTCGACGATGGTGGTCTCGTCCTTGGTGACGACGACCTTGCGGGCCTTGCCCAGCAGCGAGATGTCGGCAGTCTCCAGCGACAGGCCGACCTCTTCGCTGATGACCTGGCCACCGGTGAGGATCGCCATGTCCTGCAGCATCGCCTTGCGACGGTCACCGAAGCCCGGGGCCTTGACGGCGACGGACTTGAAGGTGCCGCGGATCTTGTTGACGACCAGGGTGGAAAGAGCCTCACCCTCGACGTCCTCGGCGATGATCAGCAGCGGCTTGCCACCCTGGATGACCTTCTCCAGCAGCGGCAGCAGGTCCTTGACCGTCGACACCTTGGAGCTGACCAGCAGGATGTAGGGGTCCTCGAGAACCGCTTCCTGACGGTCGGCGTCGGTGACGAAGTAGCCCGAGATGTAGCCCTTGTCGAAGCGCATACCCTCGGTGAGCTCCAGCTGCAGGCCGAAGGTGTTGGACTCCTCGACGGTGATGACACCCTCGTTGCCGACCTTGTCCATCGCCTCGGCGATCAGGTCGCCGATGGACTGGTCGCCCGCGGAGATCCCGGCGGTGGCCGCGATCTGCTCCTTGGTCTCGACGTCCTTGGCGCCCTTGAGCAGGGTCTCGGTGACCTTGTCGACGGCCTTCTCGATGCCGCGCTTCAGGCCCAGCGGGTTGGCGCCGGCGGCCACGTTGCGCAGGCCTTCCTTGACCAGGGCCTGGGCCAGCACGGTGGCGGTGGTGGTGCCGTCACCGGCGACGTCGTCGGTCTTCTTGGCGACCTCTTTGACCAGCTCGGCGCCGATCTTCTCGTAGGGGTCCTCCAGCTCGATCTCCTTGGCGATGGACACACCATCGTTGGTGATCGTGGGGGCGCCCCACTTCTTCTCCAGGACGACGTTGCGGCCCTTGGGGCCCAGCGTCACCTTGACCGCGTCGGCGAGGGCGTTCAGGCCCCGCTCGAGGCCGCGACGGGCCTCTTCGTCATACGCAATTTGCTTAGCCATTGCGAAGTGATTCCTCCGGTTAGGGGGTGCACGTCTTGTCGGTCGGGTGCAGTGCCCGCGACGGACGGCGTTGGGTGTGCTCCGCAGGTGTGCGGCCCCGTGCCTCACCGTCCCGACCTAGCACTCACCGGTCGCGAGTGCCAACGTCATTTTTAGCACTCGCCTATGGAGAGTGCAAGGTCACTGGAGATCGAGGAGCTCCTCGTAGAAGCCCCCGAAACCCCGCGCCCGGTTCACCAGGTGCACTTCCAGGATCCAGTGACAGACCCGGCCGGTGCGGTCTGTCCGGCGCATCGGCTCGTCGGATCCGGTCGTGATGTAGAACTGCGCGTCGTTGCCGGAGATCTTCTTGTGCGGAAACTCCCCCACCAGGTGTCCGGCGATCGGAGCGCCGAACTCGAAACCCTCGGCCCGCGCCAGTTCCACGACGTGGGAGAACAGCTGCGCGCCGGTGACGCCGGCCTGCGCCTCGAAAAAAGCTCGGCCGGCACTCCACACCCGCGGCAGTGCGTCGCGCAGCGCCAGCTTGTCCGGGTCGTCGCCGAGAACGAAGGTGCGGCCGAAGTCGGCCTCCCACTCTTCGAAGATCGGTCCCAGATCGAGGTAGACGATGTCGTCGTCGGCCAGTAGGCGATCCGGCGGGTCGGCGTGGAACGGCTGCAGGGTGTTCTCCCCGGCACGCACCACCCGCTTGTGCCAATGCCGGGTCACGCCGAACATGTCGGCGGCCAGGTCACGGATCTCATCGGACAGCTGGCGTTCGCCGACGCCCGGGCGGACCAATCCGCGACGCTCGATTTCGTCGAACAGTGCGACGGCTTTGGTCTGTGCGTCGAGTAACCGCTCGACGCGGACGGATTCCGGCTCGCCCGGGGTGGACACACCAGCGATGCTATCGGCTTGCCCTAGACTGCATCTCGATCAGATAGGAGACCGGGTGCGGGCTGACGCAGCGCCCAGCACCCGGGCTTTGCGGGGCTGGCAACGCCGGGCTCTGGTGCGATACCTGACCGCCAAGCCGCGAGATTTCCTGATGGTGGCCACCCCAGGTGCCGGTAAGACGACGTTCGCGCTGCGGATCGTCGCCGAACTGCTGGCCGATCGCACCGTCGAGCGGATCACCATCGTGGTCCCCACCGACCACCTGAAAGTGCAGTGGGCGTCGGCCGCCGCCGAACACGGCATCGCCCTGGATCCGCGGTTCAGCAACTCCGACGCCCAGACCAGCTCGGAGTACCACGGCGTCGTCGTCACCTATGCACAGGTCGCCAGCCATCCCGCCCGGCACCGGGTGCGTACCGAGGCGGCGAAGACCCTGGTGATCTTCGACGAGATCCACCACGGCGGCGACGCCAAGAGCTGGGGCGACGGCATCCGGGAGGCGTTCTCCGACGCCACCCGCCGGCTGGCGCTGACCGGCACACCGTTCCGCAGCGACGACAGCCCCATCCCGTTCGTCAACTACGAGCCCGACGGCAGCGGTGCGCTGCGATCGGTGGCCGACGACAGCTACGGTTACACCGACGCGCTGGCCGACGGCGTGGTGCGCCCGGTGGTGTTCATGGCCTACTCGGGCGAGGCGCGCTGGCGGGACAGCGCCGGCGAGGAGTATTCGGCCCGGCTCGGCGAGCCGCTGACCGCCGAGCACACCGCCCGGGCGTGGCGCACGGCGCTGGACCCGGCCGGGGAGTGGATGCCGGCGGTGATCACCGCCGCGGACACGCGGCTGCGCCAGCTGCGCGACGGCGGCATGGCCGACGCCGGCGGCATGGTGATCGCCTCGGATCAGAAGACGGCCCGCGCCTACGCCAAGCTGCTGAAGACGCTCACCGGCGAGGCCCCCACGGTGGTGCTCTCCGACGATGCGGGCGCTTCGGACAAGATCGCGCAGTTCTCCGCGTCCACCAGCCGCTGGCTGGTGGCGGTGCGGATGGTCTCCGAAGGCGTCGACGTGCCGCGTCTTGCGGTCGGCGTCTACGCCACCAGCGCCTCCACCCCGCTGTTCTTCGCACAGGCGATCGGCCGGTTCGTGCGGTCGCGGCGGCCGGGCGAGACCGCCAGCATCTTCTTGCCGTCGGTGCCATCGCTGCTGCAGTTGGCCAGTGAGCTGGAGGCCCAGCGCAACCATGTCCTGGGCAAGCCGCACCGGGAGTCCTTCGGGGATCTGGACGAGCTCGCCGAACGGCGTCGCACCGAGCCGTCCGAGCTGGAGAACACCTTCGAGTCACTCGGGGCCGACGCCGAGCTGGACCAGGTGATCTTCGACGGCGCCTCGTTCGGCACCGCGACCCCGGCCGGCAGCGAGGAAGAGGCCGACTATCTGGGCATCCCCGGGCTGCTCGACGCAGACCAGATGCGAGACCTGTTGCGGCGCAGGCAGGAAGAGCAACTGGACCGGCGGTCGAAAGCTGCCGGTGCTCCCGTTCCGGTGACCACGCACGGCCAGTTGCGGGCGCTGCGGCACGAGCTCAACGCGCTGGTGTCGGCGGCGCATCATCGGCTGGGCAAGCCGCACGGCTGGATCCACAACGAGCTGCGCCGGATCTGCGGGGGTCCGCCGGTGGCGGCGGCGACGTCGGATCAGCTGCGGGCGCGCATCGAGGCCATCCGGCAGCTGTAGCTCATTCCCCCGCCCCGCCGAACGTGTTCTCAGCACGAAAAATCGGGGGCAGATCTCGCGCTGACTACACGCTCGGCGAAGCACCGACTGGAACTCAGCGAGCCCACTTGCTACGCGCCACCCAGGGCGAGGCCTGGGCGGCAACCGACCACGCCCACTCGGCCGGCACGTCGATCACCCGGTAGGCCTTGACGCCGGCGGGGGTGGCCGCGATCAGCGTGGCCACCCCGGCGCGGCGCTGAAACCAGCTCTGGCGCACTGTCCAGCCGATGATGCCCGCGGTGGCAATGCCGTAACGGCGCTGCTCCCAGCTGCCGGTGCGAGCCGAAAGCCAATGCGCATCGACGCGATGCCCGAGGGCCCGCACCCGGTCGGCGGCCAGCAGCGCGGCGCCCACCGTCAGCGCCGCCCACACCGGCCAGCACCACGGCGGCACACCGTCCACCGCGGCTGCGACGGTCAGCCCCACCCCGAGAGCCGCCGGCGCCATCAGCGCCCGAGTCCAGCGACGGCGTGCCGCCGCCGGCCCGTGCCTGCGCAACGGCCCGGTGACCACGACGGGGTCGGCGACCAGCCCGGTCAGGACCTCCTCGGCGGTGGCTCGGGGGCAGGGCGGCAGCAGGATCGAGGATTGGCCTTCGCCGGTGATTCCGGTCATCGCGGCGTCCAGTCGGGCGCCGCCGAACAGCCGCACCAGCAGCGGCCGTCGTAGCGTTCCGCCGCGCAGCCGGCGCATGTCGTAGCTGTGCTCGCGCACCCGCAGCAGCCCGTAGCTCAAGGCCAGCACGTCCCCGGCAGCCCCGGAACTGCGGGACAGCACCAGGTTTCCGTACGTCAGCAAAGAGCGCAGCACCGCCAGCAACATCGAGACCACCAGCAGCACGGCGGCGATCACCACCGCACCCTGCTGAACACCGAACTGTTCTGCGGCCTCCAGCCACGCCCGGCTCCGTGACGAATCCTCCAGCGTCGCCCAGACCCCGGTCTGGTACAGCGCGCCCACCGCCGCGCCGACCATCACCAGCCCGGACATGCTCAACGGGCTGTAGCGCAACCACGACGGACTCCACCGCGCCAGCACCGTCGTCCGGGTGAGCACTGCCTCGGCCCTCGTGGGCTGCCCGGTGTGCGCCAGCAGCGCCGCCCGCATCCGAGGCACCTGACTGCTGTCGACCGCGTTCAGCTCGAACATGGTGTCTCCGGTGCCCTGCTGGCCGGTGCTGACCCGCAGCACCGTCAATCCCAGCAGCCGGTGCAACAGCCGGGCGTCGGTCTCCACCGAGCGAATCCGGTTCCGCGGCACCGAGAGCACCTTGCGGCGCAGCAGACCCGTCCGCAGCTGCACCCTGCCAGCCTCGGGGTCGGGCTCGATGCGGTAGGTGGTGGTGAACCAACGAGTCACACCCACCGCGGCGATCGCCCCCACCACCGCCAGCACCCAGGCCCGGTTGTCGGTCGCCGAGCCGAACACCACCACCGCGATCAGCAGTGGCAGTTCCCGCAGCACCTCGTGTAGCGGATGCACCAGCAGCATCCGCGGGCTAAGGCGTTGCCACTGTTCAGAGCCTTGCGTGCTGTTCATTCGCTGTCTCCGTGCCGTACCCGTGCCCCTAGAAATTCCCGACCGGGGCCCCGCGTGTCACCGCGCCCCGCTTGGAACCGTAGCCGCAAAAGTTGCATAGTGACCGCTAGGCAAGATGCGGCAACCCTGCCGCATATGGCAAGCCACCACCGGAAGTCGTCACCCACTCCTCGCCGGGGCGAGGCCCCGGGCACGTTTTTTGATGCCAGGGCTGAACACACAACCCCGTAAGCACACCTGCTCACTTTTCGACCCGGAAGAACTGCTCAGTTTTCGACCGGAGCCGACATCATCAATACAGTTCCTCCATGACTTCTCCCGTCCTGCGGGTCACCCCTGCCAACCTGCGCCAGTTGGCGCAGCGCTGCGTGGCCCTCGCTGATGGGGTCGCACCGGCGCTCCCCGCGGCGAGCGCATCGGCATGGCAGGCCAGCGGCGCGGCGGCGAGCACCACGAACGTCGTCACCAGCACCGCCGCGACGGCGATGCGCGGGCGGATGACGGCCGGCTCGGGCAAGCTCACCACGGCAACGCAGGAATACGAGTCGATGGACAACAACGGTGCCGCTGCTCTGGCCGCGGTTCCCAACGGTGGAGCGGGCTTCACCCCGCTGGTCCGGCGCGCCTCGGGCGTCGACGGCGGCGCAGCCGGCGGGTTCGGGACGCCGAGGTAGCGCGGGATGTCTTTTCCGACGCTGTCGCAGGTCGAGGGCGCAAGCTGGGATTTCCTCCGGGTCAACGCCGCCGCCTGGAGCAGCCTGGCCCACACTTGGGAGGCCGCGTTCACCGAGATCCGCGACGCCTCGGTGAACCCCGGCGGCAACCCATGGACCGGTGCCGGCGCGCAAGCGTTCCAGCAGCGCGCCGCCGCTGACGTGGTGAAAGTCCGCGGCGCCGCCGACATGCTGGTGAAAGCAGCCGGGATCGCCAGCCGCGGCGCCGATGCGCAAGACGGCAACAAGCAGTCGGTGATCGACGCCGTCAACGCCGCCGAACGCGAAGACTTCACTGTCGGTGAGTTCTTCTCCGTCACCGACAACTGGACCTACTACACCTCCGCCGCCGAACAGGAGCAGCGGCTGACTGATGCCCAGCGCCACGCCGACTTCATCACCTCCAGGGTCTACACCCTGGCCAACAACGAAGACGAGATCGCCCGCAACCTCACCACCGCCACCGCGGGCCTGCACGGGTTCTCCTTCGGCGACGAGGGGACAGACGGCGGGGCGGGTGCAGCGGACAACCACACGCCGGGGCCACCGCCGCAGGACCCGAAGCAGTTCACGCAGTGGTGGAGTGAGCTGAGCCAGGAACGGAAAGACGCCGTCTACGACCGCGACCACTTCATCGGGAACCACCCGGGGATGCCGTTCGCAGACAGAACCCACTACAACGAGCGCCACCTGCCTGAGCTGATGGCCAGTACCCAGGCCGACATCGATCGTCTCCAGGCCAGCCGCGATCAGCTCGCTCTGACACCGGGCGGCAACATGGCCACCCTGTCCAAACTGGGCGTGCTCGATTCGCAGCTCCAAGAGGCCAAGCACAACCTCGACGGGTACCGCGCCGTGCAACAGGCCATGCAGGCCGACCCCGACGGGCCGACGCGCTACCTGGGCTACCTCGACAACCAAGGACATGCCGCGGTCTCTATCGGCGACCCCGACAACGCCACACGCAACGCCACATTCGTTCCCGGTACCGGGGCTGACCTGACCACCATGGGCGAAAACGCAAAACGCGCTGCGGACATGCACGGCGCAGCTGTGGCGGCCAACCCCAATCTCAAAGCTGGCGATGTGTCGGTGACGACCTGGATGGACTACGACCGCCCGATGTCTGTGATAGGACAGGCTCCCTGGCCGAGCTATGCCCAACATGGGGCCGGCGCCCTGGACGCGTTCCAGGACGGAATGCGAGCCTCGCACGTCGGAGCACCGTCTACTGACACCGTGATCGGGCACAGCTACGGCACCACCCTGGTCGGCGCGGCGGCCAGTGACGGCCACCAGCTGGCCGCCGACAATGTCATCGCGCTCGCCAGCCCAGGCATGCTGGTAGACCATGCCAGCGACCTGAACATCAATCCTGGGGGCACGGTGTATGCCATGACTGACCCGTCCGATCCGATCATCCCCGCCAACATCCTCACGTCCAACACCCTCGGCCCCAACCCCATGGGCGCGGATTTCGGGGCACGTGAGCTCTACGCCGGAAGTGGCGCGGGCACAGGGCCGGCCGGGCTCTTGCCGGGCCTTCACACGCACGGCAGCTACTGGAACCCCAACACCCCGTCACTGGCCAACCTCGGCGCGGTGATCGCCGGCGTGCAAGCGCCCTACCCGGCAGGAGGCTAGACATCGTGCGCAACGAGTACCGACGCGGCATCGCGCAGATCCGGCGATTCACCGCGCTTGCGCTGCTCGGGTTTCTGACAGTCGGCTGCCACACCGAACAGCCGCTAGGTCCCCCTGTCCCCACTGGGGCAACTATTTTGGGAGGTTCCACCATGACATCGGCACCCCCGCCCCCTTCGGGCTGGCAATTGCACCCCGTCATTCCCACCAGCCAGCAAGAAGCCCAGGACACGGTGCTGCGGTACCTCAAAGAGACGATCGACGAGTTGCCGAACGGTGCCACTTTCGACGCCAGCCGCTACGGCACCGCCGGAGGTAATACACCGTGCGAAGACAAACCCCACAGCGCCACTGAGCTGTTCTCTGCGCTGGGCGATCTGAAAGCGTCGCCGGACATCCATCCAGAGCAACTCGTCGCTATGGCTGGCGACGTGTGGAAGCGTTGGGGCTGGTGGGTCTTCGAGCGCGACGGTATCCACAAGCCCAACCGCTCCGGATTTTCGCCGGACGGCTACGAGCTACATATTGGCGTTCCGGGGCTTCCCGGATCACCCCACATCACGGGTACCTCGCCCTGCTTCCCCACTCAGTTGGTCCGCGATGACATTCCGTTCCCGATGACGATCACGGCCGGAGCTGGATGACCGTATGCCCCGCACCGCCGAATGGATCGCCGCCCATCAGGATGAGATCTCCACGGCCATCGCCAACCGCGCCGGCATGCGCAACCGCGCGAGTCACGTGGCGTCCTCGGCGCCCAGCGCGGCGATGTCGGTCAGCTGCGCCACCACCCGGTCGGCGACCGGGGCATCCAGTGCCACGATGTGCACCGCCCCCGCCGACGACGCGGTGGTCACCCGCACATTGGCCAGCCCGAGCAGCCGATCCAACGGGCCCCGGTAGGTGTCGACGGTCTGCACCCGCGAGATCGGCGCGATCCGGCGCTCCTGCACCAACCATCCGGTGCGGGTGTAGACCGCCTGGTCGCTGATGTCCCACCGGTGCACGCGGTAACGCCACAGCGGCGCGACCACCGCCGAGACCAGCAGGCCCAGCGCGGTGACCGCGAGGGCGGCTACGTGCAGCCAGGCCAACCGCTCATCGGCGACCGCCCAGCCCAGTTGCAGCACGGCCAGCACCAGCCAGGGCACCGCGCCGACCATGGCCCACACCAGCGGCGCGCGGGAGCTCGGCGGATTGGTGGGGTCAATCATGGTGATCGCCGTCGAGCGGTCTGCGTGCTGGGCCATGTAGGAGAGGATGTCAGGGCGCGGGCCCGGCCGCACCGGGACTGTGCCAAAACTGACCCGACGCAAGCTGCGTCACCTGAGTATCGTTTGTCACATGAGTAGCCGGGACAGGTGGACTGCGGCGGATGTGCCGGATCAAACCGGGCGGGTCGCGGTAATCACCGGCTCCAACACCGGAATTGGCTATCACGCCGCGGAGGCGCTGGCCGGACACGGCGCCGTGGTGGTGCTGGCGGTGCGCGACCTCGACAAGGGCAACGCGGCGGCCAAACGGATCACTGAGGCATACCCGAAGGCCGCCATCGAGGTGCGAGAACTCGATCTGAGCTCACTGGCGTCGGTCCGCGAAGCCGCCGAAGCCCTGGGCTCCGCCCACCCCCGGATCGACCTGCTGGTCAACAACGCCGGTGTCATGTACACCCCCAAGCAGACCACCGTCGACGGTTTCGAGCTGCAGTTCGGCACCAACCATCTGGGTCATTTCGCCCTGACCGGTCTGCTGCTGCCCCGGATGGCGCGGGTGAAGGGCTCTCGCGTGGTGACGGTCAGCAGCATGGCGCACCGGATCATGGCGGCGATCCACTTCGACGACCTGCAGTGGGAGAACGGCTACAACCGGATCGCCGCCTACGGGCAGTCCAAACTGGCCAACCTGATGTTCACCTACGAGCTGCAGCGCCGGCTGGCCGCCAAACGCCGCTCGACCATCGCCGTCGCCGCGCACCCCGGCACCGCCAACACCGAGCTGACCCGCTACCTGCCGCCGTTGCTGCGGCCCGCGGACCGGTTGCTGATGCCGCTGGTCGTCCAGAGCGCCGCGATGGGCGCACTGCCGACGCTGCGTGCCGCCACCGACCCCAAGGTGGCCGGCGGGCAGTACTACGGCCCGAGCGGCATCGGTGAGCAGCGCGGTCACCCGAAGCTGGTCGACGCCAGCAAGCAGGCGCATGACGTCGAGCTGCAGCAGCGGTTGTGGGCGGTCTCCGAGGAGCTGACCGGAATCACCTACCCGGTCTGAGTCAGACTGTCGACATGCGATCTGTCGAAGAGCACCAGCGTGCTGTCGCCGATCTGATCCGGCCCCGCCGACCGGTCACGGTCTCGCTGGCCGACGCCGAGGGCCTGGTGCTGGCACAGGATGTGATCGCGCCGATTTCGCTGCCGGTCTTCGACAACTCCGCGATGGACGGCTACGCCGTGCTGGCCGACGACGTGGCTGGCGCCGCACCCGAGCATCCGGTGAAATTGCCGGTGCCCGAAGACATTCCGGCCGGCCGCACCGATATCCCCACCCTGACTCCGGGTACCGCGCACCGCATCATGACCGGCGCACCCATCCCGAACGGCGCCGACGGGGTGATTCCCGTCGAGGACACCGACGGCGGCGTGGACGTGGTGGAGATCAGCGCTGCCACCGCCCGCGGGCGCCACATCCGACGGGCCGGAGGCGACGTCGCCGAGGGCTCCACCGTGCTGTGGGCCGGGCAACTGGTCAGTGCGCCGGCGGCGGGCCTGGCCTCGGCGTTGGGCCTGCCCGAGTTGACGGTGCGGCCCCGGCAACGGGTGCTGGTGATCTCCACCGGTTCCGAACTGGTCAAGCCGGGCACCCCGCTGGCGCCGGGCCAGATCTACGAATCCAACGGCGTGATGCTGGCCGCCGCGGTGCGTGAGGCCGGCGCCGAGGTGGTGGCCGCGGCCACCGTCGCCGATGACATCGCGGAGTTCACCGGGGTGCTCGACCGCTACGGCGTGCACGACGGCGCCGTGGATCTGATCATCACCAGCGGCGGGGTCAGCGCGGGCGCCTACGAGGTGGTCAAAGACGTCTTCGGCCGTGACGGCGACCAAGGCGTGCACTTCGTCAAGGTGGCCATGCAGCCCGGAATGCCGCAGGGCATTGGGCGAGTGGGCTCGCCTGGATCTGGAGCGGCCATCATCACCCTGCCAGGCAACCCGGTCAGCGCACAGGTGTCCTTCGAGGTGTTCGTCCGGCCCGCGCTGCGGCGCGCGATGGACCTGCCGGCGCCGGATCGGCCGCGCCGCACCGCCGTGCTGAGCGAGAAACTGACCTCGCCTGCCGGTCGCCGGCAGTTCCGGCGCGGTCTGCTGGACCACGAAACCGGGACCGTGACCAACTATGGCCCGCCGGCTTCGCACCACCTGCGCTACCTGGCGTCGGCGAACTGCCTGCTGGACATCGCCGACGAAGTGACCGAACTGCCGCTGGGCACCCCGGTAGAGGTCTGGGACCTGACCGGCAGCTCCTAAGATGACCCAATGGCCAGACGCCCCCGTGCAGCAGACGATCCCGGCGGTCTTCGGCATCTGATCGAGCTGGTGCGCTCGACGGTGCCGCCGATGCACCGCGCCGGGCTGCCGTTCGTCGGAAGTGGGCTGGGCCTGGCGCTGCTGGGCCGCAAACAGAGCTGGCTGCGCGGGGCCGGGCTGTTGGTCGCCGGCGCCAGCGCCGGCTTCTTCCGGCATCCGCACCGGGTGCCGCCCACCCGCCCCGGTGCGGTGGTGGCTCCGGCCGACGGCATGGTCTGCCTGGTCGACTCGGCGCCCCCGCCCCCGGAACTGGACCTGCCCGACACCCCGCTGCCGCGAGTCAGCATCTTCATGTCGGTGTTCGATGCGCACGTGCAGCGGGCCCCGATCGGCGGTGAGGTGATCGAGGTGCTGCACCGGGCCGGCCGGTTCGGCTCGGCGGACCGGACCGAGGCCAGCGAGGACAACGAGCGCAACAGCATCCGGATCCGTACCCCCGACGGCGCCGAGGTGGTCGCGGTGCAGGTGGCCGGGTTGGTGGCGCGACGCATCATCTGCGACACCCGGCCCGGCGACCATCTGGCGATCGGTGACACCTACGGCTTGATCCGGTTCGGGTCGCGACTGGACGTGTACCTGCCGGTGGGGACGCAGCCGTTGGTGAGCGTCGGGCAGCGCATGGTCGCCGGCGAAACCGTACTGGCCGAACTGTCATGATGAGCACCCCCGGCACGACGGTCCGCTCCCGGGGCGCGGTGGGCCTGCACATTCTGCCCAGTTCGATGACGGTGCTGGCCATCTGCGCCGGCCTGACCTCGATCAAGTACGCACTGGATGGCCAGGTGCACGTCGCGATGGCACTGATCGCCGCGGCAGCCATCCTCGACGGTCTGGACGGCCGGGTGGCCCGCATCCTGGACGCCGAGTCGCGGATGGGCGCCGAGATCGACTCCCTGGCCGACGCCGTCGACTTCGGGGTGGCGCCCGCGATCGTGATCTACGTGTCGCTGCTGTCGACGCAGCCGGCGGGCTGGATCGTGGTGCTGCTGTACGCGGTGTGCGTGGTGTTGCGGCTGGCCCGGTTCAACGCCCTGCTCGACGACGCCACCCTGCCCGCCTACACGCGGGAGTTCTTCGTCGGCATGCCCGCCCCGGCCGGAGCGATCACACTGATGGGCCTGCTGGCCGCCAAGCTGCAGTTCGGCGACGGGTGGTGGACGTCGCAGTGGTTCACCTGCGCCTGGGTGGTGGGCACCTCCATGCTGCTGGTCAGCCGGATCCCTATGCGCAAGATGCACGCCGTGTCGGTGCCGCCGCACCTGGCCGCGGTACTGCTGGCGGTGCTGGCGCTGGTGGCCGCGGCGGCGTTCCTGTTCCCCTACGTGCTGGTGCTGGTGCTGATCGTGGCCTACCTGTGCACCATCCCGTTCTCCGTCCGCAGCCAGCGCTGGGTGGCCGCACACCCGGAGGCCTGGGAAGACGCCCCCAAGGAACGCCGGGCCGCGCGCCGAGCGATCCGCCGGTCGCAGCCGGGCCGCCGGCCCGGAGTGCGGCGGGTCATCCGTAGGCCCAGCGGGCAATCGATGGCCAGGCTGCGGCTGCGCAAGCCGGGTCGCTGAACTACCCGTCGCAGTAGTCCCGCGTCGCGGCCGTCAGCGCCTGCCGGGAGAACTCGTCGAGATGCCGCGCATCGCTGACGTCTCGGGTCGCCTGATCGAGCTGTGCGGCGCACTCCCGCGAATGCAGCTGCTGCCATCGCAGGCCGATCTGGTCCAGCATGACGTGGTTGAAGCCGTCGATGCGCGCCCTTGATATCGCCAAGTCGGGCGCGACGGCCGGCGCGGTGGCCGGGTTCAGCGTCCACTGCGCGAACCGGTGGTGCTCCACGGCCTCGGTGGCTTCGATCTGGTCGGTGAAGACTTGTGTCACGTAGCCGGCGTCGAGATGTTCAGACTCCGCGGCGGCGGCCAGGGATGCCAGTTGCTGCTGGACCCGGGCCGGGTCCTCGATGGCGCCGCGGGTCTGCCACTTGACCGCCGCCACGTCGTCGGCGACCTGGAGCCGCTGGGCGGCGGCGTCGACCAACTCGGACAGCGGGGACGCGTCGTCGGCCCGGGCCGGGGGCGGTGCCGCCAACAGCAGGGCCGCGCAGATCGCCGAAGTCAGAGGGCCGGACCGCACGGGGACCATTCAATCCTGCTGGTCGCTCCGTCACAGCTCGTCGGTGACTGTAAACATTATTGTTTACAGCACCGTACACTGGATTCATGCTGCGGGTGAGCGATGAAACCCGAGACCGCATTCTGCGGATCGGTCGTGAAGAATTCGGCGGCGCGTCGGCGGACGAGACCGTGCGTCGCCTCATCGACGAACATTGGCGCGCAAAGGCTGTTGCCGCGGTGCGGAACTACCGCGAGACCGATCCCGAAGGCTGGTCGGCGTACATCGCCGACGCCGAGGCGTCCAGCCAGGCAGACGCCCCGATCACCGACGGCTGGGACGACACCAAGTGAGCCGACGGCCCCCGATCGAGCCGGGCCAAGTCTGGTTTGTCGACTTCGATCCGGTACGGGGCCACGAGCAGGGCAAGGACCGGCCCGCGCTGATCGTCTCGTCCAGATTCCACCTCGACGTGACACTGGGACAGCTGGCCTGTGTGCTGCCGTTGACCAACACCGAAAGACGTGGCTGGCTGCATCGTGTACCTGTCGCTTCGGGCGGCGGCTGGGTGATCACCGAACAGATCCGCACGGTGTCCGTCGAGCGGTTCCGGCGGTACGCACCGGAGATCGAGCTGTCCCATGTCGAGCTCACCGAGGTGCGGGAAATCCTGGCGCAGATGCTGTTCATCTGAACGGTACCGGGGAGACCGGCCACGTCTATGCCGATAATGTCCGGGTGGGTTCCACTGAAGAGCGCGAAGAACACCGCCGAGTAGACACCTCCCGGCACCTGACGCTGATCGCCCGGCTGAACACCTCCGCCGTCGACGCCCGCCGCGGTGTGGTCCGACTGCATCCCGAAGCCGTTGCCGCCCTGGGTATCCGGGAGTGGGATGCGGTGTCTCTGACCGGGTCTCGCACGACGTCGGCGGTGGCCGCGCTGGCCAGCCCGGATGCGCCGGCCGGTGTGGTGCTGCTCGACGACGTGACGCTGTCCAATGCCGGCCTGCGGGACGGCACCGAGGTGGTGGTGGCCGCGGTGACCGTCTACGGCGCACGGTCGGTGACGTTGAGCGGCTCGACTCTGGCCTCGCAGTCGCTGTCACCGACCACGCTGCGCCAGGCCCTGCTGGGCAAGGTGATGACGGTCGGCGACGCGGTGTCCCTGCTGCCCCGCGACCTCGGACCCGGCACGTCGACGTCCGCGGCCACCACCGCCCTGGCGTCCTCGGTGGGGATCAGCTGGACCTCGGAGCTGCTGACCGTCACCGGTGTGGACCCCACCGGTCCGGTCAGCGTGCAGCCCAACTCGCTGGTCACCTTCGGAAGCGCCACCACCGCTGCGGTGGCGACCGTCGCCAGGCCGGTCGCCCCGCCCCGGATCGCGATCGACGAACTCAAAGGCTGCGAAGCCCAGGCCGCCAAACTCGCCGAATGGCTCAAGCTCGCCCTCGACGAGCCCCAGCTGCTCAAGACCCTGCGCGCCGGAACGAATCTCGGTGTGCTGGTGTCGGGTCCGGCCGGGGTGGGAAAGACGACCATGGTTCGGGCGGTATGCGCGGGACGGCGGCTGATCGAGCTGGACGGCCCCGAGGTCGGCGCGCTGACCGCCGATGAACGGCTGGCCGCGGTGCGCTCGGCGGTGGCGCAGGTCTGCGACGGCGGCGGTGTGCTGCTGGTGGCCGACGTGGACACCTTGCTGCCCGAACCGCCGGAACCGGTTGCGACGCTGATCCTGGCCGAACTGCGGAACACCGTGGCCACCGAGGGGGTGGCGTTCATCGCCACCTCGGCGCTGCCTGACCATGTCGATCCCCGGCTGCGGGCGCCGGAGCTGTGCGACCGCGAGATCCGGCTGAGCCTGCCCGACGGCGCGACCCGGGCTGCGCTGCTGACCACCCTGCTGATCTCGGTTCCCACCGAGGACCTGACGCTGAGCGAGATCGCCGAACGCACACCGGGTTTCGTTGCCGCTGACCTTGCTGCGCTGGTGCGGGAGGCGGCGATGCGGGCGGCGTCGCGCGCCAGCGACAACGACGAGGAGCCCAAGCTCACCCAGGAAGATCTGATCGGGGCGCTCAGCGTGATCCGTCCGCTGTCGCGTTCGGCGGCCGCCGAGGTGTCCGTCGGCTCGGTCACCCTCGACGACGTCGGTGACATGGTGGACACCAAACAGGCGCTGACCGAAGCGGTCCTGTGGCCGCTGCAGCATCCGGACACCTTCACCCGGCTCGGCGTCGACCCACCGCGCGGGGTGCTGCTCTACGGCCCGCCCGGGTGCGGCAAGACGTTCGTGGTGCGCGCCCTGGCCGGCTCCGGGCGGGTCAGTGTGCACGCCGTCAAGGGCGCCGAACTGATGGACAAGTGGGTGGGCAGCAGCGAGCGGGCGGTGCGGGATCTGTTCCAGCGGGCCCGCGATTCCGCGCCCTCGCTGGTGTTCCTCGACGAGATCGACGCGCTGGCGCCGCGACGCGGACAGAGCTTCGATTCCGGGGTGACCGATCGGGTGGTGGCCGCCCTGCTCACCGAGCTGGACGGCGCCAACCCGCTGCGCGACGTGGTGGTGGTCGGCGCCACCAACCGTCCCGAGCTGATCGATCCGGCCCTGACCCGGCCGGGCCGGCTGGAGAAACTGGTGTTCGTCGAGCCGCCGGACGCCGAGGCCCGCCGGCAGATCCTGCGGGTGGCCGGCAAATCCGTGCCACTGCATGAGGACGTCGACCTCGATGCGCTGGCCGCCGACCTGGACGGTTACAGCGCGGCGGACTGTGTGGCGCTGCTGCGTGAGGCCGCGCTCACCGCGATGCGGCGGTCCATCGACGCCGCCGACGTCACCATGGCCGACGTCGCCGCCGCCCGCGAAAATGTCCGGCCCTCATTGGATCCCACTCAGATCGAGCTGCTGCGTTCCTTTGCCGACAACCGATAGCCGTCGGGCGGCCTCAAACCTCCTCGGCCAGCGCCGCGAGCCGGGACAGCGAGGACGCGAGTTTGTCCGCGGTGGTGGCGCGGGCGCGTGCAAGACGGTTCGGGTCGGAGAGTTCCGACCAGTCGTAGGTGTGCGTGACCCGGGTGCGCACCGGAGTCAGCGGCTCGAGCTCCCACCGCCACAGGTGCCCCGGTGGCGCGCAACCGGGTTCCGCCGGGCGCCAGGAGATTCGGCGTCCCTCCTCGAACTCCACCACGTGGTTCTCCCGCACGGCGCCCGTGCTCAGGGTCATGGTGAAGACATCGCCGACGGCATGAACCCGTTGTCCGGGTTGAGCTTCGGCCAGATTGGCGTTGCCGTCCCAGCGGGGCTGGCGCGTCGGATCGGCGATGAATTCGAAGATCCGTTTCGCCGGCGCGGCGATCACCCTGGTGGCGCTGACAAGCCTGGCCGGCAGGGGCGACCCGACACGGTGCGCGGTGCCGTCGGTGTCGACGTAGGCGAATTCCCTGAGCTGATAGTCGGTGTCGGCCGGTTCGACAAAGCGTCCCTGCACTCCTGACGCCGTCCACTGCGCATAGAGCGCGTCGGCGTCGTCGACGTAGAGATACACGCTGGCGGCGGTACGCAGCGGATCATGCTCGGCCCACTCGGAAAGGTGCAACGACACCGAACCGCGATCGGCGAACCCGTACCGGGCCGGGCCGCCGTAGGCATGGACGGTGAATCCGAGCCGGCGGTAACGATCCAGCGCGGCGTCGAGGTCTCGCACCGGAATGATCGGTGCTACTGCGGTGAACGCGATGTCGGTCATGGCGTCGGTGTCACCCGCCAGCCGGGTCCGGCGAAAAGCTGTCCAGCAGTGCGCGCGCGCCCGCCGCGACATCGGCTTCCAGCCAGGACGGCATCTCGTCATCGTAGGCGTGCCGACGCACCACCGCGTACGGCAGATCCGCGACGGCCCGGGCGACGGCGTGCGCAGACCGCGGGTCATCGCTGCCGTAGAGCTCCCGGGCCAGCTCGTCGACCCGCTGGAACAGTGGCGCGTTCATCGTCGACAGCGTCTCCTGAAACTCCGCGTCGGGCACACCGTCGAGCAGGTCGCCGGGCCGGATGGTCAACAGCAGGCGGGCATCGTCGGGCAGCTCGCGCGCGAAGCGGACGGCGGCCACGGCCATCGCCACGGCGGTGTCGGTCGGTGTGCTTGCAGCGGCACCGAGCGCTCGCGATTGGAAACGCTCCAGCGCGCGCAGCCAGGCTGCGGCCAGGATCCCGTCGCGGTTGCCGAACCGGTGATACAGCGTGCCGGCCGGAGCACCGCTGGCCTTGGCGATCGCGGCGACGCTGGCCGCGCGCGGCCCGTCGGTCAGCACCAGGGCGCGTGTCGCGTCGAGGATCGCATCGGTTTCATGCTTTCGCGGAGGTGCCACGATCTAGTACAGTCCTTCTATATGGAACAGTTACCCTATATCGATGAGCATGCCATAACGATCGACGCGTCACCGGCAGAAACATGGACAGCACTGCTGGCGGTGCTGTGTCGGAACCCCGCCGATCCGACGTCGGTGCCGCTGGGGTTCGCACTCGACGAAGCGACGCCGCCGCGACGGTTCGCCCTGAAAGGCCGGCATCCGTTCGCGGTGTATCGCTGGGTGTTCGAGCTGGACGACCTGGGCGCCGGGCGCACCCGGGTGCGCTCGCAGACCTGGGCTGCGTTTCCGGGACTGCACGGCAAGGTCTATCGCGCGCTGGTCATCGGCAGCGGCGGCCACCGCGTCGTGGTGCAGCTGATGCTTCGGCGTATCGCGGCGGCGGTACGACGGGCCGCCGCCGCCGTTTAGTTCCTGCCTATTCCACCGGGGTGAACTCGATGTGCAGCTCGGTCAGCCCCCGGAGCAGGAACGTGGGCTCGTAGGAGTAGTGCCGCCGTCCCGCCGGGCCGTGGTGTGCCTCGCTGATCCTGATGTCGCGCATCCGATCCAGCATCCGGCGGATGGTGATGCGTCCTTCGACCCGGGCCAGCGGGGCACCGGCGCAGGTGTGGATGCCGCGCCCGAAACCGATGTGCTCGCGCACGTTCTTGCGGTCCAACCGGAACTCGTCGGGGTTATCGAACTTGCGGGGGTCCCGGTTCGCCGCTCCCAGGCACAGCATCAGCACCGTGCCGGCCTTGATCGGCACCCCGCCGAGCGTGGTGGTCTTGCGGGCCAGCCGGAAGTCGATCTTGGTGGGGCTCTCGATCCGCAGCGCCTCCTCGATGAACGCGGGGATCAGTTCGGGGCGCTCACGCAGCGTCTGCTGGAACTCGGGTCGATCGCACAGGGTTTGCACCGCCGCACCGAGCAACTTGGTGACGGTCTCCTGACCGGCGCCGAACAGGAAGGTCGCCGGGTGGACCACCTCGAGAAGTTCCGGCGTCGACCCGTCGGGGTAAGTGGCGGTGGCCAGGCTGCTCAGGACGTCGCCGCGGGGCTGCCGTCGCCGCTCGGCGAGGTAGCGGCTGAACTTCTCATCGAGGTAGCGCAGAGGATTCAGGCCCACCGGCGTCCCGTCAAGAGATCCGACGTGTTGGCCCTCGCGATGCCCCGCACCCAATGCCCTGCGGAACTCGGCTCGGTCCTCCTCGGGGACGCCGAGCAGATCGGTGATAGCCAGAGTCGCATACGGTTTGGCGTAGTCGAACAGGAACTCGCAGCGGCCGTTCCCGATGAACTCATCGAGTTGGGTATCGGTGAGCTGCCAGATGAATTCCTCGTTCTCCTTGAGCCGCTTCGGCGTGAGCAGCCCGCTCAGCAACGAGCGGGCCCGGGTGTGCGCCGGTGGGTCCATGACAACGACGTGTTCGAAGATCGGGAACTGATGCCGGTGCGCCTCGATCTGCTCGGTGATGTCGTCGCCCTCGGGTTCGAACGGCAGCGGCGGGAACGGCCCGCCGATCGCGTTCACCGCCGAGAACGAATCGTGATCTTTGAACGCGGCATACACCTCGTCGTAGCCGGTGACGGCGACCACGCCGTGATGCGGCTCGGCAAACACCGGTCCTTGTGCCCGGAGATATTCGTAATAGGGGTAGGGATCCTGCGTGACGGCTGGGTCGGAGAAGTAGTCCACCGCCGCGAGATCTGTCATCACCCGGCGCGCCCCTTCGCTCACGACCTCATCGTGCTGATCGACCGATCAAATTGCTAGAATGCCTCATGCCTACCACGCGCGGCGCCGTACGGTCAAGCAATCGCACCACCGGGACGCTCTGAATGGCTGCTCCGCGCAAGGCCAAATCGACCGACAACGCCACCCGCCGCCGCCTGATCGAGGCGACTGCGCGGCTGATGCGCGACGAAGGCTACGCCGCGGCGACGTCGCGCCGGGTCGCCGCCGAGGCCGGCGTGAAGCAGGCCCTGGTGTACTACTACTTCCCCACCATGGACGACCTTTTCGTGGAGGTTCTGCGGGCCGGCGCCGACGTCGCGCTGGAGCGGATGCGAGCCGTCCTGACCGACGACGACCCCCTCCGGGCGTTGTGGGCGATCAATAGCGATACGCGAATGACCAGCCTGAACACCGAGTTCATGGCCTTGGCCAACCACCGCAAGGCCATCCGGGCCGAACTCAAGGCGTACGCGGAACGGGTGCGTGACATCGAGACGGCGGCCGTCACGGTGGCACTGCGCGCCAACGGCGTCGATCTGGACGACTATCCCCCCGTCGCGATCTCGACGCTGATCGCGCAGACCGCGCGCAACCTGTGCAACGAAAACGCCGTCGGAGTCACCCGAGGACACGACGAAGTGCGCGCGCTGTTCGACCGCGAACTGAGCCGACTGGCACCTCCGACAACCGCCTCCTGATTACCGGCGGGTTGACAACGCACCCCACCGGTGCCAGCGTTGCTGATCGACCGACCAACAGATCGGAGGTGCGGATACGAGCGGAAGAGTCGAGGGCAAGGTCGCTCAAATAGCTCGTTGACTCCGCGTTGGGGGCGGGGCTCACTCGCACTTTGTCGCCCTCAGCGCAGAATCAACGAGGGAGATCGAATTCGACCCGGGCCGATACGGTCTCGATCGCCTCATGCAGCGCCGTCATCCGGCCGGACAGCGACGGCGCCGCCAGCACCGCGTAGCGGTCGGCCTCCCCCATCGGTACGCGACAGGCCAGCGAATACAGCCGCTGCACGGGGTCCAGTGAGCGACCACCCAACAGGCTGCTGCGTCCCGGCGTGACCCACCGGCGACGGGCCCGGGCCATCCGCTGGTGCAGCGTGACGATCCGGTCCTCCAACTCACGGAACTGACTGTCGTTCACCGGTTCTGACGGCTCATCCGGCCATATCTCTGCGATCGCCCGCGGATACGGATCGTCGTCGAGCCACTCGCGGACCCGGATTCGCTCCCCGGTAAGGCAACGCAGAGCGTAACGGCCCCCGCCGAGTTCCGTGCATTGCGTGATGCCGGCCATCGCGCCGACGTCGTTGCGCTGCTCGCCGCCGCCGACCTCACGACCGCGGGCGATCAGCACCACCCCGAAGCGCGGATCGCCGCTGCGCATCAGGTCTTCGACCAGCACCGTGTAGCGCGGCTCGAAGATCCGCAGCGACAGTTCCTCGCCGGGAAGCAGCACCCACTCCAGCGGGAACATCGGCAGTTCCATCATGGGATGTCGAGTTCGGCGACCAGTGCGTCGACCACGGCGCGCAGATCGCCGTCGTGCTCCTCGGCGACCCGGCGCTGGCGCTGGTATGAAGCACCGGTTCGGTAGATGTCGGCGACGGCCGCCAACTCGTCGGCACAGCGCAGTCGCGCGGCTATCGGCTCGAGCCGGTTGAGCAGATCGTCGAGGTCGTCGGTGACCAATCGCTCGTTGCTGTCGGAATCGAGGATGATCTCGGCGTCCAGCCCGTAGCGAGCCGCCCGCCACTTGTTCTCCTGCACGTGCCAGGGCGGCATCGTGGGCAGGGACTGGTCGGCGTCCAGCCGCCGGTCCAGGTCCACGATCAGGCAGTGCGTCAGGGCCACCAGCGCGCCCAGCTCACGCAGGTTGGACACCCCATCGCACACCCGCACCTCGATGGTGCCCAGGTGCGGCGACGGCCGGATGTCCCAACGGATCTCGTTGGTGTGATCGATGATCCCGGTCTTCTTCTGGTCGTAGACGAAGCCCTCGAACTCCGACCAGGTCTGGAACTGGAACGGCAGCCCCGCGGTGGGCAGCTGCTGGAACATCATCGCCCGGTTGCTGGCGTAGCCCGTGTCGTGGCCGGCCCACCAAGGCGACGACGCCGACAGCGCCAGCAGGTGCGGGTAGTACAGCAGCAGCGACGAGATGATCGGCATCACCTTGTGCGCCGAAGAGATGCCGACGTGGACGTGCACTCCCCAGATCAGCATCTGCCGGCCCCACCACTGGGTCCGCTTGATCAACTCGGCGTAGCGCGGCGCGTCGGTCAGTTTCTGCGCCGACCACTGCGCAAACGGGTGGGTGCCGGCACCGAAAAGCTCCATGCCCCGGCTGTGCACGATGGGCCGGGTCGCCGTCAAGGTCTGACGCAGATCCTCGATGGCCTCGCCGGTGTCGGCGCAGATGCCGGTGACGAGCTCGACGGTGTTGCGCAGCAATTCCTTGTGCACACGCGGGTTTTCGCCGAGCTCGGACAGCACCGCACTGGCTTCGTTGCTCAGGTCACGCGTCTGGGCGTCGACGAGTGCGAGCTCCCATTCCACGCCGATCGTGGGCCGGGCGCTGCGGGCGAAGTCGATTCGGGCTTCAGATCTCGAGGAAGCCCAGCTGCTCGGCGGGCTACCCGGCGCCGATGACACCACAGGCAACCCGCTTTCCGGCATCTCCGGTGGTCAGCGTGGTCTGGTCCGGGCCGGGCGTGCCGTTGACCTGGGTGTAGCGGTCCGCCGGAATGTTGGCGAAGTTGTCGTCGTCAGCGTGGATGATGATGGCGGTTCCGTCGCCGGCCAGCAGCTCCTGCTTGGTGAACGCGTCGGTGGTGGTCACCAGCAGGCCACTGCCGTCGGAGCGCACCTGCAGCGAGGTCAGGTCGCCGCTCTGCGGGTGCTCGCTGTGGCCGGGCGCCTGGAAATGCCCGCCGGCCGACAGGAAGGCACCGGGCGCCCCACCGGTGGGAGCCACCGACTCGGCTTCGCACTTGCCGACGCCATGGATGTGCAGGCCGTGGAAACCGGGCGTCAGGACGCCCGTGCTGGTGGTCCGCACGGTGACCGTGGCGAATTCCTTGCCGCCGGCCTTGCTGAACTCGAACGTCGCGGTGGCGATCTGGCCGCCATCGGGGGTCGCCAGGTGCGCGACGAGATTCTCCGAGCTGCTCGAGCCGCCCGGCTCCGACGCCACGCCGGACGGCGCCGGCGAACCCGTCCAGACCGACGGGGTGGTGCCCGGCACGTCCGACGGCACCTCGTTGGGGGGGCTGCACGCCGCCAACATCACGACCGGGGTGGCGAAGACAACGGCGGCAAGAGCTCTGCGGTGACCTGTGACCATGCGAGGAGCTTAACCCGCGACCACCACGATCACTCCCGGTGGCTGCTCGGCCACGTCGGGGATGCGCGGCTCCACGACGGCGCCCAGTACCTCCGCCACGCCGTGGGCCGAATCCTGCTCGCCCTCAGCGTCGCTGAAGTAGACGGTGGTCTCGGTGACCTCGGGCAGTTCGAGATTGCCGATCTCGGTCACGTTCCAGCCCGCCTCACGCAGCCGGTCCGCGGTATGCCCGGCCAGCCCCGCCTGCTCGGAGATGTTGTACACCCGCACGTCGGGCTTGCGGGCGGGACGTTCGGCCTTGGCCGGCGCCGAACTGGTGACGGCGGGTTTCGCCGTCGGCGAGTGCGCATCGTCGTCGTCACTGCCCGACGATCCGAGGGCTTGAAACCCGACCAGTAGGAAGATGGTGCCCAGGAACAGCAGCACCATCACCATGGCCCGGAGCGGGAGCCGAGAAGAGTCGGGAACGTGGTCGTTCATTGCGACCACTGTATCGAGGAGCGGGCCATAACCGATAAACGCCCAGCTATCAAGGGTTCAGGATGCTTCGGGATGATTCAGGTGATATCGAAACCGAGACGCCGCGCCGCGCGCGCCTTCTGGCGGCTCGACCGCAACCTGCGCAGCCGTTTGACCAGCATCGGGTCGGCGGCCAGGGCCTCGGGCCGGTCGACGAGCGCGTTGAGAACCTGGTAGTACCGGGTCGCCGACAGTGCGAACCTCTCCTTGATGGCCTCTTCTTTGGCGCCCGCGTACTTCCACCAGTCGCGTTCGAAGGACAGGATGTCGTGTTCGCGACGGCTCAGGCCGTCAGTGGGCTCCGAATCGTCCCCTGAGCGATTCGCCTGCGCCATGGCGCCGTCCATATCGTTTTCCTGGACCCTTCCGGAAAGTTCTCTCACGTCAGACGTCTGCTTGTTTGCGTCGATTTTTCAGCGGCCTGTCCTGAGCGAATATTGAATCACGGCAAGCTGTGTTGAACCGGGAGCCGGCCCCGCGAGTCGCCGTGGCCACTGCAGTTGATGCGCGACGGCCACATGAAATCCGGCGGTCCCAGCTTCGCCTCTCCTGCGTCGAGCCTCGCTTCTCCGCCCGCTTAAGCTTCTCGGTCATGGCCGTGCTACCCATCCGCATCGTGGGCGATCCCGTCCTGCACACCCCGACCAGCCCGGTGCCCGTCGGCGACGACGGATCGTTACCCGCCGACCTCGGTGAGCTGATCACCAGCATGTACGAGACCATGGACGCCGCCAACGGCGTCGGCCTGGCCGCCAATCAGATCGGCGTGGGCCTGCGGGTCTTCGTCTACGACTGCGCCGACGACCGCCGCTCGACCACCCGGCGCCGCGGGGTGGTGATCAACCCGGTGCTGGAGACCTCCGAGCGACCCGAGACCATGCCCGACCCGGACGACGACGAGGAAGGCTGCCTGTCGGTGCCCGGCGAATCGTTTCCGACCGGCCGGGCGCAATGGGCACGGGTCACCGGCCTGGACGCCGACGGCAAGCCGGTGACACTGGAGGGCAGCGGGTTGTTCGCCCGGATGCTGCAGCACGAGACCGGGCACCTGGACGGCTTGCTCTACCTGGACATGCTGGTGGGCCGGCATGCCCGCTCCGCGAAGCGGACGGTCAAGGCCAACGGCTGGGGGGTGCCGGGACTGTCCTGGACACCGGGCGATGTGCCCGACCCGTTCGGGCACTGATCGACCCGGTGATGAGCCAGCCGCCCGAACTGCCTGGGCTGGGCGTCCGGGTGAGCCTGCGCTATCTGCGCCCGCCCGGTTCGCAACCGCCGATGGGCGACGTGGTGGGACATCTGGTGGAGACCGGGCCGCTGGTGCGGGTCCGTTCGGCCGACGGGGCGATCCACACTTGCCGGCACGCAGACGTGCTCTACGTACGGCGGCTGACCGATCGGCCGGTGAAGAACTCGGCGATCCGCTCCGTCGAGCACGCCGCCGCGCTGGCCTGGCCGGGTTGCGAACACGAGTGGCTGGACGGCTGGCTGCTGCGAGCCGGGTCCGGAACCGAGTTGGCCACGAATTCGGCTGTGCCGCTGGATATGTTCGCCCACACCAGTACCATCCCGGCGATCATCGACTGGTATGCCCGGCGGGATCTGGCACCGACGCTCGCGGTCCCCGAGCGGCTGCTGAGGCTGCCGGAGGACCTGCCCGTGCGGTTGGAGACCCGCACCCTGGTGCGCGAGCTGCCCGCGGAGACACCAGCCGAGCAGGTGACACTGTCCGCCGCGCCCGGCCTCGACTGGCCGACGGACATGCCGGTGGGGGTGCTCACCGCGGTGGTCGACGGCCAGGTGGTGTTCGCCTCGATACCCGGGGTGGCGGTCGGACGGGGTGCGGTCACCGAGTCCCCGGACGGGACCCGCTGGTTGGGGGTGACCGCCCTGCGGGTGGTGCCGGAGCGGCGCCGGCAGGGCCATGGGCGGGCGATCTGCGCCGCGTTGCAGGCCTGGGGGGCCGAACTCGGTGCCACCCGCGGCTACGCGCAGGTGCCGCATGACACCCGCGCATTCGGTTTCTTCGAGGCGATCGGCTTCGCCGGGCAGCACCGCACCCGCTATATCGATGCCCGGTCGCTGGGGCTCGGGTCACCGCCGTCGATTTAAAGTGGCTTGCGTGACTGCGCTGCGACTGGCCACCTGGAACGTCAACTCCATCCGCACTCGGGTGGATCGGGTGACCGACTGGCTGGCCCGCGCCGAGGTCGACGTGCTGGCCATGCAGGAGACCAAGTGCACCGACGCGCAGTTCCCGACGCTGCCGTTTCACGAGCTGGGCTACGAGGTGGCCCATGTCGGCCTGAACCAGTGGAACGGGGTGGCGATCGCCTCGCGGGTCGGCCTCGATGACATCGAGGTCGGCTTCCCCGGCCAGCCGGCCTGGGCCAAGCCCGACGCCGACCCCACGGTTGAGGCGCGAGCGCTGGGCGCCACCTGCGGCGGGGTGCGAGTGTGGAGCCTGTATGTGCCCAACGGACGCACCCTGGTGGACCCGCACTACACCTACAAGCTGGAATGGCTTGCCGCGCTGCGTGATACCGCCGAGGGCTGGTTGCGTGACGATCCCTCGGCGCCGATCGCACTGGTGGGCGACTGGAACATCGCACCGCAGGACGATGACGTGTGGAGCATGGAGTTCTTCGAAGGCGCCACACACGTCTCCGAACCGGAACGCACGGCATTCCACGCGATGGCCGAAGCGCAGTACCTCGATGTGGTGCGGCCGTTCACGCCCGGCCCCGGTGTCTACACCTATTGGGACTACACCCAGCTGCGGTTCCCGAAGAAGCAGGGCATGCGCATCGACTTCATCCTGGGCTCGCCGGCTTTGGCGGCCCGGGTCGCGCACGCCGAGATCGTGCGGGAGGAACGTAAGGGCAAGGCGCCCAGCGACCACGCGCCGGTACTGGTGGAGATCCAACGGGATTGAACCGCCGTGTATATGCGGCGGTCCCAGCTTCCCCTCTCCTCCGTCGAGCCTCGCTGAACCGCCGTTATATGAATTCGGTGTGGATTCCGGAGTACGGGCGGATTAACGCCTAGGATGGTCTGACTATCCAGAGTGCTCATTTGAAGGGCAGGGAATACCCATGAACGCCGTCTCAGGGACGGTACGAAAGGTCGCCGGGGCGGCAACCCGCGCGGCGACCATGACCACTGAGGCGGCCGGCGCGATCGGCGGGGCCGCGCTCAACGGAGTGATCGGCGGCCTGAAGGGTGCGGCCAGCGGCGCGCAACGCGGCCTGAGCACCGGCAGCCACTCCACCCCCGCGGCCGCACTGACTCTGGGCGCCCTCGGCGTCGCCGGGTTGGTCGAGTGGCCGGTGCTGGTGGCGGTAGGCGGCACCGCATTGGTGCTCAAGCAGTTCAGCAATCGGTCCGACGACCGCAAGCCGCCGGCCGCGGCGCCGGCGAAGAAGCCTCCGACCGCGGAGTCACGGCCGTTGAAGTCCGTGAAGGCAGCGCAGCCGGCGAAACCGAAGTCGGCGAGTGCGCCACGGCGCAGCCCGCAGCCCAAGAAGGCAACAGCACGCCCGTCGCGCGGTAGCGGCAGCAGCGCCCGTGCGCGCACCCGCCACTGATCGGGTGCGAGTGAATCTAAGTCGCGCCATCAGGCGTTCCTTCCCGCTGCGCGCAGCGAACTTCGGTGTCCAACTCACCTCCGCGTTGGTAGACGCGTCGGTCCAGACCGCGAATGAGCTGGCCGCGGCGGTCCTGCCGAACGGCGACGGGGGCCCGGTGCTGTCCCGGCGGTGCTTCCGCGGCGAGGGGCGGGCCTGGGTACAGGTCCGTGGACTCGACGGACCGGATGGCTCCGAGTTGGCCACAGCCCTGCTCGGCGCGGCCCGGGCCCTGCCCGGAGTCACCTCCGTCCGGTTGAACCATCCACTGTCGCGGCTGGTGGTCGGGCTCGACCAGACCACCGCAGACGTCGTGTCGTTGCGCGAACTGTGCCGGGTGGTCTCTGACACCGAGAACCGGTACCGCTCGGTGGCCGTCCGTGCTCCGGCGAGCCTGCCCGGTGACGGCCTGACGCAGGTGCTGCGCACTTTGACGGTCGGCGCCAACGTCGCCGGCCTGGGCGTGGCGACGGTGGGCCGGTTGCTGCGGTTGCCGGGCCTGCCGCTGGGCCTGGAAGCCGGCGTGGTCGTCCTCGACTACCAGCCGCGGCTGCGCAGGCTGCTGGAGGACAGCATCGGCAAGCAGGCGACCGACGCACTGTTGTCGCTGGCAAGCGCGGGCGTGCACACCCTCAACCAGGCTCCGACGGCGCTGGCGGTGGACCTGTCGGTGGAGGCGATGCGCGCCGGCGAGGAACGTGCCGCGGCGCGGGCCTGGCGGCGCCGCGAACCGGAGCTGGCCGACTATGCCGACCACCCGCCGATCGCTGTCTCGCAGCGGCCGGAACCGCGGCCGCCGGGCCCGATCGAACGCCATCTGACGCGCAGCGCGTGGGTGCAGGCCCTCGGCGCCGGGGGGATCGCCGCCGTGACCCGCAATCCCGACCTGGCCGGCACCGCCGCGGCGGTGGCCGCGCCGAAGGCCACCCGCACCGCAAGCGAGTCGTTCGCCGCGACGCTGGGCCGCGGGCTGGCCGACCAGCACGGCGCCGTGGTGCTGCGGCCGAGCAGCCTGCGTGAGCTCGACCGGGTCGACACCGTGATCATCGACCCGCGGGTGTTGTGCGGCCAGGACCTGAGGGTGGTGCAGGTGCGCGGCGCCGACGACGACGAACTGCGCGCCGCGTGGGCGCAGGCCCAATCCCGGCTGAGCGACACCGGGCTGACACCGGGCTGGCACCGGGTCGGCCCGCACCCCGGCGTGGAAGCGTCGTTCCAACCCGCGCTGCTGCCGCTGGCCACCGCGGTGGTGACCGAGGCCCGGCACGCCGACGTCGAGGTGATCTCGGTCGAGGCCGAGGCGCTTGGGGAGCTGCGGCCGATCTTCGATGAGATCCGGCCGCTGGACGGCGCCTCGGTGGACGAGGCGCTGGCGGCCGCGGTGGCCGCCTACCAAGCCGATGGCCATGACGTCGCGGTGCTGTCCTCGGCTGCCGTCGAGGCTCTGGCGGCAGCAGACGTTGCGCTGGGCGTACTGCCGGGTGGGGGGTCCCCGCCCTGGTGCGCCGATGTGCTGCTGACCGACCTGGCCGCGGTGTGGCGGGTGCTGCATGCGCTGCCGGCCGCCCGGTCCGCCAGTAGCCGCGGTATCGAGATCTCCACCGGGGCTTCGATATTGGGGTCGTTGCTGATGCTGCCCGGGGTGCGCGGCAGCGGGCCGGGTCCGGTGACCACCGGGGCGGCGGCCGGCGCACTGTCGGGTTACTGGCTGGCCCGCCGTGCCGTGGACGCCGCAGCGCCGCGGCCGGCGCCGGTGCACGAGTGGCACGCGATGTCAGTCGAGCAGGTGCGGACGGTGCTTCCCACGCCGGACCTGGTGGTTGCGAGCAAGACCGAGCATGCACCCGCTGCGGCGGCTGCGCTGGCGGCGGTTGATCTGGCTCGCCGCGGCGCCCAGCGGACCGCGCCGCCCCGACTGTTCTGGCAGTTCGCCCATGCCGTGCGCAGTGAACTGTCCGACCCGATCACTCCGGTGCTGGCACTGGGAGCCGCGGCCAGCGCGGTGCTGGGTTCGCCGGTGGACGCGATGCTGGTCGGTTCGGTGTTGGGGGGCAACGCGATGCTGGCGGCCGCGCAGCGACTCGTCGCCGAACGCCGGCTCAGTGTGCTGCTGAACGAACAGGTCCCACCGGCCCGCAAGGTCCTGCCCGACGGCAGCCACTGCGAGGTCGCCGCCGCGGAGCTGCGCCCCGGCGATGTGATCGAGGTCCACTCCCACGAGGTGGTGCCCGCCGATGGACGACTGATCGAGGCGATCGATCTGGAAGTCGACGAATCGTCGCTGACCGGTGAGTCGCTGACCGTGGTCAAGCAGGTCGAGGCCACTCCGGGTGCCGATCTGGCGGACCGGGAATGCATGGTCTACGCGGGCACCACCGTGGTGACCGGCACCGCCGTGGCGCTGGTGACCGCCACCGGCGCCGACACCCAGGGCCGCCGGGCCGCCGAGCTGGTGGCCGGCGACCAGTCCGCGATCGGGCTGCAGCATCAACTGAGCCTGCTCACCAGCAAGGCGTGGCGGATCAGCCTGGCCGGCGGCGCGCTGGTGACCGGACTGGGCATGGCCCGCCGCATCGGATTGCGTCAGGCGGTGTCCAGCGGTATCGCGGTCAGCGTTGCGGCCATTCCGGAAGGGCTGCCGCTGGTGGCCACCCTGGCCCAGCAGGCCTCGGCCCGAAGGTTGACCAAGGCCGGCGTGCTGGTGCGGGTGCCGCGTTCGGTCGAGGCGCTGGGCCGGGTCGACGTGGTCTGCTTCGACAAGACCGGGACGCTGAGCCGCAACCGGCTTCGGGTGGCGCAGGTGCATCCGGCGGCCGGCTTCACCGACGAGGAGGTGCTGCGCTACGCGGCGAGCGCGGCCCCGGTGTCCAACGGCACCCGCCAGGTGCACGCCACCGACAACGCCATCATCGAGGCTGCGGTCTCCGCCGGTGCACCGGCACCCGAGGGTCCCGCGGCGCACCTGCCGTTCCGCTCCGGGCGCGCGTTCTCGGCCTCGGTGCGCGGATCCGAGTTGACGCTCAAGGGCGCCCCGGAAGTGGTGCTGGCGTGCACCGGCGCCGGACCGGCCGTCCGGAAGTCGGTGGCTGCGCTGGCTGCCGACGGCTTGCGGGTGATCGCGGTGGCCCGCCGCGACCTGACACCCGGGGAGCGCAAATCGCTTGGCGACGACCCGGAACCCGATGAGATCGCCGAGTTCTGCAGCGACGGACTGACGTTCGTCGGCCTGCTGGGGCTGTCCGACACCCCGCGCGAAGAGGCCGCCGAACTGCTCGCCGACCTGGAGCGTCGCCGAATCCCGGTGCGGCTCATCACCGGTGACCACCCGCTGACCGCCACGGCGATCGCCCGGGAGCTGGGCCTGGACGTCAGCAGCGATCAGGTGATCAGCGGCGCGCAGTGGGATGCGTTGTCCCGCAAGGATCAGGAGCGGGCGGTGGCCGACCGGGTGGTGTTCGCCCGGATGTCGCCGGAGAACAAGGTGCAGATCGTGCAGACCCTGGAACGCTCCGGCAAGGTGTCGGCGATGGTCGGTGACGGCGCCAACGACGCCGCGGCGATCCGGGCCGCCACCGTCGGGATCGCCGTGGTGGCGCACGGCAGCGAGGCGGCCAGCACCGCTGCTGACGTGGTTCTGCTCGACGGCCGGATCGAGACCCTGCTCGACGCGTTGGACGAAGGCCGCGAGCTGTGGCAGCGGGTGCAGGCGGCGGTGGCGGTGCTGCTGGGCGGTAACGCCGGTGAGGTCGCATTCGCGATCATCGGCAGCGCACTGACCGGACGCTCACCGCTGAACGCTCGCCAGCTGCTGCTGGTCAACATGCTGACCGACGCCCTGCCGGCCACCGCGCTGGCTGTCAGCTCCCTCAACGAGACCGCCGCCGACGGCGGACACGGTCCCGATGAGCGCGCGCTGTGGCGCACGGTGGCGGTGCGCGGGGTGACGACGGCCTCGGCCGCGGTGGGTGCGTGGGGCCTGGCCTCGGTCACCGGGCGCCAGCAGCGAGCCTCGACGGTCGCGCTGGTGTCGCTGGTCGCCACGCAGCTGGGCCAGACGCTGCTGGACTCGCACGATCCGCTGGTGGTGGCAACCGCTGTGGGCTCGCTCGGCGTGATGGGAACGTTGATCACCATCCCGGGTGTCAGCCAACTGCTGGGCTGCACCCCGCTGGGCCCGCTGGGCTGGGCTCAGGCCCTGGGTACCGCGACGGTCGCGACCGTCGGCGCGGCCGTGGTACCGCGGCTGCTGTCCGCGCTGCGGGACGACGCGCCGGTGCCCAAGGAGTTCATGGTTCCCGGGCCGCGGCGGCCGGACGGCACCCCGGCACCCGATGACCACCCCGCACCCCGGTTGCGGCTTGTGCACAATGGGGACACTGGTTCTCGCCGCGGAACGGTCGCGGCCCGATCATCCGGCGACCCGTCGCCACCAGGAGGTTCATGATGGCGGACAAGCCGCGCCGCAGCGCGTCCCAGCGGGAGGCGGTGGCCCACATTCGCCAGGCGGAGGGCTTCGCCGTCGAGTTGCCGCTGTTCGGCAAGGTGACGGTGCCGCGGCCTGAGCAACTGGCCTATTACGGCGGGCTGGCGCTGCTGGCCGCGTTCGAGATCATCGACTGGCCGGTGGCCGTCGCGGTGGCTGCCGGCCACATTCTGGCCAGCAACCAGCACAACGAGGTGCTCGAACAACTCGGCGAGGCCCTGGAGGACGCTGAGTAGAGGCGGAGTAGCCGCCTCAGCTCGGCCCCCCAAGGCCTCGCCGACGCTTGAGCTCAGTTGTTGACGGTCAGCACTCCGGCGCGCCACAGGAGTGCGTACATCTGGTGCAACGGACCGCTGAGCAGCCGGGTGGTCATGTCGACCAACGGGTCCGACGCGGGCGCGGCCGGGCGCCGGTCCAGCTTCTTGGGCGTGCTCGTGGCGCGCGGGGCCGGAGCCGAGATGTCGGTGTATGCGATTGCAACCATGATTGCCTCCTAGTCGCGTAACGGCGCTACGCGCTCAGCTGGAGGCCGGAATCGTGGCTCAGCTGGAGGCGGTATGCGACCGTTCGGATGGGGACGGAACAGAAGTCAGATATCGGCTCGGACTATCACCGGAACTCATTCGTCCCTCACCTCCTCTCGGTCGCGGGCACGCGCACAGGCGTACCGGTTTCACCGCATGCTTTGGGAGGCAGCTCCGACCACTGTCGGGAGACCGCACCCCTCTCGTCAGAGCTTTGGCACTGCACGGCGTGTCCCTAACGGGAAGCCACTTGGGCTCAACCCTTAAGCCGGGAGGAGCTGTCCTGACCCGGGGCGTCTTTCGACGTTCGGGGTCAGTGGCCTATGTCCGTGCAGACGCCTCACCTAACGAGGTGCTTGCAAGGTCCATAGTGCCTGCCGACGAGCCCGCGGTCAACTCGGGAAAATTCCCGGGCGTGTTGCGTGCGCTAGTCACACCAGTCACTTGCGTACCAGTTCCTGGCTTGCGTAGCGCCCCGGTGTCATCCACGACGTGAGCGCTCCGAGCAGCATCATCACCGCCGCGGCGGCGAACACCACCGCCAGCCCGGTGTGGAACGGCCCGGAGATCAACTGCGGGAAGAAGCTGTGCCCGGTCAGCACCTGGGCGTCGACGCCGGGCTGCGTCAACGCACCGGAGGGCGCCAGCAGTTCGGCGATCGGGTTGTACCCCAGGAACGCCGCGAACAGGCTGCCCACCGGCGGCGTGTGAGCCACCTGGTCGGCGACCCCGGCCGACACCCCCTGCTGCTGCAATCCGGCGTCCATCGCCGTCGGCAGCGTGTTGGCCAGCCCGATCACCATCAGCGAGAAGAAGATGCCGATCGACAGCGAGGTGCCGGCGTTGAAGAACGTGGCCCGCACGCCCGAGGCCGCCCCGCGCTGGTCGGCCGGAACGCTGGACATGACCACGGCACTGTTGGGAGCGGTGAAGATCCCGCCCCCGAGCCCGTTGAGAAACACCAGCGCGGCGAACACTCGGTAGTCGAAGTCCACCGGAAGCAGAACCAACGCGACGAACGTCGCCGCCATCAGCAGCATGCCGCCGACCGTGAACGGGCGGGCGCCGTGCCGGTCCGACAGCGACCCGGCCAACGGGCCGGCCAGCAGGAAGCCCGCCGTCATCGGCAGCAGGTAGATGCCCGACCACAGCGGGGTGGATTCATAGCTATAGCCGTGCAGCGGCAGCCAGATGCCCTGCAGCCAGATGATCAGCATGAACTGCATGCCGCCGCGCCCGATCGCCGACATCAGCCCCGCCACGTTGGCCAACCCGAACGCCGGAATCGCGAACAGCCGCACATCGAGCAACGGAGCGTCCACCCGCAGTTCGATGAAGCAGAACAGCACCAGCAGCGCCAGCCCGAGCACCAGCGAGCCCACCACCGCGGGGCTGGTCCAGCTGGTCGGCGAAGCCCCGTGCGGCTGAATGCTGTAGGTGATGGCGGTCAGCACCACGGTCAGGCCGAGTCCCAGCGTCGCGGTACCCGCCCAGTCCAGCCTGGCCGGTGCCGGTTCACCGAGTTCGTGCAGTGAGCGCAGTGACCAGACGGTCCCCAGCACTCCGATCGGCACCCCGACCCAGAACACCGCCCGCCAGTCCCACTCCGACAGCAGCCCGCCGATCAGCAGGCCCACGAAGGACCCGGCGACCGCGGCCACCTGGTTGACGCCGAGCGCCATGCCGCGCTGATTGGCTGGGAACGCGTCGGTGAGGATCGCCGACGACGACGCCATCAGCATCGCCCCGCCGACGCCCTGCACCACCCGCCAGGCGATCAGCCACTGGGCGCCGCGGCCCATGTCGAACGGGTCGATCGACAGCGCGATCGCCGCGACCGTGAAGACCACGAAACCCCAGTTGTAGATGCGCACCCGGCCGAACATGTCGCCGAGCCGGCCGAAGAACACCACCAGCACTGCCGAGACCAGCAGGTATCCCATCAACATCCACAGCAGGTAGCTGACGTTCGCCGGGTCCAGCGGGTTCAGGCCGATGCCACGGAAGATCGCCGGCATCGAGATCAGCACGATCGAGCCGTTGATGGTGGCCAGCAGCACCCCGAGCGTGGTGTTGGACAGTGCGATCCACTTGTAGCGGGGGTGGTCTCGGTCGTAGCGCAAACGGCGAGGGGCGGCGCCCGGGTCCTGAACGTCGGGGCTCACCCGCTCGATCTGCGCCGTCATCGAAGCTCCCTCGGTCCGAAGCGTTTATGTTAGCTAATCAAAGGATCAGATGCCTAATCCGCGTCACAGGTGCCCTGATCGGCGCCTTACGCCCGGTGCCGCGCTGCGATAGCGTGGCAGTGCAGGAACGAGCAGTGCAGAAATTCACCGATCCGCGGGAGCGCAACCAGTGCGCTGAGAGGACGGCCGGGGCCGTCGACCGTACGAACCTGACCGGGTAATGCCGGCAAGGGAGAGGAAGACCATGACTGATGTCTTGAACGCACCTGTGGAGCCGCAGGTGACCACCGGGCCCATCCCGTACAGCGAGAAGGCCTACCGGGAGATCGAAGCTCCCGGCGGCGTGACGATGAAGGTGCCGTTCCGCCGGATCAACCTGACCAACGGTGAGCACTTCGACGTCTACGACACCTCCGGGCCCTACACCGACGCCCACGCCGACATCGACCTGCACCGCGGCCTACCGCCGCGGCCGGGCGTGGTGACCGATCGCGGCACCCAGCTGCAGCGGGCCCAGGCCGGCGAGATCACCGCCGAGATGGCATTCATCGCTGCCCGCGAGGGATTACCGGCGGAACTGGTCCGCGATGAGGTCGCCCGCGGACGGGCGGTGATCCCGGCCAACCACAACCACCCCGAGCTGGAGCCGATGATCATCGGCAAGGCCTTCAAGGTGAAGATCAACGCCAATATCGGCAACTCCGCGGTCACCAGTTCGATCGCCGAAGAGGTCGACAAGCTGGTATGGGCGACCCGCTGGGGCGCCGACAACGTCATGGACCTGTCCACCGGAAAGGACATCCACGAGACCCGCGAGTGGATTCTGCGCAACTCCCCGGTTCCGATCGGGACCGTGCCGATCTATCAGGCCCTGGAGAAGGTCAACGGCGACCCGACCAAGCTGACCTGGGAGCTGTACCGCGACACCGTGATCGAGCAGTGCGAGCAGGGTGTGGACTACATGACGGTGCACGCCGGGGTGCTGTTGCGGTATGTGCCGCTGACCGCCAAGCGGGTCACCGGCATCGTGTCCCGCGGCGGCTCCATCATGGCGTCGTGGTGCCTGTCGCGGCATCAGGAATCGTTCCTCTACACCAACTTCGAAGAGCTGGCCGACATCCTGGCCAGCTACGACGTCACGTTCTCCCTCGGCGACGGGCTGCGGCCCGGTTCGATCGCCGACGCCAATGACGAAGCCCAGTTCGCCGAACTGCGCACCCTGGGCGAACTGACCAAGATCGCCAAATCCCGTGGCGCGCAGGTGATGATCGAGGGTCCCGGCCACGTCCCCATGCACAAGATCGTCGAGAACGTGCGGCTGGAGGAGGAGTGGTGCGACGAGGCGCCCTTCTACACCCTGGGGCCGCTGGCCACCGACATCGCGCCCGCCTACGACCACATCACCTCGGCGATCGGCGCGGCCATCATCGCCCAGGCCGGCACCGCGATGCTGTGCTACGTGACTCCCAAGGAGCACCTGGGCCTGCCGGATCGCAAGGACGTCAAGGACGGGGTGATCGCCTACAAGATCGCCGCACACGCCGCCGACCTGGCCAAGGGGCACCCGCACGCCCAGGACCGCGACAACGCACTGTCCAAGGCCCGCTTCGAATTTCGTTGGTATGACCAGTTCGCGCTGTCCCTGGACCCCGACACCGCACGCGAATACCACGACGAGACGCTGCCCGCCGAGCCGGCCAAGTCCGCGCACTTCTGCTCGATGTGCGGCCCGAAGTTCTGCTCGATGCGGATCAGCCAGGACGTGCGCGACTACGCCACCGAGCACGGGTTGCACACCCAGGAGGACATCGACGCCGCGATCCAGGAGGGCATGGACGCGAAGTCGGCCGAATTCGCCGACCACGGCAATCGGGTGTACCTGCCCATCTCGTCCTAGTGGTGATCGCAAGCGCGGCGGAGCCGGGCGAAGCGGGTCGCCACTCATCCAGCACAGTGGATTTTCTGCCGCTGGCGCCGCCGGGGTCGACACCGGCACGGGTTCTCACCGTGGCCGGATCGGACTCCGGCGGCGGTGCGGGCATTCAGGCGGACATGCGCACGTGCGCGCTGCTCGGCGTGCACGCCTGCGTCGCCGTCACGGCGGTGACGGTGCAGAACACCGTGGGAGTCAAAAGCTTTCATGAGGTTCCCGCCGACACCGTCGCCGCCCAGATCAAGGCGGTGGTGCCCGACATCGGGATCCAGGCCGCCAAGACCGGAATGCTGGCGTCGGCGCAGATCATCACCGCGGTGGCCGCGACGTGGCGAGAGCTCGGGCTGACGGTTCCGCTGGTGGTCGATCCGGTGTCGGCCTCCATGCACGGTGATGCGCTGCTGGCGGCGTCGGCGCTGGACGCACTGCGCGACACCTTGTTTCCGCTGGCCACCCTGGTCACCCCGAATCTGCATGAGGTGCGGTTGCTGGTCGGGATCGAGGTGGTCGACACCGAATCCCAGCGCGCGGCCGCGCGAGCGCTGCACGCCCTGGGACCGCGATGGGCGCTGGTCAAGGGGGGACACCTGCCGTCGGCGCAGCACAGCCCGGACCTGCTCTATGACGGCAACGACTTCCTGGAGTTCCCCGGGCCGCGGGTGGCCACCGCCGACGACCACGGCGCCGGCGACACGCTGGCCGCGGCCACGGCGGCCGCGCTGGCGCACGGGTTTTCCGTACCGGATGCGGTGGCGTTGGCCAAACGGTGGGTGACCGAATGCCTGCGCGCCGCCTATCCGCTGGGCCACGGGCACGGCCCGGTCTCGCCGTTGTTCCGGTTGGGTCGGGGCCGCTGATGAGCCTGGCAGACGTCGCCGGCATCGCGCACCGTCCCGACGGCACCCCGACCGGTGTGGTGCTGCTGACCCACGGCGCCGGTGGCAACCGGGATTCGCCGATGCTGCAACGCCTTTGCGAAGAGTGGGCACGCCGCGGTCTCCTGGCGATCCGCTACAACCTGCCGTTTCGGCGGCGCCGCCCCAAGGGCCCGCCGTCGGGATCGGGCGCCGGCGACCGGGACGGCATCACCGCGGCCATCGAGTATGCCCGTGGCCTGGCCGACGGTCCGCTGATCGCCGGCGGGCACTCCTACGGCGGACGGCAGACCTCGATGGTGGTGGCCGCCGGCGGCGTTGCGGTGGATCTGCTCGCGCTGTTCTCCTATCCGCTGCATCCGCCCGGCAAGCCCGAGCGTGCTCGCACCGAGCACCTGCCCGAGATCGGCGTGCCCACGGTGTTCACCCACGGCAGCTCGGATCCCTTCGGCACGTTGGCGGAGATCCACGCCGCCGCCGCGCTGGTGCCCGCCGGGCACGAGGTCGTCGAGATCACCGGCGCCCGCCACGATCTGGCGTCCAAAACACTCGATGTCCCGGCGCTGGCGGTCGACGCGGCGCTACGGCTGCTGGGCTGAACCGCTCAGGGCAGGACGACGACACTGGCGGCGTAGCTCAGGCCCGATCCGTATCCGAGCAGCAGGGCCAGGTCACCGGACTTGGCGGCGCCGGTGGACAGCAGCTGCTCCATCGCCAGCGGGATGGATGCCGCGGAGGTGTTGCCGGTGGTCTCGATGTCGTTGGCGATGACGACATCGGATCGCAGTTCCATGCTCTTGGCGATGACGGCGTTGATCCTGCTGTTGGCCTGGTGCGGAATGAAGACATCGATGTCGTGCGGTTCCAGGCCGGCGGCCGCCAGCGCGCGTTTGCCGACGCCGCTCATCTCGAATGCCGCCCAACGGAATACGGCGCCGCCGTCCATCCGCAGAAAGGGCCGGGGCCCGTCGGGATGCTCGGTGTAGCTGATCCAGTCGATGTCCTGGCGAATGGCGTCGCAGTTCTCGCCGTCGCTGCCCCACACCGTCGGCCCGATGCCGTTCACCGGCGTCTCACCGATCACCACAGCGCCGGCCCCGTCGCCGAAGATGAAGCAGTTCGAGCGGTCCTCCATGTCGATGGTCGTCGAGAGCACCTCGGAGCCGATGACCAACGCGTTGTTGATCGTTCGGGCACGCAGCAGGTCGGCGGCCACCCCCAGCGCGTAGCCGAACCCCGCGCAGCCGGTGGCGACGTCGAACGCGGGTATTCCCGACGCACCGAGGGCGACCGCCACGCTCGGCGCGCACGACGGGGTCTGGCGGAAGTTCGTGCTGGTCGCGACGATCACCGCCTCCACCGCGGATCCGTCAATCCCGGCGCTGGACAACGCGTTGCGGCCGGCTTCGACGGCCAGACCGGCGACGGTGTCGCCCTGACCGGCGAACCGGCGGGACCTGATCCCGGTACGCGAGTAGATCCACTCGTCGGAGGAGTCGATGCGCAGGCAGATCTCGTCGTTGGTGACCACCCGCGGCGGGCGGCACGCGCCGACCCCGAGCAGGCCGACCGGTCGGGCGGCGGCAGGATGGCGAATCTCGCTCAAGGAAAGATCTTTCAGTGGCGGGCCGGCGGCGGCTAGTTAAACCGTCTAGACAATACCGTCCAACGTCGGCCGCAGGTGACCCCGATACCCCGCGGGATCTCAGTGGCACTGCGCAAAGCCGGTGACCGCTCAGCGGTCGTAGTCGTCCTCCCCCAGGGGCACGCCCTGGTGCTGCTCGATCACATCGGCTTCGGCGGCACGGTCGGCGTAGCGGTCTGCGGTGATCTCGGCATCCGGCCGCTCCTCATCCGGCTCCGCTATCGGCACCGCCTGACCGGCCAGATCCACGTCGCTGACTTCGCTGTCGCGGATGGTCATGATCGCCTCCCGTACTCCCTGAACAGCATGCACCGTTATTGTCCCCCATCGCCCGGCCCGCCTGAGGAGCTTCGCTGCTTACCGGTGAGTCAGGTACCGTGATTTCATGAGTACGGAGCTGTTCGACGTCGTCATCGTGGGTGCGGGTTTCGGCGGGATGGGCGCGGCGATCGAGCTGAAGAAGCTCGGCTACGACGACATCGTTCTGCTCGAGCGTGAGGACGATCTCGGCGGAACGTGGCATGTCAACCGCTACCCCGGTCTGGCGGTCGACATCCCCTCGACCACCTACTCCTACTGGTTCGAGCCCAACCCGCACTGGTCGCGGGTGTTCGCCACCGGCTCGGAGCTCAAGCGCTATGCCGAACACGTCGCCGACAAGTACGACGTGCGCCGGCACATGCGCTTCAACACCACCGTCGAGGGCGCGCGCTGGGACGAGGAGGCCCAGCGCTGGCAGGTGGGTCTGGCCGACGGCTCCACCCTGAGCGCCCGCTACCTGATCACCGCGACGGGTTTCCTGTCTCAGCCGCACACCCCGGACATCCCCGGCATCGCCGATTTCGGCGGCAAGGTGGTGCACACCACCGCCTGGGATGACAGCCACGACTTCCATGGCCGCCGGGTCGGCCTGATCGGCACCGGCGCCACCGCGGTGCAGCTGATCCCGGAGCTGGCGAAGACGGTCGCCGACCTCACGGTGTACCAGCGCACGCCGATCTGGGTGGCACCCAAGCTGGACTTCGGGATCTCCCCCGCCGTGCAGAAACTGTTCGCCCGGCTTCCGATGACCCAACGCGCGGTGCGGTATGTGACCGACGGTCTGCTGGGGTTCATGACGTTCGTCGGGATCCTCAACTTCCCCTATTTCCGCCGGCTGTCGATCGGCGCCATGGACCTGTGCAAGATCCACCGGTTCATCTCGATCCGGGACAAGGAGCTGCGGGCCAAGCTGACCCCGAGCTACGACATCGGCTGCAAACGGCCCAGCTGGTCCAACGACTACTACCGCACCTTCAACAAGGCGCACGTACACCTGGAGACAGCCGGGATCGATCACATCGAGCCGAACGGCATCGTGACCCTCGACGGGCGCAAGAGCGAGATCGACACGCTGGTGCTGGCCACCGGCTTCGACATGTGGGAGGCCAACTTCCCGGCGATCGAGATCGTCGGAAAGGGCGGGCGCAATCTGGGGAAGTGGTGGCGGGAGAACCGGTTCCAGGCTTACCAGGGTGTGTCGATTCCGGCGTTCCCGAATTTCCTGAGCCTGGCCAGCCCCTACGCGTTCTGCGGTCTGTCGTTCTTCAACACGATGGAGTACCAGATGCGGCACATCGGCCGGCTGTTCGGCGAGCTGCAGCGCCGCGACGCGAAGACCTTCGAAGTCACCGAGGCCGCCAACACCCGCTTCCTCGACGACATGACCAAGCGGCTGGACCGCTCGGTCTTTTACGCCGGCAGTTGCGCCGGGTCACGGTCCTACTACTTCAATCCCAGCGGCGAAGCGACCCTGCTGCGGCCCACCACGGTGCGCAACGCTGTGCGCGACGGTTCCCACTTCCCGTTAGAGGACTATCAAATCGCCTGACCTCTAAGGGTATTCGGCGTCAGTTGTCGTCGCCGGTCCTGCCGAACACGATGGACTCGATCAGTTCACGCAGGCAGGCCTGGGCGTAACCCGGGCTCCACGGGACCATGCCGTCGGTCTGCTCCTCGCCGCCCCGGGCCACCCGGCCCAAGTCGTCCACGAGTGCGGCCAGAGCGTGCACCAAGAACTTCGCGTGCGCCGGATCCAGATCCGGTCTGACCGCCATCATCGGCTGTGTCCAGGTATCGATGAAGGCCTGCTCGGAATCCCGCAGCCGTCCCCGCTCGGCGGGTGCCAGGTTCACCCGCTCGGTGTCATAGACCGCCGCCAGTTCGGGGTTGGCGAACACCGTGGCCACGTATGCCTCGACCAGCCGATGCAGCGCCTCGGCCGGCTCGGCGAAGACACCCGCGATAGCCGCCATCTCCCCGGCGATCCGGTCGAGGGCACGCTGCAGGCCTGTCGTCAGGATGTCGCCCTTGCTCGAGAAATACCGGTAGACGCCGGAGGCTGGGACACCGACGGCTTCGGCGATCTCGGTGACGCCGGTCTCGGCATATCCCTGCCTGCCGAACAGCAGAATCGCCGAGTGCAACAGCGCCTCATAGGGTCCGGCGTCCGGTGTGAAGATGCGCCACACCGACGGACGATTGACCCCGAGGTCTTCGGCTTGGGGAAGTTGTGTTGCGGCGACTGCCCGCGCCGCCGCGATGAGCAATGGCCTGACTTCCTCATCTGGGAGCTGCAGCCGATGCCCGATGATGCTGCGGGAGATACTGATCAGGCCCAACGACAAGGTCCACCGTTCCACCGGGGTCAGCCCGGGGCGCAGCGCGGCGAGTGGACGTTGCACACGCCTGCCGACCGTCTCCATCTGGCTGAACAGCTTGGCTTGGTCGTCGGGGTGCAGGTAGCGGGCCTGCCACCGGAACAGCGCGCCGGCCTCACGGTTGAGAATCGTCGATGTGATGAGTCCGTCGACCAGCCGGTCCAGTACCGCCTGCGGATCTTGTGCCAATTCGGCATCGGTCATGTCGTCGATGAAAGCTGTGGAGTCGACCAGTTGCTGTCCGAGTGCGCCGACGACGACGGCGAACATCTCGTACTTGCTGGGATAGTGCCGGTACAGCGCCGGGGCGGAGATTCCGACCTTGGCGGCGATCGCCTCCATACTGGCCGCGTGGTAGCCCTGTGCGCTGAAAGTCTCCGCGGCCGCACGGGTGATCTGCGCCTTGCGGTCCTTGGGGCGTCGCCTCATACGGGCACCGGTCTGGCCCGCCGGGTCGTTCGTGTCACCAAGCGTGGTACCCACCCCCCGATCAACTCAGGTCAACTCTTTTGTTAGCACAGCATTATTAGCACAGCCTATCTTGTACCGCAGAGGAGGCCGCGCCGTACATCCCGCCCCGTTTGGTCAGGGGCCCAATGGTGCCCGGTGGCGCTTGTCGCGGGGCGGGACACCGTTGGGCCCCCCGATGGATTGCGCGTAGTTCGCCACCGCGAACGCCACCGCGGAACCGGTCAGCGCCAGCGCGTGCTGGTTGATCGCCTCGACGGTGTCGCCGGGGCCGTGGTAGTTCGGGTCGAACGGCGCACCGGCCTTTCCGCCCCACAGCCGAGCCTGCGCGGTGGTCTTGAGTTGGGATGCGCCGGTGGTGATTCCCCCGATGGGCACCCCGGCCACCACGAACGGGCTGTAATCGGTGTCGCTGCTCAGCGGCATGTCGGCGGGCCGCACGCCCACCAGGTTGAGGTATCCGGCCAGGGTGCGTTCGACACCGGCCGATCCGGCCGGGACGTCGTCGGGGGTGATGTCGCGGCTCGGCAGCGCGGACTGATCACCGTCGTAGGTGAAGTAACCGGGATTCGGGGAGGCGAGCATGTCGAAGTTCAGATACAGGGCGATGTCGTTGAGCTGGTCGCGGTCGAGGCCGAAGACGTAGTCCGTCGAGCCGCCGAGCTGTCGTTCCTCGGCAGCCCAGAACGCGAACCGCACCGCGTTGGTCACCGCCGGCGACGGGCCCAGCTGCAGGGCGGTCTCCAGCACCGCGGCCACACCCGAGCCGTTGTCGTTGATGCCCGGCCCGCCCGGCGCCCCGTCCAGGTGCGCACCGACCATCACGACATCATACTCGGATCCGGTTCTGGTCTGGGCCAAGATATTCCGTGAAGTGATCTTGACGGTGGTGGTGTCCAGCACCAGCCGCACCGGACCGGTGGCGCGGCGCAGCGCGCTGTCGCCGTCGCGACCGGTCACCGCCACCGGCAGCGTGAGCTGGTCGTAGTAGTTCGGTGGGAAAAGTCCGGTGGGCGCACCGTTCCGGCTCGGCAGACTGACCACCACCAGCGCGGCAGCACCGCGTTCGGCCGCCACGTTCTGTTTGGCGACCACCGAACAGCCGGCGTCGCTGACCACGGCGATCCCCCCGCGGGGAACCGTCGGCGGATAGTCGGCCGGCGCACAGCCGGTCGATCGGGTCGGGCGGACCACCGGACCGGTCACCCCGCCGGGCGGGGTACGCACCAGCAGGGAGGCCTGATCGACCGGGTAGCCGAAGCCGGCGACGGTCAGCGTCGGATTGCCCGGCGACGTGGTGTCCAACCTGGTGAGCTCCGGGGTGGCCACATCGAAGCCCTTGTCCCGCAGGGCGTTCACCACGTACTCCACACTGGCGTCGAAACCCGGCGTGCCGTCGGCCCGATTCCGCCCATGCGCATCGGCGATCTCCTGCAGCCTCTGCAGGTGCGACACCATCGCAGCCACGGTGACCTGACCGGCCAGCCGGTTCGACAGTGGCGGCTGGGCGGGCTCCGGCGAGCAGCCCGCCAGCACGCCGACGGCGACCAGCAGGGCTCCCGCCGGACGGATCATGGGCGGGTGACGACGTGACGAGTGCGATCGTCCCGAATCGGAACTCCGTTGCGGCCGCTGAGATCCTGGGCGTACAGCCCGACCGAGTAGGGGACGCCCCGGCCGTTGACGGCCAGTTCGTCGCGGTCGATGTTGTCGATGGTGTCGCCCTTTTGGTGGTAATTCGGGTCGAACGGCTCATCGGCCGCGCCGCCCCACAGTTTGGCCTCGTCGGGCGACTTCTTCACCTCCGCCCCGGAGAACAGGCCGCCGGACGGGACACCCGCCAGGGTGAATCCGTCGTAGTCGGAGCGGCCGTCGAACGAGGTGTCCTGCGGTTCCTTCCCGGCGGACTTGAGGTAGGCGGCCAGGGTCCGCTCGATGCCGGCCGAGCCCTCCGGCACCACCGGCTGGCCCCGCTTGTCCGGGGCCAGCGATTGGTCACCGTCGTAGGTGAAGTAGCCGGGATTGGGCGAACCGAGCATGTCGAAGTTCAGATACAGGGCGATGTTCTTGAGCTGTTCGACGTCGAGCGACTCGACGTACTTCATCGACCCGATCAGGCCGAGTTCTTCGGCGCCCCAGAAGCCGAACCGCACCGCGTTGCGCACCTGTGGCGAATCACCCAGCTGCAGAGCGGTTTCCAGCACCGCGGCAACCCCAGATCCGTTGTCGTTGATGCCCGGGCCCTCCGGGACGCTGTCCAGGTGGGCGCCGAGCATGACCACGTTCTCGGTTGATCCGGTCTTGGTCTGAGCGATCACGTTGCGCGACGGGATGTCGTCGGTGTGCGCGTCGAGTTTGACCGTGATGGTCCCGTGGCCGCCGCGCAGCATCGCACCGTCGGCCTTGGTCACGCTCACCACCGGGATCTTCACCTCGGTCTTCTCGCCCAGGGTGCCGCCCATCTTCTCTTCGTCGACACTGTCGGCGACCACCATCGCCACCGCGCCGTGCTCGACGGCGATGGCCATCTTCTCCTTGAACGGGCAGGTGCCGCGGTCCACCAGGACGACGGCGTCCTTGACCGTCAGCCCCTTGTAGTCCTCTGCGCTGCAGCCCGGACTGTCGTCGTCGGCGGGCGTGGCAACCAGCGGGCCGGTGACACCCTCCGGCGGGGTTCCGAGGCTGTACATCAGTGCGCGGGCCGTAACGGTCTTGTCGCCGAGCTGAACCGAGCCCGGTTCGGACTTGAACACCCGGGCGGTGAACTCCGGCGTCTCCACATCGAAGCCGTGCTCCCGCAAGGTGCTGGCCACGTAGTCGACGCTGGCGTCGTATCCCGGCGTGCCGATGGCGCGAGTGCCGTTGTGGGCGTTGGCGATGTCCTGCAGCTTCTGCAGGTGGGCCATCATCGCGTCGACGGTGACCTTGTCGCGCAGGGTGTTGGCGAACTCCACGGCCGCGGCGGCATCGGCTCCCTGCTCGGTGTTCACCGGGGTGCGGCTGCAACCGGCGCTGAACAGCGCACCGACCAGAACGGCACCGAGGACGGGCATCAACTTCGACTTGTACTCCACCGCGTCCACGTTAGTGGGTGCCCGCCGCGGGCGAGGTCAGGCCCGGTCCGCCCAGGTGTGCGCCGACCATCTCGGCGACCGCGGCCATGCCGGCGGCGTTGGGGTGAAACGGCCACGGCCGCCACGGCAGTGGCAGGCCCGCCCCCACCGTCCACGGCAGCACCGACCAGGGGTGATGATCCCGGCTGGCCTGCCCGGCGCGGACGATCTCGCATCCGGTGGCGGCGGCCGCCGCGGCGGTGTGTCGCTCCAGCCCGTCGGCGACGTGACGGGCCAGCTGCGCCACCTGTTCCGGCAACCGCCCGGCCCGCACGCCCTCCGGTGGCATCAGGGTCAGGTAGTCGACGAAGAGCACTCGCGCGTGCGGCGCCCGGTCTCGGACCGCGGTGCCCACCTCGCACAGTGCTGCTTCGACCTCGGTCAGCGCCTGCTCACGCTGCTCACGGTCCAGTAGGGCGGAGATCGCCGGCAGCCGCCGGGCCACCCGGGGCAGCATCGCTGCCATCAGCAACGGCACATAGCCGACGTCGTTGCCGCCGATGGTGATGGTCACCAGGGCTTCCGAGCCGTCCAGCGCCTCGATCTGCGGTCGTGCGCCACGTTGCGGCTCAGCCAGCAGGTGGGCCGTTGTCGCACCGGAGAACGTGACGTCGACGAGGTCGAGGTTCAGCGCGTGCGCGACCAGATGCGGATAGTTACGCGCCGAGCGTCCCGATGCCGTCGGCGCGCCGGCGGCGCCCGGCCGGATTCCGGGACCGGCCGCCATCGAACTCCCGAGGGCGACATAGCGATTCACGCTCGTCTACCTCCGCCGAGGGGTGAATCTGGCGACGCAACACGCCGCCGAGGCGTCGCGATACTCACACTCGGTGCGCATCACAGGGCCGGGCTGGATGCCTGCGCCCAGAAGCGTTTCGGGATACGGCCGGCGCGGCGCGCCAGATACCCGGCGGTGACGGCGGCCGCCATGGCCGTAGCCATGGCCTGCGGGTCGGACGCTCGGGTCACCGCAGTGGCCAGCAGCACCGCGTCGCATCCCAGTTCCATCGCCAGCGCCGCGTCGCTGGCGGTGCCGATGCCGGCGTCGAGCACCACCGGAACCCCGGCAGCCGCAACGATCATCTCGATGTTGTGCGGGTTGGCGATGCCCAGCCCGGTGCCGATCGGCGACCCCAGCGGCATCACGGCCGCGCATCCGACGTCCTCGAGCCGGCGGGCCAGCACCGGGTCGTCATTGGTGTAGGGCAGCACCACAAACCCGTCGTCAACCAATTGTTCTGCGGCACGGACCAATTCGATGCCGTCGGGCAGCAGGGTGCGTTCGTCGCCGATCACCTCCAGCTTCACCCATTCGGTGCCCAGCGCCTCGCGCGCCAACTGCGCGGTGAGCACGGCTTCGGCGGCGCTACGACAGCCCGCGGTGTTGGGCAGCGGCGTGATGCCCAGCCGGCTCAGCAGATCCAACATCCCGGTCCCGCCTTCGGCGTCGATCCGGCGCATCGCGACCGTGGTGAGCTCGGTGCCGGATGCCACCAACGCCTCTTCGAGTGCCGTCAGGCTCTGCGCCCCACCTGTTCCCATGATGAGCCTGGAGCTGAACTCCCGCCCGGCGATGGTCAGCTTCGCGTCATCAACCACCCTGCACCGCCGTCACCACCTCGAGCCGGGCGCCGTCGGAAAGCGTGGTGGTCCACCGCGATCTCGGCAGCACCGCCTGATTCACCGCCACCGCGATACCGCGGTCGGGGTAGCCCATCGAAGCCAGCAGCGCCGCGACCGTCGTCGCCTCGGCCACTTCGACCGGCTTCTCGTTGACATTGATGATCATTGCCGTACTCCAACCGGAAGTAGTTCGCAGACAACCTGTTCGGCGGTCCACGGCGCCAGCAGAAAACCGTTGCGGCCGTGACCCGCGGCGATATACGTCCGTTCGTCGAGACGTTGCACCAGCGGCAGGTTATCCGGTGTCATCGGCCGCAGGCCGGCGGCGCACTCGGCCAGCTCGTACTCCCCCAGTGCCGGGACCAGGGCGCAGGCGTCGTCGAGCAGGTCGCGCACCCCCGACACCGCCGGGGCGGTGTCGCGGCCGTGCTCGTACTGGGTGGCTCCCACCACCACGCCGTCGGGACGCGGCACCAGATACACCGCCCGGCCGTGCACCCGGGCCCGGATCACCCGTCGCGGCGGCGGCAGGCAGCCCTTGCGCCAGCGCAGCCGCAGCACTTCCCCCTTGACCGGCCGGATCGCCAGCCCGGGCCAGAGCGCCGGGGCGTCGATGCCGTTGGCGATCACCACGGCATCGTCGTCCACCACCTCGGCCAGATCACCCACCGGGGGCGCCCACGTCACGCCGAGTTCCTCGCAGGCGCCGATCAGGGCGGTGACCACGGCACGGTTGTCGACAGCCAGCTCGGTGGGGGCGGAAAAACCGTGCCGGATGCCGGCGGCCAGCAGCGGTTCGACGTCGCGGGCGTCGGACTCCCAGCGCACCGGATGGCCCTGCCCGGACAGCCAGTCGGCGACGGTGCGTAGGTCGGCGGCGTCGGCCCGGTCGGCGGCCACCACCAGCGATTCGCGCGCGGTGACGACATGGTCCGGCAGCCCCTGGAGGAAGTCATGCCACAACTCCAGGGAGCGCAGCCCCAACCGCAGCTGCTGTTCCTCGCCGGGCCAGCCCTCGCTGTGCGGGGCCAGCATTCCGCCGGCCACCCAGGACGCACCGTGCTCGGCGGTGCGGTGCACGCGCACCGTCCACCCGGCGCGGGCGGCCTGCCGAGCGACCGACAGCCCGATGACGCCGCCGCCGATCACGGCCAGCGAACCGAGCGAGGGCCCGGGCATGTGCGGCTCCCTTCCACCTGGGTGTCAACTCACCAAGCTAGCCGCTACCGTCGCGGTGTGCACAAACGCTCCGACCGTCTGACCCGCCTGGGTGATGCCCGGCTCTACCTGTGCACCGATGCCCGCCGGGAACGCGGTGATCTGGCCGAGTTCGCCGACGCCGCACTGGCCGGCGGGGTGGACATCATCCAGCTGCGCGACAAGGGTTCCCCGGGCGAGCAGCGGTTCGGTCCCCTGGAAGCCCGCGGCGAGCTGGCGGCCTGCGAGATCCTGGCCGACGCCGCGCGCCGGCACGGGGCGCTGCTGGCGGTCAACGACCGCGCCGACATCGCCCGGGCCGCGGGGGCCGACGTACTGCACCTGGGCCAGGACGATCTCCCGCTGCCGGTGGCCCGCGAGATCATCGGGCCCGACGTACTGATCGGCCGGTCCGCCCACGACCCCGACCAGGTCAGCGCCGCGATGGCCGAACCGGTCGACTACTTCTGCACCGGACCGTGCTGGCCCACCCCCACCAAACCGGGCAGACCGGCGCCGGGTCTGGACCTGGTGCGATTCGCCACGGATCGGCGCGCCGCCAAGCCGTGGTTCGCCATCGGCGGCATCGACGTCGAGCGGTTGCCGCAGGTGCTGGCCGCCGGCGCCCACCGGGTGGTGGTGGTGCGGGCGATCACCGCCGCCGAGGATCCGCGGGCTGCGGCGGCGGCCTTGCGGGCCGGGCTCGCCGCGCGCTGAGCCTGGCCGCGCCGAACGTGCACTGAGCCCGCGATTTGCCCGGCATTTTCTCGCGCTGAGTACACGTTCGGCGAGCCGGAACGTCGCGGCCGGGGTCAGACCCCGCGCAGCGACTCCCAGCTGGCGGCGAAGCCGGGGTGCAGCGGCAGCCCGGCCACCTCATGCTCGTCGACCCACCGCAGTTCGGTGCTCTCCCCGTTGGGCACCACCGGGAGCAGTTCGTCGGCGTCGGCCACCACGGTGGTGTAGGTCCAGGTGGTGCCGCTGGCCGACGCGGTCACCACCGCCGCGCGCACGACGATCCGATCGGCGGGCACGCCGGCCTCCTCCTGCGCCTCGCGGATGGCGGCCTCTTCGGCGGTCTCGTGGCTGTCGCGGGCGCCGCCGGGCAGCGCCCAGGTGCCGCCTTGATGACTCCACCAGGCGCGATGCTGCAGCAGCACGGTGCGGGAGCCGTCGGGACGGGGTGCCCGCAGCAGCAGACCCGCCGCGCCGTGCCGTCCCCAGAAGCGGGCGCCGGTATCGGAGAACGCCCATCCATCGCCGTCACCACGCACGCTGGAAGCGTATCGGGACAGGCAAGGTCTCGGTTGTGGCGAGATCACGCGTCGTTTTCGGCAACAACCGTTGCGACGGGCGGCGTGGACGACACCTGCACTCTTAGAATTCCTTTACTATCGTTGGTGTCGCGAGCAGCCGCAGGGATGGAGTCTGAACAGACGTGACCGTTGAGTTGGCGCATCCGTCAACCGAGCCGGCAGGGTTACGGTCGCCGACCGAAGCGGCCCGGCCCCGCTGGTGGTTCTTCACCACCACCCCGGGGCGAATCCTGGCCATCGGCCTCATGCTGGCCTCCCTGGGCGGCATCAGCGCCTTCGCCACCGCGACCACGATCAACAACCGGCAGAACACCCTGACCACGGTGCTCGACCACACCGAGCCGCTGGCCTACGCCGCCGGTCAGCTCTACACCAGGCTGTCGGTCGCCGACGCCGCCGCGGCCACCGCATTCATCGCCCAGGGTGAGCCGCGGGCGGTGCGGGAACGCTACGAGCAGGCCATCACCGACGCGGCGGTCGCCGTGACCAGGGCCTCCGGCGGTCTGAGCGACGAGCCGCTGCTGCAGCTGCTGGGGCGGATCAACGCCCAGCTGGCCGTCTACACCGGCCTGATCGAGACCGCCCGGACCAACAACCGATCGGGCGATCCGGTCGGTTCGTCATACCTGTCGGAAGCCTCCGAGCTGATGCAGCACACCATCCTGCCCGACGCCCAACGGCTCTACCAGGCCACTTCGGCCACCGTGGACCTCCAGACCACGGCGTCCACCCGGGTGCCGGCCCCGGTGATCCTGGTGGTGGCGACCACCGTGCTGTTCGGTGCGTTCGCGCACCGCTGGCTGGCCCGCACCACCCGGCGCCGGATCAACCCCGGCCTGGTCGCCGGCGGGCTGGCGATCCTGGTGATGGTGATCTGGGTCGGCACCGTCCTGGTGATCTCCACCGCGGGCAGTCGCACCGCCAAGGACACCGGAGCCGAATCCCTCAAGGCGATCACCAACCTGGCGATCACCGCGCAGCAGGCGCGTGCCGACGAAACCCTGTCGCTGATCCGTCGCGGCGACGAGGAAACCCGCAAGCAGACCTTCTACCAGCGCATCGACGCCATGCAGCAACAGTTGGAGGAGTACCTCGCCCGCGGCGACGCCGTCGACAAGGCGGATCTGGCCAACACCGGGAAGCTGCTGGCCCGGTGGCGGCAGGCCAATGACCGGATGAACTCCTACATCGCCGTCGGCAACTACCGGGCGGCCACCCAGGTGGCGCTGGGCGGCAGCGGCGACGACTCCACGCCGGCGTTCGACCAGCTCGACTCGGCCCTCGACAAGGCGCTGCAGCACAGCCGCAATCAGCTGCGCGGTGACGTCCTCAACGCCCGCCGGGTACTGTCGGTGGCCCCGGTCGGGGGCGCGGTGCTGAGTCTGGGTGCCGCGATCGCGGTCGGGCTTGGGTTGTGGCCACGACTGAGCGAGTACCGATGATGACCCCCCGCCGGCCCCGGCTGCTCCTGGGCGCACTGGGCGCGATCCTGATGCTGTCCGCTGTGACCGGATGCGGACACACCGAGTTCGTGACGGCTACCGCGGTGCCGACGTTGCCGCCGCCCACCCCGGCCGGGATGCAGGAGCTGCCGCCCGAGGCGCCGCGGCCACCCGAGCCGGCCGCCGAAGACTGCGACGCCACCGCCAGCCTGCGGCCGTTCCGCAACAAGGCCGAGGCCGACGCGGCGGTGGCCAAGATCCGCCAGCGCGGCAGGCTGATCGTCGGGCTGGACATCGGCAGCAACCTGTTCAGCTTCCGCGATCCGATCACCGGCGAGATCACCGGTTTCGACGTCGACATCGCCGGCGAGGTGGCCCGCGACATCTTCGGCACGCCGTCGCAGGTGGAGTACCGGATCCTGGCGTCGGCCGAACGGATTGCCGCACTGCAGAAATCCGAAGTCGATATCGTGGTCAAGACCATGAGCATCACCTGCGGCCGACGGGAGCTGGTGAACTTCTCGACGGTGTATCTCGTCGCCAACCAACGTCTGCTGGTGCCACGCGACTCCGCGATCCGGCAGGCGGCAGACCTGTCCGGCAAACGGGTCTGCGTCGCGCAGGGCACCACCTCGCTGCGGCGGATCCGGAACATCTCACCGGCGCCGATCATCGTCTCGGTGGTGAACTGGGCCGACTGCCTGGTGGCCCTTCAGCAGCGCCAGGTCGACGCCGTCAGCACCGACGACTCGATCCTGGCCGGGCTGATGGCGCAGGACCCGTATCTGCACATCGTCGGACCGAGCATGGACGAGGAGCCCTACGGCATCGGGATCAACCTGGACAACACCGGGCTGGTGCGCTTCGTCAACGGCACCTTGGAGCGCATCCGCCGGGACGGCACCTGGAACACGTTGTACCGCAAGTGGTTGACGGTGCTGGGTCCGGCGCCGGTGCCGCCTACGCCGAGGTATTCGGACTGATGGCCCGCGACGACGATGCAGTGCGCAGCGACGCCGAGGAGCCGCGCGACGACACCGACGACGCAGAGCGCAGCGGCGCTGCGGAGCTCGACGACGACGGGCCGGCCACCCAGCGAGCGGACGTACTGGCCGAATCGTCGTCGGTTCGCCGCCCGATGTCGACCCAGGCGATCTTCCGCCCGCGCGAATCGAACTCCGCGGGATTGGCCGAATCCCATGAGACGACGGTGGTGCGCACGGTCGCCCCGCAGCGCCGCCTGGGCGGCGGCCTGGTGGAGATCCCCCGGGTTCCCGAGATCGACCCCCTCTCGGCGCTCATGGCCGACCCGGTGGTCGCCGAGTCCAAGAGGTTCTGCTGGAACTGCGGTCGTCCGGTGGGCCGTTCCACCGGGGACGCGAAGGGGGCCTCGGAAGGCTGGTGCCCGCACTGCGGCAGCCCGTATTCCTTCCTGCCACAACTGAAACCGGGCGACATGGTGGCCGGGCAGTATGAGATCAAAGGCTGTGTGGCGCACGGTGGCCTGGGCTGGGTCTACCTGGCGGTCGACCACAACGTCAACGAGCGCCCGGTGGTGCTCAAGGGTCTGGTGCATTCCGGCGACGCCGAGGCGCAGGCCATCGCGATGGCCGAGCGGCAGTTCCTCGCCGAGGTGACCCACCCGTCGATCGTGAAGATCTTCAACTTCGTCCAGCACCCGGATTCGCACGGCGACCCGGTCGGCTACATCGTCATGGAGTACGTCGGCGGGCAGTCGCTCAAGCAGCGCCGCGGCAGTCGGCTGCCGGTGGCCCAGGCCATCGCCTACATGCTGGAAATCCTTCCGGCGCTGGCCTATCTGCACTCGCTGGGACTGGTCTACAACGACCTCAAGCCGGAGAACATCGTGCTGACCGAGGAACAGCTCAAGCTGATCGACCTCGGCGCGGTGGCACGCATCAATTCCTTCGGATACCTCTACGGCACCCCGGGCTTCCAGGCGCCCGACATCGTCCGCACCGGACCCACGGTGGCCACCGACATCTACACGGTGGGCCGCACCCTGGCCGCGCTGACGCTGAAGCTGCGCACCCGCGACGGCCGCTACGTCGAGGGTCTGCCCGAAGACGACCCGGTCCTGACGAAGTACGACTCCTACCGACGGCTGCTGCGCCGGGCCATCGACCCCGACCCGCGCCGCCGATTCACCTCCGCGGAGGAGATGTCGGCCCAGCTGATGGGTGTGCTGCGCGAGGTGGTCGCCGAGGACACCGGGATACCGCGGCCCGGGCTGTCGACGGTGTTCACCCGGTCGCGGTCCACGTTCGGCGTACATCTGCTGGTCGCGCACACCGACGTCTACCTGGACGGGCATGTGCACTCCCAGAATCTGACCGCACGCGAGATCGTCACCGCACTGCAGGTGCCGCTGATCGACCCGGGTGACGTCGCCGCCCCGCTGCTGTCGTCGATGGAGCTCAGCGAACCGGTGCAGACGCTGGAATCACTGCGCGCCGTGCGCAACAGCGCGCTGGAATCCGAGGGCATCGACCTATCGAAGTCCATCGGACTGCCGTTGATGGAGGTGCGCGCACTGCTGGATCTCGGCAACGTCACCAAGGCCGCAAGCAAGCTCGATGAGCTCGCCGAGCAGGTGGGTTGGCGGTGGCGGCTGGTCTGGTTCCGCGGGGTGGCCGAGCTGCTCACCGGCGACTACGAGGCGGCTCGCAAGGATTTCACCGAGGTCCTCGACATGTTCCCGGGTGAGCTGGCGCCGAAGATGGCGCTGGCCGCCACCGCCGAGCTGGCCGGGACCGACGACGAGCGCGGTTTCTATGAGGCCGTGTGGCACACCGACGACAGCGTGATCTCGGCCGCCTTCGGTCTGGCCCGGGCCCTGTCGGTGGAGGGCGACCGGACCGCGGCGGTTCGTACCCTTGACGAAGTACCCGCTACCTCAAGGCATTTCACCACTGCGCGCCTGACCAGCGCGGTGACGCTGTTGTCGGGGCGCTCGACCAACGAGATCACCGAGGCTCAGATCCGCGACGCCGCGCGCCGGGTGGAGGCACTGCCGGACACCGAACCTCGGGTGTTGCAGATCCGGGCGCTGGTGCTGGGTGCGGCGATGGACTGGCTGACCGAGCACGAGGCCAGCACCAACCACATCCTGGGATTCCCGTTCACCGATCATGGGCTGCGGCTCGGTGTGGAGATGGCGCTGCGCTCGCTGGCCCGGCTGGCGCCCACGCAGGAGCACCGTTACGCGTTGGTCGATATGGCCAACGCGGTGCGGCCGATGAGCACGTTCTGATGGGTCGGGATGGAAAGCCTTCACGCGCTGCTGGCTCCGGTATCGACGGCGACGCCAGCGGTCTCGGGACGCCGAGGTAGCCCACGATGACGTTTCCGACGCTGACGCAGATCGAGGACGCCAACTGGGACTACCTTGCAAGCAGCGCCGCCACCTGGACCAACCTAGCCAACACCTGGGAAGCCGCGTTCACCGAAGTCCGCGACGCCTCGGTGCGCCCCGGCGGCACTCCGTGGAGTGGCGGCGGAGCGCAAGCCTTCCAGCACCGCGCCGCCGCTGACGTGGTGGTAGTCCACGGCCCGGCCGACATGCTGCGCACTGCGGCCGCGATCGCCACCCGCGGCGCGCAGGCCCAACAGAGCAACAAGGGACTGGTGCTGTCGGCGTCAATGACGCCGAACGCGAGGACTTTCGCGAAGCCGACGACGCAGGCAACGTCTTGAAGGTAGAGGGATATCCAGCACCATGATCAAAGGCGCAATTGGCGTAGTCGCAGTAGCGGCACTGGTTGCTGCCTGTGGCCTGTTCGGCAAGTCCGACCGCACTAACGACCGCTTCGTCCAGCCTGGACAACCCAAGATGTCTCCTTCCGGCTCTTATACGGCGCTGGCCGACCACGGCCCCGAGGAAAACGGCGTAGCGACATGGGTCGCGGTCATTCAAGACAAGTTCGGCAAGGAAGTGTTCCGTGACACGGAGACCTACAGCACCCGACATGGCGTCGGGATCACATGGTTGTCCAACACAGACCAATTATGGTTGCTGTCCAGCGATGTCGGCACCGCTCACGTGGACAGAAACCCTGACGGCACTTGGACAAAGACATGGATGAACCCCCAGACTGTCAAGGACATCCCAGCCGAGATCAAAGCCTCCGGCTGATGGAACCTCTATGGCAATGATGTGCGCCCGATGGAGACCGATCGATTCCCGGCGAACACCCCGTTTCCCAGGAGTACCTCGTCGACACCAAAACCGTTGCTGGCGATTCGAACTCGGTCGTGCGTACCGATCGACGCCCCGCTGTTTCAGGACGCGCCCGATCCCAGCTGCGGCTACGCCTGACAACGGTTCTGCTACGTCAGCACCGTCTCCGGTTCGGTGAACGGCAGGCTCAGGGCTTCTGCGACTTGCTGATTCAACAGCGCGCCATCGTGGGTGGTGAGTCCTCGCGCCAACGCGACATCGGCCTGACACGCCCTACGCCATCCGGAGTCGGCGAGACTGATCACATACGGCATGGTGGCGTTGGTCAGTGCCACGGTCGAGGTGCCCGGAACCGCACCGGGCATATTCGTCACGCAGTAGAAGAGCGCGTCGTGAACCGTGTAGGTCGGCGCGTCGTGCGTGGTCGGTCGCGAATCCTCGAAGCAGCCACCCTGATCGATGGAGACGTCCACCACCACCGAGCCTGGTTTCATCTGCGCCACAATTGAATTGGAGACCAGCTTGGGCGCCTTGGCGCCCGGAACCAGCACCGCGCCGATAACCAGGTCGGCTCGCCGCACTGCGGCTTCAAGGTCCAATGCCGACGAATACTGTGTGTGGACGCGGCCGTCGAAGGCGGCATCCAGGTCCCGCAGTCTGGTCAGGTCAACATCCAAGATGATCACATCCGCACCCATGCCGACAGCGACCCGTGCTGCGTTGTAACCCGCCGTGCCGCCCCCGATCACCACGACCTCAGCCGAACGGGCACCCGGCACACCGCCGATCAGGACGCCGCGGCCCCCAGCCGGCGTCATCAGGTAGAACGCGCCGACCTGTGTCGCCAGCCGCCCGGCCACCTCGCTCATGGGCGCGAGCAACGGCAGTGAACCGTCGTCGGCGCGTACGGTCTCGTAGGCGATCGACGTGGTGCCCGAGTCGAGCAACGCCGCTGTGCACGCCCGGGACGCGGCCAGATGGAGATAGGTGAACAAAACCTGCTTCGGCCGCATCATCGGGTACTCGTGCTCGACCGGCTCTTTCACCTTCAGCACCAGATCGGCCTCGCTCCAGATGCTTTCCGCGCCTGGGATGATCTGCGCACCAGCGGATCTGAACTCCGAATCACCGATCGACGACCCCGCACCGGCACCGGCCTGCACCAAGACGCGGTGCCCGCGGCGGACCAGCTCCGAGACACCGGCAGGTGTGATAGCCACCCGGAACTCGTTGTTCTTGACCTCGGCGGGGATGCCGACCCGCATCAGGGACTCCTCGTCGGTCCGTGAGTTACCACCTGGAAAGCCGCACCGTCAGCCCAGCCGACGCAGCCGCGGCTCCAGGTCGGACTTGAAGAGCTCCAGGAAGCGTCGCTGGTCGTGGCCGGGAGCGTGGAACACCAGGTGGTTCAGGCCCCACTGAACGTATTGGCCGACCTGTTCCACGGCCTCGTCGGGGTCTGAGGCCACGATCCAGCGTTTGGCGATCTGCTCGATCGGCAGGGCGTCGGCCGCCTTCTCCATCTCGATCGGGTCGTCGATGGAATGCTTCTGCTCGGCCGTCAGCGACAGCGGCGCCCAGAACCGGGTGTTGTTCAGCGCCAGATCGGGATCCGGGTCGTAGGAGATCTTGATCTCGATCATCTTGTCGATCCCGTCGGCGTCGCGCTCCGCGGCGGCTGCGCCTTCCAGCACGGCGGGCATCAGCTTCTCGGTGTAGAGCTCTTCGCCCTTGCCCGAGGTGCAGATGAAGCCGTCGCCGACTCGCCCGGCGTACTTTGCCACCGCCGGCCCACCGGCCGCGATGTAGACCGGCACGCCGGCCTCCGGCACGTCGTAGATCGAGGCGCCCTTGAGCTGGTAGTAGTCACCCTCGAAGTCCACCCGGTCGCCCCGCCACAGCGCGCGCATCAGCCGTACCGACTCGCGCAGCCGGGCGAAGCGTTCCTTGAACTCGGGCCACTGGCCGGTGAAACCGGTGGCGATCTCGTTGAGGGCCTCGCCGGTGCCGACGCCGAGGAAGATCCGCTGCGGATACAGGCAGCTCATGGTCGCGAAGGCCTGCGCGACCACGGCGGGGTTGTACCGGAACGTCGGGGTCAGCACCGAGGTGCCCAGCTGGATTCTGCTGGTGCGCTCTCCGACCGCGGTCATCCACGCCAGCGAGAACGGGGCGTGCCCGCCTTCGTGCCGCCAGGGCTGGAAATGGTCGCTGACAGTGGCGCTGTCCATACCGTGTGCTTCGGCGGCAACACCGAGCTCGACGAGTTCCCTCGGCCCGAACTGCTCCGCCGATGCCTTGTATCCCAGTTTCAGTTCCGCCATTCCACCTTTTCTACACTCCCACCGTCTTTCTAGACTCACGGGCATGGGCGAGAAGTTGGTCGAGCTCGTTCCGGTCACCGAGCGGGTGCACCTGGCCCGCGGCGAGGCGGTCAACTGGCTGTTGGTGACGGACGACACCGGCGTGCTGCTGATCGACGCCGGCTATCCCGGTGACCGCACCGACGTGCTGGCGTCGCTGGGCGCGCTGGGTTATCACGCGGCCGATGTGCGCGCGGTGTTGCTCACCCACGCCCACGTCGACCATTTCGGCGCGGCGATCTGGCTCGCGAAAACGCACGGCACACCGGTCTATTGCCACGCCGACGAAGTGGGCCACGCCAAACGTGAGTATCTGGAGCAGGCGTCGCCGCTGGCGGTGGCCCCGCACCTGTGGCGGCCGAGTTGGGCGCTGTGGAGCGTGCACGTGCTGCGCAACGGCGGCCTGAACCGCGAGGGCATCCCGTCTGCCCAACCGCTGACCGGAGACATCGCCGCGAGCCTGCCCGGTCAGCCGGTGGCCATCCCCACCCCCGGTCATACCCGCGGCCACTGCTCGTATCTGGTCGACGGTGTGCTGGCCAGCGGTGACGCCCTGATAACCGGCCACCCGGTGCTGGCCCACACCGGACCGCAGCTGTTGCCGGCACTGTTCAGCCACAGCCAGGACGACAGCCTCCGCAGCCTGAGCGCACTGGCCCTGCTGGAGACCGAGATCCTGGCGCCCGGTCACGGCGACGTGTGGCGCGGCCCGATCAAAGAGGCCGCCGAGGCCGCTATCGCCCGCGCGGGCAGACGTGGAAGGTCACAATCCGATAAGCGCTGATCAGGCAGTTTAAGGGCGGCCCTTAGCGATCAGATCCGTAGTTGTGGACCTTAGGTCCGGAATCGTCAACATGTGCCGAAAACCTTGCGACAGAACGCATTCAGCGTCACAGCGGGACACCCCTGGCCCGCGCGTACCTTGGGCTCCAGATTCCCCACCCGGAAGGAAACCCCATGTCGAAGAACCCCAGCACCATGTTCCGGCGGCTCGGCCTCGGCGCCGGTCTCCTGGGTGCCGCCACTGCCACCGTGGTCGCCGCCCCCGCGGCATCCGCGGCACCGGACTGCAGTCCGGCCGCGGTGTCCAACACCGTCGACTCGGTGACCGGTTCGGCACAGCAGTATCTGGCCAGCCATCCCGGCGCCAACGCCGTGGTGACTCAGGCCATGAACCAGCCGCGACCGCAGGCCGCCGCCGAGATGCGCAGTTACTTCACCGCTCACCCCCACGAGTACTACGAACTGCGCGGCATCTTGGCGCCGATCGGTGAGACGCAACGGCAGTGCCAGACCACGGTGCTTCCGCCCGGGCTGGCTTCGGCCTACGCCGAATTCATGGCCGGGTAGCGGCGAGGTAGCGGATGGCGGCCGGCGCCCCGTCGAGTTCACGGACGGACAGCTTCGGCAGCCGCGCCGCGGCGAACAGGTCGGCGATCCCGGACGGGACGGTGATCCAGCCGCTTTCGCTCAGATGCCGCACCACGTCGGTGTGTTCTCCGGAATAGAACGGTCCCGGCCCGGTCAGGCTCAGGCCGCGTCGGCGCCAGCGCTCGACCAGGGACTCGTTGTGTACCGCCTGCGGCCGGCTGGGCGGCACCGCGTGATCGGCGGCGAGCCGGCTGCCCGGAGCACTGAGCCGGGTGACACCGTCCAGCAGGCGATTCTGCGCATCCGATGGGACGTACCAGACCAGCAGACCCTCGATAACCCAGGCGGTGGGTGCGGCGGCGTCGAAACCCACCCGCCGCAGCGCCGCCGGCCAGTCGTCTCGCAGGTCGACGCCGACCGCGCGGCGGTTGGCGCTCGGCGCGCTGCCCCAGGCCCGCATGGTGGAGGTCTTGAAGTCGACCACATGCGGATGGTCGACCTCATAGACCATGGTCTCGGCCGGCCACCACAGCCGGTAGGCGCGGGTGTCCAGGCCCGAGCCCAGGATCACCGCCTGGCGGATGCCGCCGCGGGCGGCGTCGGTGAAGAACGCGTCGAAGAACTTGGTGCGCGCCGCGGAGAACTCCGCCAGCCGGGGAAATCCCCCGTCTTTACCGAGCCGGCTGATGTCCAGGTCGCCGTCGGCCACCCGAATGCAGAACTCCAGGCCCACCTTGTGCACCAGCGGCGCCGCGAACGGGTCGCTGATCAGCCCGCGTGAGGCCGCCGCCGCCCGTGCCGCCGCGAGCACGGTGGCGATGACGCCGGCGCCGGTGGCCAGGCTCCCGGCGTCGTCCTGATCGGTCGGTGCCATGGTCATGGGTCTGTACCGCAGCGGCACGGCATCAATGCGTTCTTCTGCCGGCCGGAGCACCGTGTACCACCGCCCGGATCTGATCCTCCACCCCGCTGGCCGCGGCGAACAGCATCTCGTCGCCGGCCTGCAGTGCCTCGGTCGCCCGCGGCAGGATGACCGTCTCACCGCGCTGCACCGCGACCAGGGCGGCTCCCTCCGGCAGCGCAATGTCACAGACCCGTCGACCGACCAACGGATTGTGCTCGGGCAAGGTCAGTTTCGTCAGGCTGGCCTGACTGCGCCGCAAGCCCATCAACGGCACCAGGTGGCCGACGTCGATGGCGCCCTCCACCGCCGCGACCATCGCCCGCGGGGTGGAGACCGCCACGTCGATACCCCACTCCTCGGTGAACAGCGGCTCATTGCGGGCGTTGTTGACCCGGGCCACCACCCGGGCCACCCCGAACTCCGCCTTGGCCAGCAACGCGGTGGCCAGGTTCGACTTGTCATCCCCGGTGGCGGCGATCACCACGTCGCAGATCTCGATGCCGCATTCCTGCAGTGCACTCAGCTCGCAGGCGTCGGCCAGCAGCCACTCGGCCTCCGGGACGATATGGGGCTGATAGTGCGCCGGGTTGCGCTCGATCAACAGCACCCGATGGCCGTCGCCGATCAGTTCTCGCGCGACAGATCGCCCCACCGCCCCAGCGCCGGCGATCCCGATCCGCATGATGGCTCCCCTCATCCCCCCAAGCGACCAACTGCTCCGGGTGTACCACAGCTGTGACGGCAGCTACTGATTTACTGATAGCTAACACGAACCCGCTGACCTTGAGCGAATCACACGGACGGGTCCGACCACCACCACCTGCCCGAACGGGGATCAGATGAGCCTGCAGCAGCTCTACCTGGCCCTGCTGATCGGAGGTTTGGTGCTGCTGGCCAGCATCATCGCCACTCGGGCGGCTGATCGGGTGGGCCTGCCCAGCCTGCTGCTGTTCCTGCTGGTCGGGGTGGCAATCGGCAACGACGGGCTGGGCCTGGACTTCTCCGACGTGCAGCTGGCCAGCGATCTGGGCACCACCGCCTTGGCGGTGATCCTGGTCGAAGGCGGGTTGACGACGCGCTTCGCCAACATCCGCCGGGTGCTGGCGCCGGCGGCGGTGCTGGCCACCGTCGGCGTCGCGGTCAGCATGGCGGTGATCGCGGTGGCCGCGCATCTGCTGCTGGGCGTCAGCTGGCAGTTGGCCTTCCTGCTGGGTGCGATCGTCTCACCCACGGATGCGGCCGCGGTGTTCTCCATCCTGCGGGTGCTGCCGCTGCCGCGTCGGGTGGCTGGCCTGCTGGAGGCCGAGTCCGGCTTCAACGACGCGCCCGCGGCGATCGTGGTGCTGATGCTGAGCGCCACACCGCTGGTGATCGACCCGGTTCACGCCGTCGGCGGGGTGGTCTATGAGCTGGCGACCGGCTCGACGATCGGCCTGGCCGTCGGTCTGCTCGGAGCCATGGCCCTGCGCCGCGCCGCGCTGCCGGCGTCCGGCCTGTACCCGCTGGCGACCTTCGGGCTGGCGATGGTGGCGTTCGCCGCGGCTTCATGGGTGCACGCCAGCGGGTTCATCGCCGCCTACCTGTCCGGGGTGGTGCTGGCGAACTCCGGTCTGCCGCACCGTGCGGCCATCCGCTCGTTCGCCGAGGGACTGGGCTGGCTGGCGCAGATCGGTCTGTTCGTGTTGCTCGGCCTGTTGGTCAGCCCGAGTCAGCTGTCCGGGGAGCTGATGCCGGGGCTGGTGATCGGGGCGGTGCTGCTGCTGTTGAGCCGGCCGTTGTCGGTGGTGGCCTCGCTGATCTGGTTCAAGGTGCCCTGGCGTGAACAGATCTTCCTGTCCTGGGCCGGTCTTCGTGGCGCGGTTCCGGTCGTGCTCGCGACATTCCCGATCGTCGAGGGCGTGCCGGACAGTTACCGCCTGCTCAACATCGTGTTCATCCTGGTGGTGGTCTACACGGTGGTGCAGGGCCCCACTTTGGGTTTGTTCGCGCACTGGCTGGGGCTGATACCGCGGGATGCCACCCGCGAGATCCAGGTGGAGGCCGCGCCACTGGATGTGCTGGAGGCCGAGCTGCTGACCATGACGGTGCAGCCCGGTTCGAAGCTGCACAACGTCTCGGTGCTCGAGCTGCGCCTGCCGGACCCGAGTGTCATCACCCTGATCATCCGCAAGGGCGACACCTTCGTCCCACAGCCGGACACCCGGATCACCATCGGCGACGAACTGCTCATCGTCACCACCAGCAAGACCCGCCTGTCGGCCGAACGCCGGCTGCGGGCGGTCAGCCGGCGCGGCAAGCTGGCCCACTGGTTCGACGAGTACGGCGACTCGGAGTAACCGCCCCCGTTCACTCTGCGCCTACGGCGGAGAAGTTCGAGTGGAGTCCGCCCTGGACGCAGCGTCAACGGAACGTGATGAGCGGGATCGCGGTCTCGGCCGGCGTGAGCCCGCCGTGGAAACCGATCAGCTGCGCCGTCTGCGGCGGCTCGTGTTCGGTCGCCAGGATCGCGGTGTCGCCGGTGCAGGTCACCACGACGTCGCCGATGCGGGCCAGATGCGCCTCACGCACCGGGCCGAAGACGCCGGAGGCCACCGCTTCCTCACGGGTCTGCACCGTGGCCCGCCCGGCCAGGCGTTCCGCCCACGCGGCCAGCACATCAGCCGTGGCGCCGGGCGCGGTGTGCAGGTAGCGCACCCGCGGTTCGCCGGCGACCACCCGGATTCCGTTGCTCAACACCGGCTCGGCATCCAGGTCGACGCGGGCCTGATCGGGCACGTTCAGCCCGCCGTGGTCCGCGGTGACCAGCAGCGCGCCATCGCGGGGGAGCTCCTCGAGGAGCCGGCGCAGCAGCGCGTCGACCTTTGCGGCCGCGGCATGCCAGTGCGGCGAACCGATCCCCGAGACGTGCGCGGCATGATCCAGCGCTGCGGTGTAGCCGTAGACCAGGCCGGGTGCCGCCGCGACTTCGGCGGCGAGGTGCCCGGCATAGTCGGTGCCCTTGGCGCTCGGGTGGAACTGCGCGCCCCGGTAGGCGGCCTCGGTCAATCCGCTGCCGATGAACATCTCCGGCAGCACCGCCCGCGCGCTCACCCCGGCGTCGTGCAGCCGCTCGAACCAGGTGGGCACCGGCTGCCAGGACACCGGCGACGGGTCGTCGCCCCAGAAGATGTGGGTGAGCACCCGGTCGGTCCCGGGGACGTTGACGGTGAAGCCCAGCACGCCGTGCTCCCCCGGCGACACCCCGGTGCCCAGCGAGACCAGGCTGGTCGGCGTGGTGGAGGGAAAGGTGCAGGCCAGCTCGGTCAGTTGCCCGGTGGTGCCGGACAGCACCGAGGCGAGCAGCGGGGCATCCTGGGCCAGCTGCGGCAACAGGTGATAACCCAGGCCGTCGACGAGCACCACCGCCACCCGCCGCACGTCGCCGACCCGCCCGGCCAGGTCGAGGGTGTCGGTTGCGCCCGCGACCCCGAGCACCGCGGCCGCGGACGGCAGGACGTCGCAGATCGATCCGGGCACCGGTTCAGCCTGCCACGGCACCGACCGCGCCTACAGCGACCGGGCGATGATCTCCTTCATGATCTCGTTGGTGCCGGCGTAGATCTTCTGCACCCGGTTGTCGGCCCACGCCCGCGCGATCGGGTACTCGGTCATGTAGCCATAGCCGCCGTAGAGCTGCAGGCATTCGTCGAGCGCGACCATCGCCCGATCGGTGGTCCACCACTTGGCCATCGCGACGGTGGTGATGTCCAACTCCCCGCGGATGTGCCGGGAGACGCAGTCGTCGATGAAGACCCGGGCGATCCGCGCTTCGGTGGCCACCTCGGCGAGCTTGAATTTGGTGTTCTGGAAGCCGAAGATCGGCCGGCCGAAGGCGTGCCGGTCCTTGGTGTAGGCGATGGTCTGCGCCAGCGCTTCCTCCATACCGGCCACCGAGCCGACCGCGATGATCAGCCGCTCCTGCGGCAGCTGCTGCATCAGCTGGATGAACCCCTGACCCTCCTCGGTGCCCAGCAGGTTCGACGTCGGAATCCGGACATCCTCGAAGGACAACTCGGCGGTGTCCTGACCGCGCTGCCCGACCTTGTCCAACAGCCGCCCGCACCGGAAGCCGGGCCGGTCCGCCTCCACCAGCACCAGCGAGATCCCGCTGGCGCCTTCCGAAGTGTCGGTCTTGACCACGACGATGATCAACCCGGCCTGGGCGCCGTTGGTGATGAAGGTTTTCGAGCCGTTGACCACGTATTCGTCACCGTCGCGGACAGCCTTGGTCCGCACCGCCTGCAGATCCGAGCCGGTACCGGGTTCGGTCATCGCGATGGCCGCGACGGTCTCACCGCTGGCCATCCGTGGCAGCCACTGACGCTTCTGCTCGTCGGTGCCGTAGCTGTTGATGTAGTGCGCGGCGATCGCGTTGTGCACGCTCTGGCCCCATGAGGTGTCGCCGATGCGTGCCTGCTCCTCCATCAGCACCGCTTCGTGGGCGAATGTGCCTCCGCCACCGCCGAATTCCTCCGGAATCGACATACACAGCAGGCCGAGCTCACCGGCTTTGTTCCACAGCTCGCGGTCGACGTGATGCTGGTCGATGAACCGCTCGGCGTGGGGTTTGATCTCCTTCTCACAGAATGAGCGAGCGAGTTCCCGCACCGCGTCGAGGTCGTCGTCGAGCCAGCTGGAACGGTATGCGGTCATCACCAGGTCTTTTCTTTGGGCAGCAGCAATTTCCGGGTTCTTCGACACCGCATGCTAGTCGCCGAAGTTGACGCCGGAGGCCGGCTTACCCGTGGCCGTCGATTTCGGGTATTCCGACGTGGGGCTTGGTGGCGCTGGCGTTCGTCTTGGGCTTCGCGCCGTGCCCGGCGTGCGAACCGGAACCATTGGAGCCACCACCGTTACCACCGGAGCCGTTACCGGAGCTGGGCAGGCTGACCTTCGGGAACTTGAGCGAGTTGTCGGAGCTGCTGTCGTCCTGCTCGTACGTGGGCGTGTCGTCCTCGTCGGGCTTGGCCGCCGGGCGCGGCTCCGAGCCGGACTCTGCGGGCGCGCTGCGGAACAGCTGGGCGAGCTGGGCCAGCGGGTCCTGAAGAACACCGGAGGCGTCGAGGGCCGCGGGATCTCCCGGGGCGCCGGGCGCCTCGGCGCTTGCCGGCCCGATGTCCGTGTCGAGCAGATCCTCGATGTCGGCGTGCGCAACGGGAGCGGCGAACAGGCAGATTCCCAACGACAGCAGTGCCGTGACCGCACCGCGGGCAGTCATCACCCGACGCATCTGCGAAGCCCTTCCTCGATACCCGAGCGATGGTCTGCTCGGCGAGGAAGAACGTAGCCCCGCCGGGTCCGATTTCGCGAACCGAAAAGCCGTCGAACAACAATATTCAAGCACCGTTCATCTGCCGTCATCCGTCAAGCCATCCGATTCACGTTTTCCCAGGTGGCAGCGGTAATTGAGACGACCGTCACACCGGTTCGGGCCGAAATCACGGCTGAATGATTCGGCCGGCCACCTGACGGCGCCCGCCATTCTTGACTCGGCACCGGAGATCACCGCTGTCCGGCAGAAAAAATCAGGGCGAGCGATAAGCTCCCGCAACCGCGGTCACGGCGTCGACGCGACGAATCGCCCCCAGGTCGACACACCGGCGGGCTAGCGTTCACCGGATGAGCACACCCCCGATCGACCTCGGTTCCTGGATCTCCCGGCGGGCGGCGGCCACCCCGAATCTTCCGGCGATCACGTTCGGCGAAAGCACCTGGAGCTACCGGGATTTCGCGGATCGCGTCGATCGGCTGGCGGCCGAGCTGGCCGCCGGCGGCATGCGTCGCGGGGATCGGGTCGGTTACGCCGGCCTCAACCACCCGGATTTTCTGGTCACGCTGTTCGCCGCGGCCCGGATCGGGGCGACGTTCGTTCCGTTGAACTGGCGGCTCACCGCCGACGAACTCGGCTACATCCTGGGCAACGCCCAGGTGCACACCCTGCTGGCCGACGCCGAACGCGCGACGGTGGTCGATCCGGTGCGCGCCGCGGCCGGCCTGCACCGCGTGATCGCCCTGGCCCCGGTCCCGGGTTGGGAGGTGCTCGACGAGCTGCTGGCCGAGCGCGCCCCGCTGACCGACCCGGTGTTCGCCGAGCCCGATGACGTCGCGATCATCATGTACACCTCGGGCACCACCGGGCACCCCAAGGGCGCCATGCTCACTCACGCAAACCTGTTCTGGAACAACATCAATGCCCTGCTGACGTTCGACACCAGCCAGAACGACGTGTCGTTGGTCTGCGCGCCGCTGTTTCACATCGGCGGGCTCAACGTCACCACGCTGCTGACCCTGCAGAAGGGCGGCCGGATCGTGCTGATGCCCACCTTCGATCCGGCCGAAGCGCTGCGGCTCATCACCGAACACCGGGTCACCACCATGTTCGGGGTGCCGGCGATGTTCCTGTTCATGAGTCAGCAGCCGCAGTTCGCCGACACCGACCTGTCCAGCGTGCGCAACTTCGTCTGTGGCGGCGCGCCGGTGCCCGAGCCGCTGATCCACCGCTACGGCGAGCGCGGCATCCCGTTCGCACAGGGTTACGGGCTCACCGAGACCGCGCCACTGGCCCTGGTGCTGCGCACCGACGAGGTCGGCGTGAAGATCGGCGCCGCGGGCAACCAGGTGCTGCCGCTGTCGGATGTGCGACTGGTCGACGCCGACAACCGGCCGGTGCCCGCGGGTGCACGCGGGGAGATCTGCGTGCGGGGCCCGCAGGTGATGGCCGGCTACTGGCGAAACCCGGAGGCCACCGCCGCGGTGATCGATGACGAGGGTTGGTTTCACACCGGCGATATCGGTCAGGCCGACGACGAGGGCTACGTCTGGGTGCTCGACCGGGTGAAGGACATGGTGATCTCCGGCGGCGAGAACGTCTACCCCGCCGAGGTCGAAGACGTGCTCTATGGGCATCCGGCCGTCGCCGAGGTGGCCGTGCTGGGCACCCCGCACGAGAAGTGGGGTGAGGCCGTGACCGCGGTGGTGGTGCTGCGATCAGGCGCGACGCTGGAACTCGACGAACTGCGCGAGTTCGCCCGGGAAAAGCTTGCGGCGTTCAAACTGCCGATTCGGCTGGAATTCGTCGATGCCCTGCCCCGCACCCAGTCCGGCAAAGTGGTGAAGTACCGGTTGCGCGAGGTGATTTCGGGTCAGCGCGACACTCAGTGACCTCGCAGGGTCCGCCAAGGTGATCCGCAGTGGTCATCCGGTGCACTGCAGACTTCGTTAGGTCAAGGTAAATTCCGGGTCTGAGATCCCTGAATCCGGTTCGGCGTTGAGGCCGCGACCGCCCCGCTGAGAGGTACCCCATGTCGCGCCAACGCAGAATCGTTGCACCGCAGCGCCGTCACCGCACTCTCGCGGGGGGCGCCGCGCTGGCACTGGGGCTGAGCCCCCTGGGGTTGGCGCCCGCCGCCAACGCCGACCTGGAAGATCTGCTCGACCCGAGCTACTGGTTCGACGTGAGCAGCTGGTTCGACGGCGATCAGTTCGCCGATATCGGCAGCGCGGTGTTCGACCCCGCCGCCCTGGGCCTCGGAGATTTCGCGCCGTGGTTCGACGGTGCGGGAGCCGCCGACTTCAGTTTCTCCACGGACAGCTTCGCCGACTTCGCCCAGAGCATCTACCTGCAGTGGCACACCGGCATGCAGGACTGGATGTCCAGTTCGTTCGGGCAGCAGGTCAATGACCTGATCAACCCGCTGTTCGCCTCCGAGACCACCTGCGGCCTGATCTGTAACGGCATCGCCGGCACCGAGGCCGATCCCGACGGCGGCGCCGGTGGCTGGCTGTTCGGCGACGGCGGCGCGGGCTACAACTCCGATGTGGCCGGTCTGGCCGGCGGCAACGGCGGTGCGGCCGGGTGGTTCGGCAACGGCGGGGCCGGCGGGGTGGGCGGCGCCGGAGCCGACGGCGGCAACGGCGGCACCAGCGGAACCGTGATCGGCATCGGCGGTGCGGGCGGCGCCGGTGGAGCCGGCCTGACCGGGGGCAACGGGGGCGACGGCGGCGACGGCGGTGCGTCCGCCGGAAGGTGGTTGTCCTTCGGGGGCGTCGGCGGCAACGGCGGGGCCGGCGGAGACGGCACCGATGTGGGTGGCGCGGGCGGCAACGGCGGGGCCGGGGGCGCCAACTCGGCGAGGTTCGGCGGCAACGGCGGCGCAGGTGGCGACGGCGGCGACGGCGGCGCGGTCGAGGCAGAGCAGGGCGTCGCCGGGGCCGGCGGCAACGGCGGCAACGGCGGCCTCGGCGCAATCCTGTTCGGCGGCCACGGCGGCGCGGGCGGCAACGGCGGCAACGGCGGCGCCGCAACCGGTGTCGACAGCACCGCCGGTGCCGGCGGCAACGGCGGGACCGGCGGCCTCGGCGGGCCGCTGTTCGGCTCCGGCGGCGGTCAGGGCGGCAACGGTGGCGCCGGTGGCGCCGCGGTCGGTGACGGCAGCGCTGCAGGCACGGGCGGCAACGGCGGGACGGGCGGACTCGGCTCGATGCTGCTTCGGGGCCAGGGCGGCGCAGGCGGTGACGGCGGCGCCGGCGGTGACGTCACCGGCGTCAACGGCACCGCCGGTGCGGGTGGTGACGGCGGCAGCGGCGGGATCGGCAGCATGTTCAGCGGTGGTAACGCCGGTGCCGGCGGAGACGGTGGAACGGGCGGTGCCGGCAACGGCGCCGGCAGCAACGCCGGCGCCGGCGGTGACGGCGGCGGCGCCGGTTCGCTGGGCAGTTTCTTCAGCTCGCCCGATCAACTCGCCGCGGTCATCCAACAGATCTCGGCCACCACCGGCAGGTCCCCTGCGGACATTCAGGAAACCCTCGACAGGCTCGAGGAGCTGTCCGGGCAGTTGACCGGGAACGCGCTGTTCCCCTCGATCAGCACCATGTTCGGTGGTAGCGGCGCCGACGGTGGCGCAGGCGGCGATGGCGGTGCGACCGTCGGCGACGGCAGTGTCGCCGGCCACGGCGGCACCGGCGGCGCGGGCAGCTCCGGTGGTCTGGTCGGTGACACCAGTACCCCGGGCAACGGTGGCGCCGGCGGTAACGGCGGCACCGCCGGCGGTACCGATGCCGTCGCCGGAAACGGCGGTGCGGGTGGCGCCGGCGCCTCGGCCAGCCCGCTCTCGGGCAATGGCGGTAACGGCGGCAACGGCGGTAGGGGCGGAAACGGCACCGACGGTGCATCCGCCGGGTACGGCGGCAACGGCGGAACAGGCGGAACCGGCAGCTTCTTCAACGGCTCCGGTGGTGCCGGCGGGTCCGGCGGTGCGGGAGGCACCAGCGGTGACGGCGTGGCCGGTCAAGGCGGTACCGGTGGCACCGGTGCCACCGGGATCGGTGGCTTTTTCGACGCTGTCGGCACCATCGCCAACGGCGGCACCCCGCCGGCTCTCGGCGCAGCCGGCGGTGGCGGCGGTGGTGGTGGCGGTGCTGGAATCGCCGGCACCGGTGGCGACGGTGGTGCCGGCGGCGCGGGTGCCCAGTCCACCGGCGGTACCGGCGGCATCGGTGGCGCCGGTGTTGATGGCGGTACCGGCGGCAACGGAGGCAACGGCGCCGCCGGCGGCGACACCCCGTACCTGGCCGAGAGCGGCAATGGCGGCAACGGAGGTGCCGGCATCGGCGCCGGAAGTACCGGAGGCAACGGTGGCGCCGGGGGTGTTGGCAGTTCCGGCCAGGGTGGTAACGGCGGCAACGGCGGCACCGGGTCCGGCGGCGGCACCGGCGGCAACGGCGGCGATGGTGGCCAGGGTGGCAGCGCCGGGCGCGGATACGTTCCGCCGCGCGACGACACCACCGATGCCAGCAGCCAGCCCGGAGGTGCCGGCGGCGCCGGCGGTAACGGGGGCAACGGCGGTGATGGCACCGCCGCGGCCGACGGAGGCCACGGCGGTACCGGCGGCGACGGCGGGAAGGGCGGAGACGCCGCCGAGACCGGCCCCGGCGGTATCGGCGGAGCGGGCGGAGCCGGGGGGCATGGCGGCCAGGTCGGGCCGAACGGCGACGGCGCCGACGGCGGTTCGGACGGCGCGGCCGGCCAGCCCGGTGGTGTTGGCGGTGACGGCGGCTCCGACGGGACGCCGGGTGCACCTGGTACTTCGAGCGGCGTCGGCGACTGACCCGGCGGTGGCAGGATGAACGGATGGCAACCAGCAGCACCGCGCCCTTCGACCCGATCGACCCGCTGAGCCTGGACACCCTGCTCTCCGACGACGAGATCGCGCTGCGCGACACCGTCGCGAAGTTCTGCGCCGAACACGTCCTGCCGCACATCGCCGACTGGTTCGAGATCGGCGACCTGCCGGCCCGCGAACTGGCCCGAGAATTCGGCAAACTCGGGTTGCTGGGCATGCACCTGCACGGTTACGGCTGCGGCGGGGCATCCGCGGTGCACTACGGACTGGCCTGCGTGGAGTTGGAGGCCGCCGACTCCGGCCTGCGCTCGCTGGTGTCGGTGCAGGGCTCGTTGGCGATGTACTCGATCTACAACAACGGTTCCGAAGAACAGAAGCAGCAGTGGCTGCCGGGCATGGCCACCGGCGAGCTGATCGGCTGCTTCGGGCTGACCGAACCCGACGTCGGCTCCGATCCGGCCGCCATGACCACCCGGGCCAAGCGGGATGGATCCGACTGGATACTCAATGGCCGCAAGATGTGGATCACCAACGGCACCATCGCCGACGTCGCGGTGGTCTGGGCGGCCACCGACGAGGGCATCCGCGGTTTCATCGTGCCCACCGACACCCCCGGGTTCTCCGCCAACACCATTCACCACAAGCTGTCACTGCGCGCCTCGATCACCAGCGAACTGGTGCTCGACGACGTGCGGCTTCCGGCCGAGGCGATGCTGCCCAAGGCGCGCGGCGTCAAGGGTGCGCTGGCCAGCCTGTCCGAGGCGCGCTACGGGATCATCTGGGGCGCAATGGGCGCGGCCCGCTCGGCCTGGCAGTCGGCCCGCGACTACGCCATGGCGCGCACGCAGTTCGGCAAACCGATCGCCGGATTCCAGCTCACCCAGGCCAAACTCGTTGACATGGCCGTCGAGCTGCACAAGGGCCAGCTCCTCTCGCTGCATCTGGGACGGCTCAAGGACAGCGCGGGGCTGCGCCCCGAGCAGGTCAGCTTCGGCAAACTCAACAACACCCGCAGCGCGCTGGAGATCTGCCGCACCGCCCGAACCATCCTGGGCGGCAACGGGATATCGCTGGAGTACCCGGTAATCCGGCACATGGTCAACCTGGAGTCGGTGCTGACCTACGAGGGCACCCCCGAGATGCATCAGCTGGTGCTGGGCCAGGCCTTCACCGGGTCGGGTGCCTTCCGCTGACGCCGGAGCCCGGCTCCGCCGAATGACCACAGGCCCCACCTTCCGCGATTAATTAACACATGGCAGAGTTGTAAAAATGACGAGTAGCGAGGTTCTTGGGCAGCGGGCGGCGGCTTTCCTGGCGATGCACCGGCCCGGCGATCCGGTGATCCTGCCGACGGTGTGGGACGTGTGGTCGGCCAGGCTGGCTGTCGGCGCCGGGTTCGCCGCGCTGACCGTCGGTAGCAAGCCGGTTGCCGAATCGATGGGCCGCAGCGACGGCGAAGGGATGACGTTCGCCGAGGCGCTGAGCCGGGCGCGCCAGATCACCGAGGCCGTCGACGTGCCGGTGTCGCTCGATATCGAGTCCGGCTACGGCGAAACCCCGGCCCACCTGGTCGACGGTCTCCTGGACGCCGGCGTGGTCGGGTGCAACATCGAGGACTCGGTGCACAGCGAAGACAAGCGGCTGCGGTCATCCTCCGAGCACGCCGCGTATGTCGCCGCACTGCGGCAGGCCGCCGACGCCGCGGGCACACACCTGGTGATCAACGCCCGCACCGACCTGTTCCTGCGCAAGGACGGCGACGACTCCGACCGCATCGACCGTGCCATCGCCCGGCTGACCGAGTGCGCGAACGCCGGAGCGGACGTGCTCTACCCGGTCGGCCGACACGACGGGGAGACCCTGCGTGTGCTGGCCGCCGGACTGCCGAAGCCGGTCAACGCGTTGGCCGCACCCGACACCGACGACCCGGCCTCATTCGGCCCACTCGGTGTCGGGCGGGTCAGCTTCGGGCCACTGCTCCAAGCCGCGCTGGGCAGGCATGCCGGCGAGATCCTGGGCCGCTGGGCCTGACGCCCTCGGCGCCTGCGACCCCGGATCGTCAAACCCCTCGACGGACGAATTTGACACCTGTTAAGTTCGTCGCGTGGACAACATTCGCGGTAAGACCATCGCCATCACCGGCGCCGCCCGTGGGATCGGGCTGGCCACCGCCGCCGCACTGCTCGCTCGGGGCGCCCGGGTCGTCATCGGCGACCGCGACGTGAGCGTGCTCGACAAAGCGGTCAAGCAACTCGGTTCGAGCGGTCCGGTCACCGGCCACCCGCTCGACGTCACCGACCGCGAGTCGTTCTCGACGTTTCTGGACAAGGCCCGCGCCGACGGCGAGGGCCACATCGACGTGCTGATCAACAATGCCGGTGTCATGCCGGTGGGACCCTTCCTCGAGCAGACGCCGCAGACCATTCGTTCGGCGACCGAGGTCAACTTCTACGGCGTGCTCAACGGCTGCCAGCTGGTGCTGCCCGAGATGGTCAAACGCCGCAGCGGCCACATCATCAATATCGCCTCGCTGGCCGGGGTCGTGGCCGTACCGGGCCAGGTGCTCTACGCCGGAACCAAATTCGCCGTCGTCGGCCTGACCACCGCAATGTCCGACGAGTTCGCACCGCAGGGCGTCAAGGTCTCCGCGGTACTGCCCACCTTCACCAACACCGAACTGATCTCGGGCACAACGCCGTCGGCGGCCCAGAAGCCGGTGGAGCCCGAAGACATCGCCGCCGGCGTTGTCAAAGTGCTCGATAAGCCCAAGACTCTGGTTTCCGTGCCCAGCTTTGGGCGTCGCGTCTCGATCCTGGCGAGCCTGCTGCCGGACCGGGGCCGTCGTTGGCTGAACAAGAAGACCCAGAACGACACCGTGTTTCTGCAGTTCGACACCGCGGCCCGCAAGGCCTACGAGGACCGCGCGCAGCACGCCACCGGCGTCGTCGAAGGCGACTGAACCCGCAAAAGCCCGCGCTACCCCAGCGCCTGATCCAGGTCGGCGATCAGATCGTCGGTGCTTTCCAGCCCGACGGAGATCCGCACCACCCCGTCGCCGAGCCCGATCGCCGCACGCCCGTCGGGCCCCATCGCCCGATGGGTGGTGGTCGCCGGATGGGTGATCAGCGACTTCGCGTCCCCGAGGTTGTTGGAGATGTCGATCAGCTGCAGCCTGTCCAGCAACTCGAATGCTCGCTGCTTGGCAGCGCTCGGCGGGGCGTCGAGTTCGAAGGTGACGACGGTGCCGCCGCCGGACATCTGCCTGCGCGCCAGCTCGTACTGCGGATGCGACGGCAGGAACGGGTAGCGCACCCAGCGCACCGCCGGATGCTGCTCCAAGAACTCCGCGATCCGCAACGCCGCAGTGTTGGCGTAGTCGACCCGAACCGACAGTGTTTCAAGGCCTTTCAGCAGAACCCACGCGTTGAAAGCACTCAGGGCGGGGCCGGTGTGACGCATCAGGGTCTGCACCGGGCCGTCGATGTACTCCTGGTCGCCCAGGATCGCCCCGCCCAGGATCCGGCCCTGCCCATCGAGGTGTTTGGTGCCGGAGTACACCACCACATCCACACCGAGCGGAATGCCCTGCTGCAGCAGCGGAGTGGCGAACACGTTGTCCAGCACCACTTTCGCGCCGGCGGCATGGGCCAGCTCGGTGACCGCGGCGATGTCGACCAGTGACTGCATCGGGTTGGACGGCGTCTCGAAGAACACCGCGCTGGTGGGGACCGACAGTGCCTGTTCCCACTGCGCCAAGTCATCACCGTCGACGAAGACGGTTTCCACCCCCCAGCGGGGCAGAACCTCGTTGCAGACCACGAAACACGATCCGAACAGACTGCGCGCAGCCACCAAACGATCACCCGCGCCCAGCAGCGCACCGAGTGCGACGAACACCGCCGCCATGCCGCTGGCGGTGGCGAACGCCGCCGGGGCCCCTTCGATCAGGCGCAGCCGTTCCTCGAACATCGACACCGTCGGATTGCCGTACCGCGAATAGACGAACCTCTCGACCTCGCCGGCGAAGGCCTGCTCCGCGGCGGCCGCGGATTCATAGACGTAACCGGAGCTGAGGAACAACCCCTCGGCGGTCTCCTCGAACTGCGAGCGCAGCAGCCCGCCGCGCACGCCGATGGTGGCCGGACCGACGCCGTCCGGCAGGGGTTTCGGAATACGGACAGAACGTTTCGGGCCCGGCTCGCTCATGACTGTTTCCAGGGCAGGCCGACGGCACGCCAGCCTGTGCCACCCCGGTGGGCGTGCTCGTCGAGCTGGCCCTCGAAACCATCCAGCACGTTGTAGGACGGGGTCAGACCCAGCGCGGTACCGGCTTCGGCCGCCGGGATGGAGCGGTTGCCCGAGCGGCACAAGAAGATCGCCGGCCCGCCGGCGACGCGCGCCGCCAGTTCGCGGGAGAAATCGAGGTTGGGGCTGCCGTCGGAGTGGACCCACTCGACGCAGACCACCTCGCGGCCCAGACCGGACACGTCGGGCAGGCCGACGAAGCGCCATTCGGCGTCGGTGCGCACGTCGATGAGCGTCGCCGCCGGGTCGTCGCGCAGTATCGCCCAGGCCTGCTCGGGTGTGATATCTCCTGCGTAGCTCACCTGCGAAAGTCTCGCACCTGAATCCGGTTCACGCCACGGCGGGTCACGGCCAGAGCTTGTCCAGAACGGTCGCCACCTGCCCGGCGCGGTCCCGGGCGATCGCCACGTCCGGCCCCGTGGCCAGCGCCAAGCCCAACCGCCGGCGCGGGTGTCCCTCATGGTGCCGGAACACCACCACATCACTTTCAGTCACGCTGAGCGCATCGGCGACCACGGTCACGCTGTCGGGGGTGACCTCAGCCGCGGGACCGGTGCGGCGACGCGAGTAGATCAGCCGGGCGGCACCGGGCGAGACCATGATGGTGTCGGTTGCCAGCCCGAGGATTCCACGCGCCTGCAGTTCGAAACCGGACAGCCGCTGGGTCCGCAACGTCAGCAGCGCGGCGTCATACGGGCGCACATCGACGCCGGCGAAATACACCTCGTCGCCGTGTACCAGCAGGTCCACTCCGAACAGGCCGCGTCCGCCGAGCGCCCGAGCCACCCGCGCGGCGATCGACTTGGCGGCGTCCAGCGCCACGGCGGTCATCGGGTGCGGCTGCCAGAACTCCACCGTCAGTTGCCCATTCGGATCTTCGGCGCTGCTGTGCCCGATCGGTGCGCAGAAGTCCAGCGCCGGTCCACCCGGGCCCTCGCTGTGTACGGCGAGCAGGGTGACCTCGCTGTCGAACTCCACCACCGTCTCGGCCAGCACCCGGGGCGGCGTCCCCGGGACGGCGGCCGAGACCGCCCGCTGCCAAGCGGGCTCGATATCGCTGTCGCGCACCATGACCGAACGGCCCTCGCCGAGCGAGCCCCCCACCGGTTTGACCGACATCGGATATCCGGCGTGCTCGGCCACCTCCCGCAGTTCCTCGACGGATCCGGCGAACCAGAACGGCGCGGTGGGCAACCCCAGTTCGTCAGCGGCCAGCCGCCGCATCCCCTCCGGGTCGGCGGCCAAGCGGGCGCCGCGCAGACCGGGCACCAGTCGGGTGAATCCGGTGTCGGCGGCGACGGCCAGCGCGTCGGTGGCCACCACGTCGGAGGCCACCACCACGAATTTCGGCTGCAACCACCGGATCGCCGCGGCAAGTTCGTCGTTGTCGCTCAGGTCGACCACCACCGAGCGGTCGACGATCCCGTGCAGCGCCGCGTCGGCGTAACGGTCGACGGCGATCACCTCGGCGCCCAGGCGCTGCAGCGCCGTCACCAACTCCCGGCTGAGATCACCAGACCCGAGCAGCGCGACCCTGGTTCGGCTGGGACCGTCGGCGGACAACCGCTCGGTCGCGAACTCACCCGCCTCGCCGTTCACCGCCCCACCCTCCCCGTGCCACGGCAATGTTGCATGCTGCTCCAGGATAGGCCCGGCGCCTGCGCGCGCAGCCGAATACAGTTGAAACCATGAGTGTCCTGACATCACCGAAGACCTACACGGGGTTGGCCGCATTTCAGGTCGCTGATGCGGTGGCCTGCGCCATCCCGGTGCCCTACATCGCCAAAGCCCTCGACACGGTGCAGTGCCCGCAGCAGGTCCGGCCGATCCTGCCGATCGTCAAGGTGGCCTCGGCAGTCGGCCTGCTGTCCGTGCACCGGTTCCCGGTGCTGGCCCGGGTGACCACCGCGGCGTTGACGCTGTATTTCATCCTCGCGGTCGGCGCGCACGTCCGGGTCCGTGACAGCATCCCCAACACCGTGCCAGCCGCGTCGTTTCTGGCGCTGTTCACGGCGATGACGCTGCGCGGGCCGCGCCCGAACGATTAGGGCTGGCCGGGCAACAGGCGCACCATCAGGCCCTGCGCCTCGGCCAGCACGGTGCCGTCGGTGTCGGTGAGTTCGGCGCCGATGAACGCCTTGCGTCCCTCGACCTTCTCGATCCGGCCGTGCACCAACAGCGGGGTGTCGATCGGGGTGACCTTGCGATAGTCGACGTGCAGGAACGCCGTCCGGCTGATCGGGCGGTTCGCGGCGTGCACCACCATCCCGAACATCCAGTCGAACAGCAGCGGCAGCACGCCCCCGTGTACCGCGAAGTTACCGCCCACATGGAACCGGCTGAACGAGCCCGTCATCGAGACACCGTCGGGCTCGAAGCGGCTGATCCGCCACGGCGGCAGCAGCAGGCTGCCCATACCCGGCAGCGACGGTGCCCGCCCGGCCGGGGCGACTCCCGCGGGCGCCGGGAACTTCTCCAGCAACCCCACCAGCGCCTCGACGCGGTCGGCGGCGTCGTCCCAGGTGGCGTCGCTGGGATCGGTCGACACCGACAGGTCCTGCAGCCGCCGCATGGTGGTGACGAACCGCGCGAAGCCCGCGCTCGGCTCGACGACGCCGTAGTCCGGGAATCCGCCGTGACTGGCGTAGTCGGGATCACTATCGGTGTTGTCTGTGCCGTCCAGCGGCGCACCGTCGCTCACGCGTGGCTCCGCACGACATCGCGACGCACGATGGTCTGCTCCCGTCCGGGACCGACCCCGATGCACGAAACCTGGGCTCCGGCAATCTCTTCCAGCCGAGATACGTAGTCGCGCGCATGGACCGGCAGCTCCTCGAACGTCCGGGCACCCGAGATGTCCTCCCACCAGCCCGGCAGTTCTTCGTAGACCGGTTCGGCGCGGGCGAATTCTTCCTGGGTCATCGGCAGCTCGTCGGTGCGCTTGCCGTCTATCTCGTAGCCGACGCAGACCGGCACGGTTTCCAGGCTGGACAGCACGTCGAGCTTGGTCAGGAAGTAATCGGTGATGCCGTTGACCCGGGTGGCGTAGCGGGCGATCACCGCGTCGAACCAGCCGCACCGCCGCCGGCGGCCGGTGGTCACGCCGACCTCGCCGCCGGTCTTGGACAGGTACTCGCCGCTGGCGTCGAACAGTTCGGTGGGGAACGGCCCCGAGCCGACCCGAGTTGTGTAGGCCTTCAGGATGCCCAGCACCGTGGTGATGCGGGTGGGCCCGACGCCGGAACCCACCGCCGCACCTCCGGCGGTCGGGTTGCTCGACGTCACGTACGGGTAGGTGCCGTGGTCGACGTCGAGCAGGGTGCCCTGCGAGCCTTCCAGCAGCACATTCTCGCCGCGGTCCAGCGCGGCACCCAGCACCAGCGAGGTGTCGGCGATGCGGTGCTTGAAACCCTCGGCCTGCTTCAGCAGATCTTCGAGCACCTGCTGCGGCTCGAGCGCCTTGCGGTTGTAGATCTTGACCAGCACCTGGTTCTTGAACTCCAGGGCGGCCTCGATCTTGTTCGCCAGCGACTCTTCGTCGAGTACGTCCGCGACCCGGATCCCGATCCGGGCGATCTTGTCCTGGTAGCAGGGCCCGATGCCGCGGCCGGTGGTGCCGATCTTCTTGCTGCCCATGTAGCGCTCGGTCACCTTGTCGATGGCGACGTGATAGGGCATCAGCAGATGGGCGTCGGCGGAGATCAGCAGCCGCGAGGTGTCCACGTCGCGGCGCTCCAGCCCCGCCAGCTCCTCGAGCAGCACGCCCGGGTCGACCACCACGCCGTTGCCGATGACGTTGGTGACGTGCGGCGTCAACACCCCGGATGGGATCAGGTGCAGGGCGAAGTTCTCCCCGGTGGGCAGTACCACGGTGTGGCCGGCGTTGTTGCCGCCCTGGTAGCGCACCACCCACTGCACTCGCTCGCCGAGTAGGTCGGTGGCTTTCCCTTTGCCCTCGTCGCCCCACTGGGCGCCGATGACGACGATTGCCGGCATGGATTTCTCGCTAACTGTCTTGGCTTACTGTGGTCCAGCCGGGGAATGAGCCTATCTGAAGCGATTCACAAGGAGCGTGTTGAACGCCACTAACGGCACCGGGGGCCGGTTGATGCCTGCTGAAACCGCCGTTTTGCTGTTTGCCGGGCGGTCGCTGCCGCGGGCCCTGCGTGGGTTGTCGACGGTGCAGGTCGCCGAAGCGGACACGGACAACTCGGGAGTCTTGGACGCGGCGATCAATCGCTACCGCCGGCTGGTGGTGGTGGGCGGTGACGCGGACCTGGCGCGGGTGCTGACCCGGATGCTGCGCGCCGACCGGCTCGATGTCGAGGTGGGTTACGCGCCGCCGCGACGCACCCCCGCGACCACCGCCTACCGCCTGCCGGCCGGGTGGCGCGCAGTGCGGCGCGCGCGGCGGGGCACCGCCCGCCCGGTGCCGCTGGTCCGCGACGACGCGGGCACCGCCCTGGTGGGCGTCGGCCGCTGGCTGCCGGTCGACGGCGCCGGGGTGCTGCGCGGTGAGGGCATCGTCGATGACGCCGCGCTGTTCGACGGGGACGTGGCCGGGGTGCTGATCGAACCGATCGGCACCGCACCGGGACTGCGGGCCGGGATCCCGCAGCGAGGCGGCCGGGTGCGACGCTGGGTGACGGGCCGCGCGGCGCAGCTGGGCACGACCGGTGCACTGGTGGTGCGCGACGGGGTCTATGGCACCCGGACCGTGAAGCGGTCCACCTTTTATCGGCACATCGAGGACTGGCTGCTGGTCGGATAGGTTCGTGGGCGTGAACGTCCATCCCCTGCGCGGCCAGGCGGTGCGGCCCAGCCCGGTCTTTCTGGCCCTGGTGGCGGTGACCGCGCTCGGCGGCGCGCTGGCCTGGTGGGCGGGCACCGACGTCCGTCCGCTGGCCCACGCCGGTGTGTTCGTGTTCGTGATCGCCGGCTGGCTGGTGTCGCTGTGTCTGCACGAGTTCGGCCACGCCTACACCGCCTGGCGGTTCGGCGACCGCGGCGTGGAGATGCGCGGCTATCTGACCCTCAACCCGCTGCGCTACACCCATCCGGGACTGTCGCTGGTGCTGCCGATGCTGTTCATCATGCTCGGCGGCATCGGCCTGCCGGGCGGGGCGGTGTACGTCCAGACGTCGTTCATGACGCCGTGGCGGCGCACCCTGGTCAGCCTGGCCGGCCCGGCGGCCAACCTGATACTGGCGGTGCTGTTGCTGGGCTCCACCCGGGCGTTCTACGACCCCGCGCACCCGGTGTTCTGGTCCGCGCTGGCGTTCCTGGGTTTCCTGCAGGTCACCGCGGTGGTGCTGAACCTGCTGCCGGTGCCGGGGCTGGACGGCTACGGCGCGCTGGAGCCGCACCTGAGCCCGGCGACCCGCCGCGCCGTGCAGCCGTTCCAGCAGTGGGGCCTGTTGGTCCTGCTGATGTTGCTGATCGCCTCACCGGCGCTGAACCGGAAGTTCTTCGCAATGGTGCTGTGGTTCTTCGACCTGTTCGACGTGCCGCGCCAGCTGGTGGGGTGGGGGTTGGGGCTGACCCAGTTCTGGGGATCCTGGTTCTGAGTTCCGAGCCGGGACGCCGCCCGCGCCGAATATATTTGCCAGCCATGGGCGCCGGTCACGATCATCGTCACACCGACACTCGCCTGTCCCGGATGATCGTCTCCGCCGCGATCCTGACCACGCTGTTCGTCGTCGAACTGACCACCGCGATCACCATCAACTCGATCGCCCTGCTGGCCGACGCCGGGCATCTGCTCACCGACCTGGCCGCCCTGTTCATGGGCGTGGCCGCGGTGATGCTGGCCCGGCGCGGCAGCACGTCACCGTCGCGCACCTACGGCTGGCACCGCGCCGAGGTGTTCACCGCGGTCGCCAACGCCGTGCTGCTGATCGGGGTGGCGACCTTCATCCTCACCGAGGCGATCCGCCGCATCGGCACCGCACCGGACGTGCCCGGCGTGCCGATGATCGTCGTCGCACTCGCCGGACTGACCGTCAACATCGGAGTGGCACTGCTGTTGCGCTCCCACTCGGCGCAGAGCCTCGCGGTGCGCGGGGCGTACCTGGAGGTGGTCGCCGACACCGTCGGCAGCGTCGGCGTGCTGATCGCCGGCATCGTCACCGTGACCACCGGCTGGCCCTACGCCGACGTGGTGGTCGCCGTCTTCGTGGCGCTGTGGGTGCTGCCGCGGGCGTTCGCGCTGGCCGGGGCGGCGCTGCGGATCCTGTCGGAGGCATCACCGAGCCACATCGACGTCGACGAACTCCGCGCGGCGCTCGCCGCCGTCGACGGTGTCACCGACGTACATGACCTACACGTCTGGACGCTGGTTCCGGGCCAAGACATGGCCACCGCCCACCTGGGCACCGGCGCCGACGCCGGCCGGGTGCTGGCCGACGCGCGGGCCGTGCTGGCCGCCCGCGGGCTGACTCACGCCACCGTGCAGGTGGAACCTGCCGGGCAGGGTGGTCACTGCCCACTCGGATACTGATGCCCCAGCACGCCGTGAGTCAGCTCAGCCCCAGCGCAGAGCGGGCGCCGGGATCGCAGTCGTCGAGCAGAGCCAGGCAGCGCGCCTGTTCGTCAGTCTCCCCGATGATGTCGGCGGCTCGCGCCAGCACGGCCACACACCGCAAGAAGCCCCGGTTGGGCTCATGCGCGTACGGCACCGGACCGTAGCCCTTCCACCCGTTACGGCGCAGCTGGTCCAGGCCGCGGTGGTAACCGGTGCGCGCGTAGGCATAGGCGGTGACCACTTTGTCCTCGGCCAATGCCGCTTCAGCCAGCACCGCCCACGCCACCGAGGCAGCCGGATGCGCGGCCGCGACAATCGTGGGGTTCTGGTTGGCCCGCAGGCCGGCCTCGGCGTCGGGGTCGCCGGGTAGCAAGATCGGATCGGGGCGGAGAAGATCACCGGTGTGCGTCACATCGTTCATTCTGCCGTGCCGTCCATAGCCAGCCACTCCGGCAATCCGCCACCGCGCTCAGTAAGCTGGCGCCCAGCAGATTCGCTAGCGGGAGGACAGCAGTAGCCCATGCCGAACCCATCCGGCCCCGACCGCGACGACGTCCCCGCCCCGCCCGCATCCGATCACGGTCCCCAGACCGGTGATGCCACCCCGATCGAGCAGCAGCCCGACGGCGACGAACAGGTCACCGAGGTCCACGCCGCCGCCTCCGCGGAAGACGAGACCACCGTCATGCCGGAGACTCCCGCAGAAGCCCCGGCCGACACCGAGGCCGTCACCGAGGTGATCACCACCGAGGCCGCGCCCCAGGAACCCGGTGTCGACGGATCGCCGGAGCGCCGGTTCACCGCACCCGGGTTCGACGCCGGGCAGACCGAGGTCATCCCGTCGGTGGGTGACGCGGAGACCGAGGTGATCGCGCAGCAGGGCGATGACGCGGGAAAGGCGATACCGCAACAGATCCCGGCTCGGGCGGGCGGGAGGCTGCCGTCCACCGTGTCACGTAGCTGGGGCTGGGTGATGGCGGTGATCCTGATCGTCCTGCTGCTCGCGGTCGTCGCGGTGCTGGGCACCCTGTGGCTGACCCGCGACAGCAGGGAGGCCGCCTCGCAGGAAGAGCACGTCCGCGCCACCATCCAGAACTTCGACATCGCCATGCAGAACGGTGACCTGGCCGCGTTGCGCAGTCTCACCTGCGGCGACTTCCGCGACCGCTACGTCAACTACGACCAGAAGGCCTGGGACGACACCTACCGCCGGATCTCGGCGGCCAAGCAGTATCCGGTGGTCGCCAGCATCGACGAAGTCGTCGTCAACGACGGTCACGCCGAAGCCAACGTCACCGCGTTCATGGCCTACGAGCCGCGGGTGCGCTCAACCCGCAGCTTCGACCTGCAGTTCCGCGACGACCAGTGGAAGATCTGCCAGTCGCACGGCGGCTAGCAAGGCTCGACGGAGGAGGGGCGCAGCTGGGCCGCCGAATCAGGCACGCCGGTTAGCACGTTGACTCTGCGTCCACGGTGGAGTCTTCTCGCACTTTTCCGCCGTGGACGCAGAGTCAACGAGTTCAACTCAGGCTCTTGCCGGCGCTGTGCAGGTCGTTGCAGGCCTCGACGACCCGTTCGGTCATGGCGGCCTCGGCCTTCTTGAGGTAGCTGCGCGGGTCGTAGGTCTTCTTGTTGCCGACCTCGCCGTCGACCTTCAGCACCCCGTCGTAGTTGGTGAACATGTGCGCGGCGACCGGGCGGGTGAACGCGTACTGGGTGTCGGTGTCGACGTTCATCTTCACCACCCCGTAGCGCAGCGCCTCCTCGATCTCAGACTTCAACGAACCCGAGCCGCCGTGGAAGACGAAGTCGAACGGCTTGGAGCCGTCGGCCAGGCCCAACTTGGCCGACGCCACCTTCTGGCCCTCGGCCAGGATGTCGGGGCGCAGCTTGACGTTGCCGGGCTTGTAGACGCCGTGCACGTTGCCGAAGGTGGCGGCCAGCAGGTACTGGCCCTGCTCGCCGGCGCCCAGGGCGGCGACGGTCTTCTCGAAGTCCTCCGGTGAGGTGTAGAGCTTCTCGTTGATCTCGGCCTCCACGCCGTCCTCTTCACCGCCGACCACGCCGATCTCCACCTCGAGGATGATCTTGGCGGCCACCGCCTGGGCCAGCAGTTCCTGGGCGATGGTCAGGTTCTCGTCGATCGGCACGGCCGAGCCGTCCCACATGTGCGACTGGAACAGCGGATTCTGGCCCACTCGCACCCTCTCACTGGAGATCGCCAGCAGCGGACGCACGAAGCCGTCCAGCTTGTCCTTGGGGCAGTGGTCGGTGTGCAGGGCCACGTTGATCGGGTACTTGGCGGCGATCACGTGGGCGAACTCGGCCAGTGCCACCGCGCCGGTCACCATGTCCTTGACACCCAGCCCGGATCCGAATTCCGCCCCCCCGGTGGAGAACTGGATGATGCCGTCGCTCCCGGCGTCGGCGAAGCCTTTGATTGCCGCGTTGATGGTCTCCGACGACGTGCAGTTGATCGCCGGGAACGCGTACGAGTTCTCCTTGGCGCGGCCCAGCATCTCGGCGTAGACCTCGGGGGTGGCGATGGGCATGGAACTCTCTCCTCCTGGGGGCAGACTGTGCCTCCCCAGTATCCCCAACGGTTAATTCCCCACGACACCGGTATGTTGGGGCCTCATGAGCATGACGGTGGCGGCGGCGATGCCCCACATCTTGGACCCGATGTACTGGATCGGGCAGGGCGGCCTATTCGAGCACGCGGTACTGCCGGCCATCCTGGTGATCGTCTTCGTCGAAACCGGCTTGCTGTTTCCGCTGTTACCCGGTGAATCGCTTTTGGTCACCGGTGGCCTGCTGGCCGCCGCCGGCAATCCCGACATCTGGGTGCTGGCGCCTGCCGTGGCGATCGTGGCGATATTGGGCGATCAGACCGGCTATTTCATCGGCCGCCGTCTCGGGCCGGCGCTGTTCAAGAAAGAGGATTCCCGCTTCTTCAAGAAGCACTATGTGACGGATTCGCACGCCTTCTTCGAGAAGTACGGGCCGGCCGCGATCATCCTGGCCCGCTTCGTGCCGTTCGCACGGACCTTCGTCCCGGCTATCGCGGGCGTCTCCTACATGCGATACCCGGTCTACCTGGCCTTCGACATCGTCGGCGGCATCCTGTGGGGAGCCGGGATGACCCTGACGGGATACTGGCTGGGCACCAAGGTGCCCGGCATCACCGAGCACCTGGAATTGATCATCATCGGGATTCTGTTCGTCTCGCTGCTGCCGGCGATCTTCTCGGCGGCCAAGGCGTACCTGGCGCGCCGCCGGAACCGCGCGGCGCAGACACCGGCCGACGAGTCGGCCCTCAGCGCGCAGAATCCCGAGTAGGTCAGCTAGCCGGTTGGGCGGCCGCGACGGTGTGTGCGGCCTCCATCAGCATCCATCCGCCCAGCTGCACCGACAGGTCGCGCTCGGGCACCTCGGACTCGCGCACCGCACCGCCGATAGAGGTGGCCACTTCGCCGTCGGCCCGGGGCACCTCGGCGGCCTGGTCCCAGAACGCCCCGAACAGCGGCAGCCCGTTGACCGATTGCCGGTAGTCCCACGCCGATTTCGCCGACGACAACACCAGCTTGCCCGCGGTGTCACGCGCCTCGGCGTCGGCGGCGGAGTCACCCGGCAGATCGGTGGCGACCAGCGCCAGATAGCGCGCGGTGATGCCGGCGAACAGCCCGCCGTCGCCGCCGCCGGCGCCCTTGATCACCCCGCCGGGGGCCATCTGCTTTTTCACCGCGGCGACCAGCCGGTGGACGCGGGCGGCGTGCCGCTCGGCTCCGGTGCGCGCCGCCAACTCGGTCTCCAGCCCCAGCACCACGCCCTGGCAGTAGGTGTACTCGGCGCGCACCAGCGAGCCAGCTCTGATGCCGTCGAACACCAGGTGGGTCTCCGGGTCGATCAGGGTGTCGTCGATCCAGTCGCCCATCTCCTGGGCGCGCCCAAGCCAGTCCGGCTCGCGGGCCAGGAAGATCCCGGCCGGCCCGTTTGCGGGGGCGTTGAAGAACGGGTTGGTGAACTGTTCGTCCTTGCGCCATGGGATGCCGCCGCCGGCTTCGGGCATCCACGAGTCGGTCAGCTCGCGAGTCAGGGTGCCCAACGCGCGATGCCGGTCGACGCCGGTGACCCGGCAGGCCCGCTGGATGGCCAGCGCCAACCACGCCATGTCGTCGTAGTAGGCGTTGGTCCAGCGGCCCACGTTCCGCAGCCGGTGCGTACGGATCTGCCGCTTGATCCGGGTCACCCGTTCCGGTTGCGGGTCACGGAGTTGCGCGTCGACCAAACAGTCCAGCAGGTGCGCCTGCCACCAGTAGTGCCAGTGCGGGGCGCGCCGGATCGGGGGCCAGGCCACCACCCCCAGCTGGGTGCCCGGGATGCGCCAGAGGGCTTTGAGGTGTCTCGCGGTGACGGCGGCCTCGGCGCTTTCGGCCCGGTTCGCCCAGAGCAGATCCATAGCCGTTGATCCTGCCCTATCGGGCGAGTCGGCAGGCGGACATCCTTCCCGCGGCGGGTGTCGCCACGGGAAGGATGCCTGTCGCCCCCCGGGTGAACCGCCTAGACGCTCGGCACCATGTCCGACAGCGACATCAGCAGGTTCAACAGCTGGTCGCTCAGCGAATCGAAGGTTTGCTGCACTTGGATTTGCAGCTCCTCGATGTTCTCCCACAGTGGCAGGGACTGCAGGTCGGCCAGGTCCAGATTGCCCGCAAGAATCTGCGCCACGATTCCGACCGGCGCTACCGTCCCCATCATCAGTCCGCTGGTCAGACCGCCGAGAATGCTCGACCCGACGCTCGCCAGCTCATTGAGCGGGTCGAAGGTCTCTTCGGGAAGGCCGAACATGGTGTACAGCCCGTCGAGGTCGAACTCCGCCATGGGGGTGAAGACGTTGCCGATAACCTCCGGGAACCCCGTCGTCAGCCAAGCCACCGCGTCCCAGCCGGTGTCCAGCATTGGACTCAAGAGCGCGACTTGACCGCCGATCCAATCGCCGAGCCCCGAGATCCCCATGGGCTCCAGCCACGAATCGACCGTGGTTCCGAAGTCGGCCAGGGTCTCGATGGTGGACCGCAACAAGTCGGCGACGAAGGCAACGTAGGGCGCGAGTCCGTCGAATTGTTCCAAGTCGATGTCGCCCAGCCACCCGAAGAGCGGAAGCAGGTCGACCAGTGAATCCGAGATCTCGTCCGGGCTGGCCAGCAGTTCTACGGACGTGACGGTGTGCGTCAGCACCGGCGGGCCCGCCACGACAGCCGGGCCGGCCGCGATCATGCTCGCGCTGGTCAGGGCGACACCCATAGTCGCCAGTGGGCGAATACTTGAGACCATTTCAAACCTCCCCAAAAACAGTGCCATCGCCCATTACAACTGTAAGTTGATGCTGAGCGCTTACTGGGAAAACGCTATTGGCCAGCCTCGTGTGGCCGAAACAGGGAAAACCCTTGCATTTGGCTCGCCAACCCCTGGAAAAGCCCTGGATGAGGCGTGGTCCGCAGTGCCGAGCGGGTTCACCAGGCCTGGTCGAGGTGGCCGTGCCGGGTGATCCAGGCGTGCATCACGATCCCGGCGGCCACCCCGACGTTGATGCTGCGGGTGGAGCCGAACTGAGCGATGGACACCGTCAGATCCGCTCCGGCGCGGGCCTCGTCGCTGATGCCCGGGCCCTCCCGGCCGAACACCAGCAGACAGTCGGCGGGCAGCGCGGTCTGCTCCAGGCGCGCCGCCCCGGCGACGTTGTCCACCGCGACCACGGTCAGGCCCTGCTGCGCGGCGAAATCCAGTAACTCAGCGGTGGTTTCGTGGTGTTGCAGCCGCTGGTAGCGGTCGGTGACCATGGCGCCGCGCCGGTTCCAGCGCCGACGCCCGACGATGTGCACGGTGTGCACGGCGAACGCGTTGGCGGTGCGCACCACCGAGCCGATGTTGGCGTCGTGCCCGAAGTTCTCGATAGCGATGTGCAGCCGGTGCCGCCGCCGGTCGATGTCGGCGATGATCGCCTCACGGGTCCAGTAGCGGTAGGCGTCGACGACGTTGCGGCTGTCGCCTTCGCGCAGCAGTTCCGGGTCGTAGCGGGGGTCGGCCGGCAGCGGGCCCTCCCACGGCCCTACCCCGTTGGCCGGCGGGAACCACTCGGTGGGGCCCGGCGGTTCAGCGAGGCTCGACGGAGGAGAGGCGAAGCTGGGACCGCCGCATGAATCGGCCGCATCGGACGGCTCGGTCACGAGGTGGTCCACACGGCGGCATGCGTGCCCACCACCGACACCGTGGCGTACAGCAGCGCGGCGTTGATCTCGCCGTGCGTGCACAGCGAGGTGGGCACGTGCACCGAGTTCAGCGACGCCTCCGGCAGAATCAGCACCGACGAACCGAACGCGAGGCAATCCGGTCCCAGACCGGGTATCGGTGTGGATGGTCCGGCGATCAGCATCAGGGGCCCGCCGCGCGCTTGTGCGTCCTGGCGGTATCGGCCGGCCACCGCGTCCGCGGTGAAGCTCAGGACCATATAACCGGCGCCGGTGAAGGCTTTCGGGTCGCCGAGAGCAGCCGGAGTAAGCGGGAGCCCATCACCCCGGTAGGCCGCCACGCCCTGTGAGGTGAGCGCCAGGCCGGTGTCCCCCGGATTGACCGGAGCCAGCCCCACCGGGAACGCCGCCCCGTAGGCCACCGTGGTGTCCTTGATCCGGTCGGCCGGCGAGTAGACGTAGACCCCGCGCACCGCGCTGCGTTCCTTGAGCGGCCCCAGGCACACGGTCCCGTTCAGCCGGTCGGGTTCAGTGGCCGCCAGCGGCGTGGGCGCCAACTCCCCCAGGGCGTTGCAGCTGCCCAGACCGGTCGCCTCGAACGGGCGCGCGGGGGTGCCGTACACCCCGAACCGGAAATCGCGGGCCGCGGCGTGCGGGGCATCTGAATCGACGACCTGCGCCTTGACGTCGATCAGGACGTGATCGACCTCCCAGCGCAGGTTGGACAGGGTCATCTCCCAGCCCAGTACGGTCAGTGCCGAATCGATCCGGGCACCCTGGGCGCCGTACGGACCGGTCGCGCCCGGACCCGAGCAGGCCGCCACCCAAGCGACGGCCAGCGCCGACACCACCGCGATGAGAGTCCGCACGACCCGGCCCCGGCGGCTCAGCCCAGGCCCAGTTCGGCCAGGCCGAGCACGCTGCGGTACGGCACGCCCTCGGCCTCGATGGCCTCGGCTGCGCCGGTGGCGCGATCCACCACGGTGGCCACGCCGACGACCTGGCCCCCGGCCTCACGCACCGCACGCACCGCGGTGAGCGCCGACCCGCCGGTGGTGCTGGTGTCCTCTACCACCAGAACCGGCCGGCCCGCCACGTCGGCCCCCTCGATAAGACGTTGCATGCCATGGGCTTTCACCGACTTACGCACCACAAACGCGTCGATCGGCCGACCCGGGGCGTACATGACGGCGGTCGCCACCGGGTCCGCGCCCAGGGTCAAACCGCCCACGGCGACGTAGTCCCAGTCGTCGGTGAGCTGACGGACCAGCCGCCCGATCAGCGCGCCGGCCCGATGGTGCAGGGTGGCGCGGCGCAGGTCGACGTAGTAGTCGGCTTCGGCTCCCGACGACAGTGTCACGCGGCCGTGCACCACCGAAAGCTCACGCACCAACGCGGCCAGTTCGTCGCGCTCGTCGCTGTTAAGTGCGCCCACGGCCCCTCCCGAAGGTGTTGGTCAGTCTCCGGGACACCCCGCGCGGAATCAGCCGGCTAACGCCTACCAATGTCTTGTACTGCAGGCCCGGGATGCTGATCACATCGCCGCGGGCGATGTCGGCCAGGCTCGTCGCGACGACGTCGTCGACCTCCATCCACATAAACGACGGCAGAGTCGCCATGTCGATGCCGGCGCGCTCGTGGAATTCGGTGTGCACATACCCCGGGCAGACCACGTGGATGCCGACACCGGTGCCGTGCAGCCCGCCGGCCAGCCCTTCGGTGAACGACACCACCCAGGCCTTGGACGCCGAGTAGGTCGAGCCGCGCCCGGACAGCAGCCCGGCGACACTGGCGATGTTGATGACGGTGCCGGCGCCCGCCTCGATCATCGCGGGCAGCGCCGCCCGGGTCAGCTGCATCACCGTGGTGACGTTGACGTCCAGTTGCGACTGCAGCAGGGCCGGGTCGGCGGTCCAGAACTCACCGGAGGTGCCGAACCCGGCGTTGTTGACCAGTACCCGCACCCCGGCGCCCAGCCGGTCGGCGACTTTCGCGCGGCCGTCGCCGTCGGCCAGGTCGGCGGGCAGCACCTCGACGGCGCCGCCATGGCTCCCGCGCAGTTCGGTCGCCAATCCCTCCAGGCGTTCGACGTCGCGGGATACCAGGACCAGGTCATATCCGTCGGCCGCGTAGCGGCGCGCGTAGCCGGCTCCCAACCCTGAGGTGGGTCCGGTGACCACAGCGACGGGGCGGGACATGACGGACAGCCTAACGAGGCTGTCAGCGCTGATGGTGCGCGGTCTGCCGGCCGTTGCGACCGGCAGAGGAACGCAGCACGCCCGACGACTCATCCCGGCTCGTCCGGCGGCGCGGCCGCGGCTCGGCGGCCGGGGCGGTGTTACCCAGCGGAGGAGTCGCGGCCCGGGACGGTGCCGGGACCTGTTCGGCGTCGCTGTCGTCGAGCGATTCGACCGCACCGGCCGAACCGAGCGGACGGCTGGGCTGCCCGTTGCGCCGGCCCGCTGAGGCCGCCGCCGCTTCGGCCGGCTGGCGCCGCGGCGTCGGCGGCAGCACCCGCAGCAGGTCGTTGAACTGGCGAACGCTGCGCAGACCCTCGTCCCACTGGGCGCGGGTGCTGGCGATGGGCATGCTCACCAGAGTCCAGTTCGCCTCGTTCCACATGATCTCCGCGCAGTCCGGGGCGGTGTGGGCGAAGGTGACCATCCGCCGGTCGCACGCGCGCCGCGCCGCGTCCAGGTTGGTGGAGTACACCATCCGGGGACCGATCGCGCCGAGCAGCCAGATGTCGTTCTCCCGCGGCTCCTTGAGCCCCTTGAGCCGCACGTCGACCACCACATTGGTGCTGACCCTGCGGTGCAGTGCGATCACCGTCGCCACTTCGTCCAGGTCGAAGATGTAGACGGCCTCGCCGCGAATCTGGCCGAGCACCACGTTGCGGACCGGAGCGTCGCCGACCGTCGACATCACGCCGCGCTTCCAGCGCCGCAGGATCTCAGTGGACTCCGGTTCGAAGTCGAAGCCGTGCGAGCGCGCCCAGGACTTACGTCGCCGGCTGCGGCCGCGACGCTGGTCGATGTCCACGTACAGCAGCACCGCCGCGCCGACAAAACACAGCGCGGACAGCGTGAACCAGAGCGGGACCATTGGACCTAGCGTATCTGCTCTCGGCCCCGAACCGAGAACGCTGGCTGGTCACAACCGTGCATCAGCAGTGTTCCAACAGGTCAACATCACAATTCGATGGGGGTGCCACCGATGATGGTGAGCCCCTTGCCGTCGGGCGCGGTGTAGTCGATGTAGACCGGCTGCTGGGCGAACAAGAAGTTTCCGGTGTTCATGCCGCCGCTGTTGATCACGACCGGGCTACGAAGCAGAGGCCAGTCCTGCGGGTCCTGGTCCCCCGGATACCTGGTCTCGCCGATGGTGTACTCGTACAGCAGCTGCCCGCCGGGGGTGTAGACCTGCACGGTCGTCCCGACCGGCAGAGATCCGTTGGCGGTCGGAGTTACGCCCGCAGCAGTGAGCACCGACCGCGGCATGGTGCCGAACACACCACCCGAGTCGATCACCGAGTTGACCGGTGTCGGGTTTGCCCCGTTGAGGCTCACGTGCAGGGTGGACCACGGCGCCCCCTGAACCACGATCCCGCCCTCCAGCGGGTTGGCCCCAAAGACCAGCTGGCCGCCCGGCTGGTCGATCAACACGCCCTTACCGAGCTCACCTGGCAGGTCAGCGGTCGGAATGTGGTCCACGGTGGGCCCGAGCGCGTTGGGCCCGATCCCCAGGATGCCGGTGGAGGTGCCGGCCAGATAGTCCTCGATAGACCACGGCCCGAAGATGTTGAAGTCCGCCGGGAACGCGAAGAGCACCGCGGCGACCGAGGTGTCGGCGGTGACTGAGCCCGCGACACCGTCCGCGTCGAAGCCGTCGAAGGTAACGGTGGTGGGCAGTTCCAGGTAGAAGTAGTTCAGGTAGCCGCCGAACTGGCCGATGTTGAAGCCGGTCGGCAGGCCGGTGATGCCGAAGGGGTTGATGTTCCAGATCGGTATGACCAGCCCGGCAGCGCCGGTGTCCACCAGTACCTCGGTCTGCGCGCCGCCGCCCACCGAGACATTGACCACCGGCTGGGTGGTCAGATTGACGTCCATCGGGACGGTGAAGCTGGTGGGGAGTTGGTCGACCGGGGTGTCCGGACCGTACGCAACGGCACTGCCCGGTACATCACTCGTAGCGAACAGCCACGGCGCGATGCTGTTGAGCGGGGTGTAGACGAGGTTCTGGTACCAGCCGTCGAACAGCGAGTCCAGCGAGGCCAGGGACGAACCCGGATCGGTGTCGGCAGCGATCCCCGGGTCGACGAAGGAAAACGCATCGAGGATCGGCTGGAAAAGGTCGTCCCAGTCAGCGTTTGCGGCCGGGGCGGGGGTGCTCAATGCCAGGAACGCGCCAGCAGCGCTGATTGCACCCACCAAGCGGTGGCGACGAGCTGACATGGTTACCCCTCCGATGAACTGCCGGATTTTCTCAGTAACCGTCAGGCTAACCGATCAGCTTCAACACCGCATCTGCAAAGGGAGCCCACGCAAAAGTAGGCAAAGGCAAGGTCCCCCGAAATCATTCGGGGGACCTTGCCTTTTGAGCCGGCCTTTCCAGCCGGAACCGTCAGCCCAGGATCAGCGACTCGCCGTCCGGGCTGATGTTGACCGGCACCACATCGCCGTCGTGCACCTCACCGGCCAGCAACATCTTGGCCAGCTGGTCGCCGATCGCCTGTTGGATCAACCGGCGCAGCGGACGCGCCCCGTAGATCGGGTCGAACCCACGGTCGGCCAGCCACTTCTTGGCCTCCAGCGAGACCTCGAGGGTCAGCCGGCGTTGCGCCAGCCGCTTGCTCAGCTGCTCGAGCTGGATGTCGACAATCCGCACCAGCTCCTCAGGGTCCAGGCTCTCGAAGATCAGCACGTCGTCGAGCCGGTTGATGAACTCCGGCTTGAACGCCGCCCGCACCGCCGCCATCACCTGCTCCTCGGTGCCACCCGATCCCAGATTGGAGGTCAGGATCAGGATGGTGTTGCGGAAGTCGACGGTGCGGCCCTGCCCGTCGGTGAGCCGGCCCTCGTCGAGAACCTGCAGCAGCACGTCGAACACGTCCGGGTGGGCCTTTTCGACCTCGTCGAACAGCACCACCGTGTAGGGCCGTCGGCGCACCGCCTCGGTCAGCTGACCGCCCTGGTCGTAGCCGATGTAGCCGGGGGGCGCCCCGACCAGCCGCGCCACCGAGTGCTTCTCGCCGTATTCGCTCATGTCGATACGGACCATGGCGCGTTCGTCGTCGAACAGGAAGTCGGCCAGGGCCTTGGCCAGCTCGGTCTTGCCGACGCCGGTGGGTCCCAGGAACAGGAACGAGCCCGTCGGGCGGTTGGGGTCGGCGACCCCGGCCCGGCTGCGCCGCACCGCATCCGACACCGCCTGCACCGGCTTACGCTGCCCGACAACGCGCTTGCCGAGCTCGTCCTCCATGCGCAGCAGCTTGGCGGTCTCGCCCTCCAGCAGCCGTCCAGCCGGAATGCCGGTCCAGGCACTCACCACATCGGCGATGTCGTCCGGGCCGACCTCCTCCTTGAGCATCACCTGCTCACGGGCTTCGGCCTTGGGCAGCGCCGCCTCGAGCTTCTTCTCCACCTCGGGGATGCGCCCGTAGCGCAGCTCGGCGGCCTTGGCCAGGTCGCCGTCGCGTTCGGCGCGGTCGGACTCGCCGCGCAGCTCCTCCAGCTGCTCCTTGAGTTCGCGGACGATGTCGATGGCGTGCTTCTCGTTCTGCCACCTGGCCGTCAGCTCCGCGAGCTTCTCCTTGTGGTCGGCCAGCTCGGCACGCAGCTTGACCAGCCGGTCCTTGGAGGCGTCGTCCTCCTCCTTGCTCAGCGCCATCTCTTCGATCTCGAGTCGGCGCACCAGGCGCTCGACCTCGTCGATCTCGACGGGCCGGGAGTCGATCTCCATCCGCAGCCGCGAGGCTGCCTCGTCGACCAGGTCGATGGCCTTGTCCGGCAGGAACCGCGATGTGATGTACCGGTCGGAAAGGGTGGCCGCGGCGACCAGCGCCGAGTCGGTGATGCGCACACCGTGGTGCACCTCGTAGCGGTCCTTGAGCCCGCGCAGGATGCCGACGGTGTCTTCGGCCGACGGTTCGCCGACGTAGACCTGCTGGAAACGGCGCTCCAGCGCGGCGTCCTTCTCGATGTACTTGCGGTATTCCTCAAGCGTGGTGGCGCCGACCAGGCGCAGCTCGCCGCGGGCCAGCATCGGCTTGATCATGTTGCCGGCGTCCATCGCGCCCTCGCCGGTGGCACCGGCGCCGACGATGGTGTGCAGCTCGTCGATGAAGGTGATGACCTGACCGGCGGAGTCCTTGATCTCATCGAGGACGGCCTTGAGGCGTTCCTCGAACTCGCCGCGGTACTTGGCGCCGGCCACCATCGAGCCCAGGTCCAGTGCGACGACGGTCTTGTCGCGCAGGCTGTCCGGAACGTCGCCGGCGACGATGCGCTGGGCCAGGCCCTCGACGATCGCGGTCTTGCCGACTCCGGGCTCACCGATGAGCACCGGGTTGTTCTTGGTGCGCCGGGAGAGCACCTGCACCACCCGGCGGATCTCGGTGTCGCGGCCGATCACCGGGTCGAGCTTGCCTTCGCGGGCGCGGGCGGTGAGGTCGGTGGAGTACTTCTCCAGGGCCTGGTAGCTGGCCTCCGGGTCGGGGTTGGTGACCCGGGCGCTGCCGCGCACCTTCGTGAACCCCTCGCGCAGGGCCTGCGGGGAGGCGCCGTGGCCGGTCAGCAGTTTGGCGACATCGGAGTCGCCGGTGGCCAGGCCGACCATCAGGTGCTCGGTGGAGACGTACTCGTCGTCCATCTCGGTGGCCAGTTGCTGGGCGACGGTGATCGCCGCGAGGGATTCACGGGACAGCTGCGGCTGCGCGCTGGCGCCGCTGGCCTGCGGCAACCGGTCCAGCAGGTGCTGATTCTCGGTCCGGATCGTCGCGGGGTTCACGCCAACCGCCTCCAGCAGCGGCGCGGCGATCCCGTCGTTCTGGGTCAACAGAGCCTGCAGCAGGTGCGCGGGCCGGATTTCGGGGTTGCCGGCGGCGGTGGCCGCCTGCAAAGCCGCGGTCAGGGCAGCCTGGGTCTTGGTGGTCGGGTTGAACGAGTCCACGACACCTCCATTTCGGGGTCAGAGCGGGCCTGGAAGAGCCCGGGAAAAATGCTTGTCGGGTTGTTCAACGCCGTCAAGGTTGAGTCTGTTCCGCTCAAGTCCATTTTTGTGCCGAGCAGACGCAGAATCGCACTCCGCGCTGCCGCACGGTGCGATTCTCTTGGGGGTACCTCCCGCTTGCGGGGGACTGCTCGCGGCTGTCAGCTCAAACTGGAATCAGTCGATTCCTAGAATGCGTAGCAGGCGGGCAAACGTATCCTCAAGCCTTGCCCCGATTTGGAGGTGCACATGGTCGACCGAGAGCCGCGGGTGTGGCGCGGCCAGACCCATGATGCCCGGGCCCAGGCACGTCGGGCTCAACTGATCGAGGCCGGGGTGGAACTGATGGGCACCGCGGGCACGGCCGGCGTCACCATGCGCGCGGCATGCCGCCACGCCGGGCTCAGCCTTCGCTACTTCTATGAAAGCTTCAGTGACACCGACGAGCTGATCCTGGCCGTCTACGACCAGTGCAACGCCGAACTGCTCGCCATCATGGCCGGCGTCGCCGGCAAACCGTCTCCGATCAGCGCGGCACTCGACAGCGCGTCAGCCTATTTCGAGGAGGACCCGCGTCGGCTGCGGATCCTGCTGCGCGAGCCGCAGTCCAGCAGTCTGCTCGCCGATCATCGCGCCGAAGTCCTGCCCGGCCTGCTCAGCGCACTGGTCGGCCCGTCCGGCGCCGGGAATTCGTCTCCCGCCGCCGCCGCGCGAGCCATGAGCGCCAGCGCCCTGTCCGGAGCGCTCACCGCGCTGGTTCTCGACTGGGCCGACGGTCGACTGCACGTCAGCCGCGCCGAGCTGGTGGCGTTCGCAGCCGGTCTGGTACGAGCCGAGCTGCGCGCGGCGAGCCCGTCAAAGAACTGACTTCTCGCACGACCCGGCGCCGGGCCGCGGACGCGTCCACAGGTATAGGGCGATCCAGGCGCCGTAGCCCAGCGCCATCCCGGCGTACATCACGGCCGGATCGGTCTGGCCGTGCACACTCAGATAGAGCACAACCCCAGCCACCAGCGCCGGGAGGATAGCCGCGCGCCGCCTCATGGCGAACGCCACGGCCACCAGGACAATCGACGCGAGCAGCAGCCCCGGGCTGATCCGGTGCAGCACGTCCAGCACGGCGGCGAACCAACCCTGGGACTGCGCACCACCGTGCGCAGCGTGACCCACACCCCCGGCGGCAGAGGCGCCGGCCCCGAGCGCCACCAGGATCGCCGGGAGGCAGCAGGCCAACGTACAGGTCAGTGCGGCAAGCACTCCCGCCATCCCGAACCGACGACCGGCAGGTCTCACCGGCCGATCGCGACATTCTGAAGTGGGGGACATCTCCGCCTTCCGCTAGGTGCCGCTGCCAAACCTATACCCCGTATAGGTATCTGGCAAGGGAGACGCGTGGGCGGGAACCCGGTGGGCTACGGTGCTGCCATGACGACCAGCCTGGGTTCGGTGTGGCCTGCGTTGATTCCGCTCGCGCTGGTGGTGGCGCTCTCCCCGATCACCGTTATTCCGGCGGTGCTGGTGCTGCACACCGCACGCCCGCGCGAGACGGGCCTGGCATTTCTGATCGGCTGGCTGGCGGGTCTGGCGGCACTTACCGCGGCCTTCGTAGGCGCGTCCGGTCTGCTGGGCGGGTTGCGCACCACGCCGCCGAGTTGGGCGTCGTGGCTGCGAATCGTCGTCGGTACGGCGCTGATCGCGTTCGGCATCTACCGCTGGACGGCCAGGAACCGGCACAGCGAGATGCCAAGCTGGATGCGCTCATTCACCTCGATGACCCCGCTGCGTGCCGGGCTGACGGCCGCGGCGCTGGCCGTGATACGGCCGGAGGTACTGCTCATGTGCGCAGCGGCCGGACTGGCCATCGGCAGCGCCGGTGTAGGCGTCGCGGACAGTTGGCCGGCGGCCGTGTTCTTCGTCGCTCTCGCCGCATCCACGGTGGTGATCCCGATTCTGGGCTACCTGGCCGCCAGCCACCGGCTGGATCCGGCGCTGAACCGGCTCAAGGAGTGGATGGAGCAGCAGCACGCCGCGCTGGTCGCCGTCGTCCTGGTCCTCATCGGTGCGATGGTGGTCTACAACGGAATTCACGGTTTGTAGTCTCGTCGCCACTCCGGCTTGCGCTTCTCCAGGAACGCCCGGGCGCCCTCGCGGGCATCGGGGAGTTGACTTGCTGCCGCCATGACTTCGATCGCGTAGGCATACGCGGCGTTCTGGTCGAGATCGAGCTGGGTGTACAACGCCTGCTTGCCCAGCCCCTTGCTTTCCGCACTCCCGCGGGTGACCCGCTCGAGCAGCTCCGCGACCGCGCTGTCGAGCTGCCCGACCGGCACCACCTGGTTGACCAGGCCCCAGTCCAGCGCGGTCGCCGCGTCGATCACATCACCCGAAAGCGCCAGCTCCGCGGCCCGTTTGCGGCCGATATTGCGAGCGATCGCAACCATCGGAGTGTGGCAGAACAGACCGGCCTTGCCGCCGGGCGCGGCGAAGGCGGCGGTGTCCGCGGCGACCGCCAGGTCGGCACTGGCCACCAGTTGGCAGCCTGCCGCGGTCGCCAATCCGTGGACCCGGGCCACCACCGGTTGCGGGATCTGCTGCATGGTGACCATCAACTCCGTGCAGATGGTCAGCAGCCGTCGCATGGCGGCATGATCGGCATCCGCCATCTCAGCGAAGTCATGCCCCGCACTGAAGACCGGACCGTTGCCGGCCAGCACGACGCCCCGCGCATCACTGTCGCCGACCGCGCGGAACGCCGCGGTGAGCTCTGCGAGGTGGGCGCGGGAGAGCGCGTTGCGCTGCTCCGGTCGGTTCATCGTGATCGTCGTGAAATCGCCACTGCGGCTGACCTCGATGTACTCATAGCCCATGGCCTCACGGTACGTCGACGTCGCCCGTGGGCGGGACGCTTTAGGATCGCGACCGTGGGCCTTGACGACCGTGATGCACTACAGGTGCTGCGCGACAACTTCACGGCCCCGGACAGCGCCCAGAGCTTCGTCGGCCGCCTCTTCACCCGCTGGTTCGGCGCCAACCCGTCGACCCGCGATCTGTTCCCCGCAGACCTGGCCGCCACCCGCATCGCCTTCGCTCAGGCCATGAGCTGGGTGTACGGCGAGTTCATCGCCCAACGCGCCCAGGAACCGGTGTCGTTTCTGGCTCAACTCGGCCGTGATCATCGTAAATACGGTGTGATGCAACAGCATTACGACTCCATGTGCCGGGTGCTCTACGCCGCCCTGCGCGACGAGCTGAGCGACGACTGGACCGACGCCGTCGACGAGGCCGCTCGCGAGTCACTGAATCTGATCACCGGGGTGATGGGCGGTGCCGCCGACGCCGAGGAGGGCCCGGCCTGGTGGGACGGCACCGTCGTCGAACACCTGCGGGTCTCCCGCGACCTGGCTGTTGTCCGGCTGCAGCTGGATTCCCCGCTGCCCTATCACCCCGGCCAGTACGTCAAGGTCGAGGTGCCGCAGTGCCCGCGATCATGGCGGTACCTGAGCCCGAGCATCCCCGCCGACGAGACCGGAGCGATCGAGTTTCACGTGCGAGCGGTCTCCGCAGGGCTGGTCAGCACCGCGATCGTCAACGAGACCCGGCCCGGTGACCGCTGGCGACTGTCCAGTCCGCACGGCGGCCTGCATGTCGACCGCGACGCCGGCGACGTGCTGATGGTCGCCGGCAGCACCGGTCTGGCGCCGCTGCGGGCGATCATCATGGACCTCACGCGGTGGGGCGTGAACCCGCGCGTGCACCTGTTCTTCGGCGGCCGGTACCCATGCGAGCTCTACGACCTGCCCACCCTGTGGCAGATCGCGGTGCACAACCCGTGGCTGTCGGTGACCCCGGTCTCGGAGTACTCCGCCGACCCGCAGTGGGCCGCCGACTACCCCGAGGTGGCCCCACCGCGGGGGCTGCATGTACGCCAGACCGGACGGCTTGCCGAGGTGGTCACCCGGTACGGCGGCTGGGGCGATCGGCAGATCCTGATCTGCGGCGGGCCGAAGATGACGCGGGCCACCGAGGCCGCACTGATCGCCAAAGGCGCTCCCGCGCATCGCATTCAACACGACCCGCTGTCGGAGTGATGGTGAGCGATCCGCAAGCCTGTCTGCTGTCCGATCCGTCGTCGCCGCTGACGGCGACGTTCGTCCCGAAGGCCGGCATGATCGGAACCTCGCTGTCCGACGGCGGTGTGGAACTGCTCGGCCAGCGCAGGGGCCTGGCAGCCTACGTCTCCGACCAGAAGACCATGGGCATACCACTGCTGTATCCGTGGGCGAATCGTTTGAGTGGCAACGGATACCGGGTGGAAGGAGCCGACGTCACGCTCACCCCCGGAACCGGCGGGGTGCACGCCGACGAGCATGGCGCCCCGATCCACGGCACGCTAGCCGGAGATGACGGCTGGCGGGTGAGCGAGCAGTCGGCGTCGTCGTTGACGGCGGAACTGGACTTCGGGTCGCGGCCCGAGCTGCTGGCGTCCTTTCCCTTCCCGCACCTGCTGGAGATCGCGATCACCCTGACGGACCGCACTCTGACGGTACGCACCGCGGTCACCGCCACGACCGAGACGGCGGTGCCGCTGTGCTTCGGCTTCCACCCGTATCTACGGCTTCCCGGTGTGCCCCGGTCACAGTGGCTCATCGAGACCCCGGCCATGCGGTCTCGGATCGTGGACGCCCGCGGCATACCCACCGGGGCGGTCGAGCCCCACCCGGCCACCACGGAATTGTTGGGCAACAAGGTTTTCGACCACGGTTTCGACGAGGTTCCGGCCGGGGCGGAGTTCGCGGTATCCGGCGGCGGCCGGCGCATCGAGGTGCGCTTCGATCAGGGATATCCGGCAGCGCAGATCTATGCCCCAGCCGCCGAGGACGTGGTCTGCTTCGAGCCGATGGCCGCGCCCACCGATGCACTGCGCCGCGGCGGCTACGACGTGGCCCGCCCGGGTGAACCCGGTGTGGCTCAGTTCTCCATCCGTCTCCGCTGACTCTGCGTCCATGGCGAAGAAGTGCGCCTGAATTCAGGCGGTCGCTGCAACGAATGTGGACGGGTCTGACAGTAGTCGGTCGAGTTCTTCGGCGGGG
>NZ_LQPG01000018.1 GCF_002102265.1 Mycolicibacter longobardus | reverse complement strand
GCCAGCGGCTCGATGATCAGCGTCCCGCGACCAACACCCCAAACCCGTCAACGCCACGCTGATCGACTCCCATTAGTCGGACAACAGCCGCTCCGCCGCGGAGTAGGGATCGTCGTCGCCGTCGACAACCAGCTCGGCAAGCCTGTTCAGCTCGGGGTGGGTTCGCAGCCGGGTCTGAGCCAGCGACAGGATCTGGGCCCGCGCCCGAGCCAGCCGGCGCTCTCGGCTGTCGGTGCGATGGTGGGCCTCGATGGTGCCCACCAACTCATCGAGACCGTCGCCGCGCGCGGCCACCAGGGTGAGAATCGGTGCGCCGGTGTGCTTCAGCTCGACCCGGAGGTCACGCACGGTCTGCTCGGCGCCCTCGCGGTCGGCCTTGTTGACCACCACGATGTCGGCCACTTCCAGCAGTCCGGCCTTGGCGGCCTGGACCGCATCGCCGGCGCCGGGATTGAGCACGACGATCGTCGGGTCGGCGATCGCGGCGATCTCGATCTCGGATTGACCCACCCCCACCGTCTCCAGCAGAACCACGTCGAAGCCGAGTGCGGCCAGCAGTTGGAGGGCCGCGGGCACCGCTTCGGCCAGTCCGCCCAAATGCCCGCGGGCTGCCACCGACCGGATCAGCACCGCCGGATCGTTGATGTGCGCGGCCATCCGGATGCGATCGCCCAGCAGGGCACCGCCGCTGAACGGCGAGGACGGGTCCACGGCGAGCACCGCCACCCGCAGACCGCGCTCCCGGTACGCCCCGACCAGAGCCGCGATGGTGGTGGACTTGCCCGCCCCGGGCGGTCCGGTCAGCCCGATGACCCGGGTGCGGGCGGGTCCGACGGCGGCCAGAACCTCGGCGCGCCGGTCGCTTTCGACCAGGCTGAGCAGTCGCCCGGTGGCGCGGACCGAGCCGTCACGCGCCGCGGCGAGCAACTCGTCGATCGTCATCAGGGGGAGTCAGTTCTTGTTGGCGGTGAGCCGATCGATGATGTTGGCGAAGTCGTCGGTCTGAAACGACTGGTCTTCGGCCATGTTCGCGAAGTCCAGGGTGGCCAGCACCGCACGCTCCAGGTGGATGTTGAGCAGCCTCTTGGTGCTCTCCACCGCCTGGCGCGGCAGTTCGGAGATTCGCCGCGCGCACGAGATCGCTTCGGCCAGCGGGTCTTCCACCACATGGTTGGCCAGTCCCAGCTCGACGGCGCGGGTGGCCGGAATGCGGGCTCCGGTCAGCGCGTACTCCTTGGCCAGCAGCAGGCTCATCTGCAACGGCCAGGTCAACGGACCCCCATCGGCGGCGACCAGCCCCACCTGCACGTGGGGATCGGCCAGATAGGCCGATTCCGACAGGTAGACGATGTCGCTCAGTGCCACCAGGCTGCAACCCAGGCCGACGGCCGGCCCGTTCACCGCCGCCACCACCGGAGTGCGGCAGCGTGCCATACCCAGCACGATCTCGCGGCCGTGCGCAATGGTCTTGGCGCGCAGCTTCTCGTCGCGTCGCAGCTCATCGAGGTAGGCGAAATCGCCGCCGGCGGAGAACGCGCGTCCGCTGCCGGTCAGCACCGCGGCGCGGGCATCGTGGTCTTCCTCCAGCTGCGGCCACAGTTTGGCCAGACCGGTGTGCAGTGCGTCGTTGACGGCGTTGAGCGCGTCGGGGCGATTGAGCGTGATGATCCGCAGCGAGCCGTCGGCGCGCACGTCGATCTCGGCAGGCATGTCGTACATGTCAGAATTCACTCCTTCGAGGGTCGTGACCCGCTTCACCCGGGCTTCGCCCGCGTTCGCGATCACTGCTCCAATAGTCGTGACCCGCTTCACCCGGGCTTCGCCCGCGTTCGCGATCACTCCTTACAATCCCAATATCCGGCCGGCAATGATGTTCTTCTGAATCTGCGACGTCCCGCCCATCACGCTCTGGGCCCGGCTGTACAGGTAGGCGCTGAGCAGGCCGGGATCGTCCACACCGCCGACCGCCAGCGCGGCGTGGCCGACCGACTGCTCCACCCAGGTCATCAGCAACTTGTCCAACGAGCCCTCCGGCCCGTGTGAGAGCCCGTCGAGCTGTTCGGAGAGCCGGCGACGCACGTGCAACCGCAGCATCTCGGTTTCCACTGCTGCCCAAGCCAATTCCTCCGGAACTTGAGCCCCGGTGCCGTCGACACGCGCCGCCATCTGGCGAACCAGCTTGCCGTAGCGGGCCGAGTACCCCAGGGTCGACGGTTCGCGCTCATGGCCGACCACCGTCATCGCCAGCGCCCAGCCCTCCCCCGGTTCGCCGACCATCTGGCTGGCCGGAACCCTGGCCCCGTCGAAGAGCACCTGCCCGAATTCGGTGGTGACGCCGTTGATCATCTGCAGCGGCCGCTGCTCGATGCCGGGTTGGTGCATGGAGATGATGAACGCCGAGATACCGCGGTGCCGGGGGGCGTCCTTGTCGGTGCGGGCCAGCAGCAGGCACCAGTCGGCGACGTCGGAGTAGCTGGTCCAGATCTTGTGTCCGTGGATGACGTAGTCGTCGCCTTCGCGGGTCGCGGTGGTGGTCAGTGACGCCAGGTCCGACCCCGCCCCGGGTTCGGAGAAACCCTGACACCAGCGCTGCGTGCCGTCGATCATTCCCGGTAGGAACCGTTGCTGCAGTTCTTTACCGGCATGGCGGCCCAGCCCGACCACCAGGTAGCCCAGGCTCGGCCGCGGCGGCGCCCCGGCGGCCGCCAGCTCCTCGTCGACGATGACGTCATAGACCGGCGGCAGGTCCTGGCCACCGTATTCGCGCGGCCAGGACACCCCGAAGAACCCGCCCGCATACAGCGCCTGGTGCCATTCGCCCTGGCGGGCCCAGTACTCGTCGTCACCGGCGGCGGGAAAGGTGCCGGCCCGCTCGGTCAGCCAGGCCCGGAGCCTGCTGCGGAAGTCGGCTTCGGCGGGTGAATCACGAAAGTCCATCAGCGATCTCCCCTATCGTCGCGGGCCACAGGCTGGTCGAGGTCAGTGCACGGCGCAGGTAGACGTGCGCCGCGCACTCCCAGGTGTTGCCGATACCGCCGTGCACCTGGATCGCAGTCTCGCAGACCGTCCGCGCGGCGCGGGCAGAGTAGATCTTCGCGATGCGGGCCGAGCGCACCGCTGCGGCCGCAGGCGCCTCGTCGACCGACCAGGCCGCGTGCCGCAGCACGCTCACCGAGCCCTCGATCAGCGCCAGCCCCTCGGCAAGCAGATGGGCGATGGCCTGATAAGACCCGATGGGTTTGCCGTACTGCTCGCGGATCTTGGCGTAGTCGCACGCCAGCGCGTGCGCTCCGCGCGCGGTGCCGACCAGATCGGCACAGGTCGTCACCAGCGCCAGCGCCTGCCAGCGCAGGGCGTCATCGGCGCTCAGTTCGCCGACTTGGTTTGGCGCATCGGCCAATTCGGCGCTCACCCTGGTCAGGTCGGCTCCGGTCCGCGCGGCACCGACCGGGGCGGTCAGCACCGCCTGCTCCCGCACGATCGCGGCCTGCGCGGCCCCGCGGGCGTCGACGGCGGTCTCACCGACCGCGACGGTGGTCGGTCCCGCGCCCAGTGCCACGTGCCGGCCGAGATCGTCGGCGAGCACCGGGCCGAGGAACGGCACGTCGACCAGGCCGCGGCCGAACTCTTCGGCGACGATCGCCACCTCCACCCCCGACGCACCGTCGGAGCGCAGCGAGCGCCAACCAGTCTGGGCGACAGCGCGTTCCAGCCGGCTCACCCGACTCGTATCGTCGAGTTCGGCGACCGAGCCCGGACCCAGGTCGTCGGCGAGCTTGGCCGCGGCGTCCCGCAGTTGTCGCTGCTCGGCGTTCAGCCGGACATCCATAGGCGCTCCTTCAGTAGTCGACGCAACAGCTTTCCGGACGGCAGCCGGGGAACTTCGGGTACCACCACCACCCGGCGCAGCCGCTTGTAGGACGCGAGGCGGTCGCTGACCAGTGCGCACAGTTCGGCGTCGCTGACCGGTGCCCGCAGCGCGACCGCGGCGACGACGGCCTCTCCGTCGCGCTCGTCGGGAACCCCGAACACTCCGCAGTCGGCGACGGCCGGGTGCTCGTGCAGCACCGCCTCGATCTCGGCGGGGGCGACCTGGAAGCCGCGCACCTTGATCATCTCCTTGCTGCGGTCGGTGATCCGCAACCAGCCGTCGTCATCGAGACAGCCGATGTCGCCGGTGTGAAACCACCCGTCGTGCACGGCTTCTGCCGTCGCCGAAGCCGGAAGGTAACCGGCCATGAGCGAATCGGAGCGCACGACGATCTCACCGGGGACACCGGGCGGCAGCAACTCCCCGTTGTCGGCCCCAGCGTCGGAGACCACCCGCAGTTCCGTGCCGGGCACCGGACGTCCGACCGTATCCAGGCGGGCTTCGTCGATCAGACCGCAGGCGATCACCGGAAGCTCGCTGGTGCCGTAGGCCGGCACAATGGGCACGCCGGTGCGCCGGGTGACGGTGTCGGCGACGGCTGCGGTGACGGGAGTGGCGCCCCACATGATGAAGCGCAGCGAGGACAGGTCGAACGATTCCAGGTCCGGGTGGTCGGCGATGGCCAGCGCTATCGGCGCCACCGCCATCTCCACGGTGATCTTGTCGGAGGCAATCGTTTTCAGCATCACGTCGATGTCGAATCTCCGGTGCAGCCGCACCCACGCCCCGACCCGCAGCGCGGTCAGGATGTTGAGCAGCCCGAGGATGTGCGAGGGCGGCGTGACGACCTGGATCCGGTCGGCGGCGCTCAACCCCAGGGCATCCCGCCAGTGCTGCACCGCCGCGGCCAGCGAGGCATGGGTGTGCCGCACGGCTTTGGGCAGGCCGGTGGTGCCGGAGCTGAACACCAGCAGCGCGTCGGCGCCCGCGGGCGGTGGATCGCCCTCCCAACTGCCGCCGGGAACCATGTCGTCCAGATGCCGCATCGGCATCAGCTCGGCCAGCACCGGATGATCGCCCAGGGCGCACCGGGGTTGCACCAGCGCGAGGGCATGCGCCACCTCGTCGCGCTTCCAGGCGGGACTGAGCAGGGCGACGACGGCCCCGAGCTGCCAGACGGCGCGCACCGCGACGACGAATTCCGGCCGGTTCGACGACATCAGCGCCACCCGGTCACCGGCGGTCACGCCGTCGGCCGCCAGGGCCGCCGCCAGGGCGCCGGCCCGCGCCTCGAGCTCGGGCAGGCTGTACTGCCGATCCTCGAACGCAAGCACTGCGGTGGACGATCCTGACAACCCTGACGGCATTTGAGAAGATCCTATCGGTTTGAGAGAATAGTATTCTCTCAAGCGAAGAACGCAAACCGGAAGGGGTGGCATGGCGGTCCCTCATGTTTTCCAGCGGGCGACCGTGACGCGCATCATCAAGGAGACCTCCGACGCCTACACCTTCGTGCTGGCGCCGCACGAGACGCCGTTTGCCTACCGGGCCGGTCAGTACTCGACATTTCAGGTGCGGGTCGACGGCGAGGAGCTGTACCGGTCCTACTCGATGTCGAGCGCTCCCGAGACCGACACCGAGCTGATGACCACGGTCAAGCGCGTTCCCGGCGGCAAGGTGTCGAACTGGCTGCTGGACAACGTGGCCGAAGGCGACGAGTTGACCTTGACCCGCGCGGCGGGGACCTTCTGCCTGGATGCGACCGGAGTTCCGCTGCTGGCATTCTCCGGCGGCAGCGGAATCACACCGATCCTGTCGCTGGCCAAGAGCGCACTGGCCACCACCGACCGCACGGTCCGGTTGCTGTGCGCCGACCGGGACCGGTCCGCGGCGATATTCGACGGCGCGTTGAGCGAACTCGCCGCCCGTTACCCGGGCCGACTGTCGGTACGGCGACATTGCGACGCCGACGACGGCCTGCTGGACGCGGCCGCGGTCACCGCGTTCGTCGGCGCCGACACCGGCGCGGACTGCTATGTGTGCGGACCGGCGGGATTCATGGACGTGGTTCGTGCGGCCTGGCCGGGCCCGGGCCGGCTCTTCGTCGAGGACTTCGACTCGGCGGTCACCGCGACCGCACCCGCCCAGCCGGCCGGCGCCGACACCGCGACCGAGGTGAGCGGAACGGTGACGATCCACCTCGGACGCCAGAAGGCATCGGTGCCGCGGGTGGCCCGCGAGACCCTGTTGGAGAGCGCCCGGCGGGCCGGGTTGGCTCCCCCGTTCTCCTGCGAGGCCGGCAACTGCGGCACCTGCATCGCCCACATCAGCGAGGGCAAAGCGACCATGCTCAACAACACCGCACTCGACGACGACGAGGTGGCCGACGGCTACATCCTGACCTGCCAGGGCGTGCCCGAGGGCGGCTCGATAACCGTGCACTACGAATAGTCGGTCAGCGATTCGGCCAACATGCGAGCGAACAACGCCGTGACTGGCCCGTTGTCCCCGACGAAGTCCGGCGGACGACCCATCGACGCCCGTCCGGCACGGCCGTATGCCGTGTCAGCGGGACGCGGCCACTCGCCCAGATGCGCGCAATTGGCGATCCCGGCCCTGCACCCAATCGAGGTAGGTTGCAAACCACGCTCAGCCGGCAGCGGCACCCGCCCCGTAACCCAGGGTGCTCTTGGTCTCCAGATACTCCTGGAATCCGGCGTCGCTCCACTCGCGGCCGTTGCCGCTGCGCTTGTACCCGCCGAACGGTGCGTTCAGGTCGAAAGCGTGGTTGATCGCCACCCAGCCGGCCCGGATGCGGCGGGCGATGCCGCGCGCCGCGTCGATGTCGGCGCCGGAGACGTAGCCGGCCAGGCCGTAGTCGGTGTCGTTGGCGATCTCGACGGCTTCATCCAGATCGTCATAGCCCAGGATGCACAGCACCGGGCCGAAGATCTCTTCGCGTGCGATCGTCATCTGGTTGTTCACGTGCGCGAAGACCGTTGGCCGGACGAAGTAGCCGGTGTCCAGCCCCTCCGGCCGGCCTGCACCGCCGGCGGCGACCGTCGCGCCCTCGGCGATGCCCTGTTCGATCAGGCCCTGCACCTTGGTGAACTGCGCCGACGACGCCACCGGCCCGATCGCCTTGGCATCGGCGGGATCACCCACCTTCACCTGCTCGGCGACCGCGTGCGCGATCGCGACGGCCTCCTCCATCCGCGAGTTCGGCACCAGCATCCGTGACGGCGCGTTACAGCTCTGCCCCGAGTTGACCATCATGGCCTTCACCCCGGCCGCGACGCTGTCGGCGAACGCGTCGTCGTCGAGCACGATGTTGGCGCTCTTGCCGCCCAGTTCCTGGGTCACCCGTTTCACCGTCGGCGCGGCGTTCTCGGCTACCGCGACGCCGGCGCGGGTGGAGCCGGTGAACGACACGAGGTCGACGTCCGGGTGGCTCGACAGCGCCACGCCCACCCCGGGACCGTCGCCGTTGACCATGTTGTAAACCCCGGCCGGAACTCCTGCGGCGGCCATGATCTCGGTGAAGATGTAGGCCGAGAACGGCGCGACCTCCGAGGGCTTGAGCACCATGGTGCAGCCAGTGGACAACGCCGGGTAGACCTTGACCGCGATCTGGTTCAGCGGCCAGTTCCACGGCGTGATCAGGCCGCACACCCCGATCGGCTCGCGGGTCACCAGGGTCTCGCCGCGCTGCTCGGTGAACGAGAAGTTCTTCAGTGCGTCGATCGCGGTGACCAGGTGGCCGATCCCGAGTTGCACCTGGGCGCCGGCCGCCAGCGCCGGCGGGGCGCCCATCTCCTCGCTCACCGCGTCGGCCAGGTCATCGGCGCGCCGCTGATACTCGGCCAGGATCGACTGCAGCAGATCCAGGCGTTCGGCCCGGCTGCTCTGCGACCAGCTGGTGAAGGCCCGCCGTGCCGCGGCGACCGCGTGGTCGACGTCGGCGGTTGAGCCGAGTGCGATCCTCCCGCAGACCTTTTCGGTGGCCGGGTTCTCGACGTCCAGGGTTTTGAGCTCGACCGGGTCCACCCACTGCCCGTCGATGTAGAACTTGGTGTATTCCCGCATCACAACACTCCTTCGACTACTGCGTTCTCTCGGCGTCTTCGTCTGCCCGTGCCATGCCGAAGCTGTACCGGATGTGCTCGGCGTGCCCGTCGGGCACCACCGGGAACAGCACCGGTTCGGCGATATCGCGGATCTCCTCGATCCGTGCGCCGACATCCTCGACCGTCCACGACGGCTGGTACACCCCGGGGCTCTCGACCAGCGCCGCCCGCGCCACCCGGCCGGCCAGAGCGATCAGCACTTCGCCGGTGACCGAACAGGATTCGTGCGCGAGCCAGCCGACCACGGGTGCAACCAGCTCCGGCTGCATCGGTGGGTAACCGGAGGTGTCGATTCCTTCGGCCATCCGGGTCACCGCCGCGGGAACCACCACGTTGCACCGGACACCCACCGGCGCGCCCTCCAGCGCCGTGACGTTGCTCAGCCCGATCACGCCCGCCTTCGCGGCGGCATAGTTGGCCACGTCGGCGTTGCCGTACAGTCCGCCGATCGAGGAGGTCAGCACAATGCGACCGTAGCCTGCGTCACACATGACTCCGAAGGCCGCCCGCACCACATGGAACGCTCCGCGCAGATGCACGTCGAGGACGGCATCAAAATCTTCCGGGCTCATCTGGCGCAGCGAGGCGCTCCGCACGTTTCCGGCGTTGTGGATCACGATGTCGACCCGGCCGTAGTGCTCCAGCGCCGCACCGATGATCGCTTCGCCGCCTTCGGGTGTGGCGACCGATGCGGTGCAGGCGATCGCGTCGCCGCCGGAGTCGCGGATCTCGACAGCCACCTGCTCGGCCGGATCCTCGCGCAGGCCGTCGCCGCTGAGATCGGCGCCGGTGTCATTGACGACGACGCCGGCGCCCCGTGCCGCCAGCAACTGTGCGTAGGCCCGGCCCAGGCCTCGCCCGGCACCGGTCACGACGGCGACGCGACCATCGAAGTTCAGGACCGAGGCCTGGTCTGCGCTCAAGCGAAGGGTTCCTCACCGGCGAGCTTGGTCCGGCGCAGCATCCGACCGGAGTCGGGGTCATACGGCAGCGCCCGGTGCATGGTCCCGGTGTTGTCCCACATGACCAGGTCCCCGACGGACCACCGGTGCCGATAGACGAACTGCGGCTGGGTGGCCCAATCGCGCAGCCGCACCAGGGTTCTAGTGCTCTCGCGGGGGTCCATCCCGATGATGTGGCCGGCGGTGCAGCCCAGGATCAGTGACTTGCGCCCGGAGCGGTGCGTCCAGACCACCGGCAGCTCGCACTGCCCGATCGCCATCATCTGGCGCAGCGTCGCGAAGTCGGGCTCAGGGTCGTGGTACAGCAGGGAGTTCCACGCCGAATGCATCGCGCGCAGCGATGCGAGTTGCTGTTTGTCGTCATCGGAGAGGTCGTCGTAGGCCGCGTAGGTGTTGCAGAACTCGGTGTCCCCGCCGCCGCCGGCCGGCAGCACCCTGCTGGAGAGCAGCGAAGCGAGGATCGGCACCTGGTTCATGGTGCCGTCCAGGTGCCAGTAGAACGAGCCCTTGAGGTAGTCGGCCTGCTTGTTCACGGTGGTGTCGAGTGTGACGTCGTAGACGGCCTCACCGTCACGTTCGGGCGCCAGCGTGCCGAGTGTTTCGGTGAAGGCGACCTGCTCGGCGTCGGTCAACCCAATCTCCGGGAACACCAGGACCCCGCGCTGCTCCAGCAGTTCCCGGATGGCGCCGGCGTGCACACCGGACAGCAGCGCATCCTTGTCGGCGCGGACCTCGGTTCCGATGCGCTCGGTGAGATCTCGCGTCGGCAGCGTGGTGGTGGTCGTCATCGCAACTCCAGGCCCTTCAGGTCGCCGGCGGCACGCCAGTCGCGCAGCAGGTCTTCGAACGCATAGAAGCCGGGGCCGTAGGGCTCACCCAGGAATGAGCGGCCGGCGTCGCCGAATCCACGACCTTCGTTGTTGTAATAGCCTGGCGTGCAAGATAAATCGAATGCGGTGTTGTCGAATGCCAACTCCCGGATGGTGTTGACCCAGGCGTTCTGGCCCTCCTCGCTGGGCTCGACGACCGTCGCCCTGCGTTTGAGTGCCTCGGCGATGATGTAGGCGATGTGCTCGGCCTGCTGCTCGAACATCGCGGTCGTGTTGGCCGATACGCCACCCTGAATGAAGCCGGTGTGGAACTGGTTGGGGAACCCGCGGCTGGTCATCCCGTGCAGGGTCGAGAACCCGTCACGCCAGTGGTCGAACAGCGATACCCCGTCGCGGCCCTCGATGACGTCGATCGCGTACCGACGGCTGATCTCCGTGGAGATCTCGAACCCACTGGCGAAGATGACGCAGTCGACCTCGTACTCGACGCCGCCCGCGACAACGCCTTTCTCCGTGAGCCTTTCGACGCCCTTGGATTCGGCCACGTCGACCAGCGTGACGTTGGGCCGATTGAACGCGGGTAGGTAGGTGTCGCTGGAGGTCGGGCGCTTGCACATGAACCGGTAGTACGGTTTGAGCGCCTCAGCGGTCTGCGGATCCTCGACGATGTCGTCGATGCGGCGACGCAGCCGCTCCATGATCTTGTAGTCCTCCTCCTCCCGCATCGCCATGATCTCCTCGACGCCGAGGGCCGTCGGGTCGGGGCTGGCGCCGATACGAGCGGTCAGGTTGCGACCCAACTCGGTCCAGAAGTCGCACACCATATCGGGGGCGTCGAACACCACGCCTTCGAACGGCGACCAGCGATGAAAGTTGCGCTTGCGTTCGGCCTGCCAACCCGGCTGCAGCGACGCGGCCCACCGCGGGTCGGTGGGCTCGTTGCCGCGGAAATCGACCGACGACGGCGTGCGCTGGAATACGTAGAGCTGCTTGGCATCCTGACCCAGATGCGGGACCAGTTGCACACCAGTCGCGCCGGTACCGACCAGAGCAACGCGTTTGTCGGCCAGCTGGTCCAGGCCACCGTTCGCGTCGCCGCCGGTGTAGTCGTAGTCCCAGCGGGCCGAGTGGAAGACATGACCGCCCGCGTCCATGAAGTCCTTGATCCCCGCGATGCCGGGCAACTTGGGCCGGTTGTAGGAGCCCTGCGCCATCACCACGAAACGCGCCCGCAGGTCGTCACCCCGGTTCGTCGTCAATTGCCAGCGCTTGATCTCCTCGTCCCAGCGGACGGTGCGCACTTGGGTCGAGAAGAGCGCCCCGTCATAGAGGCCGAAGCGCTTTCCGATGTTCTGGCAATGCTGGAATATCTCGGCGCCGTCGGCGAACTTTTTGGACGGGATGAAATCGAGCTCTTCGAGCATCGGGATGTAGCAGTACGCGTCGTTGTCGCACTGGATTCCGGGGAAGCGGTTCCAGTACCAGACACCGCCGAAGTCGCCGCCCATCTCGATTACCCGCACGTCGGCCACGCCGGCCTTCTTCAGGTAGGCGCCGGCGAGCAGTCCGGCGATGCCGCCGCCGAGGACCACGACCTCGATGTCGGCATCGACGGGTTCACGCGGAATCACCGGGGTGTGCGGATCGACCTCGGCGAACTCGACGAAATCCTCCTTGAGTTCCAGGTACTGACTCGAGCCCTCGGGGCGAATGCGTTTGGCCCGCTCGACGGCGTACTTCTCCCGCAGCGCTTCGATGTCGAAGTCGTCGGGAGTTTGAGTCGGTGGACAGTCGGTCATGGGTTGCTTCCTGTCGGGATCTCTTGAGGGGCACCGGCGCCCATGTACTTCGACAACTGGTGGTGCAGGTTGACGATCGCGCGCTCCCGGTACGGGTTGGGCTTGGCCCCCGGGTAGCCAAGGGATTTCATCCCCTGTTGCACCGCGGCCATGTTGGAGAAGTCCTGCGGGAGCACGGAGCGCCAGTTCGGGTCACCCACCGGAGTGTGCTCCCACTGCGTCTGCGGCTCTTCGCCTTTGGGGAAGAGTTCGAACACCGAGACCTCGAAGATGCACTTGTCGGGGTTGTAGCTGGGATGGGGCCGGGCGCTGTAGCACAGCGCACTGGTGAGGCCCTGGCCGATCTGAAAGTTCGGGAAGATCTGCCAGGCGGTGCCGGCCTGCCCGAGCACGTCGGCGGGAATCGTCGGCCAGACGACGCCGCGGGCTTCGTCATCGCGGCGCGCCGATGCCAGCCAGTGTTCGAGGACCTTGTCGGCCGGGGTGCCCTCGGGGAGCTCGTCGACCAGCCGTTTGGCGGCGTTCACCAGGGTCGCCGTGGTGGTGGCGTTGGTCTCCTCCATGGTGTAGATCTGCATCTCCGCGGTCGACACTCGCGGATCGGCGCCACTTCCCAGCCGGATCTTGGACTTGGTCGCCTCCAGATCGTCGGGAGCGTCGTAGCCGAGGTTGCTGTGCTTGCCCTGCACCTTGGCCCAGCCCTTGAACTCACCGAACCGGTTGAACTCCGGGTGGGTTGTGTAGACGTGGTACGTCTCGTTGAAGGCCTCCATGGCGACCTTCCAGTTGCAGTCGAACTCCAGCCATTTGCGCCACTTGTAGCGCATGTTCTCCAGGCCGAACGGGTCCAGGACCTTGGCGGCCGGGAACAGATAGTCGGCCAGCGACTCGCAGTCCGGGTCCATGTTGATCCAGAGCCAGCCGCCCCAGGTGTCGACACGCACCGGCCGCAGATGGGTGTTGTCCGGCGTCAGGGCGCCCTGCCAGTCGTCCTGTTCGCGGATGTGGGTGCAGGCCCCATCCAGGCCGTACGTCCAGCCGTGGAAGCCGCAGACGAATGACTTGCGGGTGCGCGCACAGGCGCTCTTCGCCCCGGCGGGCGTGTCGACCAGGCGGCGGCCGCGGTGCATGCAGACGTTGTGGTGCGCATGAAACTCGTTCGGTCCGCTGCGGACCACGATGATCGAGTCGTCGAGGATGTCGTAGGTCAGGTAACTGCCCACCTCCGGCAGGTCCTCGACCCGGCCTGCCTGCTGCCACACCTTGCGCCACAGCTTGTCTCGTTCGGCACGGGCATAGCTCTCCGATGTGTAGGCCTCGACACCGATCGTCACGGGGTGCGCGAGTTCTTCGGCCGGATCGGTCATCACATCCTCCTCATCGCCGCGCGGAAGGTTTCGTCCTTGAGGAACAGCGAGGTGTTGTCGGCGGCGAGGTGGCTCCATTTGAGGTTGAGGCCACCGTCGACCAGCAGGGTCTGCCCGGTGATGTAGCTGGACAGGTCGGAGAGCAGGAACAGGATCGGCCCGGCCTGTTCGTCGGGCCGTCCGCGGCGTCCCATCGCGATCGCGCGCCGGTCGCGATCGGGATCGGGGTCGACATAGGTGCTCGACGCCGTGGTCTCGGTCACCCCCGGGGCCACTGCGTTCACCCGGATCCCGGACTCGGCCAATTCGACGGCCATGGTGCGGGTCATCGCGACGACGGCGGCCTTGGCGGTGCCGTAGGCGACATGGAATGGGGCGGTGTTCATTCCGCTGATCGAGGAGATCGACACGATCGAACCCGGCAACCGCTGAGCCACCAGTTCGGCGGCGACCGCACGGCTCATGAAGAACGCGGTCTCCAGGTTGTTGGTGAAGATCTCCCGCCAATCCGACCGTGTCACCCGGGTCGAGGGCATCCAAGTGGACGGCTCGGCGCCGCCGGCGACGTTGACCAGTCCGTAGAGGCGCCCGTCGGCACGGCGCGCCGCATCGAGCACCGTGTCGATGCCTTCGTCGGTGGAGGCGTCGGCCGCCACCGGCAGCACCGACATCCCCTGGTCGGCCAGCGGCGCGATGTGCTCGTCGAGGTTCTCCCGGGAGCGGCTCACCGCGATCACGGTGGCGCCCACCTGCGCGGCCATCGCGGTGATCGTGGTGCCGATGCCGCCGCCGCCGGCACCCGACACCACCACGATCCGGCCCTCAAGGCTGAGGTGGCTCAACAGGCTGGAGTGATCTGCCATGACCCGCTTTCACCCGACACGGACAACAGATCCGCACTCCCCGGGAAACCAGGGAAACTCGACTGCGGATTTGTCCGGACAACATATGTCATTCTTCGTTCTGAAGAACACTATTCCGCAGCGGCAAGCACCTAGTCAAGAGCAGGGTCGGGAGAGGCGAGGGTTTATTGTCTGGACCAACGCACTGACGAGCGGCCCGTTCACGGACCGCGAAGGCGCCCGGCTGGCCGGCCCGTCGGGCGAACTGAGCCTTAAAGCTTCAGGCAGTAATGCATCGGGTTGTCGCGCTCATTCGAACGGCGGAAGATCACGCGCCGGGGTGTGCACCAGCGGCGCGTCAGCCGGGCACAGCGCCGCGTCACGGAGGGGCGAACTCTACCCAGAGAGGAATTGGGCCAAAATAGAGGTTCCCGTCGAACGTAGGCAATTTCTGATCACAAACGTTGTCAGAATGGACCTTAGGAGATGCAGTGCCGTTTGGTCAACGCCGGGGCCGCTGGGCCGGGGTCCCACTGGAAGAACGCCAGGCCCGGCGCCGAGACGAATTCATCGCCGCCGGCGTGCGACTGCTCGGCGACGAAAGCGGGCCCACACTGACCGTCCGGTCGGTCTGCCGGGCCGCCGCGCTGACCGAACGCTACTTCTACGAGAGCTTCACCGACCGCGACGAATTCGTGCGCGACGTGTATGACGACGTGTGTGCCCGCGGCATGGCGACCATGCTGGAGGTCCGCACACCGCGAGAAGCCGTGGAACGCTTCGTGGCGCTGCTGCTCGACGACCCGGAGCGCGGCAGGGTGCTACTGCTGGCCCCGGAGACGGAGCCGATCCTGACCCGCTCCGGCGCCAAGTGGATGCCGGACTTCATCGAGATGCTGGAACGCACACTTGCCCGATCCGGCGATCCGGCAATCCAGCAAATGGTGGCAACCGGGCTGATCGGCGCCCTGACCGCCCTGTTCATCGCCTACCTGAACGGGCGGCTCACGGCCAGCCGCGCCCAGTTCATCGACTTCTGCGTCGACATGTTGCTCAATAACCAGGCCAAGCGTTAGGGCTGGTTCGAGGACGGACGCCAAACACGCCTGCGTAAAACTTGATGCTACCGACAGACACAGATATATTGCCTGCAACTAGTCGACACAGATACCTGGGGAGCTGGCATGGAACGGGAATGGACTGATCGAGAGTTATTGCACGAACTCCAACCCGTCGTAGAGACACTCCTCAATCGGCATCTCTCCATGGCCAAGGACTGGAACCCCCACGACTACATCCCCTGGTCGGAGGGCAAGAATTACTACGCCCTCGGCGGGCAGGATTGGGACCCCGAGCAGTCGAAGCTGTCCGAGGTCGCCCGGACCGCGATGATCCAGAACCTGCTGACCGAGGACAACCTGCCGTCCTACCACCGCGAGATCGCGATGAACTTCACCATGGACGCCCCGTGGGGCACCTGGGTGAACCGCTGGACGGCCGAGGAGAACCGGCACGGCATCGCACTGCGCGACTACCTGGTCGTCACCCGTAACTGCGACCCGATCGAGCTGGAAACGCTGCGGATGGAGACCGTCAACCGCGGCTTCAGCCCCGGCCAGAACCACCAGGTCCAGGACGACTTGTTCGCCGAGAGCCTGTTCGACTCGGTCATCTACGTGAGCTTCCAGGAACTGGCCACCCGGATTTCGCACCGCAACACCGGCCAGGCCTGCAACGACCCGATCGCCGACCAGCTGCTGGCCCGGATCTCGCACGACGAAAACCTGCACATGATCTTCTACCGTGACATCAGCGCGGTCGGCTTCGACCTCGCGCCGGAACAGGCGATGCGTTCACTGCACCGGGTGCTGGCCAACTTCCAGATGCCCGGTTTCGTGGTCCCGGAGTTCCGCCGCAAGGCGGTGATCATCGCGGTCGGCGGTGTCTACGACCCGATGATCCACCGCGACGACGTGGTGATGCCGGTGCTGAAGAAGTGGGGCATCCTGGAACGGGACTTCACCGGCGAAGCGGCCCGCTACCAGGACGAGATCGGCAAGATCGTCGCCGAGCTGGACGACACCTGCGAGAAGTTCGAGATCGCCAAGCAGCGCCGGCTCGAGCGGGAGGCCAAGATGGCCGAGAAACGCGCCGCCAAGAAGGAGCTCGCCTCATCGGCGTCGTAGTCGACAGCGGCGACCTGCTGGCGGCGGGCGCGACGGTCCAGCGGGATTTGCGGATCGGCTCGCTTCGGCTCGCCAGCCCGGTTGTGCTGGCCCCGATGGCCGGTGTGACCAACGTCGCATTCCGCACGCTCTGCCGCGAGCTGGAACAGTCCCGGGCCGGAACGGTCAGCGGGCTCTACGTCTGCGAGATGGTGACAGCCCGGGCGCTGGTCGAACGGCACCCGGCCACCCTGCACATGACGACGTTCGCGCCGGAAGAGTCGCCGCGCTCGCTGCAGCTCTACACCGTCGACCCGGACACCACCTACGCGGCGGCGAAGATGATCGCCGACGAAGGACTGGCCGACCACATAGATATGAACTTCGGCTGCCCGGTGCCCAAGGTGACCCGCCACGGTGGCGGGTCGGCGCTGCCCTACAAGCGCCGGCTGTTCGGCAACATCGTCGCCGCGGCGGTGCGGGGAGCCGGCAGCTCCGGTATTCCGGTGACCGTGAAGTTCCGGATCGGCATCGACGAGTCCACCCACACCCATCTGGACGCCGGGCGCATCGCCGAGGCGGAGGGGGCCGCGGCGGTGGCCCTGCACGCGCGGACCGCGGCGCAGCGCTACTCCGGCGCCGCCGACTGGGAACAGATCGCCCAGCTCAAAGCACATGTGCGCTCGATTCCGGTGCTCGGCAACGGAGACATCTTCGAGGCCGGCGACGCACTGGCCATGATGGCGGCAACGGGTTGCGACGGTGTCGTGATCGGCCGGGGCTGCCTGGGGCGCCCGTGGCTGTTCGGCGAACTGTCGGCAGCCTTCGCCGGCCGGCCCGCCCCGACACCACCCGCCCTGGGCGAGGTGGCCGACATCATCCGCCGACACGGCGAACTGCTGACCCAGCATTTCGGCGAGGACAAGGGCATGCGAGAGATCCGCAAGCACGTCGCCTGGTACCTGCACGGCTTTCCCGCCGGTTCGGAGCTGCGACGCGGGCTGGCGATGGTGACGACACTGTCCGAACTCGACGCCCTGCTGAGCCAGCTGGACGGCTCGATCCCGTTCCCGGCCGCCGCCACCGGGCCGCGCGGCCGGCAGGGTTCGCCGGCCAAGGTCGCGCTACCCGAGGGCTGGCTGGCGGACCCCGATGACTGTGCAGTGCCGACTGGGGCGGACATTATGCACTCGGGTGGCTGAAATGAGACTTTCTCGACATCGCGTGTCTGGAAAGTTCTCAGTAGACTAAGTAGCTTGTTGCCCCAAGCGGGGGTGGTCCCCGCCGGGGTTGGAGAAACAGGTACGACGACCGACGATGATCGTCCGTGCCACATCGGCGTGCGTTCGACCCCGGTACCGAAGACTCGGAGGCCCTTGAGGACATGAGTGACGGCGATAACGCCACTCCTGGCCCCTGGGCGCCAGACGGGCGAGATGACGGCGACCATCAGCTGATGACGATGACGCCGCCTGGGCCCGCGCCCTGGGAACGCTGGCAGGCACCGGCCCCGGACCCCGGGCTCCCCCCACGCCGACGGACCGCGCCGCGGCGCCGCAACGGCGGCAACGGCTCGGTGAGCGTCGCCGACCTGATCGCCAGGGTCAACGCCGACGCTCCGCCGTCCGGCGGGCGCAGCCGGCGCCACGCCGCCCCGGAACCCCCCGAAGTATCCGAGGTACCCGAGTTCGTCGAGCCCCTCTTCACGCCCGAACCCGAACCCGAGCACGTGCCGGCCTTCGAGCTCGACATCGCCGAGGTGGCCTACCCCTCAGAGCTGCCCGACCTCGACCGGATTCACGCCACGCCGCACGCCCCGGTCCACGACAACGATTGGGACGGGTTCGCTCCCACCGCTGAACCGCCGGGTTCATACGGCGGCCCCAGCTTCGCCTCTCCTCCGTCGAGCCTCGCTGAACCGCCGGGTTCATACGGCGGCCCCAGCTTCGCCTCTCCTTCGTCGAGCCTCGCTGAACCGCCGGATGTGGCGCCTGAGATACCGCCGGTGCGGATCGACCCGCGCCGTCGCGCCCGTCCCGAAGCCGGCGAACCGCGCCCGCACCAGCCCCACCACCGGGCGATGCTGGCCGGCCGGATGGTGGCGGCCATGATGGCGATCCTCGCCCTGGTGCTGACCGGTTCGGCCTGGCAGTGGAGCAGCTCGAAGAACCGCAGCCTCAACCATGTCAGCGCGCTGGACCCGAACTCGCACGACATCCTCGACGCAGCCGGGCAGTACGGCGACGAGAACTTCCTGATCGTGGGCGCAGACACCCGGGCAGGCGCCAACAGCAACATCGGTGCCGGCAGCGTCGAGGACGCCGAGGGTGCCCGCTCCGACACGATCATGCTGGTCAACATCCCGGCGAACCGTAAACGCGTGGTGGTGGTGTCGTTCCCGCGCGACCTGGCGATCACGCCCATCGAATGTGACGTCTGGAACGCCTCCACCGGCGTGTACGGCCCGATCTACGACGACGAGACCGGTACCTGGAGCGGCGAGACCGTCTACACCGAGACGAAGCTGAACTCAACGTATGCCTACGGCGGGCCGAAGTGTCTGGTCAAGGAGATCCAGAAGCTCTCCGGGCTTGCGGTAAACCGGTTCATGGCCGTCGACTTCGTCGGTTTCGGCAAGATGGTCGACGCGCTGGGCGGCGTCGAAGTGTGCACCACCAGCCCGCTCTACGACCTCGAACTGGGCAGTGTCCTGGAGAATTCGGGGCGCCAGCGGGTCAACGGCGCGACCGCGCTGAGCTACGTGCGGGCCCGCAATGTCACCACCGAGGACAACGGTGACTACGGCCGCATCAAGCGCCAGCAGCTGTTCCTGTCCTCGCTGCTGCGCTCGCTGATCTCCACCAACACCTTCTTCTCGCCGACCAAGCTCAACAACGTGGTCAACATGTTCATCGGCGATAGCTTCGTGGACAACATCACCACCAAAGACCTGGTGAACCTCGGCCAGTCGCTGCAGAAGGTCGCCGCCGGCCACATCACCTTCGTGACGGTGCCCACCAGCGAGACCGACGAGAACGGCGACGAGGTCCCCCGGATGGACGACGTGCGGGCGCTGTTCGACGCCATCATCAACGACGACCCGCTGCCCGGCGAGAACGACCACAACGCCACCTCGGCTCCGACCGCAGCGGCGGCCAGCCCCACAACCCAGGCCTCCGGAGCACCGGCCAGCCCGGCGGTCAAGCCGCACAGCGAGCAGGTGCGGGCGGTCACCACCTCGCCCGGCGACGTGACCGTGCGGGTGTCCAACGCCACCGAGCAGTCCGGCCTGGCCGCCTCCACCTCTGAGAACCTGCAGCAGTGGGGCTTCAACGTCGACAACGCCGACGACTACCCCGGCATAGTCAAGACCACCAAGGTGCTGTTCTCCCCCGGCAACGAGCAGGCCGCCGCCACGGTGGCCTCGGCGCTGCCAGGAACGCCGATCGAGCGGGTCACCGGCCTGGGCAATATCGTGCGGGTGGTGCTGGGCTCGGACTTCCGTGCCGTGAACAAGCCCGCGGCCAGCGGCTCGCAGGTCAGCGTGCAACTCAATCGCGGTGCCAGCGTCGAGCCGACCGAACTGCCCGAGGACCTCACGGTCACCAACGCCGCCGACACCACCTGCGAGTAGCGGCCGAGTTCGGCCATCTCCGCCATCACGCATCCGCTATCTCGCGATCACGCTGGCCTGCCGGGATTTACCGGCCGGGTCGGATCGCGCCAAAGTCCTGTTCGCCACCATCAGCTACCACGCCGGCCGCTGGTGGGTGTCGCTCAACGTCGAGGCCGCCGAGCTGCACCCTGCTCACCGACACCCAGCCCGCGGATCGGCAGATGATGGCGGCTGGGTTGGCGTCGACCGAGGCCTGTCGGCGTTCGTCGTGGCCGCCACCGCCGAGGGCGCCGAGGTCACCCGCATCACACATGCTCCCAAAGCGCTCACCGCCGGCATGGCCACCCAACGCCGGTTGGCTAAATCTTTGTCCCGCAAACAGAAAGGATCACACAACCGTCGCGATGCCGCCGCCAAACTGGCCCGGCATCACCATCACGTCGCTAATACCCGCCGGCATTTCGCACATCAGGTCTCCAACGCGCTGGTCAAGACTCACGACCGGCTCGTCATCGAAGACCTCAACATTGCAGGGATGCTGGCCAACCACCGGTTGGCTCGTGCAATATCGGATGCCGGCTGGGCCGAGTTCGCCCGCCAACTGCGCTACAAACAGTCCTGGCGGCACGGCCAGCTCGCCGTCGCCGACCGCTGGTACCCTTCCAGCCAACTCTGCTCGACTTGCGCATATCGCCGCACCGATCTGAGCCTGGCCGATCGGGTTTTCACCTGCGCAAACGGCCATCGCCTGGATCGTGACACCAACGCGGCGATCAACCTGGCCCGCTGGGGCCAAACCCACCACAACCCACACCGATCCCCGGACCCCCAAGCAGGAGGCCGGGTCACCAACGCCCGCCGACGGGACGGCGCTGACCAACACCGGCGTGTTGGTGAAACCAGCCCGAAAGACGCGGGAACCGACGTTCACACCGCACCCGCGGCCTGAACCGACGACGCCCGAGAAGGGCGGTGCCGACCTATCCGACAGAGATGTTCGACACGCTTTAGTCTTGAGGGCATGCGAACCGCGTACCACGAGCAACTCTCGGACTTGGCCAAACAGCTCGGCACGATGTGCGGCTTAGCCGGGGCCGCCATGGAACGCGCCACTCAGGCCCTGCTGCAGGCCGACCTGATGCTGGCCGAACAGGTGATCACCGACCACGAGAAGATCGCCACCATGAGCGCCCGCGCCGAGGAGAGCGCCTTCGTGCTGCTGGCGCTGCAGGCACCGGTCGCCGGGGATCTGCGAGCCATTGTCAGCTCCATCCAGATAGTCGCCGACATCGACCGGATGGGGGCGCTGGCCCTGCACGTCGCCAAGATCACCCGCCGCCGGCATCCGCAACACGCGCTGCCTGAAGAGGTCAACGGATACTTCGCCGAAATGGGAAGACTCGCGGTCGAATTGGGCAACAGTGCGCAAGAGGTGCTGCTGTCGCGCGACCCGGAGAAGGCCGCCCGGATTCGCGAGGAAGACGACGCGATGGACGACCTGCACCGGCATCTGTTCTCGGTGATGATGGACAAGGAATGGCGGCACGGGGTGGCCGCCGCAATCGACGTGACCCTGCTGGGCCGGTTCTACGAGCGGTTCGCCGACCACGCCGTCGAGGTCGCCCGCCGGGTCATCTTCCAGGCCACCGGCAAGTTCCCCGACGAGCACACCCTGCCGTCACCCGAGTAAGGCATCTATCGACCGGTAGATGCGCTGCTCGCTGACCGGGCGCGGGGTGCCGAGTTGCTGAGCCCACAGGCTCACCCGCAGCTCCTGGATCTGGCGGGCGATGTCACGCACGTCATCGGCGTCACGGCGCGCCGCCGGCAGCGCCGCCAGCAGTTCGTCGTAGGCCTGCTGCACCGCATGCACCCGGGCCATTCGGTCCCGGTCAGCCTGCAGGGCGCGGGGCAGCTGCTCCAGCCGGCGACGGGCCGCGGTGAGATAACGGGTGAGGTCCCCCAGGTGAGCGCCCCCGGTGGCGGTGACGAACCCTGGCGCCAGCAGCGCGTCCAGCTGGCCGGCGATATCGGCGATCGCCTCGGCGTGGCCGGCCGGCGGCTGTGCCGGCAGGGCCAGCTGGGTGTCCCGGGCGGCGGCCAGCACCTTCTCAACCCGAACCACCATGTCTGCGGTGGCCGGCACCAGGGCCGCGGCCACCCGGTCCCGCAGCGCGATGAACTCGTCGCGGGTCCACACCGGCGCCGGCGTCAGCGCATCGGTCGCGGCGTCGGCGCAGTCGTTGAGCAGGGCCGCCAGCGACCCGTCCGGATTCGCTTTGAGCATCAGCCGGGTCTGCGAACTCAGCTGACGCTCAACGGTTTTGACCGGCGATGCCACCGCGCAGCGCAGCAACCGGCGGATGCCCGGGCCAAGCGCGGCCCGCTGCTCGGCCTCGGTGGCGAACACCCGCAGTTGCGCGGTGTCGCCGGCATCGACGAAAGCCGGGAAGCCGCGGACCGCACGCCCGGACACCACCCGCTGCACGGCCCGCGGCAGCACATCCAGATCCTCCGGCCAGTCGCGCAGCCCGGCGCGTTCCCAGTCGGCACTGACCGCGTCGGCGACCGCATCCCGGGCCGACCCCGCCAGCCGTTCCTGCAGGGCGGCAAGGTCTTTGCCGCGGGCGACCTCGGTACCGTCGGCGGCCTCGACGGCGAATGTCACCCGCAAGTGCGCCGGCAGCTTCGCCAGGTCGAAGGCGTCGATCGGCACACGCACTCCGGTGCGGCGGCACAGTTCGCGGGCCAGCGCCTCCGGCAGCGCCTCGCCGGCCGACTCGATGGCGGGCAGCACCGCGCGGGCGGTGTCGGGGGCGGGAACGAAGTTGCGCCGCAGGTCTTTCGGCAACGACCGGATCAGGGCGGTGATCAGCTCTTCACGCAGGGCCGGTACCTGCCAGGCGAACTCGTCACCGCCGAGGCGTGCCAACACGTCGATCGGCACGTGCACGGTGACCCCGTCGTCGGCAGCCCCCGGCTCGAACCGATAGGTCAACGGCAATGCGGCATCCGCGGTTTCCCACCTGTCCGGCCGGTCGGCACCGAGCATCTCGTGGGTGCGCAGCAACTCATCGCGGGTGAACGTCAGCAGCTCGGGTGTCACCTGGCGCTGCTTGCGCCACCAGCCGTCGAAGTGCCGAGCCGAGACCACGTCGGCGGGAATCCTTGCGTCGTAGAGGTCGTAGACCGTGTCGTCGTCGACGATCAGGTCGCGGCGCCGGACCCGATCCTCCAACTCCCGCAGTTGGGTGCGCAGCGTGGCGTTGTCGGCCAAGAACCGATGCCCGCTGGACCAGTCCCCCTCCACCAGCGCGTGCCGGATGAACAGTTCGCGCGCCACCGCCGGCTCCACCCGTGCGTAGCCGACCCGGCGACGCGCCACCAGCGGAAGGCCGTAGAGGGTCACCTTCTCGAAGGCCATCACCTCGCCGCGCTTGGCGTCCCAGTGCGGTTCGCTGTGACTGCGCTGCACCAAGTCTGCGGCGACCCGCTCGACGGTCTCGGGTTGGATACGCGCGGCGGTCCGACCGAACAGCCGGCTGGTCTCCACCAGTTCGGCCACCATCGTCCAGCGCGGCGGCCGTTTGGCCAGCACCGAGCCGGGAGCCAGCACGAACTTCGAGTTGCGCGCCCCGGCGAATTCACGACCATCATCGCGGCGCATCCCGACGTGCGACAGCATTCCGGCCAGCAGTGCGGCGTGGATCGCGGCCGGTTGGGCCGGCTCGCCCGATTCGCGGATGCCCAGGTCGCCGGCGACGCTGCGCAACTGCCCGACCAGATCCTGCCATTCTCGGATCCGCAGGTGGTGCAGGAACTCATTGCGGCACATCCGGCGAAACGCACTGCCGCTCAGTGATTTCCGCTGCTCGGATAGGTACGACCACAAGTTGAGGTAGGCGATGAAGTCGGAATCGTCGTCGACGAATCGAGCGTGCTTGGCCCGGGCGGCCTCCTCCCGGTCGACCGGCCGCTCCCGTGGGTCGGGAATGGTCAGGGCGGCTGCCAGCACCAGCACCTCACGCACACAGCCCTCAGCCTCGGCGGCCAGGATCATCCGGCCCAGCCGCGGATCCACCGGCAGCCGGGCCAGCCGGCGGCCGACGTCGGTGATCGCGCCCTGCGCGGTGAACGCGCCGAGCTCGACCAGCAGCGCTACCCCGTCGCGGATGCTGCGGGAATCAGGCGGGTCGAGGAAGCCGAAGTCCTCCACGGCCCCCAGCCGCAGCGACGCCATTCGCAGCAGCACCGCGGCCAGGTTGGTGCGCAACACCTCGGGGTCGGTGTAGCGCGGGCGGGTGTCGAAGTCGGCTTCGCTGTAGAGCCGGATGCACACCCCGGGTGCGGTGCGGCCGCACCGGCCACTGCGTTGCGCCGCGGAGGCCTGCGAGATGGGTTCGATGGGCAGCCGCTGCACCTTCAGCCGGCGGCTGTAGCGCGAGATGCGCGCGTTGCCCGGGTCGATGACGTACCGGATGCCCGGCACCGTCAGCGATGTCTCAGCCACGTTGGTAGCCAGCACGATCCGTCGACCGGTGCGGGCCGGGGCGAACACCTTCTGCTGTTCGACCGAGGACAGCCGCGCATACAGCGGGAGAATCTCGGTGTTGGCCAGCCCGCTCAACGCCTCTGCGGTGTCGCGGATCTCGCGCTCGCCGGACAGGAAGACCAAGATGTCGCCCGGTGGTTCGGCGGACAGTTCATGCACGGCGTCGACGATCGCCTCGATCTCATCGCGCGTCTGCGTGCGGATGATCTCCTGGTCGGGGTCGTCCGGATCATCACCGGTCGTGGAGCTGACCGGCAGCTCCAACGGGCGGTACCGGATCTCGACCGGGTAGCTGCGGCCGGACACCTCGACGATCGGAGCACCGCCGAAATACTCTGCGAAGCGCTGGGGTTCGATCGTGGCCGAGGTGATGATCACTTTCAGATCCGGGCGGCGCGGCAGCAACTCACGCAGGTAGCCGAGCAGGAAGTCGATGTTGAGACTGCGTTCGTGCGCCTCGTCGATGATCAGCGTGTCGTAGCGCAGCAGCCGGCGATCCCGTTCCAGCTCGGCGAGCAGGATGCCGTCCGTCATCAGCTTGACCAGGGTGCGGTCGGACACCCGGTCGGTGAACCGGATCGCATAGCCGACGACATCGCCCACCGGACTGGCCAATTCGTCCGCGATGCGCTGGGCGACGGTGCGGGCAGCCAGCCGCCGCGGCTGGGTGTGACCGATAGTGCCGCGGATCCCGCGGCCGAGCTCCAGACAGATCTTGGGCAGCTGGGTGGTCTTGCCGGAGCCGGTCTCGCCGGCCACCACCACCGCTTGATGGTCCCGGATCGCGGCGGCGATCTCATCGCGACGGTCGCTGACCGGCAGGTCGGGATAGCTGATGGCCGGCACGGCGGCACGCCGCGCGGCGACCAGGGCCTGCGCCGCGGTGATCCGGTCGGCGAGCTGCCGCAACTTCTCCGGCTGCGCGCCGCGCAGATCTTTCAGCCGCCGCCCGAAATACGCCGCGTCCCGGATGGTCAGTCCGTCAAGTTGCGTACGCAACTGCGCGACAGACGGTTCGGACACTCCGGCAAGGATAGGCGCGCCGCGGCCACTCGACCAATCCGCTGGCCCGTGGCAGCTAGCCGAAGCGCCCGGAGATGTAGTCCTCGGTTTCCTTGAGACTCGGGTTGGAGAAGATCTTCTCGGTCCCGTCGATCTCGATCAGGCGGCCCGGCTTGCCGACGTCGGCCAGGTTGAAGAACGCCGTCTGGTCACTCACCCGCGCCGCCTGCTGCATGTTGTGGGTGACGATCACGATCGTGTAGTCCTGTTTGAGCTGGGCGATCAGCTCTTCGATGGCCATCGTCGAGATCGGGTCCAGCGCGGAACAGGGTTCGTCCATCAACAGCACGTCGGGTTGCACCGCGATCGCCCGAGCGATACACAGCCGCTGCTGCTGCCCACCCGACAGGCCCCCACCGGGTCTGTCCAGCCGGTCCTTGACCTCGTTCCACAGGTTGGCCCCGCGCAGTGAGAACTCGACGGTCTCATCCAGCATCTTGCGGTTGCGGATACCCTGCAGTTTGAGCCCGGCTATCACGTTGTCGCGAATCGACATGGTGGGGAAAGGATTTGGGCGCTGAAACACCATGCCGACAGCCTTGCGCACCCCCACCGGGTCGATCCCGGGGCGGTAGATGTTCTCGCCGTCGAGCAGCACCGAGCCCTCGATCCAGGCCCCCGGGGTGATCTCGTGCATCCGATTGAGGGTGCGCAACACGGTCGACTTGCCGCATCCGGACGGCCCGATGAACGCGGTCACGCTGCGGGGAGCGACCGACAGCGTCACGTCGGCGACGGCGTGAAAAGACCCGTAATAGATGTTGAGGTCGGTCAGGTCCAACCTTTTAGCCACCGTGCAGCTCTCCTTCTTGACCCACCGCTACGCGCTGGATTGCCGAGACATCAGAACTTCTTGGGCGCGAAGAGGCGTGCCCCGAACCTGGCCGCGACGTTGAGTATCGCGATCAAGACGATCAGCGTCAGCGCGGCGCCCCAGAGACGATCGGTGGGAACTGCGCTGGTACCCGCGCCCGCCGACGTCTGGTCATACATCATTCCCGGCAACGACCCCATGAAGCCCTGGAACATGTCGAAGTTGATCGCCTGCGAATAGCCGACCAGGATCAGCAGCGGCGCGGTCTCTCCCATCACCCGGGCCAGCGCCAGCAGGATCCCGGTGATGATGCCCGACAACGCGGTCGGAATCACGATGCTGGTGATGGTCTTCCACTTCGGTGCGCCCAACGCGTAGCTGGCTTCTCGCAGGTCCATCGGAATGATCCGGAGCATCTCCTCGGTCGCCCGCACGATCACCGGCACCATCAGCAGCACCAGCGACAGCGACACCGCGAAACCGGAACGCTGGAATCCCAAGGTGGCGACCCACAGCGCGTAGACGAACAGTGCCGCGACGATCGACGGCACGCCGGTCAGGATGTCGACCATGAAGGTCGCGAGCTTGCCCAGTCGGGTGCCGGCGCCGTACTCGACCAGGTAGATCGCCACGAAGATCCCGACCGGTATCGAGATCGCCGCGCACACCAGTCCCTGCAACAGCGTCCCGACGATCGCGTGGTACGCGCCGCCCCCGGACACGAACGCCGTCATGCCGGCCTGCGAGTGCGTCCACCAATCGCTGGAACTGACCACGGCGAACCCATGCTCGATCACCGAGTACATCACCCACACCAGCGGGACCAACGCCACCACCATCGCGAGGGTGACCAGCACTGTCGCAATCGAATCGGCGACTCGACGCCGCAGGCTGACCGCCGCGAACGTGCGGGGCTTGACGGGCCGGTCCAGCAGCGAGGTCATGAGTGAACCTTCTGGGTGATGGCGGCGCGCGCCAGCGCGTTGACCACCAGCGTCAGCACGAACAACACCAGCCCGGCCGCGATGTAGGCGCCTGCCTTGTACTGGTCGTTGAACTCCGATGCGGTGGCGGCGATCTTGGTGGCGAAGGTGGAACCGCCGTCGAACAGCGACCAATTGAACGCCTTCTGGGTGGACCGCAGAATGATCAGCAGCGCAACCGTCTCACCGAGCGCGCGGCCCAATCCCAGCATCGCGGCGCTGATGTACCCGGAGCGGCCGAACGGCAGCACCACCATCTTGACCACCTCCCAGCGGGTCGCCCCCAACGCCAGCGCAGCCTCGATCTGCCCGCGCGGTGTCTGGGCCAGCACCTCGCGGGTGACCGCGGTGATGATCGGCAGGATCATCACCGCCAGCACGATCCCGCCGGTGAAGATGGTCCCGCCGCCGGCGACCGAGGCATTGCCCGTCGCGAACAAGAAGAACCCACCGAGATTTTCGTTGAGCCACAGCGCGGTGCTGCGCAGCTGAGGGGCCAGCACGTACAAACCCCACGCCCCGTAGATGATCGACGGCACGGCGGCGAGGAGTTCGACCATGTAGCCCAGCGGCCCGACCAGCCGCCGGGGCGCGTATTCGGCGAGATAGACCGCCACACCCAAGGCCACCGGCATGGCCAGCAACAGGGCGAACACCGAGACGAAAACCGTCACCTGCAGCATCTCGGCGATACCGAAATGCATCGCCGAGGTGTCGGTGGTGACCCAGTTACCGCCGAAGGTGAAGAAGTTCTCCCGGTTGCGCCGCAACGCCGGTATCGCGCGCAGCAGCAGGAAGCCACCGACAGCGGTGATCAACACGATGATCAACACACCGGAGGCTTCTGCCACCAAGCGGAATACCCGGTCTTGGATACGGCTTCCGGCGGAACGCACCGCCGTCAGGGTCATCGACGACGGAGCACCAGACGATCCGGCGACGATAGACACCCCCTCATCGCTTGCGGCACGGCGGCTACTGGATCGCGTCGATGGCGGCACTCAAGCGCCGTTTCAACTGATCCGGCAGCCGAACGTATCCCGCGCCCGACAACTCGTTCTGGCCGCTGCCCGAGGCCGTCCGCAGGAAGGACTTCACCGCCGCCGATGTGTCGGGGTCGTAGCCTTTGGAGCAGACGATCTCATAGGTCACCAAGACTAGCGGGTAGGCGGCGGGCTGCTTCGTGCCGTAGAGCGACCTCAGATCCAGCCGCATGTCGTTGCTGTCCTCGGATACGAATCCGGCCGACTGGATCGCGGCGCCGGCCGTCTCATCGGTCGCGGCGACCGCTCCGGCGCCCGAGTCGATCAACGCCGACCGCAGATTGGCCTGGTCGGCGAAGCCCTTCTCGACGTAGCCGACGGCACCCGGCGTGCTCTGCACCGCCTGGACCACTCCGGCCGACTTCTGCGCGCCTTCACCGACACCGCCCTGGAATTCGCTGCCCTCGCCCTTGGTCCAGGTCTGCGGAGCCGCTGCGCTGAGGTACTTCTGGAAGTTGTCGGTGGTGCCCGAGGAGTCCGATCGGTAGATCGGTGTGATGGCGATCGCCGGCAGGTTCGCGCCGGGGTTGAGGGCAACCAGCGCGGGGTCGTCCCAGCTGGTGATGGCGCCGCTGAAGATCCGGGCCAGCACGTCGCCGTTGAGCACCAAGTGCTCCACCCCGTCGAGGTGGTAGGCGATGCTGACCGGGCCGAACACCAGCGGCAGATGCCACGCCGGGTTGTCGCCGCCGCCGCACCGGTCGGCCGCCTCTGCGACCTGGGTGTCGCTCAACGGCGAGTCCGATCCGGCGATATCGACGTGCCCGGCGATGAACTGTTCGCGGCCCGCGCCCGATCCGGTCGGGTTGTAGGACAGGTTCTTGCCCGAGCACTCCTTGCCCCACACCTGGTTGAACACCGCGATCGCGTTCTGCTGAGCTGTCGACCCCTCGGCGGTCAGCGTGTTCTTGCCACCACACGCGGCGGATTGCGATGTGCCCGCGGTGGTGCCGGTCCCTGCCGAGCCCGCGGTGTTGTCGTCGCTGCCGCATCCGCTGAGCGCCAGACCGGTCACCGTGGCCGCCATCAGTGCAAGACCCGCCGTCGTGGGTTTCATCGCTCCTCGCTTTCTCGCTCGGCGTTCAAATCTCTCCGGGAACGTATGCGGCACTCATGGATGGCAGCCGCATGGCAGATGAACGGGCGGTGAATAGATTCCGCGTCGGTCAACCGCGATCCACCCGGGCGTACGCGGTGTCGACGCTGTGCACGGTGAATTCCAGTTGCTGATAGGTCCGCAACGCCGCCGTATTGTCGGCTTCGACGTAAAGCAGCACCGTCGGCGAGTCGACATCGGCGAGCCGGTCTGCCAGATAGACCAGGCCGATCTCGGTGAGCGCGCGGCCCAGGCCGCGCCCCTGCGCGGCCGGGTCGACCCCGACGACGTAGACCTCCCCCAGCGGTTCAGCGAGCCTCGACGAAGGAGAGGCGAAGCTGGGACCGCTGCTCACACCCAGCGGTTCAGCGAGCCTCGACGAAGGAGAGGCGAAGCTGGGACCGCTGCTCATACCCAGCGGTTCGGCGCCCGGCTTTCCGCGGTGGATCTTGGTCCAGTGAAAACCGAGCAGCACGGTTGCATCGAACGCCAGGAAGAGTCCGCCCGGATCGAACCACGCCTCGGCGCGCCGCTCGGCCAGATCCGCTTCCGTCCAGGCGCCCTGCTCCGGATGCCAGGCGAATGCGGCGTTGTTGACCCGCAGCAGCTCGGCGTCGTCGGCGGTGCCCGCGTAGGTGCGAATCGACACCCCCGGCGGGATTGACGGGTTCATCCGGTCCGCCACCCCGCGCAGCGACCGGCGCATCTGGAGCAGCTCGCGCACGGCTGTCAGACCCACCGCCTCGGCGGTGGCCCGGGCGGCGGGCAGGGTGCCGTGGGCCCAGAACCGGGTGCGTCCGTCGGTTCTGGCCAGCGCGGCGCGCGCCAGCGCGGTTCCGATGCCGCGCCGCCGGGCCTGCGGCGCCACCACCAGTTCCGACATCGGCGCGGCCTCGCCCGAACCGGCGGTCAAGTTCAGATAGCCCAGCACGGCGCCACCGTCACCGGCGACCAGATGTTCGGTACGGGACTCGGCGAGCTCGCGCAGCACCTGCTCACCTACCGGTGCGACGCCGTCGTGGTCGCCGGCGGCGGCGATCAGCTCGCGAACCTGCCGCTGCTCGTGATCGGTGAGCGCGGCACGCCAGTGCGGGTCCGTCACTGACTGGCCAGCGACTCGGCACCACCGTCGGCACCGTCGAGACCCTCGACGGCGTCGTCCCCGTTGTCCTCGTCGTCGGCAGAGGCGCCAGGGGACTTGCCCCGCACCGGCCGAACCGCCTTGTAGCCGACGTTGCGGACGGTGCCGATCAGCGACTCATATTCCGGTCCGAGCTTGGCCCGCAGCCGCCGGACGTGCACGTCGACCGTGCGGGTGCCGCCGAAGAAGTCGTACCCCCAAACCTCTTGCAGCAGCTGCGCTCGGGTGAAGACCCGGCCGACATGCTGGGTGAGGTACTTGAGCAGCTCGAACTCCTTATAGGTCAGGTCCAGCGGCCGGCCACGCAACCGCGCGGTGTAGGTGCTCTCATCGATCACCAGCTCGCCGAGCTTGGTCTGCCCGGTGGCCTGTTCGGCAGCCGGTGCGGCGCGCCGGCCGGTCAGCAGCCGCAACCGGGCGTCGATCTCGGCGGGCCCGGTGCCCGGCAGCAGGATTTCGTCGATACCCCACTCGGCGTTGACGGCCACCAGCCCGCCCTCGGTCACCACCGCGATCACCGGCACCGAGACCGCGGTGGCGCTCAACAGCCGGCACAGGCCGCGGGCCCCAGCCAGGTCCAGACGCGCGTCGACGAGCACCACTTCTGCCGAACCGGCCTCCAGCAGCGCGGAGACCTCCGGCGGCGCTGTCCGCACGGTGTGTGCCAGCAGCGACAGTGACGGCAGCACCCCGTCAGGGTGCAGGTCAGCGGTCAACAGCAGTAGCTCCAACGAGGCCCTCCGTCCCAGGTGATCTAACGATAGCGTGCGACCTGCCAGAATGACCGGGTGCGCAGGTTGCTTATCGGTTTTTCGGCCGCGATCGTGGCCCTGATCGTCGTGGCCGCCGGAGCCGATTTCGGGACCAGCGTCTATGCCGAATACCAACTCTCGCGGGCGGTGCGCCGGGCCACTGACCTCGGATCGGACCCGTTCGTGGCGATCCTGGGCTTCCCGTTCATCCCGCAGGCCCAGCGCGATCGCTACGAGGAAGTGGAGATCAAAGCCCCCGCCGTCGAGCAGCCGATGATCGGCAAGGCGATGCTGGAGGCCACCATGCATTCGGTTGACCTCACCGACGCGACCTGGCGTTTTCGGCCGGGCGCCAGGATCCCGGTCGCCAAACTGGAGAGCCGGATCATCATCGGCTCGGTGTATCTGGGCCGCTACCTCGGTATCCGCGACCTGATGGTGGAGGCGCCGCCGGCTGAGACCAATGACGCCACCGGCGGCACCACCGAGTCGGGGATCTCCAGCAGCCACGGGCTGGTGTTCACCGGCACGCCGGCGGGATTCGGCAAGCGGGTCAGCGTGGCGGTGGACCTGTCGATCGGCGGCGCGGACCGCAGCACCCTGGTCATCACTCCGACCGGGGTGCTCACCGGTCCCGACACCGCCGACCAAGACGTTCCCGACGAGCAGCGCGCCGCGGTGCTCACGGCGTTCCGCGGCAGTCTGCCCCAGCAGCGGCTGCCGTTCGGGCTGCTCCCGACCAGCCAGGGCGCTCGCGGCTCCGATGTGATCATCGAGGGCATCGCGGCCGACAGGACGGTGACCCTGCCGGAGTTCCGCCAGCGATGAGCATCGTCGCGATCGTCGCCGGCCTGGCCCTTGCCGGGGTCATCGGATGGTGGCTGAACCGGCGAGCGGGGGTGCTGCGGGCGTTGCCCCAGCTCGGGCCGGACTCCGGGGCCGAGCAGTCCGTCTCCGATGCGGACGCCGCCTTTCTGGGATTGCAGCCCGGCGGCCCGGCGGTGGTGCATTTCTCCGCCCCGTGGTGCGGGCCGTGCGCCGGGGTGCGCCGGGTGGTGGAGAAAGTCTGCGACGACCTCGGCGGTGTCGCGCATCACGAAATCGACATCGATGCCAATCCCGATGCGGCACGCAGATTCTCGGTCCTGTCGCTGCCCACCACGGTGATCTTCGATGCCGACGGCCGGCAGCGGTACCGGGCCGCCGGTGTTCCGACGGCCTCGGACCTGCGATCGGCGCTGGAGCCACTGTTGGCCTGATCGACCCACCATTGGGTACGCTGTACGTCGTGTTCGCCCGCCTTGAGCTTGTGCTCACCAAGCGCCGCACAGTCGACCTGTGCCGCACCGCGGGCTGCTGTTGTTGTCGTTGTCGCTGAGTCGCCGCTTTTTCGCGTCGCTCGGAGCCGCCCGGTAATCCGTGGCATATCTCCACCAGCCATTCGCCAACGACAGCCAGGAGCATGATGTCGAACACCGACACCACACACGTAGACGTCCGGGGTCCCCGGTTCGCCGCATGGGTCACCACCGCAGTGCTGGTTGCGGTCCTGCTGATCTACCAGTTCAGTCCGATCGCCGCGGCGGTCCTGCTGGCCGCCCAGTCCGTCGTGTTCGCGATCGGCGCGGCGCTGGGCCCCCGCCGCCACCCCTATGGCGTGCTGTTCGCCCGGCTGGTGGCGCCACGGCTGGCGCCGGTCACCGAGCGTGAGCCAGTGGCTCCGCTGCGCTTCGCCCAGCTCGTCGGCCTGGTATTCGCCGTGATCGGGCTCGCCGGTTTCGCCGTTGCGCCGCTCGTCGGCGTGATCGCGACCGCCTTCGCCCTGGCCGCAGCCTTCCTCAACGCGGCCTTCGGCATCTGCCTGGGCTGCCAGCTCTACCCGCTCGTCGTGCGTCTGCGGCCGAAAACGGCGTGACCACAGCGCTTCTCCTCGACTCAGGAAAGGATCCTCACCATGGCACGCTCGGATGTCCTGGTCTCCACCGACTGGGCTGAGAGCAATCTCGATGCGCCCAACACCGTCTTCGTCGAGGTCGACGAGGACACCAGCATCTACGACATCAACCACATCCCGGGCGCGATCCGGCTGGACTGGCGCAAAGATCTGCAGGACGGGCTTCGCCGCGACGTCATCGACGCCGCGGCGTTTTCCAAGCTGCTCTCCGAGCGTGGCGTCGCCAATGACGACACCGTGATCCTCTACGGCGGCAACAACAACTGGTTCGCCGCGTTCGCCTACTGGTACTTCAAGCTCTACGGTCACGAGCACGTCAAGTTGCTCGACGGCGGTCGCAAGAAGTGGGAGCTCGACGGGCGTCCGCTGTCGACCGAGCCGGTCAGCCGCCCCGCCACCTCATACAGCGCCAAGCCACTGGACGAGTCACTGCGGGCCCACCGCGACGAGGTGATCGCCGCGATCAACACCAAGAACCTCGTCGATGTGCGCTCCCCCGAGGAGTTCTCCGGCAAGATCCTGGCCCCGGCGCACCTGCCCCAGGAGCAGAGCCAGCAGCGCGGCCACATCCCGAGCGCGATCAACGTGCCGTGGAGCCGCGCGGCCAACGAGGACGGCACCTTCAAGTCCGACGAGGAGCTGGCCAAGCTCTACGCCGACGCCGGTCTGGATGGTCACAAGGAGACCATCGCCTACTGCCGGATCGGTGAGCGCTCGTCGCACACCTGGTTCGTGCTGCGCGAGCTGCTCGGACACCGCAACGTGAAGAACTACGACGGTAGTTGGATGGAATACGGCTCCCTGGTGGGCGCCCCGATCGAATTGGGAAGCTGATATGTGCTCTGGACCCAAACAAGGACTCGCCTTGCCGGCCAACGTCGACCTCGAGAAGGAGACGGTGATCACCGGCCGGGTGGTGGACAGCTCCGGCGCGACCGTCGGCGGCGCCTTCGTGCGGCTGCTGGACTCCTCTGAGGAGTTCACCGCCGAGGTCGTCGCGTCGGCCACCGGCGACTTCCGGTTCTTCGCCGCTCCGGGTTCCTGGACGGTGCGGGCGCTGTCGTCGGCCGGCAACGGCGACGCCGTGGTGACGCCTTCCGGGGCGGGCATCCACGAGGTCGACATCAAAGTCGCCTGACGGGCCCAAGGAAGACTCCGCTAGGCTTATCGCCGTGGTGCTGTTCTTCGAGTTGATGCTGGTGGCGGCGACTGGCCTGATCACCTGGTTCGCGCTGTACACGCTGTATCGGCTGATCACCGACGAGATGTGAGTGCCTCCGACGGGGGCGAGCAGGGTGGTGACGACCGCCCGGTCGATCGAGGCTCCGGTGACCGCGCGGTAGCAGCCGCCGCGGAACGTGCCAGGCAGACCGCCGCGCGCAACATCCCGGTCTTCCCCCAGTCCGCGGACCTACCGCTACCGCCCGATACCGCCAACCTGCGCGAGGGCGCGAACCTGCACGACGCCCTGCTGGCGCTGCTGCCGTTGGTCGGGGTGTGGCGCGGCGAAGGCGTGGGCCACAGTGCGCACGGCGACTACCGGTTCGGCCAGCAGATCGTGGTGTCCCACGACGGCGGCGACTACCTGAACTGGGAAGCGCGGTCCTGGCGGCTCGGTGACGACCAGGCGTGCGAACCGGCCCTGCGCGAGACGGGTTTCTGGCGCTTCGTGGACGATCCGGACGACCCCGACGAATCGCAGGCCATCGAACTGCTGCTGGCGCACTCTGTCGGCTACGTGGAGTTGTTCTACGGGCGCCCGCACGGCCCGGCCTCCTGGGAGCTGGTCACCGACGCACTGGCGCGCAGCAAGTCGGGCGCGCTGATCGGTGGGGCCAAGCGCCTCTACGGGATCGTCGAGGACGGCGACCTGGCCTACGTCGAGGAGCGGGTGGACGCCGACGGTGAGCTGGTGCCGCACCTGTCGGCGCGGTTGTCGCGCTTCGTGGGCTGATTCGTTGCATTGACGCTGCGTCCACCAGGCGGATCACTCGAACTTTTGCCTGGCAGCCGCAGAGTCAATGCCCGATGGCCGCCTCGACCAGGCCGGCGAACTCGTGCTCGGGCACCCGCGGGTGCAGCGCCCGGCCGTCCAGCGTGTGCACCCGGGCCGCCAGGGTGATGCTCGATACCAGCCAGATGTCTTGCGCCGCAACCAGGTCCGCTGGCCGCAACGGGGTGTACTCGCATTGATAGCCCGACCCGCGGGCCACCTCGAACAGGGCCTCCTGGGTGGTGCCCCGCAGGATCGGGTGCGACAGCGGCGGGGTGATCAGCCGCCCGGGCTCCACCAGCACCACCGTGGAACGCGGCCCCTCCAAGACGAAGCCGTCAGAGCTGATGAAGATGACGTCGTCTGCGCCCTGCTTGGCGGCGTGCCGCAGCGCCGCCATGTTCACCGCGTAGGACAGCGTCTTGGCGCCGGCCAGCAGCCACGGCATCTCCTGATCCTGCGTCGACAGGCCGCGGTCCAGGGTCACCGCCGCGACCCCCTCGCGGCGGGCCGCGGCGATGCGATCCGGCAGCGGGGTGAGCATCACATATGCGGTTGGCCCGGAACCGCTTTCCCGGCCCCGGCTGTAGATGAACCGCAGCGCGCCCTCGCCAGTCCCCGGCCAGTGCCGCACCGCCGCGTCGGCGGCGTGCCGCCACTGTTCCAGGTCCGGTGCGGGCAGGTCCATGAGCTCGGCGGAACGGGCCAACCGGTGCAGATGAGCGTCGAGCAGGCACACGGCTCCGTCGCGCACCAGCAGGGTCTCGAAGACCCCGTCGCCGCGCAGTGCCGCCAGGTCGTCGGCGTGCAGCAGGGGGGCGTCGGCCGCGGCCACGCCACCACCGACGGTGACGATCGTCACGGCGGCGCTCTGCAAATCGGTCTCGGCGGCCATGGACCGTGAGCGTAGCGGCTCCGTAGAGTTGACACGTGTCCGCCGTTCCCGCGCCCGATCCCGGCCCCGACGCCGGCGCGATCTGGCACTACGGCGACCCGTTCGGCGAGCAGCGCAGCGCCCAAACCGAAGCCGTGCTGGTGGATCGATCCCACCGCGCGGTGCTCGCACTCAGCGGCGCGGAACGCAAGACGTGGTTGCACAGTCTGTGCACCCAGCACGTCGCCGACCTGCCCGAGGGTGCCAGCACCGAGAACCTGACGCTGGACGGCAAGGGCCACATCCAGAATCACTGGGTTCAGACCGAGCTGCGCGAGCGCACCTACCTCGACACCGAGCCGTGGCGGGGCGAGCCGCTGGCCGAGCACCTGCGCAAGATGGTGTTCTGGGCCGACGTTGCTGTCGAGCCCGCCGATCTGGCCGTGTTGTCACTGCTGGGTCCGGGCAGGCACGCCCCGGCGGTGCTCGAGGCGTTGGGCCTGGCCGGGCCGCCTGGGGCCACCGCGGTGCCCAACCCGGACTCCGGGGCCTTCGTACGCGAGAGTCCCGGCGGCGACGCGCTGGAATTGCTGGTGCCGCGCGCGGACAAGGGCGATTGGCAGCGCCGGCTGACCGGGGCCGGGGTGCGGCCCGCCGGGGTGTGGGCCTACGAGGCGAACCGGGTGGCGGCGCGGCGACCGCGACTGGGCGTGGACACCGACGAGCGCAGCATTCCGCACGAGCTGAACTGGATCGGTGGGCCCGGTGTCGGCGCGGTGCACCTGGACAAGGGGTGCTACAGCGGGCAGGAGACCGTCGCCCGGGTGCACAACCTGGGCAAGCCGCCCCGGATGCTGGTGCTGCTGCACCTGGATGGATCGGTGGACCGGCCGTCGACCGGCGATCCGGTCACCTCGGGTGGACGCCCGGTGGGCCGGCTGGGCACCGTGGTGGACCACTTCGAGCTGGGCCCGATCGCCCTGGCACTGCTCAAACGCGGATTGCCGGCCGACACCCCGCTGCTGACCGGGGCCGAATCCGCGGTCAGCGCGGTGATCGATCCGGAATCGCTGCCGGCACCGGATGTGCCGGGCGCGGGCCGGGTCGCCGTCGACCGACTGCGGGGCCGGCTTTGATCCCGGATTTGACGGTCGTCACACCGGCGCAGGCCAGTCGGCAGCTCCCCGATCGGCACGGTAAGCTGTCGGCAGGACAATAAACACACTCAGATCGGAGCCGCCTGCTCGTGGGGCCGCTCCGTTATTGCGCGAGGGGGTCCCCCCATGGGCCGCGGCCGGGCTAAGGCGAAGCAGACCAAGGTTGCTCGAGAGCTGAAGTACAGCTCACCGTCGACCGATTTCACCCAGCTCCAACGTGAGCTGGCTGGGTCTGAGGTCAACGACTCCGACGGTGACGACTCGTGGAACGGTGACGACGACTGGCGCCGCTGAGCGCTGACGCATAACGCCAGGTCGTAGCGGGCTTAGAACCGCGGGTGCTGCCCGACGAGCTTGGCTCCGTTGCCCGGCTTGGCGTTCTTCCCCGCCTTGGCCACCGTGCCGAGCGGCCAGCAGTCCACGTGGCGGGCGGTCAGGATCGCCAGCGCCCGGTCGGTGTCCTCCGGCGCGACGACGGCAACCATCCCCACGCCGAGGTTGAACGTCTTCTCCATCTCGGCCCGGCTCACCCGGCCGCGCTGGGCGATCAGTCCGAACACCGGCGCCGGAGTCCAGGTACCGCGATCCACCTCGGCGATCAGCCCGTCCGGGATGACGCGGGCCAGATTGCCGGCCAGACCGCCGCCGGTCACGTGGCAGAAGGTCCGGACCTGGGTCTCGGCGGCCAGCGCCAGGCAGTCCTTGGCGTAGATCCGGGTCGGTTCGAGCAGTTCCTCGCCCAGGGTGCGGCCGAACTCCTCGACGTGGCCCGCCAGGTTCATCCGGTCGATGTCCAGCAGCACCGCACGGGCCAGCGAGTAGCCGTTGGAGTGCAGGCCCGAGGAACCCATCGCGATCAGGACGTCGCCGGGGCGGACGCGGTCCGGGCCGAGCACGTCGTCGGCCTCCACCACGCCGACACCGGTGGCGGAGATGTCGTAGTGGTCGGGTTCCATCAGGCCGGGGTGCTCGGCGGTCTCCCCGCCCAGCAGCGCGCAACCGGCCTGCACGCAGCCCTCGGCGATGCCGGCCACGATCGCGGCGACCCGTTCCGGCACGGTGCGGCCCACGGCGATGTAGTCCTGCAGGAACAGCGGCTCGGCGCCGCACACCACCAGGTCGTCGACAACCATGGCCACCAGGTCGATACCAACGGTGTCGTGCTTGTCCAGTGCCTGGGCGATCGCCAGCTTGGTGCCCACGCCGTCGGTGGAGGACGCCAACAGCGGCTCACGGTAGTCGTTGCGTAGGGCGAACAGTCCGGCGAATCCGCCGAGCCCGCCCCGCACTTCCGGCCTGGTGGCTTTGGCGGCCAACGGTTTGAACAACTCCACGGCCCGGTCACCGGCGTCGATATCCACGCCCGCCGATGCGTAGGTAACGCCCTGGGAGCTCGATTCTGCTGAGGTCATCGCGGTAAAGGCTACCGGTCGCCGACTGCCGACGGTATCGCGCTCGACGTTGCAGCCTCAGACCTTGTTGTGGCGGACCTGGTTGAACGGAACACCGCGGTCGGCGGCGTACTCGCGGGGCAGCCCCAGGACGCGTTCGGCGATGACGTTGCGGGCCATCTCGTCGCTGCCGCCGCCGAGGCCCACCGTCTGCCGCGACAGGTACCGCCGTCCCACTTTGAGTAGGTGCCACTCATCGTCGACCACACCCAACGGTCCCGCGACCTGCATGGCGGTGTCGACCTCCAAATAGGTCACATCGGAATGGAACAGCCGGATGATCGAGGCCGCGGCGGGCGGAAGCTCGCCGCTGCGCATGGCGCGCCCGGCGTAGTCGATGAGCTTGTCGCGGACCATCCGCCGGGCCAGCACCCGGCCGATCTGGTCGCGGGTGAGCGGGTCGTCCGCGGTCCCGGTCTCCCGCGCCAGGGCCAGGAAGTCGCCGGCGGCCATCTCGGTGCGTTCGGGGCCGCGTCCGCTGGCGAACTCCGAGCCCTGTCCCACGGCGCGCCGCTCGTGATAGAGCAGCCGGGACGCGACGTCCCAGCCCTTGTTGACCTCGCCGACCACCGCGTCCGCACCGAGCCGCAACCCGTCGAAGAACTCTTCGCAGAATTCGTTGGAGCCGTCGACCTGTTCGATGCGTCGCAGCGTGATGCCGGGGGCGTCGATCGGCACCAGGAACATGGTCAGTCCGTCGTGCTTGGGCACCGTCGGATCGGTGCGGGCCAGCAGCAGCCCGAAGTCGGCGGCAAAGGCGCTGGTGCTCCAGGTCTTGGCCCCGCTGACCACCCAGTCCTCGCCGTCGCGCTCGGCGCGGGTGATGAGTCCCGCCAGGTCGGATCCGCCGCTGGGCTCGGAGAGCAACTGCACCAGGACCTCGTCGCCGCGCAGCGCGGCGCTGATGTGGCGGCGCTTCTGTTCCTCGCTGCCGGTGTCGAGCAGCGTCGCGCAGCAGATGGTGAAGGTCGGGACGTTGAGGATCAGCGGCATCTCATAGCCGACGGCCTCGGCGTCGAAGGCCTTCTGATAGCTGATGTCCAGACCGAGGCCGCCGTACTCACGCGGGAAGCAGATCCCGGCGAAGCCACCGTCGGACAGCCGCCGCTGCAGTTCGCGGGCGCGCTGCCATGCGCCGTCGTCGTCACGGCCGTTGCGAGGGGGGTTCTGCGGGTCCAGGCGCGGCATGTTGGCGGCCAGCCAGTCCCGCGCCGCGGCGGCGAAGGCCTCGACGGTGAGCTCGCTCATGCGGCCGGCTCCGTGGTGCTCGCGGCCGCGAAGATGGCCTGGTGGTGTTCGGCAGGGGTGCCGAACAGGTTGCGGTACAGGGTGGCCCGGCGCAGATACAGGTGCAGGTCGTGTTCCCAGGTGACGCCGATGCCGCCGTGCAGCTGGACGCACTCCTGAATCAGCGGACCGGCGTGCTCACCCAGATAGGACTTGGCGGCCCCGGCCCACACGGCGGCGTCGGGCGCCCGCTCGGCCACCTTGTCCACGGCGCCGGCGGTGATCGCGCGGCAGGCGTGCATCCACATGGTCATGTCGGCGAGCCGGTGTTTGATGGCCTGGTAGGACGCCAGCGGCCGGCCGAAGCTGTAGCGGTCACGCGCCCACGCGACGGTCATGGTCAACACGGTGTCCAGGATTCCGGCGGTTTCGGCGCAGACCAGCGTGATCGCGACCTGGGTCTGCCGGTCGATGAGTTCAGCGGTCTGTGCGGCGGTACCGACCACCGCCGACGCGTCGATCTCGGCATCGGTGAACTCGATTCGCGCGTACTGCTTCACCAGGTCGATGCCGGGCTGCGGCGCCACCGCCACGCCGGCGGCATCGGTGCGGACCAGGAACTGGCGCAGCGCACCGTCGTCGGTGCGGGCACCGACCAGCACCAGGTCGGCCCGGTCACCGGCCTCCACCCGGTCCTTGACTCCGTTGAGCCGGTAGCCGTCCCCGGTGCTCGTCGCGGTGAGGCTTGGCTGGTGCGGGCGAAAACCCCGGCCCGGTTCGTCGGCGGCCCACGTCGCCACGGTCTCCCCCGACACCAGCGCCGCGATGGCCTGCGCGTGGGCATCCCGGTTGTCGGCGTCGACGAGACCGGCCAGGACCACGCTCACCGGGTACAGCGGACCGGCCGCCACGGTGCGTCCGATCTCCGTGGCGATGGCGGCCAGGTCACGCAGGCCGCAGCCGGAGACGCTGCCGCCACCGAGTTCCTCGGGCACCAGCAGGCCTGCCCAGCCGAGTTCGGCTGCCTGCCGCCACCACTGCGGATCATGGGACCGGCCCCGGGCGTACAGGTCGCGCTGCGCACTCACCGCAGCGGTTTTGTCCAGGAATGCGCGCGCCGTGGCGACGAACAGCTCACTCTCCGTTGACAAGTCGTTCATATTGTCTCCTTCTGGACATCAAAAGCGTTGTCTTCCATCAGGTCTCGACTTGGTCGATCCGGGCGGAAAGCCGGGCGGGCCGGCATTCTGCTCGACGACGCGCGCCAGCAGGCCCCGCAGCGTCTCCTGCTCGTCGGGTGTCAGCACGCCGAACACCTGGTCGTGGGCGGCGATCGCGTCGGTGATGACCACCTCGGTCACCGCGCGCCCCTCGTCGGTCAGGTAAGCGCGCAGGATGCGGCCATGGCGGGGATCCTGTTTACGCTCCACCAACCCGCGGCGCTCAAGGGAGTTCAACGCCAGTTGCACGCCCTGCGGGGTGATGAGCAGCCGGCGGGCGAGTTCGGCGCCGGACAGGCCGGGCTCGCCCGCGAGCTGGCGCAACAAGCCGATCTGGGCGGTGCTCACCCCGTGGTCGCTGATCGCTTCGTTCACCGTCGTCAGCGAGTAGTAGAAGGCCTGCTTGAGCAGCCACAGGATGTTGCGGGTGAGATCCATGTCCTGCTTCCCTGTCAACGCGCTTGGCAGAACGCGTCACAACCACGACTGCCCCACGGGTCGACGCCTGCCGGCGACCGACGCTATCGACTCGCCGTACTTGCGTCAAGTAGTTGATATCAGTCGCGGCAGAGGACCCGCGGACTACTGATCAGGGACGCCGAAGCGCCGCGGCATCGCTTTGTTGCGCATCGCTTTCGGCAGCCAGCGCAGTATTGGTCAGCATCTGTTCGATGACGTTCTTGCCCAGGGCACTGTCGTCGGGCAGCTCGATCGGGTAGTTGCCGTCGAAACAGGCACTGCACAACCGCGACTTGGGTTGCTCGGTGGCGGCGATCATGTCCTCCAGCCCGACATAGCCCAGGCTGTCGGCGCCGATGGCGCGGCGGACCGCTTCGACCATCTCGGTCTGGTCCTCGACGGCATTGGCGATCAGCTCGGCCGGTGAGGCGAAGTCGATGCCGTAGAAGCAGGGCCACTTCACCGGCGGGGAGGCGATCCGCACGTGCACCTCGACCGCGCCGGCCTCCCGCAGCATCCGCACCAGAGCGCGCTGGGTGTTGCCGCGCACGATCGAGTCGTCGACGACGATGAGCCGCTTACCGCGGATGATCTCCCGCAGCGGGTTGAGCTTGAGCCGGATGCCGAGCTGGCGGATGGTCTGCGACGGCTGGATGAAGGTCCGCCCGACGTAGGCGTTCTTGGTCAGTCCCTGTCCGTAGTCGATGCCGGATTCCTGGGCGTAACCCACCGCGGCGGGGGTGCCTGACTCCGGCACGCCGATGACCAGGTCCGCGTCGACCGGGTGCTCGCGGGCCAGCCGACGGCCGATCTCCACCCGGGTGGCGTGCACCGACCGGCCGACGATGGTGCTGTCGGGCCGGGCCAGGTAGACGTACTCGAAGACACACCCCTTGGGGGTGGGGTTCGCGAAGCGGGTGGAGCGCACCCCGTCGGCGTCGATCGCCAGCAGCTCACCGGGTTCGATGTCGCGGACGAAGGACGCACCGACGATGTCGAGCGCCGCGGTCTCCGAGGCCACCACCCAGCCGCGGTCGAGCCGGCCCAGCGACAACGGCCGCACCCCCCACGGGTCGCGGGCCGCATAGAGGGTGTTCTCGTCCATGAACGTCAGGCAGAAGGCGCCGCGCGCCGTCGGCAGCAGCTCCAGCGCCGCCTGCTCCAGGGAGGTGTCGGCGGATCCGTGCGCCAACAGCGCACCGAGGATGTCGGAGTCGGTGGTGGCGACACCGGGGCGGCGGGTGTCGATCAGGCCCAGTTCGCGGGCGCGGCCGGCCAGTTCAGCGGTGTTGACGAGATTGCCGTTGTGGCCCAGGGCCACGCCGGTGCCGGCCGCGGTGTTGCGGAACACCGGCTGGGCGTTCTCCCAGGTGGTGTCGCCGGTGGTGGAGTAGCGGCAGTGCCCGATCGCGACGTGGCCGGGCATGGCGCCCAGCGTCTGCTCCTCGAAAACCTGGCTGACCAAACCGAGGTCCTTGAAGACCAGCACCTGTGAGCCGTCACCCACCGCGATCCCGGCGGCCTCCTGGCCGCGGTGCTGCAGCGCATACAGGCCGTAATAAGTGAGCTTGGCCACCTCTTCGCCAGGAGCCCATACACCGAATACGCCGCACTCTTCACTGGGTGCGTTCTCAAGGTCTACTACCTGCGGGTCCGGCACGTTATAGCTGCTCCAGGGGACGGGCCTCAAGTGACGGTGTTCAGTCTACGGTCAACATGCGTCAAGATTCACCAACGGCAGCCATTCGGCGATCTCGGCGGCCCTGGAGCCGGACAATCGCAGCGTTCCGTCGGCGATCGCGTCGCCGGTGCCCAGCAGCCCGGCGGCCAGCAGCAGCCAGCTGCGCGGGTCGGTCTCGACGACGTTGGGCGGGGTGCCGCGGGTGTGCCGCGGCCCGGCGATGCACTGGACCGCGACGAACGGCGGCACCCGCACCTCGACGCTGGCACCCGGAGCCGACTCGGCCAGCGTGCGGGCGGTCAGGCGGACCGCGGCGCCCAGGTCCGCCCGACCCGGGGCGGGCCGGCCTTCATCACGCAGCCAGTCCGCGAGCGCCAGCACGGCGGAGCGGGTTTGCACCGGGTCCGCTTTCGAACGTGAGGAGGCGGCTGCCATGAGTCAGTCGACCGGGTGTGCGGCGAACCAGTCGAGCAGCAGGTCGGCGAGCCGGTCCGGCTCCGCATCGGGGATCCAGTGCGAGACGCCCGGCAGTATCTCGAATCGGTAATCCGCGTCGATGTAGCGGGCGGTGTTGTGAGCCGCCTTGGCCCTCAGGGCGAAGTCACGATCGCTCCACACGTACATGGTGGGCACCGCGACACGGCGGGTGATGGCCTGGACATCCGACAGCGGCATGCCCCGATACCAGTTGAGCCCGCCGGTCAGCGCGCCAGGTTCGACCATGGCCCGCCCATCCCGTTCGGCCGCGGCCGCGGTCAGCCCGCCGCGCTGCAGGGCTTTGGCGGCCCTGGTGGCGCCACCGCGAGTCATCAGCCATTCCGGCAGCCACGGCAACTGGAAGAAACCCATGTACCAGGACGCCAGGCCCTGGCTGCTGGTGACCAGCGATTTCAGGAAGGCGGCCAGGTGCGGCACCGACACCGGCGACACGGTCGCAACTCGTTCGGGCATGTCGGCCGCAACTGCCCACGCAACCGCGGCGCCCCAGTCATGTCCCACCAGATGCACTCGCCGCGCGCCACTGGCGTCGATCAGTGCGCCGACGTCGGCGACGAGTTCGGACATGCGGTAGTCGCGCCGCCGGGGCGGCCGGGCACCCGGCGAATAGCCGCGCTGGTTGGGCGCCAGGCACCGGTAGCCCGCGGCGGTGAGCCGGTCGATGACGCCGTTCCAGCTGTCGTTTCGTTGCGGGAAGCCGTGCAGCAACACCACGACGGGCCCGTCGGGCGGCCCGGCGTCGCGGACATCGAAGATCAGGCCGTCACGGTTGTAGCGCTCCATGGGTGAAGCATTGCGCATCCGGCGCGATTACGCCGCATCGGCGCGGGCGTGAGCCTGCCGCATGGCGGTCCGGATGTGTTCGGTGTCGGCCGGTGTCCAGCCCTCCGGCGGGCTCACCGCCACCCAGCCGTCCAGAACGGTGTCCGCGTAGTTGTGCCCGTGTCCGGCGGGCATCGATTCACCGTGCGCCAGGTCAGCCATGACCTGACAGAACGTCACCACCGGATACCAGCGCATGGACGCGGTGCGGTCCGGTCCAGGCGGCTCGGTCAGCCAGTCCGGCCGGTGAAACAGCAGATCGGGCGACCACCAGATTACCGGGTCGGAGGCGTGCTGGAGGAAGAGCACCCGGGTGCCCTCCCACGGTGGAGCCGCTTTGCGGGCGATCTCGTCCGGGTCGGTGCCCTGGGAGAACCGCACGGTGCGGCCGTTGTCGTAGCGCGGCGCCGCCGCGGTGCTACCCGGGTCACGTCGCTGCACCAGCGCGCCCCACAGGCGACTGGGATTCGGCGGACCCACCCACAGCACCGAGTCGAATCCCTTCGCCGCGATATCGGGCAGCCAATCGAAGGCGGCCTGGCCGGCCAGCGACCCCAGACTCTCCCCGTAGAGCACCAGTTTGGGCCGATGGTCCGGTGCCAGCTGTTGCCAACGGGCCTGGACGGCGTCAATCAGCATCCGGCCGGAATCCGTCGACTTCTGCTTGTCGGCCAGGAACGAGATCCAACTCGGCAGATAGGAGTACTGCACACCGACCAGTGCGGTGTCACCGTTGTAAAGCATCTCCACCGCCCGAGCCGCCACCGGGTTGATCCAGCCGGTTCCGGTGGTCGGGATGATCACCAGCACCTTTCGCTCGAAGGCTTTGGTGCGATCCAATTCGTCGACCAGCAGGTCCATCCGGGCCCGGTCGTCTGCAGCACTGCGCAGGCCGGCATACACCCGGACGGGCTCCTTGGCGGGACGTGCGTTGACCCGTTCCAGCTCGTCGGCGCGAGGACCGCCGGCGACAAAGTTGCGGCCCTGGAAGCCCAGGCTGTCCCACGGCACCAAAGAGGCTGTGCTGCCTGATCTTTCCGGTTGCAGCGGTTGGGACACCCCATACTTGGTGGAGCTGTCCTGCGGTTCGGACATCGCACTGGCGCCGGCGAAGAAGCCGCGGATCAGCACACCGTTGATCAAGGTGATCAGCAGGACGACGACGATCGCGGTGCCGATGAAGGTGGCGACCTCCCGCTGCAGGTGCCAACGCCGGATCAATGCCCCGGCCAGCAGTCGGACGGCGTCGATCAGCACCCGTACGGTCGCGATCAGCGCGGCGGCGACCCCGATCGCGACGCCGAGGGTGCGCAGGTAGCCCTGGGTCCCCGGGCCTTCGATTCCCAGCAGTTCGCAGACCTGACGCTGCCAGCCGGCGGCCGGGATCAGCATCAGCACACACGCGGCCGGCGATGCCACCACGACCGCCGTCTTCAATGCGAGCAGTACCCGGTGCGACGGCGGCCACCAGCGAGCGCCGCGCAGCACGAACCGGTTGACCGCCGCGCCGATCAGCACACCCAGCCCGTAGCCGAAGGCGGCGTTGATACCACCGATCAGCCCTTGGAAGAGCCAGTCGCGCGGCAGCAGTGATGGAGTCAGCGAAAGGCAGAAGAACAGCGCACCGAACGCCACCCCGACGAACTTCAGCTGCAGCAGGCTCCACGCCCACGCCAGAAACGGGTGACCGGTCAGTGACTCAACCATTCCCATGGCGCTGTGACTTACCCGAACAACCCCGGCAGCACCGCCTCGGACGTGCTGCGCAGTTCCGCCAGCGACACACTGAACTGGCCCTGCACCTCCACCTCGCCGGACGCCTGGTCCACCACCCCGACCCGGGTGGCGGGCAGCCCGCGCGCCTCGCACATGGAACGGAACCGGCTCTCCTCGGTGCGCGGGACCGCGACCAGCACCCGGCCCGCGGATTCGGAGAACAGGAAGGTGAAAGGATCGGCGTCTTCGGGAAGCAGTATGCGGCAACCGGTTTCACCGGCGATGGCCGATTCGACCACGGCCTGGATCAGCCCACCCTCGCTCAAGTCGTGCGCCGCCGACACCAGGCCGTCGCGGGATGCCGCGCACAGCACCTCGGCGAGCAGCCTCTCGCGCTCCAGGTCGACGCGCGGCGGGAGTCCGCCCAGATGGTCAGCGGTCACCTGCGCCCAAATCGAGCCGTCGAACTCGTCTCGGGTCTCACCGAGCAGGATCAGCGTCTCGCCCGGCTCGACGCCGAACGCGGTCGGAATGCGTCGACTCACATCGTCTATGACACCGAGCACCCCGACCACCGGGGTGGGGTGAATCGGCGTCGCGCCGGTCTGGTTGTAGAAGCTCACATTGCCGCCGGTGACCGGAATCCCCAGTGCCGCACAGCCGTCCGCCAGACCGCGCACCGCCTCGGCGAACTGCCACATCACCCCGGGGTCTTCCGGCGACCCGAAGTTCAGGCAGTTGGTGACGGCGACCGGCGTGGCACCGGTGACCGCCACGTTGCGGTACGCCTCGGCCAGCGCCAGCTGCGCCCCGGCATAAGGGTCCAGCTTGGTGTAGCGGCCCGAGGCGTCGGTGGAGATGGTGATCCCGCGGCCGGACGCCTCGTCGATGCGCAGCATCCCGCCGTCGGCGTGCTCGGCCAGCACGGTGTTGCCGCGCACGTAGCGGTCGTACTGCTCGGTGATGAACGCCCGGCTGCACAGATGCGGACTGCCCAGCAGCGCAAGCAGAGTCGCGCGCAGTTCCTCCCCGGTGCCCGGCCGCGGCAACGTGTCGGAACGGTCGGCGTTGAGTGCGTCCTGGGTGTCCGGGCGGGCGACCGGACGCTGATAGACCGGGCCCTCGTGAGCCACCGTGCGCGGCGGCACGTCGACGACGGTCTGGCCGTGCCAGGTGATCTGCAGCCGGTCCCCGTCGGTGACCTCGCCGATCACCGTGGCCAGCACATCCCACTTATCGCACACCGCCATGAAGGCGTCCACGTTCTGCGGGGCGACCACGGCGCACATGCGCTCCTGCGATTCGCTGGAGAGCACCTCGGCCGGGGTCATGTTCGCCGCGCGCAGCGGCACCTTCTCCAGTTGGATCGCCATGCCACCGTCACCGGCGGATGCCAACTCGGAAGTGGCACAAGATAATCCGGCGCCGCCGAGGTCCTGGATGCCGACCACCAGTTTGGCGGCGTACAGCTCCAGGCAGCACTCGATGAGCACCTTCTCGGTGAACGGGTCGCCGACCTGCACCGACGGCAGTTTCTTTCTGCCGCTGCCGGTTTCGTCCCCACCGAAGGTGTCCGATGCCAGCACCGACACTCCGCCGATGCCGTCCAGGCCGGTGCGGGCCCCGAACAGGATGATCTTGTTGCCGGTACCGGACGCGAACGCCAGGTGCAGGTCTTCCTTCTTGAGCACGCCGACGCACAGCGCATTGACCAGCGGGTTGCCGGCGTAGCAGGCGTCGAAAATCGTTTCGCCGCCGATGTTGGGCAGCCCCAGCGAGTTGCCGTAGCCGCCGATGCCGCGTACCACCCCGTCGAGCACCCGGCGGGTGTCGGGGGCGTCGGCGGCGCCGAAGCGCAGTTGGTCCATCACCGCGACCGGGCGTGCGCCCATCGCCATGATGTCGCGCACAATCCCGCCCACCCCGGTGGCCGCACCCTGATAGGGCTCCACGTACGACGGGTGGTTGTGCGACTCGACTTTGAAGGTGACCGCCCACCCGTCACCGATGTCCACCACGCCGGCGTTCTCGCCGATGCCGGCCAGCATCGACGCCCGCATCTCGTCGGTGGTGGTCTCGCCGAAGTAGCGCAGGTGCACCTTGGAGGACTTGTAGGAGCAGTGCTCGCTCCACATCACCGAGTACATGGCCAGCTCGGCATCGGTGGGGCGGCGGCCCAGGATGTCACGGATGCGCTGGTACTCGTCGTCTTTGAGGCCCAGCTCGGCGAACGGTTGCGGATGATCGGGCGTGGCCGCGGCGTGTTCGACGGTGTCCGGCGTGGTCGGGGACGTCACGGGCACAAGTGTATGGCACTGATTTCGGCTCAGTCCGGCGCCAGGAACGCCGTCAGAGCCGCCGCGTAGGAGGCCACGTCGTGCGCGCCCATCAACTCCCGCGCCGAATGCATGGCCAACTGCGGGGCACCCACATCGACGGTGGGAATACCGGTGCGCGCGGCGCTCATCGGGCCGATGGTCGACCCGCACGGCAGGTCGGCGCGGTGCTCGTAGCGCTGCAGCGCCACGCCCGCCTGGGCGCAGGCCAGCGCAAACGTCGCCGCGGTGCGTCCGTCGGTGGCGTAGCGCAGGTTGGGTTGCACCTTGAGCACCGGGCCGGCGTTGACCGCGATCTGATGGCCCGGCTCGTGACGGTCCGGGTAATTGGGGTGGGTGGCATGTGCCATGTCCGCCGAGGCCAGTGTCGAGGCGGTCAGCCGGCGCAGGAAGTCCTCCCGATCGCCGCCGGCGGCCAACGTGATCCGCTCCAGGACGGTCAGCAACAGATCGGACTGGGCGCCGTGATCCGACGTCGACCCGACCTCCTCGTGGTCGAACAGCACCAGCACCGGCAGGTAGCGGCCGGCGCTTGCGGCCATCAGAGCTTCCAGCCCGGCGTAGCAGCTGGCCTGGTTGTCCAGCCGCGGCGCGCTGACGAACTCCTGACCCACGCCGGTCACCCCCGACGGTGCCAGGTCGTGGGTCATCAGGTCGAAACCCAGCACGTCGCGGAGTTCCAGCCCGGCGCGTTCGGACACATAACCCAGGAAGTCGGGGGCCCGGCCGTCCCCCCACAACGCGTTGACGTGGCGTTGCGGGTCCAACTTGACCGCGGTGCGGTCGTCGGCCAGGTGGATGGCCAGTTGCGGCACCCGCAGGATCGGCTCGTCGATGCGGACCAGGTGGTGGGTGCCGTCACGCACCGACAGCCGCCCGCTCACCCCCAGGTCGCGGTCCAGCCAGGAGTTCAGCCAGGCGCCGCCGTACGGCGCCAACGCCACCAGTTGCCAGCCGGCCACCTCGCGGGCGGGATGTTGTTTGACCCGCAGGTTCGGGCTGTCGGTGTGCGCGCCGACGATCCGGAACGGGATATCGGTGTCCCCGCCGTCCCAGGCGACCAGGGAGCCGGCCCGCACGGTGAAGTACCGCCCGGGCTGCTGCGGCCAGCGATCGGTCTCGGCCAGCTCGGTGTAGCCCGCGGCACGCAGCCGTTCGGCGACGGTGACACAGACGTGAAACGGCGACGGTGAGGCGTCGATGAAGTCGCATAATCCAGTCGCGGTGGCCGCCATGGACCCAAGTCTTTCCTAGCTGCGACACCGCGGGGGCGTTAGGGTCGAGACTGTGCCGTCTGTTCAGCCAGTGACCGCTCCCCTGACCTGTGCGGCCATTTTCCTGGTCGTCACCATCGACGAGGGCGGTGAGACGGCGGTGCACGACGCGCTGCCCGAGCTGTCCGGGATGGCGTCGGCGATCAGCTTCCGCGATCCGACCAAACAGCTGTCGCTGGTGACCTCGATCGGCTCGGACGCCTGGGACCGGTTGTTCGCCGGGCCGCGGCCGGCGCAGCTGCATCCGTTCGTCGAGCTGACGGGCCCGCGGCACAGCGCGCCCAGTACGCCCGGCGATCTGCTGTTTCACATCCGCGCCGAGACCATGGACGTCTGCTTCGAACTGGCCCGACGCATCCTGCGGACCCTGAGCGGCGAGGTCACGGTGGTCGACGAGGTGCACGGTTTCCGGTTCTTCGACAACCGCGACCTGCTCGGTTTCGTCGACGGCACCGAGAACCCGACCGGTGCGGACGCCGCGGTTGCCGTTCAGATCGGTGACGAGGACCCTGACTTCGCCGGCGGGTCCTACGTACACATCCAGAAGTACCTGCACGACATGTCCGCCTGGGACGCGCTGCCGGTCGGTGAACAGGAACGGGTGATCGGCCGCACCAAGGCCGACGACATCGAGTTCGACGACGCGGTGAAGCCGGCCAACTCCCACATCGCGCTGAACGTGATCACCGACGACGACGGTAATGAGCTGGACATCGTGCGGGCCAATATGCCGTTCGGGTCCGCCAACTCGGGCGATCACGGCACCTACTACATCGGGTATTCGCGCAACCCGGAGATCACCGAGCGGATGTTGCGCAACATGTTCCTCGGCGACCCGCCGGGCAACACCGACCGCATTCTGGACTTCTCCACCGCGCTCACCGGCGGGCTGTTCTTCACCCCCACCGCCGACTTCCTCGACGACCCGCCGCCGCTCCCGGGAGCGGCGGCACCCGCCCCCGCCGAGCCGGCCGGCGCGAGCGTTGACGGCTCACTGAACATCGGCAGCTTGAAAGGAACCTCGCAATGAACAACCTGTATCGCGATCTGGCCCCGGTCACCGAAGCGGCCTGGGCCGACATCGAGCAGGAGGCGACCCGCACGTTCAAGCGGCACATCGCCGGCCGCCGAGTCGTCGACGTGAGCGAGCCGGCCGGTCCGACCGCCGCCGCGGTGGGCACCGGTCGGCTGACCGGTATCGGTGCCCCGGCCGACGGCGTGGAGGCCCACCTGCGCGACAGCAAACCGCTGGTGCGCCTGCGGGTTCCGTTCACCCTGTCGCGCGCGGAGATCGACGACGTCGAGCGGGGATCGCAGGACGCCGACTGGGATCCGGTCAAGGCCGCGGCCAAGAAGCTGGCGTTCGTCGAGGACCGCCTCATTTTCGAGGGCTACCCGGCCGCCTCGGTGGAGGGCATCCGCACCGCGAGTTCCAACGCTGCGCTGACGTTGCCGGAGGATCCGCGGGACATCCCGGACGCAATCAGCCAGGCACTGTCGGCGCTGCGGCTGGCCGGGGTGGACGGCCCCTACTCGGTGCTGCTGTCAGCGGACTCCTACACCAAGGTCAGCGAGACCTCCGATCACGGCTATCCGATCCGCGAGCACCTGCGCCGGCTGGTCACCGGCGACATCATCTGGGCGCCGGCGATCGACGGCGCGTTCGTGCTGACCACCCGGGGCGGTGATTTCGACCTGCGGCTGGGCACCGACGTGTCGATCGGCTACCTGTCCCATGACGCCGAGAACGTGCAGCTCTACCTGCAGGAGACATGCACGTTCCTGTGCTACACGGCCGAAGCCGCGGTCGCGCTGACCTGCTAGGCCGCCAGCACCGCGTCCAGCGCGGAGTAGAACAGCCCCAGCCCGTCGTCACTCGGTCCGGTCAGGGCCTCGATGGCGTGCTCGGGGTGCGGCATCAGGCCCACCACCCGGCCGTTGGCCGAACTCACCCCGGCGATGTCGCGCAGCGAGCCGTTGATGTTGTCCAGGTAGCGGAACACCACCCGGCCTTCGCCCTCCAGCTCGTCGAGCACCGCCTCGGAGGCGACGTAGCGTCCCTCGCCGGACTTCAGCGGCACCAGCAGGTCGGCGTCGGAGTCGAACCGGGAGGTCCAGGCCGTCGCGGTGGAGGCCACCCGCAGCCAGACGTCACGGCAGACGAAGTGCAGCCCGGCGTTGCGGGTCAGCGCACCGGGCAGCAGGCCGGCTTCGCACAACACCTGGAAGCCGTTGCAGATGCCCAGCACGGGCATGCCCCGGCCCGCCGCGGCGACGACCTCGCCCATCACCGGCGCGAACCGGGCGATGGCGCCGGCGCGCAGGTAGTCGCCGTAGGAGAAGCCACCGGGCACCACCACGGCGTCGACGCCCTTCAAGTCGGCGTCGGCGTGCCAGAGGCTGACCGGTTCGGCACCGACGAAGCGGACCGCGCGGGCGGCGTCGACGTCGTCGAGGGTGCCGGGGAAGGTGATGACGCCGACCCGGGCGCTCACGGGGTCTCCCGGCTCACGGTGAAGTCCTCGATCACCGTGTTGGCCAGCAGCGATTCGGCGATCTGCGCCAGTGCGTCATCGTCGATCGAATCGTCGACCTCGAGCTCGAAGCGCTTGCCCTGCCGCACATCCGACACTCCGGTGTGCCCGAGCCGGGAAAGCGCTCCGACGATCGCTTGACCCTGCGGGTCGAGGATCTCGGCTTTGGGCATCACGTGCACAACCACCCGGGCCACGCGCGCTCCCTACTGTCGACGGAATCGGTCGCAACAACAATACCGATGCCCGTTTGCGCCGCCGGAGCGCACAATCTTTAGGTATGCGACTGACCCACTTCGGCCATTCCTGCCTGCTAGCCGATTTCGGCGGCACCACGGTGCTGTTCGACCCGGGCAATTTCTCGCACGGCTTCGAGGGCATCACCGGGCTGGCGGCCATCCTGATCACCCATCAGCATCCGGACCATGTCGACACCGCGAGGTTGCCGGCCCTGATCGACGCCAATCCGGGCGCCGCGCTCTATGCCGACCCGCAGACCGCCGCCCAGCTGGGGTCGCCGTGGCGTCCGGTACATGTCGGGGATGCGTTCGACGTCGGCTCGCTGCGGGTGCGCGGAGTCGGCGGGCAGCACGCGGTGATCCATCCGGAGATCCCGATGATCGACAACATCTCCTACCTGCTCGGCGACGCCGGACATCCGGCCCGGCTCATGCACCCCGGCGACGCGTTGTTCGTGCCCGGCGAGCCGGTGGATGTGCTGGCCACCCCGGCAGCGGCGCCGTGGATGAAGATCTCCGAGGCGGTCGACTACCTGCGTGCGGTGGCGCCGCGCGCCGCGGTGCCGATCCATCAGGGCATCATCGCGCCCGACGCCCGCGGCATCTATCACGGCCGCCTGGCCGAGATGGGCCGCACCGACTTCCAGGTGCTACCCGCAGAGAGCGCCATCGCGTTCTGATCCCATTCTTTGAGAAGGTTCGTTGACAATTGCGCGCCCGGGCCCGAATCATGATCGCCATGGGCGACCAACTCAACGAACTCGGTTACTACGCCGTCACCCGACACCCGGCCGACGCCAAGGTGGTCTTCACCGAAGCCCGCGCGGCCGAGCAACTCGGCCTGGGCGCCTGCCATGTCGGCGAGCGCTTCACGGTGAAGGACGCGGCGGTGCTGTCCGGCGCACTGGCTGGCTGCACCACCGACCTGGGCATCGCGCCGTCCACCAACCACCACACCCGGCATCCCACGGTCACCGCGACCGTCGGATCGACGATGCACGCGCTGACCGACGGACGCTTCGCGATGGCGTTCGGCCGAGGCATGGCGGCCTATTGGCAGGCGATCGGGCTGCCGGTGGTGACCGAGGCCCGGCTCCGCGACTTCTTCTCCATCCTGCGCCGGCTGTGGGACGGCGAAACCATCCTCAACCACGATGGGCCGGCCGGGAAATGGCCGGTGCTGCGCCACACGAACGGGTTGGCCGACGCGCCGCCCATCGGCCTGGTCGCGGTGGGACCGAAAACGATGGAGCTGGCCGGTGAGATCGCCGACTTCGTGGTGCTGCACACGTTCTTCTCCGACGAGGCGACCGCGGCGTCGGTGGCGGCGGTGCGCCGCGGCGCCGAGCGGGCGGGCAAAGACCCCGACAGCGTCCGGATCTGGGCGTGCCTGGCAACCATCAGCGACGACCTGCCCGCCGAGGACCGGCTGCGCCGACGGGCCGGGCGGCTGGCCACCTATCTGCAGGCCTACGCCGACGTGCTGATCAGCGCCAACGGCTGGGACCCGGCGGTATGGGAGCGGATGCGGGCCACCGAGCTGTTCGCCAATGCCGCGGCCGCCGGACCCATCGACGCCAGTGCGTCGGTGGACACCCTGGAACAGCTCGACGCGATGATCCCCGCCGAATGGTTGGCCGCGACGGCCTCCGGCTCACCGGAGAACTGCGCGAAGACCATCGCCCGCCAATTCGACCTGGGCGTGCACTCGGTCATCATGCACGGCGCCACCCCTCAGGAACTCGCACCGGTGGTGGCGGCCTATCGCGCCGCTCGGCCGGCGTTGCGCCGAGCGGTCGCGGTCAATCCCGGCCGATTCGCCTGAGGGCAGTACCGAATCCGATGAGCGAGCCCCGTCAGGCCGCCCGCGCTTTGGCGCAGTGGCAGGCGGCGGTCCCGGTCACGCAGTCGGCGGCCGGCACCCGACTGAACAAGCGCGGCCGACAGACCCGGGCACGCCTGCTCGACGTCGCCATCCAGGTGCTGGCCGACAGCGGCTCCGAACCGATCTCGGCGAACCGCATCGCCAAGCAGGCCGATGTCTCGTGGGGCACCGTGCAGCATCAGTTCGGTGACCTCGACGGCCTGTGGGTGGCCGTGGTCACCGAGATCCACACGCGCAGTTGGGCTCCGGACCGCAGTCAGTGGCCCGCCCTGACCGGATCGCTGGCCGAGCGGCTCGAGGCCGCCATCGACTCGGTGTGGATCTACCTGGAGACCACCGAGGGCCGGGCACTGACCGCACTGCGCAACTGGCTGCCGCCGCGACGCGCGGACGTCCTCGCCGAGTATCCGCGGACCGCGGCGGCGCTGGCCGCCCGGGAACACGACTGGATTCAGGGTTTCGCCTACCTGATGGACGGCCTCGACCTGGACCCGGACAAGCTGCACAACGTGCGATGCCTGCTCCCGGCCGCCGTGCGAGGCCTGTCCAGCGAGCGGGAGTTCGGCTTCAGCACCGAACTCGACGTCGCCCGCCGGACACTGGCCAAAGCCCTCTCGGCGTACTTGAGCTGATGGGCGTCGGTCAGGCGATGTCGCCGGCGGCACCCCGCCCGGCGGCCCGGCCGGAGAAGATGCACCCGCCCAGGAACGTGCCCTCCAGGGCCCGGTAACCGTGCACTCCGCCACCCCCGAAGCCGGCCACCTCACCGGCCGCATACAGCCCGTCGATCGGCTTGCCGTCGGCGCCGAGCACCCGCGAGTCCAAGTCGGTTTCCAAGCCGCCCAACGTCTTCCGGGTCAGGATGTGCAGCTTGACCGCGATCAGGGGGCCGGCGGCCGGGTCGGTCAGCCGGTGCGGGGCCACCACCCGGCCCAGCCGGTCGCCCAGATAGGCGCGGGCGCCGCGGATCGCGGTGACCTGGCCGTCCTTGGTGAACCGGTTCGCCACTTCGCGGTCGCGCGCGGTGACCTCGGCCTCCACCGTGGCGTAGTCCAACGGCACCACGTCGGGCAGGGCGTTCATCGCGGCGACCAGATCGCGCAACGAGTCGGCCTGCACGAAGTCCACCCCGCGATCGATGAACGCCTGCACCGGCGGGGGCGGCCCGGACCGAGCCCGTGACGCGACCAGCTGGCGCAGGCTGCGCCCGGTCAGATCGGGGTTCTGCTCCTGACCCGACAGCGCGAATTCCTTCTCGATGATCCGGCGGTTCAGTACGAACCAGGTGTAGTCCTGCCCGGAGCGGGCGATGTGCTCCAGGGTGCCCAGGGTGTCGAACCCCGGGTAAAGCGGTCCGGGCAGCCGCGCGCCGGCCGCGTCCAGCCACAGCGACGACGGGCCGGGAATGATCCGGATACCGTGACAGGACCAGATCGGGTCGTGGTTGGTGATGCCTTCGGTGTAGTGCCACATCCGGTCCCGGTTGATCACCCGGCCGCCGGCCGCCTCGGTGATCCCGATCATCCGGCCGTCGACGTGGGCGGGCACGCCGGCCAGCAACTGCTCGGGGACCCGGCCCATCCGCTCCGGCCAGTTCTGCCGCACCAGATCGAGGTTGCCCCCGATGCCGCCGCTGGTCACCAGCACCGCGGAGGCACGAAACTCGAACTGCCCGATAATGTTCCGTGACGAGGGCGCACCGCGCGGCGCGGTGGAGGGTTCCAGCACGCTGCCCCGCACCCCGGTCACCCGGCCGCCTTCGACGATCAGCTCGTCGACCTGATGCCGGTGCGCGAACCGGACTCTCGAGCGGCCCCGCAGCCGGCCCGCGAAGATCTCCACCAGAGCGGGACCGGTCCCCCAGGTGATGTGGAACCGGGGCACCGAGTTTCCGGGGCCGATCGCGCCGTAGCCGCCGCGCTCGGCCCAGCCCACCAACGGGAAGACCTTCAGTCCGCGAGACCGCAGCCAGCTGCGCTTCTCCCCCGAGGCGAAGTCGACGTAGGCGTGCGCCCATTGGCGTGGCCAGTAGTCTTCCGGCCGGTCGAATCCGGCGGTGCCCAGCCAATCCTGCAGCGCCAGTTCGTGGCTGTCGCGCACGCCCAGCCGTCGCTGCTCGGGGCTGTCCACGAAGAACAGGCCGCCGAAGGACCAGAACGCCTGCCCGCCCAGGTTCGCGCTGTTCTCCTGGTCGACGATGAGGACCCGCTGGCCGCGCTCCACCAGCTCGCAGGCCGCCACCAGGCCGGCCAGGCCCGCACCGACGATGATGGCGTCAGCGTCCATGGCGTCCGCCTTACCGTTCATGGCGTCCCAGGGTAACGAGTCAGGCACTCAGCCCGGAGACCACATCGGCCCCGGCGAGCGGCCAGCGATAACGCTCCGGCAGGCAACCGTGGCCCAATGCGATGTCCACCGCATCCAGCATGGCCCCGACCACGCCCGGCTTGGTCAGCTGGCGAGCACCCACCGACAGCCGCACGATACCGCCGCGGCGGGCGATGCGTTCGCTGGTCGCCACCACCATCCGCCACCACCAGGGCACGGCAAGAAATCCCGCCCCGATGCCGACCACCCGGGCCCGCTCGGTACGGTCCAGCACCAGATCGGTCACCCCGTGCAGCCCTGCCAACAGCCGGAACCCGTTGCGTGGCAACGCCATGACCGTTCCGGGCGACACGGTCCAGCCGGGCGCGGCGAACAGCCGGGTGCGCAGCCCCAGGTGCTCCAATACCCGGTCGGCGCCGAGCAGTCGCAGATTGGCCTCGTGGGCGGGCAGCGTGGCGAACTCGCCGCGGCGCTTCTTGGTGGCGGCCTCGTCGAAACCGTGCAACACGATCGCCGCGCCGCCGGCGCGCCGGTGCGTCAGCCACTCGACGGTGCGCGGGTCACGGTCAAGCCGGTAGTCGGCACCCAGGCGTGGTGCCACCAACAGCGACACCGGTACGCCGCGGGCGTCCAGGTGGGCGCAGAACGCCTCGGCATCGGCGCGGGTGCGCGCCCCAATTCCCGAGACGGAGACGATCAGCTGTCCGGTCACACCCCCAGTGTGACCAGCGCAGGTGTCCGGCCGGTGACATCGAGGAAGACGTCAGATAGCACTACGGGGTCGCCCGACGGCGGCTGTGGTCGGCCGGATCGACGGTGTCGGCGGCGATCGCCTTGAGCCGGGCCAGATCACGCGGGTGCAGACCCGGCGTCGTCTCCAGCGATTCCAGCAGCAGGTCGGTCTGTTCCCGCAGTGCGGGCAGGAGTTCGGGCCGGCCCGACTCCTTGGCGTGGGCGATCAGCATGCGGAGCACCCGCAGGATGGTCGCGGCCACCAGGGGCTGACCGGGCGCGGCCTGACGAAGCTGGTCGAAGCCGTGCGCGATGTACTCTTTGGGATCGAGATCCCAGGGGCGCAACAGTATTCGGCCGTCTGGGCCGGCCACCGCCCTGGCCCGCGGTGGCACCGACAGCACCCGCCGCAGCAGGCTGCCGACCCGCAGCGTCGCCTCCACCGCGGTGGTCGGGTCGTTGATCGCCGAGCTGAGGGCACGCAGCCCGATGTCGACCAGCTGCCGGAAGGCGAAGTCGACGTCCTCCTGCATGGTGCGGCTGTCACTGACGACGACGGCCCGGGGCAGCTTGTGCCGCACCCGATCCGGGTCGTCGGGCACCGGCCAGATGGTCACCAGCGGCTGGCCCAGATGGATGTAGGCGCCGACCCGGGTGTCCAACCGGATCGTGGTGCCGGGTGGAATCGCGGCCAGCAGCCGCGCGGTGTCGACCTGACTGACCCAGCCGTTGCCGGGCGAGGTCAGTCGCAACGCCCCCGGTGGCACTTCCATATCCACGTCGTGGGCCGATCGCTCGTGGGCCGCGGCCGAAGCGACGGCGTCGATCACCGTCGAGCCCTCCGCCGCGATCTCCCGCACCACCTGTCCGACCTCCAGGCGGTGGGCCAGGTGGTCGACGTGGGCGATGATCGTGATGACGGTGGCGATCGTCAGCACGATCGCGGCCGTCACCGTCACCGGCGGCGCGGGCAGCGGCGAGGATCCCTCCAGATCGGGCAGGCTCAGCACGCAGTACACGAACGTCGCGACCAGCAGGCCGATGACGACCTGGCTGAGCCGGTCCCGGATGAACCATCGCATCACCCGCGGGGACAACTGCGAGCTCGCCAGCTGCAGGCTCACGATGGTCAGCGAGAAGATGACCCCCGCGGTGGTGATCGTCGCACCGGCGATGGTGCTCAGCAGCGTGGTGGCAACCCCGCTGTCCATCTTCAGCAGGTAGCGCGGCGACGGGCCGATCTTGTGGTCCACCACCCGCGTGATGACGGCCAGTGCCATGCCGGCGACCACGATCACCAGCGGCAGCGCGAACAGGCTCTCCCGGAACCGGTAGGCCAGCGCCGCCGCCCGCACACCGGGGAAGCGTTCCGACCGGGTATGCATCAGCCGGGCAGGACGGCCTCGATGGCGGCGATCACCTCGGGTGCATCCGGCACCGTGGTGGGACGGAATCGGTTGACCACGGCGCCGCCCGGGGCCAGCAGGAACTTCTCGAAATTCCACTGCACGTCACCGGCGGCGCCGTCGGCGTCGGCGGTCTTGGTCAACTCCGCAAACAGCGGGTGCCGGTCCTCGCCGTTGACGTCGGTCTTGGCCAGCAGCGGAAAAGTCACGCCGTAGGTGGTGGAGCAGAAGGTCTGGATCTCCTCGGCGGTGCCGGGTTCCTGGCCCATGAACTGGTTGCAGGGCACACCGAGCACGGTCAGGCCGCGATCGGCGTAGTCCTGGGCGAGTTTCTCCAGCGCGCCGTATTGCGGGGTGAGTCCGCATTTGGACGCGACGTTGACGACCAGGACCGCGCGGTCGGCGTAGTCGGCCAGCGAGGTGGGTCGACCGTCAAGGGTGGTCAGCGGGATATCGGCGAGGCTCATGGCCGCGACGTTACCCCAGCCGTCTCCAGCAGCCAGGCATAGGAGAAGGCGATCTCCTTCCAGCGTTCGTAACGCCCGGAGATACCGCCGTGGCCGGCGTTCATCTCGGTCTTCAGCAGCACGTGGTTGAGGTCGGTCTTGATGTGCCGCAGTGCCGCGACCCACTTCGCCGGTTCGACGTAGTAGACCCGGGTGTCGTGCAGTGAGGTCATCGCCAGGATCGGCGGGTACTCCCGGCGGGTGACGTTCTCATACGGCGAGTAGGACTTCATATAGAAGTAGACGTCCTTGTCGTCCAACGGGTTTCCCCACTCGTCCCACTCGGTGACGGTCAGCGGCAGTGACGGATCCAAAATGGTGGTCAACGGGTCGACGAACGGGACCTGCGCCACCACCCCGGCGAACAGCTCCGGCGCCAGGTTGGTCACCGCGCCCATCAGCAGCCCGCCCGCGCTGCCGCCCATCGCCACCAGGTGCCCGGGCTTGCAGACGCCCGCGTCGATCAGGTGCCGTCCCACCGCGACGAAGTCGGTGAAACTGTTCTTCTTCTCCAGCAGCTTGCCACGCTCGTACCACAGTCGGCCCAGCTCACCGCCGCCGCGAACGTGCGCCACGGCGAACACCATGCCCCGATCCAGCAGCGAAAGCCGCGCGATCGAGAACTGCGGGTCCTCGCACATCTCGTAGGCACCGTAGCCGTAAAGCAGTGTGGGAGCCGGTAGTTCGATGCCGGCGCGGTGCACGATCGACACCGGGACGCGGGTGCCGTCTTCGGCGTAGGCCCAGTCGCGGTATTCGACGTAGTCGGTGCGGCGGTAGTCACCGAGCACCGGCTGTTCCCGCAGCAGGGTTCGTTCACCGGTCGCTAGGTCGATGTCGTAGATGCGCACCGGGGTGATGAACGAGGTCGCCCCCACCCGCAGTTTCGGGGAATCCCAGTTCGGGTTGGCCGCCAGGCCCGACGACGTCAGCTCGGTGTCGAACGTGATCTCCTGCGGCGGTTCGTAATCGCCGCACGTGCTGATCGGCCACAGCTGAATGCGGGGCAGCCCTTCGGCGCGGTACCCGACAACCAGGTGGTGCGCGAAGGCGTCCACCTCATCGAGCCGCACGTCATCTCGTCCGGCGATCAGGGTCTGCTGCGCGGACGGGTCGTTCACCGGGGCTTGCACCAGGGTGAAGTTGACCGCGCCGTCATTGTGCAGCATGAGGAATCGATCCTCGCCACCGACGACGGCGTGCTCCACCGAGTACTCGATTCCTTCGCGACGGGGCAACACCACGGTGAAATCGGCCCGCGGGTCGGCCGCGTCGGCGTAGCGCACTTCGGAGGTGATGGACGAGCCGGCCGCGATCAGCACATAGGAATCGCTGCGGGTGCGCCCCACCGACAGCCAGAACCGCTCGTCGCCCTCGTGGTAGACCTGCTCCGCGGGCTGATCTGCCCCGATCCGGTAACGCCACACGGTGTCCGGACGCCAGGCGTCGTCGACGGTCACGTAGTAGACGGTGCGGTTGTCTGTCGCCCAGGTAACCCCGGCGCCGATCCCGGCGATCTCGTCGGGAAGCAGTTCACCGGTGGATAAGTCCTTGAACCGCAGCGTGTACCGCTCATCTCCGACTACGTCGACGGAGTAGGCCAAGATGTTGGCGTCCGGGCTGACGCCGGCGGCGCCGAGCGCGAAGAAGTCGTGGCCTTCGGCCTCGGCGTTCTGGTCCAGCAGTATCTGCTCGCCGGGAATCTCGATGTTCTCATCGAGCTGGGGCGGGGTCCAATCGTCGGGATTGCTGACCGGGCAACGGCACTGGACGCCGTACTGCTTGCCCTCGAAAGTGCGCGCGTAGTACCACCAGTCGCCCCGGCGCGCGGGAACCGACAGATCGGTCTCCTTGGTGCGGGCCTTGATCTCGTCAAAAATATTCTGCCGCAATGGTTCCAGGTGAGCGGTGGCGGATTCGGTATAGGTGTTCTCGGCTTCCAGGTGGGCGATCACCTCGGGATCGGATTTGTCGCGCAGCCATTCATAGGAGTCGACGAAGACATCCCCGTGGTGGGTGCGGGTGCTGTCTACCCGCTTGGCCGACGGCGGGTTCGGAAGCGCCTGTGACACGTCGGTCATGCCCCGGGGCCGACCCAGTCGTCGAAGGACAATCCTGAAATACGTTCGTATGCTTCAACGTAGCGGGCGCGAGTCGCGTCGATGATGTCGTCCGGCAGCGCCGGGGGCGGCTGGGTTCCGGCCCGGTCCCAGCCGGATTCCGGACCGGTGAGCCAGTTGCGCACGAACTGCTTGTCGAAGCTCTCCTGCACCTCCCCGGCCCGGTAGTGATCGGCCGGCCAGTACCGGGACGAGTCGGGGGTGAACACCTCGTCGGCCAGCACCAGGTTGTCGTGTTCGTCGACACCGAACTCGAACTTGGTGTCGGCGATGATGATTCCCTTGGTCAGCGCGTGATCGGCCGCCTGCACATAAGTCTGCAGGGTGCGGTCACGCAGCTGACCGGCCCGCACCGGCCCGACCAGATCGATCACCTGCGCGAACGAGATGTTCTCGTCGTGTTCGCCGATCTCGGCCTTGGTGGCCGGGGTGAACAGCGGGTTGGCGAACTTGCTTGCCTCCACCAGACCCGGCGGCAGCGTGATGCCGCACACGGCGCCACTGCGCTGGTAGTCCAGCAGGCCAGAACCGGTCAGGTAGCCGCGCGCCACGCACTCGATCGGCATCATCTTGAGCTGACGCACCACCAGCGCGCGGCCCAGGACCTCGTCGGGGATCCGCGGGTCGTCGGGCGGGCCGGCCAGGTGGTTGGGGGCCTCGACGAGGTCGAAGAAGAAGACGCTCATCGCGGTCAGGATGCGGCCCTTGTCCGGGATCTCGCTGTCCAGGATGTAGTCGAAGGCCGAGATCCGGTCGGTCGCAACGAACAGCAGGTGTCGGTCGTCGATCCGATACAGTTCGCGGACTTTGCCGCTAGCCAGGTGCTGGTAATCAGAGAGCGCGGGACGCGGCATTGCGTCAGCCTAATGGGGCCGGACAACCGGCCCGACTTCAGCACGGTGAGCCACATATCGCATACAGTCAATTATCATGCTTCTCACATTGAGCGCATATCTGCGACCGGGCCGAGAGCATGAGGGAGCACCCGCCGATGACCCACGAACGCACCACCCTTGCGACTCCGCACCGGCTGCGCGCCCACACCCGACTGGCCGGTGCAGCCGTGGTAGCCGGGATGTCGCTCGGACTCGGACTGTCACCGATGAGCGCCCCGGCCGCCCGCGCCGAGGTCATCGAGGATGTTTTCGATCAGCTCCTGGCCGGGATCGCCGCAGATTGGGGCGACCCGTTTGCGGCACCCACAACCACCTTCGACCTCACCGACTGGTTCCAACAATCGATCTACCTGCCGGTTCACAACGGACTCGAGCAGTGGCTGGATACCCAGGCCGGCCAGCAGGTGGCCGAGTTCCTCAACGGGTTCGGCTCGTATGTGATCGGTGACGGCGCCGCGGGCACCGAGGAGGACCCGAACGGCGGCGCGGCCGGTTGGCTGTTCGGCAATGGCGGCGCCGGCTGGGACAGCGACCAGCCCGGGGTCGCCGGCGGCGCCGGTGGCGCGGCAGGACTCTTCGGCAACGGCGGGGCCGGCGGCGCGGGCGGCGCCGATGCACACGGTGGCGCCGGCGGGGTCGGCGGCTGGCTGCTGGGCAACGGCGGCTCCGGCGGCAGCGGCGGCAGCGGCGGTGACGGCGGTGACGGCGGCAACGGCATCGGGCTGTTCGCGGCCGGCGGCCGCGGCGGTGACGCCGGTGACGGCGACAGCATTCGATCGGTGGCCGGCCACCCGCTGCCGGCCCTGGGCGGCGCCGGCGGCAATCCCGGGATACTGGGCACCCATGGCGCGGTCGGCGCCTTCGGCACCCTGGCCGGCGGTCCGCCGACCGGCAGCGGCGCCTTCAGCACCGCCGGGACCTGGCTCACCGACGCCGATGGCCGGGTGCTGATCCTGCACGGCGTCAACCAGGTCAACAAGGGTGCGCCCTTCACCCCCGAGGCCAACCACTTCAACGCAGAGCACGCGGCGTACCTGGCCGCCAACGGCGTCAACGCGGTGCGGGTCGGGATCATCTGGGCCGGGGTCGAGCCCAACCCCGGCGAGATCGACTATGGGTACCTGGCGTCGATCAAAGCCACCGTGGACCTGCTCGCCGAGCACGGCATCGTCAGCATCCTCGACATGCACCAGGATCTCTACAGCGACACCATCACCGGCATCGGTGACGGGGCGCCGGAGTGGGCGGTGCAGACCGGTGATGCGATCAACATCAACTTCGGCTGGCCGTGGAACTACCCGCTCAACGCCGCGGTGAACCACGCCTGGGATGCGTTCTGGTCCAACTCCGCAGGCCCCACCGGCATCGGCCTGCAGAACCATTACGCCGCGATGTTCCAAGCCGTCGCCGGCTACTTCAACGGCCACTCCCACGTCGCCGGCTACGAGATCATGAACGAGCCCTGGCCGGGCTCAGGCTATCTGTCGACCGCGTTGGGCAACCCGTTCTTCGACACTCAACAGCTGTCGCCGTTCTACGAACAGGTGACCGCGGCGATCCGGTCGGTCGACCCGACCACCCCGATACTCTTCGAACCCAACACCCTGTTCGGCAACTTGCCGGTGCCCACCCACGTGACCCCGCCGGACGACGACAACCTCATCTTCGCGTTCCACAGCTACTGCCCGTGGTTCGAGGTTCTGGGCAGCGACATCGGTTGCTCGGCCTACGAGGGCTTCATCATGGATCAGGCCGCCGCCTACACCCAGACCCACGGCCTGCCGGGGATGCTCACCGAGTTCGGCAACACCACCGTTCCCGGCGTCATCAGCAACGCGACCGACGCCGCCGACCGGCATGGATTCGGTTGGCTGTTCTGGGATTACAACAACGTGCTGATCGGTGACATGGCGCAGTCGCCAGCCGGTGACAACGTGGCGACCGACGCGGTGCTCACGCTGGCCGCACCCTACCCGCAGGCGGTGGCCGGCGTCCCGGGCAACTGGTCGTTCACCGACGGCACCTTCGCGTTCAGCTACTCCACCGCGATGGCCGACGGCTCCGGTCAGTTCGCCGCCGGCGCGCACACCGAGATCTCGGTGCCGACCAGCATCTACCCGGACGGTTACCAGGTCGAGGTCACCGGCGGAAATGTCGTCTCGGCGGCGAACGCCCCGGTGCTGGTGATCGCCTCCGACGGCGGCGCCAACACGGTCACGGTGAAGGTGACACCCAATAACTGATGCCCGGTGTGTTGGGATCGGACTCATGACTTCACGGTTGCTGCCCTATGCCACCTCCCCCGGCCGACTACTGGCCCAACTGTTCAGCGACCTCGTCGTCGCGGTGTGGACCTCCCTGTGGGTGCTGGTCGCGCTGGCGGTGCACGGGGCGGTCACCACGATCGCCGGGGTCGGGCAGCAGTTCGAGCGGGGCGCCAACGGAGTGGCCGACAGCCTGGCCTCGGCCGGGCAGAGCGCGAGCCACATCCCGCTGGTGGGCGATGCGGTGAGCAAGCCGCTCACCGCGGCCGGCGAGGCGGCGGTCGACATCGCCGGGGCCGGCCACAACCTGAATACCACCGCCGGTTGGCTGGCCTACGTTCTCGCGGTGGCGGTCGCGGCGCCGCCGATCCTGGCGGTGGCGATGCCGTGGCTGGCCCTGCGGCTGCGGTTCTTCCTGCGTAAGAGAGCCGTGCTGACGCTGGCCGCAACCCCGGCCGGTGAGCAGTTGCTGGCGCTGCGTGCACTGACCAACCGGCCGTTGGGCAAGCTGACCGCGGTCAGCCCCGACCCGGTTGGGGCCTGGCGGCATGCCGACCGCGCCGTGATCGGGGGCCTGGCCGCGCTCGAGCTGCATTCCGCGGGGCTGGCTCGCCGATTTCGGCGCGATCCTGCCCGCTGAGCGGGAAGAACCGCGCCGAGATCGCTGGGAACGGGTGCGGACCCCGTGACGTCCGACTCGTATGGACAACTATCTACGGCGCCACGACGGTGTCATCACCCGTTTGCAGGCCTTGGAGTGCGGCCTGTCCAGCTCCGCCATAGGACGGCGGCTTCGATCCGGGCGTTGGCGGCGCTGCGGTCCCGGCGTCTACTTTGCCGACGATCGCCCATTCACCACGGCCGCGCGCATCCGCGCGGCGGTTTGGAGCTACGGATCTGCCGCCGTGGCCAGCGGATTGGCCGCGGCCTGGTGGCACCAGCTGACCACCTCCGCCCCGAATCTGATCGAGGTCACCGTGCCCCGCGATTCGCATGGCCGTCCTCATCGCGGCACCCGGGTCAGGCGCCGGGACCTATACCCGAAGGATGTGGTCGAACGCAGGGGACTGCTGGTCACCGGGCTCGCGTTGACGACTCTTGAAGCCGCGGCCCGTCGCGATGGCGGGCCGAAGGTGATGGATACCGCGCTGCAGCGCCATACCGAACTGCCACACCTATGGCATGCCCACCTGCGCAACTCCGGCCGGTACGGATCACCGGCGGCCCGCCGGATGCTGCAGGCGGCGGAAAGCGGTGCGCGTTCGCAGGCCGAGCGGATTCTGGTACGGCTGTTGCGCGAGGCCGGCATCACCGGATGGGTGGCGAACTATCGACTGGGCGGATTCAAAGTCGACGTCGCCTTTCCCGATATCAAGGTCGCGATCGAGACCGATGGCTGGGCGTTCCACAGCGGCCCGGACGAGTTCGAAGGTGACCGAGTGCGCCAGAACCAGATCGTGCTCCTGGGTTGGACCGTGCTCCGGTTCACCTGGCTGGACCTGACCACTACCCCGGAACGCGTCGTCGCCGAGATTCGGTGGGCGATTTCGGCGCGATAATGACCGCTGAGCGGGAAGAATCGCGCCGAAATCGAACGGAACTAGGGCTCCAACGCCACCATCATGTGCCGCATCCCGGTGTGCCGGTTGCTGCGCGTCCATTCCACCGGCGCCACCACGGCCACTTCGGCGAACCTGCTCAGCAGCTCCTCGTAGAGCACGCGCAGTTCCAGGCGGGCCAGATGGGCGCCCAGGCAGAAGTGCGCACCGTGACCGAAGCCGATGTGCGGATTGGGTTTGCGGGTGATGTCGAACTGCTCTGCCCGGTCGAAGGCCGCCGGGTCGCGGTTGGCCGAGCCCTCCCACACCAGCACCTTTTGGCCGGCCTCGATCGTCTGCCCGCCCAGCGCCGCGCGCCGGGTGGCGGTGCGCCGCTTCGACGGGGCCGGTGAGGTCCAGCGCAGGATCTCCTCGATCGCGGTGGGCAACAGACCGAAGTCGCCACGCAGCAAACGAAATTGGTCGGGGTGCTGCGCCAGCGCCAACAACCCGCCCGCGATGGCGTTGCGGGTGGTCTCCGCCCCGGCGCTGAACAGCAGCTGGAAGAACAGGTACACCTCCAGGTCGCTGAGTTCCGGGTCGGTCGAGTTGGCCACCACCGACAGCATGTCGTCGCTGGGGGCGGCGCGCTTGGCCGCGATCAGCTCCCGCCCGAAGGTGTAGACCCGGTTGCCGGCGTCCTCGATGGACAGTCGGGTCACCACCGCCGCGCGTGAACCGCGGAAGTCGAAGCTGGGCTCGATCGCCTCGAACAACCAGTGCCGGTCGGCCTCGGGAACACCCAGCAGGATGCAGATCATCTGCATCGGAACCTCGGCGGCGATGTCGACCAGGAAGTCGAAAGGCACGCCCGGCTCGACGGCATCCAGCAGCGCCCGCGCCCGGCGTCGCAGATCTTCTTCGACGCGGCGGATCATCCGTGGGGTCAGCCCGGAGCTGACCAGCCGGCGGACCTGCGCGTGCCGCGGGTCGTCCATCATGTTCAGCAGTTGGCCCGCGATCGGCAGGTCCTGCAGCACCGTGCCGCCGAACGGCCGGGAACCGCCGGTCACCGACGAATAGGTCTCGGCGTCGCGCAGCACCTCGAGGGTTTCGGCGTGGGTGGCCACCGACCAGAAACCTTGCGCGTCCGGGGTGTGCGCGGTGGGCTCGTGCCAGAACACCGGGGCGACACGGCGGTGCAGCTCGAACAGCTCGTGCGGGAAGCCGTCGGCGAAGTTGTCCAGATCGGTGAAGTCGATGCGCGCGAGCTCCTGGACATCCATGACGGCTACAGGATCGCGCCCGGGGTGTAGGCGGCCGCGGACGGGTACCGCTCGACGAGTTCGGCCACCTCCGCCGCGACCTGGTCGACCTGGTCGGCGGCCGCGCCGGTGAACGCCTGCCGGTCGGCGAGGGCCGCGTCCAGTGCGGCCCGGTCCAGCGGCAGCCGTTCGTCGGCGGCCAACCGGTCCAGCAGGTCGGGCTCGGCGCCGCGCTCCCGCATCGCCAGTGCGACGGCCACCGCGTGCTCCTTGATCACTTCGTGGGCGGCTTCGCGACCGACCCCGGCGCGCACCGCGGCGATCAGCACCTTGGTGGTGGCCAGGAAAGGCAGGTAACGGTCCAGTTCCCGGGTGATCACCGCCGGGTAGGCACCGAACTCGTCGAGCACGGTCAGGAAGGTCTCGGTCTGCCCGTCGACGGCGAAGAAGGCGTCGGGCAATGCGACACGGCGCACCACCGAGCAGAACACGTCGCCCTCGTTCCACTGCGCGCCGGCCAGTTCGGCGGCCATCGACGCATAGCCACGCAGCACCACCTGCAGGCCGTTGACGCGCTCGCAGCTGCGGGTGTTCATCTTGTGCGGCATCGCCGACGAGCCCACCTGGCCGGGCGCGAAGCCCTCGGTGACCAGTTCGTGGCCGGCCATCAGCCTGATGGTGTGGGCCAGCGACGACGGTCCGGCCCCGAGTTGTACCAGCGCGGAGACGACGTCGTGGTCCAGCGACCGGGGGTAGACCTGCCCGACGCTGGCCAGCACGGCGTCGAACCCCAGAAAATCTGCGATGCGGCGCTCCAGCTGCGCCAGTTTGGCGGTGTCCCCGTCGAACAGGTCCAGCATGTCCTGGGCGGTGCCCATCGGCCCCTTGATCCCGCGCAGCGGGTAGCGGTCGATCAGCTCGCGCACCCGGCTCAGCGCGAGCAGGGTCTCCTCGGCGGCCGAGGCAAACCGCTTGCCCAGCGTGGTGGCCTGCGCGGCGACGTTGTGGCTGCGCCCGGCCATCACCAGCTCGCGGTAGGCCAGCGCGTGCTTGACCAGCCGGGCCGCCACCGCGACGCCGTGATCGTGAACCAGCTGCAGGGACTGGCGGATCTGCATCTGCTCGACGTTCTCGGTCAGGTCCCGGCTGGTCATGCCCTTGTGGATGTGCTCGTGACCGGCCAGCGCATTGAATTCCTCGATGCGCGCCTTGACGTCGTGGCGGGTCACCCGTTCCCGGTCGGCGATTGACGCCAGGTCGACGTCCTCGATCACGGCCTCGTAGTCGGCGATCGCCTGTTCGGGTACCGGCACGCCCAGTTCGGACTGGGCACGCAGCACCGCCAGCCACAATCGGCGTTCGGCGATGATCTTGGCCCGCGGCGACCAGATGTCGGTCATCGCGGTGCTGGCGTAGCGGGCGGCCAGCACATTGGGGATGCTCACGAGCAGCTAGCTTACGGTCGCCGGACAGATCGATTCGTCAGCGGGGAATGTGAGGTGGCGCCGGCGCCGGCGCAGCGATGGGGCCACGTCCTTCGCACAGCGATACCGCGGCATCGATGAGGTACTCCGTGAGGATCTCGACGGTCTGTCGATAGGGCAGTGTTTCGCAGATGAAGGCGGGGTTGACGCGGGTTGCGCGGCACATCAGGTCGTAACATCGCGGCGCGAACTGCACGCGTTGGATCGTCACGTGGTCGACTCGATTGATGAGCGGGTAGGGGTTGCGGGTGTAGCGAATGCACGCTCCGGCTCGGTCGATTCCGTAGCCGGTCAGCGCTGTATCGCCCGGGTCGATGGTGATCGGCCAGAACGGCGGCGCGATTTCGAAGGAGCGCTGGATCTCCTGTCGCGGCCCGGTCGGTACGTGTCGAGTGACGGACCGAATCCGGCAATGGGTGGCGATGTCGTACGGGCGCACCCGGTTATGGCGCATCAGCTCGATGAAAACTTCGACCGCGATGCGCGCGGCCGGCGACCGCTCGTCGTGAGCCGGTAGCCGGTGCAGGGAGACCTCGTCGTGGGCTATGACTGGAGGCTCCGATCCGCACCGCGGGCGCCAGTGAATGCGATCAGTAGCAACGCGAAACGCCCGTTTGCATACCTAGTCGTCAACACAGATTCTCCACCTGTCTACAAAAGCGGACAGTCCTGTAGTCTGCCACAGACTTGGGGTCGGTGACTAGGCTTTGGCCGATGGGTAACGGCAGGCCGACGCGGCGGGACATGCACGCGGAGCTCACGCGTACGGCGGTGCTCGACGCGGCCCGGGCCCTTTTCGTCGCCAAGGGGTTCGACGCGACGTCGGTCGATGAGATCGCTCAGGCGTCACAGTCCAGCAAGGGCGCCGTCTACCATCACTTCCGCGACAAGCAGGAGATCTTCGCCGAGGTCTTCCGATCCAGCCAGAGCGACATCATGCGAGCGGTGCTCCCCAGCGCCCTGGAGTCCATGCCCGACGACGCCAGCCCGTGGGAGCAGGCGTTGCTCGCGATCAGCGCGGTGCTGCGCTGTTATGTCGAGAACCACGATGCACGAGTGCTGCTGCGTGAGTCGGCCAGCGCCTTGGGATGGGACCGCAAGCAGACCGTCGACGAGGAAATGGCACTGCCGTTGCTCCGCGCCGTCCTGAGCGAGCTGATCGACGCCGGCGAAGTGGTGCCGGTGCCGGTGGGCGTGACCGCCGAGTTGCTCTACGCCCTGCTCAGCAAGACCGGGCCGATCATCGCCGCCGCCGAGGATCCGGCACACGCGGTCAGCGAGATCGAGCCGGTCCTGTTCAGCCTGTTGAACGGCCTGCATCGCGACCCGCCGCCGTCAACGGGCCAAACCCGGCGATTGGGTTTCGCCCGATCACAAACACCCGAGTGAGGCGCCTTACAGCGCGTGCAGGATGTCCTCGACCCGGTCCTTGGCGTCGCCGAACAGCATGGCGGAGTTCTGCCGGAAGAACAGCGGATTCTGCACGCCGGCGTAACCGGATGCCATGGAGCGCTTGAAGACGATCACGTTGTCGGCGTCCCACACGGTCAGCACCGGCATACCCGCGATGGGGCTGGACGGGTCTTCGGCAGCGGCCGGATTGACCGTGTCGTTGGCGCCGATCACCAGGACGACTGACGTGTCGTCGAAGTCGTCGTTGATCTCGTCCATCTCCAGCACGATGTCGTAGGGCACCTTGGCCTCGGCCAGCAACACGTTCATGTGGCCGGGTAGCCGGCCGGCGACCGGGTGGATGCCGAAGCGCACGTTGACGCCGCGATCCCGCAGCTTGCGGGTGAGTTCGGCGACCCCGTACTGAGCTTGCGCCACGGCCATCCCGTAGCCGGGGGTGATGATCACCGAGTCGGCGCCGCCCAGCAGTTCGGCCACGCCTTCCGCGGTGATCTCGCGGTGCTCGCCGTAGTCCTTGTCGTCGGCCGGGCCGGCCTCGATTCCGAAGCCGCCGGCGATCACCGAGATGAAGGACCGGTTCATCGCCTTGCACATGATGTAGGACAGGTAGGCACCCGAGGAGCCGACCAGCGCGCCGGTGATGATCAGCAGGTCGTTGGAGAGCAGGAAGCCCGACGCCGCAGCGGCCCAGCCGGAGTAGCTGTTGAGCATCGAGACCACCACCGGCATGTCCCCGCCACCGATGGAGGCCACCAGGTGCCAGCCCAGCGCCAGCGCCAACACGGTGACCACGATCAGCAGCCACAGTTGCGGCTCGTGCACGAACCACACCGTCAGCGCGAAGAACGCGACCAGGGCGCCGATGTTGAGGAAGTTCTTGCCGGGCAGCATCAGCGGGTTGGACTTCATCCGCGCCGAGAGCTTGAGGTTGGCCACGATCGAGCCGGTGAAGGTGACCGCGCCGATGAACACCCCGATGAACACCTCGGCGGAGTGGATGCCCAACAGCCCGGAGGCGGTCAGTTCGTGGGCATCGACACCGTCCGGACGGTTCTCGACGTGCAGGTAGCCGTTCCAGCCGACCAGCACGGCGGCCAGACCTACAAAGGAATGCAGGAGTGCAATGAGCTCGGGCATGCCGGTCATTTCGACCACCTTGGCGCGCCACAGCCCGATCGCCGCGCCCACCACGGTGGCACCGATCAGCAACGCCAATCCCACGGGCTGGATCTGGTGGTGGACGGCCAGCGTGATCGTCGCCGCCAGGGCCACCGCCATCCCGAAGATGCCGAAGCTGTTGCCGGCCTTGGACGTCTCGTGCTTACTCAGCCCGGCCAGGGCCAGGATGAACAGCAGGGCCGCGACAATGTACGCCGCCGAGGCGGCGGTCTCAACAGAAAACATGACTGGGGTCTACTCCAACTGTTGGGCGTCTTGGGCAGGCTCTAGCTGCGAGAGAACATGGCCAGCATGCGGCGGGTCACCGCGAAACCACCGAAGATGTTGATGCTGGCCAGCAGGATCGCCGCGGAGGCCAGCGCCGTGATCACCGGATCGTCGTGGCCGACCTGCAGCAGCGCGCCCACCACGATGATTCCCGAGATCGCATTCGTCACCGACATCAGCGGCGTATGCAGCGCGTGGTGCACATGACCGATCACGTAGTAGCCGATCACGATCGCCAGGGCGAACACGGTCAGGTGGACCTGCAACGCCGCCGGCGCCATCGCCACCAGCGCGAACAACACCGCCGCCGCAGACATCACCAGGCCCAGGCGGCGTCCGGCCGACATCGGCACCTTGGCCGTGGGGGCGACCACCGGGGCTTCGGCGACCTTGGTAGGGGCGGCCGAGACCTGCACCGGGGGCGGCGGCCACGTCGACTCGCCGTCGCGCACGACGGTCATCGACCGCTGCACCACGTCGTCGAAGTCCAGTACCAGCTGGCCGTCCTTGCCGGGGGTCATCAGCTTCATCAGGTTGACCAGGTTGGTGCCGTAGAGCTGGGACGCCTGCGCGGGCAACCGGCCGGCCAGGTCGGTGTAACCGATGATCGTCACCCCGTTGTCGGTGACGACGGCCTGGTCCTTGACGGTGCCCTCGACGTTGCCCCCGTTGGCCGCGGCCATGTCCACGATCACGCTGCCCGGCTTCATCGAGGCCACCATGTCGGCGGTGATGATCCGCGGCGCGGGCTTACCCGGTATGAGCGCGGTGGTGATGATGATGTCGACGTCGGCGGCCTGGTCGGCGTAGAGCTGTGCCTCCCGGGCCTTGTAGTCGTCGCTCATCTCCTTGGCGTAGCCGGTGGCCGACACCTCAGCCTCTGCCGACTCAATTGACAGGTATTCCCCACCCAGCGAGCGGACTTGATCGGCCACCTCCGGGCGCGGGTCGGTGGCCCGCACGATCGCCCCCAGGCTGCCGGCGGCACCGATCGCGGCCAGGCCTGCCACGCCGGCGCCCACCACCAGCACCTTGGCCGGCGGTACCTTACCGGCGGCCGTCACCTGACCGGTGAAGAACCGGCCGAAGACGTGGGCGGCCTCCACCACGGCGCGGTAGCCGGCGATGTTGGCCATCGAGCTCAACACGTCCAACGACTGTGCGCGCGAGATCCGCGGCACCGCGTCCATCGACAGCGCCGTGATGGGCCGGCGGGCCAGATCTTCCACCCGATCCGGGTTGAGTGCCGGCGCCAACAGGCTGATCAGTGTCGCGCCGGGCTTCATCGCGTCCAGCTGCTCGGTCGACGGGGCGTTCACACCGAAGACGATGTCGGCCGCGAGGGCGTCGCCGATGGTGGCGCCGGCCTCGGTGTACGCCGCGTCGGAGAAGGAGGACGCCTCTCCCGCACCGGAATCCACTACCAAGTCGTAACCGAGCTTGATCAACGCAGCGACAGTCGTCGGCGTCGCCGACACACGCGTCTCACCGGGCTGCGCCTCGGATAGGACACCGATAATCATGAACTAGCTCTCCACATTCGCATCTGTTCGCCGTCTTGCAGGCGTTACCGTCCCTTTCGTTACCCGCCAGTAGCTAAGGAGCGACAAGGGATCGCCGCAGCATACCGTGCGGGCTTCTCAGGCCGACACCGCGCGCTGGTCGAGCGGCGCGAGCAAGTCGATGACGTCGATCACCGCGGCTCGAGCCGCCGCCCGCGGCCCCTGCTGGTCGTCGGCCAGCGCCGCCATCACCGCACCGTCGACCGTGCAGACCAGTGCGTATGCCAGTTCGACGCGTGCGATCCGACCGGAGCGTTCGACAGCCTCGGTGACGGCGTCGGACCGCTGGTGCAGGATGCGGCGCTGAATCTCGCGCAGCGCGGGTTGCCGGGCGCAGACGATATAGCGTTCATAGCGAGAGGTGAGCTGCTCGGTGAGCTGCGGACCGTTCTCTGGGCCCTCTTGCGACCCCACCAGCAACTCCACCAGCATGTCAGCGGTGGTCTCGGCGCTGCGCCGCCGGCGGGACAGGCCCGTGATGCGGGCGCGTAGCTGGGCGACCTCCAACATCCCGATGTGTTCCACCGCGCTGATGATGAGCTCGTCCAGTGATGAGAAGTAATAGGTGGTCGACGCCAGCGGCAGGCCGGCCCGCTGCGCCACCGCGCGATGCCGCACCGCTTCGAACCCGCCCTCGCGCAGCAACTCGGCGGCAGCGCTGATCAGCGCGTAACGCCGACGTTCGCCCTTGGGCGTCACCGCTGTCATCACGCCTAGAGATGCTGCCAGCCCGGGTATCGCCGCATCATGCGTTTCCGACTTTTCGAACAAACGGCGCTCCGCTGGCATGATGGCCGCCATGCCGGAGTTGAGCCGACGGTCGTTGCTGCGTCTCGGGGCCGCAATGGGCGGAGTGGGCGCGTTTTCATCCTGGGGAGTCGGCTCGCTGCTCGGCCCGTGTCCAGCGCAGGCCGCCCCGCCGCAGGCCCCGCCAACGATGACTACAGGATCGTTCACCTCGGCGGCCCGCGGCGGGATGGCCACCAACTGGGCGATCGCCCGGCCGCCGGGCCAGACCGGGTCGCTGCGTCCGCTGATCGCGCTGCACGGCAAGGGCAGTGACGCCGCGACCGTGATGGCCGGCGGGGTGGAACAGGGCCTGGCCGAGGCGGTCGACGCGGGGCTGCCCCCGTTCGCGGTGGTCGCCGTCGACGGCGGCGGCAGCTACTGGCACCGGCGCGCCTCCGGGGAGGACTCGGGCGCGATGGTGACCGACGAGTTGTTGCCGCTGCTGGCCGACCAGGGTTTGGACACCTCCCGGGTGGGGTTCATCGGCTGGTCGATGGGCGGTTACGGCGCGCTGCTGTTGGGCGGCCGACTCGGTCCGCGCCGCACGGCCGCGATCTGCGCCGTGAGCCCCGCGCTGTGGCTGTCGCCCGGCGCGACGGCGCCCGGGGCATTCGACGGCGCGTCGGACTTTGCGGCCAACTCCGTGTTCGGGATGCCGGCCCTGGGATCGATCCCGATCCGGGTGGACTGCGGAAACTCCGACCCGTTCTACACCGCGACCCAGGCCTTCATCGACCAGCTGCCGAATCCTCCGGCGGGCGGCTTCTCCCCCGGCGGGCACGACGGGTCATTTTGGAGTTCACAGATCCCAGCCCAGCTGACCTGGATCGCCCCGTTGTTGACCGCTTAGACGACGCCTGCGCTACTGGCAGAGCTTGCCCAGTGTCGTGATGTGCGCGTCGAGGTCATGCCCCAGCTGCTCGCGCTCGTTATTCGCTTGCCCGACAAGATAACTGAGGTTCAGGCGCTCCAGTCCGCCAGCCATCGCCTGGGCGGCGTCGACGACCTCCTGCGGAGCCGCAGGGTCCGCCTCCAGCCGGCCGCGCAGGTACGCCGCGCCCGCCGTCAACGACAACCTCGCGTTGGCGGCCACCGCGAGCTGCGCGATCGGGTTTTCCGGGTCGGGATTCTTCATGTGCATGTTGGTGGCCACCGCCTGGCGCGCGAGGATGACCGCGCCGCACACGTCCTTCTTGGCATCTTCGACCTGCTGGCTGTTGAACTTGGCAGAGCCACCACCCCAGGACGGGTGCCAGAATCCGGCCACGACCGCGCCGCCGATGAGGCCGGCGACCAGACCAACTGCTGCTGCGATCAGCAGGGAGCCGCGGTTTGACGCCGCTTTGGAGTACGGCTGGTCCGTGGAGTCCAGCTGAGTTTCATCAGACATGTCCCCAAGGATAGCGGTTGGTATCTCCGGCTAGATCTCGATCTTCCCCTCGGCGGCAGCCAAGCCGATGTCGGTGCGAAAGTGGCTGCCCGGCAAGCGAATCGAGCTGAGGATCCGATAGGCGTCGGCTCGGGCGGCGCTCAAGTCCTCGCCGGTGCCCACCACCGACAGCACCCGCCCGCCGGAGGACACCACCGCCCCGTCGTCGCGGCGCGCGGTGCCGGCGTGCAACACCCCGTCGGCTTCGGCGCCGACGATCACGTCGCCGACCCGGGGCCGGCCCGGGTAATTCTCCGCTGCCAGCACTACCGTCACCGCGGCGCCATCCCGCCAACGCAAGGCGCCGAATTCGCTCAGTCGGCCGGTGGCAGCGGCATGCAGCAACTGCCCGAGCGGCGACTCGAGCAGGGCCAGCACCGCCTGAGTCTCCGGATCGCCGAAGCGGCAATTGAATTCGACCACCGCCGGCCCGGTCGATGTCATCGCCAGACCTGCGTACAGCAACCCGGTGAACCGGCTGCCCCGTCGGAGAAGTTCGACCGCGACGGGTTCGACGACACTGGCGACGATGCCCGCCGCCGCCTGCCGGGACAGCCAGGGCAGCGGGGCATACGCGCCCATACCGCCGGTGTTGGGGCCGGTGTCGTCGTCGCCGACCCGCTTGAAGTCCTGCGCCGGCAACAGCGGCACCACGGTGGTGCCGTCGACAATGCAGAACAGCGACAGTTCCGGACCGTCCAAGAAAGATTCCAGCAACACCGGATGCCCGGCCTCGAGCAGGCCGGCGGCGTGGGCCCGCGCCGCCGAGCGGTCCGCGGTCACCACCACTCCCTTACCGGCGGCCAACCCGTCGTCCTTGACCACCCAGGCCGCCTCCCCGGCCTCTGGGCCGAACCGGCTCAGGGCGGCATCCAGGTCAGCAGGGCTGTCGACGATCTCCGAACGGGCGGTGCGCACACCGGCAGCGGCCATCACATCCTTGGCGAATGCTTTGGAGCCTTCGATGCGAGCGGCGTCCTGGGACGGCCCGAAACACGCGATGCCGGCGGCGCGCACCGCGTCGGCCACGCCCAGCACCAGCGGCACCTCCGGCCCGATTACCACCAGGTCGGCCTTGACCTCGCGAGCCAAGTCGGTGACCGCCGAGGCCGAGGTGATGTCGATGTCACGCTGCTCGGCCACCGCCGCGGTGCCGGCGTTGCCGGGGGCGATCACCAGGTGATCGACCTTGGGGTCGTTGCGCAGAGCCATGAGTAGCGCATGCTCCCGGGCGCCGGAACCGATCACCAAAATACGCACGGTTTCCCAGCCTATCGGGCCACCACGCTACGCTCCGCCGAGGTCAGCCGCTCGCCACCATGGCATGCAATTCCTCAATGGACCACGGCGAAAAGCGCTGGTGATCGCGGTATCCCAGTACCGAGGGGGTGGGCCGCTCGAAGCGGCCGACAAAACCCCCGGATGCCAGGAACACCGATCCGGTCACGCCGCTCGCCAGGTCACTGGCCAGGTAGGCGTACAGCGGGGCCACATAGCCGGCGGGGGCCGGGTCCAGCGAAGCCCGCATGCTGACCTCGTCCAGCAGCCCTCGAGCGTGCAGGTCGCGGATGTGCTCCTCATAGTCGCTGCCGGTGGACAGTCGCGTCTTCGCGCCCGGACAGACGACGTTGGCCCGCACTCCGTACTCCGCGAGCTCAGCGGCCATCGCCACGGTCAGAGCGTTGATCGCCCCCTTGCCGGCTGGATACCCGGTGCCGCCGTAGTCACCGAGGAATGCCACCGAACCGCTGTTGACGATCGAGCCGCGGCGCTGCTCGGCCATGGTCGGCGCGGCGGCCCGGCAGGTCTGGAAAACCGTGCCCAGGTGCGCGTCGAGCAGTTCGCGGAACTGCGCGCTGGACACCGACAGGATCGAGGAGCCGGGCGGTTCGGCGACGCCCGCGCAGTTGATCAACACATCGACGCCGCCGTACTCCTCCCGGCAGGCCTGCACCAGCGCCACGGCGGTGGCCTCGACATTGGCGGCCCCGGCCAGCCCGACGGCCCGCCCGCCGGAACCGGTGATCGCCGCGACGGAGTCGTCGACCGCATGCGGGTCCCGGCCGTTGACCACCACTCCGGCTCCGCAGACCGCCAGCAGTTCTGCCACCGCCCGGCCGATTCCCCGGCTGCCCCCGACCACGACGGCTCCCCGCCCGGCGAGCAGAGTGTCGGTCATTCGCCCTTCTGCTTATCCAGCACAGCTGCGACGTTGGCCTTCTTGTCCTCGGACTTGCCCGCGGCGGCGGCCTTGTTGCGTTTGGCGATCACCTTCTCCACCACGGCGTTCAGCCCCGATCCCCGCGGGAAGCCCACATAGTGCGTCAGGAAGATCGGCAGCTCGCGCATCTCCTCCTCGGTCAACTCCCCGTTGTGCAGCGCGGCGTTGACCTGGATCTCGGCCAGGTCCTTCTCGCCTACCGCGGTGACCACCGCCAGCGTCATCAATCGCTTGTCGCGCATGGAAAGTCCGGGCCGGGTCCAGATCCGGCCGAACAGGTGATCGACGGTGAGCGCGAAGTATTCACCCGGCATATCGGGCATCTCCCACGCGTAGACCTCGTTCATCTTCGCCAGGCCGGTACGGCGCAGTTCGTCCATCAGATCTCTCCTAGTCGGTGGTGGAATGCGGCACACCCAGGCCGGCGGCCAGCTCAGCCAGCGCGACCTGGGCCAGCGGAAGGTCGACCCCGGTGGCCTGCCCCAATCCCAATGCGAGACTGAGGTCTTTCTCGCCGAGCCCGCGGGTGTGGCTGAGCGGTTGATACAGGAAATCCTCCGGCTGCAGGGGGGCGGTGGTGTCGCGGAACATGACCGCCCCGGGCCCGCCGGTGAGCGCATCGGTGTGACGCACCACCCGGCCCAGCGCCTGCAGATCGAGCCCGGCCGCCTCGGCCAGTTTCATGGCTTCGCCGGCCGCGGCGTAGGCGGTGAACGTCAACATGTTGCGCGCCAGCTTCATTCGGGTGCCGGCGCCGGGCTCCCCGGCGTGGATGACCAACGACGCCCACTGCTTGAACGCCGGCTTGATCTGTTCGTAGACCGCGCGGTCGGCGCCGACCATGGTCGCCAGCTGGCCCTTGTCAGCGGCACCGGCGCCGCCGCTGACCGGTGCGTCGACGACGTGAATGCCCTGCGGCTTCAGCTCCTCGGCCAGCTCGGCGGCCGTGGTGTCGGCGATCGTCGAGTGGATCGCGATGACGGTGCCGGGCTTCGCGGTGGTCGCCAGGTCGGCGACCACCTCGCGGACCTGGGCGTCGTCGAGCACCGTGACACTGATGATGCCGGCGCTCGCACCGACGTCGGCGACACTGTCGGCGACACCTGCCCCGGCCTCGGCCAGCGGCGTGATCGCCTCGGCCCGCACATCGAATACCGTGACGCCGCCCGGCCAGTCGACCAGACGCTTGGCCATCGGCGCACCCATGTTCCCGAGCCCGATGTAGCCGAGGCGGGGAGTTTCCTCGGTCGTGCTCATGACCGGATGATCTGTCCGCCGTCGACGTTGAAGATCTGTCCGGTGATCCACGACGCCTGATCCGACAGCAGGAACAGACACATCGGCACCAGATCCTCCGGGGTGCCCATGCGAGCCAGCGGCAGCTGCTGCACCATCTGCTTCACGATGGCCTGCGGAGTGGTGTTCCGGTTGGCCTCGGTGTCGATCGGGCCGGGCGCGATCGCGTTGATCCGGATGTTGCGCCAGCCCAGCTCGCGGGAGAGCTGCTGGGTCAGACCGTTGACACCGACCTTGGCCAGACCGTAGAAGTTCGAGTAAACCCATGCCGCCGTGGACGACTGGTTGACGATGGCACCGCCGCCACGCTTGGCCATGTGCTCGTAGACCGCACGGGTGCAGATCAGGGCGCCGTCCAGGTTCACCCGCATGAACTTCTCGTAGTAGTCCCACGGCACGGTCAGCAAGCCGTCGAGCTTCATGCCGCCGAAGATCGCGGCGTTGTTGACCAGGTAGTCGATCCCGCCGAACTCCGCCACGGCGGCATCCGCCATGGCCTGCGCCGATTCGATGTCCGAGACGTCGACTCCCACCGCGATCGCCTTGCCGCCGTCGGCGACGATCTGGTCGGCCACCGTTTTCGCGCCGTCGACGTTGATGTCGGCGACGACTACCGCGGCGCCGTCGGCGGCCAGGGCCTGGGCGTACGCCTGCCCGATGCCGCCACCGGAACCGGTGACGATGGCTACCTTGTCGTCAAATTGCCCCATCTGCTTCTTCTCCCTCTAAGTCCCTTGAATCCCGTGATTGTTTTCAGTTCGCTGCTGTCGCAATGGCTTTGATTTCCAGGTACTCCTCGAACCCGGCGACACCCATCTCCCGGCCGTTGCCGGACTGCTTGTATCCGCCGAACGGCACGTCCGCGGAGTACCACACCCCGCCGTTGACGTTGACGGTTCCGGCCCGCAGTCGGGCCGCCACCCCGGCCGCCCGCTCGGCATCGGCGCCGTAGACGGTGCCGGACAGCCCGTAGGGCGAGTCGTTGGCGATGCGAACCGCGTCGTCGTCGCCGTCGTGCGGGATCACGGTGAGCACCGGACCGAAGATCTCCTCCCGGGCCACCCGCGCCTCGTTGGTCAGCCCGGCGATCACCGTGGGTTCGATGAAGAAGCCGGCGGGCTGGTCGGCCGGCCGGCCGCCACCGCAGGCGAACCGGCCGCCCTCGGTGATCGCCAGGTCCAGGTAGCTCTGCACCCGGTCGCGCTGGCGCCCCGAGATCACCGGACCGCAGATGGTGCCGGGTTTGGTCGGGTCGCCCGGTTTGATCGAGCCCATGGTGCCGGCGGCGATGGCGACGGCCTCGTCGTAGCGGGCCCGGGGCACCACCAGCCGGGTGGTGATCGCACAGCCCTGCCCGGCGTGCAGGCAGACCGAGAACCCCGCCACCGAGCAGGCGGCTGCCAGATCGGCGTCGTCGAGCACCAGGAAGGCGGACTTGCCGCCCAGCTCCAGGAACACCTTCTTGATGGTGGCGGCCGCGTCGGCCATCACGCTGCGTCCGGTGGCCGTCGAGCCGGTGAACGAAATCATGTCCACCCGAGGGTCTTTGGCCAGCATGGCGCCCAACGCGTGGTCGGTGGAGGTGATGATGTTGACCACGCCCGGCGGAATGTGGGTGTGCTCGGCGATCAGCTCACCGAGCACCGCAGCAACCCACGGGGTGTCGGGGGCGGGCTTGAGCACGATCGTGTTGCCGGCGGCCAGCGCCGGGCCCAGCTTGGCCAGGTTGATCTGGTGCGGGAAGTTCCACGGGGTGATGGCGCCGACGACGCCGACCGCCTCCCGCACCACCGAGCGTCGGGTGGGGATGCCCAGCGGGGCGGCCTGCCCGAGATCCTTTGTCCACTCGTAACTTTCGGCGGTGTCGGCGGCGAATCCGAGGTCTTCGACCGGCCCTTCCAGCTGGGCACCGGCGGTGAGCATGCGGGGTGCACCGACTTCGGCCATCGTCAGGTCCCGAAGTTCTTCGACGTGTTCGCGCATCGCGTCGCGCAGCTGACGGATACAACGCACCCGCAGTTCGGTGTTGGTGGACCAGTCGGTCTCGTCGAAGGCCCGCCGCGCCGCGCCGATGGCGCGGTCCATGTCGGCGGCGTCGGCATTGGCCGCCTCACCGAGCACCTCTTCGGTGGCCGGGTTGACGGTGGCAAAGCCGCCGGCCCCGCCGGGGGCCAGTTTTCCGTCGATGAGCAGCCGGCTCACGCCGTCAGCCAGTAGCGCCATCAGTCACTCCCACAGCTTGGTCCCGGTGCCCAATTACAAGATGGACACTTGTCCGTTATCGTCCGATCGCACCCTAGCCCCGGAATCGGCAGTCCCGCAACCCGCGTGGGTTGAAACCATTATTTCCAGCTGACTTGCCTCGCGAGGCCACTTTCAACTATGCTGGACAGGTGTCCAGCGAATCCGTGGCGGCGGTCACATCGACCGATGCGGCCCCACGCAACCGGCGCCAGGAAGAGACCTTCCGCAAGGTGCTGGCCGCCGGCGTGGAGATGTTGCGGGAGAAGTCCTACGCAGACCTGACCGTGCGCGCGGTCGCCGCGCGCGCCAAGGTCGCCCCGGCGACCGCCTACACCTACTTCTCCTCGAAGAACCATCTGATCGCCGAGGTGTATCTGGACCTGGTTCGCCAGGTCCCGTACTTCACCGACGTCAACGAGCCGATGCCGAGCCGGGTCAACCAGGCGCTGCGGCACCTGGCACTGGTGGTCGCCGACGAACCCGAAGTCGCGGCCGCCTGCACGGCGGCGCTGCTCAGCGGCAACAGTGACCCCGCGGTCCGCGCGGTGCGCGACCGGATCGGTGCGGAGATCCACCGCCGCATCACCTCGGCGTTCGGTCCCGGCGCGGACCCGCAGAAGGTGTCGGCCCTGGAGATGACGTTCTTCGGCGCGCTGGTCAACGCCGGCAGCGGCGCCTTCACCTACCACCAGATCACCGATCGGTTGGCCTATGTGGTCAGCCTGATCCTGGAATCAGGAGCACGATGATGGCCTCGCAGGCAGTGAATTCCGAGACTTCCAAGATTTCCGAGACTTCGGACTCCCCTGTCCTCAACCCGTACGACTACGACTTCCACGAGGACCCGTTCCCGTACTACCGGCGGCTGCGCGACGAGGCCCCGGTGTATCACAACGAAGAGCTGAACTTCTGGGCGATCTCGCGCCACCAGGATGTCCTGCACGGGTTCCGCAACAGTGACGCGCTGTCCAACCGCGACGGCGTTTCCCTGGACCCGGTCTCGCGCGGTCCGCATGCCCAACTGGTGATGTCGTTCCTGGCGATGGACGACCCGCAGCATCTGCGACTTCGCACTCTGGTGTCCAAGGGTTTCACCCCGCGCCGGATCCGCGAGCTCGAACCGCAGGTGGTTCGGCTGGCACGCCAGCATCTGGACAGCGCGATTCAGCCCGATGCGCGCGGCACCTGCTCGTTCGATTTCATCAACGACTTCGCCGGCAAACTGCCGATGGATGTCATCTCCGAGCTGATGGGCGTGCCGGAGGCCGACCGGGCGCGGATCCGGGAGCTTGCCGACGGGGTGCTGCACCGCGAAGACGGGGTGACCGATGTCCCGCAGTCGGCGATCCAGGCATCGATGGATCTGATGACCTACTACAACGAGATGATCGCCGACTTCAAGAAGAACCCGGCGGACAACCTGACCTCGGCGCTGCTGGAGACCGAGGTCGACGGGGATCGGCTCGGCGACCAGGAGATCCTGGCCTTCCTGTTCCTGATGGTGATCGCCGGCAACGAGACCACCACCAAACTGCTTGGCAGCTCCATCTACTGGGGCCACCGTAACCGCGACCAGCTGACATCGGTTTACGCCGACCACTCCCGGATCCCGCTGTGGGTGGAGGAGACGCTGCGCTATGACACGCCGAGTCAGATCCTGGCGCGTACCGCCGCGCAGGACTACACGCTGCACGGCACCACCATCCCCGAGGGCGCGGTGGTGCTGCTGCTGCCCGGCTCCGGAAACCGCGACGAGCGGGTCTTCGACGACCCGGATGCCTTCCGGATCGGTCGCGACATCGGCTCCAAGCTGCTGAGTTTCGGCAGTGGCGCCCACTTCTGCCTCGGCGCACACCTGGCCCGGATGGAGGCCCGGGTGGCGCTCGACGAACTGTTCAACCGGATCAGCGACTACCAGGTCGACGAGGCCAACGCCGTGCGGGTGCATTCATCCAACGTGCGCGGCTTCGCCGACCTCCCGATCACCGTCAAGGAGGCATAAATGCCGCGTTTCGACCCACCCCCGGCCCGCCGGCCCGCCATCGTCACGGGCGCATCCTCGGGCATCGGCGCCGCCACCGCAGAAGAGTTGGCGAGCCGCGGCTTCCCGGTGGCACTCGGCGCCCGGCGCACCGACAGGTTGACCGATCTGGTCGACAAGATCCGTGGCAACGGCGGCGAGGCGGTCGCGTTCAACCTGGATGTCACCGACGCCGACTCGGTGAAATCCTTTGTGGCGCAGAGTATCGACGCGCTCGGCGAGATCGAGTTGCTGGTCTCCGGCGCCGGTGACATGAACCCCGGCCGCATCCACGAGCTGAGCACCGAGGCGTTCAACGACCAGATCCAGGTGCACCTGATCGGCGCCAACCGACTCGCCACCGCTGTACTGCCGGATATGGTCGCCCGCCGGCGCGGCGACGTGATCTTCGTCGGCTCCGACGTGGCGTTGCAGCAGCGCCCCCACATGGGTGCCTACGGCGCGGCCAAGGCCGCACTGGTCGCGATGGTGCACAACCTGCGGATGGAGTTGGAGGGCACCGGAGTTCGCGCCTCGATCGTGCATCCCGGTCCGACGCTGACCGAGATGGGCTGGAAGCTGTCCGCCGAGCAGGTCGGCCCGATGCTGGAGGACTGGGCGAAATGGGGTCAGGCCCGGCACAGCTACTTCCTTCGCCCGCAAGACCTGGCCCGCGCCATCGCGTTCGTCGCGGAGACCCCGCGCGGTGCCCACATCGTCGACATGGAAGTGCAGCCCGAGGCTCCGCTGCGCGACACCGACTCCGACCGTCAGCACCTGCAACTGGGTGAGGAAGGAATGCCGAAATGACCGTCCGTACTGAGGTTCCCCGGGTCTCCGGTGGCGAGGCCGAGCACGGCCACCTCGAAGAGTTCCGCACCGACCCGATCGCCTTGATGCAACGGCTGCGCGACGAATGCGGCGATGTCGGCTGGTTCGACCTGGCCGGCCGCAAGGTGGTGCTGCTGACCGGCGCCGAAGCCAACGAATTCTTCTTCCGGTCCACCGACGACGAACTCGACCAGGCTGCGGCCTACCCGTTCATGACCCCGATCTTCGGCAACGGCGTGGTGTTCGATGCGCCGCCGGAACGGCGCGCGGAGATGCTGCACAACACCGCACTGCGCGGCGAGCACATGAAGCGGCACGCCAGCACCATCGAGCATGAAGTGCGCCAGATGATCGAGGGGTGGGGCGAGAGCGGTGAAATCGATCTACTGGAGTTCTTCGCCGAGCTCACCATCTACACCTCGACGGCCTGCCTGATCGGCCGGAAGTTCCGCGAAGAACTCGACAACCGGTTCGCCCAGCTCTACTACGAACTGGAGAACGGCACCGACCCGCTGTGCTACGTCGACCCCTACCTGCCGATCGAGAGCTTCCGGCGCCGCGACGAAGCCCGCGTCAAGCTGGTCGAACTGGTGCAGGGCATCATGAACGGCCGACTCGCCAACCCGGAGACCGACAAGAAGCGCCGGGACATGATCGACGTCATGGTGTCGATCCCGGACGAGAACGGCAACCCGCGCTTTTCCGCCGACGAGATCACCGGGATCATCATCTCGATGATGTTCGCCGGGCATCACACCAGTTCGGGCACCTCCGCGTGGACGCTGATCGAGCTGCTGCGCAATAAGGACGCGCTGAGCTCCGTTATCAACGAGCTCGATCAACTATACGCCGACGGTGGTGAGGTGAGTTTCCATGCGCTGCGCCAGATTCCGAATCTGGAGAACGTCCTCAAGGAGACCCTGCGGCTGCACCCGCCGCTGATCATCCTGATGCGGGTGGCCAAGGGCGAGTTCGAGGTCTGCGGCTACCCGATCCACGAGGGCGACATGGTGGCGGCTTCGCCCGCGGTCTCCAACCGGATACCCGAGTCCTTCCCCGAGCCGAACGAGTTCGTGCCGGAACGCTACAACGAGCCGCGGGAAGAAGACGTCATCCACCGCTGGACCTGGATTCCGTTCGGCGCCGGCCGGCACCGCTGCGTGGGGGCGGCGTTCGCGACCATGCAGATCAAGGCGATCTTCTCGGTGCTGCTGCGCGAGTACGAGTTCGAGATGTCGCAGCCACCGGAGTCCTACCGCAACGACCATTCCAAGATGGTGGTGCAGCTGGCCCGCCCGGCCAAGGTGCGCTACCGGCGGCGCAGCAAGTAAGGAATGCCGAAATGGGCAGCTACACAGTCAAAGTAGACCTTGACCTGTGCCAGGGCCACGCCATGTGCGAGCTGGAGGCACCCGACTACTTCCAGGTGCCCAAGCACGGCAAGGTCGAGATCCTCGACTCCGAACCGCCCGACGAAGACCGCCGCCAGATCCAGGCGGCCGTACGGGCCTGTCCCACCCGAGCTTTGTCCATCGAAGAGAATCAGGATTGAACATGGCGTCTTTTCCCCGCGAACAACTGGACGAATGGGTCGAACGCTGGTTGCAGGCCAATCGCGACGCCGAAGCGGCCGGCGACTGGCGGCCGCTGGCCGACTTCTACGCCGATGACGCCACCTACGGCTGGAATATCGGCCCCAAAGAGGACGTCATGTGCGTCGGCATCGACGAGATCCGCGACATCGCACTGGGTTTGGAGATGGAGGGGTTGGACAACTGGCAGTACCCCTACCAAAAGGTGCTCATCGACGACAAGCAGGGCGAGGTCGTCGGATTCTGGAAGCAGGTCGCGACCGATTCCGACGGCACGCAGTCGGAGATCTACGGTATCGGCGGCAGCTGGTTTCGGCTCACCGAAAGAGACGGGCGGCCGCTCATCGAGTGGCAGCGTGACTTCTTCGACTTCGGTCACGTCCAGAAGCTCTACCTGGACCTGATGACCGCCGGCAAACTCTCGAAGGGCATGCAGAAGCGCATCGAGCGCAGCCTGGCCGGCGAGAAGCTCCCCGGCTACTACCCGCTGGGCCAGGCGCCGATTCCACTCTGGTAGAACACAACTCACCTCCAGGAGAACTCGTGGCCATACGCGTCGCCCTGTTCGGCACCGGCAACGCCGGGCGCATCGCCCTGCGCGGGCTGATCACCAATCCCGCCTACGAGCTCACCGCGGTCTGGGTGTCGACAGCCGCCAAAGTGGGTCGGGACGCCGGCGAGCTCGCCGGCCTCGACACCCAGACCGGAATCGCCGCCACCGATGACTTCGATGCGATCATCGACGCCAAGCCTGATGCCGCGGTCTACTGCGCCATGGGCGACACCCGGCTGCCCGACGCGCTCAAGGACGTCTGCCGACTGCTCGCGGCCGGCATCAACGTCATCGGGACAGCGCCCGGCGTATTGCAGTACCCGTGGGGCATCATCCCGGACAAGTTCATCGAGCGCGTCCAGAATGCCGCCCAGCAAGGCAATTCGAGTGTCTACGTCAACGGGGTCGATCCCGGTTTCATCACCGACCTGGTGCCGCTGGCCTTCGCCGGCACCTGCCAGCACATCGAGCAGATCCGCTGCCTGGAGATCGCCGACTACGCGACCTACGACGGCGCCGAGGTCATGTTCGACGTGATGGGCTTCGGCAATTCGCTCGACGAGGTACCGATGCTGCTGCAACCCGGCATCCTCAGTGTGGCGTGGGGTGCGACCATCCGGGAACTCGCCAAGGGGCTGGGGGTGACCCTGGATGCCATTACCGACACCTGCGAGCGCGAGCCGGCGCCGGAAGCCTTCGACATCGCGGCCGGGCATATCGCAAAAGGCGGTGTCGCCGCACTCAAGTTCGAGATCAGCGGCATCGTCGACGGAAAGCCGCTGATCGTGATCGAGCACGTCACCCGGCTGCGCAGCGACCTGCGGCCGGACTGGGCACAGCCGGCACAGCCGGGCGGGTCCTACCGGGTGGAGATCACCGGCGAGCCGTCCTACGCCGTCGATATCTGCCCGACCAGCCGGCACGGCGACCACAACTATGCGGCGATCGCCGTCGGCGTCGGGCGGGTCGTCAACGCGATTCCCGCCGTCGTCGCGGCACCGGCCGGCATCGTGACCACCCTCGACCTGCCGCTGGTCGCCGGGCCCGCCGTCATCGCGGCGCCAACAACCACCGAATAAGGAAGGCCACAACCATGGGACGCGTAGCAGGCAAGGTAGTTCTGATCAGCGGAGGCGCGCGCGGTATGGGCGCGTCCCACGCACGGATGCTGGTCGGCGAGGGCGCCAAGGTGATCATCGGCGACGTACTCGACGACGAGGGTGCAGCGCTCGCCGCCGAACTGGGTGACGCCGCGCTCTACGTCCACCTCGACGTCACCGACCCGGAGCAGTGGGCCGCCGCGGTGAAGGCCGCGGTCGATCAGTTCGGGAAGCTGAACGTGTTGGTCAACAATGCCGGCACCGTCGCGCTGGGATCGCTGCGCAAGTTCGATCTGGACCAGTGGCACAAGGTGATCGACGTGAACCTCAACGGCACGTTTCTGGGCATGCGCGCGGTCATCGACTCGATGATCGCCGCCGGCGGCGGATCCATCATCAACGTGTCCTCGATCGAGGGCCTGCGCGGGGCACCGATGGTGCACCCCTATGTGGCCTCGAAGTGGGCCGTGCGCGGACTGTCCAAGTCCGCCGCCCTGGAGCTGGCGCGCCACAACATTCGGGTCAATTCACTGCATCCCGGTTTCATCCGCACCCCGATGACCGAACATCTGCCCGAAGACATGGTGACGATCCCGCTCGGCCGGCCCGGCGAATCCGAGGAGGTCTCCACCTTCGTGGTGTTCCTGGCCAGCGACGAATCCTCCTACGCCACCGGCTCGGAGTTCGTGATGGACGGCGGTCTGGTCACCGACGTTCCGCACAAGACCGGTTGACACCCGGTCATACACCTGGCCATGATGTGTATGCCCGGACGTGGGGCGGCCCGTTCGGCCCGTTGACAATCAGAGGTGTTCGTTTTGACATCAACGCAATCAGCCTGTCCGTTCGGCCCGGGTTTCGACTTCACCGATCCGGACGTCCTGCTGCACGGCATGCCGATCACCGAGTTCGCCGAACTCCGCAAGACCGCGCCGGTCTGGTGGAACGAACAGCCCGCCGAGGGCAACATCTTCGGCGACAACGGCTATTGGGTCATCAGCAAACACCAACACATCAAAGAGATTTCGCGTGACAACGACGTCTGGTCGACCAATGCCAAGGGGGCAGTCATGCGCCTTCCCGACGGCATCACCGCCGACCAGCTGGAACTGACCAAGGCGCTGCTGATCAATCACGACCCGCCCGAGCACACCCGGCTGCGCAAACTGGTGTCGCGACTGTTCACCCCGCGATCCGTCGGTGCGCTGGAGGAGAAGCTCGCCCACTCGGCCCGGGAGATCGTCGCGGCGGCGGCCGAGAAGAACAGCGGCAACTTCGTCGACGACATCGCGATGCGGCTGCCGCTGCTGGCGATCGCCGATCTGATCGGGGTTCCCGAGGCCGATCGGGAGAAGTTGTTTCACTGGACCAACTCGATCATGAACACCGACGACCCGGATTTCGATTCCGATCCGGCGATGGCCAACGCCGAGTTGATGGGCTACGCCTACACCATGGCCGAGGAGCGCCGGCGCTGTCCGGCCGATGACATCGTCACCCGCCTGGTCCAGGCCGACATCGACGGCGAATCACTCGGCGAGACCGAGTTCGCGTTCTTCGTGATCCTGCTGGCGGTGGCGGGCAACGAGACCACCCGCAATGCCATGACGCACGGCATCAACGCATTCGCCGAGCACCCGGACCAGTGGGAGCTCTACAAGCGACAGCGGCCCGAGACCGCCGTCGACGAGATCGTCCGCTGGGCGACCCCGGTGCACTGCTTCCAGCGCACCGCCAAGGTTGACACCGAGGTCGGTGGGGTGGCCATCGGCGAGGGCCAGCGGGTCGGCCTGTTCTACAGTTCGGCCAACTTCGACGAAGAGGTCTTCGACCGGCCGTTCGACTTCGACATTCTGCGCGACCCCAACCCACACCTGGCCTTCGGCGGACAGGGCACCCACTACTGCATCGGCGCGAACCTGGCCCGGATGGAGATCCGGTTGATCTTCGACGAAATCGCCAGCCAGCTGCCGGATATCGCCAAGCTGGCCGAGCCGCAACGGCTGCGTTCCGGCTGGATCAACGGGGTCAAGGATCTGCAAGTCACCTACCACGGCTGAACCTTCCCGCCGCCTGGTGTCGGGTTATAGGCTCGGTCAGTGGACTGCCGGACGTCCCGGAAATTCAACATGAAAGCAGGTTCGCGGTGAAGACAAAGGGTGCGTTGCTCTGGGAGTTCAACAAGCCGTGGTCGGTCGAGGAGATCGAGATCGGTGACCCCCAGAAAGACGAGGTCAAGATTCAGATGGAGGCGGCCGGTATGTGCCACTCCGACCACCATCTGATGACGGGCAGCATCCCCATGGCCGGCTTCCCAGTCCTCGGCGGACACGAGGGCGCCGGCATCGTCACCGAGGTCGGGCCCGGGGTGGAGGACATCGCGCCCGGCGACCACGTGGTGCTGTCCTTCATTCCGTCCTGTGGCAGCTGTCCGACCTGTCAGTCCGGACTGCGCAACCTGTGCGACCTGGGCGCCGGACTGCTCAACGGCGTGGCGGTCAGTGACGGCACTTTCCGGGTCACCGCCCGCGGCCAGGGTGTCTACCCGATGACGTTGCTGGGCACGTTCTCGCCGTGGATGGTGGTGCACAAATCCTCGGTGGTGAAGATCGACCCGTCGGTTCCGTTCGAGGTGGCCTGCCTCGTCGGCTGCGGCGTCACCACCGGCTACGGGTCGGCAGTCCGCAGCGCCGACATCCGCCCGGGTGAGGACGTCGCGATCGTCGGCGTCGGCGGGGTGGGCATGTCGGCGTTGCAGGGTGCGGTGGCCGCCGGTGCCCGCAACATCTTCGTCATCGACCCGGTGGACTGGAAACGCGACCAGGCGCTGAAGTTCGGTGCCACCCATGTATATCCGGACATCTTCGCCGCGATGGGCGGCATGATGGAGGTCACCGCCGGCCTGATGGCCCGCAAGGTGATCGTCACCGTCGGAGAGGTGCACGGCGCCGACGTCGACAACTACATGATCCTGACCGCCAAGGGCGGCACCTGCGTGCTCACCGCGATGGGCTCCATGCTGGACAATCAGGTCACGCTCAACCTGTCGATGCTGACTCTGCTGCAGAAGAACCTGCAGGGCACCATCTTCGGTGGCGGAAATCCCCAATACGACATTCCGCAGCTGCTGTCGATGTACTCCGTCGGCAAGCTGAACCTGGACGACATGGTCACCCGCCAGTACAAGCTGGAGCAGATCAACGAGGGCTACCAGGACATGCTGGACGGCAAGAACATCCGCGGCATCATCCGCTACACCGACGCCGATAGGTAGTCACCCGCTGACTCTGCGCTGACCAGGCAACCTACTCGCACTTCTGCCTGGTAGGCGCAGAGTCAACGAAGGACTAGTCCTGCCGGAACACCAGGCTGGCCTTGAGCTTGGTCCTATTGCCGACCATGCCCAGGAAATTTCCCTCCACGGCGAACTGCTTGCGGGTGACGGTGGTCTCGGTCGTCAGCCGGACGCCGCCGTCCTCGAGCGGGGTCACTTCGACATCGAGCGGCAACGGTCCGGTGATGCCCTTGACAGTCAACTCGGCGTCCAGCCGGACGCTATCAGCGCCTGCCGGCTCCCCGCCGGTGACCACAACGGTGATGTCGGGATAGTGGTCGGTGTCGAAGAAGTTCGATCGCCGCAGGTCGTGGTCGCGGGTGCCCAAACCGGTGTTGATCGAGGCAGCCTTGATGTCGACCCGGCCGGACACCGTCTTGGCGTCCTTGATCTCGCCGCTGCCGGCGAAATCGGTGAAGGCGCCACGTACTTTCAGCGCGCCCCACATCGTGCCGTTCTCGAACCGGATGCTCGACTGCCCGGGATCCAGGCTCCAGCTACCTACCGCCTTGGGATTGCTGAGAAATGTTGCGACAGATGACATCCCATCTCCTCTAGCTCTGGCGTGGCGAGCCCGTGCTGCGGGTATCAGCTCGATCTCGATAATACGCAGCGGCGCCCGTTTAATCCGGGAGTCGGCGCATATGCTGAAGCTCATGACCACCGTGTTCACCAAGATCATCAACCGGGAGCTGCCGGGCCGGTTCGTCTACGAGGACGACGACGTGGTCGGCTTCCTGACCATCGAGCCGATGACGCAGGGACACACGCTGGTGGTGCCCCGTGCCGAGATCGACCAGTGGCAGGACGTCGACGGCGCCGTCTTCGCCCAGGTGATGGGCGTGGCACAGCGGATCGGCAAGGCGGTGTGCCGGGCCTTCGACACCGAGCGCGCCGGGATGATCATCGCCGGCCTGGAGGTCCCGCACCTACACGTCCACGTCTTCCCGACCCGCAGCCTCTCCGACTTCGGATTCGCCGGCGTGGACCGCAATCCCTCGGCGGCATCGTTGGACGAGGCGCAAGCCAAGATCAAGGCCGCGCTGGCCGAACTTCGCTGAAGCTCAGCCCATCTCGGCGGGGCAGTTCGACGGACCGGGCCGACGTGTCGGCAAGACGCGGTATTGCGACCCGGAATGTGCAGCCCTGGCCCGGCGGAGACGTGGCGCTGACGGTGCCCTCGTGCGCGCGGGTCAGTGAGTCGACGATCGACAGTCCCAGCCCGGTGCCACCGCTGGCCCGCGCCCGCGACGAGTCGGTGCGGAAGAAGCGCTCGAAGGCCCGCTGAACGTCCTGCTCGCTCATCCCGGACCCCTGGTCCACCACCTCCAGGATGGCGTCGGCCCCCTCGGTGCCGACGCGCACGGTGATCCCGGTCCCGTCGGGGGTGTGCTGCATCGCATTGGACACCAGGTTGCTCAGCACCTGCCGCAGCCGGGCTTCGTCACCGAGCACCTCCGGCGTGCCGGGGCCGTCGAAGACCTCCAATTCGATGGCGCGATTCGGTGCGATCGCGCGGGCGTCGTGCACGGCGTCGGTGGCCAGCACCAGCAGGTCGACCCACTGCCGATCCAGTGGGCGCTGCGCGTCCGTCCGGGCCAGCAGCAACAGGTCCTCGACGAGCAGGCCCATCCGGCGGGCTTCACTTTCGATACGCGACATCAGCAGCTCGACGTCGCGGGCCGCGCCTTGACGGTACAGCTCCGCGAAACCACGAATCGTGGTCAGCGGGGTACGCAGTTCGTGGCTGGCATCGGTGATGAATCGGCGCATCCGCTCCTCGGAGTTGCGCGCGCTCTCCGCCGAAGCCGCCGAAGATGCGACCGCCTCCTGAATCTGCGCCAGCATGCCGTTGAGCGCTTGGGTGAGCCGACCGACCTCGGTGCGGGGATCACGTCCCGGAACACGACGATCCAACTGGCCGGCGGCGATCGCCGCCGCCGTCTGTTCCACCTCGGTCAACGGCCGCAGGCTGCGGCTGACCACCACATAGCCGGCGGCCCCCAGCACCAGCAGCACCCCGACGCCGATCGCCACCCGCGACCAGGCCAGGTAGCGCAGCGTGGCCCGGGGGTCGGACAGATCCCTGGCCACGGTGATCAGTCGGCCGTTCTCGCCGTGCACCGACAAGGCCCGCCACTGCACGCCCGACCCGTCGATCGAGCCGATCGTGACCGGCACGGATCCGACGTCGTTGTCCGGCGGCAGCAGGGGCTCGGCGTTCTGGTCGTTGACGACCGTCCAGATGCTGCCGTCGGGGTCGACGTCGCGGACATAGAAGCTCGTCGGCGGCCGGCCCGGGCTGGGGTCTTCGCCCTCCCTCGACGGCAGTCGCCCGCGTTGTTCCAGGGCCCAACCGTGGGCGGCGTCGTTGAGGGTGGCGTCGATCCGGCTGATCAGACGATGGCGCAGGATCGTGGTCACCGCGTATCCCTGTGCCAGCAACCCGACCGCCACCATGACCAAGGTGGCGGTGACCAGGCTGAATTTCAGCGGCAAGACGTCTCGAACGGGCTTCACCATCCCCATGTACTTCGCCCTAATTACCTGTTGGCCGACCTGTTACCGGCGCCAGTCTTTCATCGCGGCTCGCGCAGCACGTAGCCGACTCCGCGCAGCGTGTGCAGCAGCCGTTTCTCGCCGGTGTCGATCTTGCGCCGCAGGTAGGAGACGTAGGATTCCACCACGTTGACATCGCCGCCGAAGTCATACCGCCAGACGTGGTCGAGGATCTTCGGCTTGCTCAGTACGGTGCCGGCGTTGATCACAAAGTACCGGAGCAGGGTGAATTCGGTGGGCGACAGCGACACCGGCTGACCGGACTTCCACACTTCGTGGGTGTCCTCGTCGAGTTCGATGTCGGCGAACGTCAGCCGCGAGTTGCGGGGCTCCTGGGCCCCCTTTCCCGCCCGCCGCAGGATGACCCGCAGCCGGGCGACCACTTCCTCCAAGCTGAACGGCTTGGTCACGTAGTCGTCGCCGCCCAGGGTCAGCCCGGTGATCTTGTCCTGCAGCGAATCCCGTGCGGTCAGAAACAGCGCGGGAGCGTCGATGCCGTCGGCGCGCAACCGGCGCAATACGCCGAACCCGTCCATGCCGGGCATCATCACGTCGAGTATCACCGCGTCCGGGCGGACCTCACGCGCTCGGTCCAGCGCCGCCGGCCCGCTGGAGGCGGTGTAGACCTCGAATCCCTGAAATTTCAGGCTCACCGACAGCAGTTCAACGATGTTGGATTCGTCATCGACGACTAGAACTCGGGCCTCCGGTGCGGCGTCTTGCGCAGCTGTTGCTCCCATAGCGTCAATTCCCTCGCGGCCCATTGAAAATGACCTGGATATCAACTGTACGTTTGCTGCCAATCAAACTAGCTGATATCCGTTCCCGATTCCCCCTAGACTGACCTGGTGAGCCTGGCCAAGCAGCTGATCGCCGTGTCCACCGCCCCGGCACGGATCGGTCTGTCGATCGCCGACGCCGGACTCGGGGTGGCCACCGCGGCGCTGGGGCTGGTACGGCAGTCGCTCGGCGAGACCGGCAGCCGGGGGACGGCCAACTCCATGGCGCAGATGCTGGGCCTCGACGATGCCATCGGCCGGGCCAACCGGTTGGCCAAGTTGATGGACGACGACGCGCCGCTGGGGCGCGCGCTGGCTCCCGGCGGCCCGGCTGACCGGCTGCTGGCGCCCGGCGGGCTGGTAGACCAGCTGACCGGGCCGGGTGGGCTGATCGACCGGCTAACCGCCGAGGGGGGCGGGCTGCAGCGGGCCCTGCAGCCCGGCGGCCTGGTGGACCAGCTCACCGACGAGGACGGACTGATCGAACGCCTGCTGGCCGAGGACGGTCTTGCCGACCGACTGCTGTCCGACGGCGGGCTGATCGACAAGTTGACCGCCCGCAACGGGCCCCTGGAACAACTCGCGGATGTCGCCGACACCCTGGGCCGGCTGGCGCCGGGCATGGAGGCGCTGGAACCGGCGATCGACACCCTGCAGGAAGCGGTGATCGCTCTGACGATGGTGGTCAACCCGCTGAGCAACATCGCCGAACGCATTCCGCTGTTGCCGCGCCGGTCCAGCCGGCGCCCGTCGTCACGGCCGGTGCGCTCCCAACGGGTGATCGACCAGGACCCGACCGACAGTCGCCGCACCGACGGATCCTGACCCCGGCTGGCTTCACGCCCGGCGGCAGCCTCAATACGAAAGGCCGTCGGCGTACCGCAGTCGCCGGTAGTAGCGACCCCGGCCGCGATTCCTTGTCTTGTACGCGGCAGCTGGCTGTCACAGTTGGGACAAATGAGCGCAGATTCTCACGACGATTGTTGCTTGCGTCTCCATCGATGTGGTCGACGATCAGGACCAGTTTCACGCCATTCCACTTGCCGGCGATGCCGCAGATCGCACAGCAACCACTCTGCTGCTCATTCAAGTAGTCCCGGACGTAGTTGCCTAGGTAGGACGTGCGACCACAGACTCCGGTGTCGAGCCAGGCCTCCAAGAGCAAGCGTCGGCGGTGTGACTGTTGGCATGCATTGCTGCAGAACACTCTTAGCCGACGACCTTCAAAATCGACTCCGCACCTGAGACAGGTCACTGGCATGCGACGACGCTATTCCTCAGCACCGACAGGAAATGGAGCCGCGTGAGAGACTCGAACTCTCGACATCCGCTTTACAAGAGCGACGCTCTACCAACTGAGCTAACGCGGCCGGGGCCGGCTCGATGAGCCATGGCGATTGTACGACGAGGCGATGCTGTCCGAGCTGTCCGCTCCCCGCCGACTCAAGCCGGTGGATGGTAAGCGAGCGATTGCTAACTGGCGCTGGCAGGAGGTGCGTCGGCCGGTTGTCCCTGGAGCGTGTCCGGACACAGCTCGCGTTGCGCAGCCAAGCGCACCATCACACCCGAACCCTTTCGACGACCAAACCGCACACTAACCCCAGCGCACGACTCAGCGCAGCGATTCGCCCAGGCAGACGCCGCGTCGACCCCCGCTGACTAGTCGCGGGTCAGGTACTCCAGCACCACGCGGATAAAGGCGTCCTTGGCCTCGATCATGGTCCAGTGCCCGCAGTTGGGGAACACGTGCACCTCGGCATTGGGAATGGTCCGCATCGGGATCAGCGCCATGTCCAGCGGGCTGACCCGGTCGTCGCGGCCCCAGGTGACCAGCGTCGGCGCCTTGAGGCGGTGCATCATCGCCCACGGCAGCGGCCCCTTGGATGCCTGCATCATCTTCACCATGTTCGTGAAGGCTTCCTTGCCGTACATCCGCCGGGCGCTGGCCAGGGTGTCCGGGTCGGTGGCCAGTGCCCAACGCTCCTCGATGAGCTCTTCGGTGATCACCGCCGGGTCGTAGACCATCGAGTGCAGCCACCGCACCAGCGCGTCGCGGCTGGGGTTGTCGACGAAGTCCTGCAGCAGCCGGATGCCCTCGGCCGGCCCCGGGCTGAGCAGGTTGGTTCCGATACCGCCGATGGTCACCAGCCTGCGCACCTTGTCGGGGTTGCCGATCGCGTAGCCGATGCCCACGCCGCCGCCCATCGAGTTGCCGACGATGCTGAACTGGTCCAGACCCAGCGCGTCGGCGAACGCCGGCACCGCGCCGAAGGCCGTCACCATCGGGTGCCCGCCGAAGTCGTCGCTGACCCCGAAGCCGGGGAATTCCAGCACCAGGCAGCGGAAGTGCTCGGCGAAGGCGGGCAACAGGCCGCGGTAGTTGCGCCACCCCGTCACGCCCGGACCGGAGCCGTGCAGCAGCAACAGTGTGGGACCCTCGCCGGCCTCGTGGTAGCGCAGCACTCCCTGCTCGGTGGTGACCTCACGCAGGGTCTCGTCGTGGCTCAGCTGTGTCGTCATGGGTCTCACGCTAACGCCGGCATCGACGGCAACACCGTCGGGGTCAACATCGGTCGGGCGACCGGCCCAGCATGTCCAGCACCGCCAGGTGGCTGAACAACATGCTCGCCCCGATCGGGTTTCCCCCACCGGGATAGGCGGTACCGCTCGGCGCCGCCATCGTGTTGCCGGCCGCGTACAGTCCCGGGATCGGCTTGCCCGCGGCGTCCAGCACCCGTGCCGCGGTGTCGGTGCGAAGCCCGCCCTTGGTGCCCAGATCGGAGATGCCGAACATGGCCGCGTGAAACGGTGCCCGCTCGATCGAGACCAGCGGGGAGGCACCGGCCGAGAACGCCCGATCATAAGCCTCGTCGCCTCGGCCGAAGTCCTCATCGACGCCTGCGGCGACGAACGCGTTGAACCGCTCGACCGTCGCCACCAGGTTCGCCGCCGGGACACCGATCAGGCCCGCGAGCTCCTCGAGGGTGTCGGCCGTGCGCCACAGGCCTGCCTCGATATAGCGCTCCGTTTCGACCATGGACACATTGGTCGCCTTGACCGGCGGCACCGGACCTTGCGCGTCGTCGTAGATCATCCAGTACGGCAAGGTCATCGACCCGTCGCGAAGCCGGTCGAGGATGGCGCGGCCGATGCGGTCATAGGCCGCGGATTCGTTGACGAACCGCCTGCCCTCCTGATCGACGAAGATGCCGCCGGTGAACCACAGCGCGAACGCGGAGCGCCCGTCCGGGTGCGTCATCCCGGGCGACCACCAGGCCTGGTCCATCAGGTCGGTGTCGGCTCCGATCGCGATCGCCGCCTCATGGGCCTGGCCGAGATTTCCCCACGGCCCCATGGTGTCTCGCGCGACACCCGGCACACCGTAGCGCTGCCGCATCGCGTCGTTGCCCTCGAAACCTCCGGCGGCCAGCAGTACTCCGCGGCGTGCCCGGATGGCCCGGCGCTCCCCCGCGGTCTCGACGACGGCGCCGAGCACACCGCTGTCATCGCTCACCAATTCGACCAGGGGGGTGATCAATCGCAGTGACGCGCCCGGATAGTTCCCGGTCGCCTTGAGGAACCGCGCGATCAACGCGCGGCCGCCGATGAAGTAGTCCTCGGGCGGCTCGGTGCCGAGCCGGTCGGCGTCGAGCGGGCCGCGCACCTGACCCCGCAGTTCGGGTGCCTTGGCGACGGCCAGTGGTTTGGCGGCGATATGACGCTGGCCGTCGAGGCGGGCCTTGGGTGCCTTGCCGAAGTAGTCCGGCCACGGCAACACCGAGAACCTCAGGTCCGGGTCCTCCTCGAGGTAGGCGATCAGCGGCGCGCCGCCGCGCACATAGGTCTCCTGCAATTCGCGCGGAGTACGGTCGCCGACCACCGCGTGGTAGTACTCCAGCGCGTCTTCGATGGTGTCGTCGGTGCCGGCCCGCAGCAGCACCGGGTTGCACGGAAACCACACGCCCCCGCCGCCGGAATACGCGGTGGTGCCGCCGAACTTGTCGGTCGCCTCGACGAGGATGACCTCAAGTCCCTCGCGGGCAGCGGTGTAGGCACCGGTGACGCCTCCGCCGCCGGACCCGGCCACCAGCACGTCGCATTCTTCGTCCCAGTCCACCTTCATGCGTACAACGACTCCTGGAATCGTTGTCCCACCAAGGATTTGGCTGTGCGCGACCATACGAAACCGACGTGACCTCCGTTGCACCAATCCAGGCGACTCGACTCCCAGGCGGCTTGTAGCGCCGGCGGTTGGTCGGCCGGTATCAGCCGGTCGGCTCGCGCCGCGACGATCGCACGACGGTCCCGCGGCAGCAGCGGCTTGATCGCCAGCGGAGAAACGACCCGGAATACGTCGTGTGTCTCCGTCGCGCGCAGCGTATCCAGATACGCCGGCGGAGGGCTGTGGTGTGCCATCAAGGCGGGCACGTCAACGAAGGGGACGCCCGCGACCACACAGTCGAGCGGTTCGACACCGGCCAGCAGGGCCGCCAGGTAGCCGCCCAGGGACAGCCCGTACACCCCCACCGGCGCTCCGCTGGTCTCCTGGATCCAGCCCACCAGCCGGCGAATGTCCCAGATCGCCTGGCTGATCGAGTGCAGGGTGGCGGACAGGTCCATCGACAACATCTGGAAGTCGCCCGGCATCCGGCGCGGTCCGTGGAACGGCAACACCGGCACCGCCACGTTGAACCCGAGCTGCTTATGCAGATAGCTCCCCCATACAAAGGTCACGTCGAATCGCGACGAGCCCATGCCGAACCCGTGCAGGCAGACCACCCACGGCGCCCTGGGTTCACGGTGGCGAAGCAGCCTGACCAAGACGGTGTCGTTGTCTTCGGTGGCGGTCCATCGCTGTGCACCGGGCTCGGCCTCGCGGGGCCGAAAATTCGATGCGAACGTGACGGTTTCGTGTCGGGGAACCGTCGTTGATCCGTGTGACTGCAAATCGCTGCTTCGCAGCGGGTGGGGTGCGCGATGGTAGGACCGCGGGTCAGCCAACCAGCCCTCGCTCTCGAACAGCTTCGCGGCCGCCGCCATCTCCGCCATGCTTCGCTCCGCCTCTTCGCGCGGCGGGTCCTTCGGTTGGCGGCTTCGAATGAAGGCCAGCACCGCCTCATCGAGTGCGATGTGCGGGGCCAGTCCTACCCGTCCAGCCCAGTCTTGCGCCAGCGACGCGTTGACGGTCACGACGGCACAATCGGTATCCGGCCCGTGCTGGCACCGCCGTCCACCGCCAGCTCCGCACCGGTGACATACGACGACGCGTCCGAGCCGAGGAATGCGACGACGTCGGCGACCTCTTCGGGAGCTCCCACCCGGGTCAGCGGCGCACCGGGGTGCCCGCCCGGACCGCGCTCCACGTCGAGATGCGCGACCATCGGAGTGTCGATCATGCCGGGATAGACGGTGTTCACCCGGATGTTGAAGGGCCCCAACTCGATTGCGGCGACCCTGGACATGCCGCGCAGCCCCCATTTCGAGGCACCGTAGGCGGTGTAGCCGGCCAGCCCCTGCAGGCCGGCCTGCGACGACACGTTGATGATCGAGCCGCCACCGCTCGCCTTCATCGGTTCGACAACCGCCTGCATACCCAGGAACGGCCCGATGAGGTTGACCCGCAGCATGGTCTCGAAACCGTCCACGGACTGTTCGACCAGCGGGACAACGCGACAGATCGCGGCATTGTTGACCAGGACATCGAGACGACCGAACTCGCTGACGGCGGCGTCCACCACTGTCGCCCAGCCACTTTCATCGGCGACGTCGTGCGCAAGGAACCGGGCCGCATCACCGATCGACGCGGCCACCTCCTGGCCCTTGTCGACAAGGACGTCGGTGAGTACCACCCGGGCGCCCAGCTCGGCGAACAGGTGGGCTTCCGCGGCGCCCTGTCCCTGGGCGGCGCCGGTGATTATCGCGACCTTCCCGGACAGGTTCACACCCGCCATCAGTCGCTGTCCTGGTCAATACCGGTCAGCATCAGCTCGGAGACCCGCCTAGGGAACTCGGTGAACTTCGCCATCGGAATGATGTTGCGCGGCATGATGACATGGCGGCGGTTGCGCTCGATCGCTCCCGCGATGGCTTCCGAGACCGCCACCGGGTCCAGCGATTCGCGGGGGATCATCTTCCACCGAATGGACCGCTCGATGGTGCGCCGGGCCGGGCCGAAATCCCGGATGTGGTCGAGCATGTCGGTCTTGACCTCGCCGATCTGCACCAGCGTGGTGTTGACCGGCTTGCCCCGCAACTCTCCCCGAATACCGGCGGTGAAGTGGCTCAGCCCGGCCTTGGAAGTCGCGTACAGGGTCACCCCGGGCCCTTGAGAGATGGCGCCCATGGAGGACACGTTGACGATGTGGCCCCGCCCACGCTGGACCATGCGCGGCATCACCTGACGGCACAGTTCCATCGGCGCCGCCAGATTGACCTGAAGCAGGCTGCGGATCTGCTGCGGGGTCGCTTCGTGAAACCGGCCGACATGGTCGATGCCGGCGTTGTTGATCAGGATGTCTACCGGGCCGTCGGCCTCGACCCGGTCGACCAGGCCCTCCACGGCCGCCGGGTCGCCCAGGTCGGTCGGATAGGCCTTGCCGTCGAGCTCTTTGGCCAGCACCTCGAGGGCATCGCCGTCTCGCGCCACCAGCGCCACGTCGACGCCGCGCGCGGCCAGTACCTCCGCGATGTGCTTACCGAGTCCCCTGCTGGCACCGGTTATGAGCGCCCGGCTGTTCTGCAGTTTCATGGCGGCCCTTTCGTCTTCTACGGTTCTTGGTTGGGGGCGGAGGTCGTGCTGCCCAGCGCGTCACGCAGGACGGCGCACACGTCGTCGTTGGCTTCGCGGGCCAGCGGCAGGTGGTCGGCCAGATTGAAGAAGCCGTGGAAGCCGGCTTCGTAGCGCTGCACGGTGGCCTGCACCCCGGCACCGCGCAGCCGGCCCGCGAAGTCCTCACCCTCCTCGCACAACGGATCCAACGCGCCGGTCACCACGTGCGCGGGTGGCAATCCGGTGAAGTCGCCGAGGATCGGCGAGGCCAGCACATTGGTGCGGTCGCCTTCTCGCCCGAGGTACTGCTCGGTGAACCACTGCATATGCGACCCGGTCAGAACGCCGTTCTTGGTGTGCTTGCTGGCCGTTGAGGATTTGCGTCGCTGGTCGACGACCGGGTAGATCAGCACCTGGAAGGCGATCGACGGTCCACCGCGGTCACGGGCGAGCATGGCCACCACCGCGGCCAGATTGCCTCCGGCGCTGTCGCCGGCGATCACCAGCCGCGCCGGGTCGACCCCCAGCTCGTCGACGTGGCCGGCCACCCATTCGGTGGCAGCCCACGCGTCGTGCACGGCCGCCGGGAAGGGGTGTTCGGGCGCCAGCCGGTAATCGACCGAAACCACCACCACCCCGGCGCCATTGGCCAGGCGCCGGCAGCACGAGTCGTGCGAGTCGAGATCGCACAGCACGAATCCGCCGCCGTGGAAGTAGACCAGCACAGGCGGCGGCTGCGCGGGCTCGCCGGCACCGAACGGGAAGTAGATCCGCACCGGCAGCGACACCTCGCCGTCCGGGCCCGGAATGAGGCGTTCCTCGACGCGAGCCACCGGAATCGGGATGGCGGGCCGGCGACTGGCCTTCAAATTGGCCCGGACCTCGGCCGCGTTGCCGTTGCCGGCGGCGATCGACGCGAAGGCCGCGCTCATCCGGTCAGCGGTCTCGCGCTTCATCGAGTCGGTGGTCGGCCGGCTCATCGAGCACTCCCTTCGGTCAGGCTGCCACGCAATAACTTTCCGGTGGCGTTGCGCGGCAGAACGTCGAGGAACTCGACATCCCGCGGCACCTTGTAGCGAGCCAGGTTCGCCCGGATGTAGTCCTTGATCTCGTCGGCGGTCAGTGCGGATCCCGCGGCACGCACCACGTATGCCTTGAGCCGCTGGCCGAAGTCGGGATCGGCGACCCCGAGCACCGCTGCCTCCTGCACCTCGGGATGGCCGCTGATCAGGTTCTCCACCTCGAGCGGGTAGACGTTCTCTCCGCCGGAGATCACCATGTCGTCGTCGCGGCCGTCGACGTAAAGCCTTCCGGTGTCGTCGAAGTGGCCGACATCGCCGCTGCTGAGCAGCCCGTCGATGACGTCCTTGCGCCGGCCGTCGGTGTAGCCGGAGAAGCTGACGCTGCTGCCGGCGAAGATGCGGCCGATCACGCCGGGCGCGGTGATCTCAGTCCCGTCGGTGTCGTAGAGCCGCACCGCACAACCCACCGGGGGGCGCCCGGCGGTGCGGGGGTCATGGCGCAGATCCTCCGGGGTCGCAACGGTCATCACGGCCAACTCTGTTGATCCATAAAGGTTGTAGAGCACCGGACCGAACTCGTCGAGAGTGCGCACCACCAGATCCGGCGGCACGGCCGAGCCGGAGGCGAAGATGATCCGCAGTGACGAGGTGTCGTAGCGGTCGTGGACCTCCTTGGGCAGGGCCATGATTCGCTGCAGCATGGTGGGAACCACCACCAGCACGTTGCACCGATACTCCGCGATCGCCCGCAGGGTGGCCTCCGGGTCGAATTTGCGCCGCAACACCAATCGGTTGCCCAACGCCAGCGACAGCACCGCCTGCCCCAACCCGGTACCGTGGAAGATCGGGGCGGCCAACATACAGACCTCGTTGCGCCGCCGCGGAACCCGGTCCAGCAGTTGAGCGGAGAACAGCGGTGACGTCTTGCCGCGCGGCGCCCCCTTCGGCGTTCCGGTGGTGCCGCTGGTCAACAGTGTCAACCCACCTGGCTTGGCCGGCGCGGGTACCGCGGCCGTGGAGGCCGACCGGATCAGCCCGGCCAACGATCCCGGTGCGGCTGTGCCGTCGGCGGTGAACGCGACGATGCGCCGCACATTGGCGTCCACCGCGGAGAGCAGATCGGTGAACTCCTCGTCGTAGACCAGCACGCTGACGTGTTCGCGTTGCGCGACATCGGCAAGCTGCGGTTTGGCGAACCCGGTGTTCATCAGCAACACCTGCGCGCCGATCTTGTTGGCCGCCGCGAGCACGATGATCAGTCCGCGGTGGTCCCGACACAGCACGGCGATCACGTCGCCGTCGCCGAGGCCCAGCTGCGCCCACGCCCGGGCCAGGGCGTTGACCTGCCCGTTGAGTTCGGTGAACGTCAGGTCGCCGAGTTCGTCGGTGATGGCGATCGCGTCGGTGTTCTTCACCGCCGCCGACTCGATAACCCCGGCGAACCCGCCATAGCTGCGGACATTCTTCGCCGAACGGATGCCCTCCACGAGCCCGCCGGACAGGCCGGCCTCGCGCAGGACTTTGAGGCTGCGTGCGGTGACCTTCAGCCGGTCCGCAACGTCGGCCACCTTGGTCCGGAGCGGTTTCTCTGGCTTCACAAGCTGCACCATATGGCGGCACTCACGGCGCTCGGGCCGCTACGTCTCACTGGGCGAGACAACTGGTCTCCTGCGACACACCCTGCATGTAAGAGTGACTCGTGCCACACGCTGGGCGGGTGGCAGCGACGAACGTACCAGCCGGTTCAGCCAGTGAGGTGAGAGATGCGCCGCCTGAAGGGTGAGGACAACAGTTTCCTCGCGTGGGAGAACGACGTGCAGCCCCAGTACACGATCAAGGCGGTCGTACTCGACCCGGGACAGGGACGGGAGCCGGTCAACCTCGAGACGGTCCGGGCCGCGGTTCCGGCCTTGGTGGAGCACGTCGAACCACTGCAGTGGCAGTTGCTGATGCCGCGGCTGGGGTTCGGCCGGCCCTGGTGGATCTCGCGGCCCCAAGTCGACCTGGACTACCACGTCAAGCACACGACCGCGGCGGCACCCGGCGGGGATCGTGAGCTCGCGGCGGTGATCGGCGACATCCTGGAGGCACCGACCGAACGCCACCGCCCGCCGTGGCAGCTGTGGTACGTCGACGGTCTCGCCGACGGCCGGGTCGCCTTCGTGCTCAAGGTGCACCACGCCATTGCCGACGGCATGGCCTCGCTGCGGCTGCTCGAGACGATCTACAGTACGGACCCCGAAGCGCCGCTTCCCCAGCCGCAGCCCGGTCCGCCGTCCGGCGAACAGCGCCCCGGGCTGCGGACATGGTTGCCGATGGTCTTGCGCCACCAGGGTGCCGCGGCGCTCAACTTCCCCCGCATCGTTGCCCGCAGTGTGCGGGTGGCCGGCATCATGCGTCGGCGCCAGAAGGCCGGTAAGCCCGGCTATGCCGCCGCGTTCTCCGCGCCCGGAACCCGGTTCAACGCGCCGCTGACCACCGACCGCAAGTTCGCCTACCACAGCTGCGACATGCGGACCATCAAACAGGTCAGCAAGGCCTTCGGTGTCACGGTCAATGATGTGTTCCTGGCGGTCTGCAGCGGTGCGCTGCGCGGCTTCCTGGACCGCAACGGTGAACTGCCCGTCGAGACACTGACCGCGGTGGTGCCGGTGTCGATGCGGCCCCCCGGCGCCGAGACCGAGTGGGGCAACCACGTCGCGCGGTGGAACGTGGTGCTCGCGACCGACATCGCCGACCCCGTCGAGCGCCTGCGCGCCATCGCCGACGCCACCAAGACCGCGCGCGAGGTGCAGGCCGAGCGGGATGCGCTGCTGCAGCACGACTGGATGGAGTACTGGCCGCTGTTCTGGTTCTACTCGCGCGCGCTGCCACTGGTCAGCGAGCGGATGACCCGCCGGCCGACCTTCAGCCTGATCGCGTCGAACATGCGCGGACCGCAGCGCCGCCTGTACTGGGCCGGGGCGCCGATCGAAAAGCTCATCTCGACCGGGCCCGTGGTGTTCCCGATGGGCCTGAACTTCACCGGGTGGAGCTATGAGGACCAGATGACGATCTGCACACTCGTCTGCGGTGACCACGTGTCCGATCCCTGGGAGATCGCCGACGGACTGCCCGCCGCACTCGCCGAACTGGCGGCCCTGGCTCCTGCCGCGCCCGAGTCGGTCGACAAGGCCGTTTAGCACGCGACAACCGCGGGTGCGTGCACGAGGCCACTGCGACTTGTCGCGCAAAGGCGGGCAACTATCCCTATGGGCTCCGGCCGGGCCCTGCGGGGTCCGGTCGGGAACGCGGCCAACTGAACGGTATTGCGTTTAGCGGCCGTTTAGCGGCCGTCTGACACGCCGTCCAACAGCCGGGTCGCCAGCCGGAAGCAGGCGTGGGTGCCCTGCCAGAGCCGGGTGACGGGGTCGGAGGCCTGCAGCGCGTGTCGCCGGCTGCTGGCCAGCAGTTCGTCGGCCGCGTCACGTGCCCGGCCGGCGGCCTGCAGCTGCTCCCATGTCGCCGCGCGCAGCGCCTCGGCTTCGGCGGTGCCGATGGAGGCCTCAAGTGACGCCCCGAGCTGAAGTCTGGCGGCGTCGATGTCACAGGCGGCCCGGCCCACTTGAATGGTCGACGACGGCCGATCCATCACATCCTCACCGCCGTAGGAGGCCGACAGTCGCTGGCGGATCTCCCGTACGTGCAGACGCCACACCCCGTCGGCCGCGCCGACCACCGTCGCCGCCGCCGCCGCGCCGGCCACGCATGAAACCGGCAGTTCGAAGATCCGATTTCCGGGCACGGCAACGTCAGACACTGTGACATCACAGATATCGGTCCCGAAGAGTCCGGACGGATTGCGGGTCGGCTTGGTGCTCACCTGCTCGCGAGGCAGCAGCACCCGGTAGCGCCCACCATCACCGTCAGCGGTCAACAGCAACCAATCCGCAAGATCGGCACCGGCCACCGAGCGCCAGCAGCCGCTCAATCGGGATTCATCGCCCGAGACCGTCAGGCGCCCCTCCGAGCCGTAGCCAGGCGCGATGAGCGCCTTCGCATCGCCGCGCCACACCTCGTCGGCCGCGGCGCCGGGCAGGCCGCCGACTTCGTGGGCCGCCGCGTTGAACATCGCGCTGAGCCAGCCCAGCGATGCGTCCATGGCGGCAAGTTCACCGATCACCGTGACGGACTCGTCGGCGGCCATCGCCAGCCCGCCGTATCGCGCCGGCTGCAACATCTGCCATCCAGCACACTGCTGCAGCGCGGCGATCAACTGCGGTGTCGAAGGCTGCTTTTCGTCCCCGGGAGTAAGGATGGGCGCCACCGCGTCGACGATCTCGCGCGCGACGCTGTGCACAGCGGACGGCCCGGTCATTCCCACCTCCTGGTGCGCGATGACGAATGGTATCCGAGTTTGACCGAATTCAAGCGGTGGTTACGCCGCGGTTCACTAGTCTGACCACATGAAACGGCTCTCGGGTGTCGACGCGCTGGATCCGGTCCTGGAGTCGGGGCGCGTCGGCGTCGCATGACGATCGAGGCGGTCCGCGCACTGCTCCCGGCGATCGCCGAGGCGGCGGCCGACGTCGACCGCAATGGCGCGGTCGACGCCGACATCATCGGGGGCCTGCACGATGCGGGTTTTTTCGCGATGCTGCGGCCCACCGCATTCGGCGGGTCGCAGTCCGACCCGGACGAGTACCTGACCGCCAGTCGCGACATTGCGGCGGCGTGTACTTCGACGGGGTGGCTGGCCGCGATGCTGGGAGTGCATGCCTGGCACCTCGCGCTCTTCGACGAACAGGCGCAGCGCGACGTCTGGGCAGCCGACCCACGGGCATTGCTCTGCGAGTCCTACGCCCCGACCGGACGGCTGGAACAGGTCAACGGCGGCTTCCGGCTCTCCGGGCGGTGGAGTCGTTGCGCGGGTGCGCAGCACGCGTCGTGGCTGATGGCCGGCGCGGTGCTGGTCGGCGAGGACGGCGCCGCCCAGGACTTCACCGTCGCGCTGGTGCCCCGCGAGGACTTCACCATCGAGCCGAGCTGGAACGGCGTGGGCCTGCGCGGGATCGGCGCCGACGAGGTGGTGGTGTCCGGTGCGCTGGTGCCCCGCTACCGCACCTTCGGGGTCACCCAGCAGCCGCGCGCCACCCTGGCGCCGCTGTACCGGCTTCCGCAGACGGTGCTGTACACCCATGCCGGGACGGTTCCGGTGGTCGGCGCCGCACTGGGCCTGCTCGCCGCACGCCGTCCGGACATCACCGGGCCCTTGGATGCGATAGCGGTCGCAAGCACCGGAGTGCAGTTGTCGATACGTCAAATCCGGCGCAATCTCAACGAATTCATGGACTGTGCTGCCCGCGATGCGTTCCCGGCCGCCGAGCTGCTGTTGCGCGGTCGCCGAGACCAGGTGGTGGCGTTCGAACGCGCGGTGCAGGTGGTCCGATGGTTCGTGGAGCGCTCGGGGCCGGACCTCGACGGGTTGGTGGACCGGGTCTGGCGTGATGTGCAGACCGCCCACATGCACGTGTCCAACGATGCCGAACGGGTGCTGTCGGTCGTCGGTCAGTTCGCGTTCGGTCTGAAGGTCGACGAATTCATCTTGTGAGCCAGTTCTTCCCGTTAGACCCACGCATCCGATGTCAGGGTGCGCAGCACCCGGGACAGCATGGTGTCGGTTGCGTTCACCGGCGCCTGCGAACCCCGCACGGCCGCTTCGGGATCGGCTCGGCCCAGATGGTGGGAGATGCGGCCGGCGGCGCGCATGACGAACGGCGCGGTGCGCTGCAACCGGTGCATCGGCAGCGCACCGGTCAACGACAGACCTGCCACTTCGCCCTCGCCGGTGCGGATCGGCGCGGCGATACTGCACAGGCCGACCGCCAGTTCCTCGTTGTCGTAGGCCAGCCCGTGGCGGGACCGGATTCGGGTCAGCTCCTGATGCAGGGTGGCCAAGTCGACGATGGTGGTCCGGGTGAGTCGGGTCAGCGGGCCGCTGAACACCGCGTCGACCTCCTCGGCCGGAAGCTGCGCGAGCATCGTCTTGCCCAGTGCGCTGGCATATGCTGGGGTTCGGCCGGCGATCCGGGTCGGCATCACGACTCCGCTGCGGCCGGCCACCTTGTCCAGGTACACGACTTCACCGCCGAGCAGCACACCGAGGTGGACCACCAATCCGGTGTCGGCGTGCAGCCGTTCGAGTGTGCGGGAGGCGACGGCACGCAGCTGGGAGTACTCGACCATCCGGGTGACCGGCAGCGGGGAGGCTGCCAGGCCGTATCCGTCCGGGCGATGCCGCAGCAGCCCGGACGAATGCAGCTGGTTGAGGATGCGATGAACCGACGACCGGGGCAGCTGGGTACGCGACACCACTTGATCGAGTCGCAGGCACTCGCCGGGCTCGAACACGTTCATGATCAACGCGACCCGGGCAACCATCGAGGTCGGCGGATCGGAACGGCCACCAGCTGCCATAGGCCCCACGCTAAGCGTGCGCGCCACCGTCGACACGGATTTCGGTGCCGGTGATGTATGCGCCGTCGTCGGATACCAGCATCGCCACCACACTGGCGACCGCCGACGGATCACCCATCGGCGCCCCACTGGAAGCAGTCAGTGTGGTGGGCAGCACCGGAGAGAGCTTGGCCAGCAGTGCCCAGTCGGCGTCGGCCGGCAGGTATCCGGCGGTGGCGTCGGTGATTCCCGACTTGATGCCGCCCGGAGCCACACACACCGCCCGCAGGCCCCGCCCGCCGTATTCCAGTGCCAGCGAGTGCGTCAACGACTGGATGCCGCCCTTGCTGGCCGAATACGCCGTCATGTAGGGATGCGCAAACGATGCCGACGTGGAACTGAAGTTCACGATCACGCTGCGCGGGTTCGCCAGCAGTGCGGGCAGCGCCTCCCGGATCACCAGGAAGGTGCCGGTGAGGTTGACGGTGATGATCTGATTCCAATCCGCCAGGCTCGTCTCGTGGGTGTGTGACGCCCGCAGGATCCCCGCTGCGTTGACCACAGAGTCCAGGCCGCCCAGGGTGTCGACGACACTGCGTACGCCGTCGACGACGGAACCCTCGTCGCCGATGTTCATCTCGAGTGTGGTGAGCCGGCCCTCGGTGCCGTGCGCCCGAGCCTGCGCCCGGGTCTTCTCCAGCCCATCGTGGGCAACGTCCGCCCCCACCACGGCGGCACCCTCACCGAGCAGCCGCAGCACGGTGGCCTGGCCGATGCCCGATGCGGCACCCGTCACCAAGATCCGGTTGTCCGCCAGCCTGTTCATCTCATTGGCCCATCGCGTACTTGACCGTCGGCCCGGCAGTCCAGCCGCCGTCGACCGCGATCTCGGCGCCGGTGACGTAGGCGGCATCGTCTGACAGCAGGTAGGTGACCGCACCGGCGATCTCGTCGGGAACACCGACCCGCCCCATCGGGGTGTTGGGATAGTTGCCCTCACCGAGTTGGATGCCGACTTCGGCGGTCATCGGGGTGTAGGTCATGCCGGGGTGCACCGAGTTGACCCTGATCCGGTCGGTGCCGAGTTCCACCGCGGCGATCTTCGTCAACCCCCGCACGCCCCACTTGGAGGCTCCGTAACCGGCGGTGAGCGGCAGGCCCATCAGACCGGCCGCCGAGGAGATGTTCACGATCGAACCGCCGCCGGCGGTCCGCATCGGGGCGATGACGGCCTGAATGCCGTTGAACACGCCGACCAGGTTGATCTCCAGCACGGTGCGGAAGTGGTCGACGGGCTCATGCTCGATGAACTGACCGGTCGCGATGCCGGCGTTGTTGACCAGGCCGTTGACGGCGCCGAATTCCGCGCTCGCGTAGGAGACCACGTCCGCCCACTGCGCGGTGTCGGTGACATCCAGGTGTGTGTAGCGCGCAGCCGAACCGAGATCCCGGGCCAGCTCGGCACCCTCATCGTCGAGCAGGTCGGCGATCACCACCTTGCCGCCCAACCCGACGATGCGGCGGGCGAATGCCGCACCGAGCCCGCGAGCGCCGCCGGTGACCACGGCAACCACGGCGGAGAGTCGGTCCGAATCCGGTTTCATGGCAACAATCTCCTCTTCAAGGCTGGTCTGGGCTGGTCTGGGCCGGTCTGACATCGCCGGTCTGGCCTAGTGCACACAACCACACCGGCCAACCACGCCCACTTCAATTCCCGCCTAGCGGGACAAACCCTGTTCCAGACCCCGACGGCGCCGGTACTTTGCGTTCATGGTCACCTCCGTTGATGTCGTAGTGATCGGTGCCGGCTTCGGCGGCCTCTACGCGATACACCGCTTCCGTCGCGACCGGCTGTCGGTGCAGGCGTTCGAGGCCGCCGACGGTGTGGGCGGCGTCTGGTACTGGAACCGCTACCCCGGCGCGCGTTGCGACGTGGAAAGCGTCGACTACTCGTACTCGTTCGACGACGACCTGCAGCAGGAATGGAACTGGACCGAGAAGTACGCCACCCAGCCCGAGATTCTCGAGTACCTCAACCACGTCGCGGACCGCTTCGACCTGAGGCGCAACATCAAGTTCGGCACTCGGGTCACCGAGATGGTCCTCGACGAGACCACGCTGCGCTGGGAGGTTCGCACCGACGCCGGCGACGTGGTGTCGGCCAAGTTCTGTGTGCTGGCGGTGGGCCCGCTGTCGAACGCGAACATCCCGGCGATCGACGGACTGGACACCTTTGGCGGGCAGGTTTATCACACCGGACGCTGGCCGCACGACGGTGTTGACTTCACCGGCAAGCGGGTCGGCGTGATCGGCACCGGATCCTCCGGCATTCAGGTGATTCCGCCCATCGCGGAACAGGCCGCGCACCTGACCGTGTTCCAGCGCACCCCGAACTACAGCGTGCCGGCCGGAAACATCCCCCTCGATGACGCCACCCGGGCCGCCCAGAAGGCCGGCTACGACGAGCGCCGACGGCTGTCGATGGAGAGCGGCGGCGGTTCACCGCACCGGCCCCATCCGAAGTTGGCGGTCGAAGCCTCCGCCGAGGAGTTGCGGGAGGCCTACGAGAAGCGCTGGCAGCTGGGCGGTGTGCTGTTCGCCAAGACGTTCGCCGACCAGACCACCAGCATCGAGGCCAACGACACCGCGCGGGTGTTCTGGGAGGAAAAGGTGCGCGCCGTCATCGAGGACCCGGCGACGGCAGAGCTGCTGATCCCCAAGGACCACCCGATCGGCACCAAGCGGATCTGCACCGACTCGAACTACTTCCAGACCTTCAACCGCGACAACGTGTCCCTGGTGAACCTGCGGGCCACCCCGATCGAACGGATCGACGCCGGCAGTGTGCACACCGCCGACGCGTACTACGAATTGGACGCCCTGGTGTTTGCCACCGGCTTCGACGCGATGACCGGATCGGTCGACAAGCTGCGGATCGTGGGGCGCGACGGGCAGACCCTCAATGAAGCCTGGCGCGAAGGGCCGAACACCTATCTGGGATTGGGGATTCCAGGCTTCCCCAATCTGTTCAACCTCACCGGTCCCGGCAGCCCCTCGGTGTTGGCGAACATGGTGCTGCATTCCGAGCTGCACGTCGACTGGATCGCCGAGGCCATCAAATACCTTGCCGACCACGACTCGATCGCACTGGAGGCGCGCGCCGACGCAGCCGCCGAGTGGGGCGCGGAATGCTCGCAGCGTGCGGAGGGAACCCTTATGACACAGGCGAACTCGTGGTACCTGGGAGCCAACATCCCGGGTCGTCCTCGGGTCTTCATGCCCTTCATCGGAGGATTCGGCGTGTACGGCCAGATCATTGCCGGGGTCGCCGAGGCCGGATACAAGGGATTCGACGTCATCGAGGCCTAAGGCGCTGACGGCGATCGAGGCGATCAAGTCGGTGTTCGCCAAACGGCTGCACGTGATGGACACCAAGCAATGGTCGAAGAGTATCGCCTGGTCGCTGGGCGCTGGCTGATCAGCTACCGCAGCCTGTCGCGGCTGCGAGTAGACGCGACATCTGGTTTCTACTCGTCTCTGACCAGCCGGCTGTTAGTTCCGGACACCCGGCAGTTCACCAGAACTCGACTGAAACCGCTCCGATGCCGGCTAATCCAGCACGAAATCGATCACCCACGCCGACGTCGAAGGCTTGAGTGCACGCGCCGGACAAGATGGTGTCTCCGGCCTCAAGCCGCACCCCGGACCGTGCGAGGGCCCGAGCCAGCCAGGCCACTGCCGAGGCCGGATTGCCTTGCACCATACCGGTGTTGCCGCGGGTGACGATCACCTCGCGTCCGGGGTGACCGGAGTAGAGCACCGCGTCGACGTCCGCCAGGTCCAAGGCCCACGGCGGGCAACCCTGCCAACCCAGCACGAATCGCGCGGCACACGCGTTGTCGGCGATCGCGTCGACGATACCGATGCGCCAGTCCTGGATGCGGGTGTCGATCACCTCGATCGCTGCGGTGACGTAGTCGGTGGCTCGGAGCACATCACGTTCAGTGCAACGGATTCCGGGCAGTTTGTCGCCCAGCACGAACGCGACCTCGACCTCGATACGGGGCTGGTACCGTCCGCACAGCTTCACCGTATCGCCGTCGTCGGCCATCATGTCGGTGAGCAGGTGTCCGTAGCACGGCTCGTACACCCCCATCATCTGCTGCATGACCGGGGAGGCCAGCCCCACCTTGTACCCGCAGATCGCGGAGCCGGCATCGACTCTGCGCGCGATGTTGCGCCGCTGAATCGCATACGCGTCATCGATATTCAGGTCCGGAGACGCATTGTGCAGCGGCTCGATGGGACGGCACAGTCGCTCAGCCCGCCACAACGAAGTTGCCGCGGCCGCGCGTCCGGACGCCTCGGCGAGACTGATGACTGGCGACACGATTGCTCTCCCCTGAACGGTCAGTGGGTCAAGTGTGCGAAGCACGGCGGGGCCGTTCAACTGGGAGTCTCGCTGAGCGGTACGCGGCCGGAGTCGCCGCCCGCCGCGCCGCTATCGCCCAGATCACAACGGTGCCGCCAGGATTTCCACGATGTCGGCCCACAGCGTCTGCCGGGCCCGCTGCGCCAGCTGCAGCGTCGGCATCGTCAGAAACCCATGGATGGCGCCCGGATAGTTACGGTGGGTGGTCGCAATCCCCGCGGCCGCCAACGCTTCCGCGTAGGCCTCACCTTCAGAGCACAGCGGGTCGCAGCCCGCGGTGAGCACCACGGCCGGCGGCAGCCCGGCACGCACGTCCTGGATCGGCGAGGCGTAGCGGTGGCCGCGATCTGCGGCACTGGGCAGATATTGGTCCCAGTACCAGGCCATGGCGGCGACGGTGTTGTAGAAGCCTTTCCCGAATCGCTGGTAGGACGCCGTGGTGAAGTCGGCGGCGATCACCGGGTAGATCAGTGCCTGACAAGCGATGTCCGGCCCACCGCGGTCGCGCGCCATCACCGCGGTGACCGCGGCCAGATTCCCGCCGGCGCTGTCCCCGGCGATAACCAGCCGGCCCGGGTCCGCACTCAACTGCTCGGCGTTGCTCGCCACCCAGGCGGTGACGGCATACACGTCATCGGCGGCCGCCGGCCAGCGCGCCTCCGGCGCCAGCCGGTAGCCAACCGACACCACCACGGCGCCAATCCCGTTCGCCATGGCCCGACAGAGCCCGTCGTGGGAGTCCAGATCGCAGAACACGAATCCACCGCCGTGCGCGAACACCACCGCCGGCAGCACGGCATCGGCGGCCGTTGCAGGCCAATAGATTCGGACCGGGATTTCGCCGGCCGGCCCCTGCAGTGTGCGGTCCTCGACACGTCCGACGGGCTCCGGCTCGGTGGGCAACTGCAGGCGAGCGCGTACTGCCGCCCGCGCCTGCGAACCGGTCATCGTCTCGACACGGGGGAATCCCGCGTTGAGGACCGGTAGGAGTTCGGCGATTTCAGGGTCGAGGTTCGCGCGCATTGCTTACCGATCGGCTGTCAGCGCGCGAAGTCCGGCGAAGGTGGCAGCCAGGGTTTCACGCGGATCGCGGTAGACCACGCCGAGATCCTGTTCGCTCGGCGCGTCGTCGGATGCGGGCATGCCGGTGTAGTAGCGCATTCCGGCCTCGGTGAATGCGGAGTTGAGCGGCAGAACCCGACCTACCTGATCGAGCAGGCGCCCGGCGACGCGCAACATGACATCCGGCAGCGGAACGGCGTACAGGGTCTGTCCCGAGACGTCGCTGAGCATGGCGGCCAGCTCGCGCACGGCCAGCCGCCGACCACCCGCGGTGTAGCGGCGCGGGCCTTGTCCGGGTTCCAGCAGCGCGGCATGCAGGGTGGCCAGATCGCGTACGTCGACCACCAGCCAGGCGGCGCTGCGCCCGGGAAGCGACCGCACCTGCAGCGCGCCCCGCACCCCTTCGGCGGCCTCACCGAACTGATCTCCGGCCGGCGGCCCGAGCACCATCCCGGGATAGGTGATGCTCACCGGTGCGCCCGCGTCCTGCAGACTCCGGGCATATTCCTCAACCTGAGCCTTCGAGCGGCCGTAGCCGTCGGTGGCCTCACCCACGGGCAGGTCGGCGTGAAATGTCTGCAGCCCCGGGCGGAACAGCGCGGTAATGCTTGAGACATGCACGATCGGATCCAGGCCCCGGCCGACTGCGCCGCCGAGGACATTGCGGGCTCCCTGCAGATTGGTGGTCATCATCTGCTCGGCCTGCTTCGGATCGGTCCCGACCAGCGCCGCACTGTGCACCACGGCGTCGCACCCGTCTAGCGCCCGACCCACGGATTCACCGTCGGCGATGTCGCCGACGGCGTAGTCGGATACGTCCACGCCGAGGGTTGCGACGCTGGTCTGCAGCCGGGCGGGATTGCGCACCAGAAGGCGCACCTGGTGTCCCGCATCGACGATCGCCTTTGCGGTCCACCCACCCACGAACCCGGTACCACCGGTGACTAACACCCGCACAATGGATCCTCCGTACTGCTAATCTCGCTTGGGGGCAAGACGTTTCAGCGCCAGTCCGCCCTCGAACGGCCGGTAGGCGAACGCGGCCGGGGCGCGATAGCCGGTGTCCGGCAACGGCGTGTGCACCTCGGTCACCGTGGGACCGACCTCCGCCGCGATCGGCGCCAGCACATCGAGGTCGAACCGGTACAGTCGAGCAGCGTTGCCGCCCAGTATCTTGCGGCAGTCATCGGGACTTCTGTCATGCAGCGCCCAGCGGATGGCCAGCTTGGAATCCGGCGCGAAACCCTCCTCGTGCGGGTAATCGCTGCCCCACATCATGTGGTCCGCCCCCATGAAATCGATCATCGGCGACTCGTACGGCGTCAGTTCACTCGCCAGATAACAGTTGCGCTGCGTGTACTGGCTCGGGGTCAGGGTCAGCTCATCGACCGATGATCCACCGAACATCCCGTAGGTCCGGTTGCCGGCCGCGGTCTTCATGACCGGCACCATGGCATCGAGGGTCGCCAACTGCTGCTGCACCCACAGGGTGCCCTGCTCGGTCGGCACAAACCGCAGGGTCGGATGCCGTTCGAACACCCCGGCCAGGATCAGATGCCCCAGCGTCCGTTGCGCCCACATCGCCATCTCGGTGATCAACACCGCGTTGGACGCGGGTTGGTCCATCGGCATCATCGGGCTACCGGCACCCGCGTGCTGCACCACGGTCAGGTCCAGGTCCGCGCACAGTTGCCAGATCGGCTCGTAGCGGGTGTGGAAGAGCGGTGCGACGTCTGGATCACCGGGCGAAACCGCGGGCAGCAGCACCCCGCCGAAGCAGTCATGCTCGCTACCCCAACGGATTTCGTCCAGCGCCGCGTCAATGTCATTGGGGAATATCTGGATCAACCCGCGGCGGCGTGCCGGCGCCAGCGAGCAGAAGTCGATCTGCCAACGATTGTGGGCCTGCACGCCGGCCCACCGTTGCTCGAACTCGGCGCGAGTGCGCGGCAGGGTGATGGTGATGTTCGGGGTGGCCGGAAAGAACGGCGGAACGGTGTTGGGCAGCAGCACTTCGGCGGCCACGCCGTCGGCATCCATGTCGGCGATCCGGAGATCGTGATCCCAATTGCGTTCGGCGGTGGCGGTGACCAGGTCGTCGAACGGACTGACGTAGGCCTGCGCCCAGTCATCGAACTCGTCGTGCAGGCGCGCCGGCAAGTAGGGCTTGTAGTCGTGCAGGTCCGCCCCCGCGTGAGTGTCCGTCGAGATCACGACGTAGCGATCAAGCGTGTCCTGGCTTGTCATCACATCTCCCTTTCGTCCTCGTATCGAGGCTATCGCTCGGTTGTCGGATCGACATCCATAAGATCCAATCTCATTGAGCAGTAGCAGTTTCCGCGTTCCTCCTCAGGCGAGGATGGCCGGTTCTTCGATGGCACAGAAGGTATGGACCAGCTCCGTGTCGACCAGCCATTCGGGGTATTCGGGATCGAACCAGCGCTCGACGTGCGCCCAATGAACCGGGTGCATCATGTAGGCGCCCAGCAGCCCGGACAGGTCCGCGTATTCCTGTTCCCAGACATGAGTCCAGTTTCGGGTGCCCGTTGCCTCGCGGGGTTCAGACAGCTGCCAACGGCCAATCGAGCGCACATGATTCGGCATCAGAACGGTATGCCGGGCGAAGGTCTCCAGCCGCTCGGCGGTGGGTCGCACATTCGCGCAGAACAAGGCGACCCGATAGACCCCTCCCCCACGGCTCGGGCCGCCCGCAGCGTTGGCCGCAAAGCCGACGTGATCGACGCGGGAGACCCATGCCGGGTCACCGAGCAGGGCATCAACGGTCCGGCCGGCATCGCTGGCCGCCGCCCGCTGCGCAGCGGCCTCCCCGTCGAAGGTGAGCCGCATGATCACGTCGCCACCGTTGTAGGCGCCGTCGAGAGTTGGCGCGATCAGCGCGCCACGCAGGCCAGGCAGATCTGCGGCCACTCGACGCAACTCGCTCAGCGCTTCGTCCGGGCCGGCGCCGGCCAGCGTGATGACGTCCAGACGGCTATACATCGGCGAACACACCCAGCGCACCGGCTTCGGCCAATGTCGCACGCCGGCGACACTCGATCATCGGCGGAGCTTGCACCTGCCACCATGCCAGGACCTCCGGGTCCTGACGCAGGGTGTGCTTGGCTCGCCAGATCGTTTCCGGGTCGGGCGCGGACCATAGGAACAGCATCCGGTTGGGTTCGTCGTCCAGCCACATGGCCGGCTCGACCAGCCGGTGAGCCAGCGTCAGCCCACACCGCCGGACCAGCGGCACGTAGTGCTCCAGATAGTCGGCCAGAAATGCCGGCCCCTTCCCGGGGCGGACGGTGATCTCGTCGAGAACCCAGATGGGCGCCTTCGAATTCACTGCCCGAGTCCCTCGTTGACCGCCAGCACGATCTTGCCCCGGACGTGGCCGTCCTGGATACGGCGGTGTGCGTCGGCGACCTGGTCGAGCGGCAGCGTGGTGATCTCCGGTGCGACGAGCCGGCCGTCGGCCATCAGCTCGACCAGCGCTCGCAGCTGCCGGCCCTGCCGCAGATGATTGGACATGGTGGGCACCACCGAGACGCCGAGTTCGGCGGCACGGCCCGGATCACACTGCGGCTCATCGCCGATGAGGGTGGCGATGGGGGCGACGATGCCGCCGCGCCGCACTGCCTCGATCGCGTCTGTCAGCGTTCCCTGCCCGACCGTGTCGACGACGAGGTCCACTCCCTCCGGCGCCCACGCCCGGGTCGCTTCGACGACGTCCTGAGTGTGGTAGTCGATGGCCAGTTCGGCGCCGAGACCGCGAACATAGTCTGCGTTGCGCGGGCTGCACGTCGTCGCCACCCGTGCCCCGGCGACCGCGGCGATCTGGATCGCGAAGCTGCCGGTCCCGCCGGCACCGCCGTGGACGAGCACCAGCTTGCCCGGACCGGCCTGACCCACGTCCATCACCGCTTCGTAGGCGGTGACCGCCGCGGTCGGAATGGCCGCGGCGTGCGAGAACGCAATGTGATCCGGCAGCTTGACCACCCGGTCGGCGTCGGAGGCCACGAACTCGGCGTAGGTGCCGCGCTCACCGAGCCCCTGGTTGGAGGAGGTCACGACGCGGTCCCCGACCGCCAGCCCGGTCACGCCCTCACCGATCTCGGCGACCACGCCGGCGGCGTCGAAACCGAGCACGAACGGGAACTGATAGTCGAAGAAGCTGGACAGCCAGCCCTCGCGGGCCTTCCAGTCGGCCGGGTTCACGCCGCAGTGGCCGACCTGGATCACGACATTGCCCGGCCGGGCGATCGGCCGTTCGACGGTGGCGTCGCGCAGCACCTCGGGACCGCCGAAGCCGTCGATCACCATGGCGCGCATCTGTGTTGGCATCTCGCTGCTTTCTCTAGCCGGTTCGGGTCAAAGTTCGGACGTCAGATCATCTTCCGCAGTGGTTCAGCCGGCTCGATGCCCAGCGACGACAGCGCCGAGGCGTGGTAGACGGTGCTGGGCACGTGAATGGCGTGGTTGAGGCCGGCATGCGCGTCTCGCCAGAACCGTTGCAGCGGCTTGTCCATCCGCAGCGCATTGCCGCCGGAACGGGCGAATCTGGTCGACAGCCATCACCGCACGCCAGGCCGCGCGGATCTGGGTGCGCCGGCCGATGGCCCGGTCCTCGAAGGAGACCTCGCGTCCGGATTCGACGATGTCCCAGATCCTGTCGACGTTGGCCAGAATCTCTTGGCGGGCGGCGTTGATGTCGGCGGCGGCTTCGCCGATCCCGTAGAGAACATACGGGTCGTCTTTGACGGCGGTACCCTGCGCGCCGACCCGGTCGCGCTGATAGTCCAGGTGCGCGGCCAGCGCGCCCTCGGCGATGCCGATCACCGCGGAGCTGATCCCGAGCGGGAACATGGTCGACCACGGCATCTTGTACAGCGTCTTGGTGACTCCGGCCTGCTGCTGCGCGGTCCCGTCGATCACGTGATCGCCGTTCATCACCCGATAGTCGGGGACGAACGCGTCGCGCACGATGATGTCTTTGGAGCCGGTTCCCTTGAGCCCGACCACGTCCCACGAGTCTTCCACGATGGTGTAGTCCCGGCGGGGCAGGATCATGTGCAGCATGGTGGGCGGCAGGGCGACGTTGCCGTCGGCGTCGCCGAGCATGGCGCCGAGGAAGATCCAGTCGCAGTGATCCGTGCCGGAGCTGAACTGCCAGCGGCCGCTGAACCGGTAGCCGCCATCCGTTGGGATCGCGATCCCGGTGGGCGCGTACGGCGATGCCATCCAGGTGTTGTCGTCGGCGCCCCACACCTCCTGCTGCACCTTGGGGTCGGCGAAGCCCAGCTGCCACGGATGTACGCCCACGACACCGCACACCCAGCCGGCTGCCCCGTCCAGCGACGCCACCGCCATCACCGTCTCGGCGAACTCCCGCGGGTGGGCTTCGAACCCGCCGTAGGCACCGGGCTGCAACAGCTTCATCGTGCCGGCCATCTTGAGCGCCTTCGCGGTCTCATCGGGCAGCCGGCCGAGGAGTTCGGCCTCGGACGCCTGATCGCGAAGTTGATCGGCGATCACCATGATGTTGTCGAGCACCTGACCGGTCATGGTCATCCTTGTCTGTCGGGTACGAGCAACCAACAACCTCGATGGTGCAACCCGCCACAACCGGCAGCGAGGCTTTGTCCCGGTGAGCGGACAGGTGATTCGCTCCGCCTCAGAAGCCGCGTATCCAGGGCAGGTTCAACAGCCCCGTCCGTCCGCTGACGTACTTGAGCAGGTCATCCAACTGAGGCAATTCGATCCGCCACTGCGGCAGCAGCCCGCACCAGCGCAGCGTGCCGGTGCCGATGTCGATATCGGTGAGCGTCAGCCCCTTCGGCAGCTCGGGAATGCGCACCGGAAACGCCGGAATCCAGGCCGGCAGCGCCCAAGACCGGCGGCCGATCTGCAGCGCACGCGCCGTGAACCACACCGCGGAGCCCGCCGCCGAAACGTCGACGCGCAGCGCTCCCCAGTGCGGCCGCCGCGCCCAGCGCAGCCATGCCGACCCGTCCGGTCGCAGCTCGCCGTGCAGCCAGGGCACGGCCCGGTGCAACACAGCGTCGACGACGCCCGGCGGGAACACCCCGGAGACGGCGGCCGGTGCCGCCACCAGCACCGCAGGCATCCCGGGCCGGACGTGCACGTTCTGCAGGACCGCGGAGACCTCATCCAGGCCGTAGGAATCCCAGCTGATCTCCCGGGCCGCAACCCGGACCTCGCCGAACTGACCGACCGCCAGTCCCCGCGGGTCCAGCGGCGAATCGAACTCGGTGATGGTCAAGGTCAGCTCATGGTCGCCGACGCGCGCCGTGACCTCTCGGCCCACAAGTTGCCGTTGCAGCGTGGTGAACCAACTTCGGTAGGGGGCCGCGGCACCGGCACTGATCGAGGGCAGCCCGACCGACGACAGGAACGAATTCACCGCGTCGAAAGAACGGAAGGGATCGTCCCAGCGCCGGTTTCGGCGGGGCGGCCGGCCTGCGGGCGACGTCATCGCCGGGTGGAACTACTTCGTCTGCCGCCGCGTTTGGGCCGGGTGGCCGCCACCAGCTTCTCCAGCTCGTCGGCGGCACACGCGGTCAACTCCCACGGGTCATCCACCAGCGCGGGGTCGACCTGTACGCCGACGTCGACAACATCCCGGTAGCTCATCACGGTGACGTTCATTCCCATGCCGGCGGCCAACGGGCCGACCGGGAAGATGTGATCGATGCGCGCGCCGGCCAGGTAGAGCTGGACCGGTGGACCGGGCACGTTGGACACGATCAGATTGGTGTTCAACGGCATTCGTTGCTCCAGCTTCGCTGCCCGGTAACCGCGGAACACCAGCGACATCAGCAACGGCGGCGCAATTTCGGTGAGTCCGACCGACTGTCGCTTCACCGCCTCCTCGGCCAGTTCCTTTGCGGTGTTCATGCCGCGATGAATCGCGGACAACCTCGCCACCGGGTCGTCGATATCGGTGGCCAGCGAGGCCGCCATCGGGTGCACCAGATTGCCCATCTCGGTGTCGTCGGCCGCCCGGGTGGACATCGGCACGGTCGCCAGGATGGGCTGCTCCGGCAGCTGGTCGCGCTTGACCAGATAGCCGCGCAGCGCTCCGGCCATCACATTGAGGATCACGTCGTTGAGCTTGACGTCGAAGTGGTTCTTGACCGTTTTGACGTCATTCAGGCTCAGCGAGCAGTAGGCGAAATCCCGGCGGGGACCGATCACGCCGTTGAGCGCGGTCTTGGGTGCGCTCAACGGGCGGGGCGGCGGATCGCTGCGTCGTTGGTTGGCGACGGTGGCGACCGCTCCGCTCACCGTCCCTCGCACGAAGCTGACCACCTTCGGCACCGACAGCACCGGCGACAGCGCACCGCGGGCGAACAGCTCGAGGCCGGCCCGCTTGGGTTGCGGTTGCTCGTCGCGCAGTTTGTCCGGCGGATCGACCGGCACCGGGCCCAGGTCACACAGCACGTCGGAGAGCCCGGCACCCGAGATGCCGTCGACCATGGAGTGGTGCGTCTTGGTGATGAACGCGACCCGACCCGCGGCCAGGCCCTCGACAAACCAGCTCTCCCACAGCGGCTGGTTCCGGTTCAGCGGGCGGGCCAGGATCTCGCTGACCACCCCTGCCAGCTCCCGCTCGCCGCCGGGTGCGGGCAGCGCGATGTGATGGATGTGGGCATCCAGGTAGAAGTGGGGGTCGTCGACCCACACCGGTCGGTCCAGCTGAAACGGCACCTCCTGAATCCGCCGGCGAAACTGCGGCAGGTAGGGCAGCCGGCTCTGCAGGTGGTTGCGCACGGTGTGGTAGCTGAATCCCGGTGTGTCGCTGGGATCGAGGATCATCAGCCCGACGGTGTGCTGAGGCCACCGGGTGCCTTCCATCGACAGGAAGAAGGCGTCCATGCCGGTCAGTCGCTTCACCATCTACTCCGTTCGCACCGCGGTATGTGGTGGGAACGTAACGCCGTCCCTCGACGATTCGTCCTCCTGATCCCGACCAGTGAGACACTCGTGAGGACCCGGTACCTGGGCGGACACCCCGCCTTGCCCGCTCAGCGGGACGACAGCCGCCGACGCGGTCGCGGATCTCCTAGCATCGCGACATGACGCCTGGACAACTCGCCGGCACCGGCGAAGACGGTCGGCACCTCCTCACCTGTCCGCTCTGTGAGGCAATGTGCGGCTTGGAAATTCAAGTGGACGGCGGTCGAGTCTCGCGGATCCGCGGCAACCAGGACGACGTCTGGAGCCGCGGACACCTCTGCCCCAAGGGCGTCTCCCTGGGAGCGCTCCACGACGACCCGGATCGGATCCGGAAGCCGATGATCAAGGTGGACGGCCAGTGGCGCGAAGTCAGCTGGGACACCGCATTCCGCCGCTGCACCGAACTCCTGCAACCGGTGATCTCCCGATACGGCATCGCGGCCGTGAGCTCCTATGTGGGCAATCCGACAGCGCACACGTTCTCCCTGGGCCGCTATATCGGGCTGCTGCTCGGAATGTCCGGCATCCCGACCAGCTACTCGTCGGGAACCGTGGACCAGTGGCCCAAAAACCTGACCTCGCACCTGATGTACGGCGGCTGGTGGACCATCCCGGTGCCGGATATCCAGCGCACCGACCTGCTGGTGATCATGGGCGCCAACCCCGCGGTGTCGCAGGGTTCGCTGCTGGCCGCACCCAACATCAACGCGATCATCGGTGACATCCGCAGCCGCGGCACCGTGATCGTCATCGACCCGGTCCGCACCGCGACCGCCGCCAAGGCCGACGAATGGCTGCCGATCACGCCCGGCACCGACGCCGCCCTGCTCCTCGCCGTGATCCACACCCTGTTCGACGAAGACCTGGTCCGGTTGGGCGCCGCCGGGGAGTATATCGACGGTATCGACACCATGCGGGCGGTCGCGGCGGACTGGTCGCCACAGCGAGTGGCCCCGGCAACGGGAATCGACGCCGAACGGATTCGCCGGTTGGCACGGCAGTTGGCCGGCGCCGATCGCGCGGTGGTGTACGGCCGAATCGGGTTGTGCACCCAGGAATTCGGCAGTCTCGCCAGCTGGCTCGTCGACGTGGTCAACATCCTCACCGGGCATTTCGACACCCCGGGCGGCGCGATGTTCCCGCGCGCGACGGCGTGGTCGCTGACCACCCGGCAGCTGCCCGGATTGGAAGGAGGCCGGTCGGAGTTCGGCCGGTGGCGTACCCGGGTCCGCGGCGCCAAGGAGGTCCTCGGCCAGACCCCGGTGTCCTGCCTGGCCGAGGAGATCGCCACCCCGGGTGAGGGCCAGGTCAAGGCGCTGATCACCGTCGCGGGCAACCCGGTGCTGTCCAGTCCGGCCGGCCACGACCTCGATGCGGTGTTGCCGACGCTGGAGGCGATGATCTCGGTGGACTGCTGGCTCAACGAGACGACGCGGCACGCCGATGTGATCCTGCCCGGCCTGTCGCCGTTGGAGCAGCCGCATCACGACGACCTGCTGCTGCAGTTCGCGGTCAGCAGCGTGACCAACTATTCACCGCCGGTGTTTCACCCGTGCGACCCCGACCGTCCCGGCGAATGGGAGATCCTGATCCGGTTGACCGGCCTGTGCACCGGCACACCCGCCGAGGACGTCGACGTCGCCGCACTCGACGACGGCTTCTTCGACGTCTTGTGCTATCTGCAGGACTTGACCGGAGCCGACATCCGCAAGCACTACGACAGCGGCGGCCCGGAACGGATCCTCGACCTGACGCTGCGCACCGGGCCGTTCGGTGACCGCTACGGCGAGAATCCCGGCGGGCTGACGCTGGATCAGGTCAAGGCCCATCCGAACGGCATCGACTTCGGACCGATGGTTCCGCAACTGCCCGGTGTCCTGAGCACCCCGGAGGCGAAGGTCCGGCTGGCACCGCAGTATCTACTCGACGACCTGCCGCGGCTGGCCGCGCGGTTGGATCGCCGGCCCGACGAATTGGTCCTGGTCAGCCGTCGCCATCTGCGGTCGAACAACTCCTGGATGCACAATGTCGGACCGCTGATGAAGGGTAAGGACCGCTGCACGCTGCTGATCCACCCCGACGACGCGGCGGTGCGCACCCTGCGCACCGGGGACAGCGTCGTCGTCGCGTCGGCCACCGGACGCCTCGAGGTTCCGGTCGAGGTCACCGATGCGATCAAGCCCGGCGTGGTGTCGATGCCCCACGGCTGGGGTCACGGCAAAGCCGGTACCCGCATGGCGGTGGCCAACAGCTCGCCGGGGGTGAACAACAACATCCTGGCGCCGCCCACGTTCGTCGACGAGCCGTCGGGCAACGGTGCGGTCAACGGGATCCCGGTGACCATCACCGCTGCTCGTTAGCTCTGCGCCCACCCGTTGTGCGGTGGGCGCAGAGCCAACATGCCCCCGACTCAGGCTCGATCGTCCGACTCCTCAGCCGGCTCGTCCCTCGCCCGCATCGTCGCCGGACTCAGGCTCGATCGTCCGACTCCTCAGCCGGCTCGTCCCTCGCCCGCATCGTCGCCGGACCTAGGCCGGGACCAGGCTGTCCCAGATGCCCGTGACGGTGCTTTCGAGGAACCCGCTCATGATCGCGATGCCCTGCGCCCACTCATCCCAACCGAGCTCGATGTCGCCGGCGAGGTAGCTCTCGATGGCCCCGAGCACCTCAGTGGGGTAGTTCATCGTCGTCTGGAGGACGTCGTTGAAGCCGGCCTGCGCCGCAGTCAACCAGTCGGACGGATCCTGCGATTGCAGGGAGTCCACCATGCCCGCCTGGATGTTGAACATCGCCATCTGCGGCGCGACGATCAGGTCGCGGGTGGCGACGAACAGCTGCGTCATCAGGCTTGGGGTCAGGTCCTGCTCGATCCCGTCCCAGCTGAGCAGCGTCCAGCCGTCGGTGGGGTTGCCCTCGATCACCACCTGGTCGGTGTTGGACAGCGGGTTCGTCATCCAGAGCCACGGGGTGGGGTTGTCGACGTTCATGATCGTCCACATCATCATCGTGGCGCCGTGCGAGAACGCCGCACTGCGGCCGAAAGCGTCCTCGGCGCTGCTCACGTCGTACATCGCCTGGACGGCCTCGTCGACACGGGACTGGAACGCCATACCGTTGAAGTCGGTGGCACCGAGCTGTGGCACGGAGTACAGCCCCAGCGTCCACAGCATCGGGGCCAGCAGGTACGCGGGTGCGCTGACCTGGCCCTGTTGGATGCCCTCGAAGATGCCGGCGTTGACCTCGTTGAGCCCGGCCAGGTGTTGCACGTCCATGCCCAGGTAGTCGGCCAGCGGCGCCGCGGTCTCCTGGGTTCGGACCAACCACGACGCGAACAGCCCGTCGTAGTCGTTACCCCCGAGGTACTTGGGGTTCAGCGGGTCGATGAGGCCCTCGGCCTGTTGCTGCCCCAGCGCGGTGAGGTGCGCACCGGGCGGCATGGTGCCGATGATGTGGCTGGCGTTGTCGGTCGATTCCCCATGCCGGGTGAAGTCGATGATGATGTCGGTAGCGGTGAGCTGAATATCGGCCAGCTGGACACCGGGTAGCGGCACCGTCGCCGGAGCGGCGGAAATCAGCCCGGCACCGACGGCGGCAACGCCGACGGTGATCCAGGGACGGGTGGCGAATCGAAGCATTGTTCAGGCCTCCTTCTTAGCGCGGTGTGACCGAAATCACGGCCATCCCGGACGCTAACTGATAGCGAAGTAAGAAAAAGCTGTCGTCCCGCCCAGTGGGATCGAAATTTTTCGGTCGGGCCGATTCCGCCCAATTCGCCCGCAGCCGTGATCAGCCGCTGTTGCGCAGGGCGCTGGCCAGTCCGTTCATCGTCAGCAGGATGCCGCGCCGCACCAGCTCGTCGTCGTCGCCGGCACGGTAGCGCCGCAGCAACTCCACCTGAAGGTGGTTCAGCGGTTCCAGATAAGGGAAGCGGTTGAACACCGACCGCGCCAGTGCCGGGTTGTCGGCCAGCAGATCGTCGTAGCCAGTGATCCGCAGGTACATGGTGATGGTCCGCTGGTGCTCCGCGACGATCTTGTCGAACACGGTGCGCCGCAACGTTTCATCGGGAACCAGCTCCGCGTAATGCGCCGCCAGGCCCAGGTCCGACTTCGCCAGGACCTGCGCCATATTCGACAACACGGTGGTGAAGAACGGCCAACGCCGATACAGGTCGTGCAGTGTCGCCAGGCGGTCGGCTTCGCTTTCCGGGCCCGCGGTGATCCACTCCTGCAGCGCCGAACCGGTGCCATACCAACCGGGCAGCATCACCCGCGACTGACTCCAGGCCAGCACCCAGGGGATGGCACGCAGGTCCGCGATCGACGAGGTGGGTTTGCGCGAGGTGGGCCTGCTACCGATGTTCATCGCGCCGATCTCGCCGACCGGCGTGGACGCCAGAAAGTAGTCGACGAAGCCCGGTGTCTCATGGACCAATTCGACGTAGGCACGCTGGGCGCGGACGGCCAGGTCGTCGAGCACCGCATACGCCGGGGCCGCGGCATCACCGAGACCCTCCACATCCAGCAGGGTGCCCTCCAGGGTCGCCGCCACCAGGCTCTCCAGGTTCCGGCGCGCCATCCGCGGCTCGGCGTACTTGGCGGCGATCACCTCGCCCTGCTCGGTGAGCCGCAGTGATCCGTTCACCGCGCCCGGAGGCTGGGCCAGAATCGCCTGATAGCTGGGGCCACCTCCCCGGCCGACGGTGCCGCCCCGACCGTGGAAGAACCGCAACCGGATCCCGGCCCTGCGGGAGGTCTCGACGATGTCGAGTTCGGCGCGGTACAGCGCCCAGTTGGCGGCCAGATACCCGCCGTCTTTGTTGGAGTCGGAGTAGCCCAGCATCACCTCCTGGTTGTCGCCGCGGGCGGCCACGATGGCCCGATATGCCGGGATCTCCAGCGCCGCCCCGAGGATCGACGCGCCGCGGCGCAGATCGTCGATCGTCTCGAACAGCGGCACGATGCCGACCGGGCAGTACGGCGTCGATCCTGAGGCGTCCAGCAGGCCGGTCTCCTTGAGCAGGATCGCCGCCTCCAAGAAGTCCGACACCGACCGGCACATCGAGATCACGTAGTTGGGCACCGCCGCCTGCCCGTAGCGATCCACCGCGTGGGCGGCGGCCTCGATGACCGCCAACTCGCCGTGCGCGAGCTCTGACAGAGCGGCGCGCTCGCTGAGCAGCGGCCGGCGGGTGCCGAGCTCGCCGACGAGCACCGCGACCCGGTCGTCTTCGTCCAGCGAGGCATAGTCGGGATGCACCCCGGCCCAGGCCAGCAGCTCGCCGACCACCTGCTCGTGCACGTCGGAGTTCTGCCGCATGTCCAGGCCGCAGAGGTGGAAGCCGAACACGTGCGCGGCCTCCCGTAGCTGGGCGAGCCGGTCGTCGGCCAACAGCGTGCCGCCGTGCTCCCGCAGCGACGTGTCGACGGTGTCCAGGTCGGCCCACAGCTCACCGGGTGCGACATAGCGCGGCAATCCCAGGTCCAGTCCATTCGGTGGCCGGTGGTCCAGGATCTCGGCTGCGGTCGCGGTGAGTCGCGCCCGGATCACCCGCAGTGCCCGTCGGTAGGGCTCGTCAGCGCGGGCCGGCTCCTGGTCGGCTTCGGCCAGCGCGGCCAATCCGGGGCTGACGCCGACCAGCCGCGCCGACATCGACAACTCCTGCTCCAGCGCGGTCAACTCGGTGAGGTAGTGCGCCAGCGCCGTATACGCGGCGCTGCCGGTGGCCAACCGCACCACGTCGCCGGTCACGTTGGGGTTACCGTCGCGGTCCCCGCCTATCCAGGAGCCGGGCCGCAGAATGGGTTCGTCCAACAGGTTCGCGCCGGGCCAGCGAGCACGCAACGCCGTCCGCACTTCGGCGTTGATCTTCGGGATCACGTCGAAGAACGCCGCCGGGTAGTAGCGCAGACCCAACTCGATCTCGTCGGAGATCTGCAGCCGCGACACCCGGACCAATGCCGTCTGCCACAGCATCAGCACCTGGCGCCGTAGCTCGGTTTCGAGGTCACGACCGTCATCGGTCTTGGTGCGGCCCTCGCAACGCAGCCACATCAACTCACCGATCCGGTGCTGGGTGGCGAACACCGTGCGACGGCGTGTCTCGGTCGGATGGGCGGTGATCACGGGAGCGACCAGGGCATCCGTCAGCGCGTCGGCCACGGCGGCCGAATCCAGTTCTGCGGCGTCCAACTTCAGGTAGGTCGCGGCCAGACTGCTGTCCTGCGGCGGTTCCGCGGCGGCCACGTGGATGGCGCGGCGCCGCTCCCGGTGGATGTCTTCGGCGAGATTGGCCAGCAGCGCGAAGTGGCTGAACGCCCGGATGACCGGAATCGCCTCGTGGATGTCGATGCCGGCGAACATGCGCGCCACCTCGGTGCGGTCGAGCTCCGAGCGGCGCACCTGAAACGACGCCACCCGAGCCCGTTCGACCAGCCCGAATATCTCGTCGCCGTTCTGCTCGCGGACCGTGTCGCCGAGAATCGCACCAAGCAGCCGGATGTCCTCACGCATCGGCTCGGTGGCTTCCCGGCCGATGCGGGTGCGGTGGACAGCGCCGATCGGTTCCAGTCCAGCATCGGTGGGGGCGGCCATAGCTGTCAGTATCGCCAGCTTCGAACCCGGCGGCCAGTGTTCGTCCACTCAGCGAGACCCGGGACCGGCGGAGTTAAGTGGTTGACGTCGACTTTCTGGTCGGTACGCAACAAACTTTTAACCACGACAAGACTTCTCGGTCCGAACGGTTTTGGCCGACACCCGCCCGTCCGCCTGAGTCCGCTAAGTCCTCTTGAAGGACCGCAACCTCGTCAGATAGCGCGGCACCCCGGACAGCCCGAGAGCGCGCGGCCAGTCGTCAGCACGGACGTAGGCGTCCGTACCGCCGTCGACGAAGATGACACTGCCGCAGAGGAACTCAGCGGCATCCGAGAGCATGAACAGCATCCAGTCCGCCAGTTGACCGGGGTCGCCGAAACCGCCCACCGGCACCGGAAAACTGCGGACTCCCGCCGCCTGCCCCGGGGTGGCGAGCTGCTTTTCCAGCAGCGGCGTCATGATCGCACCCGGAGCTAGGGCGTTGAGCCGGATACCCGCCCCCGCCCAGGACGGTTCAACCGCGTACCGGCGCACCCAGCGCGACACCGCGATCTTGGACGCCGCGTACGCCAACGTCGGCGCACCCGGACCGAACAGTCGCAGCCGGCGCACCGCCTTGGCCGCTTTGCCGGCCAGCAGTGCCCGCACCGCGGACCGCGGCACCGCCGGCACGGTGGTGGTCGAATTGCTGGCCACAACCACGACTTTGGCGGCACCGGATGCGGCCAGCGCCGGTCGCCACGCCTCCAGCAGGTCGATGACCCCGAAGTAGTTGATCTGCAGGATCAGCTGCGTCGCCCCCGGAGTGGGTCCGATGCCGGCGGCCAGCACCGCCCCGTCTAGGCGGCCCTCGCACGCCGCCAGCACCGCCTCGGCGCCTGCCGCGCGCCCGCCCGCGCTCGACAGGTCCGCGATCACTTCGGCGTCGCGCAGGTCGACCCCGATCACGGTGTGGCCGGCCGCCCGCAACTTCTCCGCTGCCTGCCGTCCCATCCCGGATGCCGACCCGGTGACCGCATAAACGCCCACGACTAATCCGCGACCACGCCGCGCAGGCCGTCGGCCCCGAACGCCGGCTCCAGCATCGACGAGAAGTCCGGCCCGCGGCGCAGCATCTGCCCGCCGTCGACGTTGATGACCTGCCCGGTGATATACGCGGCCGCGTCGCTGAGCAGGAACAGCGCCAGGTCGGCGACGTCGTCGACCTCACCGGGCCGGGGCAGCGGCGTGCAGATGCGGTAGTCCTCGCTCAACTCGGGCGAGTCCAGGATCGGTGCAACCAACTCGGTGCGAATCAGGCCCGGTCGGACGCTGTTGACCCGCACCCAGGAGCCACCCAGTTCATCGGCGGCCAGTTTCATCAAGTGGTCCAGCGCCGACTTGGTCGGGCCGTAGGCGCCGAACCAGCGGTGGGTGTTGCTGGCGGCGATCGAGGAGATGCCGACGAACGAGCCGCCGCCACCACGCACCAGTGCCCGTCCGGCGTGCTTGAGCACGTACATGGTGCCGTTGACGTTGAGGTCCACGGTGCGCCGCCAGGCCGCGGAATCGATCTGGGTGATCGGCCCGATGGTCTCCGAACCTCCCGCGCAGTGCACCACTCCGTGCAGCCGGCCGTGTTCGCCCTCGGCCGCGGCGACGGCGGCGATCACACTGTCTTCGTCGGTGATGTCGGTCGGCAGGTGACGAACCGAGTCGCCGATCTCGGCGGCCACCGCGGCCAGCCGCTCGGCTCCCCGACCCACGATCAGCACGTCGGCTCCGGCGGCGGCCAGGCCGGCCGCCACTGCCTTACCGATGCCGCTACCACCTCCGGTGACCAGGTAGCTGCGGTCTTCGAACGAAATCCGGGACGAAAGCGTCACACCGACCCCTCACATCAAAACTGGAACGTGTTCTACCTATGGAACCACGTTCGGCAGTAGCGACGGGCCGCTATGGCTGATCGCGGCGAGCCAGGTCGGTGGGCCCGGCGGTGCGCCAGTCCGGCACCTCCGGCGGCAGCGCGATCGGGAACTTGTTGTCGTTGTGCGCTGCCCAATGCGCGTGACCCAGCTGATGGATGTGGAAGCCGTGCCGCAGCGCCTCGGAGAACCCCATCGCGTCGGCGGCGGCGTTCACCGAATCCTTGATCAGCAGGGCGGCCATGGTCGGCAGCTCGGCGATACGGCGGGCGAACTCCAGCGTTTTGTCGGCCAGCTCGTCGGCGGCGAAGACTTTGGAGACCATGCCCAGCCGGTAAGCCTCGTCGGCATCCAGCGAATCACCGGTCAGCAACAGCTCCTTGGCCTTGCGGGGCCCGAATTCCCAGGGATGCGCGTAGTACTCGACGCCCGGCATGCCCAGGCGCACCCCGACCACGTCGGAGAACCGCGCATTGTCGGCGGCGACAATCAGATCGCACGCCCAGATCAGCATCAACGCCGCAGAGATGGCGTTGCCCTGCACCTGCGCGATGGTGATCTTGCGCAGCTCCCGCCAGCGACAGGTGTTCGAGAAGTAGTAGTGCCACTCCTGCAGGTAGGTCTTCTCCACCACCGGCTCCCGGGTACCGCCGTTGCCGGCGAAACTCGGATGCTGCGTGGGCCCGGGCCGGCGTTCGGCCAGGGCCGCCTCCGAGCCCAGGTCATGGCCGGCGGAGAAGTTCTTACCGCGTGCCGCCAGGATCACCACCCGCACGGTGTCGTCGGCCTCGGCCCGGCAGAACGCTTCGTCGAGCTGCACCAGCAGGGTGCGGTTCTGCGCGTTGTGGGCCTCCGGACGGTTCAGCCAGATCCGGGCGATGCGCCCGTCGTCGACGGTTTCGTAGTCGACGAGTTCGCCGGACTGCCCCGATGTCGTCTCCGATGTGGCCATTTAGCCTCCGCCCTCCTCGTCGTCCGCATCACAGGTTACGGCGCACTTCGCTAGAGTCGACTCATGCCTGCTAAATCCGAACACGCCGACATCGACGACGTGGAACCGCTGGCCGACAGCACCGCGCGCCAGGCCCGACGAGTCGTGGCCGCCTACGCCGAGGACGCGGACGAGTGCCGGGTGTTCCTGTCCATGCTGGGGATCGGACCTGCGACACCCGAGAAACCCGGGGCGTAGATGCCAGGGTCGGGGGGCCGGGACGCGCCACATCATCAACCCGGCGAGTCCGACTTCGTCGTGGTGGCCAACCGGCTGCCCATCGACATCGAGGTGTTGCCCGACGGTACGACGAGTTGGAAGCGCAGCCCCGGCGGACTGGTCACCGCGCTGGAACCGCTGCTGCGTAAGCGCCGCGGCGCCTGGGTGGGCTGGCCGGGCAGCCAGGACACCCCCGACGGGCCGATCGACGTCGAAGACCTGCGGCTGCATCCGGTCGCTCTGAGCACCACCGACATCGCCGAGTACTACGAGGGTTTCTCCAACGCCACGCTCTGGCCGCTGTATCACGACGTGATCGTCAAGCCGATCTATCACCGGCAGTGGTGGGACCGCTACGTCGACGTCAACCGCCGCTTCGCCGAGGCCGCGTCGCAGGCGGCGGCCCCGGGCGCCACGGTGTGGGTCCAGGACTACCAGCTGCAGCTGGTGCCCAAGATGCTGCGGACCCTGCGGCCCGATGTCACCATCGGCTTCTTCCTGCACATTCCGTTTCCCCCGGTGGAGCTGTTCATGCAGCTGCCGTGGCGCACGGAGATCGTCGACGGCCTGCTCGGCGCCGACCTGGTCGGATTCCACCTGGCCGGCGGCGCACAGAACTTTCTGTTTCTGGCCCGCAGGCTGGTGGGGGCGGCCACCTCGCGGGGCTCGGTCGGGGTACGCAGCCGGTTCGGTGAGGTGCGGCTGCCGGATCGCACCGTGCGGGTCGGCGCCTTCCCCATTTCGATCGACTCCGGCGAACTCGACCGCAAGGCGCGCGAACGTGGAATCCGTCGGCGCGCCAAGGAAATTCGGGCCGAACTAGGACACCCTCGCAAGATCCTGCTGGGCGTGGACCGCCTGGACTACACCAAGGGCATCGACGTCCGGCTCAAGGCCTTCAACGAGCTGCTCGCCGAAGGTCGCGCCAAGCGGGACGACACCGTGCTGGTGCAGCTGGCTACGCCAAGCCGGGAACGGGTGGAGAGCTACCAGATCCTGCGCGAGGACATCGAACGCCAAGTCGGCCACATCAACGGCGAATACAGCGAGGTCGGCCACCCGGTGGTGCACTATCTGCACCGCCCGGTCCCCCGCGACGAACTCATCGCGTTCTTCGTGGCCAGCGACGTCATGCTGGTCACCCCACTGCGCGACGGGATGAATCTGGTCGCCAAAGAGTACGTGGCATGCCGCAACGACCTGGGCGGCGCGTTGGTCTTGAGCGAATTCACCGGCGCCGCAGCGGAATTGCAGCAGGCCTATCTGGTGAACCCGCACGATCTGGAGTGCGTGAAGGACGTCATCGAGGCGGCGATCAACCAGACCGACGAGGAGGGCCGCCGGCGGATGCGGGCGCTGCGCCGTCAGGTGCTGGCCCACGACGTAGACCGTTGGGCCCGCTCCTTCCTTGGTGCACTCGCCGACTCCGCGGAGTAATGCCCAACGGCCGGTGACACTCAGCTGCACAGGTGGATTGGGTTGTCCTGGCAATTCAGCGGATAGTGGATGACCGGGACCGGCAGCGGCGATACGAAGGTCAGCGTGAACGGCCGCTTCTCCAACCCGGGCTGCAGCCCGCACACCGCGTTGTGGGAGGTGGTGTAAGTGCCGTTGAGGGACAGATCGAACTGATACATCTCCTCGCTGCCGGCAGTGCCGCCGTTCGAGCACCTGGTGCCCGCCAGCAACGGGGTCTTGTAGGTCCACCGACCGTTGGCCAACCGGTATGCCCCAGCCTGTCCCGGAGGCCCGTTACTTTCGACCTGCAGTTTGCAGCCCACCGCCGTGTGCAGCGGAACCCGGCCGTCACCCACCGTCGGCACGCACAGCGGGTAGATCTTCCAGGTCGCCGTCTTGACACCGTCGTTGTAGGTGTAGACGCCCTCGATCGTTCCTTCCGGTATCGCGTCGTCATCGGCGCCGGCCTGGACCGCCAGGCCGGTGGCCGCCGTCATCGCCGCAGCCAAGATGGCCAGCCCACGAACGAGTTTCCCCATGGCGCTCATCCTTTCAGCTAGATCGGCGCGATATTGCTGATCAGCCACTTGCGGTCGATCTTGCGGAAATCAACCCGCAGGCGGCTGCCCTCGTAGTACTTCTCCTTGGACTTGCCCGTCACGGTGCGGTTGACGAACACCAGCACCGAGCCCGACGTCCGGCGGGCAGCCATGGCGCCGATGCCGACGACGTCGACCTGGTTCACCAACTGCTTCTCGCGGGCCTGCGGAATGATCTCGTTCATGGCGCGGGCCTCGAACTCGCGGCGATAGTCCCCGGTGAACAGCGGGTAGGTCTCGGTCAGGCTGCGCTCCACCGTCTTGTACTCATAGCCCAAGACCTTGGGGATCTCATCGGCGGTCAGCCTGACCAACTCCGAGCGTGTCGTCTGCTCACCACGCGCCTCGACTCGGCTCCAATACAGCGATCCCGCCGCAGCTCCCAGACCCACGAACCCACCGAGAACTCCCACGAGGACGGCCAGCCACATCCACCGCCGTGTCATCCGCTGCCCCCCGGCCACTTCAGGTCGTATGCGGTCATATCGCCGTTGCCGTCTTCATGCACGATGACCCGCAACGCGTAGGGCTGCGAGGGCTTATTGACTCCGTCCGCATCAGTGGCGGTAGCGCGTATCGCCACCAGCACCGACGCGTTGCCGGCGACGTTGTCGATGCCCTCCAATGCCTTGCCATTGATGACGGCCTCAGAGCTGTGCTTGGTCTCTCGCAGCAAGGCCTTGAGATTTTCGGAGTTGGCCGCCATCGTGTCGCGCAGTGGACCGCTGGTGCCGGCCACGAAGCGATCCACCTGCTCGTTGATGGTGTCGGGCGTATAGGTGTACATATTCAGCACCGTCTGCACCGCCGTGTCGACGAATCGCTGATCGCGCTGGTGTGCTGCATCGGCTTGCCGGTGTTGCACGCCGAGTACGGCGACCATCCCGCCCAACAAGACCCACGCCGCCAGTCCAACCACACCCGCCAGTTGCGCTGTCTTGCCGGCGTTGGGCTGCCGCCGCGGCGGTGGTCCGGCCGGCCGGACCGCCCGTACCGCAGCGCGGCTGGGTGGCGGAATCCGTACCGCGGTCGGCGTCGTCTCACCGGCCTCCCCCGCTGGTCCCGCAGCCCGCGAGGCCCGGCGCCGGACCTTCGCGTCGTCGGGTCCGCTCACGTCTGCCTCGGCGCGAGCATCAGATCAGCCCAGTTCTCCGCGGGCAGCCACTTGTCTGAGCCGGAGACGAACACGCCACTGTTGCCGACCGGATCCACGAACTTGCCGGACCGGTCGTAGGTGCTGTAGGCGACACCGTTGGCCTCGGCAGGCAGCGGCCCCGGAGCCGGACCGGCAGCCGGTCCCGGCGCGGGGTCACGTCCGTAGGCGGGCAGGCCACCGTTGCCGCCGGGGCTGGTCGGCATGTTCTGGTCCGGCGGCGCGTAGTAGGGCCACGGCGCCGGCGGGTTGGGTCCGAGCTGATTCGGCGGGTACGGCAGCGGGTAGGGCGGATTGGGCGCTGGGCCGGGGCCCGCGGGCACACCCGGCGGCAGCGCCGTCACCGGCGGGCCCGGGTCATAGTCCGCCGACGGCGGGATGTAGGGGAACTTGTTCATCGGATTCAGCATCCGAGGATCGGTGATCGGGGTGTCATACGGGACCGGCGGCCCGCGCCACGCGTTGCTGCCGATCGGGACGAAGCCCCGCGGGTCGCGGCAGAGCTGGATCGTGGGCGCCCGCTTGCCCGGATACTCCATGCACGGGTAGTTGCGGGCACCACGGACCGCGGTCGGATCGTTCTGCGCGGCTTTGCAGTACAGGTCCTTGGGCAGTTCCCGGACGGTTTCGTCGGCCGGTGTGCGCATTTCGGTGAACGGCAGGAAGCCGACCGTGCATGGCGGCGGGTCGTGCATGTCGATCTTGAAGTCCAGCTTCACGCCTTCATCCATCGGCACGCCGCCGGCGACGGTGATCAGTGCCGCCATCAGCGCGGGGAACACCACCAACGCCTGCTCAATGGAGTTACGGTATATGACCCCGACCCGACCGAAGTTGGCGATGCTGGCCGCCAGCGTGGGGAAGGACGCGCGGATTCCGTCAAAAGTGGTGTTGGCCTCGTCGGCGACGCTGGGCAGGGTCTGCAGCACCTCGCGGAGCTGCGGGTCGGCCTTGTGCACCTCGGTGGTGACCGCCGCCAGCGACCGTGCCAGTTTCCTGATGTCGTCACCGCTGCGGATCTGGGCGTCCAAGAAGGGCTCGACTTGGTCGACCAATGCCGAGGTCGCGTCGAAATTGGCGTTGGCCTCGTCGACCAGCTGCCGCGACGAGGCGATCATTCGCGCCAGCTCCTGCCCGGAGCCGTTGAACCCCTCGAACGCGCTGCGCAGCAGATCGCGAAGACGGCTGTTGGCGACGCTGTTGACCAGCGACTGCGCCTGGTCGAGCAGTCCGGCGATGTCCTGACCAATAGCGGTGCGGTCCTGGCCGATGCGCGCGCCGTTGCGCAACGCGCCTGCGGCCGCATCCCCGGCGGGTGGCACGAGGTCGATGTACTGCTCACCGATCGCGGACATGCTCTTGACGGTGGCGGTGACGTTCCCGGGGATCTTGGTACTGCTGTTGAGCCGCATTGCGGCGTCGACGCCGTGGTCGCTGAGTTGAACAGATTCCACCCGGCCCACCGTCACGCCGCGGTAAGTGACATTGGCGCTCTGGTAGATACCGCCGCCACCGATGAAGTCGGCGGTCACCTTGTAGGTGCCGATACCGATCCGGCTCGGCGCGTGCAGGTAGAGGATCGAGATGGCACCGACGGCCAGCACGGTGACCACGGCGAAGATCCCGAGTTGGATTCGAACGAGGCGGGTCAGCATCGCAGGTCATTCCTCATAGTGGGGAGCCGTTCCGGGCGGGATCTTGAACGGGTCGGCGGCCTGTCCGGACAGGTTCGCCATCTCTCCGATCAAGAAATCGGGCGGGTTCAGAACGTCGTGCATGTGCGGCATGTTCGGGTCGAAACCGCCGGTGGTGAACACGGTTTCGCCGAATCGACGCAGTGTCATGTCAAAGGTGACGTAGACGTTGAGGAAGTCGCCACGCACGGCGTTACGCAGATACATCGACGGGAACGGGAACGTCGGGATGAACGGGAACGCCGTCACCAACTCGTTGGCGTTGTCAGCGAACGCCTTGATGACCGGGTACAGGTCCTTGATGTCGGCGGCGAAGTCTTCCTTGGTCTCGCTCATGATCCGCGCTCCGACCACGGCCAGCCGCTGCAGCGCCCCGAACGCGTCGACGATGTTGCTGCGGTTGTCGTTGAGCACCGCCAATGCCGCGGGCATGGTGTCCAGCGCCCGCGCCAGGCTGGGAGCGCTACGGGCCAAGGTCGCCCCGACCCGGTTCAGCCCCTCAGCCGCCGCGACGATGTCGCGTGCCTGGCGGTCCAGCGAGGCGGTCAGTTCGGCCAGCCTCGGCACCAGCTCGGCAAAGGTACCGGCCCGGCCGGCGACCGCGGCGTGGGCCTCTTCGGTGATGTCTTGCACCGCACCGAGATTGCCCTGGTTGACCACCACACCCAACGACGACAGCACCTCTTCGGTGCTGGGGTAGCGCCCGGTCCGGCTGAGCGGAATCTCATCGCCTCGGGCGAGGGTGCCGACCGGAGGTTGGTCGGTCGGCTCGGCCAGCTCGATGTGCTGAGAACCCAGCAGCGAGGTCTGCGCGACGTTCGCGATGGCATTGGCCGGCAGGTGCACATTGCCGTCCAGCGACAGCTTGACCGCGGCGTAGAAGCTGCCGTCGGGCCGTTGCACGGCCCGAATCCCCGACACACTGCCGACCGTGACGTCATCGACCATCACCGGCGAGTTCTGCGGCAGCGTGGTGACGTCCGGCAGTTGCACCGTGATGCTGTAGGAGCCGCGACCATGGCCTGCGGTTCCCGGCATGTTCAGCGAGTTCAGCCCGCCGAACTGACAACCGGACAACACCAACGCCCCGGCACCGAGCACCGCACCGCGGCGGCCGACCCGGTGCAGCGCGCCGCCAAGAGACTTCACGCTCATCCGCCCTCCCGTGGTGCACCGGCACCGGGCTGAGCCGGACCCGTCGGGCCGGGCGCCTTGCCCAGCTGCCCCGGCGCGGGCGGCGGCAGGAACAGGGCCGCGACATCTTCGGTGCTCGGCGGCGTGACACCGGGAGCCGGCAGCCACTTCAGGTACGGCACCGGCGTCTGAGACTTCGCCTCGGTGGCCGGGGTGTCGTAGATGATCTGGCCCTTGTAGGCGGTGATCGAGTTGACCGGGTGGAACAAAAACGGGATAAAGTTCATAGACCAGCGCCGCATGACCGGTCCCATCCGCTCCTTGCAGATCTCCGCCCGCTTGAAGTTGTCGGGCACCGAACCGACGTCGAAGACGCCGCCGCAGATGAACTGCACCGGATTGGCGAAGTCGGGCAGCGACAGGAGCCCGCTCAAGGTCCCCTGCGCAGGATTGTAGATGTTGTAGAAGTTCACCAGGCCGTGCGGGGTGATGTGCAGCGCCTGTTCGAGGTTGTCGCTCTGGTCGGACAGCACCTTGGTGAACTCCGCCAGCTTATTGACCTGGGCGATCAACGCGTCATTGTTGTTGTGCAGGAAACCGCGAACGTCGCGCAGTGCCTGGCTCAGCGTGCCCAGCGTGACATCCAGGTCGACCGAACTCTCGGCCAGCACTGCCGACACCGCCGCGACATGGTCGGTGAACTGCACGATCTGCTCGTTGCTGCCGGAGAGCGCATCGACCAGTACCTGCAGGTTCTTCACGGTGCCGAACAGGTCGGTGCGCGAGTCCCCGAGGCGCCCGGTGATCGCCGACAGTTCACGCAGCGCGTTGCGGAACGAGTCGCCGTTGCCGTCGAAGGTGTCGGCGGCCTGGTTGACGAAGGCGCTCAGTGCCCCGTTGAGCTTGCCCTGCTCGGGTGCCAACTGGGAGCTGAGCTGGGTCAGCTCCTGCTTGACCTCGTCCCATTCGACCGGGACCGCGGTGCGGTCTTCACTCAGTACCGATCCGTCGGCGAGCTTGTCACCTTCGGTGTAGGCCGGGGCCAGCTGAATGACCCGCGCGGAGACGATGTTCGGTGCCATGAGCACCGCATGCACGTCGGCCGGCAGCGGCACATCCTTGCTCACCGACATGGTGATCTTGACGTTCTCGGCACGCGGCTCGATGGACTCGATGCGGCCGACCGGAACCCCGACCACCCGGACGTCGTCACCCGGGTAGAGGCCCACCGCCGAGGCGAAGTAGCCGGTGATGCGGTAGCTGCGCTGCGCGGGCAGCACCACGTATGCCGCGGCGGCCAACAGTACCGCCAGCAGGCCGGCGAGGACGAGGCGTGAAGTTCGGCGTGTCATGGTGACTTCGGCTTAATGATCGTGCGCTCGGAGATCATCCCGCGCAGGTAATCGGCCAAGCTGTCGGGCAGCTTGCCCGGCTGGAAGAACATGTCGACCATGACCTCCGACATCGTGGGCGGCGGTAGGCCGTACAGGTTGATCTGGAAGCCCGGACCCGAGGCCACCACCTCACCGAGTGTGGTGGCGTATCCGGGCAGCCGCTCCAGGGCGCCGGCGATCCGATCCTTGCGCTCGATCACGTTGTCCAGCACCAGGTTCAGCTTCTTCAAGGTCGGACCGATCCCTTTCTCGTTATCGGTCACGACTCCGGAAAGCTGTTGCGACACATCGTCGATGCCGCCGATCAGCGCGCCGAGCGCCTGCCGGCGCTCATCAAGCGCAGCGAAGAGCTGGTTACCGTCGAGCACCAGCCTGTTCACCTGGGCAGCGCGCTGGTTGAGCACACCGGTGACAACCTGGGCGTGCGACAACAACTGGCCCAACGCCTCATCGCGACGGTTGAGGCTGCGCGACAGGGAAGCCACCCCGTCCAGCGCTCCGCGCAGCTGCGGGGTCGCCTCGCGCATGGAGTCGGTGAGCACCTGCAGCGCTTCCTCGAAGCGCGGCTTGTCCAGATCGCGGACGTTGCCGCCGAGGTCCTGCAGTGCGTTGTTGAGGGTGTACGGGGCACGCGTGCGCTCGAGCGGGATCGAGGTCACCGAACCGCCGCCGGCAGGAGTGATCGACAGGGCCTTCTCACCCAGCACGGTGTCGGTGCGGATGGCGGCCAGCGACTGGTCCCCCACCCGGACCTTGCGGTCGACGGTGAAATCCACTTTCGCGCTGGCTCCGGCCAGTCCCACCGATTTGACCTTGCCCACCCGGATACCGGAGACCGTCACGTCGCTACCGGGGATGATGCCGCCGGCGTCGGCGAAGTAGGCGTGGTAGTTCTTGCCCTGGGGCCAGAACGGCAGGCTGGTGTAACCGAAGGACACCAAGACCAGGCATGCCACCAGTGCGATGCCCAACGTACCCGTGCGAACCGGGTTTACGCCGTCAATTTTTGACAGGAGAGCACCTCCCCTTGCTCGTGTCGTTCTGGCCGCCCATGGGCAAGGTGATGTCACTGCCGGCGGGGCCGTTGAGCTTCAGGGCGACGGTGCAGTAGTTGATGTTGAAGAAGGAGCCGTAGGCGCCAAGTGCGTTGAGCCGCAGGTAGTTCTCTTCCAGCGGGTCGATGACGTCGTTCAGCTCCTGCCTGCGCTTGTCCAGCACGGTGGCCAGCGGCCGCGCGTTCTCGAGCACGCCCTGCAGTGGCCGACGGGTGCGGCGCAGCGTGTCGGTGAGGTCGTTCTCCACCGAGGCCAGCGGCCCGATCGCGCCGGCGATCGCATCCTTGCCCAGGGCCAGGCCGGTGATCAGCTGCTGTAGCCGGTCGACGGTGGCGTCGAACTGTTCGCTCTTGTCGTCGACTGTGGTCAGCACCGTGTTCAGGTTGTTGATCACGTCGCCGATGAGCTGGTCGCGGGAGGCCAGCGTGGTGGTGAACGAGCTGGTGCTGGCCAGCATCTGCGACAGCGCACCGCCCTGGCCCTGCAGCAGCTCGATGAGGGCGTTGCTGATCTCGTTGATCTTTCCGCCGTCCAAGCCCTTGAGCAGCGGGCGCATCCCGCCCAACAGTGCATCCAGGTCCAGGGCGGGCTGAGTGTGGTCGCGGGCGATGGTGCCGCCGGGCGGCAGCTTGTGCAGTTCCCCGGCGCCCGAGGCGATCTCGAGATACCGGTCGCCGACCAGGTTTTCGTAGCGGATGAGCGCGCGGGTCGAGTCGTAGATCTGGTAGCGCTTGTCCACGTCGAAGGTGACACTGACGTTGTTGTCCGGCGTCAACTCGACGCGTTTCACCGTACCCACCGGAATACCGGCGATCCTCACGTCCTCGCCGCCTTTGAGCCGGGAAGCGCTGGCGAAATCGGCGTGGTAGGTGTGGTTCGAGGCAAACCGGAATTCGCCGAACACCACCACCAGACCGGCCGATACCAACAGCATGGCGACGGCGAAGATGGTGACCTTGACCAGGGTGCTGCGCGGACTCATCAGTATTCATCCCGTTCCGCGAAGGCGCCGTTGAAGAGGAACTGCGCGGTGGAGGGTGCGTCGAACTGGACCTCGGTGTTGGGCTGGAACGGGATGTAGGCGCTGTCGGTCACCAGGAACGGTGAGCGGAACCAGGAGCCGCCGTACTGCTTGCTGGGGATGTCCGGCAAGCCGCGGCAGTTCGGTCCGCCGGTCGCGTTGGCCACCGGTAGGCTCTCCGGGTAGGTGTAGGCCGGTACGCCCGGGATGAAGCTGGACTGCACATACAAAGCCGGCTTGGTGCCGCCCAGCGACGGACCGAATCGCTCCATGGCATTTTGAATTCCCTTGAACAGGCAGCCGAACTCCGGCGAGTATTCGGCGAGCAGGCTGGTCATGGCGCGGAAGCGCTGGATCCCGGCGATGAAGTCGTCGGCGGCCGGGGCGAAGGTGTCGTAGCCGTTGTTGGCCAGCCCGGTGGTCGCCAGCAATGCCTTGTTCAGGTTCTCCCGCTGATCGACCAGGGTCTTACTGATCGCCGGGACGTTGTCGATGGTCGTCGCCAGGTCCGGGGCGGCATCTCCGTAGATGTTGCCGACGACCGCGGTCTTGGCGAAGCCCGACTGCAACTGGGGCAGTTTCGGATTGAACTTTCCGAGGTAGCTGTTCAGCCCGGAGAGCAGCCCGCCCAGGTTGTCACCGTTGCCCCGCAGGCCCTCGGCCAGCGCGCTGACCGACCCGTTGAGCTGAACCGGGTCGATCTTGTCCAGCACGTCGGTCAGCTTCTGGAACAGGGTGTTGACTTCCAGCTGCACGTCGGATGCCTGCACGTTCGCGCCGTTGCGCAGCGTCGCACCCGAGGGCACCGGCGGCGGAACGAACTCCACCGACTTGGCCCCGAAGATGGTGTTGCCGGCGATATGCACCGCCGCGTTCGACGGGATCTGGCGCATCGCGGAGCTGTCGATGGCCAGGAACAGCTTGGCCTGGTCGCCGGAGTACTTGATCGACTTGACCTTGCCGACCTGAATACCGCGGTACTTGACCTTGGCGTCCTGTTCCATCACCAGGCCGGCGCGCGGCGAGGTGACGGTGACCTTATCGGTGGAGCTGAACACCGACACGTAGGACAGGTAGGTGAACACGGTGGCGGCAAGCAGGATCGCACCGAGGATTGCCGCAGCAAGCCTCACCTGGGTACGCGTCGATCCCGTTTGCACCTGTATTCCCTTGCTAGCCCGAGAGGTTGAAGTTGCCAGAGCCGCCGTAGACGGCAAGTGAAACGAACAGCGTAATGACGACCACCACGACCAACGACGTCCGCACGGCTTGACCGACCGCGATGCCTACCCCGACGGGGCCGCCGGCCGCGTTGAAGCCGTAGTTGGTGTGCACCAGCATCACCGCGACCGACATGATGATCGCCTGCAGGAAGGACCACAGTAGGTCGGTGGGGATCAGGAAGGTGTCGAAGTAGTGGTCATAGAGGCCCGGTGACTGCGAGTTGATGAACACCGTGGTGGACCGGGCGGCGAAGAAGGCGGCCAGCACCGACAGTGAGTACAGCGGGATGATCGCGATCAGGCCCGCCACCAGCCGAGTGGACACCAGATAGGACACCGCATGGACCGCCATCGACTCGACGGCGTCGATCTCCTCGGCGACACGCATGGCGCCGAGCTGGGCGGTGGTGCCGGCCCCGATGGTGGCGGCCAGCGCGATCCCCGCGACCACCGGCGCAACGATCCGCACGTTGAGGAACGCCGACAGGAAGCCGGTCAGCGCCTCGATGCCGATGTTGCCCAGCGAAGAGAAGCCCTGGACGGCGATAACTCCACCGGAGGCCAGGGTGAGGAAGGTGGCCACCCCGACCGTGCCGCCGATGATGGCCAGCGCGCCGGTACCCATGGTGATCTCGGCGATCAGCCGGACGGTTTCCTTGCGGTACCGGGTCAGCGCGTTGGGGACGTACCGGATCGATTCGGCGTAGAACAGGGCCTGCTCGCCGAAGGTGTCGACGGCCTTGGGCACCCCGCGGAACATCCGCCGGAACCGCAATGTGGCGTCGTAGCTCATTTGACCAACACCCGGACGCTGATCGCGGTCATGACGACGTTGATGACGAACAGACAAATAAAGGCGTAGACGACGGTCTCGTTGACCGCGTTGCCCACGCCCTGGGGGCCGCCCTTGGCGGTAAGCCCGCGGTAACAGCCGATCAGACCGGCCGCCGTGCCGAACAGCAGCGCCTTGATCTCGGCCATCACCAGCTCGCCGAGCCCGGTGAGGACGGTGAGCCCGTTGATGAAGGCCCCTGGGTTGACACCCTGCAGAAAGACTGAGAACACATAGCCGCCGACCAGGCCGATCGCACACACCAGGCCGTTGAGCAGCAACGCGACGAACGTCGACGCCAGGGCTCGCGGCACCACCAGGCGCTGAATCGGGTCGATGCCGAGCACCCGCATCGCGTCGATCTCTTCGCGGATGGTTCGGGCGCCCAGGTCTGCGCAGATGGCGGTCGCGCCTGCGCCGGCGACCACGAGCACGGTCACCACCGGGCCCAGCTGGGTGATGGTGCCGAACGCGGTTCCGGCGCCGGACAGGTCGGCAGCACCGATCTCGCGCAACAGGATATTGAGGGTGAACGCCACCAGCACGGTGAACGGGATCGCGACCAACACCGTTGGCAGCAGCGACACCCGGGCGATCATCCAGGTCTGGTCGAGGAATTCGCGGTACTGGAACGGCCGGCGGAACATCGCCCGGAACGTCTCCAGGGACATCTCTACGAAACCGCCCACGGCCCGAGCCGGAACCGTGAGTTGTTCGATCAAGACGCGTCCTTCCCTCAGGTCGAGCTAGCAGGGGCATCGGTGGTCGCAAAACTGTATCCGGCAACCTCGCGCGAACGGCGTCATCCGTGCAATTCAGACGCCGCCCCACGTGAGCCGGATCATATTAACTAGAACACGTTCTCAGTGTCAAAGAACACGTTTCAGCGAGATTCCTGAGATATCCGCCCTGGTCACAACACATTGTGACCTACGCCTCGCTGTAACGCGTTCTAATTTTGTTCTAATCGCCGGACATCAGTTCGGACGCGGAGAAAGTCCGGGCCGGGTCCCGGCCGGCGAAGTAATTCGCCAGCGTGTCCGACAGCCCGGCCGGGTCCCAAGCCTGCCCATCGGCGCTGAACTTACGTTCCACCGTCGGCGCGGCCATCAGGGTTACCTCAGGTCCGTAGACCACGAAAACCTGACCGCTGACAGCAGCCGAGGCCGGGGATGCCAAGAACCGGACCAACGTCACCACGTGCTCGGGCGACAGCGGGTCGATCTCGCCCTCACCGACCTTGGCCTCACCGAACACATCGGCGGTCATCGCGGTGCGGGCCCGCGGGCAGATGGCATTGGCGGACACGCCGTAGCGGCTCAGCGCCCGGCTGGCCGACAGCGTCAGCGCGGTGATTCCCGCCTTGGCCGCTCCATAGTTGGCCTGTCCGACCGGGCCCATCAGGCCGGCCTCCGACGAGGTGTTGATGATGCGGCCGTACACGGCGTTTTCGCCGCCCTCTGTGCCACTCTTGGCCTTCTGCCGCCAGTAAGCGGCCGCGTTGCGGGTCAACAGGAAGTGTCCACGAAGGTGGACCGCGATCACGGCGTCGAAGTCGTCGTCGGACATGTTGAACAACATCCGGTCGCGGGTGATCCCGGCATTGTTGACGACGATGTTCAGCCCGCCCAGGCCGTCGGCGGTGCTGACGAGTTCGTCGGCGGTGGACCGCTGACTGATGTCGCCGGCCGCCGGCACACCCTTGCCGCCGGCCGCGGCGATCTCGTCGATGACGTCGGAGGACTCCAGCGCCGGCGCGATGTCGTTGACGACCACCGTCGCCCCGGAGCGGGCCAACCCGATCGCCTCTGCTCGGCCCAGGCCGGCGGCCGCGCCGGTCACCACTGCGACCTTGCCGGTCAGGTCGATCGTGTTGTCAGTCATTTACGCCGCTCCTTATGCATCACCGGCGCACTCGTCGTCACCGGCGGTTATGAATACCTCTAGTCGTTGCCCGTGGGAGGCTAGTCGTCGACGCGGCGCAGCGCGGCCCGCGGGCACTCGGCGATGGCCTGCTCGGCGTGGGCTTCCCGGTCGGCCGGGACGGGGGCGAGCTTGACCTCTGCCTGCTCGTCATCGTTCAGATCGAACAGGTCGGGGTCGATTCCGACGCAAATCGCGTTGCCCTCGCAACGATCCAGATCTACCTCAACTCGCATGACATTCTCCTGTAAAAGCCCTGCGCCGACCGAGCGTTTCCGGCCGTCGTCATCCACTAGTGTCACCATACGATCCGACAGCTTCCCCACACGAGCCGCTAGGGCCGTTGGACCCCGGGACTAGAACGTGTTACAACGGGCTGTCGAACCAGAATCTTATCGTGACACCGATCACCAGCGAAGGACTCCCCCGATGCAGATCAGCTACACGCCGGCCCAAGAAGAGCTGCGCAGCGAACTGAGGTCCTACTTCACCACGCTGATGACGCCGGAGCGTCGTGAGGCCCTCAGCTCGACCCAGGGCGAGTACGGCACGGGCAACGTTTACCGGGAGACCGTGGCCCAGATGGGCAAGGACGGCTGGCTGACGCTGAGCTGGCCGAAGGAGTACGGCGGCCAGGCGCGTTCGCCGATGGAACAGCTGATCTTCACCGACGAGGCCGCGATCGCCGGCGCCCCGGTGCCGTTCCTGACCATCAACAGCGTCGCCCCGACGATCATGGCGTTCGGCACCGAAGAGCAGAAGAAGTTCTTCCTGCCCAAGATCGCCGCCGGCGAGCTGCACTTCGCGATCGGCTACTCGGAGCCGGGCGCAGGCACCGACCTGGCCTCGCTGCGTACCACCGCGGTCCGTGACGGCGACGACTACGTGATCAACGGCCAGAAGATGTGGACGTCGCTGATCGCCTACGCCGACTACGTGTGGCTGGCGGCCCGGACCAACCCGGAGGCCAAGAAGCACCGCGGGATCTCGATGCTGATCGTGCCGACCACCGCCGAGGGCTTCTCCTGGACCCCGGTGCACACCATGGCCGGCCCGGACACCAGCGCTACCTACTACCAGGACGTGCGGGTGCCGGTGACCAGCCTGGTCGGCGAGGAGCACGCGGGCTGGAAGCTGGTGACCAACCAGCTCAACCACGAGCGCGTTGCCCTGGTCTCGGCGCAGCCGATCCTCCTGGCCCTCGAAGAGGTCCGCGAGTGGGCGCAGAACACCAAGGATGCTCACGGCAACCGGATCATCGACTCGCAGTGGGTGCAGCTCAACCTGGCCCGGGTGCTGGCCAAGGCCGAAGTGCTCAAGCTGATCAACTGGGAGCTGGCCTCCACTGACAAGGCCGCCCCGTCTCCGGCGGACGCCTCGGCGGCGAAGGTGTTCGGCACCGAGCTGGCCACCGAGGCCTACCGCCTGCTCATGGAGGTGCTCGGCACCGCCGCCACGGTGCGCCAGGACTCTCCCGGCGCACTGCTGCGCGGTCGGGTGGAGCGGATGCATCGGGCCTGCCTGATCCTGACCTTCGGCGGCGGCACCAACGAGGTGCAGCGCGACATCATCGGCATGGTCGCCCTGGGCCTGCCCCGGAACCGCTGACCACACACCCAAGGACTTTGGAGGCAAGGACTCATGGACTTCACCACTACCGAAGCATCTGACGACCTTTCGGGTCTGGTCGGCACCATCGTGGACGCGGTGTGCACACCGGAGCGTCAGCGTGAGCTCGACGCGTTGGAGCAGCGCTTCGACACCGAGCTGTGGCGCAAGCTGATCGACGCGGACGTCGTGTCCAGCGCGGCGAGCGAGACGCTGGGCGGCGGCGGGTTCGGCGTGCTGGAGCAGACGGCGATTCTGACCGCTCTCGGCCGCCAGCTAGCCGCGGTGCCCTACCTCGAGTCGGTGGTGCTGGCCGCCGAGACGCTGGCCAAGTTCGGCTCGGCCGAGCTGCAGCAGGCCTGGGGTGCCCCTGCCGCGGCCGGCGAGAAGATCCTCACCATCGCCCTCGACGGCGAGATGGGCGAAGGCCCGGTTCGGGCTGCCGCCGCTGGTGATGGCTTCCGCCTCACCGGTACTCGCACCCAGGTCGGTTTCGCTTCGGTGGCTGACGCGTTCCTGGTGGCTGCCGAAACCGATTCGGGCGCAGCGGTGTTCCTGGTCGCAGCCTCCGACCCCGGCGTGACGGTGACGTCGCTGGCCACCACCGGACGGGGCAGCGTGGGTCACCTGGAGCTCTCCGGGGTCGAGGTGGAGGCCGGCCGCCTGGTCGGTGGCGCCGACGTGCTCGACCACCTGGTCAGCGTGGCGGCCCTGGGCCACAGCGCCTACCAGCTGGGAGTGTTGGAGCGCGGCCTGGCCATGACCGCCGAATACGCCCGCGAGCGTGAGCAGTTCGACAAGCCGATCGGCAGCTTCCAGGCGGTGTCGCAGCGGCTGGCCGACGGCTACATCGACGTCAAGGGCCTGCGCCTGACGCTGACCCAGGCGGCGTGGCGGGTCAGCGAAGGTCTGCCGGCGACCACCCAGGTGGCCACCGCCGCATTCTGGGCGGCCGAGGCCGGCCACCGGGTGGCGCACAGCATCGTTCACATCCACGGCGGAGTCGGTATCGACATCGACCACCCGATCCACCGCTACTTCCTGGCCGCCAAGCAGACCGAGTTCGCGCTTGGCGGCGCCACCGGACAGCTGCTGGCGATCGGCCGCGAACTGGCCGAAACGCCGGCGTAGTCGGCTGAGCCGGACGGCTCAACGGTTCAGCGCATCCCCGAACGTCACCTTGAACCCCGGCAGGTCAGTCAGGGCCACGGTGGCGTCATAGGTCCGGTCGTATCCGGTGTGGCTCAGCTTCCAGCCGTCGTCGGTACGGCGGTAGGTGTCGTGATAGAAACCTGCCCCTATCAGCATGAGGTTGACGTCGGGCACGATCACTCGATCCTGCAGGTACCAGATGCCGGTGGCGGTGTCCGGGCCGGTGAGGGTGATCTCGGGGTGGTTGACCCGGTGCTCAGTGATGACGTTGCCGGGAAGCGAGTTCCGCATGAACTCCACCAGCGAGTCACGGTCGGCGAAGGTGTGCTTGCTGCCCATCGACTGGCCGTAGGCGGCGGTGACGTCCTCGGCCAGCGTGGCCGCGAAGTCATCCCAGTGCTTGGTGTCCAGCGCCCGAAGGTAGCGGTACTTGACCTGCTTGATGGCTTCTACGGCCTCGAAATCAGTCACCGCCCTATTGCAGCACTAACCTGACCACCATGTCAGCACCGACCCTCGTCGACGAACAGTCCACCGTCACAGCACTGCTGGCGCGGGTGGCCGAGGTGGACGACCGCGGTGTCTTCTATGAGGACACCTTCGTCAGCTGGCGCGACCACATCGCGGCGGGCGCCCGGTTGGGTGCCGCGCTGACGGCACGGCTCGACCCGGACAAGCCGCCGCACGTCGGTGTGCTGCTGGGCAATACCCCGTTCTTCTCGACGGTGCTGGTGGCAGCCGCACTGACCGGCATCGTGCCGGTGGGATTGAACCCCACCCGTCGGGGCGAGGCCCTGCTACGCGACGTGGCCCACGCCGACTGCCAGCTGGTGCTGACCGACAACACCGCCGACGTCGATGTTCCCGGTGCCGTTGATGTCGAATCTTCTTCGTGGGCTTTGGAATTGGCCGGCTACACCGGTGCTCAGGTGACGTTCCGCGACGCCGATCCCGACGACCTGTTCATGCTGATCTTCACCTCGGGCACCAGCGGCGACCCCAAGGCGGTGCGCTGCACGCAGTGGAAGGCGGCCTTCCCCGGGGTGATGCTCTCGCAGCGATTCGGGCTGGGGCCAGCGGATGTCTGCTATCTGTCTATGCCACTGTTCCACTCCAACGCGGTCATGGCGGGCTGGTCGGTTGCGGTAGCCGCGGGTGCGTCGATCGCGTTGCGGCGCAAGTTCTCCGCATCCGGGTTCATTCCCGATGTGCGCCGCTTCGGCGCCACCTACGCCAACTACGTGGGCAAGCCCCTGTCGTATGTGCTGGCCACCCCGCCGCAGCCCGACGATGCCGACAACCCGCTGCGGATCCTGTACGGCAACGAGGGCGCGCCGCGGGATGTCGGCCAGTTCGCGGACAGGTTCGGCTGCACCGTGATCGACGCCTTCGGCTCCACCGAGGGCGGGGTGGCGATCGGGCGTACCCCGGACACCCCGGCCGGTGCGCTGGGACCGCTGGTCGACGGGAACGCGATCATCGACGTCGACACCGGCGAACAGTGCCCGCCGGGCGTGGTGGGCGAGCTGGTGAATCTGAATGGGCGCGGCCAATTCCGCGGCTACTACCACGATCCCGAGGCCGAGGCGCAACGGATGGCCGGCGGGATCTACCACTCCGGCGACCTGGCCTACCGCGACGAGGCCGGCTACGCCTACTTCGCCGGCCGGTTGGGTGATTGGATGCGGGTGGACGGCGAGAACCTGGGCACCGCGCCGATCGAGCGGATCCTGCTGCGGCACAATGCCGTCGCCCAAGTCGCCGTCTATCCCATCCCGGACCCCGCGGTGGGCGATCAGGTGATGGCCGCGCTGGTGTTGTCCCGCGGGGCATCGTTCGACCCGGATGCTTTCCGCGCTTTCCTGGCCGAGCAGCCCGACCTGGGCCCCAAGCAGTGGCCGTCCTATGTGCGGGTATCCGCTGAGCTGCCGCGCACCGAGACGTTCAAGGTGCTCAAGCGGGTGTTGTCCGCCGAGGGTGTGGAGTGTGCCGATCCGGTGTTCCGGATCGGTTAGGAAGGCGGTAGATCGTCGGGCTGCGGTGGCGTAGGTGGTGGTGACGGCCAATCCGGGGGCAGCTCTTCGGGTTCTCGCGGATCGTTGATCCAGCGACAATACGGGCTCGCACTCGGGCTTGCCTTTGAGCAAGAACAGCGTGTCGCGCATCCGGTTTCGCCACTTGCGATCCTCGATCTCACGTTTTCGAGCCGCGAAACGTTCGTTGGCGGCACACCGGGCACGGTTGTCGCGGCGGGCCCGCGCCACCTTGGCGGCACGTTGAGAAGCGCGGCTCCGGCAGCGGACGCTGGGCGGCGACGCTCAGCGCGTCGGCAAGTTCGGGGATCACATCCACACTGCCGGGTCTCGTCTCAAAGTCACCCCGGTCGGACTAGTCCAGACTACGGTTCCGTCGGGCAGTTGTCGATCAGATCACCTGCCAAACGTCTTCATTCGGTGATAGTCAAGGGTTAGCTGAAAGACGTTCTCGGCTCGCGCCATCCCCCACCCGCTTATGGGCGATCGACTACAACCTGGCGGATCTGGGTGGTGTTGTCGATGTACATGCCGAGATCAGGATTGATCAGTTTCGCAAGGTCGACGATGTCGCCTAGGCGGGCGAGAAGGTTCACTCCGAGCAGAGGTTCATGGTGGGCGACCCGGTTGCGGACGGTATGCAGACGGAAGATGCGGCTGTCGACATCGCGCGAGCGATCCGTGCCTGTAGGAAACGCATGGTGGAGGTACGGCACCCAGAGGTGTTTCTCATGACGTTTGATCGAGAGGTAACGCCAGAATCCGAGACTCAGCTCTGCAACAACCTTGCCCGGCTGGGCAGTGGAGCCACCGGCGTCCTGACGGGCCTTCACCAGCAGGGCGCGAGGCGTCGCGTTGACGTCGACCTTCGCCTTCGGGTTCGCCGTGCCCTTGCCGCCACGGGTACTGGGCTGCGGCGGGAAAACTCCAATCGGATCTTCGGTCCAGTCGGCGGGTCCAGGCCAGTGGGCTCGCAGAGCGGTGTCGTATGCGTTGCGCAATCCAATCTCAAGGTGGCACAAGTCCTGCTGAATAGCGGACGCCGCACGAATGTTCCATTCGTAGAGCGCCAGTGCCTTTGGCCGTGATCCATTGGCCGCCGCGAGGTAAGTGGCAAGCCGGGCGGCGCTTAGCCAGTCCTCCACCCACTGACCATCACAGCCAGGAAGAATTGGCGTGAATGCGGTCATCACTTGTCCCCGCAGCCCGGCAGGGCGTACAGTTGTTGACGAACAGCCCCGGATGACCGCTGACTTCGGTTACGTCCCCGGGGCTTCTTAGTGCTCAGGCTGGTACTCACGCCGAAACACCGCCTTCGACGACTGTCAGCGACGGTCGGGCCGCTTTCTTGGGCTGCCGCCCGAACGGCGGGTGCAGTGTGTAGTGGTATTCCTGCGTCATCATCGTTGGCCCCAACGGAGTCGGCCGCAGACGCGTGCGCCGGTGAATCAAACCCACTTCTTGCAGGTGCCGCAATCCCCGCTGTGCGGTCTCCGTGCTGATGCCATACCAGTCCTTGGCGCGTTCGGTAGGCAACACAAAGTCCGGTTTCAGGGTCGAACTAATCAACAGCATCGCCTTGGCATTCAGGGGTAATGATCGGTACCAGGCCTGCTCAGCAGTCCAGTACTCGAACGGGAGCGTGAAGAACCGCTCGTCGCGCGATTTGCCGTCCGGCGAGGTGTAGACCTGGCCGGAACCATCCTCGCGCAGCGCTGTGAACACTGCGATCCGCCCCGACCGGCCACGCTCGACGAGTTGGTACTTCGTGTCCAGCCGTCTCCATGTCTTCGAGATCACTGCCGCGCCGCCATCAGAGTCGGTATGCACGCCCAGCGTTCGTGCCCATACGCTCGACCGGAGTGGCCGACTCGTCCACGGCTCACTGGAGACCAGCGCACGGTGCAGGAGGTACAGGTCGAGAGCGCCTTCGTCGTGACCGCGCACCATCGCCGCCAGTGGCCCGGGGATTGGGTGCTTCTGGTCGCCGCTCTGAACGAAGGTGTTGCGAATGTTCACGCGTTGAGATGGACGCTTGGCGGCGTCCAGAAGCGCTGCAACAGTTTCCCGCTGCTCCTCGCTGGGCTTGCTCTTCATAACGCCCATTGTGGCTCTTCTAGCATCAATCTGGCAAGCTTACCAGCAGAATAATCTTGTCGTTCCAGACTGATCTATCGTAGTTCGTCGAAGATCAATTCAGAGTCATATCGAAGCTCCATCGCAATGCCACCCCTGGATTGTTGACACGGCTTCTGACTGCAGCACGTCGCTTGGCCTGACCGTTGGTCTCCTCGCGTCCGAATCCCGACTCGTTGGTCGTCCGTGGCCTTGGAGATTCAGAACGGCTACCCAGCCGGCCCGTGGCCTGAAACCAAGTATGGCGACACCACCGAACCCGGGGCACATCACCACTCTGGACCTACCGGGGCGGTTCAGACCAACCCCGCGGCCACCCAGCGCCAGATCCAGGCGCTAACCACACGGCTTCACAAAATGGCCACCAGCAAGTCCCAACCCGCTACCAGGCCCGAGTCCCCAAGCACACACAATCACCTGAGGCCACCATGCCCCCTTCGCGCGCATCTCGACGTGAGGCAACACGTGACGTGAGGCAACACGTACTGACAAGTCACGCGGTGTGGCCACCACCGTTTTGGCCTCCCGGCGGACAATACTGAGTCAATGCCTGCCGTCCGCCGAGTGCTTGTCGCGGCCTTGGCCGCTCTGCTGTCCGTGGTCTCCCCCGTTTCGCCAGCCTCCCCCGCCGCTGCAGAGCCCCTACAGGCGAGCTTTGCGCAGCTGGCCAACACCATCCCGGCCAACGTCGGCATCGCCTATGCCCCGGTCGGCCAGAATCAGGTGGGCACGCTCGGTTCCCTGCAGCACGGAGTGGCCTGGTCGACCATCAAGGTGCCGCTGGCGATCGCGGCGATCCACGCCAACCGCCCGAACGCGCAGGAGCTGGCCGCCAAGGCCGTCACTGCATCCGACAACGACGCCGCCGAGCAGTTGTGGGCCTCGCTCGGGCCGGCGCCCCAGGCCGCCCAGCAGGTGCAGGCCGTCTTGCGGGCCGGCGGCGACACCGGCACCGCGGTCGAATCCCGGCGGCTCCGGCCCGAGTTCAGCGCGTTCGGGCAGACCCAGTGGCCGCTGGCCCGCCAGGCCGTGTTCGCCGCGCACCTGCCGTGTATGCCCGCTGCCACACCGGTCGTGACCCTGATGCGCAACACCGTCCCCGACCAGCGCTGGGGACTGGCCACCATCGGTGCCCCGACCAAAGGCGGCTGGGGACCCGGCGTGGGCGGCGGGTATCTGGTGCGGCAGTTCGGCATCGTCGGCACTCCGCGGGGTGATCTTGCGGTGGCACTGGCCGCCGAACCCAAGGACGGCAGCTTCGAGTCCGGGATCGCCGCGCTCAACCAGATGACCGAGTGGCTCAAAGCCAATGCCGCCGAGCTACCGGGCGGCCACTGCGCGGGGTAGGTTTGCGGCTAACCACTTGTTACCCGCGAGTAGGAGAAAGCCATGCCCGCCCCGTCCCCCGCAGACTTCGACCGGCTGCGCCAGCTGGTCGCCATCGACGATGTCGATTCCCGGCAGTCCCGGACCATCGACGAGGTCTTCACCGGTAAACCGCTGACCACCATCCCGGTCGGCAACGCCGACGACGTCACGGCGGCAGTCGACAAGGCCCGCGCGGCCCAGGCCGGGTGGGCGGCGCGCAGCGTCAAGGAGCGCTGCGCGATCATCGAGCGCTACCGCGACCTGGTGATCAGCAACCGGGACTTCCTGATGGACGTCGCCCAGGCCGAGACCGGCAAGGCGCGCTCGGCGGCCCAGGAGGAGATCCTCGACATCATGCTCAACGCGCGTTACTACGCGCGCCAAGCCACCAAGCTGCTGTCGTCCAAGCGGGTACCGGGCTTGCTGCCCGGCATCGTCAAGACCGTCATCAACCACCACCCCAAGGGCGTCGTGGGCGTCATCGCGCCGTGGAATTACCCGATGACACTGTCGATTTCGGACGCCATCCCCGCACTGCTGGCCGGCAACGCGGTCGTGGTCAAGCCGGACAGCCAGACCCCCTACTGCACGCTGGCCAACGCCGAGCTGCTGTATCAGGCCGGCTTGCCGCGTGAGGTGTTCGCGGTGGTGCCCGGCCCGGGATCGGTGGTCGGCACCGCGATCGTGCAGCAGTGCGACTACCTGATGTTCACCGGCTCCAGCGCCACCGGCCGCACCCTGGCCGAACAGTGCGGCGCCCGTCTGATCGGCTTCTCCGCGGAACTGGGCGGCAAGAACCCGATGATCGTCACCAAGGGCGCCAACCTGTCCGAGGTCGCCAAGGCCGCCACCCGCGCCTGCTTCTCCAACGCCGGGCAGTTGTGTATCTCGATCGAGCGGATCTACGTCGAGCGCGAGGTCGCCGACGAGTTCGCCGCGAAGTTCGCCGAGCAGGTGCGCGCCATGAAGCTGTCCAGCGCCTACGACTTCTCCGCCGACATGGGCAGCCTGATCTCCGAGGACCAGATCAAGACCATCTCCAACCACGTCGATGACGCGAAGGCCAAGGGCGCCAAGGTTATCGCCGGAGGGAATGCCCGTCCGGACATCGGGCCGCTGTTCTACGAGCCGACGGTGCTGACCGACGTCACCGATGAGATGGAGTGCGGACGTAATGAGACGTTCGGCCCGGTGGTCTCGATCTACCCCGTCGACAGCGTCGAAGAGGCCATCGCACGCGCCAATGACACCGAATACGGGCTCAACGCCAGCGTGTGGGCGGCGAGCAAGTCCCAGGGTGAGGCGATTGCCGCCCGGATCAAGTCCGGCACCGTCAACGTCGACGAGGGCTACGCGCTGGCCTTCGGCAGCACCGCCGCGCCGATGGGCGGCATGAAGGCCTCCGGCGTGGGGCGGCGCCACGGGCCCGACGGGATCCTCAAATACACCGAGTCGCAGACGGTCTCCACCGCCCGGATCCTGAACCTGGACCCGCCGCTGGGGATCTCGACTCCGCGGTGGCAGAAGCTCCTGACCCCGATGATCCGCATGGTGCAGGCGCTGCCGGGCCGGTAGCGCTCAGCGCCGACCGGTCCGGTTCTTCCCCCGGTCGATATCGCGCTCCAGCTCGGCCAGCGCCGGCTCGATCGCGTCGGCCATCTTGTGGATGTCCTCTGCGATCTCCGGTGTGGTGACGAACCCGAAGTCGAGGTGGTCGCGGTAGGAGAAACAGGTGATGTTCAGCGCCACGTCCATGACCGGCGGGCCGAGCGGCACCAGTGACTCCAGTTCCGCCCCGGCCATGTAGATCGGAATCGGCGGGCCGGGAACATTGGAGACCACGAGGTTGATCGGCGCCAGCCGATTCGACAACCCGGTCGCGGTGTAGGCACGGGCGGCGAGCTGCAACAGGCCGGGCGGGGTCGTATCGGTGAGCCCCATGATCTGGTGCGCCGACAGCGCCTTGGCCATCTGCTTGGCGCTCTGGGTGCTGCCGTGAATCGTCTTGAGCCGCTGGGCCGGTGACTCGATATCGGTGGCCAGCGACGCCGTCATCGAACTCACCTTGTTGCCGACCTCGCCCTGGCTCTCCTCGGTACGGGTCGACACCGGAATCTGAGCGACAAGCGGCTTGGTCGGCAGCTCCCCGCGCTCCTTCAGATACTCCCGGACGGCGCCGGCGACCATGGCGAGCACGACATCGTTGAGCTTCACGCCGTAGGCGTCCTTGACGGCCTTGATCCGCGCCAGTTCGACCCGGGTGGCGCTGATCCGCCGGTGCGGCGTCACGCTGGCGTTGAACCGGGTCACCGGGGCGTCGAAGTAGCGCGGCGGCTTACGCGCCAGCCCGACGGTGGCGATCTGCTGGCGGACGGTCTGTTGCAGCAGTCGGCCGATGCGGAACGGCGTCTTCACCGCGACGTTGACCAACTCCTCGACGGCACGCCGCTCGAAGCTGGGCATACTGGACCCGGTCAGTGACCCGATGGCCTCCGGGTCCGGCGGGCGTGGTTCCGGGGTGACGTCCAGCATGATCTCGAACAGTCCCGCACCGGACACCCCGTCGACGATCGCGTGATGCATCTTGGTCAGGGTGGCGACCCGGCCGCCGTTGACTCCTTCGATCACCCACATCTCCCACAGCGGGCGTGATCGGTCCAGCTTGTAGGACATCAGCCGCCCCACCAGCTCTTCGACTTCGCGACGTCCGCCCGGGGCGGGAACGCCGATGCGCCGCAGATGGAAGTCGATGTCGAGGTTCTCGTCCTCCACGAACCACGGCCGGTCCAGCCCCAGCGGGGCAGGGCTGACCCGCCAGCGCAGCTGCGGCAGTTGGGGTAATCGCTCGATCAGGAGTTGGCGCACCCGCTCGAAGCTGTAGTTCGGCGCATTGGTGGTGTCACAGATCGCAAGCCCGCCGATGTGCATGTGCCAGCCCGCCGTTTCGGCCGACCAGAACGCCGCGTCGACGCCCGAAAGTCGCTGCATCGACCGAGACTAGCCCGGACGGCGGATCGTCGGGCGCGGCTTGCCGTTAAAACCCGTGAATCTCATCACCGTGCCGAACTTCGTGGTCATAATTCGGGCCATGACCCGCCAGCTCGCCGATGTCAGCTTCTCTTCCGGTGGCATACGTTGTGCCGGCTGGCTATACCGCCCGACCGATGTCGACGGCGACGTTCCGTGCGTGGTGATGGCCCACGGCTTCGGCCTGACCCGCCGAGACGGCCTGGCCCAGTACGCCGACGCGCTGGCCCGAGCCGGCACCGCTGTGCTGGTTTACGACCATCGCTTCATGGGCGACTCCGAAGGTGAACCTCGCCAACGCATCCGGATGTCCGATCAACTCCGTGACCGGATGGCGGCGATCGCGTTCGCGCGCACGCTCGATGGCATCGACCCGGATCGGATCATCGTGTGGGGCTACTCGTTGAGCGGCGGAAATGCGATACACGCCGCGGCGGCCGATCAGCGGCTGGCCGGCGCGATTCTGCTCTGCCCGTTCGCCGATGGCCGGTGGCGGATGCTGCGCGAGACGCGCCAGCATCCCGGCAACGCCACCTGGGTTGTCGGGCGGGCGCTGCGGGACGCGCCGGTTCCGGTGGCCGCCGAACCGAGTGGACGCGCGGCACTGACCTACCCCGGCGAGCTGGCCGGGTTCCGTGCGACCGCGGCGCCCGGCTGGCGCAACGAAGTGCGGTCCGGGGTGGCCTTCCCCATGCTGGTCTATCGTCCGGTCACCCAGGCTCGAAAGATCAGCTGCCCGACACTGATTCAGGCCGGCAGTCGCGACATCACGGTGTCCGCCCGGGCGATCGATCAGCTCGCGCAGCGGGTGCCCGGCGCGGTGCTGAAGCGGTACGACATCGACCACTTCGAACCGTTCCACGGCGAGCACATGGCCGGGGTCATCTCCGACCAGGTGGCCTGGCTGGGCAGCCTCGGCCGCTAGGACCGCGCATTCCCGTTGTGGCCCTAGGACGTAGAAGTCCCCACGTGCTTGGCGTGCACCTCGTCGGCGGGACGGGCTTCGGTCTGCTCCTTGGCCCAGCGGTAGTCGGGCTTGCCGGCCGGGGAGCGCTTGACCTCGTCGACGAACCACAGGCTGCGAGGCACCTTGTAACCGGCGATCTCGGTGCGCGCGCAGGCGTTGATCTCCTCCAGTGACGGCCGGGCGTCCCCGCGCGCCTGCACCACCGCGGCGACGTGCTGGCCGTAGCGCGGGTCGGGCACCCCGACCACCAGGGCGTCGAAAACCTCGGGGTGGGTCTTGAGGGCGGCCTCTACCTCCTCGGGGTAGATCTTCTCCCCGCCGGAGTTGATCGACACCGAACCGCGGCCCAGCATGGTGACGGTGCCGTCGGCCTCGACCTGCGCGAAATCGCCGGGGATGGCATAGCGGACCCCGTTGATGGTGCGGAAGGTCTCGGCGGTCTTCTTCTCGTCCTTGTAGTAGCCGACCGGGATGTGGCCGCGCTTGGCGATGATGCCCCGCACGCGGGAGCCGGGCTGGACCTCGTTGCCGTCCTCGTCGAGCACCACGGTGGTCTTGTCGATGGTGACCCGCGGCCCGCCGGTGTGCGCTTCGCCCTTGGCGACGATGCTGGTGCCGCCGAAGCCGGTCTCCGAGGATCCGATGGAGTCGGTGATGATCCGGTTGGGCAGCAGCTCCAGCAGCCGTTCCTTGATGCTGGGGCTGAACAGCGCCGCGGTGGACGCCAGCAGGAACAGTGACGACAGGTCGTACTCGTTGCCGGCATCCTGATGGGCCAGCAGGGCATCCAGCAGCGGTCGCGCCATCGCGTCCCCGGTGAAGAACAGTAGGTTGACCTTGTGGTCGTGGATGGTGCGCCACACCTGGTCGGCGTCGAACTCCGGCGCCAGCACCACGGTCTGGCCGCTGAACAGCGACATCCAGGTCGCCGACTGGGTGGCGCCGTGGATCATCGGCGGGATCGGGTGGCGGACCATCGGGGGGTTGGCGGCGGCCTGCTTGGCCAGGTCGTACTCGTCGGCGATCGGCTCGCCGGTGGCGAAGTCGGTACCGCCGAACAGTACCCGGTAGATGTCCTCGTGGCGCCACATCACGCCCTTGGGGAAGCCGGTGGTGCCGCCGGTGTAGAGCAGGTAGATATCGTCGGCGCTACGCGGTCCGAAGTCGCGCTCCGGCGAGCCCTGCGCCAGTGCCTCCTCGAATTCCACCCCGCCGTAGCGCTGGTAGTCCAGATCGGACCCGTCCTCGACCACCAGGATGGTCTTGAGGTTCGGAGTGTCGGGCAGCACGTTGGCGACCCTCTCGCTGTACTGGCGCTCGTGCACCAGAGCGACCATGTCCGAGTTGTCGAACAGGTAGCGCAGCTCACCCTCGACGTAGCGGAAGTTGACGTTGACCAGGATGGCGCCGGCCTTGATGATGCCGAGCATCGCGACGACGATCTCGTTGCGGTTGCGGCAGTACAGGCCGACCTTGTCGTCCTTCTTGATGCCCTGGCTGATCAGGTAATGGGCCAGCCGGTTGGCCTTCTCCTCCAGCTGGGCGTAGGTCAGCTGTTCGTCGCCACAGATCAGGGCAACCCGATCCGGTACGGCGTCGATGGCGTGTTCGGCTAAGTCGGCGATGTTGAGAGCCACAACACACAAACTAGAACGTGTTACATTTCGATTTCAAGTCGAGGACCCAACCCGGAAAGGCGGACGCCGGTGAGCGAGTCGTCAGAACAGCCCCACGCCCTCATTGAGCAGCGCGGACACACCCTGATCCTGACCCTGAACCGGCCGGAGGCCCGCAACGCCCTGTCCGGCGAGATGCTGGCGATCATGGTCGAGGCCTGGGACCGGGTGGACACCGACGACGAGATCCGCTCGTGCATCCTGACCGGCGCCGGCGGTTACTTCTGCGCGGGCATGGACCTCAAGGCGGCCAACAAGAAGGCGCCCGGCGACTCGTTCGCCGACGGCAGCTACGACCCTTCGCGCATCGACGGCCTGCTCAAGGGCCGCCGGCTCACCAAGCCGCTGATCGCGGCGGTGGAGGGTCCCGCCATTGCCGGGGGCACCGAGATCCTGCAGGGCACCGACATCCGCATCGCCGGCCAGAGCGCCAAGTTCGGGATCTCCGAGGCCAAGTGGAGCCTGTACCCGATGGGCGGCTCCGCGGTCCGGCTGGCCCGCCAGATTCCGTACACCATGGCCTGCGACCTGCTGTTCACCGGTCGGCACATCACCGCCGCGGAGGCCCTGGACATGGGCCTGATCGGCCACGTGGTTCCGGACGGCCAAGCCCTGACCAAGGCGCTGGAGATCGCCGAGCAGATCAACAACAACGGGCCGCTGGCGGTGCAGGCGATGCTGCGCACCATCCACGAGACCGAGGGCCTGCACGAGAACGACGCCTTCAAGATCGACACCAAGATCGGCATCAAGGTGTTCTTGAGCGAGGACGCCAAGGAAGGCCCCCGGGCATTCGCCGAGAAGCGCAAGCCCGAATTCAAGAACCGCTGATGCGGGTCGCCGTCACCGGCGGCACCGGCTACCTCGGCGCCCATACCGTCAAGGCATTGCTGGACGCCGGACATTCGGTGCGACTCCTGGTCGCCCCGGGCTGCGGCACTGAGCCGGTCATCGGCCGGCTGCGCGAGTTGGGTTCCCTGGAGGTGCTCGACGGCGACATCCGCGACAGCGCGGTGGTTGCGGCGCTGCTGGACGGCTGCGACTCGGTGCTGCACGCCGCCGGGGTGGTGGGGACCAACGACCGCCAGGAAAAGTTGATGTGGGACATCAACGCCTACGCCACCGAGGCGATCCTGACCCGGGCGGTAGACGCCGGTCTGGACCCGGTGGTGTCGGTCAGCAGCTACAGCGCGTTGTTCCCGCCGCCCAACGGCATCATCGGCCCGGACTCGCCCACCGTGCCCGGGCGCAGCGCGTACGCCCGCACCAAGGCCTACGGCGATCGAGTGGCTCGCCGACTGCAGGAAGCGGGTGCGCCCGTCGTGGTCACCTATCCGTCCAGCGTGGTGGGGCCGGCGTTTCACACCGCGCCCGGCGTCACCGAACGGGGCTGGGCGACGATCGCGCGGTACCGGGTGGCGCCGGTGGTGCGCGGCGGCATGGCGATGGTGGACGTCCGCGACATCGGCCGAGTGCACGAGGCGCTGATGCGTCCCGGCCGCGGCCCACACCGCTACATATGCGGCGGGATCCTGGTCGGCTTCGACGAGATGATCGACGCGGTGGAGCAGGGCCTGGGCAAGCGAGTGCGACGGATCCGGGTTGCCCCCAGCGTTTTCCGGGGTATCGGCCGGGTCAGCGATCTGGTGAGCAAGTTCGTCGCACTGCCCGAGAGCCTGAGCTACGAGGCGGCGTGGCTGTTGACCACGCCCACCCCGACCGACGACTCCACCACCCTGGGCGAGCTGGGCCTGCAGTGGAGCTCACCGACCGCGGCGATCATCGAGTCGCTGCGGGTCGGCTAGCTTCGGCCCGCTCGGCCCTCCCCCTCCTCGCCGAACGTGTACTGAGACCGAGAATCCGGCGAATTTTTCGGGCTCAGTACACGCTGGGCGCGAAACTTAGCCCTCAAGCACCGGGGCCGTCGGAGTGAACACCACCGGCATCGCCTCCAGGCCACTGACGAAGTTGGCCGGGCGCAGCGGCAACGGTTCCCCGGAGGCCAGCCGCAGATCAGGCAGCCGCTGCAACACCCGCTGCGTCATCAGCCGCAGCTCCAGGCGGGCCAGCTGGTTGCCCAGGCAGAAATGCGTGCCGAAGCCGAATGCCAGGTGACTGTTGGGGTCTCTGGTGACGTCGAAGCGCTCTGGGCCGTCGAACACCGACTCGTCGAAGTTGGCCGACTCGAACATCAGCAGTATCTTCTCGCCCTCGCGCAGCTGCGTTCCGTAGAACTCAGCGTCGCGGGTCAGGGTGCGACACATGTTCTTCACCGGCGAGGTCCAGCGCAGCATCTCCTCAATGGCGACGGGCACCCGGTCCGGCTCGCGCTGCAGCAGATCCCACTGGTCCGGGTGGTGCAGCAGCTGCGCCGTGCCCCCGGACAGGGTGTGCCGGGTGGTCTCATCGCCACCGATCAGGATCAGCAGTGTTTCCATGATGATCTCGTCGTCGCTCATCCGCTGCCCGTCGACTTCCGCGTTGACCAGGACGGAGAACAGGTCATCGGTGGGCTCGGCCCGACGTTTCGTGATGATGTCCCTGGTGAATTCGGTCCAGCCGGCGAACGCCGCCATGACCGCCTGAGCCGTCGCCGACTCCGGGTCCAGGTGAGAGCTCTGACCAGTTACCAGATCATCGGACCACTTCAAAAGCATGCCGCGCTGTTCGGGCAGCACCCCGAGCATGTCGCCGATCACCGCCATCGGCAGCGGGGCGGCGATGTCGCGGACGAAATCGCATTCGCCGCGCTCACATACCGCGTCGATCAGGGTGTCGCACAGCGTCTCGATGGACGGTAGCTGGGCGTGCACCCGCTTGCGGGTGAATCCGGCGTTGACCAGTTTGCGGCGCAGCAGGTGTTCGGGGTCGTCCATGTCGATCATGTGCGGCAACGCGGGTGAATCCGGACGGATGCCGCCGGTGGACGAGAACAGTTCGGGGTCACGTTCGGCGTCGATCACCGCCTGGTAAGTCGACGCCGCAGCCAGGCCATTGCGGTCTCGGAACACCGGCTCGTATGCGCGCATCCACTGGTAGACGGCGCGCGCACCGCCGTCGGCATAGAAATTGCCGTCAGTCAGATCGACATCCGGCTTGGTGGTCGGTTTCGCATCGGCCATTACCTCGGTCATCGCCATCCTTCGGATTACAGTGGGCGTCATGGCTCTTTCACAGCACACCATCGCTGGAACTGTGCTTACCATGCCGGTCCGGATCCGTCACGCGGATGTGCATTCCGCGATGTTCTCGGTTGCGGCCGACGCCGCACAGGCGATGATCGACTACAGCGGCCTGCAGGTCTTCCAGCACCGGCCGGGGCAGGCCGCGGTCAACCTGATGCTGGCCCGCTACATCGACGGCGATCTGGGTGAGTATCACGAATTCGGCACCGCGGTAATGATCAACCCACCGAGTTCATGCGGCGGTTCCAGCTTCGCCTCTCCTCCGTCGAGCCTCGCTAAACCGCCGGGCACCGAGGCGCGCGGCTGGCGTGCACTGGGCTCCGCCGGCGCATTCATCCACCACCTGCCGGTCGACCAGGCGTTCACCCTCGAGGCCGGACGCACCATCTGGGGGTTCCCGAAGATCATGGCGGACTTCACCGTTCGCGACGGCCGGCAGTTGGGTTTCGATGTGGCCGCCGACGGCCAACACATCGTCACTATGGAGTTCGGACGCGGACTGCCGGTGCCGGGCCTGTTCACATCCCGGCCACGGACACTCAAGGCGTTCAGTCACCTCGACGGTGTCACCCGGGAGATTCCTTGGGAGATGCGGGTTTCCAGGGTCCGCGGGTCGATGGGCGGTACGACGCTGCGGCTGGGCACCCACCCGTATGCCCGCGAGCTGGCCGCACTGGGCCTGCCGAAGCGGCCAATGATGTCCTCGACGGTGGGTCACGTCGAGATGACGTTCGGCGATCCCGATGTGGTGAGCAGCTAGCGGAGCTTGTCTTTGGGGATCGGCGGCGGGGGTGCGGGTTCGGCAATATTGAAACCTTGCGCGGCAAGCCATTTAGAGGCGTCCTCGCGGCTTTCGGCAGCGTCGAGAAGCTGCTGGATGACACCGACGATCTTTGCGACAGCCGCCCGGCTGGCCCCGGCTGCGTCACTATTGACGCGGTCCTTGACCGCATTCAACTGGTTAATTTTGGCTGCGTCCGACAGAGCGGAGGCCGCTGCCGCGTTGCAAGCCTGATCCCCGGCCTCGCAGATTTCAGTGAGCCTGGCGCGCAGGTGGGTGACCGCGGCGGCAGCTGTCGTCCAAGCTTGTTTCTTTACGCCTGGATCGATGTGCGCCAGCGCATCGGATTCCAGCAGCTGGTTCAGTCCGGCCATAGCCGCACCGCACGGCGAGCCATCAGGTGCGCTCATACAGCGTGCCCGACCGCTGAGACTGCCTGGCGCCACGCGAGGTGGTAGCGGGCGAGCTCTTCGCTCCCGTCGATCAGGGCGTCGATGGCCGCTAACAGCATCCAGTCGGCCACATCCCGGGGAGCGTGCTGGGGATAGGCTGACAGTACCCGCGCCTGCGTCTCGGTGACTACCTGCCGGAACAGTGCGATTTCGTTGTCGGCGACGCCGGATCTGCGGGCCATGGCACGTGCCACGGTCTGCACGATGCGCGGCAAGCGCGCGTTGGATCCGGTGACGTCGATAAGCGTGGGACCCAGTTCATCGAGGTGCTGGCCATAGCGGGCGCGCTCCCCGCTGCCGGGAATCGGATCGTTCGGACCGGCGTCGGTGATGTAGGTGTTGGGTTGGTGGGCAGCGGCCGCGACCACCGCCCCGAGCAGATCAACCGCAGTGGTGTCGCGGCGACGGTGCGCCGGATCCAGCAGGGTGACCCCGGGTGGAAGTTTGACGGTGGGCGGAATCCAGCCCCCAGCCAGGTCGGTGACCAGCACGGTGGTGGTCTCGTCATCGCGAAGCCCGGCCGCCCAGGCGAGGTTGGGTGCCTGGCGGGCTACCGCGTCAACCTTGCGCTGCAAATCCTGCTGTTCAGCCAGTCGCCGGGCGGCCGTGCCGGCCCCGGCCCCGGCAGTGCCCCCGGCCCCCATATTGCCGGCCACCGACGCACCCGACTGCCCTCCGATACCGGGGGCTGGCTTACCCGGGACCGGACGGTCACCGGTGGAAGCCACCGTGGCTCCGCCCGAAGTCGGTGTCGTAGGGCTGCCAGGCGATGGCGGTGAGGGCGGACCAGCAGGCCCAGCAGGGCTCACGGGCGTGGCCGGGACGGCTCCACCCGCCGGGCGCAGGTCGGCCCCATAGCCGGGCAACGGACCCGAGGGGACTGCCGGGCCGGCGCTGATCGGAGCCGACGGCACCGACGCCGGGCCGGCTGACACCGTTGGGGCTACCGGCGTCGCCGGTGTCGGCGTCGTCCCGCCAGCGGCTGAGGCGGCAGCCGTCGCATCAGAGCTCGGGCCGGCCAGATGGGCCAAGTTGCCGAGCATCCCACCGGCCATCGGCGTCACCGACGGCGACGGCGGAACGTTCGGTCCGCCCGACTGGCCGAAACCAGACGAGCCCGGTCCGCCCTGCGCCAACGGTGGCGGCGGTCCGCCCGGCCCATTAGGTCCACCGGGTGTCACCGAAGAAAATGCCTGCAGTCCCCCGCTCTGGAGGCTCTGTGGGCCGGCGCCAGGCCCGCTGCCACCACCGCCGAGGCCCGGCAGGGAGGAGGTCAGGGGTGATGTACCGCCAAGGCCGCCGCCCGACCCGCCGAAACCGGGCGTTCCACCTCCACCGCCGCCTCCCTGCAAGCCAGGGACACCGCCGGGCGGTCCGGCGGTTCCAGCTGGGACACCGCTCGCAACACTGTTGCCATTATTTCCGGCCTGAGCGCCACGACCGGTCCCACCACCGCCCGTTTGACCGCCCCCACCAGTGCCGCTATTACCTGCCTGAGCGCCATCACCCGTCCCACCGCCGTCTGTTTGACCGCCTCCACCAGTGCCGATGTTGGCGCCTCGGGCGCCTCCGCCTGTGTTTGTAGGCCCGCTGGTACTGGCTTGACCTCCTGCGCCGGTACCAGTCTGGCCGCCGCCACTGCCCCCAGTACCGGTAGATCCGCTAGTACCGGCTGCCGTACCGTTCGAGTTGGCGCCTCCTGCCCTGCCGCCGCCGCCCGTGCTGCCAAAGTTGCCGCCGGTCCCCGCGTTTCCACCGTTGCCGGTAGCTGTGCCATCTCCATTGGCTGTTGTAGGACCGGTGGTACCACCCGTGTCGCCAGCGCCACCCGCGCCACCGTCGCCACCGGTTCCGTTGGTACTTGCGGGTGTTCCGGCACCCGTTCCACCTTGGCCGCCTGCGCCACCGTCGCCGCCGGTGGTGCCACGGCCATCGGTGGGTCGAGAGCCATTGGTCCCGAGGCCGCCCTGGCCGCCGACATAGCTTTGTGCCCTGGTCACCTCGTCCGGGATCGGTTTTCGCGGGGGCGGGACATCGAGGTTTGCGCCGTGGCCTCTCAGCCATTCGTCAGCGTTTGCGCGGACCCCGGTTTCGTCGAACATCCGCTGCGTGGCGTCGACTATCGAATTGTTTGCGGTTATCGCTGCGGTGCTGGCTTGTCGATTCGCCTCAAATACCACGCCACTAATTTTCGCGACCTTCGCTTCTGGCGGTTCATTACTCTTCTGGATTTTGTCAATCTCGTCATTGCCTGATTTCGCGATACTTGTCAATGTCTCGCGCAGGTGGTTCACCGCGGTGACAACACTTTCATTGGCTTCCTTTTTGGTGCGGCACTGGTGAGCAACGTCGAGCAACCGCTTCTTTCCAAGCCGCAGGCGGCTCAGCATATCCTCAAAGGTGTGGCCACTGTTGTTTTCCCCCAGCCAAGTAGCCGCGTTGTTGAGTTCCTCAGCCTCCCTCTGTTTGACATCTGTTTGACTAGACCAAAACGCAACTGCTTCGACCGGACCGGTGGGCGGACCAGGCCACCAAGCACCAATCAACATCTGCGTGAACGGCCTGGAGTCAGGAAGGTCAGTCACCGCACAACTCTCTCATCATGCGATCCTTGGCGTTCGAGTCATTAACGATTGACTGGTATTCTTCAGTAGTGGCCATTCCCCTCGTGCCCATGGCGGCCTGAGTTTGATAGACCGCCGCTAGCTCCCGAGCTGCATTACGATATTCCGAACCTAGGGCTGGCGCGTCGGCGGCAGTTTCAAGCATTAGGGCGCCATTTGTGAGAGCATTACGCGCCAATCCGAGATCGCTTTCTGGACCCGTTGTCTCGATATGCGCGACTTGGGCTGCAAGTCGATAGCTGTCACACAGTTTTGTCTTCGCCTCAGCCTTCTGCGCCGCCGTGTAGGTAGGAGCTGCCCCCGATCCTGACCGCGTGAGCGCCACGATCAACGCGGCTGCCGCAAGGACTACGGCCAGGGCAGCGAGTGTCACTGCTAGCCAGTTGCGGGATCGGACTGGTGCTGGCGGTGCGGGCCAGGGCTGCGTCATGGTCACCTCACGGATGGTAGCCCCGAGTCACGGTTCTTCGCTTACATGTTGTTTCCGCTGTAAGGAGGCCCAAAGCGGGTCGCCGAAAGCCTCATAGCCAGCCAACGTGGTTTCAGCCGCGGCAGGTGTCACGTGGGCATTCGGCGGGCCGTCACCTGATCCACAAATCTCGTTCTTCACCCCGGTGGATTGACGCTCCGTTATCCGGCTGTCAATGTTGATCCACGGCTGACGCATAGGAGGGGCTGGGGATGTTCGTCGATCCAGCGATGCTGAAGGACGGTGCAACCCATTCCCACGGCGCCGCGGACCACGCCCGGGCGGGTGCCGAATCCCTGGATCAAAACGCGGTAACCGCAGGAATTTTCGGCAGTTTCGGCGCCGCCGACGTCTACCACCAGGCGATCTCGACCCGCCACAGCGACCATGTCACTACCCTCAACGATCACCGCCGGGTTCTGACCGATGTCGCCAACAAGGCACACCGCGCCCGGGAAGCCTTCATCGGCATGGACCAGCACAGTGCGGCCGAACTTCGTGCGGTGCGGTGCAACTCCGGCATATAAATCTGGCGCTGCTCATCGACGCCGCCGGCGGTGACCCGTGGCAGGTCAACAACACCTTGCAAAGCGGCAACCCGGCCGTCGTCGACGAGCTCGCGCAGGCCTTCCACAACGCGGGCGCGTGTACCGCCGAGTCCGGCGCGGCATTTGCCGAAGCCCGCCAACGCTTCCAGACGGCCTGGAACCGGGAGAACGGCGAGCATCCGATCAACGACTCGCCCGAAGTGCGGCGCGCCACCACTACGTTGCACCTGCAGCAAACCCAGCTCACCGCGATCGGCACCGACCTGGAGAACATCGCAGCCGCCCTGGCCGAAGCCCAGAAGTCAGCGGCCAAGAAGATCCATGCGCTAGAGGTTCAGCTGCAAGACATCGACAACCGCATCGGGATGTACCAGGAAGCGGACCTCGACACCTCCGAGCTGGAGCAGGTGGCGATCGATGACACTGCCGGCATCCTGCATCAGATCGAAAAGATCCGTGGCGACTACGCAGCCACACTTCAGGACTCAACGAGCAGGCTGTTGTCAGATGGCTACGACGCGGCACCACTGTACGGCTACCGGCCCCTGAGCCCCGCCCCGACAGCGCCGGGCAACCAGTCCGCATTCGATAACCTGTTGCGGGCCAACGATCACGCGGTGCTGGATGCCATGGCCCGAGTGCGGGCCGCTCAAAAGGCCCTCGATGATGCCGCGGCGAAAGCCTATGCGAAGGGTGCCGGCAGCGATGAGGCCCAGCAGGCCATGAAGCGGCTACCGGCGTTGAAGAAGAACCTTGCCGATGCCCTCGATGACCTGGGCAAGATCCCCGACTACTCGACGATCGACCCGGCGTCGGTGCAGCTGGGCAAGGACGGGGCACTGTCGTTCGCCTACACCCTTGACGGTCAGAAGATGGTGGTGACCGGGGTGCTCAAGAACGGTCGCGGCGAGATCTACGACCAGGGCGCCGGAGCCGGCAGCGGGGCGTACTTCACCTATCAGGACGGCAAACTGGTCGCCTCTCGATTCCTCGATCCGGGCCGGGTCACCCCCGATGACGCGCTGCTGCAGAACGTCATCTTCACCGCGGTGGGCGCCGGTCCCGCGGTCAGCGCTGGCAAGGCCGGCGTCGAAGCCGGCTGGCAGGGAATGAGGGCACTATTCGCCCGCGAAGCCCTCGAAGCCGGTGGCGGTAGTGCCGCGGGTCTGAGCGCCGACAATGTGCTGCCGCGCGCGACAGCCCAAGCCGAAATCCGTGCCCACGCCGCCGCCGACGACCTCGCAGTCCACCAGGGACTGCACACCCCGGTCACAACCAGCGGCGACCACGTCCCCCCGCCTGTCACCCACGAACACGCCCCGCATGCCAGCGGCCCACACGTGGCGCCCCAGGCAGCCGAGGTACATCCGCTCCCACCCGAATCACCCTTGTTCGACGGCTACCACCCCATCGAACCCGGACCCCAGTACACCGACTCCGCCGGCCACCTGATCTACCCTAATGACAGCCTGGCCAGCAAGCCCTACGCCATACCGGGCACCGTCATCCCCGACGCCGACTTGGCCGCTGGCACCGAGCTCGGACGATTCGGCTCTGAATACGGCGGCTACATGGCTCCGAAAGGGACGCCATTTGCCGAATTATCACTCCCGCCGGAAAGCGCAACGAAACCGTATCTACGGTATGTCGTCAACGATCCCACGGCGCTGCCGCCCGGCTGGCATATCGAGCAGTCACAAACTGCGCCGTGGTTTCACCAACCCGGTGGCGGAACACAATTCCGAATAATCAGGCCAGACGGAACAACCGGCGCAGTGAATGACTTGGAACGCTTTGGAGTCGTACGGAAGATTGGGTGACAGATGACGGATTTTTCGCGCCTTTCAGAAATTTGGATGGAATGGGCTCCCAGAAGCGGCCTCACTGACGTGGCAGTTTCGGCCAAGTGCGACGATTGCGCGTTCTTGTTCACGTCTGGCGACTATTCGGTACACCTCTATCAGAAGAGCCACTGGTGGATAATTGATACAGTCAACGACCGCAACCAGCGATCAACCAGCATCGCCAAATTTGCCACATTTGAGTTGACGGAAAAATACCTGATCTGGGATTGGGCATGCTCGGCATATCCAAGTCTCGCCTCCGGCGAGTTGGGTGCTGATCTATATAAAAAGGGATATGCGCCCAGTGTTGACGTCACCCCCGTCAACGACGCACACATAAAAATATGCCTGCGGGGCGACTGCGCTGTCCTTATGTCTGGTATATCGACAATATTCAGTCACATCATGCTGATGTCAGTTGAGCAGATTGAGCAAGCAGCCAGGACGGCCCTAGACGACACCACCCCCTAGATCTTCGCTTCCCGACCCTCCCAGTACGGGTCACGCAGCTTGCGCTTGTACAGCTTGCCGTTGGGGTCGCGCGGCATCTCCGCGATGTAGTCGATTGACTTGGGCAGCTTGAACTTCGCCAGCCGTGCCGCCGCGTACTCCATCAGCTCGGCGGTCAGCGCGTCGTCACCGGTCACGTCCTCGGCGGTCTGGACGACGGCCTTGATCGCCTCACCCCACTCCTCGTCCGGCACCCCGAACACCGCGACGTCGAGCACCTTCGGGTGAATGATCAGCTCGTTCTCGATCTCGGCCGGGTAGACGTTGACCCCGCCGGAGATGATCATGTTCGTCTTGCGGTCCTGCAGGTACAGGTAGCCGTCCTCGTCCAGGTAGCCGACGTCACCGACGGTGAACAGGTCACCGGCGCGGTTCTCCTCGGTCTTCTTCTGGTCGTTGTGGTAGGCGAAGGTGGAGCCGCCCATCTGCATGTAGACGGTGCCGACCTCGCCGGACGGCAGCTCGTTGCCCTCGTCGTCGAGCACCTTGACCACCGAATACGGCCAAGCCTTGCCCACCGAACCCGGGTGGGTCAGCCACTCGGCGCCGCTGATCTTGGTGCCGCCGCCCTCGGTGGCGGCGTAGTACTCGGTGATCACCGGGCCCCACCAGTCCAACATCTGGCGCTTGACCTCGGGCGGGCACGGCGCCGCGCCGTGGATCATGTTGCGCAGCGAGGACATGTCGTAGCGGGCGCGCACCTCGGCGGGCAGCGCCAACAGCCGACGGAATTGGGTGGGCACCATGTGGCTGTGGGTGACCTTGTGCTCGTCAATTAGCGCCAGCATCTCTTCGGGGTCCCACTTGTCCATCAGCACCACCTTGTGGCCGAGCTGGATGGAGATCGACGAGAAGTTCAGCACCGCAGTGTGATACAGCGGCGAGCCACAGATGTGTACGTGGTTGTCGAACGGCGCCAGGTCATACAGCGCGAAGAAGCCGGCCGAGGCAACCGGAACCGCGTCGGGGTCGGCGCCGGTCAGCGGACGCTTGACGCCCTTGGGCTTGCCGGTGGTACCGGAGGTGTAGAGCATCGCGGCGCCCATGGTGCGCACGTCGGGCCGGGTTGCCGGCTCCTCGGCGCCCAACGTGGACAGCGGGGCGAACCCCTCGACGTCTCCGACGGCAAACCGCCCCTGGGCGGGCAGGCCGGCCTCGTCCGCGGCGATCTTGGATGCCTCGGCGAACCGCTCGTGAGCGACAACAACCTTCGCGCCGCTGTCGGAGAGGATGTAGCCGATCTCCGGACCGGTCAGGTGCCAGTTGATCGCGACGATGTACAGCCCGGTCTGCATGGCGGCGAAGTACACCGCCAACGTGTCGACGATGTTGGGCAGCACCATCACCAGCACGTCGCCGGGTTCCAAGCCCATTGCCTGCAGGCCACGTCCGTAGCGGTCCGCGCGAGCGGCCAGCTCACCGTAGGTCAGCTGACCACCGTGGACGTCGACCACGGCGACGGCGTCGGGGGTGTCACGGGCAATGTTCCACAGGCCGGCTTCGCTCATCCGGCCAATCTAGAACGCGTTCTAGTGCCCTCGCAAGGCGGGGCCGCGCCCGACTCAGATCAGCGCCGCGAGCTGCTGAACCTGGGCGGTGTCGCGCGCGGCGACCACCATCATGGTCACCCCGGCGGCCTCCCACACCTTGATCTGCTTACGCACGTAGTCGATGTCGCCGACGATCACGGCGTCATCCACCAGCTCGTCGGGGATGATCTCGGCAGCCTTTTCCTTCTGGTTGGTGCGGAACAACTTGGTCACGTCGTCGACGACCTGGCCGTAACCCATCCGGCGGTAGACCTCGGCGTGGAAGTTGGTGTCCTCGGATCCCATACCACCCATGTAGAGCGCCAAGAACGGCTTGATGCCGGCGAACGCCGCGGCACGGTCGTCGGTGATGACCACCTGCGCCGTCGCGCAGATCTCGAAGTCCTCGCGGGTACGCCGCGCCCCCGGCCGGGCGAAGCCCTCGTCCAGCCACTCGTTGTACATGTCGGCCAGCCGCGGGGCATAGAAGATCGGCAGCCAACCGTCCGCGATCTCGGCGGCCAGCGCGACGTTCTTCGGGCCTTCCGCGCCGAGCATCACCGGAATGTCGGCGCGCCGCGGGTGCACGATCGGCTTGAGCGCCTTGCCCAACCCGGTGGTCCCCTCACCGCCCAGCGGCAGTGGGTAGTGCGGGCCCGCACTGGTCACCGGCGCCTCACGCGCCCACACCTGGCGCAGGATGTCGATGTACTCGCGGGTGCGGGCCAAGGGCTTTCCGAAACGCTGGCCGTACCAGCCCTCCACCACCTGCGGCCCGGACACACCCAGTCCCAGGATGTGGCGGCCGCCGGAGAGGTGATCCAACGTCAACGCGGCCATCGCGCAGGCGGTCGGGGTCCGCGCCGAAAGCTGCACCACCGAGGTGCCCAGCCGCACCCGCGACGTCGACGAGCCCCACCAGGCCAGCGGCGTGTAGGCGTCGGAGCCCCAGGCCTCGGCGGTGAAAACGGCGTCGAAACCGGCCTCCTCGGCCGCGGCCACCAGTTCCGCGTGGTTGGTCGGCGGCTGCGCTCCCCAATATCCCAGTTGCAGTCCCAGCTTCATCCTTGGCTCCTTGCTCGCATGCTTGCCACCATTGTTAGAACCTGTTCTACTCGATGCCGTGACTGCCAGCCAAAGCCACCGCGCGCAGATCGATGAGCACGAGCCGCCTCTTTCCGCGCCGTTGAAGTTGTCCTTCGACTACACACGTTCAGTCGGCCCCACCCTCGGCGCATTCTTCACCGCTCTGCGTGAGCGCCGCATCGTCGGCGTCCGAGGTTCCGACGGTCGGGTGTACGTGCCGCCTGCCGAATACGACCCGGTCAGCTACGAACAGCTCACCGAGATCGTACCGGTGGCCAGTGTCGGCACCGTGGTCTCGTGGACCTGGCAGCCGGCCCCGCTGGAGGGCCAGCCCCTGGACACTCCGTTCGCCTGGGCGCTGATCAAGCTCGACGGCGCCGACGTGCCGTTGCTGCACGCGGTGGCGGCGGAGAGTCCCCAAGCGATCAGCACCGGCACCCGGGTGCACGTGCACTGGGCCGACGAGCCCGTCGGGGCGATCACCGACATCGCCTACTTCGAGATCGGTGATGAAGAACCCGCCGCCGAGTCCACCGAGACCACCGATGAGCGCGACCCGGTGAGCATGGTGGTGATCCCGTCCAGCCTGGAGATCCAGCACACCGCCTCGCTGCCGGAGAGCGCATACCTGCGCGCCCTGCAGGAGGGCAAGCTGCTCGGGGCGCGCACCGGCACCGAAGGCAAGCTGTACTTCCCGCCCAAGGAAGCCGATCCGGCCACCGGTCTGCCGTTGGACAACTTCGTGGAGCTGCCCGACAAGGGCACGGTGACGACGTTCGCCATCATCAACATCCCGTTCGCCGGGCAGCGCATCAAGCCGCCGTATGTGGCGGCCTATGTGCTGCTCGACGGCGCCGACATCCCGTTCCTGCACCTGGTGTCCGAGATCGACGCCCACGACGTGCGGATGGGCATGCGCGTCGAGGCGGTGTGGAAGCCCCGCGAGGAGTGGGGTTTGGGCATCGACAACATCGAATACTTCCGGCCCACCGGCGAACCGGACGCCGACTACGACACCTACAAGCACCACCTGTGAGGGGCAGCATGACGCAACGCGATGTCGCGGTGGTGGGCTTTGCCCACGCCCCGCACGTTCGCCGCACCGACGGCACCACCAACGGCGTCGAGATGTTGATGCCGTGTTTTGCTCAGTTGTACTCCGAGTTGGGAATCGCCCAGACCGACATCGGCTTCTGGTGCTCCGGATCGTCGGATTACCTTGCCGGACGGGCATTCTCATTCATCTCGGCGATCGACTCGATCGGCGCGGTTCCGCCGATCAACGAGTCGCATGTGGAGATGGACGGCGCCTGGGCGCTCTATGAGGCCTACATCAAGGTGTTGACCGGCGAGGTCGACACCGCGCTGGCCTACGGATTCGGCAAGTCCTCGGCCGGACAGCTGCGCCGGATCCTGGCCCTGCAGACCGACCCCTACACCGTCGCGCCGCTGTGGCCGGACTCGGTCTCGATCGCCGGGCTGCAAGCCCGGATCGGTCTCGACGGCGGCCAGTGGACCGCCGAACAGATGGCCCGGGTGGCGCTGGATTCATTCGCGGTCGCCGATCGGGTGGACTCGGTGGAGTCCTCCACCAGCCTGGACGAACTGCTGGAACGCCCGTTCTTCGCCGACCCGCTGCGGCGACACGACATCGCGCCGATCACCGACGGTGCCGCCGCGATCGTCCTGGCCGCCGGCGACAGGGCCCGCGAACTGTGCGAGAACCCGGCCTGGATCACCGGTTTCGAGCACCGTATCGAGTCACCGGTGCTGGGCAGCCGCGACCTGACCCGGTCGCCGTCGACCACCGTCTCGGCACTCACGGCCAGCGGCGATGCCATGCCCGCGGTGGACGTCGCCGAGATCCACGCGCCGTTCACCCATCAGCAGCTGATCCTGACCGAGGCGATGCGACTGCCGTCGAAGACGAAGGTGAACCCCTCCGGCGGTGCCCTGGCGGCCAATCCGATGTTCGTCGCCGGGCTGGAGCGCATCGGCTTCGCCGCGCAGCACATCTTCAATGGTTCGGCGGGCCGGGTACTGGCCCACGCCACCAGCGGGCCTGCGCTGCAGCAGAACCTGGTCGCAGTGATGGAAGGACGCAACTGATGGGCCAATTGGCTGCGGTGCTGGGCACCGGGCAGACCAAGTACGTCGCCAAGCGCCAGGACGTGTCGATGAACGGCCTGGTGCGTGAGGCCATCGACCGCGCCCTGGCCGATTCGGGCTCGACGTTCGACGACATCGACGCGATCGTGGTCGGCAAGGCGCCGGACTTCTTCGAGGGCGTCATGATGCCGGAGCTGTTCATGGCGGATGCTGTTGGCGCCACAGGCCCCAACGGCGGCAAACCGCTGATCCGGGTGCACACCGCCGGCTCGGTGGGCGGGTCGACCGCAGTCGTGGCGGCCAGCCTGGTGAAGTCCGGCAAGTACCGGCGGGTGCTGGCGATGGCCTGGGAGAAGCAGTCGGAGTCCAATGCCATGTGGGCGCTGAGCATTCCGGTGCCGTTCACCAAGCCGGTCGGCGCCGGCGCCGGCGGCTACTTCGCCCCGCACGTACGCGCCTACATCCGCCGGTCCGGCGCACCGAACGACATCGGCGCGATAGTCGCGGTCAAGGACCGGCTCAACGGCGCCCGCAACCCGCTCGCGCACCTGCACCAGCCCGACATCACCGTGGAGAAGGTGATGGCCTCCCAGATGCTTTGGGATCCAATTCGTTTCGACGAGACCTGCCCGTCCTCGGACGGTGCGTGTGCGATCGTGATCGGCGACGAGGACGCGGCACAGGCCCGGATCGACGCGGGCGAGCCGGTGGCCTGGATTCACGCGACCGCGCTGCGCACCGAACCGCTGGCCTACTCCGGTCGCGACCAGGTCAATCCGCAGGCCGGTCGCGACGCCGCGGCCGCGCTGTGGAAGGAAGCCGGGATCACCAGCCCGATCGACGAGATCGACGCCGCGGAGATCTACGTGCCGTTCTCCTGGTTCGAGCCGATGTGGCTGGAGAACCTGGGCTTTGCGGAGCAGGGTGAGGGCTGGAAGCTCACCCAGGCCGGCGAGACCGCGATCGGGGGGAAGCTGCCGGTGAACGCCTCCGGTGGTGTGCTGTCTTCCAACCCGATCGGAGCCTCGGGGATGATCCGGTTCGCCGAATCGGCGATCCAGGTGATGGGCAAGGCCGGTGACCACCAGGTGCCGAACGCCCGCAAGGCGCTCGGGCACGCCTACGGCGGTGGCTCGCAGTACTACTCGATGTGGGTGGTCAGCTCCGACAGGCCCGCCCCCAAGCCCGCCAATTGATCCCGCCGATTGATGAGGACCCCCGGATGAACACTGATCACCCCGCACACCTGGCAGGCAAGCGCTCCCGTGACGCCGTAGCAGCCCGCGACAAGGAAGCCTGGCTCTCGAACTTCGCCGACGATGCGATCGTGCAGGACCCGATCGGGCCGTCGCACTTCGACCCGGAGGGCAAGGGTCACCGCGGCCGCGACGAGATCTCGGCGTTCTGGGACAAGGCGATCGCGCCGACCGACAAGATCGAGTTCAACTTCGCCGACACCTTCCAGTGCGGCGACGAGGAAGCCAACACCGGCAACATCACGATCACCATGGCCGGCCACCAGATCGTCACCGAAGGCGTCTTCACCTACCGGGCCAACGAGAAGGGCGAACTTGTCGCGCTGCGCGCCTACTGGGAGTTGGACCGCGCCGCCAAGACGGCTAGGCCAACACCCGCGTCGAACGTGTAGTCAGACCGACTTCCGCGGCGATCTTTCGGTCTGAGTACACGATCGGCGACGAGCGACATCAACCGTCCAGCTCAAACGGCTCCAGGCCGTCGCGGTAACGCTGCGCGAGATCCTGGTAGTACGGCGGGTTCGCGTTGATCCACATCTCGGCGCCGGTACCGGCGATCGGGCCCTTGACGGCGGCGGGCGCACCGGTCACCAGCACTCCCGCGGGGATCTTGGTCCCGGCGAGCACCATCGCTCCGGCCGCCACCAGGGAGCGGCTGCCGATCACCGCACCGTCGAGCACCGTGGCGTGGTTGCCGATCAGTGCCTCGGCGCCGATGTTGGCCCCGTGGATCAGGCACATGTGGGCCACCGTCGCTCCCGGGCCGATATCCACCGGGACACCCGGTGGCACGTGCAGCACCGAGCCGTCCTGCACGTTGGCGCCCTGCCGCACCACGATGGGCGCATCATCGGCCCGCAACACGGCGCCGAACCACACCGAGGCCCCGGCTTCGATGGTGACATCGCCGATCAAAGTGGCGGTGGGAGCGACGAATGCCGTGGGGTCGATCCGTGGCGAGCGACCGTTGAACGAGAACAGCTGCATCGTTCACATATACCAGGGACCAAAGACCCCGAACCAGCAGGGTTTATTGCGCAAACACGTGTCAAAACTGTAACGTGTTCTAGTTAGAAGCAGAGGGTTGGAGGCAACTGGTGAGCACTGACAACGCCGAGGTCGGCGTCCGCCACATCGATACCGGCACACTTCCGGACCGCTATGCCCGGGGCTGGCACTGCCTGGGCCCGGTGAAAGACTTCAAGGACGGCAAACCGCACTCCATCCACGCGTTCGGCGCCAAGCTGGTGGTGTTCGCCGACTCGCACGGTGACCTGCACGTGCTCGACGCCTACTGCCGCCATATGGGCGGCGACCTGAGCCGCGGCGAGATCAAGGGCGACGAGGTCGCCTGCCCGTTCCACGACTGGCGCTGGGGCGGCGACGGCCGCTGCAAGCTGGTCCCCTACTCCAAGCGGACCCCGCGGGTGGCCCGCACCCAGTCCTTCCCGACCGACGTGCGGGGCGGCCTGCTGTTCATGTACCACGACCCGGAGGGCAATCCGCCGCCGGACGAGGTGCGGATCCCGGAGATCCAAGAGTGGTCCAGCGGAGAGTGGACCGACTGGCGCTGGAACAGCATGGTGATCGACTCGAACTGCCGCGACATCATCGACAACGTCACCGACTTCGCGCACTTCTTCTACATCCACTACGGCCTGCCCACCTCGTTCAAGAACGTCTTCGAGGGCCACATCGCCTCGCAGTACCTGCGCAACGTCGGTCGCCCCGACGTCCCGGGCCTGGGCACCCAGTACGGCCAGTCGGTACTGGACTCGGAGGCCTCCTACTTCGGCCCCTCGTTCATGATCAACTGGCTGCACAACAGCTACAGCGGTTTCAAGGCCGAGTCGATCCTCATCAACTGCCACTACCCGATCAGCCATGACCAGTTCCGGCTGATGTGGGGCGTGATCGTGCAGAAGCCCAAGGGCCTGGACGACGCGACCACCGAGAAGATCGCCGACGCGATGACCGATGGTGTCAGCAAGGGCTTCCTGCAGGATGTCGAGATCTGGACCCACAAGAGTCGGATCGAGAACCCGCTGCTGGTCGAGGAGGACGGCGCGGTCTACCAGCTGCGCCGTTGGTACTCGCAGTTCTACGTCGACGCCGCCGACGTCACCCCGGACATGACCGATCGCTACGAGATCGAGATCGATGCCACGGTGGCCAACGAGAAGTGGAACGCCGAGGTCGCCGAGAACCTGCGGGTGCAGGCCGAGGAAGAGCAGGAAGAGAAAGCCGCCGAAACCGTCACGGCAGAGTAGGCCGTAGCCATGGCCCGCGAGGTTCCCGACGCCGGCGAGCTGGCGCGGTCCATGCTGCTGCTCTACGGCCCGCACCACGACCACGACGAGCACGGCGACCACCCCGACGACGACGGCCCCGACACCCGCTACGCGCGGCAGCCGCTGTTCCCGGTCGACCCGGAACGGTATGAGGCGATACGTGCTGCGACCGAACGGGATACGGACCGCTACCTGCATTCGGGCCTGATGCCGGTGGAATGCCGACACTGTACGGCCACCGTCGAGGTGAAGAAGCTGGGGCCCGGATACACCTCGGTGCAATGGAATTCGGACGCGGTGAAGCGGTGCGCGCATTTCACCGCTGAACGCGAGGCCGGCCACACCAGCAGCCGCAGCCGCGGTTGCCCGAAACTGGCGAAGAGCATTCTGCACGCGGTCGCCGAGGGCCACCTGGAGGAGCGCTCCACCGCTCCACCGCCCGGCGACGGCATCGACTGAGCCGCCTGCCTCACCCCGCCAGCAGACGCAGAATCGCACTCCGCGCAGTCGTGGAGTGCGATTCTGCGTCTGCTCGCGCCAGGGAAATCACAGGCCGGCGAAGCGCTCCTGCACCTCTTCAGCGGTTAGGCCGTAGTCGGCCAGCGAGTACTCGTGCTTGGGTGCCCGGGGCCCGGTCTTGCTGGCCGCGTAGTCCTCGGCCATGGCTTGGCGAGCCGCATCCGAGAGCGGCAGACCGAAGCGTTCGTAGATGCCCGCCGCGGTGGCCAGCGGGTCGGCGACGAACTCCTTATAGTCGATGTCGCAGAACTGCGCCTGATCATATTGGGCGCGTTGGGCATTGAACAGCTCCAGCCCGCGAGCCCAGGTCTCCATCTCATCGGCGCCGATCTGCGCGCCGGTGAAGGTGTTCGACTGGCCTTCGGTGGTGTGCTGGGCCAGTGAGCACATCGACGCCAGGATGGTCGCAGGCGGCCGGTGGCACTGCACGACGAGCGCGTCCGGGTAAACCGCCATGATCGCGTCCAGGGCGAACAGGTGGCTGGGGTTCTTGAGCACCCACCGCTTGCCCGGGTCGTTGAGCCCGATCAGTTGCAGGTTGCGGCGGTGCCGCCGGTATGCCGGGGTCCAGTCCTGTTCGGACAGCCAGCGCGAATAGCTCGGCAGATGCGCCAGCGTCTCATAGGACACCGAGTGCAGCGATTGGCGCAGCAACTGCCAGCACTCCTCCAGGCCGTCGGCGGTCATGAAGTGCAGCCCGGTGTAATCCGGGTTCTCCTCGTGGTGCCGGGCGAACTGGGCCTGCATCTGCTGGAAAACCGGGTTGGTGTCCCAGGTTTCGCGCGGCGGCCGGGGCTGAGGGAACTCGGCCAGCCACATCTCCAGGCCCTGGTGCGCCGGGTCGGCGCCCAGCAGCCGGTGCAGCGCGGTGGTGCCGGTGCGGGGCAGCCCGGTGACGAAGATCGGCCGCTCGACGGCGACCTCGGTGTACTCCGGGTGCGCATTCCAACCGGCCTGCGAGAGCAGCCGGGCCACCAGCGCACCGCGCAGGAAGAACCGGTTCATCTTGCTGCCCAGCTCGGTGAGATCTGCCTCGGTGCGGTAGGAATCCAGCAGCACGCCGAGTGCTTCGCGGTAGTTGTCGTCGTCGGGCCCGAAGTCGTCGAGGCCGACCATCTTGGTGGCCGAGGCGTGCAGGTCCTCGACGGTGCCTACATCAATGCGGCCGGTGTGCTCGGTCATCAGTTGTGGTACTCCCCGCAGTTGACGTCAAGGACCTGGCCGCTGATCCCGCTGGCCAGATCGCTGGCCAGGAAGAGCACCGCCGAGGCCACCTCGTCCTCGGTGGGCAGGCGCTTCAGATCGGAGTTCGCGGCGGTGGCGGCGTAGATCTGTTCCACCGTGGTGCCGTACTTGCCGGCCTGATGGGCGAAGTAGCCCTGCAAGGTGTCGCCCCAGATATAGCCGGGCGCAACGGAGTTGACCCGGATACCCTGCTCGCCCAACTCGGAGGCCAGCGACTGCGACATCGCCAGCAGCGCGGCTTTAGCCATCTTGTAGGCACCGTACTTGGGCTGCGAGTGCCGGATCACCATCGAGTTCAGGTTGACAATCGATCCGCCTGCCTCGGCCAGGGCCGGCGTGAACGCCTGGGTCAGGCGCAGTGCCCCGAGCCCGCTGAGCTCGATCGCGTCCCGAATGTGCTGAAACGTGGTTTGCGCCAACGGCTTCATCGACGGCACCCGGAAGGCATTGTTGATCAGCACATCGATGTGGTCGTACTCCGCCGACGCGGCCTCCGCCAGGTGGGCGACCTGGTCGTCGTCGGTGATGTCTGCCGGCACCACCAGCGCGCGACGTCCGGCGGCCCTGACCTGCTTTGCGACCTCTTCCAGGCGATCCGCGCTGCGCGCGACCAGGACCAGGTCGGCGCCTTCGGCCGCGAACCGATTCGCCATCGTGCTGCCGAGGCCCGGCCCGACCCCGCTGATCACAACAACTTTGCCGTCGAGGATTCCAGTCATCTTCACCCCAGCATTCTGTTAGCGATTTGCTGCTGGCGCTGCGCGATACGCGCTCGCCAGCTGTCTTGGGAAATCTTGTTGTGGTCGTAGTACGGCAACGCGGCCGGCACCGCGTCGACATCGACGAGTTCGACGGTCGGACCGTCGGCCTCGGTCAGCTGCCGCGACACCCGCTGCCAGCGGAACTGCAGGAAGCCGCGCCGATGCCCCAGCGTCTCGACCCAGTTGGTGACCCCGGGATCGGTGTCGGAGACCACGATCCGGATCTTGCCGTCCGGATCCGCTTGCGCCTGAGTGCCGTTCAGTGATGTCTGGTGGTTGATGTAGTCCAGCGAGATGTACCACAGGCTGCCCAGCTGAAATCCCAGATACGGCGCATCCGACACCGGCAGGGTGATCACCAGCGCCTGGTCGGGCTCCAGCTCATAGTGCCCGGCCGATGAGTACTGGGTGGCCAGCCCGCCGGGAGTGAGCCGCGGCGCCACCATGGTGTTGACCGGAAGATTGAGGTAGAACCACTGCGGGAACGCCAGCCAGGTCTTGACCCGGTTGATCAGCTGTTTTCCCGCTGCCGCATAACGCTTCTCGATGAGTTGACTGGTCAGCGGCGGCGGTGCGGTGCCCTCGGTGTCGGTCCGGGCGATCGAGAGCGTGCCGCGCTGGGCGGCCCAGTCGTTGTAGACCTCGCGGATCACCAGCTGCGCCGGGGACTTCGGCTGGAAACGCCAGGTGAAGCCACCATCGGCGGCGATGCTGAGTTCGCGGTCGTCGAACGCCGCTTCGCTGGGCGGAACATTGGCGTCGGTGTATTCGCCGCCGAGCAGTTGGAAGCTCAGGTCGGTGGTGGTGCCGCGGGTGCCGCGCACCACGTACTCATTGCCCGGACGCACGACGGTGCCGAAGTACAGCGTGTCGGGATTGTCCAGCCCCATCTTGGTGAACGGTCCGGTGCCCGACAGCAGGAACGGGTGGTCGCGTTCGCTGTTGAACGCGGCGTGCACGCACGCTTCCACGCCGCCGGCCAGATACTGCAGGCCCTCGAGCAGGTCGGCTTCGGTCTCGATGTGAGGGGCCGCGGCTACCAGTTTCTCCGCCTCGGCGATCGCGGCCGAAAGCGGTTCGGAGTACATCGCTGCAGCACCTCCCAAATCTGTCTGGCGGTCCAATATTGGACCAGCATGGTAGATATCTTGAACTAACCTTAGACCGTCGCGGTAGCATGCTGCAATGGCTGTGCCTGGAAAAGCGGCGTCTGAACAAGCGGCGCCCCGACACGTCGTGCGGTCATCCCCCCCAACCGAGCGGGTGGTGACCATCCTGGATTTCCTGGCCCGCCATCCCGACCAGGGCTTCGGCCTTTCCGAACTGGCCCGCCGCACCGGCCTGGCCAAGCCCACCTGCCTGGGCATCGCCACCGCCCTGGCCGAAGCCGGGTACCTGACCCGCGACGACCCGGACAAGACCTACCGGCTGGGGCCGGGGCTGATCTCGCTGGGCCGCGCCGCCCAGCAGTCGCTGCGGGTCGGTCCTGAGGCACGCGAGCAACTGCGCCGGCTCTCCGCGGATTTCGCCACCTCCGTCGCGCTGAGCGCGGTGGTCGATGATCGGATCACGGTGCTGGAGTTGGTGGCGGCACCCAACGCGCATCCGGGGGTTCAGCGAGGCTCGACGCAGGAGAGCCGAAGCTGGAACCGCCGCACAAACCCGGGGGTCCAAGCCGGCCAGAGCTATCCGTTCGCACCCCCGGTCGGGCTGATGTTCGTGCTCTGGGATGACTCTGCCCTGCGGGACTGGCTGGCCCGGCAACCCACCATCCCGCTGCGCTCGGAGAGCGAGCGGCTTGAGCGCGTCGTCGCCGAATGCCGTTCCGACGGTTATCTCGTCGAGCGACTGACCCCGGGCGGACAACGGCTCTACGGTCTGATGGCGGGCCTGTCCAGCGACCTGCCCGACGAGCTGCGGGCCCTGCTCGGCGAGCTGGTCTCCGATATCGGCGAGCGGGTATATCTGCGCAGTGAGGCCGGTGGCCGGGGTCGTCACGACATCAGCGTCATCTCCGCGCCGGTCTACGACCACCATCAGCGCCAGGCCATGGTGGTGTCCCTGCACGCCCAACGGGCACTGACCGACACGGAGATCACCAAATGGGCGCGCGGGTTGCTCCGGACCGCCGATGCGCTCACCGCGCAACTCGGCGGGACCAAGCCGGCGCCGCTGTTGGGGTCGGCGCCATGACCGAGCTGGCCTTGTCCGTTGCCTCACAGCTGGAGCTGTCCGAGCTCGTGCACCGTTACGCCGGCTACGTCGACGCCCGCCGCTTCGACGAGCTGGCTGAGCTGTTCACCGCGGACGCCGAACTGGTGCTGCCGAATCCGCCGGATCACCTGGAGCCCTGCGTGCGCCACCGGGGCCACGCCGGCGTGCGGGATGCGATGTCTGCGTTGTCGGCGGTGACTCGCACCCACCACGGCATCGTCGGCGAGTTCTACACCGGGCAAGCCTCCGGCGATGTGGCGACCGGCGCGGTCACCGGGGTGGCGCACCACTGGGTCGACAGCGGCGGCAAGTTCATCGACCACGTCTGGTACCTGCGCTACAGCGACACCTATCGCCGCGTCGAGCAGGCCTGGCGGATCGCGGTGCGCGAGCTGTCGATCGACGCGATCGAATCCCGGCCGGCCTGGCAGGTGCGGCCATGATGGCACCCCAGATCTCGTTGCAGCTGAAGACTTTCACCGACGACCCCGGCCATGACTGGTCCACCACGCTGGCCCTGGGGCGGGCGATGGACGCCGCCGGAGTGGATCGCGTGGTGGTCTCCGATCATGTTGTGTTCGGCGAGAACCCGGACGCCTACGCCGACCCGCGGCTCGGCGGGATCGCCGGCGGACGCCAGCCGACCGGGCCCGACGGCCAGTGGCTGGAACCCCTGATCGTGCTGACCGCACTGGCTGCGACCACCACCCGTATCCGCCTGGGCACCGCGGTGCTGCTGGCGGCCCTGCGCCGGCCGGCCGTGCTGGCCAAGCAACTGGCCACCCTGGACGTACTGTCGGGCGGGCGACTGGATCTCGGGGTGGGCGTCGGCTGGCAGCGCGAGGAGTACGAGGCCGCGGGCCTGTCGTTCGAGCGCCGCGGGCGGCTCCTGGACCACACCCTGGAGGTGTGCCAGACACTGTGGACCCGGAACCGCAGCAGCTACGCCTCCCCGGAGTTGTCCTTCGAGAACATCCATCAGATGCCCAAACCCGTTCAGCCCGACGGTGTTCCGATCTGGGTGAGCGGGACCGTCAACGACGCCGTGGCGCGCCGGCTGGCCCGGTTCGGCTCCGGTTGGATCCCGTGGGGCCCGGCGATGCGCGACCCGGCCGGCGCCATCGCGGCGATGAAGGACCGCATCGCCGGCCTGGACGGGGATCCCGCCGGCCTGCAGGTGCTGGGCCATGCCACCACCGTCAAGAACCCGGACGGCTCGATCGACCCCGCCGCCACCGCAGCCTCGGCACCGGCGCTGGTGGCCGCCGGAGTCACCGATGTGCGCGTCACCTGCTCACTGCCGTCCGACACCGGCCGGGCCGCTGACCTGCTGAGCGAACTCGTCGGGGCGTTTCGCTCCGCCACCCGTTGAGGAGACACCGATGGAAAAGGTCGTGATCATCGCGCGGACAGCCGATTTCAGCGAACAATGGTGCCAGAACCTGCGCGGTCCGGTCGCCGCCAAGCTGCTGGAACTGGGGCTGCCGGGCGTCGCGGTGAATGTGCGCGACGAGCCGGTGCGCGACGCCATGATGACCCTGACCACGCTGGATCCGCCGGCGGCGGCCATCATCAGCCTGTGGACCCAGCAGTACTACGGCGAAGCCACTCGAGCAGCCATTGCCCTGATCGAAGCCGAATCTGATTCGGCGGCAGCGTATCTGGTGACCGAATCGACACCGATGCCACCGCCGGACCCCGGCGACGGCGCGCGCACTCCCGGCCTGGCCAATGTTGCGCTGCTCCGCCGGCCCGCCGATCTGGATCAGGAGACCTGGCTGCACCGCTGGCACATCGACCACACCCAGATCGCGATCGACACCCAGGCGACCTTCGGCTACACCCAGAACACCGTGGTCCGCGCGCTCACCCAGGACGCGCCCCGGATAGACGCGATCGTCGAGGAACTGTTCCCCGACGAGGCGGTGTCAGACCCGTACGCGTTCTACGGCGCCGCCGACGACGCGGATCTGGGCGACCGGGTCAGCCGACTGCTGGCCAGCGTCTCGCGGTTCGGCGCGCACCAGAACATCGACACGGTGCCCACCAGTCGATATGTGTTCCGCTCGCCGTTCGTCACGCACACTGCTGGGACAACGTGATCAACGCCTGCCGCACGTTCGGGTGGCGTTCGAGGTAGGCCAGCACCGGGTTCGGCGCGCCGGGGTCCTCCTGCTTACCCCGATTGGCCAAGTCGTTCTTGATGTCGGGATGGCGATTCAGGTACGAGTCGATGGATTCGCCGACGGTTTGATCGCACGGTTCGGCGTTGGCCACCGGTGCCAGTACACCGGCCACGCTCAACAATCCGACCGCAATTGCTCGAGTAATGCCGCTCATCACTCGACGGTACCCGCGCCGCGGGACAGGTTAGCTGACGCTGGCCAGAGCAAACGGCATGACCTGTGGCGCACCGGCCGCGCGCAGAACCCGGGCCGCCATCGTCAACGTCCACCCGGTGTCGGTCACGTCGTCGACCAACAGCACCGGGCCGGTGCCCGCCGGCAGCTCGGCGGGAGGCAGCCAACAACCCTGCAGTGCGGCGACCCGGTAGGCCGAGTTCGCCGCCGTCGTCGCCCGCCGGCCCGGCGCATACCGCAGGGTGTCCAGGCGGGTCAGCCGGCCGAGCTGCGCCAGCCGGTCGGTCAGCGAGCCGATCAGCACCGGGTGGGTGGCCGAGTCCAGCCCCAGCACCGCGGTGGGCCTGACCTGCCAATCCCAGCCGGCCAACACAGTCACCGCCGCGCGCACCACCTCGTCGGGAACCTCGCCGTCCGGCTCGTCGAGCAGCCGACGCAACCGGGCGCCCCAGCCCAGGTCGGTGAGCCGGCCGATGACGCGGCCGGGCTCCGGGCCGTCGGTGATCCGGCCGGACAGGTCGACGCCGAGTTGGCCCATCCCCGACGGCCACTGCCGCCGCGGGGTGATCTCCACCCCGGGACGCATCAGCCGCTCCCGGGTGGCCGCGGCGGCGGCGGGATCCACCTCGGCGGCAAACCGCGGCCCGGCGCAGTTGTCGCACCGCCCGCACCGTTCCGCGGGACGCAGCTGCGGGTCGTTGAGCTGGGCGCGCAGGAAGCTCATCCGGCACTCGCCGGTGCTCTGGTAGTCCAGCATCGCCTGCTGCTCGGCGCGGCGCAGCTCGTCGAGTTTGCGGTAGCGCTGCTCGTCGTAGCTCCAGGTCGCGCCGGTGGCCAGCCAACCGCCCTTGACCCGGCGCACCGCGCCGTCGACGTCGAGGACCTTGAGCACCATCTCCAAACGCGAGCGGTTCAGGTCTACCCGGGACTCCAGGGCCGGCGTCGACAGCGGCCGGTCCGGGGAAAGCTCGGCGATCACCTTGCGCACCAAGGACTCCGCCGGGAACGCCAGCGACGCGAAGTAGCGCCAGATGTCCTGATCCTCGGTGCCGGGGAGCAGGATGACCTCGGCGCTGGCCGTGGAGCGTCCGGCCCGCCCGACCTGCTGGTAGTAGGCGATCGGCGAGGACGGGGCACCCAGGTGGACGACGAAACCGAGGTCGGGTTTGTCGAACCCCATACCCAGCGCGGAAGTGGCGATCAGCGCCTTGACCCGGTTCGCCAGCAAATCCGCCTCGAGTTGCTCCCGGTCGGCCGATTCGGTCGAACCGGTGTAGGCGGCCACCGCGAACCCCTGGGCGCGCAGGTCGGCGGCCACGTCGTGGGCCTGGGCCACGGTGAGCGTGTAGACGATCCCGGAGCCGGGCAGCTCGTTCAGGTGGGCACCGATCCAGGCGGCGCGCTGCGCCGGGCCACCGGCGGCCACCACCGACAGCCGCAGCGACTCCCGGTCCAGGCCGCCGCGCAGCACCAGGGTGTCGCCACCACCGACCCCGAGCTGACCGGCGACGTCCTCGACCACCCGATCGTTGGCCGTCGCCGTGGTCGCCAGCACCGGGACTCCCGTGCCCAGTTCGGCGATCAGGGTGCGGATACGCCGGTAGTCCGGCCGGAAGTCGTGGCCCCAGTCCGAGACGCAATGGGCCTCGTCCACCACGACCAGCCCGGCCCGGGCGGCCAGCGCGGGCAGCACCTCGTCGCGGAAGTCCGGATTGTTGAGCCGCTCCGGGCTGACCAGCAGCACATCGAGGTCGGCGCGAGCCACCCGATCCTGCACCTCGGCCCACTCGGTCACGTTCGACGAGTTGATGGTGGCGGCGTGCACGCCTGCCCGCTCTGCGGCGGCGACCTGGTTGCGCATCAACGCCAGCAGTGGCGAGACGATCACCGTCGGCCCGTGTCCGCGAGCCCGCAGCAGTTTGGCCGCGATGAAGTACACCGCCGACTTGCCCCAGCCGGTCCGCTGCACCACCAGCGCGCGGCGACGCCCGACTACCAGGGCTTCGATCGCGGCCCACTGGTCGTCGCGCAGCCGCGCCTCGGGTCCGGCCAGCTGCTCCAGAATCGCCTGGGCGTCGGGCCGTACCGCGGTGGTCACCACGCCATCATGCCGGGCCACCCCGACAGGGCGCGCGCACTACTCGGCGGCAGCCCGCTCCCGCTGGATCTCCAGCGCGATGTCGATGAGCTGGTCCTCCTGGCCGCCGATCAGCTTGCGCTGCCCGGCCCGGTGCAGCAGTTCGTGGGCGGGCACGCCGTAGCGCTCACCCTGGCGCACCGCATGCTTGAGGAAGCTGGAGTACACCCCGGAATAGCCCATGATCAGCGCGTTGCGGTCCAGCACGCACTCGGCCGGCATGGCCGGGCGCACCACCTCCTCGGCGGCGTCGGCGATGTCGAAGAAGTCGATGCCGGTCTTGATCCCGACCTTGTCGAACACCCCGATCAGCGCCTCGACCGGGGCGTTGCCCGCGCCGGCGCCGAATCGGCGCACCGAGCCGTCGATCTGCTTGGCCCCGGCGCGCACCGCCTCCAGGGAGTTGGCGACGCCCAGCCCGAGGTTCTCGTGACCGTGGAAGCCCACCTGGGCGTCGTCACCGAGCTCGGAGACCAGCGCCTGCACCCGGTCGCGGACGCCTTCGAGCACCAGTGCACCGGCGGAGTCCACCACGTAGACGCACTGGCATCCGGCGTCGGCCATGATGCGGGCCTGGGCGGCCAGCTTCTCCGGGGAGACGGTGTGGGCCATCATCAAGAACCCGACGGTCTCCAGGCCAAGCTCGCGGGCCAGGCCGAAGTGCTGGATGGAGACGTCGGCCTCGGTGCAGTGGGTGGCGATCCGGCAGATCTGTCCGCCGTTGCCCTGCGCCTCCTTCATGTCTTCCTTGGTGGCCACGCCGGGCAGCATCAGGAAGGCGATCCTGGCGTCCTGGGCGGTCTGCGCCGCGAGCTTGATCAGCTCCTGGTCGGGGGTTTTGGAGAACCCGTAGTTGAAGCTCGAGCCGCCCAGACCGTCGCCGTGGGTCACCTCGATCACCGGCACCCCGGCGGCGTCGATCGCGGCGACGATCGCGGCGACCTCGTCGGGGGTGAACTGGTGGCGCTTGTGGTGCGAACCGTCCCGCAGCGAGGTGTCGGTGATCCGCACATCGAAGATGTGGTCGCTCATTTCGTCTCTCCTGCTTTGGCGACTGATAAAGACGTCATCTCGCGGGCGATCTCCTCGCCCACCTTGGTGGCGGCGGCGGTCATGATGTCCAGGTTGCCCGCGTACGGCGGCAGGTAATCGCCGGCGCCCTCGACCTCGACGAACGTGGTGACCACCGCGCGGCCACCGGAGTTCAGCGACGGCTCGTCGAACTGCGGCTCGTTGAGCAGCCGGTAGCCCGGCACGTAGGTCTGCACCTGTTCCACCACGCTGAGGATCGACTTGGTGATCGCGTCGCGGTCGACGTCCTCGGGGATCTGGCAGAAGATGGTGTCGCGCATGATCATCGGCGGGTCGGCCGGGTTCAAGATGATGATCGCCTTGCCCTTCTGCGCGCCGCCGATGGTCTCCACCCCGCGTGAGGTGGTCTTGGTGAACTCATCGATGTTGGCCCGGGTGCCCGGTCCGGCCGAAACACTCGCGACGCTCGCGACGATCTCCGCATACGGCACCGTGCCGCCCTGTTCCTTCACCGCGCGGGTGACCGCGTAGACGATCGGGATGGTGGCCTGGCCGCCGCAGGTGATCATGTTGACGTTCGGGGCGTCGACGTGTTCGTGCAGGTTGGCCGGGGGGATCACGGCCGGGCCCACCGCGGCCGGAGTCAGGTCGATGGCCCGGATGCCGGCGGCCTCGTACTTGGGTGCATACGCCTTGTGCACGTAGGCGCTGGTGGCCTCGAAGACGAAGTCCGGCTTCTCATCCAGCGCGAGCAGCCAGTCAGCCCCCTCGGCCGAGGTCTCCAGGCCGAGCTTGCGGGCTCGGGCCAGGCCTTCGCTCTCGGGGTCGATGCCGATCATCCAGCGCGGCTCCAACCACTCCGAGCGCAGCAGTTTGTACAGCAGGTCGGTGCTGATGTTGCCCGACCCGACGATCGCGACTGACGCTTTTGCAGCCATGAGCGCTCCTCTATTCGAAAACCAGCCGGACCGAACCCAGCCCGGAGAAATCGGCGACGCAGTCGTCGCCGGCGTGCACGTCGATGGCCCGGGTCGCGGTACCCGGCAACACGATGTCGCCGGCCTTCAACCGCACCCCGAAGCTCTCCACCTTGCGAGCCAGCCAGGCCACGGCGGTGACCGGGTTGCCCAACACCGCATCACTGCGGCCCTGCGCGACCACCTCGCCGTTCTTGGTCAGCGACGCCTCGATGTTCTTGATATCGATGTCACCGGGCTTGACCCGCTGTCTGCCCAGGACGAATCCCGCCGATGAGGCGTTGTCGGCGATGGTGTCGCAGAGCTTGATCTTCCAGTCGGTGATCCGGCTGTCGATCAGCTCGATCGCCGGGGCGAACGCCTCGGTGGCGGCCAGCACATGCTCCTCGGTGCAGTCCGCACCGGGCAGGTCCTCGGCCAGGATGAATGCCACCTCGACCTCGACGCGCGGGTAGAGGTAGTTCGACGCCTTCACCGGCTTGTCCTCGAACACCTGCATCTCATTGAGCAGATGGCCGTAGTCCGGCTCGTCGACGCCCATCATCTGCTGCATCGCCTCGCTGGACAGGCCGACCTTGTGCCCGACGACGCGGGCGCCCTCGGCGATCCGCTGGCGGATGTTGATCAGCTGGATCTCATAGGCGTCGACGACATCGATGTCGGGGTGCGCCGCGGTCAGCGGGGAGGTCGGGACCCGGCTGCGCTCCGCTTGCGCCAACTCGGCGGCGAGTTCGTCGCGGATCTGGGCGCTGAGCATCTTCGATGGTCCCCTTGATGTGGTGGGTACGCGGATGAAACCGAGCCGCTGCCGAGAATTCTATAACGTGTTCTAACTTTTGGCTCGGGCGGTCCCACGCAGTCGGACAACGGCGAGGGCCGACGGAGTGGTCACCGTCGGCCCCGCCGGCGATCCGGCTGTCAGGCCTGACCGGTGTAGTCGACCTGCCAGTGCTTGATGGCGTTGAGCCAGCCGGACCGCAGCCGTTCGGGTTGCCCGATCGCCTTGATGTCCGGCATGTGGTCGGCGATCGCGTTGAAGATCAGGCTGATCGTCATTCGAGCCAGGTGAGTGCCGATGCAGTAGTGCGCCCCCGTGCCGCCGAACCCGACATGCGGGTTGGGGTCGCGCAGGATGTTGAAAGTCTGCGGGTCTTCGAAGACGTCCTCGTCGAAGTTGGCCGAGCGATAGAACATCACCACCCGCTGCCCCTTCTTGATCTGCACCCCGGACAGCTCGTGATCGCGGGTGGCGGTGCGCTGAAACGCCGTGACCGGGCTGGCCCACCGCACGATCTCGTCGGCGGCGGTCTCGGGACGCTCCTTCTTGAACAACTCCCACTGGTCGGGGTTGTCCAGGAAGGCCATCATGCCCTGGGTGATCGAGTTGCGGGTGGTCTCGCTGCCGGCCACCGCCAGCAGGATGATGAAGTAGCCCAGCTCTTCGTCGTTGAGCTTCTCACCGTCGATGTCGGCCTCGATCAAGGTGCTCACGATGTCTTTGCCCGGCTGTTGCCGCTTGAGCTCGGCCAGCTGCAGCCCGTAGGAGATGATCTCCATCGCCGAATTGGCGGGGTCGTAGTGGGCGAACTCGGGGTCGTCATAGGACGTCATCTGATTGGTCCAGTCGAAGAGCTTGCCGCGATCTTCCTGCGGCACCCCCATCAGCCCGGCAATGGCCTGCAGCGGCAGTTCGCTGGCCACCTCGACGACAAAGTCACCGGTTCCGCGGGCCACGGCTTCCTTGGCGATCGCCTGGGCGCGCCGCTCCAGTTCGTCGTGCAACGGCAGGATGTGGCGCGGGGTGAAACCGCGGGAGACGATGCGACGCACCCGGGTGTGCCTCGGCGCATCCTGGTTGAGCATCAGGATGCGTTGGGTGTCGATGATCTCGCGCGGGATGTCATCGTTGAACCGCGGGATGGCGGTGTTCTGTTCACTGGAGAACACGTCGTCGAGCCGGGAGATCTCCTTGACGTCGGCGTGTTTGGTGATCGCCCAGTAGCCTCCGTCTTTGAAACCGCCGCTCTTGTCGTCCGGCTGCTCGACCCAGAAGATCGGCGCGGACCTACGCAGCTCAGCCAACTCCTCGACGGGCAACCGCTCGGCGTAGATCTCCGGTTCCGTCGGGTCGAAACCGGCGGGAATGTTGGGGATGGTGGGGCTGGCCACGGTGACAACTCCTTACTACGGCGCATCCAAGACACGATGTCTACTCGTGCCAGTAAAACATCCTCTAGCCGTGGAAAAAAGGTAACAAAGTCACTTAAATTGGAACGCGTTCTACTTGCCTAGAGTTGGCTCGACCTGCCTGGTCCTGCGGGGCATCAGCAGGGCAGAGAACGGTCGTCCGGGTGGCTGCCGCGGCAATACCGCCAGCCAACTGGCGCTCGGGCGGGGCAATTCTATAACGTGTTCTACATGGCCGAACAGGAGTACGACGTCGTCGTGGTCGGAAGCGGCGGCGCCGGGATGGTCGCCGCCCTCACCGCCGCCCACCAGGGACTGTCAACCGTAGTGATTGAGAAAGCCGCCCACTACGGCGGTTCGACCGCCCGCTCCGGCGGCGGCGTGTGGATCCCCAACAATGAGGTGCTTGCACGCGCCGGCGTGAAAGACACCGCCGAAGCCGCCCGCACCTACCTGCACACGATCGTGGGCGACGTGGTCCCGGCCGAGAAGATCGACACCTACCTGCAGCGCGGGCCGGAGATGCTCTCGTTCGTGCTGAAGAACTCGCCGTTGAAGATGTGCTGGGTTCCCGGTTACGCCGACTACTACCCCGAGCAGCCCGGCGGCAAGCCCACCGGCCGCTCGATCGAGCCGAAGCCGTTCAACGCCAAGAAGCTCGGTGCCGACATGGACGGGCTGGAGCCGGCGTACGGCAAGGTGCCGCTGAACGTGGTCGTCATGCAGCAGGACTATGTCCGGCTCAACCAGCTCAAGCGCCACCCGCGCGGAGTGCTGCGCAGCCTCAAGGTCGGCGCTCGCACCATGTGGGCTCAGGCCACCGGCAAGAACCTGGTCGGCATGGGCCGCGCCCTGATCGCGCCGCTGCGCATCGGCCTGCAGAAGGTCGGGGTTCCGGTTGAGCTCAACACCGCGTTGACCGACCTCTACGTCGAAGACGGTGTGGTCCGGGGCGTCTATGTACGGGACAGCAACGCCGCGGAGACCAGCGAGCCGCGGCTGATCCGGGCGCGGCGCGGCGTCATCCTGGCCAGCGGCGGATTCGAGCACAACGAGCAGATGCGGGTGAAGTACCAGCGCGCCCCCATCACCACCGAGTGGACCGTGGGAGCCAAGGCCAACACCGGCGAGGGCATCCTGGCCGGTGAAAAGCTCGGCGCCGCACTGGACATCATGGAGGACTCCTGGTGGGGGCCGACGGTGCCGCTGCCCGGGTCACCGTGGTTCGCGCTGTCGGAGCGCAACTCGCCCGGGTCGATCATCGTCAACATGGCCGGCAAGCGGTTCATGAACGAGTCGATGCCCTACGTCGAGGCCTGCCATCACATGTACGGCGGTCAGTACGGTCAGGGCCCCGGCCCCGGCGAGAACATCCCGGCCTGGCTGGTGTTCGACCAGCGCTACCGCAACAACTACATCTTCGCGGGATTGCAGCCGGGCCAACGTATCCCGAAGAAGTGGTTGGAGTCCGGGGTGATCGTGTCCGCCGACACCCTGGAGGAGCTGGCGGCCAAGACCGGAGTGCCGGCTGCGGCGTTGACGGCGACCGTCGAGCGGTTCAACGAGTTCGCCCGCACCGGCGTGGACGAGGACTTCCACCGCGGCGAGAGCGCCTACGACCGCTACTACGGTGACCCGACGAACAAGCCGAATCCGAACCTGGGCCAGATCGCACAGGGCCCGTTCTACGCAGCCAAGATGGTGCCGGGCGACCTGGGCACCAAGGGCGGGATCCGCACCGATGTCCGCGGTCGGGCACTGCGCGACGACGGCAGCGTCATCGAGGGACTCTATGCGTCCGGGAACGTCAGCGCCCCGGTGATGGGCCACACCTATCCGGGACCGGGCGGGACCATCGGGCCAGCCATGACGTTCGGTTACCTGGCCGCTCTCGACATCGCAGCGGGGGCCTAGGCATGGCGATCGATCTCGACGTCGCGCTGGGTGCTGAGTTCGGCGAGGTCGAATTCTCCTGGAACGCAACCAATGTGCAGCTCTACAACCTGGCGCTGGGCGCCGGGTCGGACCCGATGGACCCAGGTGAGCTGAGCTATGTCGTGGACCGCACCCCGCAGGTGCTGCCGACCTTCGGCTGCGTCGCGGCATCGTTCAACGAGGTCGACCCCCCGAAGGTGAGCTGGCCGGGCGTGGAGATCGACCTGGCGAAGATCCTGCACGCCTCCGAGACGGTGACGGTGCCCGCGCCGCTGCCGCCGTCGGGCGACGCCCGCGCGATCAGCCGGATCGTGGAGGTGTGGGACAAGGGCAAGGCCGCGGTGGTGGTGCTGGAGACCTCGGTGACAGGCACCGACGGCACTCCGCTGTGGACCCAGCACCGGTCCATCTTCGCTCGCGGCGAGGGCGGCTTCGGCGGCGAGCGGGGACCATCGACCTCCAGTGAACTACCGGACCGGGCACCGGATTTCGAGATCGACATCCCGGTGGCACCGCAGCAGGCGCTGCTCTACCGGCTCTGCGGCGACCGCAACCCGCTGCACAGCGACCCGCAGTTCGCGGCGGCGGCCGGCTTCGACCGGCCCATCCTGCACGGACTGTGCACCTACGGCATGACCTGTAAGGCGGCCGTGGATGCCGCGCTGGGCGGCGACGCCGGCGCGGTGCGGTCCTTCGGCGCGCGGTTCGCCGGGGTGGTGTTCCCGGGCGAAACCCTGCGCGCCCGGCTGTGGAAGGACGACGGCCGGCTGCTGGGCAATGTGGTGGCGCCGTCGCGTGACAACGCCGCCATCCTCAACGACGTGGAGCTGATCTCGACCTAGTGGCGCTTCGGCGCGGATCACACCGGTCACCAGTGCGTGACACCTAATTGAAAATGACTTTCATCTTCGATATGGTGAGCGCCATGACCGCGCCGGTGTGGATGGCCTCTCCCCCCGAGGTGCATTCTGCGGCGCTGAGCACCGGCCCGGGACCGGGCCCTCTGTTGTCTGCCGCCGGCGCATGGTCGTCGCTGAGCCTGGAGTACACCGCGATCGCGGAGGCGCTGCGCGAACTACTGGGAGCCACCCAGGCAACGGCCTGGCAGGGGCCCAGCGCCGAGAGTTATCTGGCCGCGCATCTGCCCTATCTGGCCTGGTTGATGACGGCCAGCGCCGACAGCGCCGCGCACGCATCCCAGCACGAAACGGCGGCCGCGGCCTACGTCAGCGCCTTGGCCGTCATGCCCACAATGCCCGAACTGGCGGCCAACCACGCCATCCACGGCGTCCTGGTGGCCACCAATTTCTTTGGCATCAACACCATTCCTATCGCGCTCAACGAAGCCGACTACGTGCGGATGTGGGTGCAGGCCGCCACCACGATGGCGACCTACGAAGCGGTCTCCGGCGCAGCGGTGGCATCCGCCCCGCAGGCCACCGTGGCACCACCGATCGTGAACCACGATCACGACCATGATCATGACCACGACGATCATGACGATCATGACGATCACGACCACGGTGATCACGACGATCACGATCACGATCACGGCGACCACGACCACGACCACCCGAGCGAGGGGCTGGACCCGACTCAGCTGGAATGGTGGCTGGCCGTGGGGGGCGAGCTGTTCGAGTATGCCGAGATCCTGATGAATGATCTGCTCTACAACCCCGGTGCGTTCATGAACAACCTCACCTGGATCATGGCTGACTTGACCTTCCACGCGGCCCAGATCGCCTCGACGCTCAACCAATTCGCCCCGGCGCTGATTCAGCCCGCTCTGGTCCTGGCGATCGGAAATCTGGGCTGGGCAGCCGGCTTGGCCGGGCTGGCCGGAATTCAGCCTGCGCCCATCGCACCGATCGGCTCGGAACCGATCCCCCAGCTGCCCTCGGTGGCGCCGGCCGCCGGCGCTGCGTCCACCCCCCCGGCGGCTCCCGCCTCCACGAGCGCCACGGTGCCCTCGTCTGCGTCGGTGCCGACCACCAGCGCAGCTCCGGCCGCCGCCCCGCCCGCGGCTCCCCCGGCCGGGGGGAGCCCGGGGTTCTTCCCGCCCTACGTGATCGGGCCGGTCGGCACTGTCGCTCAGTCCAGCGCCAAGGCTCGCAGCCGCGCCGCCACGAAGTCATCGAATCCGGATGTGGCCGCCGAGGCAGCCGCAGCAGCCGCGGCCGCACGGGATCGGACCCGGGCCCGCCGACGCCGGCGTGCCCGCGACGAGGCGTACGAGTTCGCCGATCTGGAAGCCGACAGCTTCTCATACCCCGATACGGGTCCCGACAGCTCGACTCGCGCCTCCGGAAGCAATGCCGGCTCCCTGGGTTTCGCCGGGGCGCAAGCCAAGCCGCACCTGCCCGCAACGGGTTTGGCCACCTTGGCCGGCGACAGTTTCGGCAACGGGCCGACGGTACCGCTGTTGCCCGACAGTTGGGGTGAGTCCACCGACCGTTGAGCCAAGCGGTTCTCCTCCGCCCAACGTGAAGTTGGCTTCACGCCCGAATCGCCAGCGTGAAGCTAACTTCACTCTCGGCGGGGAAGAAAGCGGCGGCGCTTAGTCCCTAGCCCAGGATCAGGCCCGAGGTCGGCACCCCGGTGCCAGCGGTGACCAGCACGTGCTCCACGTTCGGCACCTGGTTGACCGAGGTGCCACGCAGCTGCCGCACGCCCTCGGCGATGCCGTTCATGCCGTGCACATAGGCCTCGCCGAGTTGCCCACCGTGGGTGTTGATCGGCAACCGGCCACCCAGCTCGATGGCTCCGCCGGCGATGAAGTCCTTCGCCTCACCACGGCCGCAGAATCCCAACTCCTCCAACTGCAGCAGCGTGTACGGCGTGAAGTGGTCGTAGAGCACCGCGGTCTGGATGTCGGCGGGCGTCAGGCCGGACTGCGCCCACAGTTGCCTGCCCACCAGACCCATCTCGGGCAGCCCGAGCTCCTCGCGATAGTAGGAGTACATGGTGAACTGGTCGTCCCCGGACCCCTGGGCCGCCGCCTCGATGATCGCCGGACGGTGCTTGAGATCCTTCGCGCGCTCGGGAGTGGTGACGACGATGGCCACGCCGCCGTCGGTCTCCTGGCAGCAGTCCAGCAGCCGCAACGGCTCGGCGATCCACCGTGAGTTCTGGTGATCCTCAATCGTGATCGGCTTGCCGTAGAAGTGCGCCTTGGGATTGGTCGCCGCGTGCTTGCGATCAGCGACCGACACCACACCGAAATCCGCACTGGTGGCACCGTATTCGTGCATGTAGCGCTGAGCGATCATCGCCACCGACGCGGCCGGGGTGCTCAGCCCATGCGGATAGGACCAGCTGTACTCCACGCCGCGGGAATCCGCGTTGACCGTCAGCCCCGTCATCACCTGACCGAACCGGAACTCCGAGCGCTCGTTGAAAGCCCGGTAAGCCACCACGACTTCGGCCACCCCGGTGGCTACCGCCATGGCCGCCTGCTGCACCGTGGCCGCTGCCGCACCGCCGCCGTAACCGATCTGGGAGAAGAACGTCAGGTCCCCGATCCCGGTGGCGCGCGCGACGGCGGTCTCCAGGTTGGAGTCCATCGTGAAGGTGACCAGGCCGTCGACGTCGGAAGGCTTCAGGCCGGCATCGTCGAGGGCGTCGAGCACCGCCTCGGCAGCCAGGCGCAGTTCGCTGCGCCCGGATTCCTTGGAGAAGTCGGTCGCGCCGATACCGGCGATGGCCGCCTTACCGGACAACATCACGCCTCCCCATTCGTCAGTGTGGCGGTGGCGATGACATGGTCGCCAAGGCTGTTGTTGCCAACGACTTTCACGGTTATCAGGCCATCGTCCACTGCGGTCACCTCACCGGAGAAGGTCACCGTGTCGTAGGCGTACCACGGCACGCCCAGCCGCAACGCGATCGAACGGATCACCGCGTTGGATCCGGCCCAGTCGGTGAGGTAGCGCTGCACCAGTCCGGTGTCGGTGAGGATGTTGACGAAAATGTCCTTGGAGCCCTTGGACTGCGCCTTGTCCCGGTCGTGGTGCACGTCCTGGTAGTCGCGGGTGGCGATCGCCGTGGAGACGATGAAGGTCGGGTCGCCGTAGATCTTCAGCTCGGGCAGTTTGGTGCCCACTTCGACAGTCGCAGCGCTCATGCCCCGTCTCCTTCCACAGACTCCCAGGCGTACAGGGTCCACGCCGGGCCGGCATCGCCGGCGGGGAAATCGAGATAGGTTGCGCGAACCGGCATTCCGATCTTCACCGCGGCGGCGTCGACCCCGCGGAGCTCGCCGAGCATCCGGACGCCCTCTTCGAGCTCGACCAGCGCGATCACGAACGGCACACTGCGTCCGGGGACCTTGGGCGCGTGGTGCACCACGTAGCTGTACACCGTTCCCCTGCCGCTGGAAACGACGTAGTCGGTGGTCTCGGTCTTGTCCTTCCAGACCGCCGGTACCGGCGGGTGCTGCAGGCTGCCGTCCGGGCGGCGCTGGATCCGCAGCTCGTGCGCGGCCACCCCGTCCCAGAAGTACTTGGAATCCCTCGACCATGACGGGCGCATCATCTTGTCGGGGTCGAGATCGTCCGGCACCGCGGCCGTCGAGCCCGGGCTCGTCTTCTCGGCGGGCAGGAACTTCAGGATGCGCCAGATCATGTCGGCGACGTTCTCTTCGCCCACCCACCAGCGGATCTTCTGGGTGATGAAGTATCCCTCACCCAGACCGGTCTGCTTGGGGCCGACGATGTCGGTCACCTCGGCGGTGACGCTGACCTCTTCGCCGGGGCGCAGGTAGCGGTGGTAGGTCTGCTCACAGTTGGTGGCCACCACGCCGACATAGCCTGCGCCGTCGAACAGTTCCATGACCTTGCCGAGCGGGTCATCGGCGGGGCGCTCCCCACCAAGGCCCATCATCGTCCACACCTGGATCATGGCCGGCGGAGCGACGATTCCGGGATGCCCGGCCGCCTGCGCGGCTGCGTCGTCGGTGTAGATCGGGTTGGCGTCGCCGATGGCATCCACCCAGTGCCGAATCATCGGCTGGTTCACCGGATCCCGGCCGGTCCGCGGCTTGCTGCGGCCAGAGGCCAGTATCTGCTCGATCCCGGAGGAAATGTCGGTCATCACCTCTCCTCGACTCATCGTGACACCCGCGGAACCTTCAGCCCAGAAGCGGCGATCATCTCGCGCATGACCTCGTTGACACCGCCACCGAAGGTGATCACCAGGTTGCGCTTGGCCATCTTGTCCAGCCAGACGAGGACTTCGGCGGTCTCGGGGTCCGCCGGGTTGCCGAATCTGCCGACGATCTCCTCAGCGAGGCGATTGACTTCCTGGATTCGCTCGGTGGAGAACACCTTGGTAGCCGCAGCGTCGGCGACGGCGATGTTCTCACCAGAAGCTGCCACCTGCCAGTTGAGCAACTCGTTGATCCGCCAGATCGACTTGATCTGCGCCAGCAGATGTTTCACGTCGTCGTGTTCGATCGGCGTAACGCCGTCCGAACCGGGCTTGGACGCCCAGTGGTGTACCTGGTCGTAGATGCCGGCGATGCGACCAGCCGGCCCCAGACCGACGCGCTCGTGGTTGAGCTGAGTGGTGATGAGCTTCCAGCCACCGTTCTCCTCGCCGACCAGCATGTCGGCGGGTACGTGCACGTCGTTGTAGTACGTCGCGTTGGTGTGATGGGCCCCGTCGGACAGGATGATCGGAGTCCAGGAGTATCCGGGATCCTTCGTGTCGACGATGAGGATCGAGATGCCCTTGTGCTTGGCAGCGGTCGGGTCGGTTCGGCAGGCCAGCCAGATGTAGTCGGCATCGTGGGCGCCGGTGGTCCACATCTTCTGCCCGTTGACGATGTACTCGTCACCGTGCTTGACCGCGGTGGTGCGCAGTGAGGCGAGATCGGTGCCGGCGTCGGGCTCGGAGTAGCCGATCGCGAAATGCACGTCGCCGGAAAGAATTCCAGGCAGGAACTTCTTCTTCTGCGCTTCGGTGCCGAGCGCCTGCAGCGTGGGGCCGACGGTCTGCAGGGTGACCATGGGCAACGGGATGTCGGCCCGGTTGGCTTCGTTGATGAAGATCTGCTGCTCGACCGGACCGAAACCCAGACCTCCGTACTCCTTGGGCCAGCCGACGCCCAACTTGCCGTCGCTGCCCATCCGCTTGATCACGGCGCGGTAGGCCTCGTTGTGCCGATCCGACTCCATCGCCTGCGCCTCTTCGGGCGTGATGAGGGTCGAGAAGTACTCGCGCAGTTCGGCTTGCAGCGCCCGCTGCTCGGGTGTCAGGTCGATGAACATTTACGCTCCCACCAGATCGAGGCGGTGCACCGGACCACCCAACAGCCGGGTCAAGTCTTTGATCGAGGAGTAGTAGCGGTCCATCGGGTAGGTGATGTCCATACCCATACCGCCGTGCAGGTGGTGGCAGAGTCGCATGGCCGGTGCGGCCTGCGATGTCAGCCAGTAGCCCAGGATGTTCAGATCCTCGTCGGCATCAAGGCCTTCGGCCAACCGCCAGATCGCCGAGGTCGACAGCAGATCAATTGTCCGCGAGGCGATGTAAACCTCGGAGAGCTGCGCGGCCACTGTCTGGAAGGTCGACAGCGGACGGCCGAACTGCTCGCGGGTCGCCACGTAGTCGGCGGTCAGCCGCAGGGCGCCGGCCACCAGTCCGGCCGCGAATGCCCCGGTGGCCGCCAGCGCCAGCTGGTTAACCCGGGCCACGCCGGCACCGTCGAGCACATCGGCGTCCTCGATGGCGACGTCGGTGAACGTCACCACGTATTCGTCGGATCCGTTGGAGGTCGGGGTCTTGGTGACCGTGACGCCGTCGGCGTTCGGAGCGACGACCACGACCGCCTTGTCAGCGGTGACGATCAGCCACGCCGCCGTCTCGGCGTAGGGCACTCCGGTCTTGGTGCCGTTGAGCCTTCCGCCGGCGAAGCTGGTCGCGGGGTGCTCGGGCAGCTGCCGGCCAGGCTCGTTCAGCGCGGCTGAGAGCACCGCTCCGGTGGGCACCCCCGACAGGTACCGGTCCTGCTGGGTCTCGGACGCCAGGTCGAGCAGCGGTATCAGTCCCAGGCCCAGTGTTGCCAGCGCCGGACCGATCGTGCCGTGGCGACCGATCTCGGTCAGGGCTGTTGCCAGCTCCGACAGCCCCAGGCCGTCACCACCGAGTCGTTCCGGCACGCCCAGCGCCGCGACACCGCCGGACACCAGGGCTTCCCAGCTGTTGTCACGATCCAGAACGGAAGTCACCACATCGGCGACAGCCTGCTGCTCCGGGTTCGGTGTGAAATCCACCCGAATCCTCCTTGTTCGGTTAGGCCGGCGGTCAGCTCAGTGAGCGACCGGACACCCACCGGTGTAGTCGACCGGCCAGTGCTTGATGCCGTTGAGCCATCCAGACTTCAACCGCTCGGGTTCGCCGATCGGCTTCAGGTCAGGCATGTGGTCGGCCACAGCGTTGAAGATCAGATTGATGGTCAACCGGGCCAGGTTGGCTCCGATGCAATAGTGCGCTCCAGTACCGCCGAAGCCGACGTGGGGGTTCGGGTCGCGGAGGATGTTGAAGGTGAACGGGTCGTCGAACACCTCCTCGTCGAAGTTGGCCGAACGGTAGGACATCACCACCCGATCGCCTGCCTTGATCTTGACGCCCGAGATCTCGGTGTCTTCGCTCGCAGTCCGCTGGAATGCCGAGACCGGTGTGGCCCAGCGGATGATCTCGTCCACTGCGGTCTGCGGGCGTTCCCGCTTGAACAGCTCCCATTGGTCGGGGTTCTGCGAGAACGCGACCATGCCGTGCGTGATCGAGTTGCGGCTGGTCTCGTTGCCGGCGACGGCCAGCATGACGACGAAGAAGCCGAACTCGTCGTCGCTGAGCTTCTCGCCGTCGATGTCGGCCTGGATCAGCTTGGTCACGATGTCATCGGTCGGGTTCTTGCCCCGCTCCTCGGCCATCTTCATCGCGTAGCTGATGACCTCGAACGACGACATGGCCGGGTCGACATCTGCGTACTCGGGGTCGTCGCCCGCGGTCATCTCGTTGGACCAGCGGAAGAGCTTGTCCCGGTCATCCTGGGGCACACCGAGCAGTTCGGCGATGGCCTGCAGCGGCAGCTCGCAGGACACCTGCTCGACGAAGTCTCCGGTGTTGGCCGCCGCGGCGGTCTCGGCGATCTTCTGCGCGCGGGCCCTCAGCTCGTCCTCGAGCCGGGAGAGGGCACGGGGGGTGAAGCCACGAGAGATGATCTTGCGCAGCCGGGTGTGGTGCGGCGCATCCATATTGAGCAGGACGGCGCGCTGCAGGTCGACCTGCTCGCGAGTCATCTCCTGCGGCCAGACCGGGATCGCGCCGTTCATCGCACTCGAGAAGACGTCGCTGCGCAGCGAGACATCCTTGACGTCCTTGTGCTTGGTCACCAGCCAGTAACCCTTGTCGCCGAAACCTCCGGTACCCCCGGGAACGTCGACCCAGTGCACCGGCTCCGCCTTGCGCAGCTCGGCGAGCTCCTTGACCGGTAGGCCTCGGAGATTCAGGTCGGAATCGAGGAAGTCGAACTCGTCGGGGATGGCGGGGCAGCCCATGTGTCTACTCCTAGAGTGATCTGTTGGTGGTTCGACGACGTTTGAACGATGCAGCCGGACAACGCCGTCTAGTGCCTGATTGCGACCATTGAAACACGGCTCGACCGCAGATCAAAGGCAGTGTCGCATCGTCGCTTGTCAGAGTAATGAAACGTGTTCTAGCCTGGCCGCATGGGTAATCCTGTCATCGTCGAAGCCACTCGCAGCCCTATCGGCAAACGTAACGGCTGGTTGTCCGGCCTGCACGCCACCGAACTTCTCGGGGCGGTGCAGAAGGCACTGATCACCAAGGCGGGGATCGACGCGGGCGACGTCGAGCAGGTCATCGGCGGCTGCGTCACCCAGTTCGGCGAGCAGGGCAACAACGTGACCCGGCAGTCGTGGCTGGTCGCCGGGCTGCCCGAGCACGTCGGCGCCACCAGTGTCGACTGTCAGTGCGGCAGCGCGCAGCAGGCCAACCATCTGGTTGCCGGTCTGATCGCGAGCGGCGCGATCGACATCGGCATCGCCTGCGGCATCGAGGCGATGAGCCGGGTGCCTCTTGGCGCGAACGGCGGCGGTGCCCGTGCGGCGTCCTGGGACATCGACCTGCCCAACCAGTTCGAGGCGGCCGAGCGGATCGCCAAGCGCCGGGGCATCACCCGTGCCGACGTGGATGCGTTCGGCCTGCGGTCCCAGCAGCTGGCCAAGCAGGCCTGGGCGCAGGGCCGGTTCGACCGGGAGATCTCCCCGATCGAAGCCCCGGTGATCGACGAGAACAAGCAGCCCACCGCGGAGCTGAACATGGTCAGCCGTGACCAGGGCCTGCGCGACACCACGATCGAGGGCCTCGCGGCGCTGAACCCGGTGATGGAAGGCGGCATCCACACCGCCGGCACCTCTTCACAGATCTCCGACGGCGCGGCCGCGGTGCTGTGGATGGACGAGGATAAGGCCAGGGCCCTGGGTCTGAAGCCGCGGGCCCGGATCATCAGCCAGGCAAACGTCGGCTCGGAGACCTACTACCACCTGGACGGTCCGGTGCAGTCCACCGCCAAGGTGCTGGAGAAGGCCGGGATGAAGATGGGCGACATCGACCTGGTCGAGATCAACGAGGCGTTCGCCTCGGTGGTGCTGTCCTGGGCCTCGGTGCACAAGCCGGACATGGACCGGGTCAACGTCAACGGCGGGGCGATCGCGCTGGGCCACCCGGTGGGCTCCACCGGCAGCCGGCTGATCACCACCGCGCTGCACGAGCTCGAGCGCACCGACGGCTCGACCGCGCTGATCACCATGTGCGCGGGCGGCGCATTGTCCACCGGCACCATCATCGAGCGCATCTAGTGGCCCCCGTGCCGGAGGCCGACCGGATCGCGGCCGCCCAGTCCTACATCGACGCACTGGTCAGCCATGACGCCTCGGCGGTCTCGTTCAGCCCGGACTGCGTCCGGATCGAGGTCGGGCTCAAGACCGGTTTCTCGGGAAATCATCTGCGCCGCAGCCTGAACCGCGGGCCGCAGTTCCGGTTGATCTCAGCGGCCACGTTGCCGGAGTACAGCATCGACGGTGATGACGTGCGAGCGGTCTACGACATCATCACCAAGCCGTCGCTGTTCGGGGTGCGGGTCTGCTCGCACGTGGACGAGGTTTTCCGGATTCCCGCCGACAGCCCGGACGGTACCGCCGTCATCCACCACATCCGGGCTGGGATTCGTCCGTTCATTCACCGTTAGAGTGATGCCGTGAGCAACCCAGGTACGCCAGAGAAGCCGAAGTCGCTGGATTCGCCGGTCACCGGCACCATCATCAAGTGGATGTCGCGGGCCAACACCTGGGCCTACAAGGCGACCGGCGGCCGGGTCGGCGGCAAATGGCGCTTGGGCACCAAGCATTTCGGTGAGGTTCCCGAGGTCGGCATCCTCACCACCATCGGACGCAAGACCGGTCAGCCGCGTGAGTCTCCGTTGCTGTTCCTGCGGGAAGGCGACCGGGTGATCTTGGTGGCCTCCCAGGGCGGGCGCGCCACCAACCCGATGTGGTACCTGAACCTGAAGGCCAACCCGCAGGTGTCATTCCGGATCCGCAACGAGGTGCTGGCCCTGCGCGCCCGGGACGCGACCGAGTCCGAGCGCGCCGCCTACTGGCCGAAGCTTGACGTGATGTATCCCGACTTCGTCAACTACCGCGCCTGGACCGACCGAGAGATCCCGATCGTCATCTGCGAATCCTGACCCGACGACGATCACGGCGCCTCAGCCAGCGTCGCCTGCCAGAGACGTTCGCCCCGGTAGGCGAAACCCTTAGGCCCGCCGAGAACCGCTGTTAGGCCGGATTCCCCGGCACCCCGGGTGGGCCGCCTACCCCGGGCTGACCAGCGCCGCCGCCGCCACTCCCGGCAGGTCCGAGGAGCCCGCCGGCGCCGCCCTGCCCGGGAGCGCCGCCGTTGAGGTCGGGGTCACCATCTGCGCCGTTGCCGCCGGCCCCGCCGTCGCCACCGTCGCCGTTCACACCGCCCGACTCGGCGTTGCCGCCGGCGCCGCCGTTGCCGCCGTCGCCGCCATTGCCGTTGTCGACCGTGATCTCACCGTCCGCGCCGGTGGCGCCGTCCCCGCCGTCGCCACCGTTGCCGCTGGAACCGGCCGTACCGATCGTCCCGGCGGCTCCGCCATCACCGCCGTCGCCGCCGTTGCCGCCGTTGCCGCCGTTGACCGTGATGTCACCGTCGGCGCCGTTGCCGCCGTCCCCGCCGTTCCCGCCAGACCCGGCCTGACCGGAGGCTCCGCCGGCGTTGCCTCCGGACCCGCCGGTGCCACCGGCGCCGCCGATGCCGTTGTCGACCGTGATGTCACCGTCCGCACCATTGCCGCCGGCCCCGCCGTCGCCACCGTTGCCGGCCTGCCCGGCGGTGCCGACCGTCCCGGCCAACCCACCGGTACCCCCGGTGCCGCCGGCACCACCGATGCCGTTGTCGACCGTGATGTCACCGGCCGCGCCGGCACCGCCGGTACCACCCGTACCGCCATTGCCGGCCTGGCCGGTCGCGTCCCCGGCGTTACCACCGTTGCCGCCGGCACCACCATCGCCGCCGGCGCCGTTGTTCAACACAATGTCACCGGTCGCCCCGGCACCGCCGGTACCCCCGGCCCCGCCGTTGCCGGCCTCGCCCCCAGTGCCGATCGTCCCGGCCAACCCACCGGTACCACCGTCGCCGCCGTTGCCGCCGATGCCGTTGTTCTCCGAGATATCGCCGGTCGCGCCCGCACCACCGGTCCCGCCGGCTCCACCCTTACCGGCCTGGCCGGTCGCATCTCCGGCATTGCCACCGTTGCCGCCCGTACCACCACCGGCGCCGGCGCCGTTGTTGACCCCGAGATCACCGGTCGCCCCGGCACCGCCGGTACCGCCGGCCCCGCCGTTGCCGACCTCGCCCCCAGTGCCGATCGTCCCGGCCAGCCCACCGGTCCCACCGTCGCCGCCGTTACCGCCGATACCGTTGTTCTCCGACAGATCACCGGTCGCGCCCGCACCGCCGGTCCCGCCGGTTCCACCCTTACCGGCCTGGCCGGTCGCGTCCCCGGCGTTACCACCATTGCCGCCGGCACCACCATCGCCACCGGTGCCGTTGTTGACCCCGAGATCACCGGTCGCGCCGGCGCCGCCGTTACCACCGGCACCACCGTTGCCGACTGCGCCGTCGTCGCCGTCGACACCGACGGTGCCGTCGGCCGAACCGCCGATACCGGCCGCACCGCCTACGCCACCGTTGCCGCCGAGCGCACCGTCACCACCGTTGCCACCGGTACCACCGTTGCCAGTACCGTCGTCGACGAACGTCCCCGTCGCACCGGCCGCGCCCGAACCGCCGTTGCCGCCGTTGCCGCCCACACCACCGGCACCACCGTTGCCGCCGATACCGACGAACGACGAACCGTCGCCGCCCTTGCCGCCGTTGCCACCGGCACCGCCGGCAATACCGTTGCCACCGTTGCCACCCGGAGCGGTACCCGCGCCGCCATTGGGCCCGGTGTAGCCGGCGCCGCCTGCCCCGCCGTTACCGCCGTTGCCCCACGCGCCCATACCGAAGAAGTCCTGGGCCTGACCCGACGAACCACCATTGCCGCCGTTGCCCGCAACCAGATCCGAGGTGCCGGCACCGCCGGCGCCACCATCACCGCCGTTGCCCCACATCTCGCCACCGTGACCACCGTTGCCACCGTCGGCACCGAAGCCACCGGCACCGCCGTCACCACCATTGCCGATACCACCGGCATGCCCGCC
>NZ_LQPG01000017.1 GCF_002102265.1 Mycolicibacter longobardus | reverse complement strand
GCCAGCGGCTCGATGATCAGCGTCCCGCGACCAACACCCCAAACCCGTCAACGCCACGCTGATCGACTCCCATTAGTTCCGGCTACTCCAGCCGCCAGTCGATCGGCTCGGCGCCCAACTGCGCCAGCAGCTCGTTGGCGCGGCTGAACGGCCGCGATCCGAAGAACCCCCGCGACGCCGACAGCGGCGACGGGTGCGGTGACTCGATCGCGACGCAGTTGTCGGACAGCATCGGTTTGAGCGTCCCCGCGTCGCGCCCCCACAGGATCGCCACCATCGGCTGACTGCGTGCCACCAGCGCGCGGATCGCGCATTCGGTGACCGCCTCCCAGCCCTTGCCGCGGTGCGACGCCGGGGTGCCGGGCCGGACGGTGAGCACCCTGTTGAGCAGTAGCACACCCCGCTGCGCCCACGGCGACAGGTCGCCGTTGGAAGGCCGAGGATAGCCGAGGTCGGCGGTGTACTCGGTGAAGATGTTCTCCAGGCTGCGCGGCAGCGGCCGCACCTGCGGAGCGACCGAGAAACTGAGGCCCACCGCGTGGCCGGGCGTCGGATAGGGATCCTGTCCGACGATCAGCACCCGCACGTTGTCGAACGGAAAGGTGAAGGCGCGCAGAATGTTCTGCCCTTCCGGCAGGTAGCGATGTCCGGCTGCGACCTCCTCCCGCAGGAACTGCCCCATCAGCGCCACCTGATCGGTCACCGGCGCCAGCGCGGTAGCCCAGCCGCTCTCGACAAGTTCAGGAAGTGGACGCGCACTCATGGTGTCTCAACGTAACGGGGCCGGCGAGCCGAACGACTGCCAGCCCGCATCCCCGCCCCACACCGCCCCGTCGACCAACACCCGCGCCGGTCCCTCCAGTACGCGTCCGATGGCCCGCCAGCCGGTCGGCGGCGCGTCGGGAAACGCGGCGACCAGCGCGTGGTCCTCTCCCCCGCCCAGCACCCACGTCCACGGGTCGGCATCGACCGCGGCGCCGGCAGGCACCAAGGCCTGGTGATCGGCAGCCAGGGCGGCGGTGGACACGTCGATCGTCACCTGCGACGCGGTGGCCAGGTGCCCGAGGTCGGCGATCAGGCCGTCGGAGACGTCGGTCATCGCCTGCGCCCCGGCGTCGGCGGCCACCGCACCCTGCCCGTAAGGCGGTTCCGGAACCAGGTGGCGCCGGCGCAGCTCGTCGAAGTCCCCCGTGCCGCCCACGCTCTCGCTGCACAGCCGAAAACCCGCCGCCGAGCGGCCCAGCTCGCCGGCCACGGCCACGGTCGCGCCGGGCCGCGCGCCGGACCGCAGCACCGGGGTCCGGCCGGCCAGATCTCCCAGCGCCGTCACCGACACCACCCAGCAGTCCGCCGCGACCAGATCGCCGCCCACCACACCGGCCCCGAGCCGGCCGGATTCGGCCCACATTCCGTCGGCCAGGGCGGTGGCGTCGGCGGCGGGAGTGTGCGCCGGTGCGCCGAAGCCCACGACGAACGCCGTGGGGCGCGCCCCCATCGCCTCGATATCGGCGGCGTTCTGCGCGATCGCCTTGCGCCCGACCTGCTGCGGGGTCGACCAGTCCAGCCGGAAATGCCGGCCTTCCACCAGCATGTCGGTGGACACGACGGTGCGGCCGTCAGCGCAACGCACCACCGCCGCGTCGTCGCCGGGCCCCAGTTCCGTGGTGTCGGGTTGGTGGCGACCGGCCACCAGCCGGTCGATCATGGGAAACTCTCCAAGCTGACCCAGGGTGGGCTCGTTACCGCGCACAGCCTGGAGTGTAGGTGTGAGCAGAGGGAGCGTGGGACGTGATCAATCCGGAAAACGACGCGCACGAGCCGCGTCCCGTCGCGCTGATCGTCGCGTTGGTGGTGGCCGTGGCCGCGGTGGGCGCGGTGCTGGCGGTGGCGGTGGCGCAGCGCCCGGGCAGGCGGCCCGCCGCACCGGTCCGGCTCGCGGCAGTGCCGGCCCCGCGCGCCGACAGCGAAGCCTGCCGCGCGGTGCTCCACGCGCTGCCGCAGCAGCTGGGTGACTATCAGCGGGCCGGGCTCGCCGCGCCGGCACCGCCGGGCGCTGCGGCCTGGACCGCCGACGACGGTGGGATGGTGGTGTTGCGGTGCGGGCTGAATCGGCCCGCCGACTTCGTGGTCGGTTCGCCCATCCAGGTGGTCAACAAGGTGCAGTGGTTCGAGGTCCGCGAAGGGGACCGCGCCACCTGGTACGCGGTCGACCGGAAGGTCTATCTGGCGCTGACACTGCCGCCGGGTTCGGGACCGACTCCGATTCAGGAGCTTTCGGATCTGGTCGCCACAAAGGTTCCGGCAGAGCGGATCAAGCCGGCACCACCACATTAACTTCGCCGACCAGACACAGAATCGCACGTTTTTCCCCCACGGCGCGCGACTTTGTGTCTCACCGAAGGATGGCGGTTGTGCTCAGCGCAACCCCACCCCGCGGGCCAGCGCGGTGTCGACCATCGTCGCCAGCAGCGTCGGGTAGTCGACACCGCTGGCCGACCACATCCGCGGGTACATCGAGATCGTGGTGAACCCGGGCATGGTGTTGATCTCGTTGATCACCGGACCGTCGTCGGTCAGAAAGAAGTCCACCCGGGCCAGGCCCTGGCAGTCCAGCGCGGCGAACGCACGAATCGCCAACTGCCGCACCGCGTCCGCGACATCGTCGTCGATCTTGGCGGGCACGTCGAGTTCCGCCGCGTCGTCGAGGTACTTGGTGGCGAAGTCGTAGAAGGAGTCGTCGCGGTCCTGCACACCGGCGACCCGGATCTCCCCCACCGTGCTGGCTGCCACCGTGCCGTCGGGGAATTCGAGTACCCCGCACTCGATTTCACGGCCGACGATCGCGGCCTCCACGATCACCTTCGGGTCGTGTCGGCGGGCCTCGGCGATCGCAGCGGCAAGCTCGTCGTAAGACGTCACCCGGCTGACCCCGATCGAGGACCCGCCGCGCGCCGGTTTGACGAACAACGGCAGCCCCAACCGCTCCCGGTCCTGCATCGACAACGTCTCCTGGGCGGCCCGCAGCACCGCATACGGGCCGATCGGCAGCCCCTCGGCCGCCAGCAGCTTCTTGGTGAACTCCTTGTCCATCCCGGCGGCACTGGCCAGCACTCCGGCGCCCACATACGGCACCCCGGCGAGCTCCAGCAGGCCCTGCACGGTGCCGTCCTCGCCGTAGGGGCCGTGCAGCACCGGAAACACCACGTCCACCGACTCCAGCACCTCCGCGGGTCCGGTGGACGACATCGCGACCAGCTGACCGGCTCGCTGTGGGTCGGCGGCCAGAGCCAGTTCGGCACCGGAAGCCGTGCTGACCGTCGGCAGCTGCCGGTCGGTGATCGCCAGCGCGTCCGGATTGCCGTCGGTGAGCACCCATGCCCCCTCCGGGGTGATGCCGACCGCGACGACCTCAAAACGCTGTGGATCCAGGTTGCGCAGGATGCTGCCCGCCGAGACGCAGGAGATGGCGTGCTCGCTACTGCGGCCGCCGAAGACGACGGCCACGCGGGTGCGTTGGGAATTCACACGCAGAGGGTACCGGGCGGTCAGCGAGCCTCGACGCAGGAGAGGCGAAGCTGGACCGCCCCATGAACCCGGGCGGTCAGCGAGCCTCGACGCAGGAGAGGCGAAGCTGGACCGCCCCATGAACCGGGACCGCCTACTCCGGTTTGGTGCGACGTCCCAGCAGCAGCGCCACCGCCTCGTTGACCGACAACCCCATGTGGCAGACCCGGTGCACGGCATCGGTCAGGGGCATCTCCACGTCATAGCTCGAGGCCAGCGCCAGCACCGACTGGCAGGACGTCACGCCCTCGACGACATGGCCGTCGGCGGTGCTGGACAACCCCGTGGAACCCGGCACCGGCGGCATCGCCTCACCCCGGCCCAGCCGTTCCCCGAATGATCGGTTGCGCGAATGCGGCGAGGTGCAGGTCGCCACCAGATCACCCACCCCGGCCAGGCCGGCCAGGGTGGCGCCCTTGGCCCCCAGCGCAACACCCAGGCGAATGATCTCGGCCAGGCCCCGGGTGATGATCGCCGCCGCGGTGTTCTCGCCCAGGCCCACCCCCGCCGCCATCCCGCAGGCCAGGGCGATGACGTTCTTGCAGGCGCCGCCGATCTCGGTGCCGATCACGTCGGCGTTGGTGTAGGGACGGAAGTAGCCGGTGTTGAGCATCCGCTGCAGCGCGACCGCACGACCGGAATCGGTGCAGGCGACCACGGTCGCCGCGGGCTGTCCGGCGGCGATCTCGGCCGCAAGGTTGGGGCCGGACACCACCGCGACCTGGCCGGGATCGAACCCGCTCACCGCAGCGATCACCTGGCTCATCCGCATCAGCGTGCCGAGTTCGATGCCCTTGGCGACGCTGACCAGGGTGGCGCTGTCGGTCAGATGCGGTGTCCACGCCTGAAGATTGGCCCGCATGGTCTGGGCCGGCACGGCCAGCACGATGGTGGTCAGGCCGTCCACGGCCTCGGCCGGGTCGCTGGTGGCGCGCACCGCCTCGGGCACCAGGTAGCCCGGCAGATAGTCGGGGTTGCGGCGAGTCTCGTTGATCTGGGCGGCGATATCGGGCCGGCGAGCCCAGAGTCTGACCTGGCTGCCGGCGTCGGCAAGCACTTTGGCCAGGGCGGTGCCCCACGCGCCGGCTCCCATTACCGCGACAGTGCCCTCAGTGCCGGCCACCTGACATCACCTCCCTATAGGCGCATCACCCTAGTGGGAATCGATCAGCGTGTACCAGCGGCTACGCGGAGGCCGAGCCCATCGCTGGCAGGATGTCTCTTGTGAACTCCGCACAGGCCGAGGAATCCGGTATCGGCCTGATCATCGCCGTCAAGCGGCTCAGCGTGGCCAAGACCAGGCTGGCGCCGGCGTTTCCGGCGCCGCTGCGAGAGGCGGTGGTGCTGGCCATGCTGGTCGACACCATCACCGCGGCGTCGGCAGCCGAGGGGTTGGAGCACATCACGGTGGTCACTCCCGATGAGGCCGCCGCCGCAGCCGCCGCCGAGCTGGGGGCCGAGGTGCTGGAGGATCCGACTCCGGACGGTCACGGCGACCCGCTGAACAACGCGCTCGCCGCCGCCGAACGCTCGGTGACCGGGTCGGTGTCGAACATCGTTGTGCTGCAGGGTGATCTGCCTGCATTGCAGTCCTACGAGCTGGACGAGGCGATCGCCGCCGCGCGGACGCACCCGCGCAGCTTCGTCGCGGACCGGCACGGGATGGGCACCGCGGCGCTCTTCGCGTTCGGCACCACCCTGGACCCGCGGTTCGGCCGGGATTCGTCGAAGCGGCACCGGCAATCCGGCGCGCTGGAGCTGACCGGAGCCTGGCCCGGCCTGCGCTGCGACATCGACACGCCGGAAGATCTGGCGGTGGCGCGGCGGCTCGGGGTCGGCGCGGCGACGGCGCGCGCACTCGCGCGCGCCAAGACCGGTGGCAGCAACACCCTGTGATGAGTAATGATTTCCGAGTGGACGACATCGAGACCGGGGAACTCACCGAGACGCACAGCGACAAGACCGATTGGCGTCCACATGACGGCACTCCGTCCGCTCCGCCGGCCGCGACCGCGGCCCCGCCGGCCGGCGGCGATGATGAGCTGCCCGCGGATCGCTACCTCAATCGCGAGCTGAGCTGGCTGGACTTCAACGCGCGGGTGCTGGCGCTGGCCGCCGACACCTCACTGCCGCTGTTGGAGCAGGCCAAGTTCCTGGCGATCTTCGCCTCCAATCTCGACGAGTTCTACATGGTCCGGGTCGCCGGTCTCAAACGCCGCGACGAGATGGGCCTGTCGGTGCGCTCGGCCGACGGCCTGACTCCGCGCGAGCAACTGCGCCGAATCGGCGAGCAGACCCAGCAGATCGCCACCAGCCACGCCCGGGTGTTCCTCGATTCGGTGCGCCCGGCGCTGGCCGCCGAAGGCATCCACGTCGTCACCTGGGCCGACCTGCTGCCGGCCGAGCGCGACCAGTTGTGGGTGTACTTCCATGAGCAGGTGTTCCCGGTCCTGACGCCGCTGGCCGTCGATCCGGCCCACCCCTTCCCGTTCGTCAGCGGGCTCAGCCTCAATCTGGCGGTGACGGTCAAGCGGCCCGAGGACGGGGGAAGTCACTTCGCGCGGGTCAAGGTTCCCGACAACGTCGACCGTTTCGTCGAACTCGATGCCCGCGCGAGCGGCAGTGACAACAACGGCGTGGTTCGTTTCCTGCCGATGGAGGAACTGATCGCGGCGTTCCTGCCGGTGCTGTTCCCCGGCATGGAGATCGTCGAGCATCACGCGTTCCGCATCACCCGCAACGCCGACTTCGAAGTCGAGGAGGACCGCGACGAGGACCTGCTGCAGGCCTTGGAACGGGAGTTGGCGCGGCGTCGGTTCGGATCGCCGGTGCGCCTTGAAGTCGCCGACGACATGACCGAGAACATGCTGGAGCTGTTGCTGCGCGAGCTCGATGTGGACCCCGGCGACGTCATCGAGGTGCCCGGCCTGCTGGATCTGTCGTCGCTGTGGCAGATCTACGGTCAGGACCGGCCGGATCTCAAGGACCGCACCCTGGTCCCGGCGACACATCCGGCATTCGCCGAACGGGAAACCCCCAAAAGTATTTTCGCCACCCTGCGGGAGGGCGACGTGCTGGTGCACCATCCCTACGACTCGTTCGCCACCAGCGTGCAGCGGTTCGTCGAGCAGGCCGCCGCCGATCCGGGTGTGCTGGCGATCAAGCAGACCCTGTACCGCACCTCGGGTGATTCGCCGATCGTCACCGCATTGATCGACGCCGCCGAGGCCGGCAAACAGGTGGTGGCGCTGGTCGAGATCAAGGCCCGGTTCGACGAGCAGGCCAACATCAAGTGGGCACGCAAACTGGAACAGGCCGGTGTGCATGTGGTGTACGGGCTGATCGGGCTGAAGACGCACTGCAAGGTAGCGCTGGTGGTACGGCGCGAGGGCGCGGCGATCCGGCGGTACTGCCACATCGGCACCGGCAACTACAACACCAAGACCGCGCGCCTCTATGAGGATGTAGGCCTGTTGACCGCCGACCCGGACATCGGCGCCGACCTGACCGACCTGTTCAACTCGTTGACCGGCTATTCGCGAAAGGTCGCCTACCGCAATCTGTTGGTGGCCCCCTACGGTGTGCGGACCGGGATCATCGAACGCATTGAGCGCGAGGTCGCCGCGCATCGTGACGGCGGAAACGGCCGGATTCGGCTCAAGCTCAACTCACTGGTCGACGAGCAGGTGATCGACGCGCTCTACCGCGCCTCGCGGGCCGGGGTGCGGGTCGAGTTGGTGGTGCGCGGGATCTGTGCCCTGCGGCCGGGAGTCGAGGGGTTCTCGGAGAACATCGTCGTCCGGTCGATTCTCGGCCGTTTCCTGGAACACTCCCGCATCATTCACTGCGAAGCCATCGACGAATTCTGGATCGGTAGTGCCGACATGATGCACCGCAACCTAGACCGCCGCGTCGAGGTGATGGTGCAGGTGAAGAACCCACGGCTGAGCGCGCAACTGGGCGATGTGTTCGACTCCGCGATGGATCCGGCCACCCGTTGCTGGGAGCTCGGGCCCGACGGCCAGTGGACGGCGGCACCGCAGGCCGGGGCGACGGTGCGTGACCACCAGGCGTCGTTGATTGAGCGACACCGCAATCCCTGACGTCCGGCGGTCGACCGCCGCCGCCGAGGCCCGAATTGACCTGCAGGAGTGGAAGGTGCTCGAGACGACGGTGTCGAATGGTTCCGGGACGGCGGACAAGGTCGTCTACGCCGCCGGCGCGGTGCTGTGGCGGAAGCGACGCAAGGCAGTCGAGGTGGCCCTCATCCACCGCCCCCGCTACGACGACTGGTCACTGCCCAAGGGCAAGGTCGATCCCGGTGAGACCGAACCGGTCACGGCCGTGCGGGAGATTCTCGAGGAGACCGGCCAACACGCACACCTGGGCCGACGGCTTGGGGCGGTCAGCTATCCGGTCCAGCAGGGCGTCAAGAAGGTGCGGTATTGGACCGCACGGGCATTGGGCGGTGACTTCGTACCCAACCACGAGGTGGACGATCTGGTTTGGCTGCCGGTCGCCGACGCGATGAAGGAACTGCACTACCCTTACGACCGGAAGATACTGCGACGGTTCGCCAAGGCTCCCGCCGACACCGAGACGGTGTTGATCGTGCGGCACGGCACCGCCGGGCGCCGGTCGCGGTTCTCCGGCAACGACAGCCGGCGTCCGCTGGACAAGAAGGGCCGCGCCCAAGCCGAGGCCCTCACCGGTCAGCTGCTGGCCTTCGGTGCGGCCACGGTATACGCGGCAGACCGGGTGCGCTGCCACCAGACCGTGGAACCGCTGGCCGCCGAGCTCGGCGTGAGCGTGCACAACGAGCCGGCTCTGACAGAAGAGTCCTATTCCGGCAACCCGAAGATCGCCCGCCGCAGGGTGCTGGAGATCGCCCGGCTGGGCGGTACGCCGGTTATCTGTACGCAGGGCAAGGTGATTCCGGACCTGATCTCGTGGTGGTGTTACCGCGACGGCATCAGCCCGGACAAGTCCCGCAACCGCAAGGGCAGCACCTGGGTGCTGTCGCTGTCGGGCGGCCGGCTGATCGCCGCAGACCACCTCGGCAGTCCGCTGGCGGCCCAAGCGTTGGTGTGAACGACCGAGCGCCGCGGGGGGTTACCCCGCGGCGCTCGGCTATTCGTTGCTACTTACGGCCTTTTCGTGCCGTGGCCTTGGTGGCCTTCTTGGCCGGAGCCTTCTTCGCGACGGCCTTGGTCGCCGCCTTCTTAGCGACCACCTTCTTAGCCGGAGCCTTGGTCGCGGCCTTGCGGACCGGAGCCTTGGTCGCCGTCTTCTTGGCGGTCACCTTCTTGGCCGGAGCCTTGGTCGCCGCCTTCTTGGCGACCACCTTCTTGGCCGGAGCCTTGGTCGCCGCCTTCTTAGCGACCACCTTCTTGGCCGGAGCCTTCTTCACCGCCGCCTTGGTGGCCTTCTTGGCCGGCGACTTCTTCGCGGCGGCCTTGGTGGCCTTCTTGGCTGCCGACTTCTTCGCCGGCTTCGCCGCCGTGGCACCGGCACCGCGCTTGACGGCAAGTCCCTCGGACGGGACACGCTGCGCGCCAGAAACAATCGCCTTGAACTGCGCACCAGGCCGGAAAGCCGGGACAGACGTCGGCTTCACCTTGACCGTTTCGCCGGTGCGGGGATTGCGGGCCACGCGCGCGGCGCGACGACGGCGCTCGAAAACGCCGAACCCGGTGATGGTGACGCTCTCACCCTTGTGGACGGCGCGCACAATGGCATTGACGAAATGCTCGACGGCTTCGGTCGCCGACCTGCGGTCAGTGTCCAATTCCTTTGTGAGCACCTCGATGAGCTCTGCTTTGTTCATCCAATCCCTCCGAAACCAGTGGCCCTACTTGAGCCGACTAGAGCACACGGTAAACCCTGATACCACTGATATCCAAGAGCCACGCGCAATTTCAGATGAGATTATCGGCGAATTCGGCAATCCGGTTACCGCCCTAGGGCGCTGAGGCGACCGCTCCGCCCGCCGGAATTAGGCCCCGGAACGCGCCCTCAAGAAGCGGGCAGGGTGCGCGGTTTCCATCCCGGGCGAGCCGCCTCGAAGGAATCGATTTCGTCGAGTTTCCGCAGCGTAAGGCCTATATCGTCGAGTCCCTCGGACAACCGCCAGGCGGTGTAGTCGTCAATAGTGAACGCCACCACCACCGTTCCGGCGGTGATATTCCGATCTTGAAGATTGACAGTGATTTCCAGCCCCGGGCTCTCCTCGATGACTTTCCACAGGAGTTCCACATCGTCTTGGGCCACCTGGGCCGCCAACAACCCCGCCTTGCCGGCGTTGCCCCGGAAGATGTCGGCGAACCGCGAGGAGATCACCACCCGGAACCCGTAGTCGAGCAGCGCCCACACCGCGTGTTCCCGCGACGACCCGGTGCCGAAGTCCGGCCCGGCCACCAGTACCGAACCTTGGTCGAAAGGGCTGAGATTCAGCACAAAGGACGGGTCGGTGCGCCACGTGGCGAACAAGCCGTCCTCGAATCCGGTCCGGGTGATGCGCTTCAAATAGACCGCGGGAATGATTTGGTCGGTGTCGACATTGGACCGCCGCAGCGGGACTCCGATTCCGGTATGGGTGTGGAAAGCTTCCATGACTAGGCTCCTTTAAATACCGTGTCGGTCAGTTCAAGTCGGAAGGGGCCGACAGGGTCCCGCGGACGGCGGTGGCGGCGGCAACCGCCGGCGACACCAGATGGGTCCGCCCGCCCTTGCCCTGCCGTCCCTCGAAATTGCGGTTGGAGGTCGACGCGCACCTCTGACCCGGCGCCAGCTGATCCGGGTTCATCCCCAGGCACATCGAGCAACCGGGCTCGCGCCACTCGGCGCCCGCCGCGGTGAAAACCTCGGCGAGGCCTTCGGCTTCGGCCTGATGACGCACCCGCATAGATCCCGGCACCACCAGCATCCGCACGTTGTCGGAGACGTGACGCCCGCGCAGCACGTCTGCCACCGCCCGCAGGTCCTCGATGCGACCGTTGGTGCATGACCCGACGAACACGGTGTCGACCGGGATGTCACGCATCGACGTCCCCGGCTGAAGGTCCATGTAGGCCAATGCCTTCTCCGCGGCCCGCCGCTCGGCATCGTCGTTGATCGACTCCGGATCGGGAACCGCGGCACCCAGAGGCACCCCCTGGCCGGGGTTGGTGCCCCAGGTGACGAACGGTGTCAGCGCGGCCGCGTCCAGGTAGACCTCGGCGTCGAACTCGGCGCCCGGGTCGGTCCGCAGGCCGCTCCAGTAGGCCACGGCAGCGTCCCAGTCCGCTCCGGTCGGCGCATGCGGCCGGCCACGCAGATACTCGTAGGTGGTGGCGTCGGGAGCGATCATGCCGGCTCGGGCGCCGGCCTCAATGCTCATGTTGCAGATCGTCATCCGGGCCTCCATCGACAGCGCCTCAATGGCACTGCCGCGGTATTCGATGACGTAGCCCTGGCCGCCGCCGGTGCCGATCTGGGCGATCACCGCCAGGATGATGTCCTTGGCCGTCACGCCCTCCGGCAGCTGCCCTTCGACGTTGACCGCCATCGTCTTGAACGGCCGCAGCGGCAGCGTCTGGGTGGCCAGCACGTGTTCGACCTCCGAGGTGCCGATACCCATTGCCAGCGCACCGAAAGCGCCGTGGGTGGAGGTGTGGCTGTCGCCGCAGACCACGGTCATGCCCGGCTGGGTGAGCCCCAGTTGCGGCCCGATGATGTGCACGATGCCCTGCTCGGCGTCGCCCATCGGGTGCAACCGGATGCCGAACTCGGCGCAGTTGCTCCGCAGCGTCTCGACCTGGGTGCGCGACACCGGATCCGCGATCGGCTTGTCGATATCGATCGTCGGCACGTTGTGGTCCTCGGTGGCGATGGTCAGATCCGGGCGCCGAACCGGGCGTCCGGCCAGGCGCAGACCCTCGAAGGCCTGCGGGCTGGTGACCTCATGGACCAGATGCAGATCGATGTAGATGAGGTCGGGTTCGGTCCCGCCGCCGGACACCACGACGTGGTCTGCCCAGACCTTTTCGGCCAGGGTGCGAGGCTGCTGCGTCTCAAACATCACTGCCATCCCTCAATCTATGCCGTCTCATATTATGAGACGCTAATATCTTTATATGGGACAGCATAGCGGCATCGGGGTTCTGGACAAAGCGCTGGCAGTGCTGCACACCATCGCCGAATCGCCGTGCGGGTTGGCCGAACTGTGCGATCGCACCGGTCTGCCCCGCGCCACGGCGCACCGGCTGGCCGCCGGCCTGGAGACCCACCGGCTGCTCGGGCGCGACGACGACGGCCGCTGGCAGATCGGTCCTGCGGTCAGCGAACTGGCCGCCCGCGCCGACGACCCGCTGCGGGCGGCGGCTGCGGCGGTGCTGCCACGGCTGCGGGAGATCACCGGCGAGAGTGCGCAGCTGTACCGCCGCGAGGGCTCCGCGCGGGTCTGTGTCGCGGCGCTGGAACCTCCTGCGGGGCTGCGCGACACCGTCCCCGTCGGCGCCCGGCTGCCGATGACGGCTGGTTCGGGAGCCAAGGTTCTGCTGGCCTACGCCGACCCGGCCGTCCAGCAGGAAGTGCTGGCGGAGGCCAAGTTCACCAGCCGAACCCTGTCGGAGGTGCGGCGGCGGGGCTGGGCGCAGAGCATCGCCGAACGCGAACCGGGGGTGGCAAGCATTTCGGCCCCGGTGCGCGATCAGCGTGGTGCCGTGGTGGCAGCGATCTCGGTGTCGGGCCCGATCGACCGGATGGGGCGACGCCCGGGGGCGCGCTGGGCCACCGAGCTTCTGGCGGCCGCCGACGCTCTCACCGCCAGGATGTAGTCGTAGCGTCAGACCGCGAGCAGACACAGAATCGCACGTCGATCGTCTCCACAGTGCGATTCTGTGTCTGCTCGCCGGGGGATCTGATCCGCCTGACAGACTGCTGGCATGGGAACCAAGCAGCGCGCACAGATCGTCATGACCGACGCCGAGATCGCCGACTTCGTCACCACCCACCGCACCGGAACACTGGCCACCATCGGCCCCGACGGCCAGCCGCACCTGACCGCGATGTGGTACGCGGTGCTCGACGGCGAGATCTGGCTCGAAACCAAGGCCAAGTCGCAGAAGGCGGTCAACCTGCGCCGCGATCCGCGGGTCAGCTTCCTGCTGGAGGCCGGCCAGACCTACGACACGCTGCGCGGGGTGTCCTTCGAGGGTGTCGCGGAGATCATCGACGACCCGGACGCCCTCTTCCGGGTGGGCGTCAGCGTCTGGGAGCGTTACACCGGCCCCTACACCGACGAGATGAAGCCCGGCGTCGACGCGATGATGAACAACCGGGTTGCTGTGCGCATCGTCACACAGCGCACCCGGTCCTGGGACCACCGCAAGCTCGGGTTGCCGGCGATGCCGCTGGCCGGGTCGACGGCGCCGGCCACCGACTGAGACCGCGCGACCCGGACGGACAGCAAAGGCCCGCACCTATGAGAGGGGTGCGGGCCTTTTGATTTTTTGAGTACCCCCGATGGGATTCGAACCCACGCTACCGCCGTGAGAGGGCGGCGTCCTAGGCCGCTAGACGACGGGGGCTAGAACATTTCCGGGTTGCCAGCATAGCTCAACCCATACGGCCCGCCTAATCGCTTGCGGCGGACCGATTTTGCTGGGGTACCAGGACTCGAACCTAGAATGGCTGAACCAGAATCAGCTGTGTTGCCAATTACACCATACCCCATTGGCAGACCATTACCGCTGGTCAGAGTGCCGCTGGAGCACTTCCGGCCAGCCGCTGTGGGCCGACGTGCAGACTACCAAACTTCTAGCGCGAAGTACTCATCGCGCTTCCCCGACGCCGTCGCGAGCGGCCCGCAACCGGGTCAGGCTGCGTGCCGAACCCAGCAGTTCCAGCGACTCGAACAGCGGCGGGCTGACCAACCCTCCGGAGACCGCGACCCGGATCGGGCCGAACGCCTTGCGCGGTTTGAGCTCCAGCCCGTCCAGCAGCGCCGCCTTCAGCGCGGCCTCGATCTCGGCGGTGGTCCAGTCCCCCACGCCCTCCAGCGCGGCGATGGCCGCGTCCAGGGCGGGCACGGCGTCGGGCCCCAACTCCTTGGCGGCGGCCCGCTCGTCCAGCACGTAGTGGTCGTCGTTGAAGAACTTCAGCAACGGCCAGGCGTCACCCAGAACCACGATGCGGGTCTGCACCAGCGCCGCAGCCGCCGCGAAGCCGGCGTCGTCCAGACCGGTGTCGTGACCGTGGGTGTCGAGATAGCCGCGCAGCCGCGCGGTGAAGTCGTCGACGTCGAGCAGCCTGATGTGCTCGGCGTTGAGCGCATCGGCCTTCTTCTGGTCGAACCGGGCCGGGTTGGAGTTGACGTCCACCACGTCGAACGCGGCGACCATCTCGTCGAGGCTGAACACGTCGCGGTCGTCGGCGATCGACCAGCCCAGCAAAGCCAGGTAGTTCAGCAGGCCCTCGGGGATGAAGCCCCGGTCTCGGTGCGCGAACAGATTCGACTGCGGGTCGCGCTTGGACAGTTTCTTGGTGCCCTCACCCAGAACCGTTGGCAGATGGGCGAATTCCGGGATCCGATCGGCAATGCCGATACGCATCAACGCCTGGTACAGCGCGATCTGGCGCGGCGTGGACGGCAACAGGTCCTCGCCGCGCAGCACGTGGGTGATCTTCATCATCGCGTCGTCGACCGGATTGACCAACGTGTACAACGGATCCCCGTTGGCACGGGTCAGCGCGAAGTCGGGAACGGTGCCCGCCGGAAAGGACGTCGGCCCGCGCACCAGATCCTCCCAGCCGAGGTCGGTATCGGGCATCCGCAGCCGCACGACAGGCTTGCGACCCTCGGCAAGATAGCCGGCCCGCTGGTCGGCGGTCAGCTCCCGATCGAAGTTGTCATAGCCCAGCTTTGGGTTACGCCCGGCTGCGAGGTGGCGGGCCTCGACCTCCTGCGGCGTCGAGAACGCCTCGTAGGCCTCGCCCGCCGCCAGCAGCTGCGCCACCACGTCACGGTGGATATCGGCGCGTTGCGACTGCCGATAGGGGCCGTAGGGTCCGCCCACCTCGGGGCCTTCGTCCCAGTCCAGGCGAAGCCAGCGCAGCGCATCGAGCAGCGCCAGGTAGCTCTCCTCGCTGTCACGTTCGGCGTCGGTGTCCTCCACCCGGAACACCAAGGTCCCCCCGGTGTGGCGGGCGTAGGCCCAGTTGAACAGCGCGGTGCGGATCAGCCCGACGTGCGGCGTGCCGGTCGGTGACGGACAGAACCGGACGCGTACACCAGATGCGGTCACGACTTTCCTTTGCGGATAACGGGATTGGACAGCGTGCCGATGCCTTCGACGGAGACGGACACGGTGTCACCGTGTTCGATGGGGCCGACGCCGTCGGGGGTGCCGGTGAGGATGATGTCGCCCGGCAGCAGCGTCATCACCGCGGAGATCCACTCCACGATGGCACCGACGTCGTGCATCATCAGCGAGGTCCGGCTGTCCTGCTTGACCACCCCGTTGACCTCGGTGCGGATCGCCAGATCCTCCGGGTCGAGGTCGGTGACGATCCACGGTCCGATCGGACAGAAGGTGTCGTGGCCCTTGGCCCGGGTCCACTGCCCGTCCGCCTGCTGCTGATCACGAGCCGACACGTCATTGCCGATGGTGTAGCCCAAGATGTTGTCCTTGGCGCGCGCCGCCGGAACGTCCTTGCACGGCCGCGAGATCACCACGGCCAATTCACCCTCATAGTGGACGGGGGAAGCATTGGCGGGCAGCTGAATCGGCACGTTCGGCCCGACTATCGCGGTGTTGGGTTTGAGGAACATCGTCGGGTTGGCCGGCGGCGCGCCGCCCATCTCGGCGATGTGAGCCGCGTAGTTCTTCCCGATGCAGACCACCTTGCTGGCCAAGATCGGCGCCAGCAGGCGCACGTCGGCCAGCGGCCAGGACCGGCCGGTGAACTCCGGTGTGCCGAACGGGTGCTCGGCGATCTCGCGGGCGGTCATCGCGGTTATGTCGTCGGGCCGGTCCGGCTCACCCTCCAGACTGACGAAGGCGACACCGTCCGGGCTGGCAATTCGGCCTAGGCGCATTCGTGCAAGCCTAGTGGCCGGCGGGCGGGCCTGTGGAACCATGGTCGGATGTCCATCGAGCCGATCAGCAAAGGCGCTCGCTGGTCAGTCGTGATTGTCGCCCTCTTCGCCACGCTGTGTTCGTTCGTCTTCATCAACGGTGTCGCCTTCGTCATCCCCATGCTGGAAACCAAGCGGGAGACCAACCTGGCAATGGCCGGTCTGCTGGCGTCGATGCCCAGCTTCGGGATGGTGCTCACGCTGTTCGGATGGGGCGCCCTGCTGGACCGTATCGGCGAGCGGATCGTGTTGTCCGTCGGCTCTGCGCTGACCGCGCTGGCCACGTTCGCGGCCGCGTCCATGCAGTCGCTGATCGGGGTGGGCGCCTTCCTGTTCCTGGGCGGCATGGCCGCGGCCAGCGCCAACAGCGCCAGCGGCCGCTTGGTGACCGGCTGGTTTCCGTCGCACCAACGTGGGCTGGTGATGGGCATCCGGCAGACCGCGCAGCCATTGGGGATCGCGTTGGGGGCCGAGGTGATTCCCGAACTTGCCGAGCACGGCCTGGCGCGGGCGCTGATGTTCCCGGCGACGCTGTGCGCGGTGGCGGCGGTGGCGTGCGCCATCGGGGTGGTCGATCCGCCCCGCAGGCCACGGTCGGCGGCCACCGGAGCGGAGTTGGCCAGCCCCTACAGCGGCTCGAATGTGCTGTGGCGCATCCACTTGTCCTCGGCGCTGTTGATGGTTCCGCAGTGTGTGCTGGCCACCTTCATGCTGGTGTGGCTGATCGTCGACACCAACTGGTCGATCGCGGCGGCCGGCGGCCTGGTGACGATCTCGCAGTTGCTCGGCGCGGCCGGGCGGGTGCTGGCCGGACGGTGGTCCGACCGCGTGCAGTCGCGGCTGCGCCCGGTACGCAGCCTCGCCGTCGGCGGAGCGGTGGCGATGCTGATCCTGGGACTGACCGCCCACCTGCACTCCCATCTCGCCGAGACCGCGATGGTGGTCGCCGCGGTGATCACGGTGCTGGACAACGGACTGTCCTCCACGGCGATCGCCGAGCTCGCCGGACCGTACTGGAGCGGGCGCGCGCTGGGCACCCAGAACACCACCCAGCGACTCACCGCCGGAATCGCTCCCCCGCTGTTCGGTGCGCTGATCGGCGCCGCGGGCTATCCACTGGCCTTCGCGTTGTGCGGGCTGTTCCCGCTGGCCGCGCTGCGGGTGGTGCCGGTGAGCGCCGAGCCCGAGGGCCGCTCGGTGCGCGAGGCGCTGCGCACCCTCCGGGTGCCCCCCGGGCCCCCGCCCGACACGTCGGTACGACCCTGAGCCCTGCCGCCAAGTACCGTCGACACGATGACCGATACGGCTCACGTCCGGCTTCGGACACCGACCGTGGCGGACGGCCCCGCCCTGTGGCAGATGGCCGTCGACAGCGCCACCCTCGACGTCAACTCGCCCTACGCCTATCTACTGTGGTGTCGCGACTTCGCTGCCACGTCGGTGGTGGCCGAGGTGGCCGGTGAGCCCGGCGGTTCAGCGAGGCTCGACGCAGGAGAGGCGAAGCTGGGACCGCCGCATGAACCGAGCGGTTCAGCGAGGCTCGACGCAGGAGAGGCGAAGCTGGAACCGCCGCACAGACTCGGCGGCTTCGTCACCGGCTACCGCCGGCCGGATCAGCCGGAGACCCTGATGGTCTGGCAGGTGGCGGTCAACGCCGCGCACCGCGGGGCCGGCCTGGCCGGCCGGATGCTCGATCACCTGGCGACGACGCTGGTCCCCGAGGGGGTCACGCACCTTGAGACGTCAATCACACCGGACAACACCGCGAGTCGGAGGCTCTTCGGCGCCTTCGCCCGCAGGTGGGACGCCGCCCTGGAATGCTCCGAGCTGTTCGGGGGCGGTTTATTTCCCGAATCCCACTTGGCCGAAGAGCTGTTTCGCATCGGACCGCTGCGGGTACCCCCATTCCGGCACTGAGAGGGTGGCAAGGTTGAGATCACAAATCGGTCTCGGTAAGGTCACGACCGCGCAAACGTGAGCCCCTGGCAGACCTAGGCGGGGGCATGCGAGCGGGGTGGTAGGTCGAGCCGAGATCACCCGCGGCACGAGTTTGATGTCGACCTGTCGTTCCGTTCCGTTGTATGTGACCGACGGACGGAGGAAATCATGACTATTTTCGAAACCCTCGAATCCGAGGTACGAAGTTATTGCCGGTCCTGGCCGGTGACGTTCGACCGTGCCAGCGGCTGCCGGATGTGGGACGTCAACGGCAAGGAATACCTGGACTTCTTCGCCGGCGCCGGAGCGCTCAACTACGGACACAATCACCCGGACCTGCGGGCGCCGTTGCTGGAGTACCTGAGCTCTGACCGGGTGGTGCACAGCCTCGACATGAACACCGTCGCCAAGGCCGAGTTCCTGGAGCGCTTCAACGAGGTGATCCTCAAGCCGCGCGAGCTGGACTACAAGGTCCAGTTCCCCGGCCCCACCGGAACCAACTCGGTGGAGTCGGCGCTGAAGCTGGTCCGCAAGATCACCGGCCGCGAGAGCATCATCAGCTTCACCAACGCCTTTCACGGCATGACGCTGGGGTCGCTGAGCGTCACCGGCAACTCGATGAAGCGCGGCGGCGCCGGCATCCCGCTGGTGCACGCCACCCCGATGCCCTACGATAACTACCTCGACGGCGTCGTGCCCGACTTCATCTGGTTCGAACGACTGCTGGAGGACAGCGGCAGCGGCCTGAACGACCCGGCGGCGGTGATCGTGGAGACCGTGCAGGGCGAGGGCGGGATCAATGTGGCCCGCCTGGAGTGGTTGCGGGGCCTGGCCGACCTGTGCCGGCGCCACGAGTTGCTGCTCATCGTCGACGACGTCCAGATGGGCTGCGGGCGTACTGGGCCGTTCTTCAGCTTCGAGGCGGCCGGCATCGTCCCCGACATCGTCTGCCTGTCCAAGTCGATCAGCGGCTACGGGCTACCGATGGCGCTGACGCTGTTGAAGCCCGAGCTCGACGTATGGGAGCCCGGCGAGCACAACGGCACCTTCCGCGGCCAGAACCCATCCTTCGTCACCGCCGCTGCGGCACTGAACTTCTGGACCGACAACCGGCTGGAGAAGTCCGTGCTGCGCAAGGGCGAACTGGTCGAGCAGTCGCTTGCCGAAGTGGTAGACCCCCTCGACGGCGTGACCCAGCGGGGCCGCGGTCTGATCCGCGGCGTGGCCTTCGACCGGCCGGAGCTGGCAAGTGCGGTGTGCCGCGAGGCGTTCGAGCGCGGCCTGTTGTTGGAGACCTCCGGACCGGAAGGCGAGGTGGTGAAGCTGATGCCACCGTTGGTCATCGATGACGATGACCTGGCCGAAGGCCTGACCATCACGGCCCAGTCGATCGAGGCCGTGACAGCTCGAGAACTCACCGGCACTACCTCAGGAGTCAATCGATGATCGTCCGTACCCTCGCCGAGATCAAGGGCAGCGACCGCGACGTCCAGGCCAAGACCTGGAACAGTCAGCGGCTGCTGCTGGCCCGCGACGGACAGCGGTTCTCCCTGCACGAAACCATCCTGTACGCCGGTACCGAGACCTCGATGTGGTACGCCAACCACGTCGAGGCGGTGTACTGCGTCGGCGGCGAGGGCGAGCTGATCAACGACGAGACCGGTGAGGTGCACCCGCTGGGTGACGGCACCCTCTACCTGCTCGACGGTCACGAACACCACCGCGTTGTGGCCCACACCGACCTGCGCATGGTGTGCGTGTTCGACCCGCCGGTCACCGGGCAGGAGGTGCACGACGAGACCGGCGCCTACCCTCTGCTTGTCGAGGAACCCCAGGAGACGGCATCGTGACCCCTCCCCTGACCGAAACCCGCACCGATCCCTACCCCACCCGCAACGACGTCACGATCGGCATCGAACCCCGGCGTGACCCGGTGGTGTGGACGCCGGAGGGCGGCAGCGGTCCCCTGGGAGCCGCCAGTGTCGAGAAGTTCGACGCCGACGGCTTTCTGGCCATCGACACCCTGGTGGAACCCGATGTGGTGGCCGACCTGCGCAATGAGCTGGACCGGTTGCGTGCCGACGCGGCACTGGCGGCCGACGAGCGCTCGATCTGTGAGCGGGACAGCGGGCAGATCCGCTCGATCTTCGAGGTGCACCGGATCAGCCCGGCATTCGCCGCACTGGTCGCCGACCCGCGCCTGGTGGGCCCGGTCCGCCAGCTGCTCGGCTCGGAGGTGTACGTGCACCAGAGCCGGGTCAACTTCAAGCCGGGCTTCAACGGCCGGGAGTTCTACTGGCACTCCGACTTCGAGACCTGGCACGCCGAGGACGGCATGCCCACCCCGCGTGCGATCAGCGTCTCGGTGGCCCTCACCGAGAACCTGGACAGCAACGGATCGCTGATGATCATGCCCGGGTCGCACCGCTGGTTCGTGTCGTGCCCGGGCCAGACCCCGCCGGATCACTACCGCTCCTCGCTCAAGCAGCAGGAGATCGGCACGCCCGACGATGCCAGCCTCACCTGGCTGGCCGACCAGCACGGAATCCGCCAGATCACCGGCCCGGCCGGGTCTGCGGTGTTCTTCGACAGCAACTGCATGCACGGGTCGAGCAGCAACATCACGCCCTACCCGCGCTCCAATGTGTTCATCGTCTACAACAGCGTGGAGAACACCCTGGTGGAACCGTTCGGCGCCGCCGTTCCGCGACCGACGTTCATCGCCAGCCGCGTCTTCGATCCGGTGTAGGCCGGGCGGGCGGGGAAAGGGACTGCTGTGGCACGTTTCCTGTCCATCACGCTCACCGGGCGTGGCGTGTCTTGCCGGGCACGACTTCTCGACGACGAGGCACCGCGGACCTGCGCCGTGGTCTGGGATGCGTTGCCCGTCGCCGGGCAGGCCTACCACGGCAAGTACGCCCGCAATGAGGTCTACACACTGTTGCCGCCGCTGGGCGCTCCGGGGCGGGAGAACACCACGGTGACTCCGATCCCCGGCGATGTCTGCTTCTTCGACTTCGACGCCGGCGACATCGGAAATCCCGCCTACGGCTATGACGAGGGCGGGCAAGGGAATTCACCGCTGGGGGCGACCGACCTGGCAATCTTCTACGGCCGCAACAACCTGTTGGTCAACGGCGATGTCGGGTGGGTGCCGGGCAATGTGTTCGCGACCATCGAGGACGGCCTGGCCGAGATGGCCGCCGCCTGCAACGACCTATGGATGGCCGGCGCCATGGGCGAACAGTTGGCCTTCACCCGCGCCTGACCTCTCGGCGGGCGTCCGCTCAGGCCAAGACCCGCTCGGCGAACAAGCCCGCCGCCAGCACCAGATCGTCGCTGTGGCGGGGGCCGATGATCTGCATGCCGATCGGCAGTCCGTCGGAGGTGGTGCCGATCGGGATGCTCAGCGCCGGTTGCTGCGTCATGTTGAACGGGTAGGTGAACGGCGTCCACTGAGCCCACCAGCGCATACCGGAGCCGGTCGGCACGTCATGGCCGGCGGTGAACGCCGGAATCGGCGTGGTCGGCGTGATCAGCAGGTTGTGCCGTTCGTGGAACCGCCCCATGACCATGCCCAGATCGACACTGACCTGGCGGGCGGCCAGATAGTCGACCCCCGAAATTTCCATCCCGCGGTCCCACATGTCGACGAGTCCCGGATCGACGAGCCCGCGGTCGGACTCCCGACCCCGCAGGCTCCCGGCCACCCCGGTCGCCCACAGCACCTCGAACGCATCGATCGGATCGGAGAAACCCGGGTCGGCGGCCATGACGTTCAGCCCGGCATCGGCCAGCGCCTGCACCGCCACGGCGACCGCGGTCTCGATCTGCGGGTCGACATCGACATACCCGAGGTTCGGCGAATAGGCGACGTCCAGACCGACCACCTCGCGCCGGAGTTCACCGCGATAGGTGGTCAGCGTCGGCGGAAGGGACGTGGGGTCGCGGTGATCCGGCAGCGCGATGATGTCCAACAGCATGGCGGCGTCCTCGACGGTCCGGGTGAGCGGTCCCCCGTGTGCCAGCGGACCGAACGGACTGATCGGATACATCGGCACCCGTCCGTGAGTGGGTTTGAAGCCGACCACTCCGCAGAAGCTCGCCGGGATACGGATGCTGCCCCCGCCGTCGGTGCCGATCGCCAAGGGCGCCATCCCGGCTGCGACCGCGGCGGCGCTGCCACCCGAGGAACCGCCGGCCGTGCGGGTGAGGTCGGCCGGGTTGCGGGTGACACCGGTGCGCGGGCTGTCGGTGACGCCCTTCCAGGCCAGTTCCGGGGTGGTCGTCTTGCCGAGCAGCACCATCCCGTCGTTACGGATCTTGTCCACCGCCGGGCTGTCGTCGGGCCACGGGCCGGTGTCGTCGGTGAGCAGCGAGCCCCGCAGGGTGGGCCAACCGGTTGTCTGGAATACGTCTTTGACGGCGATGGGCACCCCGTCGAGTAGGCCCTTGGTGTAGTTGCCGCTCCAGCGGACTTCGGACTTACGGGCTTCGGAGAGCGCCGCCTCCTCGTCGACCAGGCAGAAGGCATTGACGTCGCCGTCGCGTTCGGTGATCGCGGCCAGCGCAGCCGCGGTGGCTTCAACCGGAGACAGCTCGCCGGAGGTGTAGGCGGCGACCAGTTGCAGGGCGGTCAGTTCGGTGGGCTCAGTCATGGCGTGTCTCCCTCAACCGGCTCCGCGCTGTGTGTAACGGGTCATGTGCGCCGCTCTCCGCTCTGCGCGGTCGCCGACACGGAACGCTTGTCGACCACGTTGTGTAGCGGCTGACCGGCCGCGTATCGCCTGAAGTTGGCAACAAACTGCTGCTGCAACATGTTTCGCCACCCTTGGATATCGCCGCTGTTGTGCGGAGTCAGGCGCACGTTGGGAGCGGTCCAGAGCGGATGGCCCACCGGCAGCGGCTCCGGGTCGACGACATCGAGCGCCGCGCCGGCGATGACGCCGGCTTGCAGTGCCGACACCAGGGCGTCGGTGTCCACCAACTCGCCGCGGCCGACGTTGATCAGTCGTGCAGTCGGACGCATTGCACCCAGCACGTCAGCGCCGACCATCCCCCGGGTCTGCGGCGTCAGCGGTGCCGCCAGCACCACGTAGTCGGCGTCGCCGACCGCGGCGAGCACATCAGTGGTGACCGTGCCGAAGTCGGGATCTTCTCGCTCGGAGCGACCGACGCCGCGCACCGACATTCCGACAGCCCGCAGCAGTCGGGCAATGGCGCGCCCGACGGGCCCCGGCCCGACAACGGTGACCGAACCACCGGCGATCCGCTCGGTGTCGAAGTGCTGCCAGCGCCCGTCGCACTGGGCCTCCCACGATCGTCGGAAATCCTTTGCAAAAGCCAGGATCTGACCCAGCACGTACTCGGCGATGGGCTCCTCGAAGATGCCCCGGGAGTTGGTGACGACCACGTCACTGTCGATCAACTCATCGAACATCACCGCATCCACTCCGATGGCGGCTACCTGAACCCACCGCAGGGCATCGGCGGCTGACCACACCGATTCCAGTGCCGGAGAAGAGAAGTCGTACAAGAACAGGACGTCGGCGCCGGCGATACCCTCGGCCAGCCGTGCCGAGGTAACCATGCGCAGCTCGGCGTCTGCGCTGATCGAATCGAGTTGGGTGGGAACCGCCTCGCCGTGCTGGACGGTCACCACCGGACGCGCGTCCACATTGACACCGTAAAAACAGATCGTATGATTGTCAACAATCCAGGGCTTGCCTGGGGGTGAAACGTCAGTGGGGAAACCCATGGATCTGTCCCTGTTTCCGGACATGCCGGACTTCGACGGTCCCGTCGACCAACGTGGTATCGGAATCATCGCGCCGTTCGATCTTGCGATCGAGCGTGAGCTGTGGCGCTGGGTCCCAGCGGAGGTGACGCTGCACTTGGCGCGCACCCACTACGAACCCGTCCCGGTGAGCCGGGCCATGGCCGAACTGGTCTCCGACACCAATCACCTGCAGGCCGCCACCCGAGACGTGTTGCACGTCGAACCGGAGGTGGTCGCTTACCTGTGCGCGTCGGGCAGCTTCATCCACGGCGTCGACTACGAGAAGACCCTGGTGTCCGCCATCGAAGCCGCGGGTGCCAAGGCCGCGGTCACCACGTCGGGGGCGCTGGCCGAAGCGATTATCGCGCTCGACATTTCCCGGGTGTCCGTGCTGACGCCCTACGACGCGGAGCTGACCGACCTGCTGCGGGTCTTCCTGAATCAGCTCGGGGTTACCGTGCTGCACTCGGATCATCTGGGCCTGGGCGGCGGTATCTGGAAGGTCAACTACCGCACCGTGGCCGAACGTATCCTCGCCGCCGACCGCCCGGAGGCGCAGGCCGTCTTCGTCAGCTGTACCAACCTGCGCACCTACGACATCATCGATCCGCTGGAGCAGATGCTGGGCAAGCCCATCCTGACGGCCAATCAACTGACCATGTGGGCATGCCTGGGCCGGATGAATCTGCCGATGATGGGCCCTGGCCGGTGGCTCCGCGACGTCTTCACCGGAGCGCCGTAATGCGCGCTCCGACAGTCGGGTTCATCTACCCCGACCACGCCGCCGAGTCCGACTACCCGCACGCCGCCCGGCTACTGGAGGTGAATCTGCCCGTCGCGCACATCTACGGCACCGATCTGCATGCCGTGCCGGAGCTGATGGATCTCGGCAGCCCGGCCAGACTCGCGCAGGGGGCCGCACTGCTGGCGCCGCACCGGCCGGCCGCAGTGGTCTGGGCCTGTACATCGGGCAGCTTCGTCTTCGGACCCGACGGCGCCGCCGAACAGGTCGATCGGCTCGCCGCGGAGGCCGGTGTACCCGCGTCGAGCACATCTTTCGCCTTTGTGAACGCCCTGGCCGCACTGGGGTGCCGTCAGGTGGCTGTCGCCGCCAGTTATCCGCACGATATCGCCGAGCTGTTCGTGAATTTCATTGCCGCCCATGGTGTCACCGTCGAGGCGATGGGAGACGGCGGAATCCCGACCGCAGCAGAGGTGGGTCGGCTGACCCGAGGTCAGGTCCGGGAACTGGCGCTGAACAATGACTCACCCCGCGCGGAGGCGCTGTTGATTCCCGACACCGCCATGCACACGGTGGCCCAGGTCGAGGAGCTGGAGCGACTGCTCGGCAAACCGGTGCTGACCGCCAACGCGGTGACGGTGTGGGAAGGTTTGCGCATCGCCGGGATCGCCCGGCGCACAACCGGGCTGGGCACATTGTTTGAGGATGGGCGATGACGATCTCACAAGATGCCGGGTTCGCACCGTTGAGCCGGCCCTCCACCGCCGAGCTGATCGCCGAACTACTCCGGGAGGCGATCACCCGCGGGCGGCTGGCACCCGGTCAACAACTCGGCGAGGCGAGCCTGGCCGCGCAGTTCGAGGTGTCCCGCGGACCATTGCGCGAGGCCATGCAGCGTCTGGTGGCCGAGGGCTTGCTGCGCAGTGAACGCAACCGGGGCATCTTCGTGGTCAAACTCACCGATGACGATGTGCGCGACGTCTACCAGGCCCGCAAGGCCATCGAACGCGCCGCCGTGATCGAGGTGCTGCGCGGCGACCCCCGCGCGGCGGCCGCCCGGCTGCGTAGTCCGGTGGAGGCGCTGCGCGTCGCCGCCTCCCGCGGCGACGGCGCCGCTGCGGCCGACGCCGACCAGGCATTTCACGAGGTGTTGGTCGAATGCGCGGGCAGTCCGCGATTGCACCGCGCGATGCGGACCCTGCTTTCGGAAACCCGGATACTGCTCGGCGAACTCGAAGATGCCTACCCCGACCTGCGCGAGCAGGTCGCCGAACATGTCGTGCTGCGCAAGGCGATCGGTGCCGGCGACGAAGCGCTGGCGGTCCGGCTGATCGACGAACACATGGATGATGCGGTCCGGCGCCTGCTGGCGCGGCGAGCGCTGGTCGGGCAAGCGGTTCTGTAGCGCGACCTAGCCGATCTGGTCACCGATCTCTTTGGCGGCCTCGACCAGCAGAGCGGCCACCGCTCGGTACTGCGAACTGCTCAGCCGGTGAACTGGCGCGGCGACATTGAGCGCCAGCAGCACGCCGGGCGCCCGCGTTGGGATGGGAACTGCGACTGAGGCGACGCCTTCCTCGCTCCCCTCCCGATTCACCGCGTAACCCTGTTGTCGTATTTGACTGAGCTCACGCTGCAGCTCGGTCCTGGTACCGACCGAATGTGCCGTGACACGCTCCAGGGCTTCATCCGGGTACAGCCGGGCGATGTCCGCGTCGGACAGGCGTGCCAGCAGTGCCTTGCCGGTCGAGGTGCAATGCGCAGGCACCCTACGCCCGAGCCGCGACGCAACCCGGACGGCCGTCGGCCCCTCCGCGGCGGCGATGAAACGCACGTTGGCGCCCTCGATCATTCCGACATGAACCGATTCCCTGAGATGTTCGCTGAGGCGCAGCAGCACCGGCCTTGTCGCACCGTCGATGTCGATCCGGTTGAACACCGAAAACGCCACACTCATCAGTGCGGGCCCGGGGTGATACGCCTTGGACATCGGATCCTGACGCACAAAACCCCGATACTGCAGCATCGCCAACAGGCGATGGGCCGTCGATGACGCGACTCCCAGGTGCTTGGCCGCGTCAGTCAGACGGATTCGCGGCTGCTCTCCCAGCAGCAGGATGAGCTTCAGCGCCCTGTCCACCGATCCGATCGGATACTGCGGCACAACCCAGTCCGGGGCCGCCGGACCAGCAGCGTCTCCGGCAAGCCCGGGAGGCAGATTATTCTGCATAACAGAGATAGTACCTGTCTGCCGTCACAGCTCCAGATGCTCTGGAAGGCAGAACTCAATCCGGCGGTTCTTTCTTGTTTGACCTGTTTATAAGGACTTTTGGCCGCGGCCCAGCCCGGCTTGGTTGACCTTCAAACCGTCTTCCTGGCAGAGTTTCTCCCTACCAGGACCCAGCCGTTTTCTCTGTAAAACAGATATCACGGGTCCCTGAGACTGGAGTCGCATCCATGAGTGATCACCGGCACGTCCTCGACGAGGTCCGGCGGGGAATGATCCCGGCGCACATCTACAACGACGCCGAGATCTTCGACCTCGAGCGCGAGCGGCTCTTCCGTCGCGCCTGGATGTTCGTAGCCCATGAGTCGGAGATCCCCCAAGACGGTGACTACGTGGTGCGGCGCCTACTCAACGACTCGTTCATCATCGCGCGCGACTCGAAGGGCGACGTGCGGGCAATGTTCAACATGTGCCTGCATCGCGGAATGCAGATATGCCGTGCGGAGATGGGCAACGCCTCCAATTTCCGGTGCCCGTACCACGGCTGGTCGTATCGCAACGACGGACGAATCCTCGGCCTGCCCTTCCACCAAGACGCCTACGGCGGCGAGGCAGGCTTTCAGAAGCGCGGTCAGACGCTGTTGCCGGCACCGAATCTCGCAAGCTACAACGGAATGATCTTCATCAGTCTCGATCCCCAAGCGCCTCCGCTCGAAGAGTTTCTCGGCGATTTCAGGTTCTACCTCGACTTCTACACCAGGCAGAGCCGCAGTGGCATGGAGGTGCGCGGTCCGCAACGGTGGCGCATCAAGGCGAACTGGAAGATCGGCGTCGAGAACTTCGCCGGCGACATGTATCACACACCGCATACGCACGCCTCCGTCGTCGACATCGGGTTGTTTCGTGAACCGAAGGCGCAGAAGCGCAAAGACGGCGCGACCTATTGGGCGACATGCGGAGGAGGCACGACCTACAAGCTGCCGCCGGGCGACTTCGAGGAACGGATGCGCTATGTCGGCTACCCCGACGACATGGTGCGGCAGATCAAGGAGGTGTGGTCCCCCGAGCACCGGCGAGTGGTCGGTGAGGACGGATTCATGATCTCGGCGGCATCGTGCTTTCCCAACATGAGCCTGGTGCACAACTGGCCGAGGATCCAAGACAGCGAAGATGTGTTGCCGTTCATATCGATTCGAACCTGGCAACCGATCAGCGAGAACGAAACCGAGGTGTACTCGTGGTTCGCCGTCGACGCAGCGGCGCCCGCCCAGTTCAAGAAGGACTCCTACAAGGCCTATCTGATGTGCTTCGGCTCCACGGGCATGTTCGAACAGGACGACGTGGAGAACTGGGTCTCGCTGACCAATACGGCTGGCGGATCTATGGCGCGCCAACTGCTGCTCAACGGCCGGATGGGCCTGCTCGCTGACGACACCCCGGTGGTCGATGCGTTGGCGCCAGAGCAGTTCCATGGACCGGGCACCGCCCAAGTCGGCTACAACGAGAACAATCAGCGGGCCATCCTTCGGATGTGGGCCGACCACCTGGAGATGCCTCCGGTGGCGACCACCCCAGCGGCGATGGGCACCCAGCTCAATGGCATCACCCCTCTGGTGCAGACCAATGGCACTGTTGAATGCGAGGCAGCCTACGAGGAGGTGCAGGCATGACATCCGGGCCCGAACAGGCCGGCGGCCCCGGGGCGTCGGCCATTCTGGGTGACCACGCGCCAAAGCATGTCCGTACTGGCAGATCCTTGCCGTTCAACGACACTCGGCACCTGCAGGCCCATCAGTTCTTGGTCGACGAGGCCTATCTGCTCGACGCACAGCACTACACCGAATGGCTCGACACCCTCACCGAAGATGTCCACTACTTCATGCCCGTTCGCGTGACCACCGCGTTGGGCGCCGGATTCGACACCTCTCCCGGCATGGCGCACTTCGATGAGAACAAATACTCGCTGAGCCGACGCGTCGCGCGCTTTCAGACCGAACACGCATGGACCGAGGATCCACCGTCGCGACTGCGCCATCACATCACCAACGTCCGCACCTTTGCCTGCGATGATGACGCGCACCTGATCGTCGAGTCGGCCGAGTTGCTGTTCCGCAGCCGTGGCGACGTGAACGAGGCCGCGCTGGTCTCCTGCGGCCGGGAAGACCTGCTGCGTCTGACCGATCAGGGGTGGAAGTTGGCCCGTCGCACGATCTATGTCGACGAGTCGGTGCTGCGCATGCAGAACCTGGCGGTCTTCCTGTGAGCGAACTCGACGACCTGATCGCCGCCTCGGTAGGTGAAACCATCACGATCGCAAATGAGTTCACCGAAGTGACGGTGCGCCGGGTGGACACCCGAAACGGTTCACGGCTGCTCGTCACATCACCGAAGTCGGGACAGTGGATCAGTCTCGACGCCCTGGAAGTCGAAGCATTGACCTGGCAGAACACCTACACGCTGGCTGCGATGGTGGGGAAAATGCATGAACCGCTTCTTTCCGACGAAAGTGATCTGCCGTGACGCGATGGCTCGATGGCAAACGGGCGCTGGTCGTCGGTGCCGGCTCGGGCATCGGTCGCGCCGTCGTCGACGCATATCTCGAAGAGGGAGCCCAGGTCGCGGTCTTGGAACGCGATCCGGAGAAATGCTCTGCTCTGGCGAGTCAACTACCCGGCCTGCCGGTCACGCACGGAGACGCGACGACGGCCGAGGCCAACGAACGCGCTGTCGAAGCTGCCGTAGCGGCGTTCGGCGGTCTGGACACGTTGGTCAATTGCGTCGGGATCTTCGACTTCTACAAGGGAATCACGGACATCTCCACCGATGAGCTGGCGCCGGCTTTCGACGAGATGTTCCGGACCAACGTGTTGAGCTATCTGCAGTCGGTGAAAGCCGCGGTGCCGGCCCTACGGGCCCAGGAGCGGTCCTCCATCGTTCTCACGGAATCTGCCTCGTCGTTCTACCCGGGCCGCGGTGGCGTCCTCTACGTCGCATCGAAGTTCGCGGTCCGCGGTCTGGTCACCACCCTCGCCTATGAACTCGCCCCGCACATCCGCGTCAACGGCGTCGCACCGGGTGGAACTCTGAACACCGATCTACGCGGTCTGCACAACCTGTCGCTCGACAACGTCCGCCTGGACGACACCCCCAACCGTGCTCGCGATCTTGCGGCACGCACCCCCCTCAATGTCGCGCTCACTCCGCAGGACCATGCCTGGAGCTACGTATTCCTGGCATCTGATCGGTCCCGTGGTATCACCGGCGGAAGCACACATCCCGACGGCGGCTTCGGTATGGGTGCAGCAAGGCCGTCTCCGCAATCGAGGGACAACACGTGAACAACGACGATCTGGCGAGATTGCGATCCGAGGTTGCACAGGCGTGCCGAGTCGCTGCGGCTCGTGGCCTGGTGGACGGAATCCTCGGACACATCAGCGCCAGGATCGACGAAGAACACCTACTCATCCGGTGCCGCAGCGACTCCGACAAAGGTGTCGCGTTCACCCGTTCCGACGACATTCGGCTCATCCGCTTCGACGGAAGCCCTGGTGCAGCGGGGGAATTGGACGGGTACCGGGTGCCCAACGAGTTGCCGATTCACGTCGAGACGCTGCGCGCACACCCCGAACACCAGGTGGTGGCCCACCTGCATCCGCCGGCCGTGGTGGCTGCCGACCTCGCCGGTATCACGATAGAACCGATCTACGGCGCCTTCGACATCCCGGGTGCATGGCTGGCGCGCGGCGGTGTTCCGGTGTACCAGCGGGCCGTGCTGATCCGCACGGCGGAACTCGGCAAGGAGATGGTCGCTGCCATGCGAGGCAGGCCGGTGGTGATCTGTCGCGGTCATGGCATCACCAGTGCCGCTGCGACGGTGTCCCAGGCTGTCCTGCAAGCGATCAGCCTCGACCAATTGGCGTCCATGTCACTGCGGGTCCGCTCCGCGGGCGGCACGTGCAAACCGATCGACGAATCAGATTGGGCCGACTTACCCGACCTTGGGCCATCATTCACCGCAGATGCCGCGTGGCGGCATGAAATCGCGCGGTTGGAGGCGGGGCTATGACCGGTCAGGCGGAGATCAGCGCAGAGATCGCGGCGATCCAGGCCGAGTACTGCCACGCCGGCATCGAGGAAAGCCAGCCGAGGCTGGACTACCCGCCGTACCGCAGCAGCGTGCTTCGCCACCCCACGAGTGCGCTGCACTTGGCCGACCCAGAGGCCATCGAGCTGTGCGCTCCGTGTTTCGGCGAGGACGACGTCGCTCCATTCGACGCCGACCTGACGGCCCAGCACGCAGGCTCGCCGATCGGCGAGCGCACAGTGGTGACCGGGCGCGTCGTCGACGGCGACGGCAGGCCCGTGCGCCGGCAACTCGTCGAGATCTGGCAGGCCAACGCCAGCGGGCGCTATATCCACCAGCGGGATCAGCATCCCGCGCCGCTGGACCCCAATTTCACCGGTGCCGGACGATGCCTCACCGATGACGACGGCTGCTACCGGTTCACCACAATCAAGCCGGGCCCGTACCCGTGGCGCAACCACCACAACGCGTGGCGGCCCGCGCATATCCATTTCTCGCTGTTCGGCAGCGATTTCACGCAACGGATGATCACTCAGATGTACTTCCCCGGCGACCCGCTGTTCGCGTTAGACCCGATCTATCAGTCGATCACCGACCAGAAGGCCCGCGACCGGCTTGTTGCGGTCTACGACCACGACGTCACCAGCCACGAGTGGGCCACCGGCTACCGGTGGGACGTGGTGCTCACCGGTCCGGCCGCAACGCCATTCGAGGAGCCACGATGAGCAGGCTCACCGCCACACCGGGACAGACCATCGGCCCCTTCTTCGGTTACGCCTTGCCGTTCGACCGCGGCAACGAGCTGGTGCCACCCGGCTCGCCCGACGCCATCCGGCTGCACGGCACCGTGGCCGACGGCGCCGGGCGGCCCGTTCCCGATGCGCTGCTGGAGATCTGGCAGGCCGATGGCAACGGCGCGGTACCAACCGCCGTCACGTCATTTCGCCGCGGCGGCGGGGTCTTCACCGGCTGGGGACGAACCGAGACCGATGCCGACGGCCATTACAGCTTCACCACGGTGAAACCTGGAGCGCCCCAACAGGCGACACCATTCGTGGCCGTCACGGTGTTTGCGCGCGGCCTGTTGAACCGGTTGTTCACCCGCGCCTATCTGCCCGGCGACCAGCTCTACGCCGACCGGCTGCTGCGCTCCGTGCCCGCCGACCGTCGCCAAACGCTCATCGCGGTGCCAGACGAGGACGGCTATCGCTTCGACATCAGGCTGCAGGGCGCCCAGGAGACGGTGTTCCTCCAGTACCGGGGGCAACCGTGACCGACCTGCTGTGGCCCGGGGATCACCGGGCGGGGCACACCTTCAGCGACGCGGCGTATCTGACCGCAATGGTGCGGGTCGAAAACGCTTGGCTGGGTGTGCTTGTCGACGCCGGCATCGCCCCGGCTTCGGCGCGCACCGACCTGACCGCCACGATCTCGGCCGCTGACGCCGACGCGGTGGCCGTAGCGGCCGAGGCCACCGGCAACCCGGTGCCCGGCGTGCTCGAACTGCTACGTGATCGCATCAGCGGGGAGCCGGCGCGCTGGCTGCACCGCGGCCTGACCAGCCAGGACGTCGTCGACACCGCACTGATGCTCTGCCTGCGCGACGCCCTGGACCGAGTTCGCGGCGAACTCGTCACGCAGGTGCGCACATTGGTGGCCCTGGCCGATACCTACCGCGACACCCCCATACTCGCCCGCACGTTGACCCAACCCGCATTGCCCACCACGGTCGGCATGAAGGTGGCGAACTGGCTTGCCGGGATTTTGGACAGCGCCGACGCCGTCGCCGCCCTGCCGGTCCTCCCGGTGCAGGCAGGCGGTGCCGCGGGAACCCTGGCCGCGGCCACGGAATTGACCGGCTCCCCCACTGATGCCATCGCCCTGTCCGGCCGACTGGCCGCGGCGCTGGGACTGGCCGACAGCCCACCGTGGCACACCACCCGGTCAGTCATAACCCGCGCCGGTGACACATTGGTGACATGTTGCGACGCCTGGGGCCACATCGCCACCGACATCGCGACGAGCAGCAGGCCCGAGATCGGCGAACTGGCCGAGGGCCGCGGCGGCGGCTCATCCACCATGCCGCACAAGAACAATCCGGTGCTGTCCATCCTGATCCGCCGCACCGCACTGGCGGCACCGTCGCTGGCGGCCACCCTGCACACCGCGTCGGCTGCCAGTGTCGATGAGCGCTCCGACGGCGGCTGGCACACCGAATGGGCCACACTGAGGACCTTGTCTCGCCACACCGTGACGGCCGCGGCCCAGACCACCGAACTGCTCGCCGGGCTGGTCATCGACACCGATCGCGCCGCGGCGAACCTGGCCGCCGCCGGTGACCTGCTCGGGGAGCAGCGCGCCATGACTGAGTTGGCCGAGCGCCGAGCGCTCCCTGACTACACCGGCGCGACAGGGCATCTCATCGATGCGGTGCGGCGGCGCGCACACCACCACCTCACGGAGGCAACATGAGCGTGCCGCGGCTTGTCGGCACCGACTTCGGTGGGCCGCAGGACGCCGACCTGCTGCTGCTCGGGCCATCCCTCGGCACATCGGCAACCGCCCTCTGGGGTCCGGCCGCCCAACAACTCGCCGAGCATCTGCGCGTCGTCGCGTGGGATCTTCCCGGCCACGGCCGCAGTCCGGCGGCGCCGTTCCGGATGCCGGACCTGGCCGCAGGCGTGCTGGCCCTGGTCGACGAGATCGTGCCGCGGCCGGCATTCCATTACGCCGGCGTCTCCATCGGTGGTGCGGTCGGCCTGCAGCTGCTGCTCGATGCCCCCGAGCGGTTGTCAAGCGCCACACTGCTTTGCACCGGCGCCGTCATCGGCCGGGCCGAGGATTGGGCCACACGTGCCGCCACGGTGCGCGCATCGGGAACCGGCACGCTCATCGAGGGTTCCCGGCAGCGCTGGTTCGCCCCCGGGTTCGCCGATCGACAACCGGAACCCGTCGCCGCGCTCGTGGATGCGCTGCGCCTGACCGACGACGAATCGTATGCGCAGGCCTGCGAAGCACTGGCCGATTTCGATGTCACCGAACGGCTCGCTGAGATCAACGCACCCGTATTGGCCATTGCAGGTTCCGAAGACATGGCCACTCCAACAGAATTGCTGGGGCGTATCGCTTCCGGTGTCGAACTCGGCCGCCTGGTGGTACTCGACGACGTCGCCCACCTTGCACCCATCGAGGCGCCCAACCAGACCGTCAACCTGATTCTCGACCATCTGAGGGTGCGGGATCCGGTCTATACCGCGGGAATGTCCGTGCGGCGTGACGTTCTCGGCGACGCGCACGTCGACCGTGCCGTCGCGCACACCACCGAGTTCACCGCCGACTTTCAGGATCTGATCACTCGCTACGCGTGGGGCAGCATCTGGACCAGAGACGGCCTCGACCGGCGCAGCCGCTCGATCGTCACCCTGACCGCCCTGGTGGCGCGGGGCCACCATGACGAGTTGGCGATGCACCTGCGCGCGGCGCGCCGCAACGGCCTCAGTAACGATGAGATCAAGGAGGTGCTGTTGCAGACCGCCATCTACTGCGGTGTACCCGATGCCAATGCCGCGTTCCGCATCGCCGCTCAGGTGCTCGCCGAGCACGACGGCTCGGAGGGCGTTGGGTGAGCCGCACCGTGATCTGCGACACCGCTGCCGAAGCGGTATCCGGAGTCGCTGACGGCGCAACGGTTTTGGTGGGCGGATTCGGCATGGCCGGCATGCCCGCCGTGCTGATCGACGCGTTGATCGCTCAGGGAGCTCGCGATCTCACCATCGTCAGCAACAACGCGGGTAATGCCGACACCGGACTGGCGGCGCTGCTGGCCGCCGGCCGAGTTCGCAAGGTGATCTGTTCGTTTCCCCGCCAGTCCGACTCCTACGTGTTCGACGGCCTGTATCGCGCGGGCAAGGTCGCGCTGGAACTGGTGCCGCAGGGCAACCTCGCCGAACGCATCCGCGCCGCCGGTGCGGGCATCGGGGCCTTCTTCTGCCCCACCGGCGTGGGCACGTTGCTCACTGAGGGCAAAGAGATTCGAACCATCAACGGCAGGGATTATGCACTGGAGTACCCGATTCACGGGGATGTCGCGCTGATCGGCGCCCATGTCGGGGATCGCGCGGGAAACCTGGTGTATCGCAAAACCGCCCGCAACTTCGGTCCGGTGATGGCCACCGCCGCCACGCTGACCGTCGCCGAGGTCTCCCGCGTCGTGGACACCGGCCAGCTGGATTCCGAAGCGATTGTCACGCCGGGAATCTACGTCGATCGGATTCTGGAGACGGGCTCGTGACGCCGGTCCCCGCCAATGTGATCGAGCACGTTGACCGCGGCCCGCTGACCCGCGACGAACTGGCCGCCATCGTCGCCCGTGACATCCCCGCGGGCTCCTACGTCAATCTCGGTATCGGGCAGCCCACCCTGGTGGCCGATCACCTGTCGCCTGAAGCCGGTGTGGTGCTGCACACGGAGAACGGGATGCTGGGCATGGGACCCGCGGCCCGTGGCGAGGACATCGATCCCGATCTCACGAATGCCGGCAAGATTCCGGTCACCGAGATGCCCGGGGCCTCCTACTTCCACCACGCCGACTCCTTCGCAATGATGCGCGGGGGGCATCTCGACGTGTGCGTGCTCGGAGCGCTACAGGTCAGCCGACACGGTGACCTGGCCAACTGGCACACCGGGGAACCGGACGCGATCCCGGCCGTCGGCGGAGCCATGGACTTGGCGATCGGAGCCAAGGACGTGTTTGTGATGATGGACCTGTTCACCAAAGACGGTGCCGCCAAACTGGTTTCGTCGTGCACCTACCCACTGACCGGTCTGCGTTGCGTCAGCAGGGTGTACACCGAGTACGCAATCATCGACATCGACACCGTCGCGGGAGCAGTCCGGCCACGGGAAACCTTCGGCACCACCGTGGCTGATCTCGCGGCGAGATTGCCCGTCGGTTTCGGCTAGTCAGATCAGGCTCAGAATCCGGTCGCCGGTCGCGGTCGTGGACAGCTTCTGATCGCCGCGGGTGGCCAGGTGCTGGGCGACGGCCTCGTCGACCTTGGCCGCTGCGGCATCCTCACCGACATGCGCCAGCAGCAACGCCACCGACATGATGGCGGCTGTCGGGTCCGCGATGCCCTGCCCGGCGATGTCGGGCGCACTGCCGTGCACCGGCTCGAACATCGACGGGTTGGTGCGAGTGGCGTCGATGTTGCCGCTGGCCGCCAATCCGATACCGCCGCACACCGCGGCGGCCAGGTCGGTGACGATGTCGCCGAACAGGTTGTCGGTGACGATCACATCGAAGCGGCCGGGGTCGGTGACCAGATAGATGGTCGCGGCGTCGGTGTGGCAGTAGGCGATTTCGACATCGGGGTATTCGGGCGCGATCTCCTGCACCGTGCGCCACCACAGATCCCCGGCGAAGTTGAGCACGTTGGTCTTGTGCAACAGGGTCAGGTGCTTGCGTCGGCGCTGCGCCCGACCGAACGCATCGTGCACCACGCGGCGCACCCCGAATGCGGTATTGACGCTGACCTCCGAAGCGATCTCGTGCGGAGTACCGCGGCGCAGGAAACCACCGGTGCCGGCGTAGGGCCCCTCGGTGCCTTCACGCACCACCACCAGGTCGACCTGCGGGTCGCCGGCCAGCGGGCTGCTCACCCCCGGATACAGCCGGGCGGGTCGCAGATTGACGTGGTGGTCGAGCGCGAAGCGCGCCTTGAGCAGCAGGCCGCGCTCGAGGACGCCGGACGGAACCGACGGGTCGCCGATCGCACCGAGCAGGATCACGTCATGGCCGCGGATCTCATCGAGGACTGAGTCCGGCAGCACCTCGCCGGTGGCGTGGTAGCGCCTGGCACCCAGGTCATAACTGGTCTTCTCGGTGCCGGGCAGCACGGCGTCGAGCACCTTGATGGCCTCGGCAGTGACCTCCTGGCCGATCCCGTCGCCGGGGATGACCGCGAGTTTGAGGCTCATGACAGGTCTACCTCCTCAAGTTTGTTGGCGCCGACGGCAGCGCTGATCGCCGAACACACCTCCGCGGGCACCTGGCGGTCGACCCGCAACAGGACCGTCGCCGCGGGGCCCTCGGCGTCTTCGGAAAGCTGCGCGGCGTGGATGTTGATGCCCGCCGAACCCAGCAGGGTGCCGATCTTGCCCAGCGCCCCGGGCTGATCAGAGTAGTTGATGATCAGGTTGACACCTTGGGCCCGCAGGTCAAAGTGCCGGCCGTTGATCTCGACGATCTTCTCCACCTGCTTTGTGCCGGACAGGGTGCCGGCCACCGTGACGGCCGACCCGTCGGCGGTCACCGCCCTGAGCTCAACGACGCTGCGGTGGTTGGGGCTCTCAGTGGCGGTGCCGATCTCGGCGGCCACCCCGCGTTCGGCGGCCAGCGCCGGCGCGTTGACGAAGGTGACCGGGTCTTCGATGACGGCCGAGAACAGTCCGCGCAACGCCGAAAGGCGCAGTACCCCAACGTCCTCGGACGCCAACTCGCCGCGCACCTGCACCGACAGCGACACCGGAAGCCCGTCGGAGAGCGCTCCGGCCAGCAGCCCGAGCTTGCGCACCAGATCCAGCCAGGGCGCCACTTCCTCGCTCACCGCACCACCACCGACGTTGACCGCATCGGGAACGAATTCCCCGGCCAGCGCCAGCTTTACGCTCTTGGCGACGTCGGTGCCGGCCCGGTCCTGGGCCTCGGCGGTCGACGCGCCCAGGTGCGGGGTCACCACCACCTGGGGCAGATCGAACAGCGGCGAGTCGGTGCACGGCTCGGTGGCAAACACGTCCAGGCCGGCTGCCCGGACATGACCGCTGGTGATCGCCTCGGCCAGCGCCGCCTCGTCGATCAGCCCGCCGCGGGCGGCGTTGACGATGATCACCCCCGGCTTGGTCTTGGCCAGCGCCTCCTTGCCGATCAGGCCCGCGGTCTCGGGGGTCTTCGGCAGGTGCACCGAGATGAAGTCGGCGCGGCCGAGCAGATCATCGAGGCTGAGCAGCTCGATGCCGAGCTGCGCGGCCCGGGCCGCCGACACGTACGGGTCGTAGGCCACGATGTGGGCTCCGAACGCGGCCAGGCGCTGTGCCACCAATTGGCCGATGCGTCCCAACCCGACCACGCCGACGGTGTGGTCGTAGATCTCGGTGCCGGAGAACGACGACCGCTTCCACTCCTTGCCGTGCAGTGAGGCGTCGGCAGCGGGGATCTCACGGGCGGCGGCGAGCATCAGTGCGATCGCGTGCTCGGCTGCGCTGTGGATGTTCGAGGTCGGGGCGTTGACCACCAGCACCCCGCGGGCGGTCGCGGCATCGACGTCGACGTTGTCCAGGCCGACACCGGCACGGGCCACGATCTTGAGCTTCGTGCCGGCGGCGAGCACCTCAGCGTCGACGGTGGTGGCCGAGCGCACCAGCAGCGCGTCCGCCTCCGGTACCGCGGCAAGCAGCTTCTCTCGGTCCGGACCGTCCACCCAGCGAACCTCGACCTGGTCACCCAGGGCGGCGACGGTGGATTGGGCGAGTTTGTCAGCGATCAAAACCACGGGCAGAGTCACTCGGACAGCGTAGTGGCCGGTCGCCAGCGCGGCGAAGCCGGGCGCAGCGGGCCGGCCACCGTCAGCGCGGCGCCGGTCGCCAGCGCGGCGAAGCCGGGCGCTGGGGGCACCTCCCGCTTGCGGGGGACGGGCCGGCCACCGTCAGCACAGCGCCGGTCGCCAGCGCGGCGAAGCCGGGCGCAGCCGACGATGCGCAGGCCACCCCGAGATTGCACTGAAGCCGACTGGGCCGATTTCACCTGCCTGGGCTCAATCTCGCGGCACGGAACCCATTTCTTGTCGGTACCCCGGCGCACCCTGGCGGCAAGTAGGACCGCAAGGAAGGGGAAGCACTCATGTGCTGGAAATGTGATCACCCGGGAAGCACCACCGAAGAATGGCTGGCCGCTGTCCGCGCAACGGTGGACGTACACGGTTGGGCGGTGCAGTACGTGGAGAGCGAGCGCGTGCCGTACGCCTACACCATCGGCCTGCACGAGCACGGGTTGCCGGAGCTGTTGGTCACGGGCCTGCCGCCGCACCCGACGGCCAGGTTGCTCAACGGTGTGGCCGCGTATCTGCTGGACGGCGGACGGCCGGTACCCGGCGAATGGGTCTCGGGGCCGGGCGGGCAGCTGGTGCTGGTGGTTGCGGTAGACCATCCGGACGCACATATGAACGTGGCGGTCGCCTTCTACGGCCGTGACGTGCGGGCGCTGCAACTGGTGTGGGCCGACGAGCGCGGGCACCGGCCCTGGTGCCCGGAATTCAGCAACGGCGGAGTCCGGCAGCCGGTACTCGGGGTGTTCCCCGACCTGGCGGCGTAACCGGGGGCCGTTGCCATCTACCTGGGCAGATATTCAGAACCTTACAGGGCCGGCTAGCGCTGCCACCCCCGAGTTCTGAATTCCAGCGTCAACCGAATTGTCGACGGACTCGGCTCAACGGCCGACGACCGTGGTCGTGGCGGCGGATACCGGCGCGCGGACCCCGGGCCACCGCACAGAAATTTGCCAGATAACTATGGACATAATTTCACTTTAGTGTAATCTCAGTTTACTTGTGTCGAGCGTTACAAACCCCCCGAGCAATGACACAGGTCACAACCTGAGGAGAATCCATGCACGCCACCCTTCGTCCATTGGCCCTCGCGGGCGTCGCGCTCATCGGCGCCGGCGCGATCGCCGCCACTCCCGTGGTAGTCACCCCGGCCAGCTCGCATATGCCGGCCATCGAGCTCACCGCCGACAGCGGCGGGGTGGGTGATCTGCTGAGCGGCATCGACTTCTCCGGCATATTTGCCGGCCTCGGTAATCTCCTGGCCAACATCGACTTCTCCGGGCTCTTCGACAACCTCCTGAGCAACATCGACCTGTCCGGAATCTTCGACAATCTTCTGACCGGCATCGACTTCTCCGGACTCTTCGGCAACCTCGGCGACCTCCTGGGCAACATCGACTTCTCCGGGCTCTTCGGCAGCCTCGGCGACTTCCTGACCAACTTCGACTTCGCCGCAGTATTTGGCAGCCTCACCGACTTCCTGACCAACATCGACCTGTCCGGAATCTTCAGCAGCTTCACCGACTTCCTGACCAACATCGACTTCTCCGCAATCTTCAGCAGCTTCACCGACTTCCTGACCAACATCGACCTGTCCGGAATCTTCAGCAGCTTCACCGACTTCCTGACCAACATCGACCTGTCCGGAATCTTCGACAGCTTCGGCGACCTGCTCGACAACCTCGACCTGTCGGGGCTGTTGGGTGGCCTGGACCTGTCCGGCTTGCTCGACGGATTGCTCGACGGCTGGCTCGGCGGCCTGTAAAGAACCGAACCGACTGACTGGGGGGCATTGGAAATCCCCCAGGTCGCGTCGAACCGGTGACAAGAAGCGAGTGGCCCCTTCCGTAGAAGGGGCCACTCGTTTTCTGACGGCCTCCGCGACCGCAGCCGCTACCGCGTCGCGATGAGCATCAAACTTCTCAGGCGGTTTCGGTGATGGGCCGGTCCACCCAGCTCATCAGGTCACGCAGCTTCTTGCCGGTGACCTCGATGGGGTGCTCGGCGTTCTGCTTCCGCAGCTCCTCGAGCTCTTTGTTGCCGCCCTCGACGTTGGCCACCAGGCGCTTGACGAAAGTGCCGTCCTGGATGTCGGAGAGGATGTCGCGCATCCGCTGTTTGGTGCCGGCGTCGATCACCCGCGGACCGGACAGGTAACCGCCGAACTCCGCGGTGTCGCTCACCGAGTAGTTCATCCGCGCGATCCCGCCCTCATACATCAGGTCGACGATCAGCTTGAGCTCGTGCAGCACCTCGAAGTAAGCCATCTCCGGGGCGTAGCCGGCCTCGACCATGACCTCAAAACCGGTCTTCACCAATTCTTCGGTGCCGCCGCACAACACGGCCTGCTCACCGAAGAGGTCGGTCTCGGTCTCCTCTTTGAAGGTGGTCTTGATGACCCCGGCACGGGTGCCGCCGATGCCCTTGGCGTAGGACAGCGCCAGCGCCTCTCCCTCGCCGGTCGGGTCCTGCGCGATCGCGATCAGCGAGGGCACGCCCTTGCCGTCGACGAACTGGCGGCGCACCAGGTGCCCCGGCCCCTTGGGCGCGACCATCCCGACGGTGATGTCGGCCGCCGGCTTGATCAGACCGAAGTGGATGTTCAGACCATGGCCGAAGAACAACGCGTTGCCCGCCACCAGGTTGGGCTCGATGTCGTTCTTGAAGATCTCGGCCTGGGCGGTGTCGGGCGCGAGCACCATGATCACGTCCGCCCACTTGGCGACCTCGGCGGGAGTGTCGACCTCGAGGCCCTGCTCGGCGACCTTCGCCCGCGACTTCGACCCCTCCTTGAGGCCCACCTTCACCTGCACACCCGAGTCGCGCAGGCTCAGCGAGTGCGCGTGTCCCTGGCTGCCGTAACCGATCACGCCGACCTTGCGGCCCTGGATGATCGACAGGTCGGCGTCATCGTCGTAGAACATCTCAACTGCCACTGTTTTTCCTTCTATGGGTTGGGGGTTACTTGGTCGTGCCGATGCCGCGCGGGCCGCGAGACAACGATACGAGACCCGATTGGACGATTTCGCGGATGCCGTAGGGCTCCAACACCCGCAGCAGCGCTTCGAACTTGGCCGGGGTGCCGGTGGCCTCGATGATCAACGACTCCGGCGATACGTCGATCACCCTGGCGCGGAACAGGTTCACCGCCTCGACGATCTGCCCGCGAGTACCTGCGTCGGCCCGGACCTTGATCAGCGCGATCTCGCGGGAGACGGAGTTGTCCTCCTCCTGTTCGACGATCTTGATGACGTTGATCAATTTGTTGAGCTGCTTGGTGATCTGCTCCAGCGGGGTGTCCTCCACCGAGACCACGATCGTCATCCGCGACCTGTTCTTGGTCTCGGTGGCACCGACAGCCAGCGACTCGATGTTGAAGCCACGCCGGGAGAACAGCGCCGCCACCCGTGCCAGCACACCCGGCTTGTCCTCGACCAGCACCGAGAGCGTATGGGTCTTCCACTCTGCGGTCATCACGCATGCCCTTCGTTGTCGGAGTCGTCGAACAGCGGACGTATTCCGCGCGCGGCCTGGATCTCGTCGTTGCTGGTGCCGGCGGCCACCATCGGCCACACCTGCGCATCCGCCCCGACGATGAAGTCGATCACCACCGGGCGGTCCGTGATCGCCCGGGCCTGATTGATCACGTCCTCGACGTCTTCCTCACGCTCGCAACGCAATCCGACACATCCCAGGGCCTCGGCCAGCATCACGAAGTCAGGGATGCGGTGCGAGTGGGTGGCCAGGTCGGTCTGAGAGTAGCGCTCCCCGTAGAACAGGGTCTGCCACTGGCGCACCATGCCGAGGTTGCCGTTGTTGATCAGCGCCACCTTGATCGGCATACCTTCGATGGCGCAGGTGGCCAGTTCCTGGTTGGTCATCTGGAAGCAGCCGTCGCCGTCGATCGCCCACACCTCGGCGTCCGGGCGGCCCATCTTGGCGCCCATCGCCGCCGGGATGGCGAACCCCATGGTGCCCAGTCCCCCGGAGTTCAGCCAGGTGCGCGGCTTTTCGTAGCGCACGAACTGCGCGGCCCACATCTGGTGCTGGCCGACGCCGGCGACGTAGAGCGCGTCGGGTCCGGCGATGCGGCCCAGCGTCTCGATCACGAACTCCGGAGACAGGCTGCCGTCGCTCTGCGGCCCGTAACTCAGCGGGTAGGTCGAGCGCACGTCGTCGAGGTAGCTCCACCAGTTGGTCAGGTCCAGCGGCAACTTCTCGTGACGAAGCACTTCCAACAGCTCGTTGATGACGGCCTTGACGTCGCCGACGATCGGCACGTCGGCGTGCCGGTTCTTGCCGATCTCGGCCGGGTCGATGTCGGCGTGAATCACCTTGGCGTCCGGGGCGAACGAGTCCAGCTGGCCGGTGACCCGGTCGTCGAAACGAGCGCCCAGGGTGATCAGCAGATCCGAGCGCTGCAGTCCGGCGACCGCCGACACCGTGCCGTGCATGCCGGGCATGCCCAAGTGTTGGCGGTGGCTGTCCGGGAAAGCGCCGCGGGCCATCAGGGTGGTGACCACCGGGATGCCGGTCAGCTCGGCCAGCTCCGCCAGCTCCTCGCACGCGTCACCGCGGATCACGCCGCCACCGACGTAGAGCACCGGCCGGCGCGCGGCAGCGATCAGCTTGGCGGCCTCACGGACCTGCCGGCTGTGCGGTTTGGTGGTGGGCTTGTATCCGGGCAGTTCCAGCCGGGGCGGCCAGGCAAATGTGCACTGCCCCTGCAGGACATCCTTGGGGATATCGACGAGAACTGCTCCAGGCCGTCCGCTTTCGGCGATGTGGAACGCCTCGGCGATCACCCGCGGGATGTCGTCGCCGTTGCGGACCAGGAAGTTGTGCTTGGTGATCGGCATCGTGATGCCGGAGATGTCGGCCTCCTGGAAGGCGTCGGTGCCGATCAGTTGACGGCCGACCTGTCCGGTGATCGCGACCACGGGGATGGAGTCCATCTGCGCGTCGGCCAGCGGGGTGACCAGGTTGGTGGCACCCGGACCGGAGGTGGCCATGCACACCCCGACCCGTCCGGTGGCGTGCGCGTAGCCGCTGGCAGCGTGCCCGGCACCCTGCTCATGGCGAACCAGCACGTGACGCAGCTTCTTCGAGTCGAACAGCGGATCGTAGACCGGCAACACCGCCCCGCCGGGGATACCGAAGATCACGTCGACGTCGAGTTCCTCCAGCGATCGGATCACCGACTGCGCGCCGGTCATCTGCTCCGGCGGGATGCGCTTGGCGGATTTGGCATTTGAGGCCGCGTCCGAGGCCTTGTCGGTGGCATTAGCCCCGTTGGCCGACTGCGGGGCGGACCGCTCCGGCGGTCGCGTGGTGGGTGCGCTCACGGTTTCCTCTTCAATTCCTCTGGGGCTCTGGACTGGTGGCAACAAAAAACCCCCGCCAGCTCAGCTGCTGCACGAGGGTTGCGCGTCGGTTGTTGGAAGCTCAGGCAACAACCAACGCGCAGGGGGCTACTACGAGCATGCCGTTGTCCATAGCAGACGACGGTAGCCGCTGGACCGAGCATGCGTCAAATAACCGGCCGCAACGCTCAGTGCAGGTGGTCGGCCAACGATCCCTGTTCGCCGAACAGTGCCGAGGACCAGTACTCCAGCAGCGCGGTGTTGTCCTGGTCGTCGGGGTGGAAGCCCGGCCTCAGGTACTCGCCCAGCCGGCGGAAGACCGCACGGGTCAAGAACGGCGAATGCCGCAGTGCGGCAAAGCTGCGGAACAGGCGCACCGGGTGGTAGGCGGCCCGGTCGCCCAACAGCGAGATGATGGTGTTCGCCAAGACGGCGAGCGGGAAACTGAATCGGATGATCCGCATCGTGCGGATGCGCCGCGTCTCATCACCGCCGACCGCGCGATACACGTCGAATGCCACCGAGCGGTGCTCGGACTCCTCGATGGCGTGCCACAGCAGCATGGACCGCACCTCAGTCGTGCCCAGCAACGCCTGGCACCGCTCGTCGGCAAGCAGGGTCTCGGCAAAGACCGCGGTGAAATGTTCGAGTGCGGCAGTGATCGCAAGGCAGGTCAGCGGGGAGAAACGCCGTTCGGAGGCCTTCAGGCGGCGGTGCACAAGCCGGTCGATCCTGCGGGTCGGGTAGCCCATCTCCTGCAGGCGCTCGTTGAGCGCACGGTGCTCGCGGCCGTGCGTGACCTCCTGGCCGATGAACCCCTTGACCTGGTCCTTCAGGTCGGGGTCGGTGATCTGGTCGGCGTAGCGGCGCACCGAACGAATGAAGAAGTCCTCGCCCTCGGGGAACACCGCCGACAGGTGCGCGATCATGTGGCTCATCACCAGGTCGCCCTGAACGAAGTGGCGCTCCAGGGCGGCCACCGGGTAGTTGAACCGGATGCGACGTGGCTGTACCGCCGGATGCGCGGGCTGGTCTTTGGCGGTCATGGCTCTCTCTCGGCTCGTGGGTCTGCCTGTTGGTCGGATAAGCCGGCAACCAGCGGCCGGATCAGCATTTTGAAGGCGTCGAGGATTTCGCCGGTGGCCAGCGGCTGGTAGCCGGCGATCGACCGGGACATCGCCAGACCGTTCATCAGGGCGAATGCCATCTGCGGACCGATCCGCGAATGCGGAGTGGCGGCACCGGAGCCGTCGCCAGGGGCGAGCAGTTCGGTGTAGACCCGGTCGCAGGCCTCCGCGAACTGCCGATCGGTCTCGATGACCGCGGGCGCCAGGTCAGGGTCGGTCCGAGCGGCCACCCACAGTTCGTGCGACGCGGTGAATGTCGGCCCTGAGTACATCGACCACAGCAGATCGATCGCCTCGTCGAGCTTGTCCGTGGAGGAATCCAGTCCCGCCATCAACACCTCGAACTCTTCGATGCGGCGGTTCAGCGAGAACTCGATGGCGGCGGTGAGCAGGCCGTTCTTCGTCGGGAAATGCCCCTGCAGCGCCCCCACCGACACCCCGGCACGGCGGGCGACCTCGGTGGTCGTGGTGCCCTTGAAACCGACCTCCACCAGCGCGTCCAACGTCGCATCCAGCAGCGCATGCCGGGTCTCGGCAGTGCGCTCCGCCTGGGTTCGGCGGGGTTTGGTCGGTGGCACGTGCCCATCATGCTGCACAAAAAATAAGTCGTCAATATTTATTTTGGCCGCGACTCCACCACCCACCCATCGGCCCCGTCGGCACCAGCGGTGACATCATGCGGTGGTGGCCTCCGCATCGTCCGATCCCGCACCATTGGTGATCCGCATCTCGCCCATGGCTCACTTCGCGGTCGGATTCCTGACCCTGGGCCTGCTGGTTCCGGTGCTGACCTGGCCATTCACCGCGCCACTGTTGGTGCTGCCGGTGCTGTTGTCAGCACTGGTCTTCCGATGGCGAACCGTCGCCGACGCGCAGCAGGTCACCGTGCGGACGCTGCTCGGCAGCCGCTCGGTGGGCTGGGACGATATCGCCGGCCTGGGATTCACCCGGGGGTCGTGGGCGCGGGCGCACCTGCGCAACGGAGAGATGTTGCGGTTGCCCGCGGTGAGCTTCGCGACCCTGCCGCTGCTGACCGAGGCCAGCGGTGGCCGGGTGCCCAACCCGTATCGCTGATCGCCGTGGCCCACGACGGCGACCCGCCGAGCCCGGCTCCGCCGCGCTTGCGATCGCCGTTCAGGCGAGCGGGTTCGCCCCGTTGAGGAACACCCACATCGCCACGCCGCCGGCGATCCCGAGCAGCAACGCCAGCACCGACCCGATGAAGGGCCGCCGAGCCCACCCGCGGTCGCCGTCGAGCCCGTATCGGCCCGGGCCGACCAACACGATCGCCACCGCCACCACGATCAGCATGAGATGGAACTCGTGACCGTCCGGCAGGAAGAAGTCGAACTGTCCCCCGTTGTTGGACGAGACACCGGCGAGCACACCGTTGATGAGGTAGGCCAGCGCTCCGGCGGCAGCCAGCGGTGTGAACAGTCCGAGCACCAGCAGCAGGCCCGCGGCGATCTGGCCGCCCCCGGCCGCGTAGGTCAGGATGTCGGCGTGCTGGTAGCCGGCGTCGGCGATCGAACTCCGGAACCCGGTCAGCCCCTGACCGCCCCACCATCCGAACAGCTGGCGCAGCCCGTGGGCCACCAACAGCACCCCCAGACCCACCCGCAGGATCAGCAGCCCCAGATCCTGGGTGCCGCGCCGGTCCAGTGCCCGGAACGGCTCGTCGGCATCCGAGTCAGCGCCGATGGGCACTCCGACGCGCCCGGGACCCACCTGCGGCTCGGCGTAGGGCAGCGGGTTGTAGTCGCCCACCACGGCACGAGCACCCGTGGGGTCATACGGCGGGATGGCAGCAGTCTCGAAATCACCGGTATAGGTCGGCGATGGCATGTCGTCCTCCGGATCTACCAGACGTGCCGACTTGGGACGTCTTTTGTCTGCGTCGGCAGTCTCACCCGGCCGGCGCCAGTGTGAGCCCTCGCCATGACTGGTCACCCTGCCAGGGTAAGGGCAACCTCGGCGGGATTGGGGATTTGAACGGCTTCGTTAGCGAATCGAATCCTCCCCCGGTGCGGACGCGACCACGCGGCCGTGCGGTGGGCATCGTGGCGGAACCCGACCCGGTGTCCGTAACCTGACGGGCATGCGGATGCGCGGGGCTGTTCACCGGGTACCTGTCGTGCTGGGCGCGGCACTGCTGGTTCTGACCGGCTGCGCGCACTTCGACGACGCTCAGTCTCAGCCCTTCACCACCGTGCCGCGGCGCGGGATGGCACCCACCACGAGTCCCCCGCCACCGCCGCCGCTGCCCGCCAACCCCTTCCCCAAGCAATGCCCGGCGCCGGGGGTGATGCAGGGCTGCCTGGAGAGCACCAGCGGCCTGATCATGCACGCCGACAGCAAATCGGCACTGGTCGCCGAGCGGACCACCGGCGCGGTCAAGGAAGTCTCGCTGACCGCCGAGCCCAAGGTGAAGACCGTCATCGGCGTCGACCCGGCCGGTGACGGCGGGCTGATGGACATCGTGCTGTCGCCGACCTACACCCAGGACCGGCTGATGTACGCCTACATCAGCACTCCCTCCGACAACAGGGTGATCCGAATTGCCGACGGCGACGTTCCCAAAGACATCCTGACCGGCATCCCCAAGGGCGCGACCGGTAACACCGGCGCACTGATCTTCACCAGCCCCACCACGCTGGTGGTGCTGACCGGCGACGCGGGCAATCCGGCCGCGGCGGCGGATCCCGGATCGACGGCCGGCAAGGTGCTGCGCATCGAGCAACCGACGACCATCGGCCAGGCCGCGCCCACCACCGCCCTGAGCGGGATGGGCGCCGGCGGCGGGCTGTGCATCGACCACGTCGACGGCTCCCTCTACGTCACCGACCGGACACCGAGTGGCGACCGGCTGCAGCGCATCACCAAGGATTCCCGTGTTTCGACGGTGTGGACGTGGCCGGACAAACCGGGGGTTGCCGGGTGCGCCGCCCTGGACGGCATCGTGCTGGTCAACCTGGTCAACACCAAGCAGACGGTGGCAGTGCGACTGGCTGCCGGCACCGGTTCGGTCACCAGCGAGCCCGAGGTCATGCGCCAGGACACCCACGGCCATGTCTGGGCGGTCAAGATGTCGCCGGACGGCAACGTCTGGGGGGCGACGGTGAACAAGACCGCCGGGGACGCCGAGAAGCTCGACGACGTGGTGTTCCCGCTGTTCCCGTCCGGCGGCGGATTCCCGCGCGCCAACGACGACAAGGACTAGGCGCCCGCCGGCCACGCCGGCCCCGCGCCACGGGATTCCGGGCTCCGCTATGCCACTTCCGTCCACCCAGACGACCGCCCTTCCACTAAGTTTCTGAGAATTCTCTGTGGGTTATTTTTCCGACGCGGCGATATGCGCTGGTCAAACGCGGTAAAGACAGCCTAACTTTGCTTATGTGTGAGCGATAACTTGATTTTTCATAACCTACTTTCAAGTAATATTTCGCCGCGGTGGCAATCGTCACACTCACGTCGGACTAGGAGACCAATGCAACACCTCGCCCCCTCCCCCTGGGTCGCAGCCGGCATCGCCCTCGTCGGCGCCGGCACCATCGCGGCCACCCCGGTCGTCGCGCCGCTGCCCAGCCCGGCCGCCCTGCACTCACCCACCGTCGCGCTGACCGCCGACTTCGACCCGTTCGGCGCCTGGCAGGACGTGTTCGAGACCGCCAAGGCCAACGTGACCACACTGACGGACTCCGCGGTCCCCATGGTGGCAATGCAGCAGCTGATCGCAAACCTGGTCAACGGCACCCCAATCGATCCGCAGGCGGTGATCGGCGCTATCGCGCAGCCCGACATGGACGGCACGCTGTCGCCCTCCCCGTTGTTCCTGAGCAACGACACCCTGCAAGGACTGATCGCGATAGTGCTGCCGCAGTATCTGCCCGAGGACTTCCCCCTCCCCACTGACGAGATCACGCCGATCCTGTCCTTCCTGGCCTCACCGCTGAGCGGTGTCCTGATGGGCGCGCTCGGTCCGACCATCGCCCCCCTGGTCGCGCTGGGCAACAGCGTCACCGAGATCAGCGACGCGCTGTCCGGTGACACCGCGGACTGGTCGGCGGCTTTGCAGGCGATGGCCGACATCCCGGCCAACATGCTCGGCGGCCTCCTCAACGGGGCCACCCTCGACCTGAACGCGCTGCTGCCGATCCTCATCGAGCAGGGCCTACTGCCGGAGTCCATGGACGTCAGCGACCTGAGCTACACCTTTGGCGGACTGCTCTCGCCGGGGTTCACGGGCACCGACGTCGCAGGCTATGTCGCCGGGGTCACCGACGGCAGCACCCCGGGCTTCGGCGGCTCGATCCTGAACGGGCTGGGGCTCACCACCGGCCTCATGGGCTTCCCGCTGGTGGCCGAGGGGCATGGTATCGGCCCGATTGCCGCGTGGGAGAGCCTGCAGCAGATCATCGCCATGACGCTCGGCTGGGACGGCGTGGGCAACCCGCTGGAGGACTTGGCCGGCATGCTGTAACCCGACCCGAGCACCGACAAAGTGGCCCCCTTCGCTTGCGAAGGGGGCCACTTTCGTCGGCAGTCCGTCAGTGGGCCCTGAAACAACGCTGCGCGATCGGTTCTCACAGAAGCTTTACCGACTCCGCCCGGCCGCCTTAAATATCGCGCTTACGTTGGGTTTCAACGGATCGATAGCAGTGACATCACCGAGCACGACGTCACCGCCGCCGCCGCACCAGCCCGACCAGCGAAAGGGATGACGACACCATGTTGATCGACGTTCGGTGGCTGCAGTTCATATTCGACCGGGGCCACCAGCCGGCCCGCCAACTGCCGCAGGCCACCGCCAACTGAGGCAGCCGGGGCTACCCGCACGCGGCAAGTACCAGTTCACGCCACCCTTTGGTGGCTTTCATCACCGCGCCCGCGATGGTGCCGTCGCCGTACCTCCCGGCGACCGTTGATGCGTCTGCGCTAGACGAGCTCGACTAGTGGCCCCCTTCGGGGCCGTCCGCCATCACCGACCCGGCCGGCAGTCGTCCGGTCTGATCCGGTTTTCGCAGGCACTTTGCGCTGGCCGATACGTTGATCTCAGGTGTGACTCAGGCTACAGTCAACATCAAACGTGGTGCATATCACACTGCGTGGCCCATCGCAAGAAGAGAGACGGCCATGAAGACCAGCCCCGAGTTCTCCCCGTGGATCACCTCCGGTATCGCCGTGGCCGCCGTGGGCGCCATCGCCGTCACCCCCATCCAGGCGCCGCTGCCTGCTGCACTGTCCGGCACGCACGTCGGCGATGTGCAGCTGGCCAGTTGGGCCGACGTGATCAACACCGCGACGGCCAACTTCGAGGACATCTGGGATCACTGGTCGCCGGCCCCCGCTCCGCTGGCGACCCAGGCGCTGCTCAACCAGGCCGGTTTCCTGCAGGACCTGTTCACCGGCGCGAAGACCTTCGACGAGGTACTGGCGCTGATCGCGGCCAACCTGACCGCCGCCGGCGACGCCGCACTGGTCCCCTACATGCCGGCCGGCGCCGAGGACTTCATCTACACCTCGCTCGACACCACGCCGAGCACGATCGGCATCGACGTCTTCGGTTTCGACCTCTTCGACATACCCCTGCCGGGCAAGGCAGCCCTTCTCGACATCCTGATCAACGGGCTGCACTACGAGGTCGGGATCTGTCCGTTGTGTGTGGAGGGCACGATTCCCGTGCTGTCCCTGCTGGTGGGATCCGAGACCGCGGCCGAGATCCAGCCCTACCTCGGGTTCCTGGGATCGCCGCTGAGCGGGGTGTTGTGGGGACTCATCGGCGCCAACCTGGGCCCGCTGCTGCAGCTCAACGATGACCTCGGCCCCATCATCGCCAACCTGAGCGGCCCCACGCCGGATTGGGAGGCCGCGCTGCAGGGGCTGCTCAACATCCCGGAGAACTTCACCAACGCGCTGCTCAACGGCTACGGCGAGGTGTCCCTCGCCGAGCTGCTGTCCCTGTTCGATATCGACGTGCCGGACCTGAACACCAGCATCGACTTCTATCTGGGCGGCCTGCTCAGCCCCGGGGGTTCGCTGCTCAACGGCCTGGGTTTCAGCACCGAGCTGGGCGACTGCGGTATCGCGTGCGCAACCTTCGACGTTCCGATGACGGCCGTGGGGCCGCTGGCGTCGATGATCGGGCTGGCCCAGGCGATGGCGGAGGCGATCGGCTGGGACGGCCAGGCGTTTGACGGCCTGCCGATGATCTGAACGGCGAACCCGCGGCGTCGCGCCTCAACTGCAGGCGGCGAGTACCAGCTCACGCACCCGGGCGGGATCTGCCTGGCCCTTGGTGGCTTTCATCACCGCACCCACGATGGCGCCGGCGGCTTGTAGCTTGCCGCCCCTGATCTTTTCGGCCACATCGGGATTGGCGGCCAGCGCCTCGTCGATCGCCGCCTGGATCACCGAGTCGTCACGCACCACCACTAAGCCGCGGTCGGTCATGACCTGGGTGGGTTCACCCTCACCGGCCAGCACCCCTTCGACCACCTGCCGGGCCAGTTTGTTGGACAGCTTGCCCGAATCCACCAGCGCCACCACCTCGGCGACTTGGCCGGGTGTGATCGCCAGGGCGTCAAGTTCGATACCGGCCTCGTTGGCCTTCTGCACCAGGAAGTTTCCCCACCAGGCCCGTGCCGCCTCGCTGGACGCCCCGGCCGCCACCGTGGCCGCGACCAACTCCACCGCACCCGCGTTGACCAGGTCGCGCATCACCTCGTCGGAGACACCCCACTTCTCCTGAATCTTCTTGCGGGCCAACCACGGAAGTTCCGGAATGGTGCCGCGCAGCTCTTCGACCAGCTCCGCCGAAGGAGCCACCGGCTCCAGGTCGGGTTCGGGAAAGTAGCGGTAGTCCTCGGCGGTCTCCTTGGCCCGTCCCGGGCTGGTGTAGCCGGCCTCGTGGAAATGCCGGGTCTCCTGGACCACCCTTCCGCCGGAGGTGAGCACCGCGGCCTGCCGCCGCATCTCGTAGCTCACCGCGACCTCGACGCTCTTGAGCGAGTTGACGTTCTTGGTCTCGGTGCGGGTGCCGAATTCGGTTGCACCGGTGGGCTTCAGCGACACATTGGCATCGCAGCGCATCGACCCCTGGTCCATCCGCACATCGGAGACGTCGAGGGCCCGCAGCAGATCCCGCAGCGCGGTCACATAGGCCCGGGCGATCTGGGGGGCGCGCGCACCGGCGCCGGTGATCGGCTTGGTCACGATCTCGATCAGCGGCACCCCGGCCCGGTTGTAGTCGACCAGGGATTCGCTGGCACCCTCGATGCGGCCGGTGTCACTGCCGACGTGGGTGAGCTTGCCGGTGTCCTCCTCCATGTGGGCACGTTCGATGTCCACCCGCCAGACCGACCCGTCGTCGAGCGGCACGTCCAAATACCCGTTGAACGCGATCGGCTCGTCGTACTGGGAGATCTGGTAGTTCTTCGGCTGGTCGGGATAGAAGTAGTTCTTCCGGGCGAACCGGCACCAGGAGGCGATCTCGCAGTTGAGCGCCAACCCGATCCGGATCGCCGATTCGACCGCGGGGCCGTTGAGCACCGGCAGTGAACCGGGCAACCCCAGGCACACCGGGCAGACCTGGGTGTTGGGCTCGGCACCGAAGGCCGTCGAACATCCGCAGAACATCTTGGTGGCCGTAGACAGCTCGACGTGCACTTCCAGGCCCAGAACCGGGTCGAAGCGGGCGACGACGTCGTCGTAGTCGAGCAGTTCGGCGACAGCAGCGGTCATGGGAGGAAAGTCTAGGTGACCACCGTTGCCGGGCTCGGTCACACCGGCCAGTCTTCCAACCGGTAGGCGGCGTCGAAGAACATCCACTCATAGCGCGCGGAAGTGTGAAAACGCCGGCGCATCAGCTCCCACTCCGCCGCCGACGCGTGCGCGCCGAGCCGGTCGGTGACCGTGAGCACCGCCTCAACCACCGCCTGGTACTCCTGACCGGCATAGGTGTCGATCCAGCGCTGGAACAACGGCTCCGGCGAGCCGTGCCGCTGCAGGTGTTCGCCCACCCGGGCGTAGATCCAGTAACAGGGCAGCACCGCGGCGACGGCTTCGGCGTAGGAACCAGATGCGGTGGCGGCCAGCAGGTAACTGGCGTAGGCCTGGGTGGTCGGAGTGACCGGCAACGCCGCGACCTGCTCGGCGCCCAGCCCCAGCTCCGCGAGCAGCCCCGCGTGCAGTTCGGCTTCGGCGGCGATGGCCACGCCGACGTGTTCGGCGAACATCATCAGCTCCGATTCGACCGGCGCCTTGGCCGCGCAGCCGGCCAGTGCCCGCGCATACGCCCGCAGGTAGTGGCCGTCCTGCACGATGTAATGGCGAAATCGGTCCTGCCCCAAGGACCCGTCGGTCAGCCCGGTGACGAACGGGTGCTCACAGATCTGCCGGTAGATCTGCGAGATATCCGCCCACAACAGCTCACGAGTCCGCTCGGCCATACCTCACGGTAGGTGACGCCGCTCTAAACTGACGCCGTGCCCGACCGCAACGTACTGGGTGGCCCGCTGGAACCGTGCGGCAGCGACCCGATCACCGGTTTCTATCGCGACGGCTGCTGTTCCTCGGGGCCGGAGGACATCGGACTGCACACCATCTGCGCGGTCGTCACCGGTGAATTCCTTGAGCACCAGCGCTCCATCGGCAACGACCTGTCCACTCCGATGCCGGCCTATCGATTCCCGGGCCTGGTGCCCGGCGACCGCTGGTGCGTCACCGCGCTGAACTGGCTGCGGGCACACCGCGACGGTTGCGCCGCGCCGGTGGTGTTGGCCTCCACCCACGAACGCACCCTGGAGGTGGTGAGCCTGGAGGTGCTGGCGGACTACGCCGTGGACGTGCCCGACGACCCGAGTGAATTGTGAACGGCTACAACCCGAGCATGCCGCCGATAGCGCCCAGGCCGCTGTTGGACTGCTGACGGCGCTTCATGTACACGACGAACTCCTGGACCAGCGGGCCCTGTTCGGGACAGTCGGCCATCACCGACCCGGCCAGCAGTCGTCCGGTCTGATCCTCGGGCAGACTGCTGGTCGCCAGGATGTGGTCGATCGAGTGCTTGACTCCCGCCATGTTCGGCTGGTCGCGCATGAACGCGCAGACTTCGCCGCCGTGATCGGCGACGTAATCGCCTATCACGTCACCACTTCCGTGGGCCGGTACGGAGAGGACAAGTCCCATCGGCAGACCGCATACCACGGCGGCCGACCACGCCAGCTTTCTCATACCCACCCCCCAAGCCTTCGTTCATCGGGCAATACGAGCCACAGCCCACTGAATATGCGTAGACACGCATCCACCATTGTGCGGGTATTTCTCGCAGTTGTCACACTGGACGCGAGCTAGCCGAAGAAGGCCGCCGCATCGTCGTAGCGGCTCTGCGGCACCACTTTGAGCTGACGCACCGCATCGGCCAAGGCCACCCTGCCGATCTCCTGGCCGCGCAGCGACACCATCGTTCCGTACTCACCGGCGTGGGCGGCGTCGGCGGCGTTGACGCCGAACCGGGTGGCCAGCACCCGGTCGTAGGCGGTCGGGGTGCCACCGCGCTGCACGTGCCCCAGCACGGTGGTGCGGACTTCCTTCTTGACGCGCCGTTCGATCTCGACCGCCAGTTGGGCGGCGACACCGGTGAACCGCTCGTGGCCGAACTCATCGACGCCGCCGGCGCGCAATTCCATCGACCCGGCAGCGGGTTTGGCCCCTTCGGCGACGACGCAGATGAAATGTGACGACCCGTGCTGGAATCGTTGCTTGACCAGTCGGCACACCTCTTCGACGTCGAACGGTTGCTCGGGGATCAGCGTCATGTGCGCACCGGTGGCCAGGCCGGCGTTCAGCGCGATCCACCCGGCGTGCCGGCCCATCACCTCGACCAGCATCACCCGCTGATGGGACTCGGCGGTGGAATGCAGCCGATCGATGGCGTCGGTGGCGACCTGCAGCGCGGTGTCGTGGCCGAAAGTGACGTCGGTGCAGTCGATGTCGTTGTCGATGGTCTTAGGCACCCCGACCACCGGGACGCTCTCCTGCGACAGCCAGTGCGCCGCGGTCAAGGTGCCCTCACCGCCGATGGGGATGAGCACGTCGATGCCGTTGTCGTCGAGGGTGGCCTTCACCTGATCCAGGCCGGCGCGCAGCTTGTCCGGATTCACCCGGGCGGTGCCGAGCATGGTGCCGCCTTTGCCCAGCAGCCGGTCATTGCGGTCGTCGTTGGCCAATTGGATGCGGCGATTCTCCAGCAGACCCCGCCAGCCGTCCTGGAACCCGACCACTGTGGAGCCGTAGCGTGAGTCGCAGGTGCGCACTACCGCCCTGATCACCGCGTTCAGGCCGGGACAGTCACCGCCACCGGTGAGCACTCCAATCCGCATGGCCCCATCTTGCCTGGTGGGTCGCGTTCCCACGGCGAGCAGACGCAGAATCGCACGAAAAGTAGCGGTCGAATGCGATTCTGCTGGGGGTACCTCCCGCTTGCGGGGGACTGCTCGGCGATCAAACCGGTGTCGGCAGCGCCCCGCGGGCGGTCTCGTAGGCCGCGCCCACCCGGTAGAGCCGGTCGTCGGCCAGCGCGGGCGCCATGATCTGCAGGCCCACCGGAAGCCCGTCGTCGCCGGACAGCCCGGACGGCACCGACATGCCGCAGTGCCCGGCCAGGTTCAGCGGCAGCGTGCACAGGTCGAACAGGTACATCGCCAGCGGGTCGTCGACCTTCTCCCCCAGCCGGAACGCCGTGGTGGGTGTCGTCGGCGAGATCAGCACGTCGACGGACTCATACGCCTTGTCCAGGTCACGGGCGATCAGGGTGCGGACCTTCTGCGCCTGGTTGTAGTAGGCGTCGTAGTAGCCGGCCGACAGCGCGTAGGTGCCGAGCATGATGCGGCGCTTGACCTCCGGTCCGAAGCCGGCCGCGCGGGTCAGCGCCATAACCTCTTCGGCGCTGTGGGTGCCGTCGTCACCGACGCGCAGCCCGAAGCGCATCGCGTCGAAGCGGGCCAGGTTGGACGAGACCTCCGACGGCAGGATCAGGTAGTAGGCGGACAGCGAATAGTCGAAGTGCGGGCAGTCCACCTCGGAGATCTGCGCGCCCAGCGCGGTGAGCTGCTCGACGGCGGCGTTGAACGACGCCAGCACGCCGGGCTGGTAGCCCTCACCGCTGTGCAGCTGGCGCACCACGCCGATCCGTACCCCCGACAGATCACCGGTGGCCCCGGCACGAGCGGCACCGACGACGTCGGCCACCGGAGCGTCGACCGAGGTGGAGTCGCGCGGGTCGTGCCCGGCGATCACCGAGTGCAGCAGCGCGGTGTCGGCCACGGTGCGCGCGCACGGCCCGCCCTGGTCCAGCGACGACGCACACGCCACCAGCCCGTAACGGCTCACGGTGCCGTAGGTGGGTTTGACGCCGACGGTGGCGGTCAGCGCGGCGGGCTGGCGGATCGAGCCGCCGGTGTCGGTGCCGATGGCCAGCGGCGCCTGGAAGGCCGCCAGCGCCGCGGCGCTCCCACCGCCGGACCCGCCGGGCACCCGCTCGACATCCCACGGGTTGCGGGTCGGGCCGTAGGCGGAGTTCTCCGTGGAGGAGCCCATCGCGAACTCATCCATGTTGGTCTTGCCCAGGATCGGGATGCCGGCGGCACGCAGCCGCGCGGTGACGGTCGCGTCATAGGGTGCCCGCCAGCCTTCCAGGATCTTCGATCCGCAGGTGGTGGGCGCATCGACGGTGGTGAACACGTCCTTGAGGGCCAGCGGCACCCCGGTCAGCGCCGACGGCGCCGCACCGGCCGCGATGGCCTGGTCGGCGGCCTCGGCAGCGGCCAGCGCCTGGTCGGCGCCGACGTGCAGGAACGCCCCGTACCGGTCGTCGGTGGCCTCGATCTGGTCGAGGTGGGCGCGGGTGACCTCGACCGAGGACACCTCGCGAGCGGCGATGCGGGCCGCCAGGGTGGCCGCATCGGAACGGATCAACTCACTCACTGGCTCTCCCCCAGGATCTGCGGGACCGCGAAGCGGTTCTCGGCGGTGCGCGGCGCGGCGGCCAAGGCCTCGGCCTGGGTCAGGCCCGGGACGATCTCGTCGGGCCGGGTGACGTTGACGTCCTTGAGCGGGTTGTCGGTCGCCTCGACGCCGGTGACGTCGACAGCCTGGATGGTGCTGACATGGGTCAGGATCGCGTCGAGCTGGCCGGCGAAGCTGTCCAACTCGGCATCGGTCAGCGCCAGCCGGGCCAGCCGGGCCAGGTGGGCTACGTCGTCACGGGAGATCTGGGACACGACTGGCAAGCCTAGCGTCGGTCGCAAGCGCGGCGAAGCCGGGCGCTGGGGGCACCTCCCGCTTGCGGGGGACGGGCCGGCACCATCGGATCAGTCGCCCACCCGCGCCGAGCGTGAAGCCAGCATCACGTGCAGCGGCGGACGTGAAGCCAATGTCACATTCGGCAGCCGAGCAGGCTGTGGGAAAGTTGCCCATGCCTTCCTATCTGCTGCGCGTCGAGCTCGAAGACCGCCCCGGCAGCCTCGGCTCGCTGGCGGTGGCCCTGGGCTCGGTGCGGGCTGACATCTTGTCGCTGGACGTCGTGGAGCGCGGAAACGGCTCAGCGGTCGACGACCTGGTGGTCGAGCTGCCGCACGGAGCGATGCCCGACGTGCTGATCACCGCCGCCGAACGACTCACCGGTGTGCAGGTGCACAGTGTCCGCCCACACACCGGCCTGCTGGACGCCCACCGCGAACTCGAACTCATCGATCACGTCGCGGCGGCCGGTGACCGCAGCGCCAAACTGCAGAAGCTGTCCGACGAAGCGCCCCGGGTACTGCGCGTCAGCTGGTGCGCGGTGCTGCGCGCCGAGGGGTCGGCCGGTGGGTCCCGCCAGCTCGCCGGCAGCCCGGGCACTCCGGAGACCGAGATCGGCGCGGTGCCGTGGCTGCCCATCGAACGCCCCACCGCGCTGGACAACACCGCCGACTGGGTGCCGCCGGTGTGGCACGACATGGACGTCGCACTGGCCGCCGCGCCACTCGGCGACCCGCGCACCGCGATCGTGCTGGGCCGCACCGGAGGGCCGGCGTTCCTGCCCGCCGAGGTGGTGCGGCTGGGCTACCTGGCCGGGATCGTGGCGACGCTGCTGCGCTAATTCACCTGCGGCACGTCGTCCGCCACAACCCAGTTCACTCGGTGTCGTGCGTGGGGGCCATCAACGCCTTGTGCAGGACGAGTCGGGTCTGCGCAATCGCGTCGTGGGGCGGGACGCCGCCGCGGGCAATCAACGTTGCAGCGCCAAGAATCTGGACGCCGAAGGTGGTTGCCGCGACAATGGGCGATATCCGCTGGTCGACCTCACCGGCGCGCTGGGCCCGGTGAATGGCGGCGGCGAGCACCTCGACGGACTGTGCCTCGGCGACCAGTCGGCTGGGGTCGGCGATCGGAGCCAGGATCAAAACTCGGTAGCGACTGGCGACTTCGATCGTTGGCCCGACCAGCTCAATGAGGCTCGGCAACACTGGGGCTGATTTCGGCAACGAGAGATAAAGCTCGCGCATCTTCGTGACGGCGGCTTCGTGAATCGCGGCCACGAGTTGCTCGCGGCTCGGGAAATGTCGGTACAGGGTTCCTCGGTTGAGCTCGGCGGCGTCGGCGATCTCCTGCATCGACGCGTTCGGGTCTCCGGCGAGCACTTCCGTTGCCGCCTCGATAATTCGCAGTCGGTTCTCGATCACATCCGATCGCATCCGAGCCGTCTCGACGGACGATCCCCCACGCGGCATGGTTGACAGCGTAATCGATGCGTGCCAAACTCCCCCAACGGAGAAATGCAACACTATGTTGCACTTTAGCGTCCTGGGGTTCCCGCGCGCCGGTCGTACGCCAGTTCGTCGGGAACCCATTCCCTGGCCGAAGAGCGAGGAGACCATGGCCACAAGCGATCACGCCGTTTCAGCCCCAGCCAGTGGCGCCGACGGCGCCTGGCCGGAACAGATCGGTGTCCCCGACCACGAGATTGTGATCATTGGCGCAGGGTTCTCCGGCATCGGTTCGGCGATCAAGCTCATCGATGGGGGGTTCGATGATTTTGTGATCGTCGACGACGGGGACGGCGTAGGCGGCACCTGGCATTGGAATAGGTACCCGGGGGTAGCCGTCGACATCCCGTCGTACAGCTATCAGTTCTCGTTTGAGAAGCGGGCCACCTGGTCGCGCACCTACGCCAATGGGGCAGAACTGGAGGACTACGCCAACCACTGCGTGGACAAGTACGGCCTTCGGAGCAAGCTTCGGCTGAGCACGAGTGTGAAGTCGGCTCGGTTTGACGAAGCCCATTCGCTCTGGCGGCTGATCACCGAGTGTCACGGAGAAATCAGCGCGCGTTTTGTGATCAACGCGTCCGGCGCCTTGACAACACCCAAGATGCCTGACATCGAAGGCATTGAACTATTCGCTGGAACTGTTATTCATAGCGCCCGCTGGAACCAGTCAGTCGACTATTCAAACGCACGTGTCGGGATTATCGGAACGGGCGCCTCCGCAGTCCAGATCATCCCAGCTATTGCCGCTCGAACCCAAAGTCTTACCGTATTTCAACGCACCCCGATCTGGTGCATGCCAAAGCTTGACCTCGAAATTCCACAAAATATCCAGAGCTTGATCGCAAGAGTCCCCGCGCTGGAACTTGCGCTGCGTATCGCAAGTCAGATATTTGTCGAGATCACGTTCCCTATCGTGGCCCATTATCATAAATTTTTCCCGGTGGGGAAGCTTGCCCAGAAGCAGGCGAAAATCTATCTTTACAGTCAGGTGAAGGACCCCGTACTTCGTGAAAAACTGCTGCCGAAGTACACGCTGGGCTGCAAGCGCCCGAGTTTTCACAACAGCTACTACTCGGCGTACAACAGAGCAAATGTGCGTTTAGAGACCAATGCGATCCACCGCATTGATGAGCGTGGCGTCATCACGGCCGATGGAACAACACACGAACTTGACGTACTGATTCTGGCCACGGGATTCAAAATCACGGACCCCGATGCGAATCCTACCTACGAGCTGATCGGCAACTCCGGACGACGGTTGGCCCAGTGGTGGGATGCGAACAGACTGCAGGCCTACGAGGGAGTAAGCGTTCCCGGGTTCCCCAACCACTTCTCCGTGTATGGACCCTATGGATATAACGGCTCTTCGTACTTCAACCTCATCGAGGCCCAGACCACGCATATAGTGCGCTGCCTAACTTATGCCCGCGAGACTCGCAGCAACTTTGTCGAGGTCAAAGCCGAAGCTAACACCCGCTTCTTCAAAGAAATGCTGTCCCGCCGGTACCGTCAAATCTTTTGGCAGGAGGGGTGCGGGGCGTCTAACAGCTACTACTTTGACAAGCACGGCGATGTCCCCATCCGGCCCACCACGACATGGAATACTGCGCGGCGCGCAAAGAGATTCCCGCTGGAGGACTACATATTCGCCGCCGCCCACGCGTCGACTACTTCGACGGACATCCAGCAACCGAGACAGGCTAGATAGGTCGTGAAAGCAGTTGTCTGCCAGAATGGCACATTGGCGGTTGCAGAGCTTCCGGTGCCGCGGCCCGGCCGCGGCCAAGTCCGACTGAAAGTGCTTCGCTGCGGAATATGCGGTTCTGACCTGCATGCGCGGCACCACAGCGACGAGCTCGCCGACGTGGCCGCGGACATGGGATACCTGCAGGCGATGCGCTCGACCGATCGCACAGTATTCGGGCATGAGTTCTGCGGCGAGATCCTCGAATACGGCCCGCACTGCAAGAAGCGGACCCCCATCGGCGGCCGAGTTGTCGCGTTTCCCTTGCGGCGAGAGGGCGAGGGAATCCACCCGATCGGACTTTCGGCCTCGGCACCTGGCGCCTACGCCGAGGAGGTAGTCGTTGAAGAGTCTCTGGTCGTACCCGTCCCCGACGCCCTCAACACCGATATCGCCGCCATGACCGAGCCCATGGCGGTGGGCCTCCATGCGGTGCGACGGTCGAAGATCGGTCGAAGACAGACTGCGGTCGTAGTTGGCGCCGGCCCCATCGGGCTCGCGGTGGTGCTGATGCTCAAGGCGCATGGCGTTCGAACGGTGATTGCCAGCGACTTCAGCCCGGCACGACGCGCGTTGGCGAGCAGGTGCGGGGCCGATATCGTCATCGACCCGTCGACCGCATCGCCAATGGAGCATCTGCAACAACGGCGCGGATACTTCACCAGCGCGGTCGCGGCGATGCGCCTGCTGCTGCGCGCAACCGAAGCTGCGAACACCCTCCCTATCCCGCTGTGGCAAGCGTGGAGAGCGCTCGAATCGATCGGGGTCGGTCCCAAAGCCCCGGTCATATTTGAATGTGTCGGGGTCCCCGGCGTGCTGAACTCGGTGATCACCACCGCGCCGATGATGTCGCGCGTCGTCGTTGCCGGCGTATGCATGGGCGAGGACCGGGTTCGGCTCGCGATGGCGATCAACAAGGAACTCGATATCCGGTTCGTCCTGGGATACACACCGGTCGAGTTCCGCCGGACATTGAGGATGCTCGCGAAAGGCAAAGTGGACCCGACGCCGTTGATCACCTCCACCGTTTCCCTGGCCGAGGTCGACGCGGCGTTCGAGGCCCTGGCCACTCCCGATGAGCACGCGAAGATCCTCATCGACCCCACTTCGTGAGCGACTTCTGCGCCGGTGACCGCCTCGTGGTCGGCGGGGCGCGCAGAATCTACCCGTGGTCGATGAGCCCGCGATTCATGGTCGTTCCGGGACCACCGTGGGCGCTCACCCCGCTGCTGCGGCCGCGGTGACGGTAACGCTGATGGTGGTGGCTCCGGCGTCGGAGGCGATGATGAGCACCGGGGCGTTGGGCGCTGAGACGACGTGGCCACCGGTGACGGTGACGTCATAGCCGTTCGGGTAGATGACGGCCGGCACCGAGATGTTGGTTTGCGCGCCGGCAGCGAAGACGCCTTGGCCGTTGGCCATTTCGGTCGAGTAGCTGAGCTGGAAAGTACCGTTGTCGAACGACCAGGAAGTCGGGACGCCGGCCACCGCCTGCGGATACGGCTCGGCCAGCACCGCCAACTTCGCAGCATCGATATTGTCGCCGACCGGCGGCAGGTTGGTGTCATACACCAACGACTCGGCCTCGCGTGACGAGGCGGTGGTGGTGCTGTCGTTCGTGCCGGTGTAGACCCACGTCGCCCAGCCGTACTGATGTCGCGCGGCGGCATCCAGTACCGCGGCATGAGCGCCAAGAGCATCGCTGGCCCCGAACCCACCGATGTGTGCCGGGATGTTGTACGCGTCTGGGTAGCTCGCCGCGTTGGCAATGGCGAGGTCGGCGAACACGTTGCACATGAAGTCGACGCCGAACAAGTCGACGGACGGGCAGAAGTGCTGGAACGAGTAGATGACGTTCGAGTCGTTCACCGGGCCCAGCTGGGTTGGAATCCCCAGGTTGAAGAGAACGTTCGGCTGCACGAATATCGGCGTGTACGGGTCCACAGACCGGATCGCCGCGACCGACTGGTCGTAGAACGGGGTCAGCTGCTGGGAGTCGAAGTACGGGCTGCCGAATGCGGCTGACAGCCACTGCGATCCGGCGTGCGGTTCGGCCATCACACCGAAGGCGGCCACACCGGGGTTGTCTTTGAAGTAGTGCGCCACAACCTGCAGCATCTGCGCGTAGTGATTCTCCAGCCCGATCCCATCGGGCGCCTTGGCGTTGAACCAGAACGCATCCCAGGCGTGGTTCTGCGCGGGGTTGACGAAGTAGCTCCACGGGAAGCCCACATCGATGTTGGGCAACCCGCCGGTCTGCACCGCCCAATCCGGTGCCCCCGCACCCCCGAACGGGCTGCCGTAGAGATCTTGGTGCAGGTAGATGTTGCTGTGGACGCCGTGATCGGCCAGCGTCTGCACGGTCGCGGCGACCGAAGCCAGATAGCCATAGTCGAAGACCCCGGGTTCGGGTTCCACCGCCGCCCAGAAGAGGCCCAGCTGCACGCTGTTGAAGCCGTTGGCGGCCAGGAATGCTGCGTCATCAGCGCCGAACCCGTCGGCCGACGGCTCATAGGGCGCCACCTTGTTCACATGATCGAAACCGTGCAGGATGACGACCCGACCGTCGCTGTCGATGAGCCAGGAACCGGCTGTCGAGAATCCGCCGGTGCCACCGCTCAGCGGTACACCGGTGCCGAACTGGCCGACAGTGCCGTGGTCGCCGAGCATGAGCAGGCTGCCGTTGCCACCGGTCCCGCCCAGTGCCGGCAATCTGGTCGGATCGGCGCCCACGCCACTGTTGCCGGCGTTGCCGCCGGCCCCGCCGCTGCCCAACAGGCCGATCGCGTTGCCGCCGTCACCGCCGTGTCCACCGTCGCCACCATCGCCGCCGGCACCACCGGCACCACCGATGCCGAACAACCAGCCGCCGTCGCCGCCGGCACCACCGATCCCGCCGACCAGCCCGTCACCGCCGGCACCGCCGCCACCACCGATACCGAGCAACCAGCCACCGGCTCCGCCATCCCCGCCGGCCGCACCAGCACCCCCGACGCCACCGGTACCGCCGTTGCCGAACCACCCTGCAGCCCCGCCTGCACCACCGGCCGTTCCCTCGGCGGTGCTGTCAAAGCCCGCACCACCGTCACCGAACAACCACCCACCGGCCCCGCCGTCCGGATTCTCGGCGGTACCGGCCGCGCCGTCACCAATCGCATACGAGCCCAACAGCTGATTGATCACCCCGCCGACCTGCAGGCCCAGATCGCTGTTGATGAACTGGCCCACGCCGGTGTGAATCGGGGTGTAGATCAGCTCGTCGAACAATGCGGTCCAGCCGGTCGGCGATGCAACGGACGCCTGGGCACTGCTCAGACCGCCCAGGTTGGACCATGCGACTTCCCAGTGCGCGGGATCGAAGAAGGTTCCCCATGCGGCGGGAGCCGAAAACGCTTCCCAGTCAACGGTGTTCGTCGCGGCGTCCATAAACGGCGAGAACAACTGATCGAACACGTCATCGATGTCGGCCCGCGCTGCGGGGGCGGTGGCCAGCGGAATCGTTCCGAAGGTCAACAACGCCCCTATGGCGATATCGGCGCCGATCGTCCGCTTACGGGCATCTCGCCGGATACCCCGCGAACGGCGGCGGGTGGCGTGGCACCTATCGGCGCTGCTGGCAGGGCCCCAGAAGGCGTTATCACTGGTGGTCATCGTGTCCTCGCTCTTCCGGCCTCGAACGATGCAAGAGCTGACGCGCTACCGCCAGCGGCTACCACTCACGACGAACTGCAACATCATGTTGCACTTCTCTTGGCGAGACTGCCACACACAACTGACGCTGTCAACCAGCTGAGAATTTCCTAATCCGGGCTGGCCACCGGGCCCTCGGCCAGCAGGTGGACGAAACCCTCCTCGTCCAGCACCGGCACCCCGAGCTCGACGGCCTTGTCGTACTTGGACCCGGGCGCGTCTCCGGCGACGACGTAGGCCGTCTTCTTCGACACCGAACCCGCCGCCCGGCCACCGCGCGCGATGATCGCCTCCTTGGCCTGGTCGCGGGAGAAACCGGTCAGCGAGCCCGTCACCACGATGCTCAGCCCCTCCAGCGTGCGTTCGATGCTCTCGTCGCGTTCGTCGGCCATCCGCACCCCGGCGGCCCGCCACTTGTCGACGATGGCGCGGTGCCAGTCGACGTCGAACCATTCGGTGACCGCGGCGGCGATGGTGGGGCCGACGCCTTCGACGGCCGCCAGCTGCTCGGTGGACGCCGCGGTGATCGCGTCCAGGCTGCCGAATTCGGTTGCCAGCGCCCGGGCCGCGGTCGGGCCGACGTGGCGGATCGACAGCGCCACCAACACCCGCCACAGCGGCTGGGTCTTGGCCTTGTCGAGGTTGGCCAGCAGTTGGCGGCCGTTCTTGGACAGCGCGCCGCCTTTGGTGGTGAACAACTGGGTGCGCAGCAGGTCGTCTTCGGTGAGGGCGAACAGATCGCCCTCGTCGGTGATGACGCCGGCGCTCAGCAGCGCGATCGCCGCCTCGTAACCCAGCGCCTCGATATCGAAGGCGCCGCGGCCGGCGACATGGAACACCCGCTCGCGCAGCTGCGCCGGGCAGGACCGGGCGTTGGGGCAGCGGATGTCGACGTCGGCCTCCTTGGCCGGCGCCAGCAGGGTTCCGCATTCCGGGCAGTGGGTCGGCATGACGAACTCGCGTTCGCTGCCGTCGCGCAGGTCGACAACGGGCCCGAGCACCTCGGGGATGACGTCGCCGGCCTTACGGATCACCACGGTGTCGCCGATCAGCACGCCTTTGCGCTTGACCTCCGAGGCGTTGTGCAAGGTGGCCAGGCCCACCGTGGAGCCGGCGACCTTGACCGGGGTCATATGGGCGAACGGGGTGACCCGGCCGGTGCGGCCGACGCTGACCCGGATGTCGAGCAGCGTGGTCTGCGCCTCCTCCGGCGGGTACTTGTAGGCCACCGCCCAGCGCGGCACCCGGGAGGTGGCGCCGAGCCGGCGCTGCAGCGCCCGATCGTCGACTTTGACGACGATGCCGTCGATTTCGTGGTCCACCTCGTGGCGGTGCTCGCCCCAGTAGGTGATGCGTTCGGCCACCGCGGCCATGCCCTCGACGCGGGCGGTGTGCGTCGAGACCGGCAGCCCCCACGCCTTCATCGCGGTGTAGGCGTCGTGCAGGGTGTCGGGCCTGAATCCCTCGGTGTAGCCGAGGCCGTGGCAGACCATCCGCAGGTTGCGCCGTGCGGTGACGGCCGGGTTCTTCTGCCGCAGTGACCCGGCGGCACTGTTGCGGGGGTTGGCGAACGGCGGCTTGCCCTCGGCGACCAGTCCGGCGTTGAGGTTCTCGAAGTCCTCCAGCCGGAAGTACACCTCGCCGCGCACCTCCAGCACCGCCGGGATGGGGAATTCGCTGTCGGCGGTGAGGTATTCGGGGACATCGGTGATGGTGCGCGCGTTGAGCGTCACGTCCTCACCGATCCGTCCGTCGCCGCGGGTGGCCCCGCTGACCAATCGGCCGTCGCGGTATACCAACCCGAGCGCAACCCCGTCGACCTTGAGTTCGCACAGGTAGGCGGTGTCACCGCCGATCTCACCGATGACCCTTCCCGCCCAGGCCGTCAGCTCGTCGGGCGAGAACACGTCTTCCAGCGACAGCATCCGCTCCAGATGCTCGGCGGGGGTGAACTCGGTGGTGAACCCGGCGCCGCCCACCAGCTGGGTGGGCGAGTCGGCGGCACGCAGTTCCGGGTACTGGTCTTCCAGCGCGAGCAGCCGGTTGAACAGGTCGTCGAACTCGGCGTCGGTGACGATCGGCGCGTCCTTGATGTAATAGCGAAACTGGTGTTCGCGCACCTCTTCGGCCAGTTCGTACCACTGCCGCCGGAGGTCGGGGGTGACGCTGTCGGCCTCTGGGCTCACCTTCGCAGGTTATCCGAGGAACCGAGGACGACGCTCAATCTGGACCCAACAGGCATGGCGCGCCGAGAAGGCCAGGAGTCGACCCCCTGCCGGTGGTGTTACGCGGCCCAGCAGGCCGCCGAGCCTCACGGATCTGGGCGTTTGAGCCTCCCTTGTCGGTAGCCGGTTGTAATCTGCGCCACGCCTGAACTCAGACGGGTTTACGACTGCACCGACGGAAACGAGGACACCATGGACACGCTCGATTTCGGCCTTTTGCTGGCCGCATGCCGCCCAGGGGGCGCAGCCACCTTGAGCTCGGTCACCGAGTTGGTTGCGGCAGAAGGCCCGCACGGGGGCATCGCACCGGCACGATTTGTCCCAGCCCGAGGCAGCGGCGCCACCTTCTGTTATGAGCTGCGGTTCATTGATGACCAACCCGCCAACTGCGTACTTGTCGATGGCAAAGCCTCCCAACTCAACCGTGTGGAGGATGAGATCGTCAAAGCGATCTCAGATGGCATTGAACCACTGTCCCTCACTCCCCGCATCGTCGTCGAGTATGCCGACGGCAGGTCTGCCAGCGATCTTCAGCTCCCACACCGGCTCTACGACGCCCACATTCGTGCGGGCCACGTCAACGGAACAAGCGTTACCGAGAATTCAACGTATCGAGCCGCTCGTGATGCGACGCCGCTGAACGTTCGGCCCATCCTTGAACTCGCTCCAGCCGCGCTCGTTCTCGGCGGCTGGGATTCGACACGGCGAGCCCGGCAGGGGCGCTATCGCAGTGCTCTCACCGGTGAGATCATCGGCGAGCTCGCGGATCAGAGTGCACCGGACGTCAATGAGATTCAGCCGCCCCGCCGAGGCGGGGCACGTTCGGACAGCATTGCTCCGAGCGTGCGACTGACCGGCGCGCAACTTGAGGAACTGCTGGTCGATCAAGAGGCAGAACTATCGACCAAAACCGTTGAAGGAATCCGAAGTGACATCGACAAGGCGAAGAATCGCCGTATTTCGGCCTCGAAGCTAGGTCTCGGCTCGATTCCACCCTCGCTAGACGGCCTTGGCCTGGTTTCATGCCGGAGGATCATCAGGTCACATGTGTTGTCGTTCGCCGCGTTGAGGCAGATGCGGTTCGAGGCAGGGCCCGACGGTGACGCTGCATGCCGAGCGTTGCTCGCCGCGTTCGCGCTGGCCGGACTCGCACGTGCCAACGCCGAGCTGAACCTCCGCGCGAACTGCAACCTCCGCGAAGCCGGCGTCCCGAAGACCGAGCTGGATGCACGTTACGGCCAAGTAATGACACTCGCCCCGATCGACATTCACACCGCCGACGCTCTGCTGGGCGAGGCAATCGAGCAGGCCCGCGCTAGAGCAGGAATCCGCTGGGAGGGGCAGGTTTTTGCGGTGACCGGAAACGAAATCGTCGTAGACAATGCCGACGCGGAAGCCGAGGAGTGACCGTGTCGATCATCGGAATACGGGCGCACTTCCCACTCGGTGTTTACGTCGGGCACCGGCCCGATGGGTCACCTGATCTACTTCCGTCCACCTTGCGCCTGCACTCTGCTCTAGTGGCGGCGGCGTCCGCCGGTAGCTCGGCGGAGGTGAAGCCCTCGGGACTGACGCGTACGCGAGCGGCAACCCGCGCGCTCGAATGGATCGAGGACAACCCGCCCGAGTTCGTTGAGTTGCCAACGGCCCGGGAGAGCCGACAAGAGTACGAAGCCTCCTGGCGTGACGAGGGCGTCTTCAATAGGGTCCGCCCAGTGCCGAAGCGAAGGAAGGTGCAGCGCGCAGTTGGTTTCGGGACCGCAGTGTCAGCACCCATAGGTTGGGGCTGGGACAGCGTCCCAGAGGACATCGCTGAATCATTGAGGATCCTGTGCGAGGATGTTCCGTGCCTTGGCGAGGCGGACTCGCCAGTCGTACTCGAATTCGGCCCAATCGCACCCACACATCGCCGCTCGCAGCAAGTTTCGCCGTTCGCCCGCGTGGCAACTCGGATCGCAACCCCGATCAGTGGTCGCCTCGGTGAACTGGATGAATTGCACCGAGCTGCACAGCTTTCCAAGACGCCGACTATTGCGCAAGACCGATGGAAGGAAAGTGAACTCCCTGACCCGCCATTGATCACGCACTCAAATTCTGTCGACATCGGATACGACATGATCGACAAGCCCACCCCGCCGCCTGCACCATGGCGCCACGTCATCCACGTCGGGATCGACGGTCCGATCAGCAACCTGGAACGCGTAGCGTGGTCCGTCGCCGTGCACCGCGCGATGGTTGCAGCATTGGACACGGATACGTCGGCCATCATTACCGGCCGGTATGACAGGGAGGCGGTCCCTCCAGCCAATCGCGTGGCTGTCCAACCCATCGACGCCGGCGTCATGAGCCTTTCCCAGCACTCCGGTCTCGGCCAGGGAATCGCAGTGCTCGTCCCGGAAGGCGCCTTGGCCATCACCAGTCGCGCGCTCGACAGGGTGCAAAGCCTCTATCGTCGCGGAAGTAAGTCCATCACCTTGCGGAGCAGGTCTATCCTCGAGGCGGCGACGTTTTGGCGAGCACCGGAGCCCGGCATGGTGCGTGTCTGGGAAAGCCTACCGGCGGTGATGCCGGAGACGCGGCGACCACGCCGTTCAGCAGGACGCGCCTGGACCCTCGCTGAATCAGCTTTACTATCGGTTGGATTCGTGTTTCGTGATGCGCTCCCGATGCCACCTTCCGCGTCCGCCCAGGAGCGCTACGACGCAATTGTCAAAGCTGTTTCATCACGAGGCGTCACCGCGCTGACGACGGTCCCGATGCCGGACGCGGACATCGGCAAATACGCCCACAAAATGCCGCAAGGCGTTGTCGCCCAGCCTTACCGGTTGCAACTCGACGGCGGTTCATTGATTCCCGCCCAAGCCCTCATCGCAGTCGGTCAAAGCCGCCATCTCGGTGGAGGATTACTCTGCCCACTGGACCGGCCGGCATCTCTCGTCGAATCTTGGAGTGTGGCACGGTGACGGGTCTAAGGCTCGAAGAATTCGACGACTTCTTCACCGCACTGCACGGCTATCCGCCGTTCGCCTGGCAGTCCCGGCTGTGCCAAACGGTCGGCGAGACTGGCGAATGGCCTGAGTCGATCACCGCACCGACCGGGACCGGAAAGTCTCACGTGGTCGATGTCCACGCGTTCGTCAACGCGCGCTATGGGTGGAAGAGCGGTCCGCGAGTGCCACGACGGCTGACCATCGTCGTCAATCGGCGCGGTATCGTCGATGCGCACGAACAACGCGCGCTGGAATTGCAGCGGAATCTGCACTCCCCCAAATCGGATGTGGTGGCGAGGGTCGCTGAGGGCCTGCGACGCCTTCGGCTTCACTCGTCAACATTCGGCGAGGCCATTGCACTAGCGACGCTGAGGGGCGGCCTGCTGCCCGACCGCTCATGGGTAGACGACCCGACGGTATGCACCGTGATCTGCTCGACACCTGATATGTGGGGAAGCCGACTGCTGTTCGGGGGATATGGGTCGTCACGGCAGGCCCGCCCCCGGGAGGCCGGCCTACTCGCGTTCGATTCGGTAATGATCCTCGATGAGGCGCATCTGAATGCCCAGCTCCTGAAAACCGCACGACGAGTCCGGCAGCTCGAAGAACGATTCCCCCTGCCAGCCCCCGCTCTGCAGGTAGTCGAGACGACAGCCACTCCCGGGGCCAGCCCCGCCCAGCAGTCCATCGGTGTGTCCGCAGCTGATCTCGCGACCGAGCCCGAACTGGCCCGGCGCCTCAGCCGTCCGAAACCAGTGACCTACCACGCGACGGACTTGTGGCCGGATACGCGACGCCCAACAGACAAATACATCACTGAGCTCGTTGACACCGTCCTCGCGACAGTGGGCCGGACGACGGACGGCACTGTCGGATGTGTTGTGAACACGGTGTCGACGGCAATCCAGGTTGCAGCATGCCTACGAAAGCGATTGGAAGGAAAGACCACTCGAAACCAGGTTCTTACCTGGGTTGGCCCGATGCGCCCATTGGATTTGGCTGCACAGATCGAGTCGTATCCGCGTGCATTCCAGCCTGATGGAGACGACCGTGTGGGTGTCATAGTCGCAACTCAGACGATTGAGGTCGGTGTGGACATCGACTTCGCTGCTCTTGTCACCGAACTGGCGCCCGGTTCGGCGTTGGCGCAGCGAGCGGGCCGGGTCAACCGGCTGGGCACACGAGACACCGGACCGATCATCGTTATCGGTCCGAAGGGAGAACCTGGTAATCACGGGCCCTACGAAGCAGACGAGCTGATGGCCGCGCACACGTGGGTGGCGCGGAGAGCGGCGGATTCCGCCGGCATGGCGCCCCTGGCGATGACCGACGATCCTCCGCCCCTACCATCCCCACGGCGAGACGTCTTTGCGCGTTTGGAGACTGGCGATGCCGAGGCACTTTCAACCACGAGCGAAGACCTTGCCGCCCCAACGGAGCTGGCATTTTGGCTTCGTGACGATCTCGAACCGGATCGCCAAGAGTGCGGCGTTGTGCTCCGATCCAACCTCCCAGTCAACGACCTTGATGCCCTTGCGTTACTTCGGGCAACTCCCCCCGCCGCACGAGAGACGTTCCCCGTACGCGTGCACCTTGCCCGCAGAATTTGCGCTGTCATTGGAAGTCAGCACGGCCCTCAACACCGGATATTCGCGTGGCGCGACGGAGCTATCACTCAGCTGCCCTGCGGCGAACAGGACCCAAAGACAGGGGACGTGCTGATCCTCGATACGGAACACCCCATCGTCCGGGAGCACACCATTGTCGATTACGGCGAAGGCGCCCGAGAGCAGGTCACGGTGTGGGGTTTCGTCGACACCGATGGAACTCCGGTGGAGGTCATCTGGCGAAAGGATGACCCTATCCTATTCGATCAGATCGAGGAAGTCATCGCTGACGAGGACTGTGACGCGCACGATATTCAGCTGCTGGTGGAAAGTATCCGAAGCGAGCAACGCCAAGTCATTGTCGGGCGACCGTATGAGGGCGACGACCGCGGTGAAGTGCCATGGCTTGTACTTCGGCCGACGCGAGCGGTAGTCGATGACGATGAGAACCGCCAAATCTGGGGCGGTACTGTGCCCGTAAAGTTGGGCGCGCATTCTGCCGCTGTGGCCGAGCGCGCCCGATCCCTCGGCCTGCACCTGTCATTGACCCCGGCCGAGGTCGATGTGCTTGCTACAGCGGGTTTACACCACGATGACGGCAAACGCGACCGTCGATTCCAGCGGGTCCTCGGTGCGCGGCCTGGGGACGCACCGCGGGCCAAGAGCGGAGGGGCATCGTTCAGGCGCGCACAGCTTGAGAACGCGCGAGCCGGATTACCGCGGGGGTGGCGGCATGAGCAATTGTCTGCCCTTCTCGCGCATAGTGCACTCGCTGACGTCAAACGTGAAAGCCGGGACCTCATCCTTAGACTCGTCGGGACGAGCCACGGTTGGGGGCGTGCCTTCTTTCCGCACAGTGCAATACAACTCGTTGATCCCGTCGACGGAAGGCCAAGTTCGGTGGCGGTTGAGTTGTTCGACCGCGGGGGCTGGGAGGCCCTGATCGACGATACGCATCGCCGGATCGGCCCGTGGGCTTGCGCATACTATGAAGCCCTCCTGCGAGCGGCGGACTGCGCTGTTTCCAAGGAGGGTTCATGACCGAGTTCATTCTCGGATCCGACCACACCCGTGCCCTCGACCACTTCGCGGGTTTCGGGCTCAGCGCCATCCTTGAGCAAGCGGGAGAGCGCGATCTTAAAGTCTCCTGGCCTGAGTCGGCCCAACCCCGGCTGACCATTAGCGAACTGAGTTCGACGCCGCAGCAAGTTAGTGTTGCCGTGTACACCCACGCGGTGGCTCATCGCATGCACGGGTCGTGGGTGCAGCAGACAACGACGGTGACGTCCAAGGGAAAGCGCTCAAAGGTAGGCCTGTTCAGTCCACGGATCGCCGTGCCAGAAAGCGGAGGCGACTGGCGCAACCTGTACTCGATGCGCTGGGCCGCCCTCGATCTTCGAGAAAACCAGTCCTGGATTGACTCGCTCATGATTCAGGCACTCGGTGAGCCAGCCTACTGGCTGCTCCACACAGTTCCAGAGCCTGACCGGGGCGCATCGCGATGGGAGATGAAGACACGTAACCGCGGCGAGGACTTCACCCGGAATCGCCTTGCGCTGCTCGCCAAGTCCGTATCTGCTCGAACACCAGATGCGATTCTGGCCGGCCTCGCCGGTGACGCACAAGTCGATGAGGTGGGAAAGAACAGGATCGGTTCCCGTTCCGGAACAGGCTTGGTCACTCCGCAACCAGTCGATAACGCCATCGCGTGGTGCGCGTTGTGGGGCCTATCTGCATTCCGGATCACTCACAGGATCGGGCGACAGTCATTTACTCCGGGTGCTGATCTGCAGAACCAGATCCACCCCGCCCAGATGGCACTACCGCTCGTAACGACCCCTACGTCACCAGCGAAGCTTCGTCGGGTACTTCGCTCACGCGCATTCAACGACGCCGCGTTCGGAGCGCGGGAAACGCCTGAATGTGCTGTCGGTCGCGAAGCACTCAGGCACAGTGGTGTGACAGGTTTAGTGCGCTTCCAGGTACGGAAGGCAGGCAGTTCATCCGCACCGGAGCGCCAGGTCCTGGCCGGTGTATTCGAAACCTTGTGACGAAAATAGGCAGCCAACGATGACGACGGAGCGTGTCGAGATTCCGATCAGCCTGGTGGCGCACACTGTCTTCTGCGAGCGTCGCGCATGGCTTGAAGCTGCAGGCGAACAGGTCATTAACGCGCAGATCGAGGCCGGTCACGCTGCGCATTCCGCGGTTGACAACCCCCGAACCGACCAGCTGCGGACGCGCTCGCTCGATATCTCACACGGGGCACTCGGGCTGTCTGGGCGGTGCGATGTACTTCGGGCTGCCGGAAGCGAAGCGGTGAGTATCGTCGAATACAAGTCAACGCCGGTCCGGCGCACAGCTCGGGTCACCGACGCCAACGTCATTCAACTTGCGCTTCAGCGAATGTGCTTGGAGGCTTCGGGGATACAGGTTGTTTCACAAGAGGTTTACTTCACCAATCACCGCCGCGCAGTACAGGTTCCGTTAACTACTGAAGACCTCCAGCAGGCAAATCGGTGGGTGGCGACCACCCGACAGATCATCGAGCGGAAGAATGCGCCTGCACCGCTCATCGATGATCCACGCTGTAGCTCGTGCTCACACGTGTCTATCTGCCTTCCCGACGAACACAATCGAACCGGAACCCGGCGCCGGGTCTCGGTGAGCGATCCCCACGGAGACATCCTTCATCTAACATCGGCGGGCAGCCGTGCCTCCCTGCGCTCGGGTCGCGTGATCGTCGCGAGACGAAGTGAGGAGATCGCGAGCGTCCCGCTTGAGAGAGTCGTTGGCATGGTCGTCCATGGGAACGTAGACATATCAAGCGCATTGGTGCGTGAAATCCTCTGGCGTGGATACACAATCGTGTGGTGCTCCTCCAGTGGTCGCGTGGTCGGCAGCGCTCGTTCTGCTTCATCCCCAAACGGCTTGGCACGAGTGAAGCAACATGTTGCATCCGAAGTCGGCCACTTGGAACTGGCACGCGAGTTCATCAGCTCGAAGGTCGCGAATCAGGCAACCCAGCTGCGCCGCAATGCCAAGACGGACGTCGGCCGGGTCGTCAAGACACTGCGGGATATCGCCCAAAAATGCGGCCACGCAGCTGATATCCCGCACCTATACGGACTCGAAGGCGAGGCGGCCGCGTTCTATTTCGGGAATTTCTCCGCCCTGTTGGCTGACGGCGCCGACCCCGAATTTGCCAAGTCCTGGCCGGGACGAACGGGACGCGGCGCCGGCGACCCGCTGAACGTCCTACTGAATTATGCATACGGGCTCCTGCTGACGGACACAATCCGCGCCCTCCACGCATGCGGCCTAGACCCAAACGCCGGATTCCTGCATACCGCTGCACGCAATAAGCCGGCGCTCGCACTCGACCTGATGGAGGAGTTTCGTGCGCCCGTCGCGGACTCGACCGTTGTGGGCATGATCAACAACGGCGAGATTGTGGTCTCGGATCTGCCAACAGCAGTTGGACGGCGGCTACTAAGCGACAAGGCGCGCCGAGCACTAGCCAGCGCTTACCAGCGACGTGTACAGCAGGAGTTCAAGCATCCCGTATTCGGATATGCCGTCAGCTGGCGCCGAGCGATGGAGGTCCAAGCCCGCATGATACTGGGGATGCTCGATGGAACGAGCAAGCGGTATACAGGGATTCGAACGCGATGACTCGCGACGATGTACGCCGTACCCTCGTCGCGTATGACGTCACCCACGATAAGCGACGAAATCAACTGGCCAAGGCCCTGGGCAGATACGGTGACCGCATCCAGTACAGTGTCGTCGTTGTTGACACCACGCCTGCAAAGATGATCCGGCTTCGGACAGAGATCTCACGGATCATCAACCACTCTGTCGATTCCCTCCTTCTTTGTGATCTTGGACCCGTCGCCCGGCTATCTGGTCGGCAATTTGAGTTCGAAGGCGCCCGCCGTCCCATGACTGAGTCCGATAGCTTCATTGTGTAGCCAGCGCTTACCAGCTACGCGCATACGCGAGCAGTCCGATACTGCATCGTCTACCGGCGACGTCTCGTACACCAAACATCCAGCTCACGGTCGCTGTGCCGAATCTAGCCATCACAAGTACGGTACGCGTGTGAATTCTGAGAATCGGCCTCGCCGACAGCGTGCATCACTGCTGCTCAAAATGGTATTTTGGCCAGGGCTCCCGCCGCGGTTTCGGCCGCGGCGCTTTCGTTGAGGCTCCACAGATTCTAGCTGATAAGTGGCTGAGTGCGTGCCCGCCGCGGTTTCGGCCGCGGCGCTTTCGTTGAGGCTCCAAGCAGCCATCGCCCTGCGCGGCCGTCGAATTGACCCGCCGCGGTTTCGGCCGCGGCGCTTTCGTTGAGGCCTCGTAAATGGTCATGGCTTGCATGGTATGCGCTTGCACCCGCCGCGGTTTCGGCCGCGGCGCTTTCGTTGAGGCGAAGCCAAGGCGGCCGAGAAAGACACCCGGATTTCGGACCCGCCGCGGTTTCGGCCGCGGCGCTTTCGTTGAGGCACCAAGCCAGCACCCGAGGCCGTCAACTGATGGCGCCCCGCCGCGGTTTCGGCCGCGGCGCTTTCGTTGAGGCTTCAACCAGCTGGGCGCCGCGATCCGGGATGTGCCGACCCGCCGCGGTTTCGGCCGCGGCGCTTTCGTTGAGGCAAGGAACTGATCCACTACGCGGGGTTCCTGGGCCCCGCCGCGGTTTCGGCCGCGGCGCTTTCGTTGAGGCATATCGATCCGCGGGGCGCGATCCCGACGGTGCGGCCCGCCGCGGTTTCGGCCGCGGCGCTTTCGTTGAGGCGACCACTGGACCTTGGACTGGTGACCCGACCTGGCTCGCCCCGCCGCGGTTTCGGCCGCGGCGCTTTCGTTGAGGCCTCACCGACGGATTCGTCCCGGCCTGGTTCGTCCACCCCGCCGCGGTTTCGGCCGCGGCGCTTTCGTTGAGGCGACATCCGAGTTCGGGGATCTCTCCCATTGCGACCCACCCGCCGCGGTTTCGGCCGCGGCGCTTTCGTTGAGGCGTCGAGAACGTCATGTGGCGGATCACTCCCCGGGCCCGCCCGCCGCGGTTTCGGCCGCGGCGCTTTCGTTGAGGCTTCGACAACCTCGAACGGAAACGCAAGATGACCGGCCCGCCGCGGTTTCGGCCGCGGCGCTTTCGTTGAGGCTACGGCAACGACGAGGTCGCCGCGGTCAACGAGATGCCCCGCCGCGGTTTCGGCCGCGGCGCTTTCGTTGAGGCGAGGTGGACGCCAACGGCTGGCTTCACGTCAACCCGCCGCGGTTTCGGCCGCGGCGCTTTCGTTGAGGCTGGAGCCGTGATGGCGGTCTGGGCCGATGGTGTTGAGCCCGCCTCGGTTTCGGCCGCGGCGCTTTCGTTGAGGCCTGAACTCGATGCACGCCCAGGTGTTCGGTGATGGTCCCGCCGCGGTTTCGGCCGCGGCGCTTTCGTTGAGGCCTCGTAAATGGTCATACCTGCATGCTATGTGCTTGCCGGCCCGCCGCGGTTTCGGCCGCGGCGCTTTCGTTGAGGCGAACCCAGCCGCATCGGGGCCGGAGTGATGACCGCCGTCCCGCCGCGGTTTCGGCCGCGGCGCTTTCGTTGAGGCTGCGACTGCCTAGCTGGCGTCGCTGGCGGCACCGTCAGCCCGCCGCGGTTTCGGCCGCGGCGCTTTCGTTGAGGCGCGCTTGATTGCCCGTGGTGCGGTGGTGGTGCTCATGGCCCGCCGCGGTTTCGGCCGCGGCGCTTTCGTTGAGGCCCACCCACCAACGCGGGGGTGAACTACGACGACCCCCTGCCCGCCGCGGTTTCGGCCGCGGCGCTTTCGTTGAGGCGACCCCTACGCCGACGAACGCACCGCAGCCACACCAGACCCGCCGCGGTTTCGGCCGCGGCGCTTTCGTTGAGGCCGCCGACCCGGCAATGCCGACGGCGGAGCTGCGGGCCCCCGCCGCGGTTTCGGCCGCGGCGCTTTCGTTGAGGCCCCGACGGGCGTCGGTGGGACGGAAGGCAGTTCGTCCCGCCGCGGTTTCGGCCGCGGCGCTTTCGTTGAGGCCTCTGCGGAGGGTGTGCCGACGACGATCGACGACCAGCCCGCCGCGGTTTCGGCCGCGGCGCTTTCGTTGAGGCCTCTGCGGAGGGTGTGCCGACGACGATCGACGACCAGCCCGCCGCGGTTTCGGCCGCGGCGCTTTCGTTGAGGCGAGGGCATCACCCCCGAACAGGCATTGCAGTACAAGCCCGCCGCGGTTTCGGCCGCGGCGCTTTCGTTGAGGCAACAACGGAGCCATCCCCTTCGACAACGAGTCCGGTGTGCCCGCCGCGGTTTCGGCCGCGGCGCTTTCGTTGAGGCATGCGCACCGCCGAGGTGGTGAAGTCCCCCAACGTGCCCGCCGCGGTTTCGGCCGCGGCGCTTTCGTTGAGGCTCGCAACTCGTCGTCGACGGCGACTACGGGCTTGCACCCGCCGCGGTTTCGGCCGCGGCGCTTTCGTTGAGGCGAAGACTTGCGCCTGCGGTGAGCCGTGCGCGATGCCACCCGCCGCGGTTTCGGCCGCGGCGCTTTCGTTGAGGCCTCGACTGGCCCTGCCCGACCATCCGGGCCATCCGAGCCCGCCGCGGTTTCGGCCGCGGCGCTTTCGTTGAGGCCCGCATACTATGTGCTTGCTGGGTTAATAGTTCACACCCCCCCGCCGCGGTTTCGGCCGCGGCGCTTTCGTTGAGGCTGCATCCAAGGCAACCCGACGATGCTCACCTTGTTGTTCCCGCCGCGGTTTCGGCCGCGGCGCTTTCGTTGAGGCATGGCATCGCAGCCACCGCGACTGGCGCCGTTCCACCCCCGCCGCGGTTTCGGCCGCGGCGCTTTCGTTGAGGCGACGCGCTACTCGACCGTCTCGCGGACACCGCCGTCCCGCCGCGGTTTCGGCCGCGGCGCTTTCGTTGAGGCCTGGCCAACCCGCGGCGGTGCGTGGACTGCGGGGGACCCGCCGGGGTTTCGGCCGCGGCGCTTTCGTTGAGGCGCCTCAACGGGTAGGTGCGCGGCGTGCGACTCTATGAGCCCGCCGCGGTTTCGGCCGCGGCGCTTTCGTTGAGGCGTCGAGTTCAACCTGCAATCGAAGCTGGCCGGATCCCGCCACGGTTTCGGCCGCGGCGCTTTCGTTGAGGCACGGTGACTACGTCGCGTGATGACTGGGATTTCACCCGCCGCGGTTTCGGCCGCGGCGCTTTCGTCGAGGCTGCACCTCGCCGCGTGAGAGCTGCCAGCCCTCGTTCCCGCCGCGGTTTCGGCCGCGGCGCTTTCGTTGAGGCACCAGCGACATCAGCGAGCCACGGAACACGTCCCGGCCCGCCGCGGTTTCGGCCGCGGCGCTTTCGTTGAGGCGGCGACACCACCGATGCGGGTCCGGGCGTGAGGACCCGCCCGCCGCGGTTTCGGCCGCGGCGCTTTCGTTGAGGCGCCTCTTGGATGAGGGTTGCGACCTCGGCGCGGGAAACCCGCCGCGGTTTCGGCCGCGGCGCTTTCGTTGAGGCCGCGGTACCCGTTGACCCCGTCAACGCCGTTGGTCGCCCGCCGCGGTTTCGGCCGCGGCGCTTTCGTTGAGGCCAGGACCGCGCTGGCGGCTGGCGTTGGCGCCTGAAACCCGCCGCGGTTTCGGCCGCGGCGCTTTCGTTGAGGCCACTACACCTGCCCGGCGCACATCACCGAGATCCTGGCCCGCCGCGGTTTCGGCCGCGGCGCTTTCGTTGAGGCACCCCGTCGTTCATTGCGGATGCGATCAAGCGGGCCCCGCCGCGGTTTCGGCCGCGGCACTTTTGTTCAGGCCCCGGTAAGGTGGGTCGCATCGGGCATCCCCGCACGCCGCCGCTGCGGTTTCAGCGCGGCGCTTTCGTTGAGGCCGTGAAGACGACCCGGGTCGGGCGGAGCTGCGGCGCCCGCCGCGGTTTTCGCCGCGGCGCTTTCGTTAAAGCTCGATCATCATCCCTGATGAGGATCTTCACGGTCGGCACCCGACGCGGCTTGGGCTGCGGCCCCTTCGCAGAAGCGACGCTTTATGCGGCATCGGGGTCGCTGCCCAACGCCTCGCCCACTTTGCGCACCAGCCCGACCGCGGTGCGCGCCCACGCGGCGGTGGCGCCGGCCATTCCGCAGGTCGGGCTGATGCCGACCCGTTCGGCCAGCACCGAGCGGGCGAAGCCGATCCGGTCGGTGATCGCGGCGACCGCGGCGGCCAGCTCCTCCACCGAGGGCCGCCGGGCTGGCGCGATCGCCGGAACCAGCCCCATCACCACGGTGCGGCCCGAGTCGATGAAGGCACCGATCTGGTCGAAGTCGGCCGGGTCCAACGCCGTGCAGTCCAGCGCCAGCGCCGTGATACCGCTGCGCTGCAACACAGTCCACGGCAAGCCCGAAGCACAGCTGTGCACCAGCACGTCACCACCCACCGTCTCGGCGCAGGCGTCGAGCAGCGCGGCGGCCACCGCCTCGTCGATGGCCGGCACCGGGCTCAAGGTGGTGACCCCGGCCAACCGACCGGTGACCGCGGCGGTCAGGGCCGGCTCGTCGAACTGCACAACCACCGGGGTGTCCAGACGCCGGGACAGGTCGGCCCGGTGCGTCTTGAGGCCTTCGGCCAGCGACGCCGCCAGGTCACGCACCGCACCGGGGTCGCTGATGGCTCGGTGCCCATTGGCCAACTCCAACTCCGCGGCCAGGGTCAGCGGGCCGGGCGCCTGCACCTTGACCGGGCGCCCGCTGCCCCGCAGGCCGGCGACCTCCCATGCCTCTTCCAGGGCGTCGGCGTCCTCCCCGAGCAGGCTGATCGCGCGCCGGGTCACCGCGCCGGGGCGCGCGGCCAGCCGGTAGCCGCGCGGGGCGGTGTCGATGGCGATGTCGACCAGCAGTGCACCGGCCCGGCCGATCATGTCGGCGCCCACCCCGCGGCCCGGCAACTCGACCAGGTGGGCCAGGCTGCCGCCCAGTTCACCGACGACCACCTCGGCGGCCTGCCGCGCCGACGTTCCCGGCCAGGAGCCGATACCGGTCCCGGCGGCGAAGGCATTCACCCGGCAACCGTATCGGGATAGCCTTTCAGCGGTGAAAACATGGCGGCGGGTGCTGATCTGCGGGCCGGTCGCGATGTTGTTGGGCTGCACCCGACTGATCGACGGGACGGCGCTGCCATACCCTGGGACCGTCGGTGCCCGACGGCACGGTGGATCTCAGCCGGATCATGCTCGACACACCCCGCATGCGTGCCCTCGTCGGCGCCGACGAACAGCTCACGATCATCCCCACCATGGATTCCACCGCCCCGGTGGACATCGACGAGCTCGCCGAAACGGTGCCGCCGCCGTGCCGCTTCATCTTCGCCGAGACCGAGGTGTTCGGGTCGGCGCCCACCCGTTTCCGCAAGACCACCTACCAGTACCCGCCCAAGGCCGCCCTGGTCTCCGAGGGCGCGGCCGTCTATCCCGACCCCGAGTCCGCCCATGGTGCCCTCGATGCCCTGGTGTCCACCGTCGCCGAGTGCGCCGACAGCTCCGCCGGGCCGGGACTGGTCAGCGACTGGACCGCCGACGACGAGTCGCTGCGCACCCGGGCCGGTGACTGCGGCCGTGCCTACCAGGTCAAGTCGGTGGTCATGCTGGAGGTCACCTATTGCGGCTTTTCGGGGTCCGACGCCGAGCTGGTGATCACGAACATGGCGGCCGGGGCGCCCGGTTAATTCTGCTGACCCGCGCCGAGCGTGTATTCAGGACGAAAAAATCGCCGCATCATCGCTCTGAGTGCACGTTCGGCGCCGAAGGCCACCAGTTACACCCCGGTGTCGGCGATCGTCGCGCTGGCGATCACCTCGTCGCCTTGCGCGTCCGGGCGGTAGCAGGCCAGGGTCTGGCCGCGGGCCACGCCGCGCAACGGCTCACGCAGCCGCACCTGCAGCACGTCGCCGACCAGTTCGGCCACCGCGCCCACCGTCGCGCCGTGGGCGCGCACCTGCACCTCACACTCGACCGGGCCGCGCCACGGGCTGCCCGAGGTGAACACCGGCGCCCGCCCGGTCAGCTCCACCACGTCCAGGTCGGCGGCGGACCCGACGGTGACGGTGCCGGTGGCGGCATCGATGCCGGTCACATAGCGCGGCTGGCCGTCGGGCCCCGGCCCGGCGATGCCCAGGCCCTTGCGCTGGCCGATGGTGAAGCCGTGCACCCCGTCGTGTTCGGCCAGTACCGAACCGCGCGCGTCCACGACCGCCCCGGGCCGCACGCCGATGTGACCGCCGAGGAAGGTGCGGGTGTCGCCGGTCGGAATGAAGCAGATGTCGTGGCTGTCGGGCTTGCTGGCCACCGCCAGTCCGCGTTCGGCGGCTTCGGCCCGGATCTGCGGCTTGGGGGTGTCCCCGACCGGGAACGCCGCATGGCTCAGCTGTTCGGCGGACAGCACCGCGAGCACGTAGGACTGGTCCTTGTCGGCGTCCACCGCGCGGCGCAGCCGGCCATCGGTGAGCCGGGCGTAATGCCCGGTGGCGACCATGTCGAAACCCAGCGCCAAGGCCCGGGCGGCCACCGCGGAGAACTTGATCTTCTCGTTGCACCGCACGCACGGGTTGGGGGTCTCACCTCGGGCGTAGGAATCGACGAAGTCGTCGATCACCTCGTCCTTGAACTGCTCGGAGAAGTCCCACACATAGAACGGGATTCCCAGCACGTCGGCGACCCGGCGGGCGTCGTCGGAGTCCTCCCGCGAGCAGCAGCCCCGCGAACCGGTGCGCAGGGTTCCCGGGTTGCGGGACAGGGCCAGATGCACCCCGACCACGTCGTGGCCGGCGTCGACCATACGGGCCGCGGCGACCGACGAATCCACCCCGCCGCTCATCGCAGCCACGACCTTCACCGGGCTACCCTCATCGCGCTCACTCCCGCAGCGGCCAGCATGGCGTGCCGGGCCCGGTCCACCGCGCCGGGCAGCACCGCCAGCGCGGCGTCCACGTCGTCGTCGACACTGTTGTGCCCCAACGACAGTCGCAGCGAACCTCGGGCGGCCACCGGGTCGGCGCCCATCGCGGTCAGCACGTGCGAGGGCTGCGGGACACCGGCGGTGCACGCTGAGCCGGTGGAGCACTCGATGCCGTTGGCGTCCAACAACATCAACAGGGAGTCGCCCTCACAGCCGGCGAAGGTGAAGTGCGCGTTGCCGGGCAGCCGATCGGTGCGCGACCCGTTGACGCGGGTGTCGTCGATACTGGAGAGCACCCCGTCGATGAGCCGATCGCGCAGTGCCGCAACCCGGCCGGCGGTTGCCTCCAATGACCCCACGGCGACCTGCAGCGCGGCGGCCATCCCGACTACTCCGGCGACATCGGGTGTGCCGGAACGGATGTCACGTTCCTGGCCCCCGCCGTGCGTCAGCGGAACACATGTCACGTCGCGACGCACCAGTAGCGCACCGGTCCCGCAGGGTCCGCCGAACTTGTGCGCGGTCAGGCTCAGGGCGGACAGTCCGCTGGCTCCGAAGTCCACCGGCAGCTGCCCGATGGCCTGCACCGCGTCGGAGTGCATGGGCACCCCGAACTCGGCGGCGACCGAGGCGAGTTCGTGAATCGGCAGCACGGTGCCGACTTCGTTGTTGGCCCACATCACCGACACCAGCGCGACATCATCGGAGTCCTGGAGCGCCTCGCGTAGGGCGGCCGGCGACACCGAGCCGTCGGCGCCGGTGGGCAGCCAGGTGATCTCGGCGCCTTCGTGCTCGGCAAGCCAGCCGACCGAGTCCAGCACCGCGTGATGTTCGACCTCGGTGGTGATGATCCGGTTGCGGCGCGGATCGGCGTCCCGGCGGGCCCAGTAGATGCCCTTGACCGCCAGGTTGTCGCCGTCGGTGCCGCCGGAGGTGAACACCACCTCCGAGGGGCGCGCGCCCAGGTGTGCCGCGATGGACTCCCGGGACTCCTCCATCCGGCGCCGCGCGGCGCGGCCGGCGGCGTGCAGCGAGGAGGCGTTGCCGACGGTGCCCAACACGGCCGCCATCGCCTCGATGGCTTGGGGGTGCATCGGGGTGGTGGCGGCGTGATCCAGATAGACCATGGCCTGCCCAGGATACCGGGCACAACGAGGCGCCCCGGCGCTGCGGCGTGCGGCTGGGCTGGTCAACAGATGATGCGTACCGGTTCACTCCGCCGCACCTGCCAACCCGCGGCGGCCTGGCAGCGGGCGGCCAGTTCCCGACGGTCGGTGCCCGGCAGCTGCAGGGCCGCGACGTGTACCTGTGCGACGGTGCGCCGCGCGGTGATCAGCCGCCGCATCGAGGCCAGCAGGGTGTCGTCGCCGACGAAGGCCGGCAGCGTCGACGGAGACCCGTCCCGGTGGTGGTAGGTGAGCTGCAGCGGCTGCACCGGCCGCGAGGCGTCGACGGCGGCCTGGAACAGGGCCGGGTAGAACCTGCCGTGGGTGCGCCCGCACCAGGTGGTGCCCTCCGGGAACGCCACCACGGTGCGGCCGGCCCGCAGCCTGGCGGCCACCATGTCGACCACCGCCGGCAGCCGGCGCAGGCTGTACCGGTCGATCGGGATGATCCGCATCATGCGGGCCAGCGCTCCGATGCCGGGCCAGCTGATGAGGTCGGCACGCGCCACGAACGTCCCCGGCGACACCGCGCCGATGACGAACACGTCCAGCCAGGACACGTGTGGACTGACCACCAGGATGCCGCGCAGGTTGCGTACCGGCCCGCCCGTCGTGGTCACCCGCACCCCGAAACAGCCCAGCACCATCCGGCAGCAGCGGCGCTGCAACCGGGCCCGGCCCGGTATCGGCACCGCCAGCAGCGGCAGCACCGGCGCCAGCAGCATCACCAGTGCCAGCCGCACCGCCACCACCGCCGGGAACGGCCGCTTGTCGCCGTCGCGCACACACCCGGGTGTACACGATCCCCGGGGCGCCCACGCGTTGACCATCGCCGAGCTCACGCGCCCGCGGTGATGTCGGCTGCCGCCGCCACCGAACGCAGGCGGTGCAGGTAACGGGTGTCGGCGTCGGCTCGGCACAGCAGGGCCGGGAAGTCAGCCACCCCGAAGTCCGGGTCGTGGGCCGGTTCACCGCAGACGCGCGCACCCAGGCGCAGGTAGCCGCGCAGCAGCGGCGGCACGGTCGGGCGGGCCGGCGGGGTGATCTCGTCGAGGGACTTCCCATCCAGAACCACCGGCCGATACGGGCTCACCCGGTGCGGCGAGGCGTGACGGCGCCGCACGACGTCGCGCACGCCGCGGATCTGGCTGCCCGGGGCACCTTCGCCGTGGACGGGCACCGACACGCAGCCGGTGACATAGTCATATTGGTAGCGGTCCAGGTAGGCCAGGATCCCGGCCCACATCAACAGCACGACGGCACCGTTGCGATGCCCCGGCCGTACCACCGCGCGGCCCATCTCGACCAGTGACGGTCGCAGCGGATCCAGCGCACTGACGTCGAACTCGATTGCGCTGTAAAGCCCTCCGGCGGCGATAGCCCCGGTGGGGGGCAGCATCCGGTAGCAGCCGACCAGCTCACCAGAGCCGTCGTCGCGTACCAGTAGGTGGTCGCAGTACTGGTCGAATCGGTCGGCGTCACGGCCATCGGCGGTGTGGGGCAAGGAGAATCCCGGTTCGGTGCTGAACACCTCGTAGCGCAGCCGTTGCGCGGCTTCGATCAAGGCGGAATCGGTGGACAGCAGTAGCGAATAACGCGGGGTGTCGGTCCCGGAGGCGGGAGAGTCGGTGGCGGGTTCGGGGGCGATGAGTACAGAACCAGTGCTCACACTGAAGAACGGTTGCGCAGTCATGCGGCGTAGAGGCAATCACCGCGTGACGACTCGATGCACGCTCGGTGACGAATTGTGGGCAGCCTGCGGCGCCGACGGCTGGCGCCTACCCGGGGGTCGCCTCAGGCGGCGGCACCGCCGCCGTCGGCGTGCAGGGTCGATCCGGTGATGAAGCTGGACCGCGGCGAGGCCAAAAACAGCACCGCTTCGGCGATCTCAGCCGCGTGCGCGGTGCGACCGAGCGGAAGTGCCCGGCCCAGCTCGTCGTTGACGTCTCCCCATTCGGCTGCCACTCCCTCGGTGGCGGTCGGTCCCGGCGCGACGCTGTTGACCCGCACCCCGCCCGGCCCGAACTCGGTGGCCCAGGTACGCGTCAGCGACTCCAACGCGGCCTTGGACGCGCTGTAGCTCGACGCGCCGGGAACGCCCTTGAAGGCGACCATGCTGGTGACGTTGACGATGCTGCCGCGCCCGCGCCGCAGCATGCCCGGCGCCAGGGCGGCCACCAGGAAGTACGCGCCGCGCACGTTGGTGTCGAATGTCGACTCGAACGATGCCACGTCCTGCTCCACGGTCAGCGCCCCCGGAAAGCTGGCGGCGTTGTTCACCACGATGTCGACGTCGCCACACTGCCGCACAAGGGATCTCACTGACTCGAGGTCGGACAGATCTGCGGCCACGAATCGCACGTCGGCGCCGAGTTCGGCGATCGCGGCCGCGCCACGATCCCTTGAGCGGCCGGTGATGATCACCGCGGCGCCGTGTCGCGCCAGCAGCCGGGCGGATTCCAGTCCGATGCCCGCGGTTCCGCCGGTCACCAGCGCGGTCTGGCCGGCCAGGTCGTTCACTGTGCCGCCTGCCAGTCGGCCAGCCGGGTGGTGGCCAGGGTGGCATCGTCGCCGGTGACCAGGCCGGTGTCGCCGATCTTGGTGCCGAAGTAGACCGCCGAGGGGTCGACGACGATCGGAAGGTTCTCCCCGCGCCTGCCCAGCACCAGGGCGGCCAGTTCCGCGAAGGTCATCTTCTCCGGGCCGCCGATGTTGAGGATCCCGTCGACCGGTGCGGCCTGGGCGGCGCGCGCCACTTCGGCGGCCACCTCGGCGCCGGCGATCGGCTGGATCAGGCCTTCGGGGGCCCGGACTTCGCCGTCGACGGTTATGGACGCTGTGATGCCCTCGGCGAACTCGTGGAACTGGGTGGCCCGCACGATCGTGTAGGGCAGGCCGGACTCGGCGATGATGCGTTCCTGCGCGACCTTGGCCCGCATGTAGCCGCTGTCGGGCAGCCCGTCGCAGTTCACGATGGACAGCACGACGTAGTGGCCGACGTCGGCGGCTTTGGCCGCGGCCACCTGATTGGTGGTGGACTTGGTGAAGAACTCCAGCACCGGGCCGTCGGCGTAGTCCGGCGAGTTGACCACGTCGACCAGCACGTCGGCCCCCGACAGCGCTTGCGCCAGGCCATTGCCGGTGAGCACGTCGACACCCGAATCGCGGGCGGCCGCCACAGTCTCGTGGCCGGCGGCGCGCAGCAGCTCGACGACCTTGGCGCCGATCTGCCCGCTGGCACCCATCACAGTGATCTTCATCTTCGGCACACCCTCTCGATCAGCACGGTTTCGATACCTCGACCCTGGCACTGCGCTGCCCGCGGGGAACCCCGGAAAGTCCGTGGTCTGCTACACCGAATCGGGTCGGTTTGACCGGCCGGCGGCAAGGTCTCGCAGTTCCCGACGCGACCGAATGCCCAGTTTGGCGAACACCTTGCGCAGGTGCCATTCGACGGTGTGCGCACTGATGAACAACTGCGCCCCGATCTCGACGTTGGTCAGGCCCGCGCCGGCCAGCTCGGCGATCTGCTGTTCCTGGGGGGTCATCGCGTCACCGGCGGCCAGGGCCCGGCTGCTGGTCTTGTCCCCGAGCGCCTGCAGCTCACGCCGGCTGCGCTGCGCGAACGCCTGCGCCCCGAAGCGGGCGAACATCTCGTGGGCGGTCCGCAGGTGAACACGTGCGTCGGTGCGCCGCTTCTCTCGGCGCAGCCATTCCCCGTACACCAGATGCGCGCGCGCCAATTCCACCGCGATCCGGGTGCGCCCCAGCCGCTCGACGGCCTCAACGTAGTGTTCCTCGGCGCTGGAGTCGTCTTGCAGCAGCGCCCGCGAACGGGCCAGCACGCCCAACCCCCAGTCCGTTGCGCTGACCGTCGTGCGTTCCTGCAGTTGCGCCAGGGCATCGGCGGCCAGCGACAGCTCCCCGGCGCGCGTCCCGGCCTCCACCAGTTCGGCCAGGTTCCAGCCGTAGATGCCGAGATCCTCGTATTCGCACGCTCGGCGCAGCGCCTCACACGCCGACCGATAGCGGCCCAAGCCGTTGTGCAGCACCGCGGTGGAGTAGCCGACCAGCGCGGTGATCCGCCCCTCACCGCGGTCGGTACCGCTGCGTCCGGCGATGTCGATCAGCCCGGTCGCCTCGGCTTCGTCACCGATCCACGCCGCCAGCGTCAACGCGTGGTAGCGCACCGGCGTCTGGCCGGCGGCGGCGGACAGCGCGTCGGCGTCGGCGATCAGCGCCCGCGCCGCCATGAATTCACCGGCCTGCACGTGCACACCGGCCCGGGTCGTCAACGCGGTCGGCAGCATGCCCAGCGCGCCGGTGTCGGTGGCGACCCGCACGGCGTCGTTGGCGATCCGATACCAGGATTCGTCGTCCCAGAGGTCATGCACGGCGGCTTCGTAGCCGATCGGAAACGCCTGCCACGACCAGGTCGCCGGCGTGAGCGCCGCGACCGCCGCACGCAACGGCGCCAAGCCGGCGCGGTATCCCGCGCTGATTCGGGTGGTCAACGCCCGCAGCAGCAGCTCGGCCGGGCGGTTCGGCAGCGCGGCCGGGCCGGCGGCCAACGCCGCCGCGGTGTGCTCGCGCACCTGGGATCCGAACACCCGGCCGGCATACATTGCCGCGCTGACCGCTTCCAGCAGCGTCTCCTGCGCCATCGCGGTGTCCACCGATTCCAAGTGGCTTGCCGCACTGAAGAATTGGTGGACCGAGTCAAGGACGGTGGGCGCGTGCCCGCTGCCGCGGCCCCGGGTGAACGCCAGTTGTGCGCGCATCCGCGCCAGCCGGGCGCGCTGCAACTCATCCAGCGGCGCCAGTTCCGCGGTCGCCAGCAGCTCGCCGGCCGCGTCGAGTTCGGCCACCGCGCGTTTGGCTTCGGCGGCGTCGAGTGCGCGGGACCCGCGCCGCAGCGGGTCGGGCGTGAGTTCGGTGGCGCGAGCCAGGAACGCTGCCGCGGCGGCGGTTCCACCGCGCAGCGCCGCCCGACCGGCGGAGCGTTCCAGCTCCGCGGCCACCGACTCGTCGACGCCGGCCGCCGCCAGGGCGCGATGCCAGGCGCGCCGGTCGGGGTCGTGCGCCGGGTCGGTCGCCTCGGCCAGGGCGCGATGGACGTCCCGGCGGTCATGCAGGTGCGCCGCGCGGTAGATCGCCGAACGCACCAGCGGGTGACGGAACCGTACCCGCGCACCCACCTCGATCAGGCCCGCTTCCTCGGCCGGTGCCATCGCCGTTGCGGCCAGGCCCAGCCACCGGGCCGCCCCGAGCAGCAGCGCCGCATCCCCCACCGGCTCGGCGGCGGCCAGCAACAGCAGGCGCTGGGTGTCGTCGGGCAGCGTGGCGATCTGGGTCAGATAGTGGCGTTCGATCTGACCCGCCACCGGCACCACATCCGGGCGGTAGTAGCCGCCGGCCAGCTCGGCCGCCGACAGTCCCCGCGGAAGTTCCAGCAGCGCCAGCGGATTGCCGTGGGTTTCGGCGACGATCCGCTCGGCGACCTGGGTGTCGATCCGGCCCGGCAGAGCCGATTCCAGCAGGGCGTGCGCGTCGGTGTCGGCCAGGCCGCGCAGCATCAGCTTCGGCAGCCCGGTCAGCCCGTCGATCGGCTCACGCAGCGCGCACACCAGCGCAATGGGCTCGGCCAGCAACCGCCGCGCCACAAAACCCAACGTCTGGGCCGAGACCCGGTCCAGCCATTGGGCGTCGTCGATCAGGCACAGCACGGGCCGGTGCTCGGCGGCCGCGGCGAACAGTCCCAGCACCGCGAGGCCGACCAGAAACCGATCGGGCGTGGGCCCGGCGGCCAGGCCGAAGGCGATGCCCAGAGCCTCGCGCTGCGGATCGGGCAGCCGGCCCATGCGCTCGGTCAGCGGGGCGCACAGTTGCTGCAGCCCGGCGAACGCGAGCTCCATGTCGGACTCCACCCCGGCCGCCCGGATCACGTGGAAATCCGGAGCGGACTCGGCCAGGTAGTCCAGGAGCGCGGTCTTGCCGATGCCGGCCTCGCCGCGCAGGACCAGCACCTGACTGCGGCCGCCACGGGCGGCGGCGAGCAGTTCGCGGAGTTGGCCGCATTCGGCGTCCCGGCCCCGCAACGACGCAAAAACCCCCGACACGCCAGGCGTGCGGGGGCTTTTGCGTGGACTCACGCAGACGAAATTAACCCTTGCGGGCCTTGACCGCCTCGGTCAACTGCGGGGCGACCTTGAACAGATCCCCGACGATGCCGTAGTCGGCGATCTCGAAGATCGGCGCTTCCTCGTCCTTGTTGACCACCACGATGGTCTTGGAGGTCTGCATGCCGGCCCGGTGCTGGATCGCGCCGGAGATGCCCAGTGCGATGTACAGCTGCGGCGAGACCGTCTTACCGGTCTGGCCGATCTGGAACTGGCCCGGGTAGTAGCCCGAGTCCACCGCGGCACGCGAGGCGCCCACGGCCGCACCGAGCGAGTCGGCCAGCTCCTCGACCACCGAGAAGCTCTCCGCGCTGCCGACGCCACGACCGCCGGCCACCACGATGGGGGCCTCGGTGAGCTCCGGGCGGTCACCGGCCACGGCCGGCTGACGCGCGGTGATCTTGGTGGCGTTCTCGGCGGCTGCGGGCACCTCCACGGTGACCTGCTCGCCGGCACCGGCGCTCGGGGCCGGTTCCACGGCGCCCGCCCGCACGGTGATCACCGGGAGCTCGCCGGTGGGCTCGGCGTCGACGGTGTACGCGCCACCGAAGATGGAGTGCACCACCTTGGCGCCTTCCTTGACCTCGACCACGTCGACCAGCAGACCGGATCCGATCCGGGCGGCCAGCCGGCCGGCGACCTCTTTGCCGTCGGCGGTGGCGGCGATCAGCACCGCGGCCGGGGCGGCCGACTCGGCCAGCGCGGCCAGCACGTCGACAACCGGGGTGACCAGGTAGCTGTCCACCACGTCGGACTCGGCGACGTAGATCTTGGCGGCGCCGGCCTCCTTCAGCCCGTCGACCAGCGGAGCGGCGGTGCCGGGGGCACCGACGACGACCGCGGACGGTTCGCCGAGCGCACGCGCGGCGGTGATCAGTTCGGAGCTGACCTTCTTCAGCGCTCCATCAGCGTGCTCGGCGAGCACAAGTACTTCAGCCATGTTTGTTTCTTCCGTCTTCTTGAGGTCCGGGAATCGCTTAGATAAGTTTCTGGCCGACCAGGTACTCGGCGATCTTGGTGCCGCCGTCGCCCTCGTCGGTCACCTTCTCGCCGGCGGTCTTCGGCGGCTTCGGCGTCGAAGCGGTCACCTTGGAACCGGCGTTGGCGACACCGACCTCGTCGGCCTCGACCCCGATCTCACCCAGGGTGAGCACGCTGACTTCCTTCTTCTTGGCGGCCATGATGCCTTTGAAGGAGGGGAAACGCGGCTCGTTGATCTTCTCGTTGACACTCACCACGGCCGGCAGCGGAGCCTCCAGGGTGAACACACCGTCGTCGGTCTCCCGCTCGCCGATCACCTTGCCGTCCTCAACGGTCAGCTTGCGCAGGTGAGTCAGCTGCGGCAGGCCCAGGTACTCGGCGATGATCGCCGGAACCGCGCCGCCGACACCATCGGTCGACTCGTTGCCGGCGATGACCAGCTCGGTGCCCTCGATGGCGCCCAGCGCACGGGCCAGCGCCCAGCCGGTCTGGATGACGTCGGAGCCCTTCATGCCGTCGTCGAGGATGTGCACGGCCTTGTCCGCCCCCATCGACAGCGCCTTGCGGATCGCCTCGGTGGCTCGCTCGGGGCCTGCGGTCAGGACGGTCACGGTGCCTTCGGCGCCTTCCCGCTCCCTGATCAGCAGGGCCTCTTCGACGGCCCGCTCGTTGATCTCATCGAGCACGGCGTCGGCGGCGTCACGATCCAGGGTGAAGTCGCCATCGGTGAGCTTGCGCTCCGACCAGGTGTCTGGGACCTGTTTGATCAGGACCACGATGTTCGTCATGAGTGTGGTTCGTCCTCCTCGAAGGGGTCCTGCAGCGGCCGGCCACAGGACTGGGCAGCGATTCACGCAGCCGCACAAATATGTTACTCATGGGTAACTTAGCGCGGTTCGCCTGTACAGAGTAGCGGGTCGTGATAGGGCCACGGTGGGGTAGCCGGTTCGGGGCACGCGCCGTTCGAGTTAGCCTGCCTGTGCGATGAAATCTACTGACGGCCCCGACGCCCCCGCAGACACCACCCTGGTGCTGACGGGCGAGCGCACCATTCCCGGGCTCGACATCGAGAACTACTGGTTCCGCCGCCATGAAGTCGTCTACCGACGGTTGGCGCCGCGGTGTCGTGGGCGCGACGTGCTCGAAGCCGGCTGCGGCGAGGGGTACGGCGCCGATCTGATCGCCGATGTGGCACGACGGGTGATCGGGCTGGACTACGACGACGCCGCGGTGGCGCACGTCCGGGATCGCTACCCGCGGGTGGAGGCGATCCACGGGAATCTGGCCGAGCTGCCGCTGCCGGACGGAGCGGTCGACATCGTCGTCAATTTCCAGGTGATCGAGCACCTGTGGGATCAGGCGCAGTTCATCGCCGAATGCGCCCGGGTGCTGCGGCCCGGCGGGCTGCTGATGGTGTCGACCCCGAACCGGATCACCTTCTCCCCCGGCCGCGACACCCCGATCAACCCCTTCCACACCCGCGAGCTCAACGCCGCGGAGCTCACCGAACTGCTGGTGGACGGTGGATTCGTCATGGACGGGATGTTCGGGGTCTTTCACGGGCCGGCGCTGCGTGAGATGGACGCCCGCCACGGCGGCTCGATCATCGATGCGCAGATCGCCCGGGCGGTCGCCGACGCGCCCTGGCCGGCTGAGCTGCTGGCCGATGTCGCCGCCGTCACCAGCGGAGATTTCGACATCCTGGAGGCCGCTGACGGCGAGAGCCCGGATAGCCCCGATATCGATGACAGCCTGGACCTGGTGGCGATCGCGGTGCGCCCGTGAGCAAGCAGTCCAACGGCTCGGTGCCGGGCCTGTTCACCCTGGTGCTGCACACCCACCTGCCCTGGCTTGCGCACCACGGCCGCTGGCCGGTCGGTGAGGAGTGGCTCTATCAATCCTGGTCTGCGGCCTATCTGCCGCTGGTGCGAGTGCTGCGGGCGCTGGCCGCCGAGGGCCGGCGCAACCTGCTCACCCTCGGGGTGACACCCGTGGTCGCCGCCCAGCTCGACGACCCGTACTGCCTCGACGGCATGCACCACTGGCTGGCGAACTGGCAGCTGCGCGCCGCGCAGGCCGCGACCCTGCCGGACCTGCGCGCTTTCGGGATGCGCGAATGCGCGGCCGCCGAGCAGGCCCTCGAGGAGTTCGCGCTGCTGTGGCGGCACGGCGCCAGCCCGCTGCTGCGCGAGCTGGTTCAGGCCGGCGCCGTGGAACTGCTGGGCGGGCCGCTGGCCCACCCGTTCCAGCCGCTGCTGGCGCCGCGGCTGCGTGAGTTCGCGCTGCGCGAAGGCCTGGCCGACGCCCGGGCGCGGCTGGCCCACACCCCCACCGGGATCTGGGCGCCGGAGTGCGCCTACGCGCCCGGCTTGGAGACCGAGTACACGGCTGCCGGAGTCTCGCACTTCATGGTGGACGGCCCGTCGCTGCACGGTGACACCGCGTTGGGCCGCCCGGTCGGCGACACCGACGTGATCGCCTTCGGCCGCGACCTCACGGTCAGCTATCGGGTGTGGTCGCCGAAGTCCGGCTACCCCGGGCACGGCGCCTACCGCGACTTTCACACCTACGATCACCGCACCGGACTGAAACCGTCCCGGGTCACCGGCCGCAACGTCGCTCCGGAGGACAAAGCCCCCTACGACCCGCAGCGTGCCGACGCCGCGATCGACACTCACGTCGCCGATTTCGTCGAGGTGGTGCGCAACCGGTTGCGAGGCGAGTCCGAGCGGATCGGCCGGCCCGCCCATGTGGTCGCCGCCTTCGACACCGAACTGTTCGGGCACTGGTGGTACGAGGGGCCGACGTGGCTGGCCCGGGTGTTGCGGGCGCTGCCGGAGGCCGGGATTCGCGTGGGCACGCTCTCGGATGCGATCAACGCCGGGTTCGTCGGTGACGCAGTCGAACTGCCGCCCGGCTCGTGGGGCTCGGGCAAGGACTGGCAGGTGTGGTCCGGGGAGAAGGTCGCCGACCTGGTGCAGCTGAACACCGAGGTGACCGAGACCGCGTTGGCCGCCGTCGACAAGGCCCTGGCGCAGACCGCGGCGCCGTCGGGCCCCACCCCGCGCGACCGGGTGGCCGACCAGATCCTGCGCGAGGCGCTGCTGACGGTGTCCAGTGACTGGCCGTTCATGGTGAGCAAGGACTCCGCGGCGGACTACGCCCGCTACCGGGCGCAGCTGCATGCGCACGCCACCCGGGAGATCGCCGACGCGCTGGCATCTGGCCACCGAGACACCGCGCAGCGCCTGGCCGACGGCTGGAATCGGGCCGACGGTCTGTTCGGCGCCCTGGATGCCCGTAGGCTGCCACGGTGACCCCCCGCATCCGGACCTGCCCGCTCCGGACCTCTCACCTTCGCCGTGTGCGTCAGAACGGATCAGCCGCGTGAAAATCCTGATGGTGTCGTGGGAATACCCGCCGGTGGTGATCGGCGGGTTGGGCCGGCATGTCCACCACCTGTCGACCGCCCTGGCCGCGGCCGGGCACGACGTCGTCGTCCTGTGCCGGCGCCCCTACAACACCGACCCGAGCACCCATCCGTCGTCCGACGAGATCAGCGAGGGCGTGCGGGTGATCGCCGCGGCCGAGGACCCCCACGAGTTCTCCTTCGGTGAGGACATGATGGCCTGGACCCTGGCCATGGGCCACTCCATGGTTCGCGCCGGGCTGTCCTTGAAGACCGACGGCGGCCAGGCCCTGTGGCGCCCCGATCTGGTGCACGCGCACGACTGGCTGGTGGCGCACCCCGCCATCGCGCTGGCTGAATTCTATGATGTGCCTTTGGTTTCCACGATCCACGCCACCGAAGCCGGGCGTCACTCCGGCTGGGTGTCGGGCCGGCTGAGCCGTCAGGTACACGCGGTGGAGTCGTGGCTGGTGCGCGAATCCGACTCGTTGATCACCTGCTCGGCATCCATGCGCGACGAGATCACCGACCTGTTCGGTCCCGGACTGTCGGAGACCACGGTGATCCGCAACGGAATCGATGCCGCCCGTTGGCCGTTCGCCCCCCGCCAGCCCCGCACCACCCCGCCGGAGCTGCTGTTCGTCGGGCGGCTGGAATACGAGAAGGGTGTCCACGACGCCATCGCGGCACTGCCGCGGATCCGGCGCACACATCCGGGAACCACGCTGACCGTCGCCGGCGACGGCACCCAGCAGGACTGGCTGGTCGAGTGTGCCCGAAAGCACCGGGTGCTCAAGGCGACCCGGTTCATCGGACGGGTCGACCACGACGAGCTGCTGGCACTGTTGCATCGGGCCGACGCCGCGGTGCTGCCCAGTCATTACGAACCGTTCGGCCTGGCGGCATTGGAGGCCGCCGCCGCCGGAACTCCACTGGTGGTAGCAGCCGTCGGCGGGCTGGGCGAGGCCGTGATCGACGGCGAGACCGGGATGTCCTGCCCGCCGCGCGACGTGCCGGCGCTGGCCTCGGCGGTGTGCGCGGTGCTCGACGACCCCGCCGGCGCCCAGCACCGCGCCCTGGCCGCCCGGGACCGGCTCAGCGCCGACTTCGATTGGCACACCGTCGCCGACGAGACCGCCCAGGTGTATCTGGCGGCCAAGCGTCGCGAGCGGGAACCGCAGCCACGCCGGCCGATCATCGAGCACGCCCTGCCGGACCGGTAGATCCCGGCGATGAAGTCCCGCGCGGCGATCCTGCGCAGCTACGGCGGCCCCTGGTCGGTTGAGGAGTTCGAGCTCGATCCGCCGCGCGCCGGCGAGGTGCTGGTTGAGATGGCCGCGGCGGGCTTGTGTCATTCCGACGAGCACATCCGGCAAGGTCACCTGGTCCCGCCGTCGCAGCGGGAGCCGGCGGCCCCGACCATCGGCGGCCACGAAGGATCCGGGGTGGTCGTCGAGGTCGGCGACGGCGTCACCGGCCTGTCCCCCGGCGATCACGTGGTGACATCGTTCGTCGCGGTATGCGGTCAATGTCGTTGGTGCTCTTCGGGTATGGAGTACATCTGTGACGCCGGTGCGGGCACCATGCTGCCCGGAATGCCCACCGACGGCACCTTCCGCCATCACGGTGGCGACGGCCGGGATCTTGCGCACGTGTCCAAGATCGGTGCGTTCGCCGAACACACCGTCGTCGCCGCCGCCTCGCTGGTCAGAATCGAACCGCACCTGCCCCTGCTGCCGGCCGCCCTGCTGGCCTGCGCGGTACCCACCGGATACGGCTCGGCGGCGTATCGCGCCGGTGTGCGCGGCGGAGACACCGTCGTGGTCATCGGGGTGGGGGGCATCGGCACGGCCGCCGTGCAGGGCGCCCGCATCAATGGCGCGGCCCGGATCGTCGCGGTGGATCCCGTTGCGTTCAAGCGGGAATCGGCACGCGCGTTCGGCGCCACCCACACCGCCGCCAGCGCCGCCGAGGCTTTCGACATGGTCTGCGACCTGACGCGCGGGGTGATGGCCGACGCTGTGGTGGTGTCCCCGTCGGTGGTCACCGATGGCGATGTGGAGGATGCGCTGCGGCTGACCCGCAAGGCCGGGACCTGCGTGCTGACCGGAATGTCGGTGCAGGGCACCCGGACTCGCCTCGATCCGCAGGATCTGATGTTGATGAACAAGGGCCTGTGCGGCACCGTCTTCGGCTCCTGCAACCCGCGGACCGATATTCCGCTGCTGGCCGGGCTTTATGAGGCGGGTCGCCTGCAGCTCGACGAGATGATCACCAGGCGTTACCGGCTCGACGACATCAACGAGGCCTACGACGACCTGGCCGCCGGCCGGCTGATCAGGGGCGTCATCGACTTCGGGCGTTAGCTATACCGCGACAACCCGTATCAACTTCTCAAGCCCGGAAAAATCCGCGGCGTTTCGCGTATAGAGATCCAGCCGATTCGCGTGCGCCGTGGCCGCAATCAATAGATCGGCAAACCGGCTTCGGGGATTTCGGCCCGTACCCACTATTGCGGCGACAATCAGCCCGTAACTGCGAACCGCGACTTCGTCGAACGGGATCGGCTCCAACTTCGACTCGACCTCCTGAAGACGAGACTGCCGTTTTGCCGCCTCAAACGCCGACGTTGCCAGCAGTGGGCCGGCGGCCAACTCCGCAGCAGTGATGGCGGAAATCGCCACCTCGTCGGGCAACGCCGCGACCACTGCCGGGTCATGCCAATCGATCACCACCGACGTGTCCAGAAGACCGGAGGTCATAACGCTCTAGAGCTCCTGGTCGATGGACCGGTCGAGGTCGGCTCGGAACTCGCGGTGATCGATACGCACTCCGGCAACGGCCAACGCAGCGACCTCACTACGCGGGATGAACGTACGTCGAACTGCCCGTAGCGGGCGAAGTTCCGCTACCGGTTCACCGTTCCGCGTCACGACAAACGTCTCCCCGGCGGCAACCGCGTCGATCACCTTGGCATTGTCATTGCGGAGTTCGCGCTGAGCGATCGTCCTCGCCATACCGCCAAGTGTAGCCAATATTGCTACAGTATGCTACGCAGCACTATGTCCCTCGCGCCTTCCCGATAGCTACCCGGTGACGTCGAATCCCCGCAGCGTCCCGGAGGTCCGCCAGTCGCTCAGGATGTCGGCGTATTCGGTTGGGCTGCCGAAGAAGAAACTGTCCTGCCGCAACCGCGCGTTGGCCTGGCCCTCGCGGTTGTAGTAGCCGGGAGTACACGTCTCGCGCCGGCCGGCGATCACGCCGGAACGCTGGACCACGGCGTCGACCCACTCCTGCTCCGCCTCGGCGGTGGCCTCCAGCGCGATGATCCTCTGCTGCAGTGCCCGGGCGATCACCCAGGCCACATGCCGAGCCTGGGTGTCGATCAGGTAGGGAAAGTTCACCGTGAACCCGGACTGGGCGATGCTCTCGATGAAGCAGTTGGGGAAGCCATGGGTGTGCAGGCCGTGGAAGGTGCGCACCCCGTCGGCCCACTTGTCGGTCAGCGTCACCCCGTCGCGGCCGATGACTTCGAATCCGGTGCGCCGGCAGTAGTCGGTGCCCACCTCGAAGCCGGTGGCGAAAACCAGGCAGTCCAGCGGGTATTCGACTCCCTCGACCACCGCGCCGTCGCGGGTGATCTTTTCGACTCCACGGCCGCGGGTGTCGACCAGGGTGACATTGTCGCGGTTGAAGGCCTGCAGGTACTCGTCGTGGAAGCAGGGCCGTTTGCAGTAGTACCCGTACCACGGCTTGAGCGCCTCAGCCGTCGCGGCATCGGTGACGATCGCGTCGACCCGGCCGCGGATCTCCTCCATCTTGGCGAAGTCGGCCATCTCGGCGGCGTTCGGGCCACCCTCATCGACGATCGGCATTGTCTTGGTGAGGCTGGTCCAGGCGTCGTCGACGAGGTCCTCGTCGGCCTGGCCGCCCGCGGTCAGAATCTGGAAGTTCTCCATGCGGCGCTGTTGCCAGCCGGGCTGCAGCTCCGCCGCCCACTGCGGGTCGGTCGCCCGGTTGCCCCGCACATCCACCGTCGACGGCGTGCGCTGAAAGACGTACAGGTGCTGCGCTTTCTCGGCCAGCCGCGGCACGCACTGGATCGCGGTGGCGCCGGTCCCGATGATCCCGACCCGCTTGTCGGCCAGGCGCTCCAGACCCGTGCCGGTGTAGTCGTAGTCCCAGCGGCTGGTGTGGAAGGTCCGGCCGGCGAATTCGTCGATCCCCGGGATGCCGGGCAGCTTCGGCTTCTGCAGGTAGCCGTTGGCCATCGACACGAATCGGGCCCGGATCGCGTCGCCGTGATCGGTGGTGATCACCCAGCGTGATATGTCGGGATCCCAACGGATTTCGCGGACCTCGGTCTGCAGGCAGGCGTCCCGGTACAGGTCGTAGTGGCGGGCGATGCGTTGGCAGTGCGCGAAGATCTCCGGGCCCTTGGCGTATTTCTCCGTGGGGACGTAGCCGAGTTCCTCCAGCAACGGCATGTAGACGTAGGACTCCACGTCGCAGGCGATCCCCGGGTAGCGATTCCAATACCAGGTGCCCCCGACATCGGCCGCCTTGTCGATCAGCCGGATGCTCTGCACGCCGAGCTCACGCAGCCGGGCTCCGGTGAGCAGTCCACCGAATCCGGCTCCCACGATCGCGACGTCGACGTCGTCGGTCAGCGGCTCCCGGGTGAACCCCGGGTCGGCCCAGGGGTCTTCGGCGAACCGGGAGAAGCGGCCCGCCACCTCCACGTACTGGGCGATGCCGTCATTGCGCAACCGCCGCCGGCGTTCTTGGGCGTACTTGTCCCGCAGGGCATTCGGATCGAAGGGCGTGCCCTGCAGATCCTGGCCGTCCGTCACGATCGAGGCACCTCCGGATCGCCGCAGAATCGGTCCAGCAACACCGGCCAGCATATAATCAATCAATTGATTATATCAATGGTCGAACAAGGTTCCCCGGATCAGCCGCTTCGCGGCGGCCAGCGCCGCGTGATAGGCCTCCGGCGAACCGGTCGCCGCCAGCTCTGTCAGGCCGTAGACCAGCGCGTAGGTCACCTCGACGGCAGATCGCGGGCCGGCGTCGTCGACGATCCCGGTGATGATGTCGCGCAGTGCCTCGAGCCCGACGTTGCCGGCCTCCCCCGGGTACACGGTGACGGCGTTCTGGGCGCGGATCGCCCACTCGAAGGTGGCGAGGTCGGGATGCTCCCGCATGAGGTTGCCGGACTCGTCCAGCACGGCCTCGATCCGGTCGACCACCGTGCCGGGCCGCTCGGCAGCGCGGCGCAGTCGCGGCAGCGCGATCTCGGCCCGCGCGGCGATCGCCGCCGCCACCAGCTCGGCCTTGTTCGGAAAGTAGTTGTAGAGGTTGGCGCTGGTGACACCTGCCGTGCGAGCGATCTCGCGGATGGTGGTCCGCGAGTAGCCCAGTTCGGCCACGCACCGGATGGTGGCGGTGACGATCCGCCGGCGGGTCTCCTCCCCGACGGCGCCGACCGGGCGACCCAGCTGCGGTGTCGACATGTGCACATCCTCCCAGCGGCAGGCAACGACGCCCGGCATAATTCAGCGATCATGCCCGTCACGTCGTCGCCGCGGGGTCGGCCGGCTGGGACCAGCAGCGAAGAGACCCGCCAGCGGATCATCACCGCGGCGATCCGGCGTGTCGCCGAGGTCGGTTGTTCGGGTGCCACGATCCGCGAGATCGCCACCGCTGCCGACATGACCAGCGCAAGCCTGTATCACTACTTTCCGAACAAGGCCGAGCTGCTGGCCGCGACCGTGGCCGCCGCCCGGGAGATCGCGCTGCCCCGGTTGCATGCCGCAGCACAGCGCGCTGGCAGCGTGGCGGATCGGCTCGCCGCCGTGCTCGATGAAGCGGATCGCTTGCGGCAGGACCATCCCCATCTCGCCGCGTTCGAGCGCGCGACGGGCGAGGTGACGCCGTTGCGCGATGTCATCGGCGAGATCGTCGGGGAGGCGCAGCGCAGCGGGGCGCTGGCGACCGGCATCGACACCGACGGTGCCGCGGACGCCGTCTACGCGCTGACCCGGGGGTTGACCGAGCAGGCGGCGCAGCTGTCGCCGGCGGCCTACCGCGCCACCCTGCGCTCGGCCGAGGATCTGATCCGCGGCACGCTGTTCTAGGAGCAGGTTGTGCTAAGCGCTTGCCGCGGCATCGATTCCGATGTCGATCCATTCGCCGAGCTGACGTCGGGAACGCAGGTGCCGGCCGTCGACATGGACCCAGCCGCGCATGGTCCGCCCGCCCATCTCCATGGGCTGGGCGGCGGTCGTCTTCAGAACCTGTTCGGCCCGCGCGACGCCGACTCGGACCAACAACCCGTCGGCCATAGCGGCGACCGCGATCTTGCCGGCGACCAGGAACGCCAGCCCGCCGAACATCGCCTTTTCGAGCACGGGCGGGCCGTCGGCGAACATCTCCCGCACCCGGGCCGCCAGCTGCTTGTCGTAGGCCACTATGACCCCGAGGATGCGTGCCAGTCGCGGATCGCCGTCGCGAATCGCTCGGCAGCCTCGGATGCGACGAAGTGGCCGGCGCCTTTGACGATGACGGTCTGGTGATCGGTCAGGGTCTGCTCCCACCGGCGTAATTCCTTGTCCCCGAAGGCGAAGTCGGCATCACCCCAGATGATCAGCGCGGGGAGCCCGGCGATGTCGGGCAACCCGGACTCGATGCCGGCGAGAAAGGCGCGGCTGGCGGTGATCTCGCGAGGAAAGACCGCCGACGCCTCGCGGCGCGCGGGGCTGTCGAGGGCCTTCTGGTAGTGGGCCATCTCCTCGCCGGTGAGCTTGGTCAGGCGGTGCCCGAGCGGGATCATGACGTTGACAAACAGGTTGAACTGCCGGATCAGCAGGCGTCCGAGCGGGCCGCCCATCACATGGGACATGACCTGCACGGCCGGGGCGTCGACCGGCCATGCCGCCGTGTTGGTCAGCACCAGCCGGTCAAAGACCTCGGGGTGCTGCTGCACCGTCGCCAGTCCGATCGGGCCGCCCCAGTCGTGAGCCACCAACGTGACCCCGCGCAGCGCCAGCGCTTCGACGAACGCGCCCACCACCCGGGCGTGTTCGGCGGGCAGGTACCGGTATCCCGGCGCCGCCGAGGACAGCCCGAACCCGGGATAGTCCACGGCGATGCACCGAAAGTCCGGCCGCAACGCCTCGATGACCTTGCGATACTCGAACGACCAGGTCGGGTTGCCGTGCAGGAACAGCAGCACCGGCCCGGATCCCTCATCCACGTAGTGGACGCGGTTCCCGTCGATGCCGACGAACCGGCTCTCGAACGGGAACAGCTTGTCGTCGACCCACGCGGGTCTTTCCGTGACCGTCATGTCCACCTCCCCAGTTCACTTGATATAATCAACTGAACTTTAAATTAGCAAGTAGATGGTGATGAGTCGAGACTACGGTCAGTACTGCGGACTTGCCCGGGCCCTGGATGTGGTGGGTGACCGGTGGAACCTGTTGATCGTCCGCCAGCTCCTGCTGGCGCCCGCCCGCTATCGCGAGCTGCGCGACGGGCTGTCCGGGATCGCGACGAACCTACTGACCGACCGGCTCCGCGATCTCGAAACCGCGGGGGTGGTGCAGCGGCAATTGTCCGAGGACGGCAACGCGGTGACCTACGCGCTCACCGAATGGGGCGCGCAACTGCGTGAGCCCATCTACGCGCTGGTCCGCTGGTCGACGCCGCTGATGATCCGCGGGCCGCAGGGCGACGAATTCCGCGCCGACTGGCTGCGGCTGGCGCTTCCGGCCCTGTTCGCCGGTCGGGTGCCGGCGGATCGGTCGGTGGCGGTGGGGGTCGCGGTGGACGGCGGCATGGTTCAGCTGCGGGCCACCGAGTCCGGCATCGACGTCGAGATGCCCGATGGGCGCGACCTGGACGCCGTGCTGCATACCGAGGCGCCGATTGTCCTCGGTCTCGCGGCGGGTGTGTTGGCGCTTGACGACGTCGCTGCGCTGGTCGAGGTCGACGGTGACGAATCCGCGCTGCGCACCTTCTTCAGCGCTACAACGACGTCAGATACCTCACCCGGTGGGCGATAACCCGTTGCGACACATCGGCATCCGGTGCCAGCAGGTCGAACGCATGCGGGCAGCCGGGGTACACGTGCAGCTCCACGGGGACTGCCGCGGCGAGCAGCCGGTGCGCAAAGGCGACGTCCTCTTCGGCGAAGATGTCCAACCCGCCGACGTCGATGTAGGTCGGCGGCAGGCCGGTCAGGTCGTCGGCTCGGGCCGGCGCGGCGTAGCCGTCGGGGGCACCGCCGCCCAGCAGCGCTCCCCAGCCGGTGGCGTTGTCGTCGTAGCTCCAGGTGAGCAACGGGGGAACCGCGCCGTCAGCACAGGTTCGGTCGTCGAGCATCGGGTAGATCAACAGCTGCGCCGCGATCCCCGGCCCGCCTCGGTCCCGGGCCAGCAGACCCACCCCGGCCGCCAGTCCCCCGCCGGCGCTGTCGCCCATCACCGCCAGCCGGGACGCGTCGACGCCGAGCTCGTCGGCGTGTTCGCGGAGCCAGCGCAGTGCGGCGTAGCAGTCCTGCAGCGGAATGGGATGCGGGAATTCCGGGGCGACCCGGTAATCCACGACCAGCATCGGCACCCCCGACGCGGCGACGTAGCCGCGCACCGCCGCGTCGTACAACGCACCGAGGTGCGCCCAGTCGAAGATCATTCCGCCGCCGTGTAGATACAGCACCGCACTGCCGGGCTGGTCCGTGCCCGCCCGCCGGTACCAGCGCAAGCCGATCGTGCTGCCGTCGTGATTCAGCGAGAACTCTGTCGTCTCAACGCCGGGGACGGGTGGCCGGGACGCCAGCACCCGCTTGAACATGTGCCCCGCGTTGCTCCGGCGGGTGGCGACGTCGCCGACCGCCGGCGGGGGCGGCGCGTCGTCGTCGCGCAGCGCCAGCAACGCCGCCAGCACCTGGGGGTCGGGCGGTCCGGCCATCAACGCTCCCTCTCCCGGACCGCGGTGGCCACCACCTTGGTCTCCAGATATTCCTCGAAACCCGCCAGGCCCATCTCCCGGCCGACTCCGGACTGCTTGTAGCCCCCGAACGGTACGTCGGCGGAGTACCACATGCCGCCGTTGACATTGACGGTCCCTACCCGCAGCCGGGAGGCGACGCGAGCGGCACGGTCATCGCTGCCGAACACGGTGGCGGACAGCCCATACGGCGAGTCGTTGGCGATCCGCGCCGCGTCGGCCGCGCCGTCGTGGGCCAGCACCACCAGCACCGGACCGAAGATCTCCTCGCGGGCCACCCGGGCGTCGTTGGTCAGCCCGGCGATCACCGTGGGCTCGATGAAGAAGCCCCGGTCCAGGCCGGCGGGCCGGCCGCCTCCGCAGTGAAACGTTCCGCCTTCGGCGATCGCCAGCTCCAGATAGGACTGCACGCGATCGCGCTGGCGTGCTGAAATCAACGGCCCACATAGGGTTTTCGGATCACTGGGGTCGCCCACCGGGACCCGCGACATCGCGGTGGCCACCGCGTCGAGAGCCTCGCGGTGGCGTTCGCGCGGCACCAGCAGGCGGGTGGTCAGCGCGCAGCCCTGCCCGGCGTGCATCGACACCGTCGATGCGGCAGCGGTACACGCGGCGTCCAGGTCGGCGTCGTCGAGCACGATGAACGCCGATTTGCCGCCGAGTTCGAGGAAGACCTTCTTGATGGTCTGCGCGGCGGCGGTCATCACCGAGCGACCGGTCACGGTCGAGCCGGTGAAGGACACCGCATCAACCCGGGCGTCCTCGGCGAGCCGGGCGCCGATCCGGTGATCGGATGCGGTGACGATGTTGACCACCCCGGCCGGAAAGTCGGTCTTCTCGGCGATGATCCGGCCGACTTCGGCTGCGCACCAAGGGGTGTCGGGCGCCGGTTTGAGCACGACGGTGTTGCCCGCCGCCAGTGCCGGGCCGAGCTTGGCGAGGGTGACCTGATGCGGGAAGTTCCACGGCGTGATCGCGCCGACCACGCCGAGCGGCTCCCGCACGATGGTGCGTGCGGTGGTTATGCCCATGGGGGCGGCCACGCCCAGATCCACCCGCCACGGGTAGTTATCCGCGGTGGCCGCCGGGAACTCCAGATCGTCCACCGGGGTCTGGAGCTGGCCGCGGTAGGTCAGCGACCGCGGCGCCCCGACCTCGGCGATGGTGATCTCACGTAGCGTCTCGATCTCGTCGTTGAGTGCGTCGCGCAGTTGGCGCAGGCAGTGCACCCGCAACTCGGTGTCGCGGCACCAGTCCGAGGAGTCGAACGCCGTGCGGGCCGCCGCGATGGCGCGGTCGAGGTCGGCCGCGTCGGCGTCGGCGGCCTCTCCGATCGGCTCTTCAGTGGCCGGGTTGATGGTGGGAAAGGCGCCCGCACCACCGGGGACCAGCGCGCCGTCGATCAGCAGCTGGGTCGGCTGGCCGGTCACGGTCCCCAGGCTAACGGCGAGGCAGCGGCGTAATCAATCGATTGATCATTTTTATGCGCTACGGTGACGCCGAGGAGGTGACCGGTCAGTCCCATGCCACTACTGAGCGCCCTGCGCCTGAACATGACCAACGTCCCCGGCGCCGGAAATGCCGACCGCTACCGGGCGGCGCTGGAGATGGCGTCCTACGCCGACGCCCACGGAGTCACCGCAGTCGGGTGCGAAGAACATCATCTCGCGGCCACCGGATGGTTGCCGGCGCCGCTGCTGATGGCCGCCGCCGTCGCGGGATGCACCACCGATATCCGCATCAGTATCAATGCGTTGCTGGTGCCGCTCTACGACCCGGTGCGCCTCGCCGAGGACATCGCGGTCCTCGATCACCTGTCCGGCGGGCGAGTGAGCTTCGTCGCCGGAATCGGTTACCGCCCAGAGGAATACCACGCTGTCGGTAAGGATTTCCGGCGGCGGGGACGGTTGATGGACGAATGCCTCGACGTGCTGCTCAAATCGTGGGGTGAGGAGGCGTTCGAGTACCACGGCCGGCTGGTCGACGTCACGCCCAAGCCGTATTCCAAGCCGCATCCGGTGTTCTTCATCGGCGGGATGAGCGCCGCGGCGGCCCGCCGGGCGGCCCGGTTCGGATTGCCGTTCTCGCCGCCGATGCCGATGCCCGAGATCGAAGCGGTGTACCGGGAAGAGCTGGCCCGCACCGGCAACCAGGGGTTTGTGTTCTGCCCCGAGAACGGCAACACCGTCACACATCTGACCACCGACCCGGAGGCGGCCTGGGCCCGGTGCGGTGACCATTTTCTGCACGAGACCACCGAGTACAGCTCCTGGGCGGTGCCGGAGGTGCCGCGCCCCAACGAGAGTCCGGCCGCCACGGTCGCCGAGCTGCGCACGGCCGCCAAGGTGGAGGTGCTCACCCCCGACGAGCTCGTCGCGCAGTGCCGCGCCGGCCGGACCGGAGTGACCCTGCACCCGCTGATCGGCGGGCTGCCGCTGGAGGAGGGCTGGGCGAGCCTGCGGCTGCTGGTCGAGCAGGTGCTGCCGGCGGTGCGGAGAGTCAGCTAATCCAGATCGAGATCGCGCAGCGCTTCCGGAATGTCACGACGCTGATGCAGGACGCGCAGAACATCGACGTGGTCACGGCGCTCGAGGTACAGGACAGTAAACGGGAAGTGTTCCAGTGTCTTTCCGCGCAAGCCCGGAATATCGAGTTCGTAGCCGTAGCGAGGAGAACCGATACCAGGGTGCCGTCCGATCAGGCGATATGCCGCCTGCAGGGAATCGACCAGCCCTGACGCGGCTTGCGCCGCGCCCTCGTTGAGGTAGTGGTCGACTGCCTGCTCGACATCATGGACGGCTCGCTCACGCGGGATAACCGGCTTGATCGTCATCCGGTGCGCTGTTGGCGGATGCGGGTACGCAGCCGATCGAAGTAGGCGTCGTCAGCGGGTTCAGTCGGCGCGGACGCGGCACCCTCAAGGATCAGGCTTCGCAGCGCCGCGCGGTCTTGATCCTTACGGATCAACTCGCGGACGTACTCACTACTGGTGCCATAACCGCATTGGGCAACCTGCCGCTCCACGAACTCCTTCAGCGAATCAGGTAGCGAGATGTTCATGGTGCCCATTGAGCAAGGCTAATGAGCAATGCCAAAATTTGTCAAAGAACTGCTCGGCGTCAGTGCTGCGCGGCCTTCTTGCGCTCGATGTCGGCCAGTGCGGCGGCCAGCTCGGCCCGCTCGGCGGCTGAGGTCTCCCAGGCCAGTTTGCGGTTCTTGACCACCTTGGCCGGCGCGCCCACCGCGATCGAGTAGTCCGGGATGACGCCTTTGACCACCGCGTGGGCGCCCAGTACGCAGCCGCGGCCGATGCTGGTGTCGCGCAGGATGGTGACCTTGGCCGCGATCCAGGTGTCCGGCCCGATCCGCACCGGGCTCTTGATGATGCCCTGGTCCTTGATCGGCACGTTGATGTCGTCCATCTTGTGGTCGAAGTCGCAGACGTAGCACCAGTCGGCCATCAGCACCGAATCCCCGAGCTCGATGTCGAGGTAGGTGTTGATGACGTTGTCACGACCCAGCACCACCTTGTCCCCGAATCGCAGCGACCCCTCGTGCGCCCGGATGGTGTTCTTGTCGCCGATGTGCACCCAGCGGCCGATCTCCATGTACGACATCTCCGGGGTGGCCTGGATCTCCACGCCCTTGCCCAGGAAGACCATGCCGCGGGTGATGATGTGCGGGTTGGCCAGCTTGAACTTCAGCAGCCGCCAGTAGCGCACCAGATACCACGGCGTGTAGGCCCGATTGGCCAGCACCCAGCGCAGTGAGGCCAGCGTGAGGAAGCGGGCCTGGCGCGGATCACGCAGTCGCGAACCCCGCCAGCGTTTGTGGATCGGAGCACCCCACATGGTCGTCATGGCCGGAAAGCCTACGCGAGCGGATTCCCGCCACGCGCTACCCTCACCTGGACTCGTTCACACACCCGGCCGAGGATTGGGGATTGCCACTGTGTTGCGGCGACGTGGTGCCCTGGCCGGACTCGCGGTGGTGGTGGCCGCGGGGTTGCTGAGCGCCTGCGCCAACACCGATTCGTGGGTGGACGCCGCCCCCGCGCCGGGCTGGCCCGCCCAATACGCCGACGCCGCCAACAGCAGCCACACCGCCACCGCGGGCGCGACCGACCTGCAGCTGGACTGGATCCGCTCGGTCAAGGGCGAGCTGGGGGCCGGCCCCGCGCTGGGCATTCACGGCTGGATGGTGCTCAACGCCCAGACCGAGGCCGGCTGCTCCTTGATGGAGTGGGAGAACGCCGACCGCGGACGGCAGCGCTGGTGCACCCGGCTGCATCAGGGCGGCGGGTTCTTCGGGGCGCTCATGGACGGCTTCGACAACGTCTACGTCGGCCAACCGGGTGCCATGCTGTCGTTTCCGCCCACCCAGTGGATCCGTTGGCGCGCACCGGTGATCGGGATGCCGTCGACGCCGCGGATCATCGGTGACGGCCTGCTGCTGGTGGTGACGCATTTGGGCCAGGTGCTGGTTTTCGACTCGCACCGCGGCACCGTCGTGGGCACCCCGCTGGACCTGGTGGACGGCGTCGACCCGACCGACTACCGGCGCGGATTGTCCGACTGCGCCACTGCCCGGCCGGACTGCCCGGTGGCCGCCGCACCCGCGTTCTCACCGGCGAGCAACACCGTGGTGGTGAGCCTGTGGGAGCCGGGCGCCAAGGAGGCCGGACTGGTCGGCCTCAAGTACCACCCGGGTGGCACCCCGTTGCTCACCCACGAGTGGACCAGCGACGCGGTCTCGGCCGGGGTGCTGGCCAGCCCGGTGCTGTCCGCCGACGGCGCCACCGTCTACGTCAACGGACGCGACCAACGGCTGTGGGCGATCGACGCCACCGATGGGAAGGCGAAATGGTCGGTGCCGCTGAAGTTCCTGGCCCACACGCCGCCGGCGTTGACCCCCGACGGGTTGATCGTCTCCGGCGGCGGTCCGGACACCGAACTGGTCGCGTTCACCGACCGCGGTGACTACGCCGAGCAGGTGTGGCGCCGCGAGGACGTCGCTCCCCTGTCGTCGTCGAGTCTGGCCGGCAAGGTCGGCTACACCGTTGTCGCCGGTACCAGCGTCGGCCCGGCCGGTTTGTCGCTGCTGGTGTTCGACCCGGCCGACGGCCACACCGTCAACAGCTATCCGCTGCCCGAATCACGCGGGTTCCCGGTCGGGGTCTCGGTGGGCCACGACCGGCGGGTGGTGGTCGCCACCAGCGCCGGGCAGGTGTTCAGCTTCGCCCCGGCCTGATGGCCGCCCGCCCGAGCTTGCTCAGACGGCCAGTTGCGGGATCGCGGTGCGCGGCACCTTCACCGAAGTGGCGCCGGCGCTCATCGGCAGCAACTCGCCGGGCGCGAAGTAGAAGATCACCTCGTCGTTGGTGATGGCGAAGTTCTGGTAGTGCATCGGGTCCATTCCCGAACCCGATGAGATCAGGATCGCCGGTACTCCGGTCTGGCGCTCCAAGTCGCGCTGCACCACCGGGAAGATCGCCTCCAGCGGCTTGCTGTTCGGCGCGAACAGGGTCTCGAAGGTGATCGGCTTGCGGGTCGCCAGATCGTAGTTGAAGGACTGGTACCAGGTAGAGGGCTGCGGGCCACCGAGGTCCTGGAAGATCTTGAGCACCACGCTCTGGGTTCCCTTGGGCGCCTGTCCGGAACGGTGCTGCTCGAAGGTGGCATCCATTTCGTAGGGGGTGCCCCGCGACCCGCCGGGCGACTTGGCCACGGTCAAGAATCCGTCGCGGTTCTGCACCAGGTAGTCGGTCAGTGTCTGCTGGTCGGGGTAGTCGACCGGGAACTTCATGTCCAGGGTGTAGTTGGCGGTCGAGGAGTGGACGTGACACAGCCCGGACTCCATCGTCCCGCCCAGTTCGGCACAGGGCGAGGCCGCAAGCGCCGGGGACAGACCGGCCACACCCAGCCAGCTGCCCACTGCCCCACCCGCCAGCAGGGCGGCAACCAGAATGCGCATTGTCGGTTCGTCTCGCTTTGTCTCGCCTTGCCGCAGCAAGCAGGAATGGCCCCGGGAACAGCCTTGGCCGACAGCCTACCGGGCCGCCTACCGGGACGGATGGCAGACGAACGCAATCGCCCGCGCCGCACCCCCGGTCCCGATCCGGGTGATCACGACCGACAGCGCCGCTCCCCCGCGCAGCCGCAGCCGGCGGCGCAGACCATCGGGGTCGGCCTGCACATCGCGGACACCGCGGACCAGGATTTCCAGGGCGCCGCAGTCGTGTGCCGCGAGTGCCTGACGAAGGCGTTTCTCGCTGTAGGCCAGCGACTCGAGCACCTCGAATCCGCGTACCCCGTCCGGCAGTTCGTCGCCGGACAGGTAGGCGATGTCGGGATCGAGCTGCCACAGGCCGTGCCGGGTGCCGTACTGGCGGACCAGGCCGGCCCGCACCACCGCACCGTCGGGATCGACGATCCAGCGGCCGGCCGGACGTACGTCGCAGTCATCCGGGTCGGCGTCGGTGATCTGCTCGTCACGGTCCAGGATCGTGGCCCGGCGGCGCACCCCGGACTCGGCCAGACCGGGTGACCACAGGCAGGCTTCCCGCACCGAGGCGCGCCACGAGGTGACCTCGATCTCGCCCTGAAAACCCAGCTCGCCAACCTTCTCGAAATCGATTCCGGGGGCGGCCTTTACGACGATGTCGCGGCCTGCGTAGACGTCCAACAGCCGGTCCAGCGCGGGCTGGTAGTCGGCCGGGTCGAAGCGTCGCCGCCCCCCGCCGCGCCGGCCCGGGTCGGCCAGCACCACCGTGTCACGACTGACCGGCGCCAGCGCGTCGGCCCGCACCACGGTCACCCCGCCGAGTCCATGCGGCGGTCCCAGCTTCGCCTCTCCTCCGTCGAGCCTCGCTGAACCGCCGAGTCCATGCGGCGGTCCCAGCTTCGCCTCTCCTCCGTCGAGCCTCGCTGAACAGCCGAGGTTGTGGCGCGCCATCGCCAACCGCACCGGGTCCAGGTCGCTGCCCAGCACCCGATCGGTCACCTCGGACAGCACCGCCAGCTCGGTGCCGACCGAGCAGGTCACGTCATGCACTACGGCGTCCGGCGCGGCCGCTGCGATCCGGCGCGCCCGGTGCCGCGCCACCGGTGCGGCGCTGGCCTGCTGCAGCGCCTCGTCGGTGAACAGCCACTGCGAGGTCCCGGGCAGTTCGGCCAGCTTGGCCGCCGCACGCCGGCGCAGCAGAACGGTCTCGACCAGTGCCGCCGTTCGATCACCGAAGCGGCCGCGCAGTGCGGTGATATCGGCGATGCGGGTGGCGTCGGTCAGCGCGAAACCGGCCACCTCGGCCAGGCCGGCGGTACCGGCGGCCGAGCTCAGATAGCCGACGTCGCCGGCAGTGAAACGGTAGCCGCTGATCAGGACGGTTTAACGCCGGTGACCATCACGTTGTAGAACCAGCCCTTGGGCACCACACGGCTCAGCACGTTGGCGTCCACCCAGCTCAGGGCGGTCCAGCTGCGGAACGCGAACCGCGCCCAGCCCCAGCCGAGCTTGCCCGGCGGGACCGTCGACTCGAAGGTGCGGACCGGCCAGCCCAGCATGGCGGCGGTGAACTCTTCACTGGCGGTGCGCACCTCGACCGCACCGGCGTTGGTGGCCATGCGCTCGAGGTCACTGGGCTCGAAGGTGTGCAGATCGACGATCCATTCCAGCGCCGCGGCCCGCGAGTTCTCATCGAGCTCTTCCTGCGGCCGGCGCCAGGAGCCCATTCCGGGCAGCTTCATCGCGGCGACCGTGGTCTTCCAGGTCAGGTCGGCCAGCCGGCGGGCGTAGAAGTTGCCGACCGTGGTGGGTTCGCCGGCGAACACGAACCGTCCGCCGGGCTTGAGTACCCGCAGCACCTCGCGCAGCGACAGTTCGACGTCGGGAATGTGGTGCAGCACCGCGTGACCGACCACCAGGTCGAAGGTGTTGTCCTCATACGGGATGCCCTCGGCGTCGGCGACCCGGCCGTCGACGTCCAGGCCCAGGGCCTGACCGTTGCGGGTGGCGACCTTGACCATGCCCGGCGAGAGGTCGGTGACCGAGCCGCGTCGCGCCACCCCGGACTGCATCAGGTTGAGCAGGAAGAACCCGGTGCCGCAGCCCAGCTCCAGCGCACGGTCATAAAGGGGCCCGTCCGTGCTCTGCCGTTCGGAAGCGGGCACGATCACGTCGAAGCGGCCCCGGGCGTAGTCGATACAGCGTTCGTCGTAGGAGATCGACCACTTCTCGTCGTACTGCTCGGCCTCCCAGTCGTGGTAGAGCACCTGGGCGAGCTTGCTGTCGTGCCGGGCGGCCTCCACCTGTTCGGCGGTGGCGTGCGGGTTCGGCGTCGGGTCCGTGCTCGTCATAGTGAGTCAGCGTAGCGGCCAGCTCAGATCGCTCCCATCAAGCCGTCCAGAACCGAGTCCCCGGCCGAGCCGGCGCTGTCGCCCAGCGCGCCGATGATGGTGTCGATCACGGCCTGGGGGAAGTTGACGAAGGCGGTCAGCACGTCGTTGAAGCCGGTCTGCAGCGCGGCAGTGATGTCGGCGGAATCCCCGCCCTGAATGGCCTCCCAGATGTTCCACAGGGCGATCTGCGGCACTGTGACCAGGTCGCGGTAGTCGACGAACAAGCCGGTGAACAGGTCCGGGGTCTGCGGAACGGGCGTCCCGCCCCAGCTGACCATCGTCCAGCCGTCGATGGGATTGCCCTCGAGCACGGCCTGGTTCACGTTGGGAGGCGGACCGAGTGTTTCGAGCAGCTGCTGCAAAAGCAGAAAAATGGGCGGGTTCTCCACGTTCATCAGCGCCCAGATGGCGATCGGCCCACCGCTGGAATACGCCACACTGGTCAGTGGTCCGTCGCCGGCGATGGTGTTGTTGTAGATCGTGTCGACGGCGTTGTTGACCTGCTCCTGGAACTGCACCCCGTTGATGGAGCCGGGTGCCTGCACGAAGAGATTGCCGAGGACCCACGAGGCCATCGGCAGGAAATAGCCGATCTGGGTGAGCAGATCCCGGGGTTGGCCTTCGAAGATTCCCGCGGGGATCTCGTTGAGCCCCGGCAAGATCTGCACGTCCATCCCCAGCGCCTGGGCCAGCGGCGCTGCGGTCTCCTGGGTCCGGATGAGCTCCGAGGCGTAGACCCCGGCGATGCCGTCCGGGAACTGCTCCTGAATGGCCTGGGCGACCTCTGCCGACTGCTGATGGCCCAGTTCGGTGAGCCCGTCACCGGGTGGCAGCGTGCCGAGAATGCCGTTGAGATCGTCGGTTGATTGGCCGTGCCGCACGAGGTCCAGCGTGATGTCCTCGGCGGCGAGGCGGATGTCGAAAATGTGCGCGGCGGCCGATGCGGGCGCCGTCACCGGCGTAGCGGTGATGACCCCGGTGACGACCAGCGTGACGCCGGCGGTGAACCACGAATGGCTGACTAGTCGCATGTCCATCCCCCCAGACAGAATGCATTGTGAGCGATGTCACATCGTATGCAGGAGGCGGCGAGCTGAGCAATACCCGACCCGGTCGGCGGCCATGGGTGTTGCAGATACGGCATAGCCGGGCGCGGTGAGGGGCGGCCGCGCCCGGCTATGCACTTGCTGTGGCTCAGCCTGCCAGGGCAGCCACCAGGTCACCGATCACGTCGCCGGTCGCCTCGGCGCTGCCGGCGGCGTCGCCCAGTGATCCGGTGATGGTGTCGATCACTGCCTGCGGGAACGCGGCGAACGCGGCGAGCACGTCGTTGAAGCCGGTCTGCAGCGCGGCCATGATCTCGGCCGGGTCCCCGCCCTGGAGGGCTTGCATGACCTGCCAGCCGGCCATCTGCGGCGCGACGATCAGGTCGCGGAAGTCCACGAACAGTCCGGTGAGCAGCCCCGGGTTCTCCGCGACCTCGGTTCCGTTCCAGCTGACCAGCGTCCAGCCGTCAGTCGGGTTGCCTTCGACGACGACCTGGCCGGTGTTGGGCAGCAGCCCCTGGGTGAGGCCCTGGAAGTACAGCCCGAAGTCGGGGTTCTTGACGTTCATCATCGCCCAGGTGGTGATCGACGCACCGTGGGAGAACGCCACGTTGTACATGGTGTCATCGGCGTCGGCGCCGCCGCCGTGGTTGTAGATGGCTTCGACGGCGTCGCTGAAGCGGTCGTTGAAGGCCATCCCGTTGATGTCGACGGTGGAGCCGAGCTGTGGCACCCAGTACTGGCCGAACATCCACGCCAGTGGCGCCATCAGGTAGAGCAGGCCGGTGAGCGTGTCCTGCTCCTGGCCTTCGAGGAAACCGGCGCTGAGTTCGTTGAGTCCGGGCAGGATCCCCACCGCGGTGTCCGGTGCGCCGGCCGCGGCGAGCCATTCCTCGGCGGTGGACTGGGCGCGCAGGAATGCCGAGGCGAAGACTCCGTCGTAGAAGTCCGGGTTGGCGAGGTGTTGTGGGTTGTCGGGGTCGGCCAGATACTCCGCCTGCGCCACACCCTCGTCGGTCAGCGGTGCACCGGGCGGAACGGTGCCCAGGATGTGGTCGACGTTGTCCTGCGACTCGCCGTGCCGTACCAGGTTGAGCACCATGTCGGCGGCGGTCAGCTGGATGCTGGGGAAACTGACGGCGGTCAGGACTCCTACGGTCGGGGTCACCGGGGTGGCGGCGACGACTCCGGCGCCGACGAGGGCGACTCCGGCGGTGATCCACGGGCGGGTGTGGTGCATGACCTTCTCCTTCAACGAATCCCTAAGTTCAGTTACGCTACGGCGCGTAGCGCAAATGGCTGGCTCAGATTAAGCTGATGTTTTTCCTAATGTCAATAGCCCGGCGGCCAAGATCCACGAGCGCTCGCCAGCCGGGTGACGGCAGCACGAGAAAGCCGGGCGCAGCAGGATGAACCTGCCACGCCCGGCCAGGCGTAAGAGCGCGGTGCCCTACCCGCTCAACGCGCCGGTGATGGTCTCGAACACGGCCTGCGGGAACGTGACGAAGGCGGTCAACACATCATTGAAGCCCGTCTGCAGCGCGGCGGCGATCTCGGCCTGATCCCCGCCCTGGCACGCCTCCAGAATGTGCCATGCTGCGATCTGCGGCGCCACGTTCAGATCGCGCCAGTCCACGAACAGTCCCGTCAGCAGGTCCGGGGTGGCGGCTACCTCATGCCCATCCCAGCTGACCAGCGTCCAACCATCGGTCGGGTTGCCCTCGATGACGACCTGACCGACGTTGGCCAACGGACTGCGGGTGTCGAGCAGTTCGTTGAAGACCAGGCCGAAGTCGGGGTTCCTGACGTTCATCAACGTCCACATCGCGATCGTCCCGGCGTGCGCGAACGCCGCGTTGGTCAACGGGTTCTCCGGGTCGGCGACGGTGTTGCCGTAAATCGCTTGGATCGCCTCGCCGACGCGGTCGTTGAACACCACCCCGTTCGGGTCGATCGTGGAGCCCAGCATGGGCACCCAGTAATGACCCATCACCCACATCAGCGGCGCGAAGGCGTAGCCGACCTGGACGAGCAGGTTGTTGAGGTCGCCGCCTTCGAGCCAGCCCGCGTTGATCTCGTTGAGACCGGCCAGGACCGTGATGTCCATGTTCAGCAGATCGGCCAGCGGCTGCGCGGTGTCCTGGGCACGAATGAACTCCGACGCGTAGATTCCGGCGATCCCGCCCGGGAACTCGGAATTGATCTCCGAGGCCACGTCGATCGCCTGTTGCTGTCCGAGCGCGGTGAGCTCAGCACCCGGCGGGAGTGTGCCCAGGATGTGCTCGGCGTTGTCCACCGACTCGCCATGGCGCACCAGGTCGATCGTGATGTCCTGGGCGGCCAGCAGGATGTCCGCCGCAACGGCCCCGGCCTGGGGCACCACCAGTGGTGTGGCTGCGACGGCGCCCGCCCCCAGGAGGGCTACGGTCGCGGTGGTCCAGGGGCGGATGGCACGTGACTGCATGGTGTGTTCCTAACGCCGGCATAGTGGGCGGCCGTCGCCGCTGAGTGGACGTTAGCTGATAAAAACGTGAAAAGAAACCGACACCCGCCCAAGTCGTTCTGGCGTGGCGGCTTAGGGTTCACTCCTCGTGGATCCGATACCAGCGGCGAACACCTCGGCATAGCGCCGCTGGTCGGCCGCGGCCCGCTCGGCCGGGGAAAGCGTCGCGACGGAGTCGATCGAGGCCTTGACCGCGGCCAGCGCCCGCGGCGGGGTGTCGACGAAACGGCGGGCCCAGGTGATCGCCGCGTCGTAGACCCCGTCGGGGGCAACCATCTCATCGATCACTCCCAGTTCCAGCGCCTCCTCGGCGTCGAAGAACCGGCCGCTGTACGCCAGCTCCTTAGCGCGGCTCGCGCCGATGGTTTGGGCCAGCCGGGCCAGTCCGGCGCCGTCGGGAACGAGGCCGGCCAGGATCTCGGTGGCCCCGAACTTGACGTTGTCGCCGCTGATCCGCCAGTCCGCGGCCAACGCCAGCGCCAGGCCGCTGCCCAGCGCGTAACCGGTCACCGCCGCCACCGTCGGCTTGGCGATCGCCGCCACGGCCTGCACGGCCTCGTGGCGGACGCGGGCGAAGACCTCGGCCTCGGCGGCGATCAGGGTGCGCAGTTCGGGCACTTCGTCACCGGCGCAGAAGATCTCGTGCCCGCCGAACAGCACCACCGCGGCGACGTCGTCACGGGCCGACACCTCGGCCGCCGCCGCGCCGATCTCCCGGTAAACCTGCCGGGTCATGGCATTGGTCGGGGTTCGCGACAGCACCAGGGTGGCCAACCCGGGCTCGTCGGTCGACGTGTGGACCGACACGAACTCGCTCATCCGGGCCACCGCTTCCCGCGTGCTGCGTTGTAGCGCTCGGAATTGAAGAATTCGATCTCCCAGTTCTCACCACGGCGGGCCAGGTCCGGTTGCACCACCACGATCTGGCGTTCCACCGCCAGCACGTCCTGCACGCTGCGACCGATGAGGGAATCCAGTTGGGTCCAGGTCGGCGGCAGCAGGAAGCTGCGCCCGGCCGCGAAGTCTTCGATCGCGGCCTCGGGGGTGAGCCAGCCGGCCCGGTCGGACTCGGTGTTCTCCCCGTCGGCCCGTTGGCCGACCGGCAGCGCGGCCGCGAAGAAGTAGGTGTCATAGCGGCGGGTGCGCTCGGCCTCCGGCGTCACCCAGTTCGCCCACGGCCGCAGCAGGTCGGCATGCAGCACCAGCTTCTCGGAGCGCAGGAAGTCGGCGAACGACAACTCCCCGCCCGCCAGCGCACGCCGGGCATCGGCATACACCGAGGCGTCGGCGACAACCCGATCCGCGTCATCGGCGGGACCGGCGAACAGCACCCCGGACTCCTCGAACGTCTCGCGCGCGGCCGCGCACACCAGTGCCGCAGCCAGGTCGACGTCCACCCCGAAGCGCTGCGCCCACCACGCCGGTTCCGGCCCGTACCAGGCGACTTCGGCGCTGCGGTCGCGGTCGTCCACCCCGCCGCCGGGAAACACCATCACGCCGGCGGCGAACTCCATCGCGGCGTGCCGGCGCATCAGGAAGACGTCCAACGCCGTGTCGCCATCCCGGACCAGCATTACCGTCGCGGCGGGCCGCGTGGGCAGCGGTGGGGCCTGGGGGTCGGTCATGCGCGCCTCCGGTGAGCTGCTCTGCTGCGGGTCCGGCGAGCGAAATAACGCCCGTCGATGACTTCCAGCGAGATCGACTGGCCGAATGCCGCCGACAGGTTCTCGGCGGTGAGCACGTCGGCGAGCAGGCCGGCGGCTACCGCGCGGCCCTCGGCCAGCAGCAGGCAATGGCTGAAGCCGATCGGGATCTCCTCGACGTGGTGGGTGACCAGCACGATCGCCGGGGCGTCCGGGTCGGCTGCCAGATCGCCCAGCCGGGCGACCAGTTCCTCGCGCCCGCCCAGGTCGAGACCGGCCGCCGGCTCATCGAGCAGCAACAGCTCGGGGTCGGTCATCAGCGCACGGGCGATCAGCACCCGCTTGCGCTCGCCTTCGCTCAAAGTGCCGTAGGTGCGATCGGCCAGGTGCTCAGCGCCCAGGCTTTCCAGCAGGTCGATCGCCCGCTCATGGTCGATGTCCTCGTAGCGTTCCCGCCACCGTCCCAGCACCGCGTAGCCGGCCGAGACAACCAGGTCGCGGACGGTTTCGCCGTCCGGTATCCGCTGCGCCAGCGACGACGAACTCAGGCCCACCCGGGCCCGCAGTTCGGTGGTGTCGACCCTGCCCAGCTGCTCACCCAGCACGTAGGCCACACCCGTCGACGGGTGTTCGGTGGCGGCGGCGATCCGCAACAGCGAGGTCTTACCGGCGCCGTTGGGCCCGATGATCACCCAGCGTTCGTCGAGTTCGACCGACCAGTCCAGCGGTCCCACCAGGGAGCGCCCGTCGCGGGACAGCGAAACGCCCTCGAAGTGGATCAACAGGTCCTGATCGGCCCCTGTTGCGGGGGCGGGGCGTCCGGTGTCGGGCACGGCCCTATCGTGCCGTACCCCGGCCCCGCGGGGACCGACCGGGTACCGCTATCGGGGACACCTGCTCGGGCCGATCTTCTTGTTGCTGACATTCCATTGTCTTGTTGTAACGTTTGCCACGGTCTGTGCACATCAATCCTTAAGACTTCAGTTCAGGGGGTTTGGATGTCCCGTATTCCGGGTGCTCTCGCAGTCGGCCTTGTCGGTGCCGGTCTCCTCGCCTCCCCCGCGGACGCCGCGGCCCCCGCGGTAGGGCTCACCGGTCTCGACTCACCGCTGGGCGGCGGAACAGCACTGATCATGGGCGGCAGCGGTATGCCGACGCCGGGCCAGGCCTACGCCGACATGGTCAACGAGCTCTACCTGGCGCCGCTCGGCTTCACCGGGAACACCCAGATCCTGAGCACCCCGGCGGCGCTGTACCCGTTCCTGGGCCCCTTCACCGAGACCTTCGACCGGTCAGCCGAACAGGGCGGAGAGATCCTGGTAGCCGCGATCCTCGATCAGATCGCCGGCGGCCAGGTCGACGCCGAGGACCCCGTGGTGGTGTTCGGCTGGTCACAGAGCGCGGTGATCTCGACGATGGTGATGCAGCGCCTCGCCGACGAGGGCGTGCCCAGCGACTACCTGCGTTTCGTGCTGATCGGTGACGAGAGCATTCCCAACGGCGGCATGCTGGCCCGCTTCGATCTGCCGGCCGGTGCCCACCCGGAGATCCCCAGCCTCGGACTGACATTCAGCGGGGCGGCACCCACGGACCTGTTCCCCACCACCGTCTACACCCACGAATACGACGGTTTCGCCGACTTCCCGCAGTATCCGATCAACTTCCTGTCCACCCTCAACGCCGCGCTGGGCATCTTCTTCCAGCACGTGACCTACCTGGGGCTCACCCCGGAGGAGATCGCGAACGCGATTCAACTGCCGACGTCGTCCGATGACGTCCTGAGCGAGTACTACATGATTCCGGCCGGCACCCTGCCGCTGCTTGCACCCCTGCAACTGCTGCCGTTCATCGGCAACCCGTTGGTCGACCTGCTGCAGCCGGCCCTGCGAGTGTTGGTGAATCTCGGGTACGGGAACATCGAGCACGGCTGGAGCCCCGGGTACGCCGACGTGCCCACTGCGCTGGGCTTCCTGCCGCCCGCCGATGTCCTGCAACAGGTTCCGGCAGCCCTCGCCGACGGCGTGCAGAAGGGCATCACGGACGCCTTCAACACCTTGATGGACCCGGCCAACTACGTGTATTCACTGCCGGAATGGGCCGAGCAGCTGCTCAGGACGGGGGAAGCCCTGGCGGGCCTGGAGACCTCCGCCGGGGCGATGGTGCCCACCACGTGGCAGGACCTCTTCGAAACGTTCCCGCCGCACACCGGTTTCCCGCCGCTGGACATGCTCAGCGCGGTGATGTTCACACTGCCCCAGTACAGCTACGAGGTCTTCATGTCCGAGCTCGCCGACGGCGACCTGCTCGACGCCATCGGCATCCCGCTCGCCGCCGGCGTCGGGCTGCTGCCCCTGATGGTGATGGGCGCCCTGATCTGACCGCCGGGCTGATGGCGGCGACCCGCCGCTAGGCCGGCGGGATCTCGACCCGGCGCAGCACTCCGTCGTTCGCGTCGGCGGCCTCGATCTCGGCGCGGGTGACACCGAGCAGGAAGAGCACCGTGTCCAGGTACGGGTAACTCAGTGACGCATCGGCCACCTCGCGCAGCGCCGGTTTGGCGTTGAACGCCACGCCCAGCCCGGCCGCGGCCAGCATGTCGATGTCGTTGGCGCCGTCGCCCACGGCCACGGTCTGCTCCATCGGCACGCCGGCACGGCTGGCGAAGTCCCGCAGCGCTTCGGCTTTGCCGGCCCGGTCGACCACCGGTCCGGTCACCCGGCCGGTGAGCTTGCCGTCGATGATCTCCAATTCGTTGGCGGCGACGAAGTCCAGCTTCAGCTCGTCGGCCAACGGCGCGATCACCTGCCGAAAACCCCCGGACACCACACCGCATTTGAAACCCAGCCGGCGCAGCGTGCGCAACGTGGTGCGCGCCCCCGGGGTGAGTTCGATCTGCCCGGCCACATCGTCGATGACACCGGCGGGCAGACCGGCGAGGGTGGCCACCCGGTGGTGCAGCGACTCGGCGAAGTCGAGTTCACCGCGCATGGCGGCCTCAGTGATCGCCGCGACCGCATCCCCGGCACCGGCACGGGCGGCCAGCATCTCGATGACCTCCCCCTGGATCAGGGTGGAGTCGACGTCGAAGACGATCAGGCGTTTCGTCCGCCGCGACAGGCTGGCATCCTGAAACGCCACGTCCACCTGCTGCTGCGCGGCCACAGTGCTCAGCGCGGACTGCAACCGACCCGCGGCGCCGTCGGGCACCGAGACCCGCAGTTCCAATCCGGTCACCGGGTAATCCGAGACGCCCCGGATCATGTCGATGTTGGCGTCGATCTCGGCGATCTCGCGGGCCAGGGCTCCGAGCGCGGTGGCCGCCACCGGCCGGCCCAGCACCACGATCCGGTGGGTGGACGGCGCCGCGATGATCGGCGCATCATCGCTGCGTTCGATCGTGACCTCAAGGCCCACACCGTGAATGGCGGCGGTGACCTCGTCGGCGAACGCCGTTCCGTCGGCCACCGTCGGCGGCACCGAGACCAGCACCCCCAATGTCAGGCGACCGCGGACCACAACCTGCTCGACGTTGAGCAGCTCGACCTGGTATCGCTCCAGCACCTCGAAGAGCGCCGACGTCACGCCCGGTTGATCGACACCGGTGACGGTGATCAACACCGGCACCTTGGGCGTGCTCACCCTCGGCGGGCGCCCGACTCGACCGGACGCCGCCTCTCCCCCAGCGGGCCCATCAGACCGGTGCGGGCTCGTACAGCTCGTCGCCGGGGTGACGGCCGACGTGCGCCTCGGCACGCAGCCGATCGATCATGTGCGGGTAGTGCAGCTCGAAAGCCGGGCGCTCCGAACGGATCCGGGGCAGCTCGGTGAAGTTGTGCCGCGGCGGCGGGCAACTGGTCGCCCACTCCAGGGAGTTGCCGTAACCCCACGGGTCGTCGACGGTGACAACCTCGCCGTAACGCCAGCTCTTGAAGACGTTCCAGGTGAAGGCGATCATCGACGTGCCCAGGATGAACGCCCCGACGGTGGAGACGATGTTCAGCGGAGTGAACCCGTCGGTGGGCAGGTAGTCGGCGTAACGGCGCGGCATACCCATGTTGCCCAGCCAGTGCTGGATCAGGAACGTGGTGTGGAAACCGATGAACGTCAACCAGAAGTGCAGCTTCCCGAGCCGCTCGTCGAGCAGCCGGCCCGTCATCTTCGGGAACCAGAAGTAGATCCCGGAGAACGTCGCGAACACGATGGTGCCGAACAGCACGTAGTGGAAGTGCGCGATCAGGAAGTAGCTGTCGCTGACGTGGAAGTCCAGCGGCGGGCTGGCCAGCATCACACCGGTCAGTCCGCCGGCCAGGAACGTGACGATGAAGCCGATCGCGAACAGCATCGGTGTCTCGAAGGTCAGCTGACCCCGCCACATGGTGCCGATCCAGTTGAAGAACTTCAGCCCGGTCGGGATCGCGATCATCAGGGTCAGCAGCGAGAAGAACGGCAGCAGCACCGCGCCGGTGGCGAACATGTGGTGCGCCCACACCGCCGTCGACAGTCCGGCGATGCTCAGCGTCGCGTAGACCAGGGTGACGTAGCCGAAGATCGGCTTGCGGGAGAAGACCGGAAAGACTTCGCTGACGATGCCGAAGAACGGCAGCGCGATGATGTACACCTCGGGGTGGCCGAAGAACCAGAACAGGTGTTGCCACAGCAACACACCGCCGTTTGCGGAGTCGTAGATGTGCCCGCCCAGGTGGCGGTCGACGGCCAAGCCGAACAGCGCCGCGGTCAGCAGCGGGAACACGATCAGCACCAGGATCGAGGTCACCAGGATGTTCCAGGTGAAGATCGGCATCCGGAACATCGTCATGCCGGGGGCACGCATGCAGGCCACCGTGGTGATCATGTTCACCGCACCGAGGATGGTGCCCAGACCACCGACTGCCAGGCCCACGATCCACAGGTCACCGCCGGCGCCCGGCGAGTGCACCGCGTCGCTGAGCGGGGTGTAGGCGGTCCAGCCGAAGTCGGCGGCACCACCGGGGGTGATGAAGCCGGCCAGCGCGATGGTCGCGCCGAACAGGAACAGCCAGAACGAGAACGCGTTGAGCCGGGGGAAGGCCACGTCCGGGGCGCCGATCTGCAGCGGCAGCACCAGGTTGGAGAACCCGAACACGATGGGAGTGGCGTAGAACAGCAGCATCACCGTGCCGTGCATGGTGAACAGCTGGTTGAACTGCTCGTTGGACAGGAACTGCAGGCCCGGTACCGCCAGCTCGGTGCGCATGAGCAGCGCGAGCAGGCCGCCGATGAAGAAGAAACCCATGCAGGCGACGCAGTACATGATGCCGATCAGCTTGTGATCGGTGGTGGTGATCACCTTGTACAGCAGACTGCCCTTGGGGCCCATCAGCGCAGGGAAGGGCCGACTGGCCTCGAGTTCTGCGCGCGGGGGTGCTTCGGCGGTCAAGATTCCTCCAAACATGGGCATCCCGGGAAACTTGGTCGAATCCTAACCCCGAGCGTCCCCCCGCCGGTATAGGCCTCCTACAAACTGTCGTATTCGTCTCCTGGACGGGCACACCGGGCGTGGGTGTTACCGTCACCGCGTGATCAGGGCGGACCGGCGGGCGGTGTCGGTGGCAACGCTGGCCGTGGCCTTGGTCACGGTCGCCGGATGCGCCGGCGAGGGGCCGGAAAGCTCCCCGACGTCGATGCACACCACCACGACCATGGTCGCCGGGGCCGGTGTGCTCGGCAACGACCGGCGGCCCGACGAGTCCTGCGCCGCTGAGCCGGTGCGCCCGGACCCCGGCCCCTCGGTGCGGTCGGTCCGCAATGCGGCCGGGGTGGAGCCGCCCAGCGTCGAGGTGCCCGAGGAACCGCAGCGCATCGTGGTGCTCTCCGGCGACCAGCTCGACGCACTGTGCGCCCTGGGTCTGCAGTCCCGCGTGGTGGGCGCGGCACTACCGGAGGGCTCGGAGAGTCAGCCGTCCTATCTGGGCGCCGTGCTGCACGGCGTGCCGGCGGTGGGGACCCGCAGCAATCCGGACACCGAAGCCATCGATGCGCTGCACCCGGATCTGATCCTGGGTGCACAGGGCCTGACGCCGGACTACTCGGCACTGGCCTCGATCGCCCCGACCGTGTTCACCGGGGCGCCGGGTGCGGCGTGGGAGGACAACGCGCGCGGTGTCGGCGCCGCGACGGCCCGCAGCGACGCGATCGACGAGGTGCTCGAGAAATTCGGCCAGAACGCCGCCGAAACCGGCGAGGTCAGCGACGCCACCCACTACCAGGTCTCGGTGGTTCAGCTCACCGACAACAGCGTGCGGGTCTACGGGGCGTCCGGCTTCGCCGCCAGCGTGCTCAAGGCCGTCGGCGTGGACCGGCCGCCGTTGCAGCGGTTCACCGACCAGCCCTACCTCGAGATCGCCGCCGGCGAGGCGGATCTGGGCGGCCGGGCGGACTTCTCGGCGGCCGACGGCGACATCGTCTACGTGTCTTTCGCCTCCCCGGCGGCCAAGGCACGGGCAGCCACCGTCTTCGACAGCGTCGCCTGGCGCCGGTTGGCGGCCAACCGTGACAGTCGGGTGTTCGTCGTCAACAACGAGGTGTGGCAGACCGGGCAGGGACCGGTTGCCGCCCGCGGTGTGGTCGAGGACCTGCGCTGGGTGAACGCGCCGATCAACTAGGCGGGCTCGGCCCCGACCACTCTGCGCAATTCGTCTGACGCCCGCTGCTGCTCCGCATCGGCCTGCTCGCGAAGCCGGCGCACCTCGGCGTCCAACGCACCGACCCGGTCTTGCAGGATCTCCAGCTCGCGCACCTGCCGGGCCCGTAGCTCACCTTCGGCGCCGTCGGTGCCGAGCACCCGCAACTGTTCGGCGATGCGGCTCTGCGCGGCGTAGGCCTCATCGCGTTGCTCTTCGGCCCGCGCGCACTGCTCGGCGAGTCGGCGCGCCGTGTTGCGATGCGCCAGCACCTGCGAAAGCGCTTGCACCGTCTGCGCATCCAGAGTGCGGTCGGCCAGCCACTCCTCCAGCCGGCCCGGTTCCAGGTCGTCATAGGCGATCTCGCGGTACACCGGCCAGGTCTCCAACACCGTCGCCTCGGCGCTGCGGTGCCCGGCAACCGTGACCGCAAATCGGCACCACACGCCGTCGTGGCCGGCGTCGGTGACGCCGGCCTGCGCGGCCACGGTGTGATCCGGGGGCACCGGCAGTTCGAAGATCACGTCAACCGAGTCGTCATGATCGTTCTCGGCGTGCAGGGTGTGTCGTCGCTCGCAGCGCTGCTCCTCGACCAGGGCGTCGGCGGCCAGCCTGATCCGGGTGGTGACAGTCTGCAACGACGCAACGCTGCGGCAGCGCACCGCGAGGTCCTTGGCGAAGGCCAGCCGTACGTCGGCACCGCGAGAGGTGAAGCCCAGCATGGCTTCCCCGGCATAGCCACCCTGCTCGTAGATCACCGCCGGGCCTTCTTCGAGCACCACGCCCGTGGTGTTGGTGAATCCGAGCACGATATCGGGAACGGGACCGCGTTCCTCGCGCCATACCAGCTCCCGGCGCACCCCGTCGACGGGTGCCACGGCCAGCGGGACCATGGCCGCACCCCCGCGCTTCAGCGACACCGGCGTGGCCAGCCGGTATTCGAAATACTCACCGCGGTCGGACGTTTCGACGTCAGCGGCGGCGGTTCGGTAGGCGTCGGCGGCGAGTCCGGCATTGCCCATCGGTACCGCGCCGAGCATCGACGCTTCCGCGCTGGAGGCACGCCGCGGCGCGGCGACGCGTTCGCTCTCCTCGACGACCACCCGCTGCACCTGCCGGCCGTGGTAGAGGTCGATGTCGAACGAGATCGGTTGGCCGGTGGTCAAAGTCACCTCGACGTCGGTCAGATCCTCGTCGATCGGGTTGTGGATGATTCCCGTCGCGACCAGGGTCACGGTGTCGCCGTCACGGATCGCCCGGTACGACACCCGCCACATCGGTGCGGCAACGATGTAGGACACCCGCACGTCGTCGGAGGCGCCGCGGATCTGCACCGCCACATCACAGTTGCGGCCCGCGGTGGCCGCGCGGGACCGGTCGATCAGGTAGTCGAGGTCGTCTTTCGACGGGCCCTCCAGCAGGTCGAGGCGGTGCGCCTCGGTGAGATCGACCAGGCTGACCGCACCGGAATCGGTGCGCAACACCAGTAGCCGCCGGGCCGGCGCATCGGCGACGTTGTCGAAACCGATCACCTCACCGCGGTGCGCCTGATCGCCGCTGTGCACCTCCACGGCGCGGCCCCGCAGCGCCTCGAACAGCCCGGCGAGGGCGTCGCCCGGGTTGAGCAGCAGGTTGCGGTCGGCCAGCTCGGTGCGAGGGTCGGCCGGGGTGTCGAAGGAGACCGCACCCACCGATGCGCTGCCGCCTGCCGCGTCGACGGTCAGCGACTTGAGCACGTCCTTCATGTCGTCGCGGCGAAACGTGAGGGTGAAGTCGCCGTCCACCGGCCCGCGGCGGCCGACGAAGGCCACCCCGTGTTTGTAGAGAACCAGCCGGTCGACGTGGGGGCGCGCGTTCATCCTTCGGACCCTAATCGCCGGTGACGACACCGCGGGAGTATCACGTCTGCCTGTTGCTTCAGTGAGCAGGCTCACGGCGCCACGGCAAAGAACTTTGTTAGACTATCTTTTTCAATTCCGTACAGATCCGAAGAGAGTTACTCGATAATGACCACCGTTTCCGCCTACGCGGCCACCTCGCCCGACACGCCGTTGACCAGGACCACCATCACCCGCCGGGAGCCCGGCCCGCACGATGTCGCGTTCGATATCGCCTTCGCCGGCATCTGCCACTCCGATATCCACACCGTCCGGGCCGAGTGGGGCCGCCCGCAGTATCCCCTGGTCCCCGGCCACGAGATCGCCGGTGTGGTGACCGCCGTCGGCGCGCAGGTGACCAAGTTCAAGGTCGGTGACCGCGTCGGCGTCGGCTGCTTCGTCGACTCCTGCCGCGAGTGCCCCAGCTGCCAGGCCGGGCATGAGCAGTACTGCACCGGCGGCGGCATGATCGGCACCTACGCCGGCGTCGGCCGCGACGGCCAGCCCACCCAGGGTGGCTACAGCGGCGCGATCGTCGTCGACGAAAACTACGTGCTGAGCATCCCGGACGAGATTCCCCTGGATGCCGCCGCGCCCCTGCTCTGCGCCGGGGTCACCACCTACTCGCCGTTGCGGCACTGGAATGTCGGCCCGGGCAAGCGGATTGCGGTGGTGGGCCTGGGCGGCCTGGGCCACATGGCCGTCAAGCTCGGCACGGCGATGGGCGCGGAGGTCACCGTGCTGTCGCAGTCTCTGAAGAAGATGGAGGACGGCCTGCGGCTGGGCGCGCAGCACTACTACGCCACCAGCGACCCGACCACCTTCAAGACGCTGCGCAGCGACTTCGACGTCATCTTGAACACCGTCTCGGCCAGCCTGGACCTGGGCGCATACCTGAACCTGCTCACCCTCGACGGCACGCTCGTCGAGTTGGGCATGCCCGAGAGCTCCCTGTCGGTGCCGCCGGGCCCGCTGGTCCGGATGCGGCGCAGTGTGTCGGGGTCGTTGATCGGCGGGATCGCCGAGACGCAGGAGATGCTGAACTTCTGCGCCGAACACGACGTGCGCCCCGAGATCGAGGTCATCGAACCGGACTACATCAACACCGCCTACGAGCGGGTGCTGGCCTCCGACGTGCGCTACCGCTTCGTCATCGACACCGCATCGCTGCGGGCCGCCTAGCATTCGATGCTCGCCGAGCGTGTACTCAGACCGAAAAATTCGCGAAATCTCCGGTCTCAGTGCACGTTCGGCGAGGGCTGCCGGCCGTAGACCCCTACCGGCGTCAGCCGTCCTAGACGTAGCGGCTGCGCCCGGCCAGTGCGCCCGCCAGTATCTGCACCAGGTAGACGGCGAGGATCAGCAGCCACGGCACGGTCCATCCGCCGGTCGCGTGGTGCAACAGGCCGAACAGGAACGGACCGACACCGGCCAGCAGATAGCCGAAGCCCTGCGCCATCCCCGACAGGCGCACGGTGTCCTCGGCGTCGCGGGCCCGCAGCGCAATCACGGTGAGCGCCAACGAGAACACGCTCATCCCCAGCCCCACCAGCACACTCCACAGCAGCGGCGCGGCCGCCGGCGCGATCAACAGCCCGAGTATTCCGGCGACGCCGAGCACCCCCAGCCCGACGATCCATCCGCTCTGGCTGCCGCGGCGCGCGGCCAGCGGCGAGACGATCAGACTGATCGGCACCGCGATCAGCGAGATCAACCCGAGCAGCAGCCCCGCCCGCGTTTCGCTGGTCCCGTGGTCGATCAGTACCTCCGGCAGCCAGCCGATCACCACGTAGGCGATGAAGGATTGAGTGCCGAAGAACAGCGTGATGGTCCAGGCCAGCTTGTTGCGCAACAGCGACCGGCCGGTCGTCGCGGCCGCAGGCGCGGCGGTGCCGGCCCGCTCGAATCCGCGGGCTGCCACCAACCATGCCGCCAGCGCCAGCAGGGCCAGCGCACTCCACGCCGCCAGTGCCGATCGCCAGCCGCCCAGCGCGTCGTCGAGCACCGGGGTTGCCGCGGAGCCCAAGGCCCCTCCCCCTTGGAGCGCCGCGGTGTAAACCCCGGTCATCAGCCCGATCCGCGCCGGGAAGGAACCTCTGATGATCACCGGGATCAGCACATTGATCAACGCGATGCCCGCGGTGGCCACCAATGTCCCGCCGAGTACGACCAGGGGCCCGTCGCACACCCGGATCAGCAGTCCCGCAACAAGTGTGAGCAGCGCCGCCGAGACCGTGCGGCCCAACCCGATCCGCCGGGACAACCACGGCGCGGCCAGCCCGGCTCCCGCGAAGCACAGACCGGGCAGTGTGGTCAGGATGCCGGCCCAGGTGTCCGAGGCGCCCAACGCCCCACGCATCTCCGGGAGCAGCGGCCCCACGCTGGTGATCGCCGGGCGCAGGTTCAGCGCGGTCAACACCACCGCGACGGTCAGCAGCGCACCACCGGCCGCCATCGTCGCCACCGGCCGGATCTCGATGACGCCATCGAGCTCCAGTTCAAGGTCATGCTCGTACTGGTCGAGCGTTTCGGTGCGGACTGTGCGGGTCACCTGACGTAGGATCGCATACATCCCATGATTGGATGAAGGGAGGATGCTGTGCCGTTGGTCACCGCCCGCCGCACCGGCCTGGTCGATCAGGTGATCGAACAGCTTCGAGCCTCAGTGACCGGCGGGGAATGGCCGGTCGATTCGCGAATCCCGCCCGAGCCGGAGCTCGCCGATGCGCTGGGTGTCGGCCGCAATACGGTGCGCGAGGCGGTCCGGGCGTTGGCCCACAGCGGGATCCTGGAGGTCCGCCAGGGCGACGGAACCTATGTGCGCGCCACCAGCGAGGTGTCCGGCGCCGTGCGCCGACTGTGCGGCTCCGAGCTGCGCGACGTGCTACAGGTGCGGCGCTGCCTGGAGGTGGAGGGGGCCCGGCTTGCCGCCGCCGCCCGCACCGAGGAGGACCTGACCGAGCTGCAGGCACTGTTGGATCGCCGTGACGGGCACCAGCAACAGGGCCGCCACGAGGACTTCGTCCGGGCGGACACCGATTTCCACCTCGCCGTGGTCCGCGCGTCGCACAATCCGGTGCTGACCGAACTGTATTGCGGGCTCACCGAAGTGGTGATGGCCAGCGTGGCGACGACGAGCGCGAAACCGGTGCAGTCAGACCAGATCCGGCACCGGGGATTGGTGGAGGCGATCGCCGCGGGCGCCGTCGAGGCGGCCGGACGTGAGGCGGGCGGATTCCTCGACGAGCTGTTGGACCGGCTGCCGTCCCGATAAGCCGCTCAGTTGCGCCGAAGTCCCAACACCCGCAGCAGTTCCGGCCGGCGCAGAATCAGCCCGATCCACATCAGCACGCCGACGTACACCGCGAAGAACACGAAGCCGGCCAGCGGCTTGTCGGCATGCAGGTTGATGGTGACCGCCCCACCCAGGTAGGCGGTCAGGCCAAGGGCGCCCAGGACCGCGGTGCGGGGAATCAGAAAGACGATCAGGCACACCAGCAGAACCCAGCCGATAACAGCGGTCTTGTCCGGCGAAAAGCCGAGTGACTCCGTACCTTCGCGGGCGAACTGCATCCCGAGGATCTTCGGGATGCTGTCGAACGCGAAGAACACGCCAAGCAGGGCGGTGATCGCGGCACCAGCAATCCATGCCCGGGACCGTCGCGGTGTGGTGCTCTCGGTGTTTGTGGTCATCCTGCAACACTAGGCGCTTGTCGCGACGCTCGCCGGTTCGTGAGCGTGCAGGAACACCGCGGTGTAGCCGAACAGGAGCACCGCGGTGGCTACCAGCATGGTCAGTGCGACCGTGTAGTTGTTGTGCACCGGGTCGTAGGTGGCGCCCATCACCAGCGGCGGGAAGTAACCGCCCAATCCGCCGACGGCCGCGACGATTCCGGTGACCGAGCCGATCGAGCCGGCCGGTGCGCGCCGAGACACCCAGGCGAACACCCCACCGGTGCCCATGCCGAGTGCGACGGCCAGCGGGATGAACGTCAATCCGGTCCACAGATCGGCCGGCGGGTGGAAGACCGCGATCAGCGTCTGCACGGCGATGCCGGCCAGTGCGGCCAGCACCACGTATTTGGGCAGGATGTGGTCGGCCAGCGTTCCACCGAGCAACCGGGCCAGCACCGCCGCCAGCGCGAACGCCGCCGTGCGCTCGCCGGCACCGACCGCGGAGAAGTCGTAGATCGTCTTGGTGTAGATGGGCAGGTAGTTGCAGAACGCCACGAACCCACCGAAAACCAGCGCGTAGAGAACCGACATCTCCCAGGTGACCCGCAGCTTTGCGGCGGCCATCAGCTTCGGCAACGCGCTGGCCGTGTTCGGGACGAACTGCGGGCCATTGCGCATCAGCACCACACACAGCAGCGCCGAAATCGCCAGGGCCGCCGCGACAATCACATGGGTGGTGAACAGCCCGAACCACCGCACGAACCGCGGGGTGAAGAACGCCGACACCGCGGTACCCACCATCCCCATCCCGAACACCCCGGTGGCGAAGCCGCGACGTTCGGGGGCAAACCAGTTGTTGGCGAACGGGATTCCGATCGCGAATACCGTTCCGGCGACGCCGAGGAAGAACCCTCCGGTCAGTATCAGCGGGTAAGAACCGATCTTGGCCGCATAGCCGACCACGAGCACCGGGACGATCGATGCCAGCGAGACCCCGATGAACATGGCGCGACCACCGAAGCGGTCGGTCATCAGTCCGGTCACGATCCGGCCCAGTGCCCCGACCAGGATCGGGGTGGCCACTATCAACGCCTGTTGGTTGGCGCTGAGCGACATCTGGGTGGCGTACTGCGTCGAGAGCGGGCCGACCAGATTCCATCCCCAGAAGCAGATCACCGACACCCAGGTGGCCAGGAGCAGGTTCACCAACTGCTGGGTTCTGGTGCTCGGTTCGGCGACGACAGCCATTGCGGTATGTAAGCACGGTGCCGGCGGCTGTGCGGGGCGAACGAATCCCGCGGCAGATCCGATCGGGATTTGTCACCCCTGCCCGCTACGGTCCTGCCATGCGACGACAGCACGGCGAGCGGGGAATCCCCAAGGTGAACCTGATCCAGACGAACGATCATGACAGTGACCGGATCGAACCCGTCCCAACCGGTTTTCGCGAAATTGACGCAGCACTCGGCGGCGGACTGCAGCCGGGGTCCCTGACCATCATCGCCGGTCACACCGGATCCGGTGTGACCGCTCTGGCTACGCATATCGCCAAGAGGCTGGTCACTGACACCGATACGGCCGCCAACATTCTGGCCTTCGGCACCACCCTGGACCAACTTGAGCGTCGGATACGGGCAGACTCAGATCCGCCGGCCGAACGTTCATTCATCGCTGGGCAACGCGAACTGCATGGTGGACGTCTGCGCATTTCCGAAACCCATGATCGCGAGCCGGGGGACATCCTCCGCCGTCTTTCCATTGAGCTTTGGACGAGCGAACCGCGGGCGAGTCTGATCGTGGTCGATTCGCTAAACATGGTGGGCGTCGTCAGCGACGATCTAGACTTCCCCCGCTCTCCAAAGATTCATTCACCGACAATGAGCGATTTCTGTCGACACCTGAAAGGTGTTGCCCTAGAAGAAAATATTGCGGTCATCGCTACCACTACGTTCGCAGTGAGCGCAGGCGTAGGAATGGAGCCGGGCGATTGGATCGAACACCTTCCATCGGTCGGCCCCGCCGCAGTCGCCGCCGACAACGTCCTTCTCCTCTACCGGCCCGACAGGTGGGACAGGCACACGCCCCGCGAAGGAGAAGTAGACGTCGTCCTGGCCAAAGGCGCAGCCGCACCGAAGACGTGCACGGCCGAGCACCAACTCACCCGCGGAAAATTCGCCGATTTCCCGATCAATCCGCGGCACGACCCTCAGTGAACAGCTCGGCCTCCACGGCCTCCGGGTCGTTCGGGTTCTGCTCCTGGCAGTAGTTCAGGTAGCGCCGGTACAGCTCGCTGGGCCAGCTGTCGTTGCCGACGTTCGAGTCGAAGATGCCGCGAGCCCGCAGCGCCGTGGCTACGCGGCTGTCGAGCACCAGCGGGCGCAGCCCATCACCGGCCGGGTTGCGCCCGCCTACGAAGAACAGGAACTTGGTGAAGTAAGCCGGACCCATGTGCTTTGTCCTAGCGACCCCACCCGGCAGCATCGCTGCGTAGGCAGCGACCGCTCCCTCGGTGGCCTGGATCGCCGCGGCTTTCCGCAGGTTCTCCTCGACCGTTTCGGCGTTGGTGGTGAACGCCCGAACCATCCGCCCAATGGAATACGCGTTCTTACCCAGCCCCCAGACGTAGGCGGCGACGGCGGTGTGCAGCTCGCGGTGTTCGGATTCGGTGGCCGCGATGCTGAACACGTCATCACGGGAAATCCATCGATAGCCGCCATCGCCGAGCTCCAGCTGATCCAGCCTCGGCGGCCAGAAATGCGCGAGCTCACCGGTGAAATAGCGTGTCCACCACTCCGATCGGTACTTCGCCCAGTTGGAGTACGGACGCTCCTCGGTGTCGGTGCCTCCGATAGCTGTCAAGGTTCTGAGCCTCCTAACCGGGGATGCCCGGCTTGCCCGGCAGACCAAATTGGCCGCTCCCGCCGGACGTCCCGGCCTTGCCATCACTGCCGCCCGGAGATCCAGCCGGTCCGCCGGTTCCACCACCGCCGCCGTAGCCACCGTAGCCAGCTCCGCCAGCGGGTCCGGCCGGGATCCCGTCGGCGCCGTTCCCACCGTTGCCGCCCTTACCCCCCTGTCCACCGCTGCCCGCGTCGCCACCATTGCCGCCGGTACCCATAGCAGAGTTGCCACCGGCACCGCCGGTTCCGCCCGTGCCGCCATAACCGCCTTGCCCGCCGTACGGCGTCCAAAGGCCTGGGTCGTCTCCGTTAGCGCCGGTACCTCCGGTACCTCCGACACCACCCGAACCGCCCTGCCCACCATTGCCGCCGCGACCGGATCCCGCAGCGTCGCCGCCATTCCCGCCGTAGCCGCCGATACCACCCGTACCACCACTTGAGCCAGGGTGGTTTGTCAGGCCATTTCCACCGTTTCCGCCAACTCCTCCGGCGCTGCCCGCACCGCCGTTACCTCCGTTACCGGACCCTACTGCCGCACCGCCGTCTCCTCCGCGGCCACCAAACCCACCTTGACCTCCCCAACTATCAATTGTCCCGATCGCGCCACCATCGCCGCCTGCGCCAGCCTGCCCGGCGGATCCGCCATCGCCACCGTTGCCAGACCCCAACCCAAGGCCTCCGGTGCCCCCGTTTCCTGCGTTTCCACCTCTGCCACCCGGGGCTTGGGACAAGTTGCCGGGGTCACTGACGCCATTGCCGCCAGCAGCGCCATTGCCTCCAGTACCGCCAACTCCGCCGTCGCCGTCCCGGCCGCTGCCGCCCGTACCGAAGGCTGCACCGCCCTTGCCACCCACTCCACCTACTCCGCCAGTCCCGCCTGTGCCACCGGTACCGCCCGTCAAGCGTGTGTAATCGGGCCACTGTGAGCCGTCAGCACCGCGGCCGCCGTTGCCACCGGTGCCGCCCGTTCCCCCGGCACCGCCGACGCCACCGTCACCGTCGAGGCCTTCGGCTCCTGAGCCGAGGGCCGCGCCGCCCTTGCCGCCGATGCCACCGTTTCCGCCAGTGCCCCCTGCACCGCCCGATCCGCCGTCCTCACCAGAACCGTTCGGGGTGGTAGCCGCGGCCCCATCTGCGCCGGTTGCGCCGGTGCCGCCGACCCCGCCCATGCCGCCAGTTCCCCCGCGACCGCCGTCGCCCATGATCGAGCCTCCCAGCCCGCCATCGCCTCCGATTCCTCCGGTACCTCCGGCACCTCCCGGAGTAGCGATGTCAACGCTGGCTGCTCCAGGGCCTCCGCGACCACCCTCACCCCCTTGGCCGCCGTTGCCCACCGAACCAGCCGCACCGCCGTTGCCGCCGTTCCCGCCCGATGCACCAGTGCTCGTGGCATTAAACCCAGCGCCACCGGTTCCACCGTTACCGCCGCTAGTAGCCTCCACACCAGCTGCACCAGCCACGCCACCAGGACCACCAGCCGCACCGCCAGCACCCGCGCTACCCGCGTCACCACCATGTCCGCCGACACCGCCATCGACATTCACCGCGTCGCCAGCGCCACCCGTCCCGCCGTTACCACCGACCCCGGCGTTACCACCGTCTCCGCCGTGACCTGTGCTCCCCCTGCTGCCTGCTGCTCCGAGTAGGCCGCTGGCGCCACCGACGCCACCAAAAGTGCCTCCGGCGCCACCCGTACCACCGTTTCCGCCATCACCGGCATTGCCGCCGACACCACCAGCTATAGCCGCGTCCTGGCCGTTCCCGCCGGTGCCGCCATTGCCGCCCACGCCACCTACACCGGCGTTGCCACCGTTACCGCCCGAGCCCAACAGCCAGGCTCCCCGACCGCCGGCGCCACCGTTGCCACCGATGCCACCAGCACCGCCGTTACCGCCATCGACACCAGTGCCCCCGGACTCACCGGCAGCGCCCGCGCCGCCGCGACCACCCGCGCCCCCGGCGCCACCGTTGCCGAACAACATGCCTATGCCAGCACCACCGACGCCGCCTTCACCACCGGCGAGACCCGATAGCCCGGTCCCGCCGGCCCCACCGGCGCCGCCGATGCCCATCAGCCAGCCGCCGGAGCCTCCGTCACCGCCGTAACCTCCGTCAAGGCCGGCGCCACCAGCACCGCCATTGCCGAACGCACCCAGCGCCGAGCCACCCGCGCCGCCAATGCCATCCGCGCTGGTACCGCCGGCGCCGCCGTCGCCGAACCACAGCCCGCCGTTGCCACCGGCCGCCTCGGCCAAGGTGCCGCCATCGATACCGTCAGCGCCGTTGCCAATCAGGTCCTGCCCGAACAGCAATTGCGGCAACGGATTGATCAGGTTGTCGTTGACCCACGCCCCGAACTCACTGTCGATCCAGCTCTTCTGCAACGCATGGATCGGCATGTAGAACCACGAGTTGTACAGATCGGCCATGAAGTCCGGGTTCCACTCCGGATCGGTTGCCGGCGCCATCGACGCCTCGGCCGAACCCCACTCGGCCGAACCCAACAGATCGACGAACCAGTCGAAGTCGTCGGCCTGCGCAGCCGGCGCGACCGCCACCGGAGCCACCCCGAGCGCCAAGAACGCACCCAGCGCACCAACGGCACCCGATGCACGCGAAGCTGCCTTGCCCACCCCAGGGCAACGCTGCCCGTTACGACGACTCATCGAAAATGGCCTTCCCCGAGAACCCTTGGCTTTAGCTGCGGCAATCCTCAGAGAGCCACCACAAGTCCGATGAATGTAACACTAGTAGGGCAGACAAACGCGACCATTGGTCGGTTAGTGGTACAGGTGCCCACGCGCCCCGGACAGACTGATCCTGAGCAGGCCGCCGCATGGGCGCGGCGGCGCATGGACGTCGGGACCCGAATCCGCACGCTGCGAATCGAACTCGGCCTCACCCAGGAAGCATTGGCGTTGAGGTCTGGCGTTACCCGCAACGTCTTGATCGACGTAGAGCACGGTCGGCGCAGCCTGCTATACGAGCGCCTGTTCGACTTAGCCGATGCGCTTGGGGTTCCCGTCAGCGAACTCATGCAAGAGTCGTAGGAACAGGTCCACCGGGCCGGTCCTACGACCATTCAGCCGACCGGCGAGGTCGAGATTCAGACCGTCAGGCGGGTACCGAAGCCCCGAATAACCTCGGCAGTGTCGGAGCCCGCTGCTAGCTTCCGTGTTACCTGGGCGCTCCCGGACGGGAGGCCGCAGAGAACGGAGAAGATGATGTCAACGTGTTCAGCAGTCCCCGAGCTTGTCCTCGGGGGACGACACTTGAAAGACGCCCTCGAACAGGTCCGCCGGTATTGCGGACTCCCGTGGAGCGGCGGACCACCGGAGACGTGGGCCTTCGCGTACTACGACGCGATCGCAACTGACCCCGCCCGGGTGACACCGGTTGATGTGCTGAGCACCGCGGCCCTTCATCCTGGGATTAGCCGGAGCGACCTCGCATTCTTCGTGGAGCAACGCGAGGGGATTCAGGCATGGCTTAGCGAAGTTCCTTCTGACGTACCGCTGCAAAAGGCGGACGACGATGTTCTGATCCATCTAGCGGCGCTGGCGGAATGGGGATCGGCGCCACATCTGACACTCCTAACGAAGGTCCTGCACCGCAAGCGACCTCAACTTATCCCTCTCATTGACCGGCACGTCATCAACCACTACAGGCCACTGACCGGCGAACGGCGTGCAGAATCCGCATGGCCGCGGCTACTGCGCGAAATCAAGATGGACCTGCAGGGGCCAGCCGGTGGTGTAGTGAGCGCGTGGGCGAACTATGTCCGCACCGAGTCCGGTGTTTCCGTCAGTGCACTCCGGATTCTGGACATCGCTGTGTGGATGGACGGTAACCAATAATGGGAAATATACCGCTCGCCATCCCGGTCGGCGGGGCGCGTCATGAGTTCAGAGAATTCAACGGCCAAGACCAAACGATGGAAGCTGCGTTCCTTACCCATGTCTTGGATGGCACGCAGCCATTTGTCCGGTCTGTGAGAGTAATGCGAGCCACCGAATCAACGCTTCATCTACCCGCCGATCTGCTAATTGAGCGGCGCTGGCAAAGTGACCGTTCGACACAAATCTTGGCACGGACTGAAGATGCGAGCGTTCTACTCGATTTCCGCAGAAGCCAGCCGGTCTTAGTCGAGGTCAGCGCCGATTGTATGAAACGTGCCGACGATATCTCGGAAGCTCTCACCGCTCAATCCCAAAAGCCCCGATCACCGGACACTGTCACATTGAAGATGGTCGCTGCCACGGATCATGGCGTCAGCGTCCGACAAAGCGATATCGAAGCGCCGTGCTGGGACGAAATACACCGCAACTACCCCACCGACGTCAGTGGACGGCTCGCTGATCTGATGGAACTCGAAGGGCCCGGTTCGAGCGGGCGCCTGGTGTTGTGGCATGGTCCTCCGGGCACCGGAAAAAGCACCGCACTTCGCGCACTTGCCCGGAAATGGCAACCGTGGTGTGACACTGTGTATGTCGTCGACCCCGAGCAAATGTTCCGTGATGCCGGGTACCTCTTGGAGGTGATGTGCGTCAGATCTTCCGACAGTGAGGACGAGCCTCGGTGGCAGCTCGTCATCGCGGAAGACACCGATGAGTATCTCCGGGTGACGGCGCGCCGAGATGCCGGCGCAGCTTTGGGGCGACTCCTCAATGTGACCGACGGAATCCTGGGACAGGGGATGCGGAGCATCGTCTTGTTGACCACCAACGAGGACATCAGCAAACTACATCCCGCGCTCACCCGGCCCGGTCGTTGCCTAGCTGAAGTCGGGTTCCAGAAGTTCAACCCGCGGCAGGCACGCGCCTGGCTCCCCGAGGGCGTTCCTTCACCTACGGCAGAACCGTCGCTCGCGGAACTGTACGAAATACTTGGCACCAACAGTCCAATCAGCACGGTTCCAAAGCAAGAATCGACCAGTTTGGGGATGTACCTATGATCCGACACACCGCCCTACGCATGCCGTCCGTTCTGCAAGAAGAGTTCGCCGACCAAGCGGTAGAGTTGCTCCGTCAGTATCAACGTTACAGCGGCTGGCATTTCGAGACGCTCGGCCATCCGTGGAACGATCCGGCGACGATCAACACGGTGACAGCCGCAGACCTCCTCGCACTGAACACCCTGTCAGTTCAGGGATCTGCGTGGGCATCCATCGAGATCCTCGACACCGATCTTGGCCGAGAGTTCGCCGAGCTTCTCAAGCAGATCAGTCCCAATCTCGACTTGGTCGATGCAACCGACGCCGACCTCGGAGAAGGCTCGCCCGCGGATCGATTGTGGAAGCTCTGCCGTCCCAATGGCACCGCCCGCTGGAAGCACTTCGGACCGGTGACGACGAGCAAACTGCTAGCTCGCAAGCGTCCACGACTGGTGCCAATCTACGATTCCGTGGTCGGTGATCAGTACGGTCTCAAAGATTCACGCGGACTGTGGTTCGGCATGCGCGAGGCACTCCTTGCAGACAACCGGCGACTGCACAATCACGCGGTCAGACTTCACCGCGCCGCGGGCCTACCTGAAACGGTCACACCCCTGCGTGTCATCGACATCGTCGTGTGGATGTACGGAAAGGCGTCAAGCTTCTAAGGTCCTGCGCTGACGGGATCCGCCTATCAAATCCCAGGGGCAACACGGCGCTTGGAACCCAACTGGGTAAGCCGAACTGAGGCTTCCAACCGGCGGCCAGCACTCGGCCAAGTCTCCAAAACCAGGTTAGTACCCAGTGAAGTCTAGGAAATCCTGGTTAGCTTCTCTTCCGTATACCCACGCCTCGGCCAACTGGTCCAGGGTGCATTGCTCTGGTCCGATCCAGTGGCTTCGCGTTGATCGAGCAGCACATAATAAACGGGATACTGCCAGCCTTGCTCGTGGTCCATCAATGAGATACCAACCACGGTTCCCGAATATTCGTTCACGTGTTCATTGCTGTAGCAAAATACTCGATCCCCGAGCGAGAACTTGACGCTATTTCGGCGGCCCGGAAGCCACTTCAAGCATATTTCTGAATACCATTGCGGGTCAGTCAAATCCGGCCGCTGAGGATCTCCAAGTACAACTTGAAACATTGGGTACGTTGGCGTGCCGCCACCCACATCCAATAATATTGAAGCAGCACGAACCGTCCCAATACCATCGTATAATTCACCTGCGGTTCTGCATTCCACTCTGTCACCGACCTGGAAAGGGGATCGCACAGGAACACCCGGCGTCCAGTCATGAATCTCGGTCAGAATCTGGCTGGTCAATTCTTCAGAATCAATCTGCTTCGCGAGAGCGCCGATATCTATTGGCTCCGCCGGACGGGAGTCCTGTGGTCTAGTTGTCCGATCATCGACGACTGGAGATAATAACTCGGCAATATATTGAGCAGCTTGGACCTGCGAGGTATAGAACTGCCACCGCTTGCCCTGTCGCGATTCAAGTTGGAGAACTCCGTATTGTACGATTGGCACTTTTTGATTGTTGGCGAACCTGCCATCCGGCCCACCATTTTTATTGAGGTACCGCCAGGTGGACCCGACCACGACCGCATCGGCAGGGAGACGGTCTGATCCATCCTCAATAAATTCGACGGTAGAATGCCGCGCCGTTAAGTCAGTATAGCCGAGAGTGTTGTACCATTTACCCTCTCGAATCAAAATTCGGTCTGGTAAAAAATATAGACCCGTTTCGCCCATTTCCAGCGCGGGGACGTGAATATTGGTCGAGAGATGCGGAGGCCCGGAAACCGTTGCTTGCGTGGTTCGACGCGAAACACCTCCGGTCGCTCCGGCGTTCATTTTCTGCTGCCGGAGGGTGACATAATCCCCTCGATCAACTACTTGCGACAGTCGATTACATGCCGTCAACCAACCCCACGCCTGCACCAAAGCGTCGAACCATTGCGCCGACGCATCGTTCACGTCATAGAACAACGCAACCGTTTGCTTCCGTCCCCAGCGACTCGTCTGAGCTGCCGCATTGAGCTGATCAACGATATCATCAGAATTCGTAGGTGCTAGCGGAATTATTTGCGACCCAATGACGTCTTCGGTAAGAAATTCATTGGGATGATAACTCGAATCTTCCAGCTCCAAATTCTGAGCCGAATTTTGGTTCAGGAGTTTTCCCAGGGAGGTTCGGTAGTAGACGCCATGTCGTCCCATGTGAACATAGTTTCCTCGAGGTCCCGTCCCCACTCGAAAACCACGGACCCCCGTGCTGACACCGAGGCCTGATTTACTAAGGTTAAACCTGACGGGACCAACATTGATACTCTTCCGAAAGTAAAAGCCCACCACACCGCCAATTTCCATAGTCACCTACGCGCTACGCCCAAGGCTATCGCGGATTCAGGGTGACGTTGCCTTGACTCCAGCTTTTTGTTCAAACCACCGCCCCGTCGACCAGTGTGTTACCTGATTTCGGAAGCGTGCCCACGATCCTCGCCTTGGCGCTCCTGTGACGTAGGGATTCGTCAAACAGAAGGTTGCGTTTGAGGTCTTGTGGCCGAGCCGTCTCGCTGAGAACCAGCTGGCCACCACCGCGCCCTACGGCACACCTCCGAAGGTCAGGCGACCAGCGACATATCGTGTGGATGCCTAGCATCGCCCTTCTAGAATCGCCTGCACAACGGGAAGCGCCCTAAGGGTTTCCGCGCCGCAACATGGCGCGCTCGGAAGCCATTTGGATCCGATCCCCGCACCACCCGAACTAGAACTCCCAGTCTTCGTCTTCCGTGATGACGGCCTTGCCGATCACATACGACGACCCCGAGCCGGAGAAGAAGTCGTGGTTCTCGTCCCCGTTGGGTGACAGCGCGGACAGGATCGCCGGGTTGACGTCGGTCTCGTCACGCGGGAACAGCGCCTCATAGCCGAGGTTCATCAGCGCCTTGTTGGCGTTGTAGCGCAAGAATTTTTTGACGTCCTCGGTCAGCCCCACCCCGTCGTACAGGTCCTGGGTGTACTCGACCTCGTTGTCGTAGAGCTCGAAGAGCAGCTCGTAGGTGTAGTCCTTGAGCTCTTGACGCTTTTCCTCGTCGACCAACGCCAAGCCGCGCTGGTACTTGTAGCCGATGTAGTAGCCGTGCACGGCCTCGTCGCGGATGATCAGCCGGATCACGTCAGCGGTGTTGGTCAGCTTGCCCCGGCTCGACCAGTACATCGGCAGGTAGAAGCCGGAGTAGAACAGGAAGCTCTCCAGCAGAGTGGAAGCCACCTTGCGCTTGAGCGGCTCGTCACCGCGGTAGTACTGCATGACGATGGAGGCCTTGCGCTGCAGGTTGGGGTTCTCCTCCGACCAGCGGAAGGCTTCGTCGATCTCGGCGGTCGAACACAGCGTGGAGAAGATCTGGCTGTAGCTCTTGGCGTGCACGGACTCCATGAACGCGATGTTGGTGTAGACGGCCTGTTCGTGCGGGGTCAGCGAATCAGGGATCAGGCTGACCGCGCCGACGGTGCCCTGGATGGTGTCCAGCAGCGTCAGGCCGGTGAAGACCCGCATGGTGAGCTGCTTCTCGTCGTCGGTCAGGGTTCCCCAAGAGGGGATGTCGTTGGACACCGGCACCTTCTCGGGGAGCCAGAAATTCCCGGTCAGCCGGTCCCAGACCTCGGCATCCTTTTCGTCTTGCACTCGGTTCCAGTTGATCGCGGATGTCCGGTCGATCAGCTTCATACCCTCAGCCACCAGAACCTCATTTCACACGCCGGGACCTAGGTCTTCGACACTACCCCTGGTGGCGAATAACGGGTGGCAACACAAGGTCTTGTGTTTGGCGTGTCGTTGCGTGATCAGCCGGAGACCACGACGGGAGGCGCGTCGGGCCCGCTCAGGCGGGCTGCTCGTTGGCCGCGACCTCGCGAATCGGCCGGTCGGGATCCATCGCGACGCCGAGGTTGTCGGCGGTGCCGTTGACGACACTGATCATGATGGTGGTCAGGTAGGCGACGAACGTGTCGCGCGGCATTCGCCGCGGGCTGTCCAGTTCCGGGCCGAGCCACCAGTCGGTGGCCGAGGTCGCCGTCCCGAACGCCGCAAACGCCGCCAGCTCGATCGCCTCCCGGTTGAGGTCCAGATCCCGCAGCTCGTTACTGAACATCTCGGCCATCGCCAGTGTGATTGTCCGGCCCTCGTTGAGCGTCCGCATCGTCGACTCGGACTGGGCGCGCATCCGGCCCTGGATGAAGAACCGCAACACGTTGGGATGCTCGTCGACCAGGGTCACGTACTCTTCGACGCTGCGCCGCACGATGTCGCGCAGCGAGTTGGTGGCGATGTCGATGGAGGCGAAGATCGCCGTCCACAACTCATCGCGCAGCCGGGCACCGACAGCCTCGAACAGATCGTCCTTGTCGGCGAAGTGCCGATAGATCTTGGGCTTGGCGGTGCCGGCTTCCGCGGCGATCTCCCGCACGCTCACCTCGGGCCCGAGCCGGTCGATAGCCCGGAAGGCGGCCTCGACGATCTCGCCGCGGACCTTCTTGCGGTGTTCGCGCCAACGCTCGCTGCGCGCGTCCACCTTCTGCCCACCGTTCTCGGCCGGCTTGGGTCTAGGAGTTCCGCGCACGTCAAGCACCATACAGCGTTGCCCCGGCTGACCTGGGGAGACCGCATGGTGACCTGGTCCGATAGCATCGAAGGCAGTTCCCGGCCGGCCCAAGACGCATCACCGCGCATAGTTGAGACGAGATTTAGTGACGCAACGATTCGACGTGGCCATCGTCGGCGGCGGCCCAGCGGGATCGGCGGCCGCCTGGCAGGCTCGCCAGGCCGGCGCCAGCGTCGTCGTCCTGGACAAGGCCGAGTTCCCCCGCGACAAGCCCTGCGGTGACGGCCTGACCGCGCGTGCGGTCAGCTACCTGCAGAAGATGGGCCTCACCCAGCAGGTCGACAAGTTTCACCGGGTCAACCGGGTGAAGGTGTTCAGCCCGAGCGAGTGGGAGCTGTCGTTTCCGCGCCGGCCCGGGATGCCCGACCACGGATACGTCGCGCGCCGCCCGGAGCTGGATACCCTGATGCTCAAGCACGCCGAGTCGGCCGGCGCGGAGATCCGCCAGTCCGCCGAGGCCACCGGGCCGGTGCTCGACGACACCGGCCGGGTGGTCGGGGTGTTGCTCAAGAGCGGCGAAAAAGTGCTGGCCGACGCGGTGATCGCCGCCGACGGCGCCTACTCGCCGATCAAGCGGGCGCTGAAGCTCGACTCCGACTACAACGGCTACTCGGCGATCGCGATCCGCGCCGAGATGCCCGCCAACCGGCCTGATGTCGACTCACTCGACATCTACATGAAGCTGGTGTTCGAGGGTGACCAGCTGCCCGGCTACGGCTGGGTGTTCCCGCTGGGCGACGGCCGGGTCAACATCGGCTTGGGCTACGTCAACAGCTACAAGAACTGGCAGGCCATCAACGCCACCACGTTCCTGGGCGAGTTCCTGGAGACGCTGCCGCGGGACTGGGAGCTGCCGTCGATCACCGAACTCAAGCAGTCCAAGACGGTGCGGGCCTGGCGGCTGCCGATGGGCTTCACCGCGTGGCCGCCGTGGCGGCCCGGGGTGCTGTTCGCCGGGGACTCGCTGGGCGCGGGCCGGCCGACCTCCGGCGCCGGGATCTCCAAGGCGCTGGAATCCGGGCTGACCGCCGGCGAGTGCGCGGTCGCGGCGCTGGTCAACGGCGGGCCGGACGACTTCACCAACTACGCCCAGCGGATGCAAGCCGCCTGGGGCCGGGAGTACAAGCGCGGCCGGTTCTTTCACAAGTTGGCCGGTAAGCCGGCGTTGGCCAATGCGGGCCTCAAGCTGCTCGACAACCCGCGATTCCGCGACCTGATGCTGGCTCGGCTGTACTCGGGGCAGCAGGGGCCGGCGCACACGTACTGAGTTGGTCAACAGGTTACGTCAGCGGCGACCGCGCTCGGCTCGGCCCGGCTTGCGGGCCACTTTTCCCGCAGCAGCGCGTGCGGCCTGCTTGGCCAGGGTCTTCTCCCGCGCGGTGCGTTTCGGTACCGGCTGAGTCTGTCCCCGCGACGAGCCGGGTTTGCGGCCCCGCACAATGCCGACGAACTCTTCGACCAGTGACGACTGCTCCCCCTCCGGGAAGGCAAGCGCCACCGGGCAGGTGGGCGCGTCGCTGATCGGACGATAGATGAGGTCCTTGCGGTGATACAGCCGCGCCAGTGACTGGGGAACGATGAGCGCGCCCATCCCCGTGGCGACGAGTTCTATTGCTTCCTTGGTGGTTTCGGGACGGTAATCGACTGGAGTTCCGGGAGCTTCCGCCCAGTCGATGACATCGTCGAGTGGGAGCAGCGTCGGCTCACCGTCAAGATCGGCGGCGGTGATCGCGTCGAAGGCACTGAGGATGTGATCGGCCGGCACCACGGCCACTGTCGTCTCCTCGTAGAGCGGGATGGCGGCCAGCCCCGAGGTGTCGGCCGGAAGCCGGAGCAACGCCACGTCGACGGCGCCGGTCCGTACGGCATCGGCCGCGTCTGCCGCGGCAACGGCGTGCAACTGCAATGGAACTTCGGGGTGACGCTCCGCCCAGATCCGAGCCCACTTCGCGGGCGTTCCGCCGGGGACATACCCGAGGGTGAGGGAGCGCCGGGTCACCGCATCAGGCTACCGATAAGCTCGACGCATGAGCAGGTCGAACGCGCAGTCCATGAAACCCGCCACGGCGGCGAAGAAGCTGGACGTGTACCTGCCCGCGACACCTGCGGAATTCCAGGAGAACCCGATCACCCGCGCCGAACTCGCTGCCCTGCAGGCAGACCCGCCGCAGTGGCTCAAGGACCTCCGCGAGAACGGGCCGCACCCGAAGAACCTCGTGGCAGCCAAGCTCGGCGTCTCGATCTCCGGTCTGGCGCGGGGCGGCGTCGGGAATGCACTTACCACCGAACAGATCAATGAACTGCTCGAGGAGAAACCGGAGTGGCTGGTCGCAGAACGCGAGAGCTACCAGACGGTGTTGCGTGAACAGCGCCGCCTCAAGTCGCTGCATGCGGAACAGGCTCGCCAGAACTGATTTCCGCCAGTCAGCCGCTAGACAAGCTGCGTAGCATCGCTACGTGAAGAAAACAACGCTCAAGGACAGGTTTGCGCTCGCCGCGGCAGCCGTCGCGCTGTTGTTGATCACCGCAGGCCCACTCGCAATGCCCACGGTCGCGGCCGCCGCAAGTGGTCCGCCCGCAGCGCTGGAACCGGCGCCGCCGCCCCCGTCAGATCCGACCGCAGAACCGGGAACAGATCCCAATCCCGTCCCGCCCATCGGATCCGGTATCCGTGATAGGCGCTGCGGCAGCGATCTGTTCACTGGGGCTCCGCTGCCCTGCTAGGCGCGGGTCCGGGGAAGCCCGCTACCCCAACTGGTGCGCGCTCACAGCATCGCCGGAACACATCGAGCTGGCCAGCGGAGTCAGCTCCGCGGCTCTTGCCCGGCGGTGCGTGAGCCGTCGTGCTCCTCGGCTCGAGCCGTCGAAGTGGGCGCCGACCAGCTGGCGAGCATACGGAGTTTCTCGTCGGCGGGGGATCCAGGGGGCGCGGTGTAGCCGGTAAGCACCAGTTGGTCATCACCTGTGCAGCGGACGTCGAGGGAGTCATAGGACAGATCGACAGCCCCGACGACGGGGTGATTGAAGTGTTTGAGCCCGGTGTTGTGACTGCGAACATTGTGAGTGCCCCAACGACTGCGGAAATGCTCACTGCGGGTAGCGAGTTCGCCGATGAGCTCGGTGAGGTCCTTGTTGTACGGATCGCGGCCCGCCTCGGTGCGCAGCAACGCGACGGTAGTGTCCATCGAACCTGCGTAGTCGGGGAAGAAGTCCGCGGCGCGCTCGTCGAGAAAGTTGAAGCGGGCGATGTTGGCCTTCCATGCCGGCTCGTCGAGCACCGGCGCGTACAGCGCTCGGCCAAGGGCGTTGGTGGCGATGATGTCGAGCCGGCCGTTGCGGACGAACACGGCCGCTCCGGTCATCGCGTCAAGTAGCTGCTGCAGGCTCGCAGGTAGCTTGACGGGTGTACGCCTGCGTGGAGTTCGAGCGGGTTTGGCGGCGCGGGCCAGATGGAACAGATGCGCTGTCTCGGCGTCGTCGAGCAGCAACGCGCGTGCGACGGCGGACAGCACATCGTCGGAGACACCGCGGATGTGGCCCTTCTCCAGGCGGGTGTACCAGTCGGTGCTCACCCCGGCGAGCACGGCGACTTCCTCACGGCGCAGCCCGGGAACTCGGCGTTGAGTTCCACCGGCCGGGAGACCAACCTGTTCGGGAGAGATCCGGGCGCGGCGGGTGGCAAGGAAGTCGCGTATGTCGGTCCGCTCCGGGACACCACTGGCGTTCATCCTTCCGACGGTACGACGAGTTCCCCCTGCAGTGGGGGGTTGTACTTGTACCCCCGCTGACTCGACCTGCCGCGCGCTGCTGAGAAGGAGTTCTCTGATTCAGGTGATGTTCCAGGAGATCGAGACCCGCGCCCGCCGCGTCAACGGTTGCGCGCGCGGGTACGTATCCATGGGTGCCGTCGTCGACGGCTCACTGACCAGCACACTCCCGAGGAAAGGACACCAGCGATGACCGACGAACAGAACACCGGCTGGACCGGCGGCCAGCGCGCCTTCGGCGACTTCGCGCCCGGCATGGTGCACTACACCGACCGCGTGCTGTTCGACGAGGTGTGGGCACGGCCCGACCTGTCCAAGCGGGACCGCAGTCTGATCACTGTTGCGGCGTTGACCACCATGGGCAAGACCGAACAGCTGACCTTCCACATCGACTACGCACACCGCAACGGCGTCACCGTGGAAGAGCTGAAAGAGGCGATCCTGCACCTGGCCTTCTACACCGGCTGGCCCAACGCCATGTCCGCGATGGGCGTCGCCAAGCAGATCTTCGGCGATACCAACAACACCGGTGAGGAGAGCTGACCATGTACGGAGCCGTCATCCACGCTCCCGGCGATGTCCGCATCGAACAGCGCGCGCACCCCCGGATCACCGAACCCACCGACGCCGTCGTTCAGCTGGCCGCGACCTGCGTGTGCGGCTCGGACCTGTGGGACTGGCGCGGCATCAACCCTGTCGACCGCCCCACCCCGATGGGCCACGAGTACGTCGGCACCGTCGTCGAGGTCGGCGATGCCGTGACGAACATCAAGGTCGGCGACTTCGTCGTGGGCTCGTTCTTCGCCTCCGACAACACCTGCGCCATCTGCCGCGCCGGCTACCAGTCCCGCTGCGAAAACGTCCAGTACGTCGGCGCCTGCGGAGCCCAAGCCGAGTACCTGCGCGTCCCTCTGGCCGACGGCACCCTCGTCGCCACTCCCGGCCAACCCGACCCCGACCTGATCCCGTCTCTGCTGGCTGCCTCCGACGTTCTCGGCACCGGCTGGTTCGGCGCGGTAGCCGCCGAGGCCGGGCGGGGCAAGACCGTTGCCGTTGTCGGCGACGGTGCCGTAGGTCTGATGGGTGTGCTCGCCGCCAAACAGCTTGGGGCCGAGCGCATCATCGCCATGTCCCGTCATGAACCGCGGCAGAAGCTGGCTCTGAAGTTCGGCGCAACCGACATCGTCGCCGAACGCGGCGACAAAGGTGTGACCCGGGTCAAGGAACTCACCGCTGGCCTCGGGGCGCACAGCGTGGTCGAGGCCGTCGGCACCCAGGAGGCCATGATGCAGGCCATCCGCTCCACTCGGCCCGGCGGACACGTCGGATTCGTCGGCGTCTCGCACGGAGTCCAGATCCCCGGCGAAGAACTCTTCAACGCCGAAGTGCACCTGATGGGCGGGCCCGCCCCAGTGCGCCGATTCCTCCCCGACCTCATCGGCCGCATCTGGCGCCGCGAGATCGACCCTGGCAAGGTCTTCGACCTCATCCTTCCCCTGGCGCAGGCCGCTGAGGCCTACCGAGCGATGGACGAACGCCGCGCCATCAAGGCGCTCCTGCAACCGTAGCCGTCATTCACTCACCCAATTCGAGTAGCACAGAACGGATAGCGCATGGAATACACAACACTCGGATCAACCGGGGTACAGGTCTCCCCGTTGTGCTTCGGCGCAATGTCGTTCGGCGCCGAGGCCGACGATCAAAGCTCTGCGGAGATGTACCGGCGCGTGCGCGACGCCGGTATCAACTTCTTCGACTCCGCCGACGTCTACAGCGGCGGCGCATCGGAGGAGATCCTCGGACGCTTGATCAAGGACGAGCGCGACGAGGTGGTGATCACCTCGAAGGTGTTCTACCCGACCGGTACCGGCCCCAACGCCGCCGGACTGTCCCGCCGCCACATCAGCCTCGCGGTCGACGCCAGCCTGCGACGCTTCCGCACCGACTGGATCGACGTCTACTTCGTCCACGCCTTCGACGAGAACACCCCGATCGAGGAGACCCTCCGCGCACTAGACCAGGCGCAGCGGGCGGGAAAGATCCTCTACCTCGGCGTGAGCAACTGGGCCGCATGGCAGATCGCCCTGGCCCTGGGTGTCTCCGCCCGCGAAGGCCTGGCCCGGTTCCAGGTCATCGAACCGATGTACAACCTGGTCCGCCGACAGGCCGAGGTCGAAATTTTGCCGCTGGCCGCCGCACAGCAGCTCGGCGTCATCACCTATAGCCCACTCGGCGGCGGCCTGCTGACCGGTAAGTACACCAGCACCGCCAAACCGGCCAGCGGACGGCTGGTGGACGTTCCTCGCTACACCGACCGATTCGGTCTCGACAGCGACTTCGCCACCGCCGAACGCTTCACCGCTCTGGCCGCGGACCTCGACGTCACGCCCCCGGCTCTGGCCGTCGCCTGGGTGATGGCCAACCCCGCGGTCACCGCTCCCATCATCGGGGCCCGCAACCTCGACCAGCTCGAAGGCTCCCTCGCCGCACTCGACATCACCATGACCGAGGAGCTATACCGCCGGGTCACCGACCTGTCCACAACCCCCGCTCCGGCCACCGACCGCACCGAAACCCTGAAACCGGGCTGGGCGTGACAGCGTGCTGCGGAAACTGCGCGTAACCCGATCTCAACGAGAGGACTCACCATGATCACCTACGACTTCACCGACAGGGTCGCCTTCGTCACCGGTGCGGCGGCCGGCATGGGCGCAGCGACCGCCCGGAGCTTCGCCCAGGCCGGAGCGGCAACCGCGATCGTCGACCGCGACATCGAGGTCGCAGAACGCTTCGCGACGGAACTCACCGGCGAGGGGCTCAATGCGATCGCGATCGGCTGCGACGTCGCCGACGAACTCCAGGTCAAGAACGCGGTCGACACCACGGTGGCAATCTTCGGCCGCCTCGACGTGGCCTTCAACAACGCCGGCATCATGCTGCCCCCGGTCGGCGCCGCCGACGAGACCGCCGACGCATTCAACAAGATCGTCTCGGTGAATCTGCAGGGCGTGTGGGCGTCGATGAAGTACGAGCTGGCACAGATGCGGGAACAAGGCTCCGGATCGATCGTGAACTGCTCGTCGCTGGGTGGCCTCGTCGGCGGTAACGGCCGCGCGACCTACCACGCCACCAAGCACGGGGTGATCGGCCAGACCAAAAGCGTTGCGCTGGAATACGCGCCACTCGGCATCCGCGTCAACGCCGTATGCCCCGGCACCATCGACACCCCCATGGTCGAGCGGATGACAGCCGGCGGCGAACTGGACTCCCAAGCCGCTCTCGCCGCGATCCCGATGGGCAGACTGGGCCACGCCGACGAGATCGCCGCGGCGGTGCTCTGGCTCTGCAGCGATGCCGCAAGCTACGTCACCGGCGTCGCGCTCCCCGTCGACGGCGCATACACCGCCCAGTAGCCACCAACGGCCCGCGCGACTTTCAGCCAGTTGTTCGACGCGCTTAGGCTCGTTCCATGAGCAGGCCGCACCCGAAGCCCTCGTGGCAGCCACGCTCGGCGTCTCGGTCTCCGGTCTGGCACGGGGCGGCGTCGGGAATGCGCGGAACGTCGAACGGGTACGCGAGAACTGACCCCGCGACACCATGACCGAAATGGACGCCGCCGCCTCTGTCAGGGCGAGATATGACGACTCCGGCACCGGACCGGCGCTGTCGGCGCTGATGTGCGGGACGCTGGTGGGCACGTTGAGCAACAACATCGTCAACGTGCCGCTGCCGGAGATCCTCGCCGAGTTCAACGCCCCGCTGTCGAGCGGGGTGTTCGTGGTGGTCGGCTTCCTGCTGACGTTCGCCGCGACGATGCCGCTGACCGGCTGGGCCGGGGACCGGTTCGGCCGGCGACGCGCCTACTGCGTGGCGCTGGTGGGTACCGCGGCGTGTGCGATCGGCGCCACCACGGCACCGTCCCTGGCGTCGCTGATCGCCTGGCGCTCGCTGGGCGGTGTGTTCGCCGGGGCCTTCGCACCCGGAGTGATGGGGCTGATCAGCTGGCTGTTCGGGGCGCACCGACGCTCCCGCGCCATCGGGGTGTGGGCCTCGGTCAACGGGATCGGCCAGGCCATCGGACCGACCATGGGGGGCGTGATCGCCGACGGCTGGGGCTGGCGGTGGGTGTTCGTGCCGTTGGTCCCGGTAGCCCTGCTGGGCCTGGTGGGCACGCTGCGCCACATCCCGGCCTTCCCCGGTACCCACATGCGCATCGACCTGCCCGGCGCCGTGGCGCTCACCGTGGGTACAGCGCTGTTGGTGCTGTCGGTGGGTCTGGCGCCGGGGCCGGCGCGGTGGTCCGCGTTGGGTGCACTGGTGGCCGCACTGCTGATCCTGGCCTGGTTCGTGTTCCACTGCCTGCGGGTACCCGATCCGTTCGTGCAGGTGCGCCTGGCCGCTGAAGCGCGATTTGTGCGCAGCAGCATCGCCTCGTTCGCGCAGATGTTCTGCCTGAGCGCGACACTGCTGGTGGTGCCACTGTTCATGGCCGATGGCGGGTATGCGTCCACGGTCATCGGACTGGTGCTGTTGGCCATCCCGGCTGCCATGGTGACGCTCGGCCCCACGGTGGGGCGCCGGCAGGATCGGTTGGGGCCGCGGCGGGTTCTGCGCGCCGGACTGATCGTGCTCATCGGCGCCCAGAGTGCACTGGCCGCGGTCGCTATCGCCCCGGCCCGGTCGGCAGTGCTCATCCCGCTCCTGCTGGCCACCGGGGTGGGCGTTGCGCTGGTCCAGACCCCGACGGCTACCGGCTCCACGCGGTCACCGGCGGGAGCCCAGGGCACCGGCCTGGGGTTGTTCAACCTGATCCGGTTCACCGGGTCGGCATTAGGTGCGGCCTGGGTGTCGTTGGCACTGAACGTCGGTGACTATCCGCTGGTGTTCGCGGTGTCGGCCGCTGTTTGCTCCATCGGTGTGGCCGGATCCTTCCTGGGCCGAGATCCGACCGGCGCTATCGGCGCCGACCCTTGAGTTGGATCTCTCGTTTATCGTCGGCTCCCCCGTTGCGAAAGCACCTGGAGACTGGGCGTTTTCATTTCCTGTTGGAGCAGACCTGACCCAAGTCAGCGTTTACGCGCGGTCTCCCGGTGGTGGCTGGTGGTTGCCAACGGCGAAGCCGACGTGTGCGACTTCGACCCCGGTTACGAGGTCACCTGATCAGCGCCGGAGGGGTCACCCCGTCGGCCCGGCACCGAACAACGCCGGTCAGCACAGGTAGCGTTCGGCGGAGTCGACCAGACGGCTGACGCTTCCGCGATCCAGGCCGTCGTGGCGGTTCACGCCCAACTTGCGCGCTGCCCTGCTGACGACTTGATTGGCCTGACCGCGTGACTCGGGGGTCGCCCGTCCGTCCGGCCCCTTGTGCAAGACGTTGCATGCTTCATGACCCAATTGCAGCGCTTGGCGATCGAGTAACCGGACCCGGACCGTGCTGTGGACCTCGTGGAGGAAGCTGTTGGCGTCCGCATGTGCGGTACCAACTGCCAGCGAAGGCAGGGCCGAGAAAAGGATGGCTGCCAGCATTACCCCCGAGCGCCCGGCTTTGATCTGGGTCATTTGACGCCTTTCCTCGGTTTACCCCGCGCAGAAGTGAACGCCGAGAACGGTTCATTCAGGACCTTCACACTCAGCATAATCGCTCGGACCTCCTCAAAGAAAACAGGCGGGCCAGAGGAAATCTCCCCTGGCCCGCTAGTCGTCGAGAAAGTGGTCACAACATGCAGCTGACGCAACCCTCCACCTCAGTGCCCTCCAGCGCCATCTGACGCAGCCGGATGTAGTACAGCGTCTTGATTCCCTTGCGCCAGGCGTAGATCTGCGCCTTGTTCACATCGCGAGTGGTCGCGGTGTCCTTGAAGAACAGCGTCAGGCTCAACCCCTGGTCCACGTGCTGGGTGGCCGCGGCGTAGGTGTCGATGATCTTCTCGTAGCCGATCTCGTAGGCGTCCTGGTAGTACTCCAGGTTGTCGTTGTTCATGTACGGCGCCGGGTAGTAGACCCGGCCGATCTTGCCTTCCTTGCGGATCTCGACCCGCGCCACGATCGGGTGGATCGACGACGTCGAGTGGTTGATGTAGGAGATCGACCCGGTCGGCGGCACGGCCTGCAGGTTCTGGTTGTAGATCCCGTGGGCCTGCACCGATTCCTTGAGCCGGCGCCAATCGTCCTGACCCGGAATCCGGATGCCCGCATCGGCGAACAGCTGACGCACCCTGACCGTCTTGGGCTCCCACACCTGGTCGGTGTACTTGTCGAAGAACTCGCCGCTGGCGTACTTCGACTTCTCGAAGCCCGCGAACGACTTACCCCGTTCCAGGGCAAGGCGATTCGAGGCGCGCAGGGCGTGATACAGCACGGTGTAGAAGTAGATGTTGGTGAAGTCGATGCCCTCTTCGGAACCGTAGAAGATCCGCTCGCGGGCCAGGTACCCGTGCAGGTTCATCTGGCCCAGCCCGATGGCGTGCGACTCGCTGTTGCCCTTCTCGATCGACGGCACCGACCAGATGTGGGTCTGATCCGACACCGCGGTGAGCGCCCGGATGGCGACCTCAATGGTCTGGCCGAAGTCGGGCGAGTCCATCGCCTTGGCGATGTTGAGCGAGCCCAGGTTGCAGGAGATGTCCTTGCCCACCTGCGAGTAGGTCAGGTCGTCGTTGTACTCCGACGCGGTGGAGACCTGCAGGATCTCCGAGCACAGGTTGGAGTGGGTGATCTTGCCGGCGATGGGATTAGCCCGGTTCACCGTGTCCTCGAACATGATGTAGGGGTAACCGGACTCGAACTGCAACTCCGCCAAGGTCTGGAAGAACTCACGCGCCTTGATCTTGGTCTTGCGGATCGCCGAGTTGTCGACCATCTCGTGGTACTTCTCGCTGACCGAGATGTCGGCGAACGGCACCCCGTAGACCTTCTCGACGTCATAGGGCGAGAACAGGTACATGTCCTCGTTCTTCCTGGCCAGCTCGAAGGTGATGTCGGGGATCACCACGCCCAGGCTCAGCGTCTTGATCCGGATCTTCTCGTCGGCGTTCTCCCGCTTGGTGTCCAGGAATCGGTAGATGTCCGGGTGGTGGGCGTGCAGATACACCGCACCGGCGCCCTGGCGGGCACCGAGCTGGTTGGCGTAGGAGAACGAGTCCTCCAGCAGCTTCATGATCGGGATGACACCGGAAGACTGATTCTCGATGTTCTTGATCGGGGCGCCGTGCTCGCGAATGTTGCTCAGCAGCAACGCCACTCCCCCGCCACGCTTGGACAGCTGCAGGGCGGAGTTGATCGAACGGCCGATCGACTCCATGTTGTCCTCGATGCGCAGCAGGAAGCAGCTGACCGCCTCACCGCGCTGCTTCTTGCCGGAGTTCAGGAACGTCGGGGTGGCCGGCTGGAACCGGCCGTCGATGATCTCGTCGACAAGTTGCTCGGCCAGCTTGGTGTCACCGGCGGCCAGGGTCAGCGCCACCATGCACACCCGGTCCTCGAACCGCTCCAGGTAGCGCTTTCCGTCGAAGGTCTTCAGCGTGTAGGAGGTGTAGTACTTGAACGCACCCAGGAACGTCGGGAACCGAAACTTCTTGGCGTAGGCCCGATCCAGCAGCGACTTTACGAAGTTGCGCGAGTACTGGTCGAGGACCTCCCGCTCGTAGTAGTCCTTCTGAATCAGGTAGTCCAGCTTCTCGTCCTGATTGTGGAAGAACACCGTGTTCTGGTTGACGTGCTCCAGGAAGTACTGACGGGCGGCCAGCACATCCTTGTCGAACTGGATCTTGCCGTCGGCGTCGTACAGGTTGAGCATCGCGTTGAGCGCGTGGTAGTCCAGCTCGCTCACCGGAGCGCTGCGGGTGGGTGCGGTTACCTGCTCTGCAGTTGCAGCGGTCGGTGGCATGCCTCGTCCTTCCAGAAATCAGCCAAGCCCGCGCGGACGGCTTGCACGTCCTCGTCGGTTCCCATCAATTCGAATCGGTACAGATACGGCACCCCGCACTTGCGGGACACCACGTTGCCCGCGTAGCAGAACTCCGCACCGAAGTTGGTGTTGCCGGCCGCGATCACGCCACGCAGCAAGCCCCGGTTGTGTTCGTTGTTCAAGAAGGCGATGACCTGCTTGGGCACGTAGCCGCCTTCGTCGGCATCGGGCTGCTGGCGCCCACCGCCGTAGGTCGGCAGCACCAGCACATAGGGGTGGTCCACCTCGATGCGCCCGTGCAGCGGGATCCGGATGGCCGGCAGGTTCAGCTTCTGCACGAAGCGGTGGGTGTTCTCCGACACCGAGGAGAAATACACCAGGCTGCATTCAGAATCCGCAGACATGGCGACCCCCTTCAGCTCTCAGTCAGACTCCACCCATACCCGACCGGCGACCCGGCTATGCGCTCAGCGCGGTCTGCGCCAGCGCCTTGATCCGGTCCGGCCGGAAACCCGACCAGTGCTGGTCGCCGGCGACGACGACCGGGGCCTGCAGGTAGCCCAGCGCCATCACGTAGTCGCGCGCCTCGGAGTCGAGCGAGATGTCGACCTTCTCGTAGGCGATGCCCTGGTTGTCCAGCGCCTTGTAGGTGGCGTTGCACTGCACGCAGGCGGGCTTGGTGTAGACGGTGATGCTCATGGCGGCGGACTCCTCAGCGAATCGTCGACAACGAACAGATGACGGATCAGGTACTGCTTTCAGCGGGCCGCCAAGGCCTTGGATTTCCGGCTTCCGCCGCAGCTCCGGGCACCAAATCGATGCCTTTCGCCGCAGTCCGGCCAGCCGTACGATCCGGGGTCTGTCGGTGCTGCAAACACTACACCTAGTGGGTGACCTTGAGAAGCGATACCAGATGTTCCGAACGACATTCTTGAAATTCGCTGGTTGTAAGCCTGCAAGCAGGCGCGCCTCGGCGTGTCGAACATCACAATGCGGCCCACGATCACCCATGACGGCAGGTCTACCACCGCCCACCGACAACATCGCCGCGCCGCCGCACCGCCACCCCACGTCCAGCAAAGACGCGTAGCGTGCCTGCCATGCTCTGCACCGTCGCGGTGCGCGGGTACCGCTCGCTGCGCGAGGTGGTGCTGCCGCTGCACCGGCTCACCGTCGTCACCGGCGCCAACGGCACCGGCAAATCCTCGCTGTACCGGTCACTGCGGCTGCTCGCCGACTGCGGCCGGGGTGAGGTGATCGGCTCGCTGGCCCGCGAGGGCGGACTGGAGTCGGTGTTGTGGGCCGGCCCGGAGCAGCTCGGCGAAGCGCGCCGCAGCGGGGCCGGACAGGGCACCCGCCGAACCCGGCCGGTCTCGCTGGAGCTCGGCTACGCCGCCGACGACTTCGGCTACCTGGTCGACCTGGGCCTGCCGCAGTCTCCCGGCGTGGACTCGGCGTTCATCCACGACCCGGAGATCAAGCGCGAAACGATCTTCGCCGGGCCGGTGCCCCGGCGCGGGACCACGCTGGTGCGCCGCACCCGGGCTTTCGCCGAGGCCGACACCGACTCCGGCGTCGAGGAGCTGTCCCGGACACTTCCGTCATACCGCAGTGTGCTCGCCGAATTCGCCCACCCCGCAGCGCATCCGGAGCTGGCCGCGGTCCGGGACCGGCTGCGGGACTGGCGCTTCTACGACGGGTTCCGGGTGGACGCCGGCGCGCCGGTGCGCCGGCCCCAGGTCGGCACCCGCACCCCGGTGCTGGCGGGCGACGGCGCCGATCTGGCCGCGGCGGTTCAGACCATCATCGAGTCCGGCGACGACAAACTGGCCCGTGCGGTTGCGGCCGCGTTCGACGGGGCGACGGTGTCGGTCAGCGTCCATGATGGGACGTTCGACCTGCAGCTACACCAGCGGGGCATGCTGCGACCCCTGCGTGCCGCCGAATTGTCTGATGGCACACTGCGTTTCCTGCTGTGGGCCGCCGCCCTGCTGAGCCCGCAGCCGCCGTCGCTGATGGTGCTCAACGAGCCGGAGACCTCCCTGCATCCCGATCTGGTGGCACCGCTGGCCGAGCTCATCCGGGCCGCCGCCGCCCGGACCCAGATCGTGGTGGTCACCCATGCGCGCCTGATGCCGGAGCTGCTCGCCACCGTGCCCGTCGCCGACGCCATCCGAGACGACGCCGCGGAGATCGAGGTCTACAAGGACTTCGGCGAGACGCGGGTCGCCGGGCTGGGCCTGCTCAACACTCCGGCGTGGGACTGGGGCAGCCGATAACGCGGGTGACGCGGGTTATGAACTTCGCACCGAACCCCGCGACGGCCGCAGTGCGCGGCTGAACAGCCCGTTGACCTGGCGCATGGCCAAGCTGTAGGGCAGCCAGGCCAGCCGCTTGAACGCATACAGCGCCCGGATGTCACCGGAGGTGTAGACCAGGTAGCGGTTGCGCGCCACCCCGGCCAGGATCTTCTCCGCCGCCTTCTCCGGCGTTACCGCATGGCCGGCGAAGCGGCCCACCCAGCGTTCCACCTGCGGGTCCTCGCGGTCCACGCCGGCGATCTCGACGGTGTTGACCAGTGGGGTCTTCACCGCTCCGGGCACCACCACCGACACCCCGATGCGATGTCGGGCCAGGTCGAACCGGAGCACCTCCGACACTCCGCGCAGTCCGTACTTGCTGGCGGAGTAGGCGGCATGCCAGGGCAATGCGACGATTCCCGCCGCCGAGGACACGTTGACCAGATGCCCGCCCCGACCGGCCGCCATCATCGGCGGAATGAAGGTCTCGATGACGTGGATCGGCCCCATCAGGTTGATCTCGACCAGCTTGCGCCACTGTGCATGGGTGAGCCGGTCGACGGTCCCCCAGGCCGAGATCCCGGCGATGTTCATCACGACGTCCATGGCGCCATGGCGCGCGTGGATGTCGGCGGCCAATGCGGCGACGTCGTCGTAGTCGGCAATGTCGATCACCCGGTGCTCGGGTACCAGCGCCCCCAGGGCACGCGCGTCGGCGACGGTTTCGGCCAGGCCTTCGGCATTGCGGTCGGTCAGGTACAGCTCAGCGCCGTGCTCGGCCAACCGGAGCGCGGTAGCCCGGCCAATGCCGCTGGCCGCCCCGGTGATGAAGCACCGCTTGCCCCGGTAGTACTGCGCTACGCGTGTCATGGGTGCAGACGATACCGCCGGTACCGACCGCTGGGTCAATGGCGGTGACCCGCTTCGCCCGGCTCCGCCGCGCTTGCGATCACCGCTAGCCTCTGCCGCCACCCCACAGCGCATTGCGCCACAGCGCCTCCAGCACCCGGACGCCGCGACCCACATCACCGACGGGTCCGACGAAGGCGCTGTCTCCGGAGAGCATGTAGGCGGTGGTGACGCCCAGGGTCCGCACCAGAGCCGGGATGTCGTCGCTGATCGGGTTCGCGGTACCCGCGGCGATCTCCTCGTTGACCACGCCGACGATCTGGTCGATCACCGCGTCGATCTGGGCGTCCAGCAGCTCCCGGATCTCGGCATCGCTGTTGCGCGCCAGGTTGCACGCCGACATCACCGGATCGTTGTGGGCGTAGACCGCGGCCGCGCTGCCCACCATCCGCTGCGCGAACGCCGCCGGCGATTCGTCGGCGCCCCGCGGCGCGAAGTAGTGGGTGAGTTCTTCGAGCTCCTGGGTCGCCTCGGCCAGGATGTGGGCGAGCACGGCGTACTTGGAGTCGAAGTAGAAATAGAACCCCGAGCGCGCCACCCCGGCCCGGTCGCTGATGGTGCTGACCGACAGTTCCGCGAAGGGCTTTTCCTCCAGCAGCTCCCGCACCGCCTGAACGATCGCCTGACGCTGCTTGTCACCCCGCCGCATCGGCAGATCGTCAGCAGACCGCTCGCTCACGTCGTCCTGCGTATTCACCTCTGCACCTTGCACCACGCCGAGCCGGATTCAAACTTGACAGGCGTCAAGCTTAATCCAAGTATTAGGGGCTAAGTGACGGTTGCCACAACCTGTCCGGGCCGTTAAAGGAGCGTCTGTGACTACCATCAGCACCCCGCGTTACCTGCTCGACCAGGCCAAACGCCGGTTCATACCGACGGTGAACACCATCCCCGGGATGGGACTGCTGGAGAAGCGGCTGATGACCGTCGACTGGCCGCAGAGGACCCTGGCCACCCCGCCGGCGGGCAGCGACCTGAAACCCATCGTCGGCGACTCGGGTCTGCCGTTGCTGGGGCACATCGTCGAGATGTTCCGCCAGGGACCGGACTTCCCGCTGCACCTGTACCACACGCGCGGCCCGATCACCTTCGCCGATTCGCCGATCCTGCCGTCGATCGTCGCCCTGGGGCCCGACGCCACCCAGACGATCTTCACCAACAAGAACAAGGACTACTCGCAGAAGGGCTGGCTCCCGGTGATCGGGCCGTTCTTCAACCGCGGCCTGATGATGCTGGAGTTCGACGAGCACATGGCGCACCGGCGGATCATGCAGTCCGCCTTCACCCGACCCCGGCTGGCCAGCTACGTCGAAGACATCGACCGGGTGGCCAGCGCGATCGTGGCGGACTGGCCCACCGACGACGGCCGCTTCCTGGTGTACCCGGCGATGAAGGAACTGACCCTCGACGTCGCCTCGGTGGTGTTCATGGGCCACGAGCCGGGCAGCGATCACCAGCTGGTCACCAAGGTGAACCGCGCCTTCGAGCAGACCACCCGGGCCGGCGGCGCGATCATCCGGACCTCGGTGCCGCCGTTCAAATGGTGGCAGGGTCTGCAGGGCCGCAAGGTGCTCGAGGAGTACTTCGTCGAGCGGGTCAAAGAGCGCCGCAACGCCGAGGGCACCGACATGCTGACGGTGCTGTGCCACACCGCAGACGAGGACGGCAACAGCTTCTCCGACGCCGACATCGTCAACCACATGATCTTCTTGATGATGGCCGCCCACGACACCACCACCTCGACGGTGACCACGATGATCTACCACCTGGCGGCCAACCCGGAATGGCAGGAACGGGCCCGCGACGAGTCGGCGCGCCTCGGCGACGCACCGCTGGACATCGAGTCGCTGGAGAAGCTGGAGACCCTGGACCTGGTGATGGACGAGTCCCTGCGGCTCGTCACCCCGCTGCCGTTCAACATGCGCCAGACGGTGCGCGACACCGACCTGCTGGGCCACTACGTGCCGGCCGGCACCAACGTGGTCACCTGGCCGGGGATGAACCACTGGCTGCCCGAGCTCTATACCAACCCGCGTCAGTTCGACCCGGAGCGGTTCCTCGAACCGCGTGCCGAGCACAAGAAGCACCGCTACGCTTTCGCGCCGTTCGGCGGCGGGGCGCACAAGTGCATCGGAATGGTGTTCGGCCGCCTCGAGATCAAGACGGTCCTGCATCGGCTGCTGCGCCAGTACCGGTTGGAACTGGCCCACCCCAACTATCAGCCGCGGTGGGACTACGGCGGCATGCCGCTTCCGATGGACGGAATGCCGATCGTTCTGCGGCGGCTCTAGTTCACTCGCCGGCCGCGGTAGCGGTCAGCAGTCGGTTAACGCAGGTGACAACCGCTTCCACCACGGAGCCCCCGGCATCCGGTGCGAAACCGACCGCCCAGGCCGTCTCGCGGCCGTTGGAGCCGTGGATGAACGTCGCCGTCTCATCTCCGCAGCCGAGCTGGTGAAACCCGAGTATTTCCAACGTGATTCCACGTTCGTACAGCATCTCGGTGAGCGCGGCCAGCGGCCCGTACGCCGCCGCGGTACAGGTACCGGATCGGTCGCCGACGGCGATCGTGGCCTGGTAGGTCCTGCTCTGCAGGCCCAGCCGGCTGCCCGGCCGTTCGGAGTCCAGGCAGCGCCACCTGCCGACTCGCAGCGGCCCCGTGGCGTGCCCGTAGGCGGCCACGAACCCCTCCCAGGTCAGCTGCGCGCCTTGGTCGCGCAGTTCACGTGGGAGTCGGGTGGTGAAGCGGTCTGCGAAAGATGTGCTGGTCATGATGCGGTCTTTTCTGCTCGAAGAGAGCGACCGACGGGTAGTAGCTTCCGACCCACAGCGGGGGGTCGGTCTGGATCAGACCCCGCTGCGGGTACTGGCTACTACGAGAAGAAGTTGCATGATGTCACCAAGGCTAGTGGCGCGTCCGCTGGAGGCGCAAGGCATTTATGAACCAGCGCCGAGATCGATATCAATTCAAGATGCGGCGGGCCACGTTGGTGCTCACCAGGTCAAGCAGTTCATCGGCGCGACCGGCCAGGATGGTCCGGATCGCATAGAGCGAGAACCCTTTGGCCTGTTCGGCGGTGATCGCCGGCGGGATCGACAGTTCCTGGCGGGCGGTGACGACGTCGACCACGGCCGGTCCGTCGTAGGCGAACGCGTCCCGCAGGGCGTCCTCCAGCTCGGCGGGCTGCTCGACCCGGCGCCCGAACATGCCCAGCGCGGTGGCGACGGCGCCGAAGTCCGGGTTGTCCAACTCGGTGCCGAAGTTGACGATGCCGGCGGCCTTCATCTCCAGTTCGACGAAGTTGAGCGACGAATTGTTGAACACGATCACCTTGACCGGCAGGCGGTTCTGGTTCAGGGTGAGCAACTCTCCGAACAGCATCGCCAGCCCGCCGTCGCCGGCCAGCGCGACGACTTGCCGCTCACGGTCGGCGGTCTGTGCACCGATCGCATGCGGCAGCGCGCACGCCATGGTGCCGTGGTTGAACGACCCGATCAGCCGTCGTCGCCCGTTCATGCTCACGTAGCGCGCCGCCCAAACCACCGGGGAGCCGACGTCGACGGTGAAGACCGCATCATCTGCGGCCAACCGATCGGCCACCGCGGCAACGTATTCGGGACGTATCGGGGTGCGGTCCCGATCGTTGGAGGCCAGTGAGTCCAGCCGCTTACGGGTCTTGCGGTAGTGCTTCAGCGACCTTTCCAGGTGGGTGCGGTCGGTCTTGCTCGTCAACAACGGGCGCAGCGCTGCGACGGTGTCGGCGACCGTGCCGAGCAACCCGAGATCGATCGGGGTGCGCCGGCCCAGGTTTCGGCCGCGGATGTCGATTTGGATGATCTGCGCGCGGTCGGGATAGAACTGCTGGTAAGGAAAGTCGGTGCCGAGCATCAGCAGCACGTCGGCTTCCGCGATCGCCTTGTACCCGGAGGCGAACCCGAGCAGCCCTGTCATGCCGACGTCATAGGGATTGTCGTACTCGATGTACTCCTTGCCGCGCAATGCGTGAACGATCGGGGCCTGCAGCGTGTGCGCCAGCTCGACAACCAGATCGTGGGCGCCGGCCACCCCCGCGCCGGCCAGGATGGTGACGTTGGCGGCAGAGTTGAGCATGGCCGCGGCTGCCCTCAGCCCCTGCTCGTCGGGGTGGCACACCGATCCGGTGGGTAGCAGCGGACGCGCTCCCCAGCCGGTCTCGTCGAGGCGGTGACCGAAGACCTCGCCCGGCACGACGACGACGGCGACGCCGTTCTCCTCCACCGCCGCGCGCATGGCCATCGCCAGGATGCGCGGCGCCTGCTCGGGAGTGCTGACCAACTCGCAGTAGACACTGCACTCGCGAAACAGGTTCTGCGGATGGGTTTCCTGGAAGTAGTCGGAGCCGACCTCGGCCAGCGGGATGTGGGCGGCGATCGCCAGCACCGGCACCCGGGTGCGCTGTGCGTCGAACAGCCCGTTGATCAGGTGCAGGTTGCCGGGTCCGCAACTGCCCGCGCACACCGCCAACGCGCCGGTCAGCGCCGCCTCAGCGGCGGCCGCGAAGGCGGCGGTCTCCTCATGGCGCACCTGTTCCCAGCTGAAGTCGTCGGCTCGGCGGATCGCGTCGGTGAAGCCGTTGAGGCTGTCGCCGGGTATCCCGTAGGCCCGCTGTACGCCGCTGCGCTTGAGGGTCGCGATGACATGGTCAGCGACGGTTGCCATTTCGCATCCTCCTCACCCACGAGCGAGCGTGCGCAGAATGCCGTTGCAGCCGGCGTGTCGCCGTGCAAACACGCACCCTCGCGCCGAGAAGAACGCTACTTGATCAGCGGGTCGCGGGGCATCCCAAGGATCCGCTCGGCGATCTGATTGCGGGTCACCTCCGAGGTGCCGCCGGCGATCGCGATCCCGCGCGCCCCCATCACCATCCGGCCGGCCATCGCGCCCGGCCCGTCGTCGAGGGCGACGTCGGGTCCCAGCAACGCCGCTCCGATAGCCGCACCGTCGCCCATGTGCTCGGCGAGCTTGAGCTTGGTGACGTTGCCCTCCGGGCCGGGGCCGGCACCGGCGATGCTGCGCGCCACCCGGCGCAGGTTCAGCAGCCGCAATGCGTGCTCGTCGGCGACGAACCGCCCGACCCGGGTGGCCGCGTCGGCCATCGACTGCCGGTGCTGCTGGGCCAGCGCGATCAGCCGCTGGTCGATGCCGGCGGTGTAGGAGCCGCCCCCGCCGATGCTGACCCGCTCATTGCCCAAGGTGGCCCGGGCCACCTTCCAGCCCTCGTTCACCTCGCCGACGACGTCCTCGTCGGGCACGAAGACGTCGTTGAAGAACACCTCGTTGAACTCCGAACCGCCGGTGATCTGACGCAGCGGCCGCACCTCGACCCCGGGCGCCTCCATGTCGATGATCACCATGGTGATGCCGGCGTGCTTGGGGACGTCGAAGTCGGTGCGCACGGTCGCCAGGCCGCGCCGGCACAGGTGCGCGCCGGACGTCCACACCTTCTGGCCGTTGATCTTCCAGCCGCCCTCGACCCGGGTGGCCTTGGTCTTGACCGCGGCGGCATCCGAGCCGGCGTCCGGCTCGGAGAACAGCTGGCACCAGATCTCCTCCTGGCGCAGCGCCTTCTCCACGAATCGCTCGATCTGCCAGTCGGTGCCCTGCTGGATCAGCGTCAGGATCACCCAGCCGGTGATCGAGTAGTCGGGCCGCTGGACACCGGCGGCGCTGAACTCCTGCTCGATCACCAGCTGCTCGACCGCGTCGGCGGCCCGGCCCCACGGCTTGGGCCAATGCGGCATCACGTAACCGGTCGCGATCAGCCGATCCAACTGTTCGTCGGCGCCCAACGCGGCGATCTCCGCCGCGTCGGCGTGGATCCGGGTGCGCAGTTCCTCGGCCTCGGGCGGCAGGTCGAGGCTGTTGGCCCGGGTGATGCCGGCGGCGGCGCTCTCGAAGACGGCCAGGGCCGGTGCGTCACCGCCGAACAGGGCCTGCACCGTCAGTGCGCGACGCAGCTGCAGGTGGGCGTCGTGCTCCCAGGTGTAGCCGATACCGCCGTGCACCTGGATGTTCAGCTCGGCGTTGCGCACGTAGGCCGGAAACGCCAGGGTGGCGGCCACTGCGGCGGCCAGCCGGAACGCGAACTCGTCCTCGCCGTCGGCACGGGCGGCATCCCACACCGCGGCGGTGGCCGACTCGGCGCCGACCAGCATGTTCGCGCAGTGATGCTTGATGGCCTGGAAGGTGGCGATGGTCCGGCCGAACTGTTCGCGCACCTTGGCGTACTCGACCGCCGAGTCCGTGCAGTCGGCCGCGCCGCCCACCGCCTCGGCCGCCAGCAGCACCCGGGCCCGCGCCAGCGCCGACTCGCGCCCACCGGCCAGGACGTCGTCGGCGCTGATCCCGACACCGGTCAGCGTCACCCGCCCGGAGCGCCGGGTCGGGTCGAGGTTGCCGGGCACGTCGACGTTCACTCCGGCCCGGTCACGCTCCAGCACCAGCACGTCCTCGCCGGCCGCCACCAGCAGCACGTCGGCCAGCCCGGCGCCCAACACGATCCCGGCGTCACCAGAGGCCACACCCCCGTCGAGGGCGACGTCACCGGCCAGACCCACTCCCGCGGTCACCGAACCGTCGATCAGTCCGGGCAGCAGGCGGGCCTGCTGTTCGGGGGTGCCGGCGGCGGCGATCACCGCCGAGGCGATGACCGTCGGAACGAACGGTCCCGGCGCCACCGCCCGGCCCAGCTCCTCGATCACCACCACCAGCTCCGGCAGCCCGAAGCCCGAGCCGCCGTACTGCTCGTCGATATGCAGGCCCAGCCAGCCCAGGGCCGCGAGTTCTCCCCAGAACGGTGGCCGACTCTCGTCTTCGGCGTCCAGCAGCGCACGGGCCGCCGAGCGGGCTTTCTGTGCGGTCAGGAATCCGCGGGCCACCTCGGCCAGTTCGCGGTGGTCGTCGGTTACTGCGATGCCCATGGGAAGCCTCCTGGATTCGTCTACTCGGGAAGCTACTTGGGAGCGAATCGTTGCCCGGCGTCGAGTCGCAGGCACTGCCCGTTGAGCATCGGGTTGTCGACGACGGCGGCGACCAGCTTGGCGAACTCCTCGGGCCGGCCCAGACGCTTGGGGAACGCCGCGTCCTTGGTCAGCGCGCTGGCGAACTCCTCCGGGATGCCCTTGGTCAGTCCGGTGGCGAACAGGCTCGGAGCGATCGCCAGCGCCCGGATGCCCACCGAGCCGAGGTCACGAGCCATGGTCAGGGCCATGCCGGCGATGCCCGCCTTGGCGGCGGTGTAGGCCACCTGGCCGATCTGGCCTTCGAAGGCCGCGATCGAGGCCGTGTTGATGATGACCCCGCGCTCATCGTCTTCGGGCTCGTTGGTGCTCATGTGTGCCGCGGCCAGCCGGTTGATGTTGAACGTGGCGACCAGGTTCAGGTCGATCACCGCGCGGAACGACTCCAGGTCGTGCGGGCCGGACTTGGACAGGGTGCGCTTGGCGATGCCACCGCCCGCGGTGGTGACGATGACGTGCAGGCCGCCGAGGCCCTCGACCGCTGCGGCCAGGGTCTTCTCAGTGCCGGCGAAGTCGGTGACATCCACCGGGTAGAAGGCGCCGGCTCCCCCCTTCAGGCCCGCGGCCACCTCCCCGCCCTCCGAACCCTCCCGGTCGAGCACCGCAACGTCGGCTCCCCCGGCGGCCAGCAGCTCCGCGGTGGCTCGCCCCATCCCGGAGGCGCCGCCGACGATGATGACCTTCTTGCCGTTGATGTCCATCCACACACCCCTTCAGACCGTTACGCGAGAATCTAGTAGTTGAGAATCTAGACAAGTTATCGTTCCGCTCGGAAACCACTGCCCCTCGGGCATCAGACAGGGCCCAAGGAGGGAACCGTGGCCGCACCGACGGCGCCGGAAGTGCTCGAGCGACACGACGGCCCGGTGACCTACCTCCACACCGACCCCGGCCTGCCCCCGGTCGCCGTCATCGACCGCTCCCCGATCTCCGCGCGCCAGAAATTGATGTTCGGTGCACTCGCCGTGGTGGGCGCCGTGGCGTGGGCGGTGATCGCGTTCGCCCGCGGCGAGTCGGTGAACGCCGTGTGGTTCGTGATCGCCGCGCTCTGCACCTACATCATCGGAATTCGTTTCTACGCAAGGTTTATCGAGCGCAAGATCGTGCGCCCCCGCGACGAGCACGCCACTCCCGCGGAGATTCTCGAGGACGGCACCGACTACCTGCCGACCGACCGGCGGGTGCTCTTCGGCCACCATTTCGCGGCGATCGCCGGCGCCGGCCCGCTGGTCGGCCCGGTACTGGCCACGCAGATGGGCTATCTGCCGGGCGCCATCTGGATCGTGATCGGCGCGGTGGTGGCCGGCTGCGTGCAGGACTACCTGGTGCTGTGGTGCTCGGTGCGGCGGCGCGGCCGTTCATTGGGACAGATGGCCCGCGAGGAACTCGGCGTGATCGGCGGTGCGGCCGCGATCATCGGGGTGCTGGTGATCATGGTGATCCTGATCGCGGTGCTGGCGCTGATCGTGGTGCGGGCGCTGGCGGTCAGCCCCTGGGGGGTGTTCTCCATCGCGATGACCATTCCGATCGCACTGTTCATGGGGTGCTATCTGCGATTCCTGCGGCCGGGCCGGGTGTCGGAGGTGTCGCTGATCGGGGTCATCGCACTGCTGGGCGCTGTCGCAGGCGGCAAGTGGGTCGCCGAAACATCCTGGGGCGCCGCTTGGTTCACGCTGTCCCCGGTGACGTTGTGCTGGTGCATCATCGGCTACGGCTTCGCGGCCTCGGTGCTGCCGGTGTGGCTGCTGCTGGCGCCGCGCGACTATCTGTCGACGTTCATGAAGGTCGGCACCATCGCGCTGCTGGCCGTCAGCATCCTGCTCGCCCGGCCGGTGATGGCCGCTCCCGCCGTCTCGGAGTTCGCGCACACCGGTGACGGGCCGGTGTTCGCCGGGTCGCTGTTCCCGTTCCTGTTCATCACGATCGCGTGCGGCGCGCTGTCGGGATTTCATTCGCTGATCGCCTCGGGCACCACCCCGAAACTGCTGGAGAAAGAGAGCCAGATGCGGCTGATCGGCTACGGCGGCATGCTCACCGAGTCTTTCGTGGCGGTGATGGCGCTGATCACGGCCGCGATCCTGGACCAGCACCTGTACTTCGCCCTCAATGCCCCGGTCGCCGCCACCGGCGGCACCGCCGAGAGCGCCGCCGCCTACGTCAACGGACTCGGCCTGGGCGGGTCACCGGTGACCGGCGAGCAGATCAGCGAGGCCGCCGCCGCTGTCGGCGAGCAGTCGATCGTGTCGCGCACCGGTGGCGCGCCGACCCTGGCGGTGGGGATGGCCGACGTGCTGGGCCGGGTGTTCGGCGGCCCGGCCCTCAAAGCGTTCTGGTACCACTTCGCGATCATGTTCGAGGCGCTGTTCATCCTGACCACCCTCGACGCGGGGACCCGGGTGGCCCGGTTCATGCTCGCCGACGCACTGAGCAACCTCGGCGGGCCGCTGCGCCGGCTGGCCAACCCGAGTTGGCGCGTCGGGGCTTGGGCCTGCAGCCTGGCCGTGGTCGCCGGCTGGGGTTCGATCCTGTTGATGGGCGTGACCGATCCGCTCGGCGGGATCAACACCCTGTTCCCGCTGTTCGGCATCGCCAATCAGTTGCTCGCCGCGATCGCACTGACCGTGGTGACGGTGATCGTGATCAGGCACGCCGGCCTGAAATGGGCACTGATTCCCGGCATTCCGCTGCTCTGGGACCTGACGGTCACCATGACGGCGTCGTGGCAGAAGATCTTCTCCGGTGATCCGCGGGTGGGCTACTGGACCCAGCACTTCGCCTATCGGGCCGCTGAGCGGGCCGGTGAAACGTCATTCGGGTCGGCGGCCGATCCGCGGCAGTTGCACGACGTCGTCCGCAACACCTTCATCCAGGGCAGCCTGTCGATCGTGTTCGCCTCCGTGGTCGCCGTGGTGTTCGTGACCGGAATCGTGGTGTCACTGCGTGCGATTCGCCGAACGGATCCGATCACCGAACCGCCGCCGGTGCTGTCGCGGCGGTTTGCGCCGGCCGGATTGATCCCGACGCCCGCCGAGCGAAAGGTGCAGGCGCAATGGGACGCCCACTCGACCGGCTAGCCCGGGCCGCCCGCCATATCGGCTGGTACTGGGCAACCCTGATGGGCGACAACCACTACCGCCGCTACCTGGAATACCACCACCGCGCCCACCCCGGTGAACCGGTGCTCTCCGAACGGGACTACTGGCGTCGGCGTCACGCCACGGACCCCGGCGCGCGCTGCTGCTGAGGCCGTTCACGCAGGGCCGTGGCCAAACCTTAATGAAGCCTTGACCGAGTTGTGGGCATGTGCGAAGGGCTTCGCCGCCCGAATCTCCCTACCATCAACGGCGATAACCCAAGTTTTAAGTTCGGGAAGGTACGCCGGAGATGTGGAAATCGGTGCGCTCTGCAATGGTGGTGGTCGGGGTCGCAGTCACAACGCTGGTAACGCCGCCCGGATCGGCCTCGGCCGCGGCCAGCCAGCCACCCGGTGCCGGTATCGCATCGATCCAGCCGGCGTCGGGCACCGTGGTCGGCGTGGCGCATCCGGTGGTGGTCACGTTCTCCGCGCCGGTGCTCGACCGCCGGGCCGCCGAGCGCACCATCGCGGTGCGCACCAATCCGCCCATGACCGGAACCTATGAGTGGGTCGAGGACACCGAGGTGCACTGGGTTCCCGACCACTATTGGCCCGCGCACAGCACCGTGGCACTGTCGGTGGGCAAGCTCTCCGCCGACTTCAGCACCGGCGCAAAGGTGGTGGGTGTCGCCAGTATCTCCGCGCACACCTTCACCGTGACCGTCGACGATGAGGAGGCGGGCCCGCTGCCGGCACCGCACCACCGCCCGCACTGGGGCGAAGACGGGGTCATGCCCGCCACCATGGGCAAGTCCGAATACGAGACACCGACGGGCAACTACACCGTGCTGGCCAAGGACCGAAAAGTGCTGATGGACTCCAGCAGCGTCGGTATCCCCATCGACGACCCCGAGGGCTACCGCTTCGAGGTGGAGCAGGCCGTGCGCATCACCCGGCGTGGGCTCTACATCCACGCCGCCCCCTGGGCGCTGCACTCACTGGGCCTGGAGAACGTCAGCCACGGCTGCGTCGGTCTGAGCCCCACCGACGCGGAGTGGTACTTCGACCGGGTCAATATCGGCGACCCGGTGATCATCAAGGAGTGACGCCGCGCGTCAGGCCGAGGCCGCAGTCCCGAATTCCACCGGCATGGCGTCGATCCCGTTGATCCAGGGCAGCACCGAGCGTGACGGACGGTCCAGCTGGTGAATGTCGGGAATGATGTCCGCCAGTGCGCCGAAGATCAGGTTGATCTGCATGCGAGCGAGATTCGCGCCGATGCAGTAGTGCGCGCCCGGAGCCCCGAAACCCAGATGATGGTTGGGGCTTCGCAGGATGTTGAACGTGAACGGGTCGTCGAAAACCTCTTCGTCGTAATTGGCTGAGCCGTAGAACATTCCGACCCGTTGACCCTTGCTGATCTGCACCCCACCGAGCTCGACATCGCGCAGCGCCGTGCGCTGAAACGAGATGATCGGTGTGGCCCAGCGGACCACCTCGTCGGCCATGGTCGGCGGGCGCTGCTCGACGTAGAGCCGCCATTGGTCGGGGTGGTCGAAGAACGCCAGCATCCCCTGCGAGGTGGCGTTGCGGGTGGTCTCGTTGCCGGCGACCATCAGCATCATCACGTAGTAGCCGAATTCCAGTGGGGTGAGCGCTTCTCCGTCGATGGTCGCGGTGACCAGGGCGGTCGCAATGTCGTCCCGCGGCCTGCGCTTCCGGTCCTCGGCCAGCTGGTAGGCGTAGCCCAGAAGTTCCGCGGAAGCCTGCATGCCGTCTGCGACGGCCTCCGGTTCACCCGTGCCGCCGCCCACCAGCCGATTGCTCCAGTCGAAGACCTGCTGGCTCTCTTCGGCCGGCACCCCGATCAGCTCGCAGATGGTTGCCAACGGCAATTGCGTTGCCACCTCGGTGACGAAGTCGCCGGATTGGTGCTCGGCAGCGGCTGCGACGATCTCGCGCGCTCGGCGGTCGAGTGAATCCCGCATGCCCGCGACGACGCGGGGCGTGAATCCACGGGAGACGATCCGGCGCAACTTGGTGTGCTTCGGTCCGTCGAGGAACAGCATCACGTTGTCGCGGCTGGCCTCGTGGACATCGGCGTTGTCGGTGGTGTTCGTCCGGATCAGCGAAGTGTTCTCATGCGAGGAGAACACCTCGTCGTGCAGCGACACCTCGCGTACATCAGCGTGTTTCGTGACGACCCAGTAGCCCTCGTCGGGGTAGCCGGAGACGCCGTAGGGCTGGGCGTTCCACCAGATCGGTTGAGTCTTGCGCAGCAGAGCGAACTCCTCATGCGGAATCCGCTCGGCGATGAGCGCGGGGTCGGTGAAATCGAAGCCCTCCGGCAGCAGGCGTTGTGTCTCGGTCATCGTGCTCCCTCTCGCTCTACCAGTGGTTGCCATGCCATACCGTCTTCGGCGCTGATGACGTAGCCGCCCGAGGGGGCGGCGAAATGTGATCCGAGCAGCAGTGCCCGCTCGTCGGCGACACGGCGCAGCAGCTGCAGCCGGCTGGCGTGAGCCGCGCCCGCGTCCGCGTCGGGCAGGGCGCTGATCTGCGGGTCGCCGATCTGGACCGGATGGTGTACGACGTCGCCGGTGATGTACGCGACCGCGCCGGCGGACTCGATGCGCACCGACACATGGCCGGGGGTGTGACCCGCGGTGGGGACGAGCCGGACCTGCTCGCTCACTTGATGATCGGGGGCGATCAGCCGGAGCCTGCCATGGTGTTCCAACGGTGCGACGCATTCCGAGGGCGCCCGGTCCTCACCGGTGATCCCGCACCAGTGTTCGTGCTCGGCCACGGTAACCAGGTATTCGGCATTGGCGAACATCGGCACCCATTGCCCGTCGCGCTCGACGGTGTTGCGGCCGGCGTGGTCGCGGTGCAGATGAGTGCACACCACCGCCGTGATGTCGTCCGGGCGAAATCCCGTGGCGGCCAGTGACTCCTCGAAGCGATCCGGTATCCCCCGGGTCCGCAGGAAGCTTTCGGCGAAGCAGGTGTCGACGAGCACGCGGGCGGCCGGGGACTCGATCAGGTAGGACTGGATCGCCATCAGGATGTTGCCCGACTCATCGGAATAGTCGGGCAGCGAACTGTCCGGAAAACGCTCGGGTGCTGCTGCGAACAGCCGCGACGGCGGGATCGGAATGACCGCCTGCAGGACCGCGTAGATGTGAGCTTCGCCGACAGTCCAGTGCTGCACGCCCATGGTCCCCTTCTCGCACGGCGATCGTATGACACAAATCATTTGGAATTCAATGATTCGTCGAACCGGGCGGTCTGGCACACTCAACCCGTGGCAGCACCCACCGTCCGCTTTCGGCGGCTCGCCGAACAGGTCGCCGATGAGCTCCGCCGGCGCATCCTCGCCGGCCAGCTCACCGACGATCATGTGCTTCCCAAAGAGGACCAACTGCTGGTCGAATTCGCCATCAGCAAGCCGTCGCTGCGCGAAGCCATGCGGATCCTGGAGGCCGAGGGGCTGATCACCGTGCGCCGCGGCAAACACGGCGGCGCGGTGGTCCACCGCCCCACTCCAGCAAACGTCGCGTACACGATGGGCCTGGTCCTGGGCTCCCAGCAGGTGAGCCTCGCGGACGTCGGCACCGCACTGTTGCAGGTCGAACCGGCCTGCGCGGCGCTGTGCGCTCAGCGGCCGGACCGGAAGAGCACGGTGGTGCCCATTCTGCGTCGCCTGCACGAGGAATCGGTGATCGCGGTCGCCGACTTGCAGCAGGCCACCTCGGCCAGCCGGCGCTATCACGAAGCGCTCGTCACGCACTGCGGCAACGCCACCATGCGCGTAATGGCGGGCGCTCTGGAAACCCTGTGGTCGGCTCACGAGCAAAGCTGGTCGAGTCAGGTCACCGACCACTCGACGGTGCCGGTGTCCGAACGGCGCGCGGTCCTGGAGGACCACCGACAGGTGATCGACGCGATCGACGTCGGCGACGCCCAGCGGGCCCGTGAACTCGCGGCCGCACACCTGCTGCACGTTCAGCACTACCCCGGCCGATCGGCGATCGTCGATCCCGCCATGATCCGCCCGCGCGGGCTCCCCACGTCCTACGAGGACGACCGCGCAGCGCCCGCCGGCTCGCATTGACGGCCCGCCTTATTTCCATATGATTTGTTCATGCCGGACTCGGTCGACGTGCAGAGCCCCCGCCTCGGCGGTTCAGCGGTCTGGTCGCCCTCGGTGGTCCCGCCGATCGGGGTGGAGCTGAGCAACGCCCAGGCCCTGGCGGTGGCGTTCCGGCACCTCGCCGACATCGGCTTCGCCGAGAACATGGCCGGCCACATCACCTGGCAGCCCGAGGGCCAGACCGAGATGCTGGTCAATCCGTGGGGATTGTGGTGGGCCGAGCTGACCGCCTCCGACATCTGCACCGTGGACGAGGACGCCCGGGTGGTGCGGGGCCGCTGGGACGTCACCCCGGCCATTCATATCCACACCGAACTGCACCGTGCCCGCCCCGACGCGCGCGTGGTGATCCACAACCATCCCTACTACGTGAGCCTGTTGGCGTCGCTGCAGACGCTGCCCGAACTGGTCCACCAGACCGGGTCGCTGTTCCTCGACGACCTGTGCTTCGTCGACACCTACGACGGCGAGGTGGACACCGCATCGAGGGCCCGGGAGCTGGCCGAGCGCATCGGTGGCGCGAACCTGGCCATCCTGGCGTCGCACGGGGTGATCGCCACCGGGCGCACGCTGGCCGAGGCGGTCTATCGGTCCGCGACCATCGAGCGGGTGTGCAAGCTGGCCTACCACGTCATGCTGACCGGCCGGACGCCCCCGCCGATGAACCGGTCCGACATGGCCGGCATGCAGGCATCCTTGATCGAGCGCGCCGCCGATGTGTACTGGGCCGGCGCGGCACGCATGACCATCAAGGCCGACCGCGGTGTGCTGGAGTAGCGCCCATGAAATCGATCGATGAACTCAGCTCCGACCTGAGCTTCACCACCGCCAAGTCCGGCGCGGAGCGCACCGTGACGTTCCTGCCCGAACCGCCGCGGGCACAACGTCGCTACACGGTGATCTCGGTGGACGATCACATCGTCGAACCCCCGGACACCTTCGAGGGCCGGGTACCACGCACACTGGCCGACCGGGCGCCGAAGGTGGTCGAGACCGAGACCGGCGGCCAGACCTGGATCTACGACGGCCAAGCACTGCCGAACGTCGGTTTCAACGCCGTGGTCGGCCGGCCGGTATCCGAGTACGGCTTCGAGCCGGCCCGATTCGACGAGATGCGGCGCGGCGCCTGGGATATCCACGCGCGCATCAAAGACATGGATCTCAACGGCGTCTACGCCTCCCTCAACTTCCCGTCCTTCCTGCCCGGTTTCGCCGGTCAGCGCCTGCAGCTGACGACCAGCGACCGGGAGCTGGCCCTGGCCTCGGTGCGGGCGTGGAACGACTGGCACCACGAGGTGTGGGCCGGCTCCTACCCGGACCGCATCATCGGCTGTCAGTTGCCCTGGCTGCTGGATCCGCAACTGGCGGCGTCCATGATCTACGAGAACGCCGAACGGGGTTTCCGCGCAGTCACATTCAGCGAGAACCCCGCGATGTTGGGGTTGCCGACCATTCACTCCGGGTATTGGGATCCGATGATCGCCGCCTGCGCCGAGACGGGCACCGTGGTCAACCTGCATATCGGGTCGTCGGGCACTTCACCCTCCACTACCGACGACGCACCCCCGGATGTTGCCGGCGTGCTGTTCTTCGCCTACGCCATCTCCGCCGCGGTCGACTGGTTGTACTCCGGGTTGCCCAGCCGCTTTCCGGAGCTGAAGATCTGCCTGTCCGAAGGCGGGATCGGCTGGGTCGCAGGCCTACTGGACCGCCTCGATCACATGCTGAGCTATCACGAGATGTACGGCACCTGGAAGGCCCTGGGTGAAACGCTCTCCCCCGCCGAGGTCCTGCAACGCAACTTCTGGTTCTGCGCCGTCGAAGACCAGTCGTCGTTCTGCCAGCATGAGCGCATCGGCACCGACCACATCATGCTTGAGGCCGACTACCCGCACTGCGACTCGACCTGGCCGAACACCCAGCGGGTCATCCACGAGGAGATCGGCGACCTGCCGCCGGAGGTGATCCGGAAGTTCACCTGGGAGAACGCCTCTCGGCTGTATCAGCATCCCGTCCCCGAAGCGGTCCAACGCGACCCGGACGCGTTCTGAAGATGGGAGCCTCCTCATCGCCGCTGCGCATCGCGGTGCTCGACGACTATCAGGGCATCGCCGAAACGGTGGACTGGTCGGCCATTCCGCGTCCCGTCGACCTGCTGGCCATCCGCGAACACCTGGAACCCGGCGATGAACTCATCGCCCGGCTGGCCGATCGCGAGGTGCTGGTGGCGATGCGGGAACGCACGCCGATCGGCGCCGACCTGCTGGCTCGGCTGCCGTCGTTGAGATTGCTGGTCACCACCGGGCCGTTCAACGCCGCCATCGACGTGCCGGCCGCCCACCGACTCGGGATCACGGTCTGTGGCACCGGCGGCACCATCACGCCGACGGTCGAACTCACCTGGGCATTGATCCATGCCCTGCAACGTCACCTGATCGTCGAGGACGCGGCGCTGCGCGCCGGGCGGTGGCAGCAGACCGTGGGCGCCGATCTCGCCGGGGCGACGCTGGGGCTGGTGGGACTGGGCCGGATCGGCCGGCTGGTCGCCGCGGTGGGCCGTGCCTACGGCATGCGGGTGGTGGCATGGAGCCCGCACCTGACCACCGAGCGGGCCGCCGAAGCGCAGGCGGAGCTGTTGGACCGGCGTGCCCTGTTCGAGACCGCCGACGTGGTGTCGATCCACATGGTGCTCTCCGAGGCAACCCGCGGGCTGGTGGGCCGCGACGAGCTCGCCGCGATGAAACCCAGCGCTGTGCTGGTCAACACCTCACGGGGCGGCCTGATCGATGAGGCCGCGCTGATCGACGCACTGCGCGCAAACCGGATCCGCGGCGCCGGGCTCGATGTCTACTCCCAGGAGCCACTGCCGGCCGGACACCCGTTGACCGCGCTGAAAAACACCGTGCTGACTCCGCACCTGGGCTATGTGACCGAGAACTGCATGAACAAATTCTATGCGGATATCGTCGACGATATCGTCGGCTACTGTGCGGGTACCCCGCGACGCCTGGTGAAGAGTTGACCAACGCCGTTTATGCGGTTTTATAAGGCGTGGTTCCGTAACAAATACGTCGCATCGATATAACAGTTCTACAAACAATTATGTGCGGCCATATTCGTTATTTTGCGCGCGACAAAGGGCCCGCGACCGAGGATGGTGGCGGGCCCTTTTGTCGTCGAAATGCTATTTGGTGCCGCCGGCCAGCCCGATGGGGGCACCGGCGACGTCTGCCGCCACGCCGGCGATAGGGCTCGCGGCGGCGGCGCCGGCTGGCCCCGGCGCCACCAACGGCACGGGTGGCGGCATTCCGGGCACCACCGGTATCGGGGCAATCGGAATCGGGGGCACCGGACCGGGAAGCCCCATCGGCACCGCTGGAGCAGCAAGAGTGGTCAGGTCGGCCGCCGCTGGCCCGCAGGGCACCCCGGTGCCGGCCACCAAGGTCGCATCGGCCACGCCGGGGACCGGCGCCGCTCCCGGAATCGGAGCTGCTCCCACGATCGGAGCCGCTCCGGCAACCGGCGCTCCGGCCGGTGCACCGGCACCCGCCGGACCCACGAACGTGGTCAGTCCCCCGTTACACACCGGGCCGCCCACCGGCAACGGCACCATCGAAAATGGCGCAGCCGCCGCACTCGCATTCAAAATCAATGCACTTGCACACAAGCCAATACCGGCAAATGCAGCGATACCGGGTCTCCCGAGGCTCTTCAACGCAAACTCCGATTGTTAGTATCCAGCCCCCCGGACACGCAATCTGATGACTGCAAATGGAACCGTATCACAGCGGTGTAAGTAGCTCGGACCGCAATTTGATTCGTTACCGTACCGATGCGGATCGGCCACGTTGACTCTGCGCTCACGGTGCGGTCTACTCGCACTTTTGCGCCGTCAGCGCAGAGTGAATGGAGTGGTCGTCAAAATGAGTGGAGCTAAGGGGACTCGAACCCCTGACCCCCACACTGCCAGTGTGGTGCGCTACCAGCTGCGCCATAGCCCCGCGTTGTCGTGCTCATCGAAGCTACACCACGGCCATCTCCAGGTTCAAAACACCTGGTCGGTCAGGTGTGGTTCAGGCCGGATGCTGGGACTGATGCAGCCCGAAGGGCACCGCGTCGAGCAACGTGACCGTCACGTTGGCACCGCTGGGCACCTGGTAGCTGCGCTGCTCGCCGGGTCGGGCACCGGTGATCGCCATGCCCAGCGGTGACTGCGGCGAGTAGACCTCCATCCCGCTCTGGTCGTCGTCGCGCACCCCGAGCAGAAAGGTCTCGGTGTCCCCGTCGCCGTAGCGGACCGTGAGCACCATGCCGGGCTCAGCCACACCGTCATCGGGCGGATCCTCACCGACCACCGCGACCGACAGCAGCTCGTGGATCTGATGGATCCGAGCTTGGCGCGCCTGTTGCTCGTTGACATCGGTACCGCCCGAACCGGCTTGCGGTGCAGACAGTTCAGCCAGCTCGGCCAGCAGCCGCTCCTTGGTCTGCGGCGTCATCCAGACACCTTGCGGATCAGTCATCGACAGTTCTCCTTTACAACAGCATTTGGTTCAGCACCCACCGACTCAGTGGGCTCAGCGCAAGGGATCGAGGTCGCGCAACACGGCCGACTGCTTGCCGGTGGTGATCTGCTCGGCCAGCAGCCGGCCCGTCACAGGACCGTGCGTCATGCCCCACATGCCGTGCCCGCAGGCGACGTAGACGGTGCGTGGGCATACCTCCCCCACCAGGGGGCGCCCGTCGGGGCTGACCGGGCGGGGACCCACCCAGATGTCGGTGCGCTCATCCCAGCGCACCCCGTCGAGGAACGGGCGGGCCGCCGCGACGATCGCTTCGACCCGGGCCGGGACGATCGGGGCGTCCGGATCACCGAACTCCATGGTGCCGGCGACCCGCAGCTCGGCGTTCAACGGCGTGCAGGCCACCCGAGCATCGGGCAGGTAGATCGGGCCGGTGACCGGTCCGTCGACCGGCACGGTGAAGGAGTAGCCGCGCCCGGCCCGCACCGGCAACCGAATCCAGCGGGCAGCCAACCGCGACAGCCAGGCGCCGTTGGCGATCACCGCCGCTGCCGCGGTCAGCGTCGTACCGTCATGGCCGGTCACCACCACACCGTCGCCGGCCGGCGCCACGTCGGCGACATCCACGGTGTACAGCGCGGCACCGCGCGCCACCACCGCACGGCCCAGCGCGGTCACGAACCGGCCGGGGTCCAGGAACCGTTGGCCGTCGATCTGCACCGCGGCGGCCACCGCCGCCGATGCCAGTGGCACCCGTTCGGCCAGCGCGGCGCCGGTCAGTTCGGTGCCGAACACCGGCTGACCGGCCTCGGAGAACCGCCGCAGCTCGTCGAGCAGTCGCTCGGCGTCGGCGGAGGTGCGGAAGATCGCGGTGATCGGCGCGTCGGTGACCGGGGTGTCCACCCCGTTGGCGACCAGCACGTCGTAGGCCTCGATGCACTCAGCGCTCAGCGGCGCGTTGGCGCGCACCGCGCGGCGCCAGGCCGCGGGGCGGCTGTTCGCGGCGAAGCGCGCCAAGAACGTCCACATTGCCGGGCTGGCGTTCAGCGGGACCTGCAGCGGCGCGGTCCGGCTCAGCAGCGACCGCAGCCCGAAGCGCAGGTTGGCGGGCTCGTTGAGCGGAATCGCCAGCGCAGGCGAGATCCAGCCGGCATTGCCCCATGAGGAACCGGCCGCCACTCCGACGCGGTCCACCACCGTGACCTCGACACCGCGCTCCTGCAGGAACCAGGCGGTCGACAACCCGACGATGCCGGCGCCCACCACGATCACCGACCGTGGGGCTCCGTCGATCCGGTTGCCCTCACCCATCACTCCATGATGCGACCACCTCGGGACGGCCGGTTTAACCGAATCGCACAACGACGATGTCAGGGTTTGTCGAGTTCCGACATGTCACCGGCTGCCAGCTCGATCATCGCCGCGAACCGGGCGCGCGGATCGGCCAGGCCCAGCGCTGTGACCTCGGCCATCTTGCGGAGCCGGTAGCGCACCGTGTTCTCGTGCACACCCAGCTGCTCGGCTGCCGTCGCCAGATCGCCCTGGGCGTCGAGCCAGGCCCGCAGCGTGCTCACATAGGGCGTGTTGTGTGCTGTGTCGTGGTGGCGCAGCTCCGCGACCGGCCCGCGGGCCGGCACCCGGCCGGCTCTGGCCGCGGTGTGCAGGCGGCGCAGCACGATCTCATCCCAGGACTCGTCGTAGGACGGCGGCGTGCTCTCGGGCGGCCCGGCTTCGTGCAGGGCCAGGCACTCCTCGGCCTCCCGGCGCGCTGCCGCCAGCTCGGTGACGGTGGCGACCGCGCTGATCCCGGCCAGCACGGTGGCCTGCGGCGGCAGGGCCGCGCTCAGCCCGCGCACCCATTGCCGGGCCTGGGACGCATCCTCTGCCGGCAGCAAGGTGTAGATGGTGTTGGCGGCCAATGCGCTGCGACCGGGGCGCGACCAGCCGAATCCGGTGGTGACGGCCTCGAAGGCCAGCAGCAGACCGGCGTGCGGCTGAGTGGCGATCCGGGTGTGCACGGCGATCACCCGCAACGGCGCCTGCGGCAGCCCCAATCTGGCCAGCAGAGCAGCGGCGTCGACAGCATTGTCATCACCGTCCAAAAGCCGGGTCACCCAGTCGGATTCGACTTGACGTTCCAGATCAGCACTGGCCCGTGATCGCAGCACGTGCAGCGCCACCGTGCGGGCGCCGTCGGCCAGCGCGGTCAGCTGATCCCCGCTCAACGGGGCCGGGCAGGCCACCCACACCGCGCCCAGCAGCTCCCGGCCGGCCCGCACCGCCACCACCATCCGGCCGGTCAGCCCATGCTCGGAGTCGGCCTCGACGAACAGCGGTTCATCGTGGAGATCCAAATGCGCTAGGACACCGCGCTTTTCGAATAGATCCCGCAGCGGACCGGCCTCCTGCCGGTTGAGGATCGTCGCCGAGCGCGCCGGATCGGCGTGGCGCTGTCCACGCGAGTAGGCCAGCACCCGCCCGAGCTGATCCTCGATGGTGATCGCTCCGCCGACCGCGTCGGCCAAGCTGTCGGCCACCGCGAACAGATCCGTTGGGCCGCGGCCCGATTCGGTCTCCCGGCCTTCGAGCACCAGCCCGTAGACCACCGCGGCCAGCTCACTCCAGGACACCGCCGCGTCCAGCACGAGCACCGCCAGCGACTCGCCTTCACCGGCGAACGCGGCCTTGTCTTCGACGTCGCGCACCAGCACGGCGACGGCCTTGGCGGCCACCGCCCAGCGCACCGCCTCTTTTACTGAGCGCGCTCCCACAGCCAGCAGCACGTCGCCGACGGCAGCACGCTCACCGGTCACCTCGTGCATCACGACACTGCTCAGCGGCGTCGTCCGCGGGACGGAACAGAACCGAAGGCGAACCCCGTAGCTGCCCACCACATTGACCAGCCGGTCCAGTGTCACCATCAGCCGAGCCTAACGACGCCGTCGGGACGGCGATCCCGCCGATCGGATCGGCGGTCCGCGTCTCCGGCGCCCACAACCAGGCGGCCGCCGCCACCAACAGCACACCGCCGCTGACCGCGAAGCCCCACTCATAGGACAGCCGCTCGGCGATCTGGCCGACCGCCAGCGATCCCACGATCGACCCAAGGTCGGCCATCATCTGATACGTCGCCACCGCGGTGCCGGCGCGGGCCTGGTTGCCGACGAGGTCGGCCATGACGGCCTGCTGCGGCGACCCGTACATACCCGAGGCCGCCCCGGTCAGAAATGCCGCGATCAGGAACACCACCAGCAACGACGTCGCCCCGAGCAGGATGGTCGTGATGCCGGACAGCGCCAGCCCGATGATGAGCGGACCGCGCCGGCCGATCCGGTCGGAGAGTTGGCCGCTAGGCAGCACCGCGCAGACATTGCCGATCCCGATCGTCGCGAACACCAGGCCGGCCGCGGCGGGCCCACAGCCCAGGACTTCGGTGACGAACAGCGGCACCAACGCGACCCGCAGGCCGAACACCGACCAGCCGGTGGCGAAGTTCGACAACAGCGCCGACCGGTACGCGCGATGGCCCAGGGCCGCCCGCACCGACACCGTGGGCCCCGTCGACTCAGCGGGTTCGGCCAGGTGCGAGTTGCTCAGGCTGACGAACACTCCGGTGGCCGCCACCAGCAGCACCGAACCGTAGAACAAGAACGGCGCACTCAGACCGAAACCCGCTGTCAGGCTGCCCAATACCGGACCACCCACGGTGCCCAGCAGGAACGCGGTCGCGAACATCCCGGCGACCCGACCGCGAGCATCCGCGGGGCTGATCCGAATCATCAGACCCACCGCGGCGATGAAGAACATCGTCGATCCGACGCCGCCGAGCACACGGCAGAACATCAGCTGCCAGTAGGTCTGGACGAAGGCGCAGGCGGTCGTGGACACCGAGACGATCAACAGGCCGGCCACATAGACCCGACGCTCCCCTATCCGCTGAACCAGCAGACCGCTCACCGGCGCGAAACACAACCGCGCCAGCGCGAACACGGTGATGAGAAACGTCGTCGCGGAGATACTGACCCCGAAATGACGGGCATAGACCGGCAATACCGGCGACACCACCCCGTAGCCGAGCGCGATCAGGAAGTTCGCGCCGAGCAATACCCCGACCTCTCGCGGCAGCCGCATCCGGGCGGCCGAAGAGTCGGAGGTCACCCGACAACTTTAGTCACCCCCCGTAACCTCAGGCCCCGGGGAGGCAGGCTCACTGCCGGGCCAGCAGCTTGGCCAACACCGCCGCCTGACTGCCGTCCACGTCGCGGGTCGCGGTCACCAGGGTGACGGTCTTGTGGCCGCGGGCCAGCTCGCGCAGGCCCTCGAGCGCCGCCGCGCCCTGCGGAGTCCGCAGCTCGTCTTCGTAGCGGGTGACGAACTCGTCGAAACGCCCCGGCTGGTGGTTGTACCAGGTGCGCAGTTCCTTAGATGGCGCCACGTCCTTGTACCAGCGCCCCACCCGGGGATCGTCTTTGCGGAAGCCCCGGGGCCAGACCCGGTCGACCAGAATCCGTTCGCCGTCCTCGGCACGGGGTTCGTCGTACACGCGGGCCACCCGGTACGTGGTCGTGGGACTCATACCTCAGGCTATCGCCGGCTCCCAGGGCGTCAGCCGCTCACCCGGCATCGCGACGAATTCGAAGTTAGCTTAGGCAATGCTATTTTGATGTTATTTATCAATGACGCTCGTAGAAAATGGTGTCTGGCGTGGACGGTAGTTGGATCGCATCTCCTCCGGAGGTGCATTCCGCGCTGTTGAGCAGCGGGCCCGGTCCGGGCGCGCTGCTGGCCGCCGCGGGCGCCTGGTCAGCGTTGAGCGTCGAATACTCCGCCGTGGCCGCCGAACTCATCACCGTGCTCAGCGCCACCCGGTCAGCGACCTGGGACGGCCCGAGCGCGGACAGCTACGTCGCGGCGCATGCGCCCTATCTGGACTGGCTGACCCGCGCCAGCGCCGATGGCGCCCGCGCCGCCGCTCAACACGAGGTCGCGGCGACCGCCTACAGTGCGGCCCTGGCCGCCATGCCCACGCTGGCGGAACTGGCACTCAACCACACCGTCCACGGGGTCCTGACCGCCACGAATTTCTTCGGTATCAACACCATCCCGATCGCCCTCAATGAGGCCGATTACGCCCGGATGTGGGTGCAGGCCGCCACCGTCATGGCGACCTACGACGCGGTATCCGGCGCGGCCCTGGCCTCGGTACCCGGTATCGACCCGGCCCCACCGATACTCGCCGCCGACACCGGCCCGTCCGATACCGGCGACGGCGGCGGCGATGGCGAGCCGACCGATCCGATCGAAGAAGCGAACCGCTGGTTCTGGTTCATCTTCTGGAACATCGTCTTCTGGTCGACGTTCTTGTTCATCGTGACGATTCCGGTCCGGCTGCCGATCGTGCTGCCGCTGTTGATCAACGCCATCAACGACTTCATCGCGTCCATGCAGACCGAACCCGAGCCGGTGGTCGAGGAGCTCGCACCAGAGCCCTCCCCGGCCCCCGTGCCGCATCGCGCCGTCGTCGCACGACCGGCCGAGCATCCGATCGCGGTCGCGATCGGTGTCGGGGCCGGCGTCGCCGGGTCCGCGGGGACGTCCGCCAACCCGCCCGCTCCGGCGGCCACCACTCCGGCGCTGCCGGTGAGCGGCGCGGAAATGTTGGGCTATCTGGTCTCCGGGGGCCACGCCGAAGGATTCGGGCCCACCCTGATCGACCGCGATCGGTCCAGCGCACCGGCCGCCGGCCTTTCGGCGCTTGCCTCGGCCAAGGCACCGTCGGCTCGGGCACCGGTGCGGGCACGGCGACGCCGCCGCGTGGAGATGAAAGAGTACGCCGACGCCACCATGGTGCTGGATCCCGATTTCGGTCCGCCCGATGAGCCGGAGACGACGAGCACCGCCTCGGAATCCGGCGCGGCAGCGCTGGGATTCACCGGGACCGCGCAGCGAGCCGACGCACGTTCGACGGGGCTGGTCCGGTTGCGCGGTGACGTGTTCGGCGACGGCCCGGTGGTGCCGCTACTGCCCGAGACCTGGGACCAGGACCCTGCCGAGCGCTGACCGCCGCTAACCGTTGCGGGGCCGCAGCCCGAACCGTCGCCGCCCGCGCGCGGAGAACATGCGCATAAAGGCCAGCGCTATCGCCATCCCGCGTTTGGTAGCCGGATACCACAGCAGTTCGGACTTCTGGGTGGGCAGGCGCGGTGCCGTAATCGCTTGCTGGCGACAGTATTTGATGATCCCGCTGGGCCCGCCGGCACGATAGCCGATGCCGGACTGCTTCCAGCCACCCATCGGCAGGCCCGGGCAGAAGACGTTGACCAAGGCATCGTTGACGTTCACCGCGCCCACCTCAAGGCGCCGCGCCAGCCGCTCGCCGCGGCGCGAGTCGCCGGTCCACACCGTGGCCGACAATCCGTACGGCGAGTCGTTGGCCAGGCGGATCGCCTCGTTCTCGTCGGCGACCTTGATCACCGGCAGCGTCGGGCCGAAGGTCTCTTCAGTCATGCACGTCATGGACGGGTTGACGTCGGCGAGCACCGTCGGGGCAAAGAAAGTGCCGACCCCGGTCGGTTTGCCGCCGGTGAGCACGCGGGCGCCGGCGGCCGTCGCGTCATCGACATGCTGCGCCACGATGTCGCGTTGGGCGTCGGTGGCCATCGCGCCGGTGTCGCCGTCGGGACCCTGCCGCACTTCGCCGACCCGAGCGGCCAGCTTGGCGACGAATTCGTCGTACACCGGCGCTTCGACATAGATCCGTTCCACCGAAACACAGACCTGTCCGGAGTTGAACAGTCCGCCCCAAGCGATCCCGTTCGCGGCGCGGTCGAGATCGGCATCGGCCAGGACGATCGCCGGGTCTTTGCCTCCGAGCTCAAGGCCGTAGGGAATCAGCCGCTGCGCGCAGGCCACCGCGACCTTGCGCCCGGTGGCCGTGGACCCGGTGAACTGCAGGAAGTCGGCATGCTCGATCACCGCCTGGCCGGTGGCGCCGTAGCCGGTGGTCAGGCCGAGCACCGATGGTGCGCCGATCTCGGCCCAGCCGCGCACGAACTCGACCGCCGACAGCGGGGTCACCTCCGAGGGCTTGAGCAGCACGGCCGCACCGGCCGCCAACGCCGGCGGCACATCCAGGCCGGGCATCGCGAACGGGAAGTTCCACGGTGTGATGACCCCGACCAACGGATACGGCCGGTAGGCGGTGGTGAACCGCTTCACGCGATAGATGGGACTGTGCGCCTTGGGATGACGGTCGGCGAGGAACTCCTTGGCGTGGGTGGCCCAGTAGGCGATGGCGTCTCCGGTGGCGACCGGCTCCAAACTGGCGTCGACATGCGACTTTCCGGTCTCGGACATCAGCACCTCGGTGATGCGGTCGGCGTTGTCCAGGATCCATCCCTGCCACTTCAGCATCCATCGCTTGCGGCCCGTGGGCCCGAGCGCCTCCCATTCCGGTTGCGCCTGAACCAGTTCGGCCGCCTTGGCCGCCACCGTCTCGGGATCATCGATCGGCACGGTGCCCGACACCGCACCGGTCGCGGGGTTGCGCACGGTGATCGTGGACTCGGTGCTGGATTGCAGTGCGGTCATAGTGCACTCCCTGTCTAGGACCTGCGGGGTAGCTGTGACCTCACCGTATGCGATCGTCAGTTGCTCCGACAGGGTTTGTCGAGGGTTGAACATCCGTCTCTGGGGCGCAATCCGAGATCGCTTGCAACAGCTGACGACATCCGCGGCGCGATCGAGGCGAACTAGGTGCAGGCGCGCATGGGTTCGGTGATTCGGGTCCGCTCGTCGCGCGACATCGGCGTGAGCGTCACCTTCAGGCCCAGCGCCGCCGCGACCTCCGCGATGGTGCCGAGAGTCGGGTTTACCGAGTCAGATGACAGCAGCCGGCGCACAGTGCTCGGCTCAGAGCCGATCGCGCGGGCCAGCGCCGCCTTGCTCAGCTTCTCCGTGCCCCGCGCCTCATCGAGGGCGTTGATGATGGAGTCGATCGCCTCGATCCGTGCCGACTCCGCAGCATAGGCCCGGGCGAACTCGGGGTCACGCGCCTCAACTTCGAGCAGTGTGTTGAATACGTCGTTCATGGCGATCACCCCTCTAGGCTGCTGACGCGCAGACCGGGAAGCGTGGCATAAATGCCACGGTCAGGGTGGCGGTCGCGAACTCCCTGAAGCGGTAGCGATTCAGGGAGTCGAGGACGGCGGATAAAGCGAGAGGTGTTGACGGAGTCAACGCCCAGGATCACCCGCGAACTGCATCAGGATGGGTATTGCCCATCTACCCATGGCGGGGCAGACTGGTCGAGGGAAGGGAGGGCTGCGACATGACCATGGACGCAGGGTTTGAGCCGGTGACTGAGGTGACCGCGGATGACCGTGCCCGCATTTCCTTCGGTCGTGTTGGCGTACACCGCGACGATCGGTTCCTGGTGTCTCGGAACGCAAGCGGTGAGATTCTGTTGACCCCGATGGCGTCGGTCCCTCGCCGCGAACTCCTGATCTGGGAGGACGATCTATTGCGCGAGTCTCTCTTACGAGGCCTCGCCGATGCAGCGGCCGGCCGTGTCTCCCCGCGTGACGATCTCCTCGATTTGTGACCGCTCCGCCGTTCCAACTGCTCTACACCGACGAAGCTCTCAACGTCCTGAATGACCTCGCCCAACCTCGGCATGCCGTCAAGAACAAGAAGGTCATCAAAGCGCTTCGCCTTCTCCGTGACAACGGCCCGGCACGCCCCGGGCTGGAGTCCCACAAGTACCACTCGATCAGCGGTCTGCGGGGGGAGGACGTCTGGGAGTCCTACGTGGAGAACCGGACCCCCACCGCCTGGCGGATGTGGTGGGTTTATGGGCCAGGTCCGGACACCATCACCATCGTGACGATCGGTCCGCACCCGTAGTATCCGGAAACTGCCGCCAGAAAAAGGCCCTGACCTGCTGTTTCAGGTCAGGGCCCTCTCGGTGGAGCTGCCGGGAATCGAAACAGGCTCAAATTTCACCTTGACCTGGGAAAACGTCGGATATCAGGACGCGAAACAACGTCAAACGACGTGTCGCGACCTGGGAGTACAGCGAAAGGTGTTGACGGCGTCAACGCGGTGGTGGCGGGCAATACCGATGGTCGGATGCCTGCGGTGCCGCCGGTAAGGCCACACGAGCCGCGATTCGTCTGCTGCGACTGCTGCGTTTATTGCGTTTGGCCCGTAAGATGGGAGCATGACGCTGAAGGACCTTCACAAACCTGTAGCGCCGTCACGTGCCGGCCAGGCGCTAGGCGAACTCGATGCACTGCTCGCCGAACGTGGTCCTGCAGATGTGCCCGTGGCGGTCAGCGGTGCCCCAGATGTCGTTCACCTGCCCCGCGAGGTCGCGATGATCCTGCGCGAAGTTCTCGTCAGCTTCGCCAGCGGCACACCGGTCGCCGTGCTGCCGACACACGCCGAGCTGACCACCCAGCAAGCAGCGGACTTGCTGAACGTCTCACGCCCGTACGTGATCAAACTGCTTGATGCCGGAGAACTCGCACACCGCAAGGTCGGGACCCATCGCCGCATCCGTATTGATGATCTGCAGGCATACCAACGCGCCCAAGCCCTCGCCAGTAGGCGTGCCGCCGATGAGCTGACCGAGCTGTCCCAGAATCTCGGGCTGTACTGAGGTGACGTTCGTCGTTCTGTACGACGCCAACGTGCTGTACCCATCGACAATGCGTGACGTGCTCATTCGGGTCGCCCAACTGGGGGTCTTCCAAGCACGGTGGTCGGAGATGATCTTGAATGAGGCGCTGGGCAACCTCGCGAAGAATCGCCCAGACCTGAGCCGCGACCTCCTGGACCGGACACGCACGCTGATGAACCAGGCAGTGCCCGACTGTCTGATTGACGGTTTCGAACCTCTCATCGAGGAGCTGAACCTGCCGGACGCAGACGACCGCCATGTCCTCGCTGCCGCCATCACCGGCCAGGCGCGGGTCATCGTCACGATCAACCTCAAGGACTTCCCGTCGAGCGAGCTCGCCAGATACGGCATTGAAGCCAAGCATCCCGATGCATTCCTCCAGGACGTGATCGCAGTCGCCGGGCCCCGAGTACGCCAGGCAGTCACCGATGCCGCTGCGGCATGCAGGAATCCACCGCTCACTCCCGGCGACATCATCGACCGGCTAGAGCGAGATGGAATGCCGATTTCTGCTGCACTTCTACGCGGCCAAGTCGAGCACTGACGCTCTGATCGATCGGCACACTTGACACAGACAAAGATGCTGGTCACGAATCATAGTCGTGACCAGCATCTTTCGTTGTGGAGCTGCCGGGAATCGAACCCGGGTCCTACGGCATTCCCTCAAGACTTCTCCGTGCGCAGTTCGCTGTGCCTCTACTTGGATCTCCCGGTCACGCGAACCAGCCGAGATGACGATCCCAGTCGCTGTTGGTGTCCCGATAAATCCCGCGACCGGACGTATCGGTGGATCCCTCTAGTCGATGCCAGGGTCCGGGCCGAGGGAGGTCCCGGTCTGACAGGCCCGCTATCGCTTAGGCAGCGAGAGCGAAGTCGCTCTGAAGAGCGACCTTAGCCGGAGTAAGTGCAACCTTGGCGCTTACTTGGTTACAGCGACGCTTAACGGTGGTCTCCTGCCTGCACCGGCACGCTTCCCTTGATTCGACACACGCAGTCGAAACCTTTCAGCCCCCTGTTCTTGGGTTTTGCCGCCGACCTTCGACGGACACTTCATGGTACGCGGTTCCAACGACAAAGAGGCGCCCGTTCATTCCCCCGCGGCCAGAGCGTCACCCCGCGGTGATCATGACCACCGCCACGCCGGCCAGCACCATGCCCAGCACCTGCCCGCGGTGCACCCGCTCGCGCAGCACCACGATGGCCAGCACCACCGTCACCGCCGGGAACAGCGAGATCAGCACGCTGACCAGCGACAGGTCCGATCCCCGCAACGCCAGCAGCATGGCGACATTGGCGGCGGCGTCGGCCAGCCCCGCCAGCAGCGCCAGCTTCAACGGCCCGCCGGAGGGCAACCGCAGTTCGCGTGCGCCGGTGGCCGCGGCGAGCACCAGCACCGCGGCGGCCACCCGCGCGAACGCCAGGGGCCACAGCCCGGAGTCCGCCGGCGCCTCGTGGATGAACACGAAGTCCAACCCGAATGCCAGGCCGGTTCCGACGGTCAGCCAGGCCACCTTGCGGGTGAATCGATGCGGCCGGACGTCTTCGTCGGTGGCCTCTCTGCTCACCAGGGCCACCGCCAGCAAGGCCAGCACGATCCCGCTGGCGGCCACCAGCCCGGGCCGCTCGCCCTGGATCAGGCCGATCACCACCGGCACCGCGGCGGCCAGCACCGCCGACACCGGCGACACCACCGAGAGAGGACCCGAACCCAGCGCGGCGTAGAACCACCAGCCGCCCAAGCCCAGAGCCACCCCGGATGCCAGGCCCCAGCCGATCGCACCCGCCGGGATCGGCCCGCCCACCACGATGGCCAGCGAGCCCAACAACACCAACGCCACCGGATAGGACACCAGCACCACCCGCAGAGCCGGCACCCGGCGTGCGGCAAGACCGCCGGAGAAGTCGCTGACCCCGAAACCGGCCGCCGACAGCAGCGCCAGGACGGCGCCGCTCACATGCCCTTGGCGCGCCGGCCCAGCGCCCGGGTGACCTCACGCTGCGCGTCGCGGCGGGCCAGATCCTGCCGTTTGTCGTGGGCCTGCTTGCCGCGCGCCAGCGCCAGCTCGACCTTCACCTTGCCGTCGGTGAAGTACACCGACAACGGCACCAGGGTGAGGTTGCCGTCGCGGATCTTGCCGATCAGCATGTCGATCTGGCGTCGGTGCAACAGCAGCTTGCGGGTGCGGCGCGGCTCGTGATTGGTCCAGCTGCCGTGGTGATATTCGGGGATGTGCATGTTGCGCAGCCACACCTCGCCGTCGTCGACGGTGGCGAAAGCATCGACCAGTGACGCCTGGCCCGCCCGCAGGCTCTTCACTTCGGTGCCCAGCAGCGATATCCCCGCCTCGTACACGTCGAGGATCGAATAGTTGTGTCGTGCTTTGCGATTCGACGCGACAATCTGCTTGGCGGGCTGCTTCTTTCCGACCTTGGCCGCCGACTTCTTGGCCACCACTACCGCCGGACGTACAGACGCAGCGTGACGTAGGCGGTCGCTCCGGCCATCGCCGCGCCCAGCAGCAGCAGGATCGGCGAGATGTAGACGATATCGGCGTAGTCGATGCGTGCGATCAGATGCGCTTGATAGAACTGGCTCAGCGCGTTGTCGAGGAACAACGCCCGCACCACGATCAAACCGATGATCGCGATGATGACGCCCACCGTCGCGGCCAGCACCGCCTCCACCAGGAACGGCAGCTGGGTATACCAGCGGCTGGCGCCCACCAGGCGCATGATGGAGACCTCGGTGCGCCGGGTATAGGCGGCGACCTGAACCATGTTGGCAATCAACAGCACCGCCCCGACCGCCTGCACCAGGGCGATAGCGAACGCGGCACTGCTCAGTCCGTCGAGCACGGCGAACAACCGGTCGATCAATTTCTTCTGATTCAGCACGCTGAGCACACCCGGTTGGTCCTGCATCGCGGAGTCGAAATCCTTGCTCTGCTCCGGGTTTTCCAGCTTGACGATGAACGACGCCGGGAAGGAATCCTTACTCGCGACGTCCTTGAACTCGGGGAACTTGCGGATGGCGTCGGCGTAGGCGTCATCGGAGTTGAGGTAGCGCACGGACTTCACGTCGTCGCGTGTCTCGATCTGCTCCCGCAGCGCCTTGCAGGCCTGCCCCTCGCAGTTCGGGTCGTCGGCCGCGACGTCGGCGTCCAGGAACACCTGCGATTCCACCCGGTCCAGGTAGATGTTGCGGGACTGGTCGGCCAGGCGCACCACCAGCAGGCCGCCGCCGAACAGGCCGATCGAGATGGCCGTGGTCAGGATCATCGCCACCGTCATGGTGACGTTGCGGCGCAGCCCGGTCAGGACCTCATTGAACAGAAACCCAAAGCGCACGTCAGCGATCCATTCCGTAGACACCGCGCTGTTCGTCGCGCACCAAACGCCCCAGCGACAGCTCGACGACCCGTTGCCGCATCGAGTCGACGATGTGGTGGTCGTGGGTAGCCATCAGCACCGTGGTTCCGGTGCGGTTGATCCGCTCGAGCAGATCCATGATGTCCTCACTGGTCTCCGGGTCGAGGTTTCCGGTCGGCTCGTCGGCCAGCAGCACCAGCGGCCGGTTGACGAATGCGCGGGCGATCGCCACGCGCTGCTGCTCGCCGCCGGACAGTTCGCCGGGCAGCCGGTTGGCTTTGCCGGACAGCCCGACCATCTCCAGCACCTCGGGAACCACCCGGTTGATCATCTCCGGCTTCTTGCCGATGACCTCCAGCGCGAACGCGACGTTCTCGAACACGGTCTTCTGCTGCAGCAACCGGAAGTCCTGGAACACGCATCCGAGCACCTGGCGCAGGCTCGGGATGTGGCGGCCGGGCAGCTTGTTGACGTGGAACTTCGACACTTGGATGTCGCCCGAGGTGGGGGTCTCCTCGGCCAGCAGCAGACGCATGAACGTCGACTTGCCCGAGCCGGACGGGCCGATCAGGAAGACGAACTCGCCCTTGTCGATCTTGACGTTGATGTCGTCCAGTGCCGGACGGGCCGACGATTTGTACTGCTTGGTGACATGGTCGAGCGTGATCATCACGGCACGCAGTTTAACCGTGCGGCGTGCCAGGACCGGGCGGGGACGTCGGCGCGCCGGTCGGCGCCGTGGACGGGGGCGCCGATGGTGTGGGCTGGGCCGATGGTGAGGGCGACGGGGTGCTGTGCTCAGGCTGCTCCGACGGGGTCGGGTCCGGCGGCGGGCACAGCGGTGGACAGAACGGGAACCCCGGGACCGGTGTCGGGCTCGACGGTTCGCTGGTCGGCGATTCGGTCGGGGTCGGTTCCTCGGTCGTCGTCGGCGTCGGGGTGGGAGTGGGAGTCTCGGTGGGCGCCTGCGGCTGCTGCACCCTGGTGCGCGGCACCCAGGTGTAGGCCGGGTCGGGGATGAAGCCCGGCGGCACCACCTGCGGCGCGGCGGGCGGCGTCGACTCCTCCCGATAGGTGTCGTAGACCCACCACACCGCGACGAACGCGATGATCAGCACCACGGTGGAGGTCCGGACACGACCGCCGAACAGATGCGACGGCCAGTGCCATCCCCCACCGCCCGGCCGCTCCGGCCGGTCATCAGGCTTTCCCACCCAGAGCTTCACGGTGTCTCCACCGGCTTCACCTCACCGGCGGTGACGACACCGACCGATGCCAGCGCCCGCACCACCTGGACCCGCAGTCGGCGTCCCACTTCGAACTGCTTGCCGGGCAGGGTGCGGGCCACCATCCGCAGGTTGACGACACCGACCTCGAGGCTCTCCACCCCCATCATCGAGGGCTGGTCCAGCAGCAGGTCCCGCAGCGGGGCGTCGGCCTCGCGGGCGTGCTCGCACACCTGGTGCAATACCTCGTTGACCCGGGTCAGGTCGGCGCTGGTGGGTACCGGGATGTCGACGACGGCGCGGGCCCAGTCCTTGGACAGGTTCAGCGACCGCACGATGTTGCCGTTGGGGACGGTGTAGACCTCGCCGTTGGGGGTGCGCAGCTTGGTCACCCGCAACGTCACCTCCTCGACGGTCCCGAGCGCCTCGGTCAGCGCCCCGGTCATGGACAGCTGCACCAGATCGCCGAAGCCGTACTGCTTTTCGGTGATGATGAAGAACCCGCTCAACAGATCCTGGACCAGCTTCTGGGCGCCGAAACCCAATGCGCCACCCAGCACGGCGGCCGGGCCCACCAGTGATCCGACCGGGATGTCGAGGATCCCGGTGATCTGCACGGCCACCACCACACACAGCAGCACCACCGACACCCAGGAGATCACCGAAGCGACCGCCTGGCGATGCTTGGAGGCCTCCGAGCGCACCAGCGCATCACCGGCCTGGAAGCCGCGTTCCAGCCGGCGGGTGATCCGGCGTGCGGCCCAGTTGATGAACCGGGATGCCAGCACCGCCGCGATCAGCAGGAGGATGATCCGCAATCCCTTGGTCAGCACCCACTCGCCGATCTGACCGCGCCACAAATCGTGCCAGCGCTGTCCCGGCGAGAAGGCCAAAATCATCAGCTCAGTCGCCTTCCGGCCTGTTACGCCAACGGATTCCGGCCTCCAGGAATCCGTCGATGTCGCCGTCGAGCACCGCGGCGGGGTTGCCGACCTCGAACTCGGTGCGCAGGTCTTTGACCATCTGGTAGGGGTGCAGCACGTAAGAGCGCATCTGGTTGCCCCACGAGCTGCCGCCGTCACCCTTGAGCGCGTCGAGCTCGGCGCGTTCCTCGGAACGCTTGCGCTCCAACAACTTCGCCTGCAGCACCCGCATCGCCGAGACCTTGTTCTGCAACTGGGACTTCTCGTTCTGGCAGGTGACGACGATCCCGGTGGGGATATGGGTCAGCCGCACCGCGGAGTCGGTGGTGTTCACCGACTGTCCGCCGGGTCCGCTGGAACGGTAGACGTCGACGCGGACGTCGCCCTCGGGGATGTCGATGTGGTCGGTGGTCTCCACCACGGGCAGCACCTCGACCTCGGCGAACGACGTCTGCCGTCTGCTCTGGTTGTCGAACGGGCTGATCCGCACCAGCCGGTGAGTGCCCTGCTCCACCGAGAGCGTGCCGTAGGCGAAGGGTGCGTGCACCGCGAATGTGGCGCTCTTGATCCCGGCCTCTTCGGCGTAGGAGGTGTCGAACACCTCGACGCCGTACTTGTGCTGCTCGGCCCAGCGGATGTACATCCGCATCAGCATCTCGGCCCAGTCCGCGGCATCCACGCCGCCCGCACCGGAGCGGATCGTGACCAGCGCCTCGCGCTCGTCGTACTCGCCGGACAGCAGTGTGCGGACCTCCATGGCCTCGACGTCGGCCCTCAGCGAGGCGAGCTCGGCGTCGGCTTCGGCCAGCGCGTCGGCTCCGGCCGCGCCTTCTTCCTCGGCGGCCAGCTCGTAGAGCACCGGCAGGTCATCGAGGCGGCGGCGCAGGTCCTCGACCCGGCGCAGTTCGCCCTGGGCGTGTGACAACTCGCTGGTCACCCGCTGGGCGCGAGTCTGGTCGTCCCAGAGGTTCGGGTCGGACGCCTCGTGCTCGAGTTTGTCGATGCGGCTGCGCAGTCCGTCGACGTCTAGCACCCGCTCCACCGTGGTCAGGGTGGCGTCGAGGGCGGCGATGTCGGGCTGGCGGTCAGGTTCCACGTTTATCGAGGTTACCGGCGGCCGTCGGTGTTCGACCTCTAGCATCGGGGTTACGCGGGTGCATGCACGACTTCCGACAGGAAAGAAGGTTCGAGGATGCGGCCCTACCACGTCGCGATCGTGGGCTCCGGTCCATCTGGGTATTTCGCCGCGGCATCGCTGCTCAAGCTGGCTGCGGGCGGCGAGGTGGACGTGCGTGTCGACATGCTGGAGATGCTGCCGACGCCGTGGGGCCTGGTGCGCTCTGGCGTGGCGCCGGATCACCCGAAGATCAAGTCGATCAGCGCGCAGTTCGAGAAGACCGCGGCCGATCCCCGTTTCCGGTTCTACGGCAACGTCACCGTCGGCGAGCATGTCCAGCCGGCGGAACTGGCCGAACGCTATGACGCGGTGATCTACGCGATCGGTGCGCAGTCGAACCGGCACCTGGGCATCCCCGGGGAGGATCTTCCCGGCAGCGTCGCCGCGGTGGACTTCGTCGGCTGGTACAACGCACATCCGCACTTCGCCGACCACGCACCCGACCTGAGCTGCAAGCGGGCCATCGTCGTCGGCAACGGCAATGTGGCCCTGGACGTCGCCCGCATCCTGGTCAGCCAGCCCGACGAACTGCGCCGCACCGACATCGCCGACCACGCACTGGACGTGCTCGGCCCGCGCGGCGTCGAAGAGGTGGTGATCGTCGGCCGGCGCGGCCCGCTGCAGGCCACGTTCACCAGCCCGGAACTGCGCGAACTCGGCGATCTCAAGGGTCTCGACGATGTCGACGTGGTGATCGACGCCGCCGAGTTCGCCGGGATCACCGATGAGGACGTCGAGGCGGCCGCCAAGCACCCCAAGCAGAACGTCAAGGTGCTGCGCACCTATGTTGGACGCGAGATCCGCCCGGCCCATCGCCGGATCGTGTTCCGGTTCTGCACCTCTCCGATCGAGATCCGCGGCAACGGGCGGGTCGAGGAAATCGTGCTGGGACGCAACGAGTTGGTGACCGACGAGAACGGCCGGGTCAGCGCGCACGACACCGGTGAGCGCGAGGTGCTGGCGACCCAGCTGGTGGTGCGCTCGGTCGGCTACCGCGGCGTCCCGATGCCGGGATTGCCGTTCGACGAGCGCAGCTGCACCATTCCGCACACCGACGGGCGCATCGAAGGCACCAGCAACCAGTACGTGGTCGGTTGGATCAAGCGCGGACCGTCCGGGGTGATCGGTTCCAACAAGAGCGACTCACAGGCCACCGTCGACACGCTGGCCGCCGATCTGGCCGCCACCGACCTCCCCGACGTCGACGCCGACTACGAGACGCAGCTGCACCGCTGGCTGCTGTCCCGCCAGCCCGAGCTGGTCACCGCCGAACACTGGCAGCTGATCGACGCCCACGAGCGCTCGACCGGAGAGCCGCACGGCCGGCCCCGGGTCAAGGTGGTCAGCGTCGCCGAGATGCTGCGGATCGGACACGGGTCGGATGCGGCCGAGCCCTGCCCCGAGTGTGATGCGACCGCGAGTGGGAATCTGACGACGCAACACGCCGACGCGACGTCGGCCGATTCACTCTCGCGGTGACGACGGGGGCACCAGATTCCAGTTGTCCGGGTTGCGCGGCGAATACACCACCGGCAGCAGATCGCCGATGCTCGGCCAATTGCCGACATCGACCGCCAGCCGTTGGTAGACCTCATGCTCATCGATCGTGGGACCGTGCAGGACGCCGGTGATGGTGACGTACTGCAGGCCGGTGGCGTCAGGCCGCGGGCTGACACCGGTGATCAACACCGTGCCCTCTTGCGCTCCCCCACCCGGCCCCGGCCGGATGAACCGCGGCGCCACGAACGCCGCCAGGATCGCCAGCAGCAACAGCAGTGCCCAGATCTCCCACATCCGGTCATGGTAGGACTTCTGCCATGGCGCAGAGCAAAGACAATCTCGACTCACCTCTCCAAGCGGACCTCACCCTGGCACTGGCCCTGGCCGACCGTGCCGATGCGATCACCCTGGCGCGGTTCGGTGCGCTCGACCTTCGGGTCGACACCAAGCCGGATCTGACTCCGGTGACCGATGCCGATCAGGCGGTCGAGACCGCACTGCGCGAGGTGCTGGCCGCCGAGCGACCCGAGGACCAGATCCTGGGCGAGGAATTCGGCGGCACCGCCACGTTCTCCGGACGGCAATGGATCATCGACCCGATCGACGGCACCAAGAACTTCGTGCGCGGGGTTCCGGTCTGGGCCACCCTGATCGCGTTGCTCGAAGACGGCGTGCCGATCCTCGGGGCGGTCAGCGCGCCGGCGCTGCACCGGCGCTGGTGGGCGGCGCGCGGCCAGGGCGCGTTCGGGTCCGTCGGCGACGCCCCGGCACGACGGCTGTCGGTGTCCTCGGTGGCTGATGTCGAGTCGGCCAGCCTGACCTTCGCCGGTCTGACGACCTGGGCGCTGCGCGGTCTCCGGGAACAGTTCCTGGGGCTGACCGAGTCGGTGTGGCGGGCGCGCTCCTACGGCGATTTCTGGGCGTACTGCTTGCTCGCCGAGGGCGCTGTGGACATCGCCATCGAGCCGGCGGTGTCGGTGTGGGACCTGGCCGCGATCGACGTGCTGGTGCGTGAGGCGGGCGGAATCTTCACCGACCTGTCCGGCGCATCGGGGCCGCACGGCGGGAGCGCGGTGGCCGCCAACCCCGCGCTGCACGCGCAGGTGCTGGCCACCCTGACCACGGAGTAGTCCGGCGCCCGGCGGGGGCGCTGAGGACTTCGTCACACCTTACTGTCGAGTCATCTTACTTCGGAGTAAGGTGCTGTCATCGATACCTTCCCATCGAGTGAGGCTTTGACATGACTGATATCGCCCCCGCCACCAACGGCTCGAAGGTCCGCCTGAACAGCCGAGCCAGCGGCGTCGGGTCCGACCCGCACAAGCGCACCCCGATCGCGGCTGCGCTGGCGCTGGTGACTCCGCTGGTCAGCCGGGAGTTTCTGGACCGCTACCGGCTGCGGGACCCGCTCAACCGGAGTTTGAACTACGGCGTGAAGACCGTCTTCTCCGTCGCCGGCGCATCCACCCGCCAATTCAAGAAGGTCCAGGGCCTGGGCAAGGCGCCGACTCGGCTCGGCGCCCGCGGGGGCGGCGCAGACTACTTCGACCTGACCCCCGATGACGACCAGCAGATGATCATCGACACCGTCGAGGAGTTCGCGGCGGAACTGCTGCGTCCGGCGGCTCACGACGCCGACGAAGCCCTGGACTACCCCCGCGAGCTACTCGGCAAGGCCACGGAGCTCGGCATCACGGCGATCAACATCCCGGAGGACTTCGACGGGATCGCCGCACACCGTTCCGCAGTCACCAACGTGCTGGTCGCCGAGGCGCTGGCCTACGGCGACATGGGCCTGGCGCTGCCGATTCTGGCCCCCGGCGGCGTGGCTTCGGCATTGACCCACTGGGGCAGCGCCGACCAGCAGGCCACCTACCTGCCCGAGTTCGCCGGCGAGAACGTCCCGCAGGCCTGCGTGGCGATCGTCGAGCCGCATCCGCTGTTCGACCCGACCAACCTCAAGACCACCGCGGTGCGCACGCCCAGCGGCTACCGGCTGGACGGCGTGAAGTCGTTGGTCCCGGCCGCCGCCGACGCGGAACTGTTCATCGTGGCCGCCCAGCTGAACGGCAAGCCGGCCCTGTTCATCGTCGAATCCTCCGCACCGGGCCTGACCGTCAAGGCCGACCCCAGCATGGGCATTCGGGCCGCAGCCCTGGGCCAGATCGAACTGAACAAGGTATCGGTGCCGCTGAACGCCCGACTGGGCGAGGACGCCGCCGGCGACGCCGACTATTCACAGGCCATCGCGCTGTCCCGGTTGGGCTGGGCCGCGCTGGCGGTCGGTACCAGTCACGCCGTGCTCGACCACGTGATGCCCTACATCAAGGAGCGCGAAGCGTTCGGCGAGCCGATCGCCAACCGCCAGTCGGTGGCATTCATGTGCGCCAACATCGCCATCGAGCTCGACGGGCTGCGGCTGCTCACCTGGCGCGGCGCGTCGCGCTGCGAGCAGGGCCTGCCCTTCATCCGGGAAGCCGCGCTGGCCAAGCGGATCGCCACCGACAAGGGCATGCAGATCGGCCTGGACGGGGTGCAGCTGCTCGGCGGCCACGGCTACACCAAGGAGCACCCGGTCGAGCGCTGGTACCGGGATCTGCGGGCACTCGGCGTCGCCGAGGGCGTCGTGGTCATCTGAGTCATCTGAGCCATCAAGCAAACTCTGCTGCGAACACGAAAGTCTGATCATGGCAATCAATCTGGAACTGCCCCGCAAGCTGCAGGAAGTCATTGAGATGACCCATGCCGGGGCCGCCGAGATGCTGCGCCCCATCTCGCGCAAGTACGACTCGCGCGAGCACGCATACCCCGTTGAGCTGGACACCCTGGAAACCCTGTTCGACGGAGTATCGGGTACCGGCGGCAACGCGATGGCCGGCGCCGAGGCCTTCCGCGACACCGGCGAGCAGTCCGGGAACCGTAACGGGGCCAACATGGCCGCGATGCTGCAGGTGCTCGAGATGAGCTGGGGCGACGTCGCTTTAATGCTGTCGGTGCCCTACCAGGGCCTGGGTAACGCGGCGATCTCCGGTGTGGCCACCGATGAACAGCTCGCACGGCTGGGCAAGGTGTGGGCCGCGATGGCGATCACCGAGCCGAGCTTCGGCTCCGACTCCGCGGCGGTCACCACGACGGCCACCCTGGACGGCGACGAGTACGTCATCAACGGCGAGAAGATCTTCGTCACCGCCGGTTCGCGATGCACCCACATCGTGGTGTGGGCCACGCTGGACAAGGCGCTGGGGCGTGCGGCGATCAAGTCGTTCGTCGTGCCGCGCGAGCACCCGGGCGTGATCGTCGAACGCCTGGAGCACAAGCTCGGCATCAAGGCCTCCGACACCGCGGTGATCCGGTTCGACAATGCCCGCATCCCCAAGGACAACCTGCTCGGCAGCCCGGAGATCAACACCGAGAAGAGCTTCTCGGGGGTCATGGAGACCTTCGACAACACCCGGCCGATCGTGGCCGCGATGGCCGTCGGGGTGGCTCGCGCCGCACTCGAAGAGCTGCGCAAGATGCTCGCCGACGCCGGCATCAAGGTCTCCTACGACAAGCCGGCGCACGCCCAGAGCGCACCGGCCGCCGAGTTCCTGCGCATGGAGGCCGACTGGGAGTCGGCAAACCTGCTGACGCTGCGCTCGGCGTGGCAGGCCGACAACAGCATCCCCAACTCCAAAGAGGCGTCGATGGGCAAGGCCAAAGCCGGCCGGGTAGCCAGCGACATCACCCTCAAGGCCGTCGAAATGGCCGGCACCCTGGGCTATTCCGAGCAGACACTGCTGGAGAAGTGGAGCCGCGACTCGAAGATTCTGGACATCTTCGAGGGCACCCAGCAGATCCAGCTGCTGGTGGTGGCCCGCCGGCTGCTGGGCCTGAGTTCGTCCGAGCTCAAGTAGGACTGCCGAGCAGACACAGAATCGCACCCGCGGATGCCGCGAGGTGCGATTCTGTGTCTGCTCGCGGAGACCTGGCGTCTGCTACCGACCGGCCGCGATGGCGGCCATGATCGCCGCCGCCTCGTGGCTGCATACGCGCTGCAGCCCAACCGGGCCGCGACTCACGAGGTCGTCCACCCGGCGCCTGAGCTCGCCGGAGGCGACGTGGGCTTGCAGGCCCGCACCCGGGCAGGTGGTTTCCGACGTCATGTCCCGGTGACCGGCCAGGGTGTCGGTGCCGATCTGGAAGTGTTGTGCCGCCCACGCCAATACGAGTGCGGCGCTGTCGAGTTGCGCCTCCGGAACGTCCTGCTCGTCGAAATTTCCTTCGCACAGCAGAAGGAAGTGCCCGGTCGGGTCGTAGTCGGTCGCGGTGTCGCCGACCAGGCCGGTGTCCCGCAGCTCGAAGATGTTGCCGCCAAGGTCGATTCCCACGTGGTAGGCGATGTCGATCCAGCCCTTCTCGTCTTGGTGGTATCGCTGGTGCTGGCGGAAACGCTCGGCGATAGTCCGGTTGTCACTCAGCACGACGCCGGAATGGTGGATCGTCATCCGGCTTATGGTGTGGGGCCGCCCACCGGGCAGCGCGGGCCGCGCGCCCCAAGCGTCGCGGCACAGCAGCACCCCGGAGGTCAGAATCGGCTCGACGGTGGGCGGCGCCACGGCAGGGGGTTCCGCGACCGCTTCGGTCGGCGCACCGGACTCCGGCGACGGAACGGGATTCGGTGCGGTTCCGGATTCAGCGCCACGCTGGGCCGTCGTCCGGTCCGAACATGCGCCGACTGCCATGGCCAGCCCTGACGCCCCAGCCAGTTGCAGCAGCCGTCGTCGACTCGGGTCCATGACGTCACACGATACGGCGGCAGGCACTGCTGAACCCTGCGGTTGGCGTGGCGAGTACAGGCGCCACAGCAACTCTTGCCTCCGACCGAAACAAAAAGTAAAGTCACTTTTACTTTTTTGGTCCGATCACCGGGAGTCGCCGATGGAATCCTTCGTCCACCTGCGCAAAGGCACCACTCCGCGCCGCATACATGCCGACCTCGACGGCCTCAAAGACGACGAGCTGGGCCGGGGTGGCTTCAGCGGGCGTACCGCGAACATGTACCGGCGCCACGACCCCACCGCCTACCGAGCCGAAGGCCCGCTGCGGCCCGTCGACGTGCTCGCCGCACAGCTGCAACCGGCGGACGCCACCGACCCGGCGGGCCATCCGCTGCGGCTGTTCGACAACGCCGACTGCCGGATCTCGCTGTCTCGACGCTCGGCCGAGATGCCGTTTCACGTCCGCTATGTCGACGGCGACCTGCTCTGCTTCGTGCACACCGGGGCTGGCCGGTTGGAGACCGAGTTCGGGCCGCTGGACTACCGCGAAGGCGACTGGCTGTATCTGCCCAAGGCGACCACCTGGCGACAGCTTCCCGCGTCGGAGACGACGTTGCTGATGATCGAGGCCACCGACGAGTTCCGGTTGCCCCCGCCGGGACCGCTGGGCCGGCACTTCCCGTTCGACCCGTCGCTGGTGGTGATCCCCGAACCCGCCCCCATCGAAGATGACGGGCGAGACCGCTACGAGGTCCGGTTGATCCATCGGGGTGGCCCGACAAGGCTGTACTACCAACATAATCCGATCGACGTAGAAGGCTGGCGCGGGGACAACTTCGCCTTCTCCTTCAACATCGCCGACTACAACGTGGTGACGTCGGACAGCGTGCACCTGCCCCCGACGGTGCACCTGTTCATGCAGGCCACCGGGGTGTACGTGATGAACTTTCTGCCCAAGCCCGCCGAAACGGTGCCGGGCACCGAACGCACGCCGTGGTATCACCGCAACGTCGACTACGACGAGATCGCGTTCTTCCACGGCGGATCGCTGTACGGGATCCCGATGCCACCCGGCCTGATCAGCCACGCCCCGCAGGGCGTGCACCACGGCGCGCCGGAGAAGGCCCGCGAGCGGGCGCGCCGCAAGTTCGACGACTATCAGCGGGTGGACTGGCAGGTCATCGCCATCGACACCCGACGCCGCCTCACCCCGTCACCGGAAGTTCTCGCCGCCGACCTAGGACAACACGCATGATCACCAAGCACGACTACGAGCGAATCCCCTACCTGATTGCCTACCAGAACAATTCGGGCGTCCGCGACGTCTACGGCGGCGTCGCCGAGCTGGTGGTGCTGGAGAGCTACCTGCTGCGGCCGAAGAACACCCCGAGTGACACCGTGCTGGTGTTCATGCATCCCATCGGTGGCGGCGCGTACCTGCCGATGGTCAACGCACTGGCCCGCGCCAGGCACCACGTCATCTACTGCAACAGCCGATTCCGCGGCACCGACTCGGCGCTGCTGATGGAGAAGGTGGTCGAAGACCTCGGCGAATGCATCAAAGACGCCAAGAACCGACTCGGTTATTCCAAAGTGGTGCTGGCCGGATGGAGCGGCGGCGGCTCACTGTCGCTGTTCTACCAGCAGCAGGCGCAGCATCCGACGGTGACGGCGAGCCCGTCCGGGGACGGACCGGATCTGACCAAGCTCAACCTGATCCCGGCCGACGGTGTGCTGCTGCTGGCCGCCCACATCAGCCGGCACGGCACCCTGACCGAATGGCTGGACGCGTCGATTCTCGACGAGTCCGATCCGGCGAACCGCGATCCGGAGCTGGATCTCTACAACCCGGACAACCCCAACCAGCCGCCGTACAGCGCGGAATTCCTGGACCGCTACCGGGCCGCCCAGATCGACCGGAATCGCCGGATCACCGCCTGGGTCAAGGCGAAGCTGGCCGAGCTCAAGGCGGCGGGGCGTCCCGAGGATGAGTTCGCGTTCGTGGTGCACGGGACCATGGCCGACCCACGCTGGCTGGATCCGGCGGTGGACCCCAACGACCGCACGCCGGGTAGCTGCTATCTGGGGGATCCGCAGGTGGTGAACATGGGCCCGGTCGGCCTGGCGCGGTTCTGCACGCTGCGCAGTTGGCTGTCGCAGTGGAGCTACGACGACGCCCATGCTGACGGGGTGGACTGCGGCAACGACATCACGGTGCCCACGCTGGTGATCGGCAACATGGCCGACGACGCCTGCACCCCCAGCCACACCCGCCGGCTCTTCGAGGCGATCGGCACCGGCGACAAGGAGATGCATGAAATCCCCGGCGCCAACCACTATTACGCCGGTCCCGACCAGCGTGATGCGCTGCGACAGGCCGTGCAGATCGTCAGTGATTGGCTGGCCGAGCACGATTTCGTAGGCTCGTCGGCATGACCACACCCACGGGCGCGCTCGACGGCATCCGTGTCCTTGAGCTCGGCACGCTGATCTCCGGGCCGTTCGCCGGGCGACTGCTCGGCGACATGGGCGCCGAGGTCATCAAAGTCGAGCTGCCCGGCAAACCCGACCCGTTGCGCACCTGGGGGCAGGCCGAAGTCGACGGGCACCACTTCTTCTGGACCGTGCACGCCCGCAACAAGAAGGCCGTCACCCTGGACCTGCGCGCCGAGCGGGGCCGGGAACTGTTCCTGGAACTCATCGAGCAAACCGACATCGTCGTGGAGAACTTCCGGCCCGGCACCCTGGAGCGCTGGGGACTGGGATTCGATGCGCTGCGGCAACGCAACAAAGGCATCATCCTGGTGCGGGTCTCCGGGTACGGACAGACCGGACCGGACGCGCACAAGGCCGGCTACGCCTCGGTCGCCGAGGCGGCCAGCGGGCTGCGGCACATGAACGGCTTTGCGGGCGGTCCACCGCCGCGGCTGGCGCTGTCCCTCGGTGACAGCCTGGCCGGGATGTTCGCCGCGCAAGGCGCGCTCGCCGCCCTGTACCGGCGCACGGTCACCGGCGAGGGCCAGGTGGTCGATGTCGCCCTGACCGAATCCTGCTTGGCCATCCAGGAATCCACCATCCCCGACTACGACGTCGGAGGTGTGGTGCGCGGGCCGTCGGGCACCCGCCTGGAAGGCATCGCCCCGTCAAACATCTACCAGGCGGCCGACGGCAGCTGGGTGGTGATCGCCGCCAACCAGGACAGCGTGTTCGCCCGGCTGTGCGCGGCCATGGGCCAACCGGAGCTGGCGACCGACCCGCGGTTCGCCGATCACGGTGCGCGCGGCCGCAACCAGGACGAACTGGACACCATCATCGGGAAGTGGGCCGCGCAGCGAGCACCCGAGGACATCATCGCGACGCTGAGCGACGCCGGGGTGATCGCCGGGCCGATCAACACCGTCGCCGAGGTGGTCAACGACCCGCAGCTGCGGGCCCGCGGCATGCTCGCCGCGCACTGGGACGAAGGCGCCGAGCGCACGGTGCTGGGCCCCGGGATCATCCCGGTGCTCTCCGAAACGCCGGGCGGAATCCGCAACGCCGGCTCGGCCCGGCCCGGCCAGCACAACGACGAGGTCTACACCGGCCTGCTGAAGAAGACCGCCGCGGAGTTGGCGGCCCTGCGCACCGAGGGGGTGCTGTGAGCACACTGCCCGCCCAGGTCACCATCCGCGAAGTGGCGCTGCGCGACGGACTACAGATCGAGCAGCCGATCCCGTTGAGCGCCAAGCTCGAACTGTTGGCCGCGATCGCCGCCACCGGAGTGCGCGAGGTCGAGGTGACCTCGTTCGTCTCACCGACCAAGGTTCCGGCACTGGCCGACGCCGCCGAACTCGCCGCCGAACTGTGGCGATACCCCGACCTCGAATTCTCCGCGCTGGTCGCCAGCCCCGGTGGCGCCGCCCGGGCGGTGGCCGCCGGCCTGAAGTCGATCGAGTACGTGGTGTGTGCCTCGGACACGTTCAGTACCCGCAACGTCGGCCGGGTCACCGCGGAGGCCGTCTCCGCCATCTCCGACATCGCCGGGATCGCCCATGAGGCCGGCGCGTCGGTCGAGATCATCATCGCCACCTCGTGGGACTGCCCCTTCGACGGGCCGACACCGCCACAGCGCGTCACCGAGATCGCCGAGTCGGCGAGAGCGTTCGGGGTCGACCGGCTGGCCATCGCCGACACCATCGGTACCGCCACGCCCCGGCGGGTCACCGACCTGATCGCGGCGGTACAGCCGATCATCGGCGACATCCCGCTGGGGGCGCACTTCCACAACACCCGCGGCGCGGGGCTGGCCTGCGCCTACGCAGCGGTTCAGGCGGGCATCACCCGGCTCGACGCCTCGGCCGGCGGCCTGGGCGGGTGCCCGTTCGCCCCTGGAGCCACCGGCAATATCGCCACCGAGGACCTGGCCTACCTGCTCGGTGACTGCGGCATCGACACCGGGATCGACCTGGATGCCGCGATCGCCGCGGCCGGGGTGGCCAGTTCGGTCGTCGGGCACGGACTGCCCAGCGCGCTGCTGGCCGCCGGGGACCGGAAGCGGGCCTGAACAGGCGATGACAAGCCAGCGTGAGCTCAGCACGAAAGGGCGCCAAACCCGCGGGGCGATCGAGCAGGCCGCCCGGGAACTGTTTGCCGAACGCGGTTTTCACGGCACCACGCTGGCCGACATCACATCCACGGCCGGTAAGTCCACGGCCGTGCTGTACCGGTATTTCAGCGACAAGGAGGATCTGCTGGCCGCGCTGGCGGAGTCGTTTCTGACCGACGTGGTGGAGCCGTCGGGGCTGAAGATGCGGCTGCCGGACTCCCCACAGGACACCGAGTTCTTCACCTCGGTGGTCAGCGCCTACTGGAGCATGTTCAAGCAGAACATCGGCGTGATGATCGGGGTTGCGCAGCTGGCCGCGACCAGTGCGCGATTCGCCGCGCTGCAGAACGAATTCCGCCGGTTCGGCATGGAGATCGTGGCCGCTTCGGTCCGGCGCGCCCAGCAGCAGGGCCACGGTCTGGACCTCGACCCCGACCACATCGCAGCAGCCATCGCGTTGCTGTTCGAGAACTTCACCGTCGTCTTCGTCGGCCCCTCAGGGCCGGGCTGGCGAATCAGCGACAGCGACGCCATCACGACGTTGTCGACGATCTGGAGAAAGACCCTGTACGGCTGTTGAGCACCGACAACTGAAGGAATCACCATGGACTTCACACTGCCCGAACACCTTCCCGGGCTGCTCGCCGAGATGGACGACTTCATCGAGCGCGAGATCGCCCCGCTGCAGGCCGACAACATGCAGTACTTCGACCACCGGCGAGAGTTCGCCCGCACCGATGTCGAGCAGGGCGGCATCCCCCGCCGCGAGTGGGAGGAACTGCTCGGCGAGATGCGCCGCCGGGCCGATGCCGCGGGCTGGCTGCGCTACGGGCTGCCGTCGTCACTGGGCGGCCGGGACGGAACCAACGTCGACATGGCGGTGATCCGGGAGCACTTGGCGCACAAGGGGCTCGGCTTGCACAACGATCTGCAGGACGAGTCGTCGATCGTCGGGAACTTCCCGCAGGTGATCATGATGGAGCGGTTCGGCACCGACGAGCAGCGCCGCGAGTTCTCGCAAGCCATGATCACCGGCGAGCGGTCGATGGCCTTCGGCCTGACCGAGCCGGACCACGGTTCGGATGCGACCTGGATGGAGACCCGCGCCGAACTCGACGGTGACACCTGGGTGATCAACGGCGCCAAGCGATTCAACACCGGAGTGCACAGGGCCACCCACGACCTGGTGTTCGCGCGCACGTCCGGCGAGGACGGGTCAGCGCGCGGCATCACCGCGTTCCTGGTGCCCACCGACACACCGGGCTTCACCGTCCCGTTCTACTGGTGGACGTTCAACATGCCCACCGACCACGGCGAGGTCGAACTGCGCGATGTGCGGGTGCCCGCCGATGCGGTGCTCGGTGAGGTGGACGGCGGCCTGGACGTAGCGCAGACGTTCTTGCACGAGAACCGGATCCGCCAGGCCGCCTCCAGCCTGGGTGCCGCACAGTACTGCATCGACCGCGCCGCCGAATACGCCCGGAAGCGCATCGTGTTCGGCAAGCCGCTGTCGGTCAACCAAGCGGTGCAGTGGCCGCTGGCCGAGCTGGCCACCGAGGCCCAGATGGTGCGACTGCTGGTGAATTACGCCGCTTGGCATCTGGACCGCGACCACCACTTAGAGGTCTCCGACAAGGTGTCGATGGCCAACTACCGCGCCAACCGGCTGGTGTGCGAGGCCGCCGACCGGGCCATCCAGGTGTACGGCGGGCTGGGCTACACCCGCCACGAGCAGTTCGAGCACATCTACCGGCACCATCGCCGCTACCGAATCACCGAGGGCGCCGAGGAGATCCAGATCCGCCGGGTCGCCCAGCGACTGTTCGGGTTCGACCGCCGCCGATGACCGTCGACCAGTTGGCGGACCGGCTTTCGCAAGTGCTGGCACCGGTTTTGGGTCCGGTCGCAGTCGAAGGCCTGCGCGCCCTGACCGGTGGCGCCAGCCGGACCACCTGGGCTTTCGACGCCGTCTTGGAGAAGGGCCTCGGGACGGACCAGCGCAGGTCGCTGATCCTGCGCACCGGCCCGGTCGAGGAGCTCAACGCCACCATGGAGCTGGAAGCGCACGCACAGCGCGCCGCGGCGAACGCCGGCGCTCCGGTACCGGCCGTGCTGGTTGCCGATAATTCTCCTGCGGCACTGGGAAATCCGTACCTGATCTGCGATGAGGTCGCGGGCGAGACGGTGGTTCGCCGGATCGAGCGCCGGCTCGACCGAGCCGATGGACAAGCCGGACGCGCACACCTGCTGCACCAGTGCGCGCAGGCGTTGGCCGCCATCCACCGCGCCGACCCCGACGGTATCGCGCTGAGCGCCGAGGACCAGCTCAGCGCCTGCCGCAACCAGCTGGACACGCTGCCCAACACCACGGCCCCCTTCGAATGGGCGCTACGGCGGCTGGCCGCCGACCGGCCACCGCCCGCACCGGCCCGGCTGGTGCACGGCGATTTCCGGATGGGCAACCTGATGGTGTCCGACGGCGGTGACCTGGCGGCGGTGCTGGACTGGGAACTGGTGCATCTCGGTGACGCCTGCGAGGACCTCGCCTGGTTCTGTGTGCGGGCTTGGCGGTTCGGTGCGCCGGTCGATCGCGCCGCCGGCGGACTGGGCGGCATCGACGCCTTGCTGGACGCGTACGAACGGGCCGGTGGCGGGCACGTCGACCCGGACCGGTTCGACTGGTGGCTGCTGCTGAGCACACTGCGCTGGGGAATCATCTGCCGCTACCAGGCGCAGCGGCACCTGAGCGGCCAAACCCGCTCGGTGGAGCTGGCCACCATCGGCCGGCGGGTCTCCGAAAACGAATGGGACCTGCTGCGACTGCTCGACGGGGTCCGGCCGTGACCGCCGGGGGCCGCCGGCCCACCGCCGCCGAACTCGTCGCCGCGGTCACCGAATTCCTCGACACGGCGTTCGTCAACCGAGACGCACAGACCGCCACCGACGGGCAAGTCCGATTCCACGCTCGGGTGGCCGCCAACGCGTTGCGCATCGTCGAACGCGAGCTGCGTGATACCTCCGCCGGTGTCACCACGCAGGCGCTGGCCGAACTGGGTTTCGCCGACGAACAAACACTGGCGGCCGCGATCCGGGCCGGCGATCTCGACGATCGGGCCGAGGCGCTCACCGCCTGCTTGTACACCCTGGTAGAGCACCGACTGGCGATCGATCACCCGGGATACGCCCAATAGTCGCTAGAGTCGCTGCGCGACAATCACTTCGACGGGCCTGCGCCAAACCCGCCGTATCGGCGTGGCCCGGGCAGTAGCATCGGCACCGTGTCCGACTCCAATGCCACGCTGCGAATCCTTGTCTACAGTGACGACGCCGCGACCCGTGCACGGGTTGTGACCGCGTTGGGCAAGCACCTTCACCCAGACCTGCCGGAGCTCAGCTATGTCGAGGTCGCGACGGAGCCGGTGGTGATCCGGCAGATGGATGCCGGCGGAATCGACCTCGCCGTCCTGGACGGGGAAGCGGTTCCGGCCGGGGGCATGGGCATCTGCAAACAACTCAAGGACGAGATCACGCCGTGCCCGCCCATCGTGGTGCTCACCGGCCGCGCCGACGACGTCTGGCTGGCGAGGTGGTCACACGCCGACGCGGCGGTGGCACACCCGGTGGACCCGATGGAATTGAGCCGCACAGTCCTGGGGCTACTGCGCACCCCTGCGCCGAGTTAGGTAAGCCTCAGAACACGAATTCCCCTGTCGCCGTTGACCGCTACAGGTGATGCCTGTCACAGTTGACGGCAATTTGGGATTCTTCGCAACCGCCTGGTGACCGCACGTTAGGCTGTGCTGGAACTCACATCGGCGCCCGGAAGGGAACTACGTCACTGAGCATGAACCTGTATCTCCCGATCCTGGTACTCGCCGCGCTTGCCGCCGGTTTTGCCGGATTTTCCGTGGTCATCACCGCGCTGGTCGGCCCGTCGCGCTACAACCGGTCGAAACTGGAACCGTACGAATGCGGCATCGAACCCACCGACCAGCCGGTGAGCGGGCCACATGCCGCGCCCGGGCAGCGGTTCCCGGTGAAGTACTACCTGACCGCGATGCTGTTCATTGTCTTCGACATCGAGATCGTTTTTCTCTACCCCTGGGCTGTCGCCTTCGACGGGCTCGGGGTGTTCGCCGTCATCGAAATGGTGCTGTTCGCACTCGTCGTCTTCGTCGCCTACGCCTATGTCTGGCGGCGCGGCGGCCTGAACTGGGATTGATTTGGAGTAGGCGGGCTTATGGGATTAGAAGAACAGCTCCCGAGCGGTTTCCTGCTGTCCACGGTGGAGGACCTGGCCGGGTATTTCCGCAAGGGATCGCTGTGGCCGGCGACCTTCGGGCTGGCCTGTTGCGCGATCGAGATGATGTCGTCGATGGCGCCCGACTACGACATCTCCCGGTTCGGCATGGAGGTGTTCCGGGCCTCGCCGCGCCAGGCCGACCTGATGATCGTGGCCGGCCGGGTCAGCCAGAAGATGGCACCGGTGCTGCGGCAGATTTACGACCAGATGGTGGAGCCCAAGTGGGTGCTGTCGATGGGCGTGTGCGCGTCGTCGGGCGGGATGTTCAACAACTACGCGATCGTGCAGGGCGTGGACCATGTCGTCCCGGTCGACATCTACCTGCCTGGCTGCCCGCCCCGGCCGGAGATGTTGATGTACGCAATCCTCAAGCTGCACGAGAAGATTCGCACCATGCCACTGGGTGCTAACCGGGAGCAGGTGATCACCGCGACCGAAGAAGCGGCCTTGTCGGCCCCGTCCACCTGGCAGATGAGGGGGTTGCTGCGGTGAGCGAGGTGAACGAGCCGGACCGGGGCGACGCCGGGGATGTGATCAAGGTCCGCCACGGCCTGTTCGGTGCGGCGGGTAGCGGTGACACCTCCGGGTACGGGCACCTGGTGACCGAGGTCGCACTACCCGGGGAAACTCCACGGCCCTACGGCGGATATTTTGACGAACTCGTCGACACCCTCACCGAGGCGCTGCAGCGCAACGGCATCGAATACGCCGATGCCATAGAGAAAGTGGTGGTGTACCGCGGCGAGCTGACCCTGTACGTGCATCGGGCGCACCTACCGGCGGTGGCGAGGGTGCTGCGCGACGAGCCGGCGCTGCGCTTCGAACTGAGCCTCGGGGTCTCCGGCGTGCACTACCCCGGTGACGCCGACCGCGAACTGCACGCGGTCTACCCGCTGCGGTCCATCACCCACAACCGCCGCGTGCGCCTCGAAGTCGCTGCCCCCGACGCAGATCCACACATTCCGTCGCTGTTCGACATCTACCCCACCACCGACTGGCATGAGCGTGAGACCTACGACTTCTTCGGGATCATCTTCGACGGCCACCCCTCGCTGACCCGGATCGAGATGCCCGACGACTGGCACGGCCATCCCCAACGCAAGGACTATCCGTTGGGCGGCATCCCCGTCGAGTACAAGGGCGCGCAGATACCGCCGCCAGACCAGCGGAGGGCCTACAAGTAGATGAGCACCGACACGCCCCGCAAGGTCCTGAACGTCGGCGGGCAGGAATGGGACCAGGTGGTCGAGGCGGCCAAGGCCGCCGATCCCGGTGAACGCATCGTCGTCAACATGGGTCCCCAGCACCCGTCGACGCACGGCGTGCTGCGCCTGATTCTCGAACTCGACGGCGAAACGGTGACCGAAGCCCGTTGCGGCATAGGCTATCTGCACACCGGCATCGAAAAGAACCTGGAAAGCCGTTACTGGACCCAGGGCGTCACGTTCGTGACGCGGATGGACTACCTGTCACCGTTCTTCAACGAGGTCGCCTACTGCCTCGGGGTGGAGAAGCTGCTCGGCATCACCGACGATATCCCGAAGCGCGCCAGCACCATCCGGGTGCTGATGATGGAGCTCAACCGCATCTCCTCGCACCTGGTCGCGCTCGCGACCGGTGGCATGGAACTCGGGGCGCTCTCGGTGATGCTGTTCGGTTTCCGGGAACGCGAGCTGGTGCTCGACATCTTCGAAGCGATCACCGGCCTGCGGATGAACCATCAGTACATCCGGCCCGGCGGGGTGTCGGTGGACCTGCCCGACGAGGTGATCCCCCAGATCCGTGACTTCCTCAAGCTGATGCCTGAGCGGCTCAAGGACATCGAGGACCTGCTCACCGAGAACTACATCTGGAAGGCCCGCACCAAGGGCGTGGGATACCTGGACCTGACCGGGTGCATGGCGCTGGGCATCACCGGGCCGGTCCTGCGGTCGACGGGTCTGCCCTATGACGTGCGCCGCGTGGAGCCCTATTGCGGCTATCAGGACTACGAATTCGATGTGATCACCGATGACGGTTGTGACGCCTACGGCCGCTACCTGATCCGCATCGCGGAGATCAAGGAGTCCCTGAAAATCGTCGAGCAATGTACAGAGAGATTGGCCAGGTTGCACGGCGATCCCGTCATGGTCGAAGACCGCAAGATCGCCTGGCCGGGCGATCTGAAGGTCGGCCCCGACGGGCAGGGCAACTCCAAGGAGCACATCGCCTGGATCATGGGCCACTCGATGGAGGGTTTGATCCACCACTTCAAGCGGGTCACCGAGGATCTGTGGGTGCCGCCGGGTCAGGTGTTCGTCTCGGTCGAGTCGCCCCGCGGCGAACTCGGGGTGCACATGGTCAGCGACGGGGGCACCCGGCCTTACCGGGTGCACTACCGGGATCCCTCGTTCACCAACCTGCAGGCCGTCGCCGCCATGAGCGAGGGCGCGCTGATCGCCGACGTGATCGGCGCGGTCGCCAGCATCGACCCGGTCATGGGTGGGGTGGACCGGTGAGCGCGGCAGGCGGCGAGGTCGATCGGACCGGCGTCAACAAGACCGGCCGCGGCCGGTTGATGCCGCCGACCGCCGGGACCGACGGCAAGCGGGTCTTCCTGCAGCTGGGCCGCCAGCCCGAAGAACCCAACCAGTTCAACCACCCTGACGCGCCACGCCGCTACTCCCCCGACGTGCGCGCCCGGCTGGAGGCCGACGCCAAGGAGATCATCGGCCGCTACCCGCAGCCGCGCTCGGCGATCCTGCCACTGCTGCACCTGGTGCAATCAGAGGACACCTACGTCACCCCGGCCGGCCTGTCGTTCGTCGCGGAACTGCTCGGCCTGACCGCCGCCGATGTCGCCGGGGTCGCGTCGTTCTACTCGATGTACCGGCGTGACCCCACCGGCAAATACCTGGTCGGGGTCTGCACCAACACGCTGTGCGCGGTGATGGGCGGTGACGCCATCTATGACGAGCTCAAGGAGCACCTGGGCGTCAACAACGACCAGACCACCGCGGACGGCTCAATCACGCTGCAGCACATCGAGTGCAATGCCGCATGCGACTACGCGCCGGTGGTGATGGTCAACTGGGAGTTCTTCGACAACCAGACACCGGAATCGGCACGCGAACTGGTCGACAGGCTGCGTGACGATCAGGAGGTGCGGCCCACCCGCGGGATGCCGCTGTGCAGCTTCGCCGCGACCGAACGGATTCTCGCCGGCTTCCCCGACGAACGCACCGACGACGGGCAGGGCGGTGCCGGCGCGGCGACGCTGGCCGGTCTGCAGGTGGCGCGCGAGCGCGGGATGACGGCACCGGAGCCGGGCAGCAGCGCCGATAGGGGTGCGAAATGACCCTTACCAAAGGAACACCGCCCGAAGGCACACCGCTGACTCCGGTGTTGAGCAGCTACTGGGACGACCCCGAGTCGTGGACGCTGGAGACCTACCGCCGTCACGACGGTTACGCCGGTATGAAGCAGGCGCTGGACATGACGCCCGACGAGGTCATCGAACTGGTCAAGGACTCCGGGTTGCGCGGTCGCGGCGGCGCCGGGTTCTCCACCGGGACCAAGTGGTCCTTTGTCCCGCAGGGCACCGAGGGGGCCGGGGCAAAGCCGCACTACCTGCTGGTCAACGCCGACGAGTCCGAGCCCGGCACCTGCAAGGACATCCCGCTGCTTCTGGCGACGCCGCACGTGCTCATCGAGGGCATGATCATCTGCTGCTACGCGATCCGGGCCCGGCACGCCTTCATCTACATACGCGGTGAGGTGCTGCCGGTGGTGCGCCGGCTGCAGGCCGCGGTCGCCGAGGCGTATGCGGCCGGACTGCTGGGCAACGACATCGGCGGCAGCGGTTTCGACCTGGACATCACCGTGCACGCCGGTGCCGGCGCCTACATCTGCGGCGAGGAGACCGCGCTGATCGAGTCGCTGGAGGGCTACCGGGGCCAGCCCCGGCTGCGCCCGCCGTTTCCCGCGGTGGCCGGCTTGTACGCCTCACCCACGGTGGTCAACAACGTCGAATCGATCGCCAGCGTGCCGTCGATCCTGCGCAACGGAGCGGCCTGGTTCCGCTCGATGGGCACCGAGAAGTCTCGTGGGTTCACCCTGTATTCGCTGTCCGGGCACGTGAATCGGCCCGGGCAGTACGAGGCGCCGCTGGGCATCACGCTGCGCGAACTGCTCGTCTACGCCGGCGGGATACGCGACGGGCACCGGCTGAAGTTCTGGACGCCGGGCGGGTCGTCGACGCCGATATTGACCGAGGAACACCTCGACGTCCCGCTGGACTACGAGGGCATGGCGTCGGTCGGATCGATGCTGGGCACCAAGGCATTACAGATCTTCGACGAGACCACCTGCGTGGTGCGCGCGGCCATGCGCTGGTCGGAGTTCTACAAGCACGAGTCCTGCGGGAAGTGCACGCCGTGTCGCGAGGGCACCTACTGGCTGGTGCCGATCTATGAACGGCTGGAGACCGGACGCGGCACCCCCGAAGACCTGGAGACGCTGCTGGACATCGCCGATGTCATGTTCGGAAAATCCTTCTGCGCCTTGGGGGATGGTGCGGCGATGCCGGTGAAGTCGTCGATCCAGTATTTCCGTGACGAATACATCGCCCACCTTGAGGGGGGCTGCCCGTTCGACCCGAAAGCGAGCATATTCGTGCCAAACGGAGCACAAGGCGGTGTGGCGTGACGGCACCGGACGGTCAGGAGTCGGTGACCTTCACCATCGACGACCAAGAGATCACGGTCCCCAAGGGCACCTTGATCATTCGGGCCGCCGAGCAGCTGGGCATCGAGGTTCCACGGTTCTGCGACCACCCGCTGCTGGACCCGGTGGCCTGGTGCCGGCAGTGCATGGTCGAGGTGGAGGGCCAGCGCAAGCCGCAGCCGTCGTGTGCGGTGGCCGCCGCCGAAGGCATGGTGGTGCGCACCCAGCACACCTCCGCCGAAGCCGACCGGGCCCAGCACCTGGTGATGGAACTGCTGCTGATCAACCACCCGCTGGACTGCCCGACCTGCGACAAGGGCGGCGAGTGCCCGCTGCAGAACCAGGCAATGACTCACGGGCGCACCGAAACCCGGTTCGAAGAGGAAAAGCGCCACTACCCCAAGCCGATCAACATCTCCTCGCAGGTGCTGTTGGACCGGGATCGCTGCATCCTGTGCGCGCGCTGCACCCGATTCGCCAACGAGATCGCCGGGGACAAGTTCATCGAGATGATGGACCGCGGCGCCCTGCAGCAGGTCGGCATCTACACCGACACGCCGTTCGACTCCTACTTCTCCGGCAACACCGTGCAGATCTGCCCGGTGGGTGCGCTCACGGGTGCCTCCTACCGGTTCCGGGCCCGCCCGTTCGACCTGGTGTCCACGCCCACCATCTGCGAACACTGCGCCGGCGGCTGCGCCGAACGCACCGACCACCGTCGCGGCAAGGTGATGCGGCGGCTGGCCGGCCAGGATCCGGACGTCAACGAGGAATGGAACTGCGACAAGGGTCGTTGGGCGTTCACCTACGCCACTCAGCCCGACCGGATCAGCACTCCCCTGGTGCGCGACCCCAATGATCCGGCCGGCGAACTGGTTCCGACCTCCTGGCCGCACGCGCTGGCGGTGGCGGCGCGCGGCCTGGCCGCCGCCCGCGGCCGCACCGGGGTGCTGGTCGGCGGCCGGGTGACCAGTGAAGACGCCTACGGCTACGCCAAGTTCGCCCGGGTGGCGCTGCACAGCGACGACATCGACTTCCGGGCGCGTGTCCAGTCCGCCGAGGAAGCCGCGTTCCTGGCCGCCCGGGTGGCCGGTCGCGGTATTGACGTCAGCTACACCGACCTGCAAGCCGCCCCGGCGGTACTCCTGGTCGGCCTGCAACCCGAGGAAGAGGCCCCGATCGTCTTCCTGCGGCTGCGCAAGGCCGCGCGCAAGAACGACACCAAGGTTTTCAGCGTCGCGCCGTTCGCCGACCGTGCGCTGGGCAAGATGTTCGGCACCGTGTTGCCGACCGTTCCCGGCGGTGAGGCGGCGACGCTGGATGACCTGCACACCGGTGATGTCGGGCAGCTGCTGCGCCAACCCGGCGCGGTGATCCTGGCCGGCGAGCGGTTGGCCGGCTCGCCGGGCGCGCTGTCCGCGGCGGTCCGGCTGGCCGAGGCCACCGGCGCCCGGCTGGCCTGGGTGCCTCGGCGCGCCGGGGAGCGCGGTGCACTGGATGCCGGCGCGCTGGCCGGCCTGCTGCCCGGCGGACGTCCGCTGAGCGACCCGGCCGCGCGGGCCGAAGTCGCCCAGGCGTGGGGCCTCGAAGGTCCCGATGCCCTGCCGTCGCAGGCGGGGCGCGACACCGACGGCATCCTGGCGGCCGCCGCCGACGGGACGTTGGGGGCGTTGCTGGTCGGTGGGGTCGAACCGGCCGACCTGGCCGACCCGGACGCGGCACTGGCCGCCCTGGACGCGGCCGGATTCCTGGTCAGCCTTGAGTTGCGGCACAGCGAGGTCACCGAACGCGCGGACGTGGTGCTGCCGATCGCGCCGGCGGCGGAGAAGGCCGGCACCTTCGTCAACTGGGAGGGCCGGCACCGGCGGTTCGGTGTCGCGCTGGGCGACACCGGCGCCCTGCCCGACCGGCGGGTGCTCGATGCGCTCGCCGAGGAGATGGGTGTCGCGCTGGGTCTGGCAGACGTGGAAGCGGCCCGCGACGAGTTGGCCGCACTGGGTGCCTGGTCCGGCGAGCGCCTGGCCGGTCCCGACGTGGCCGCGGGGCACCCCCCGCAGCCCGGCGCCGGTGAAGCCGTCCTGGCCGGCTGGCGCATGCTGCTCGACGACGGGCTGATGCAGGCCGGTGAACCGAATCTGGCCGGCACCGCCCGCAAACCGGTGGCCCGGCTGTCGGCGTCGACCGCCGCCGAGATCGGTGTCGCGCCGGGCGATCCGGTCACGGTCAGCACCGAGCACGGCCACATCACCTTGCCCCTGGCCGTCACCGAGATGCCGGACAACGTGGTGTGGCTGCCGTTGAACTCCTCGGGTTCGGCGGTGCACCGGGATCTGGGGGTCACCACCGGCGCAGCGGTACGGATTGGACGCGGACTATGAACGATCCCTGGTGGTTGATGCTGGCCAAGGTGCTGGGCGTCTTCGTATTCTTGATTCTGACGGTGGTCTTGGCGATCGTCATCGAACGAAAAGTGGTGGGGCGCATGCAGATGCGCCCCGGCCCCAACCGGGTCGGACCCAAAGGCTGGCTGCAGAGCCTGGCCGATGCGATCAAGCTGGCGCTCAAAGAGGACATCGTCCCCTTCAACGTCGACAAGGTGATATACGCATTGGCCCCGGTCATCTCGACGGTTCCGGCCATCACCGCGTTCGCGGTGATCCCGCTCGGCCCGGAGGTCAGTATCTTCGGACACCGCACCGCGTTACAGCTGGCCGACCTGCCGATCGCGGTGCTGTTCGTCCTGGCGATGTCCTCGATCGGGGTCTACGGCATCGTCCTGGCCGGCTGGTCGTCCGGGTCCGCCTACCCGCTGCTCGGCGGAATCCGCTCCACCGCCCAGGTGATCTCCTACGAGGTCGCGATGGGCCTGGCCTTCGCATCGGTGTTCCTCTACGCCGGGACGATGTCGACCTCGGGCATCGTGGCCGCCCAGGATCGGGTGTGGTTCGCGTTCCTGCTGCTGCCGGCATTCATGGTCTATCTGACCGCGATGGTCGGTGAGACCAACCGGGCGCCGTTCGACCTGCCCGAGGCCGAAGGCGAGCTGGTCGGCGGCTTCCACACCGAGTACTCGTCGCTGAAGTTCGCACTGTTCTTCCTCGCCGAATACATCAACATGACCACCGTCTCCGCCGTGGCCGTCACGCTGTTCCTCGGCGGCTGGCACGCCCCCTTCCCGTTCAACATGTGGCCGGCGGCCAACACCGGCTGGTGGCCGCTGCTGTGGTTCACCCTCAAGCTGTGGGGCTTCATCTTCATCTACATCTGGCTGCGAGGCACCCTGCCCCGGCTGCGCTACGACCAGTTCATGGCGCTGGGCTGGAAGGTCCTCATCCCGGTGGCGCTGGGCTGGGTGATGCTCGCCGCCGTGATTCGCAGCCTGCGCAACGACGGCTACCAACATTGGCAGGTGTTGCTGGCCGGCCTCAGCACGCTGGCCACCGTGGCGTTACTGCTGGCACTGCATCGCCGCTTCAGCGCACTGAATACCAGGCGATTCGAATCCGCGCCGGCGGTCGCCGCACCGCCTTCGTCCGCGGGTTCATTCCCGACACCACCGCTACCGCAACGCAGTTCGGCGGTGCAGCGGGTCAAGGAGGATGTCAATGGCTAGCTTGAGAGACGCCCTGGCCGGATTCGGCGTCACCTGGAAGACGATGTTCAAACGGCCGATCAACGACGGCTACCCCGAACACAAGAAGCCGACGGCGCCGCGCTACCACGGCCGTCACCAACTCAACCGGCACCCCGACGGGCTGGAGAAGTGCATCGGCTGCGAACTGTGCGCGTGGGCGTGCCCGGCCGACGCCATCTATGTGGAAGCGGCCGACAACACCGACGAGGAGCGCTTCTCCCCCGGCGAACGCTACGGCCGCGTCTACCAGATCAACTACCTGCGCTGTATCGGCTGCGGACTGTGCATCGAGGCCTGCCCCACGCGTGCGCTGACCATGACCAACAACTACGAGATGGCCGCCGACAACCGCGCGGAGCTGATCTGGGAACGCGACCAGCTGCTGGCGCCGCTGGAGCCGGGCATGACCGCGCCCCCGCACCCGATGCCGCCCGGTGCCACCGAGAAGGACTACTACCTGGGCCGGGTCAGCCCGGACGGGCTCGACGAGAACCCGGACCTGTTCGTCATGCTCGACCGGGTGAAGCAGGGGAAGGCCTGATGGGCGCCACGCTGCTTGCCGGCGACGTCGTGGTCCGCACCTCCACCGGGGAGGCGGTGGCGTTCTGGGTTCTCGGCGCCCTGGCCCTGCTCGGTGCCATCGGCGTCGTCACCGCCGCCAAAGCGGTGTATTCGGCAATGTTTCTGGCGATGACGATGCTGATCCTGGCGGTGTTCTATTTCGTCCAGGATGCGATGTTCCTCGGCGTGGTGCAGATCGTCGTCTACACCGGCGCGGTGATGATGCTGTTCCTGTTCGTGATGATGCTGATCGGGGTCGATTCCGCCGAGTCACTGGTGGAGACCCTACGCGGCCAGCGGGCCGGCGCCACGCTCGCCGGTATCGGCTTCGGAATGCTGCTGATCGCCGGTATCGGCGGCGCGACGATGCACCTGCGTCGCATCGGCACTCCCGCCGCGACCATCGACGGCTCGGCGGACCTGGGCCAGCACAACGTCGAGGGGCTGGCGGCGCTGATCTTCACCCGCTACCTGTGGGCGTTCGAACTGACCAGCGCGTTGCTGATCACCGCGGTGCTCGCGGCCATGGTGCTGACGCACCGGGAGCGGCTGCAGCCGCGAATGACGCAGCGGGAGCTGTCGATTCAGCGTTTCCAGGCCGGCCGCCGGCCAACCCCGCTGCCCACTCCCGGCGTCTACGCCCGCCACAACGCCGTCGACATCGCCGCGCGCCTGCCCGACGGCTCCTATTCGGAGCTGTCGGTGTCGGACACCTTGACGCACCGCTGGGTCGACGCCACCGGGAACGCCGAACATGCGACTAACGGGGGGGAATCGGACCAGTGAATCCGGAGAACTACCTGTACCTGTCGGCCATGCTGTTCACCATCGGCGCCACCGGAGTGATGTTGCGGCGCAACGCGCTGGTGATGTTCATGTGCGTCGAGCTGATGCTCAACGCCGCCAACCTCGCGTTCGTCACCTTCGCCCGGCTGCACTCCCAGCTCGACGGCCAGATGGTGGCGTTCTTCACCATGGTCGTCGCCGCATGCGAGGTGGTGATCGGCCTGGCCATCATCATGACGATCTTCCGGGCCCGGCGATCCGCCTCGGTCGACGACGCGAACCTACTGCGCGGCTAGGAAGTTGGGGAGCTCTATGACGAATGTGAGCCAGCTGAGCTGGCTGCTGGTGGCCCTGCCGGCGGCCGGCGCGCTGATCCTGCTGCTCGGCGGGCGCCGCACCGATCGGTGGGGACACCTGCTGGGCTGCGCCACCGTGCTCTCCTCGTTCGGGATCGGACTGGCGCTGCTGGCCGACATGCTGGGCCGCACCGGCGAGGACCGGGCGATCCACACCCACCTGTTCAGCTGGGTGCCGGTCGGGGCCCTGCAGGTCGACTTCGGGGTGCTGATCGACCAGCTGTCGATCTGCTTCGTGCTGCTGATCAGTGGCGTCGGCTCGTTGATCCACATCTACTCGACCGGCTACATGAAGCACGACCCCGACCGCCGGCGCTTTTTCGCCTACCTGAACCTGTTCGTCGCGGCGATGCTGCTGCTGGTCGTCGCCGACAACTATCTGGGTCTCTACGTGGGCTGGGAAGGTGTGGGCCTGGCCTCCTACCTGCTGATCGGCTTCTGGTACGCCAAGCCGGTTGCGGCCGCGGCCGGCAAGAAGGCGTTCGTGTCCAACCGGGTCGGCGATATCGGCCTCGCGCTGGCGACGTTCGTGATGTTCGCCGGATTCGGCACGCTGTCCTACGACGGGCTGTTCAGTGCGGTCGAAGCCGACGGATCCAGTGGGCTGACCACCGCCATCGGACTGCTGCTGCTGGTGGGTGCCTGCGCCAAGTCCGCGCAGGTGCCGCTGCAGGCGTGGTTGTTCGACGCGATGGAGGGCCCCACCCCGGTGTCGGCGCTGATCCACGCGGCCACCATGGTGACCGCCGGGGTGTACCTGATCGTGCGGTCCGGTCCGGTGTTCGACCTGTCCGCCGACGCCCGGCTGGCCGTGGTGGTGGTCGGTGCCGTCACATTGCTGTTCGGCGCGATCATCGGCTGCGCCAACGACGACATCAAGCGGGCGCTGGCCGCCTCCACGGTGAGCCAGATCGGCTACATGGTGCTGGCCGCGGGCCTCGGCCCGGCGGGCTACGCGGTCGCGATCATGCACCTGCTCACCCACGGCTTCTTCAAGGCCGGGCTGTTCCTGGGCTCCGGGTCGGTGATGCACGGGATGAACGACGAACAGGACATGCGCCGCTACGGCGCGCTGCGGACCTTCATGCCGGTGACGTTCGCGACGTTCGGGCTCTGTTACCTGGCGATCATCGGGGTGCCGCCGTTCGCCGGCTACTGGTCCAAGGACGCGATCATCGAAGCCGCGCTGGCCAGCGGCGGCACCCGCGGTTGGGTGCTGGGAGCGATAACCATCCTGGGCGCCGGCATCACCGCCTTCTACATGACCAGGGTGATGCTGATGACGTTCGGCGGCGAGCGCCGCTGGGCCGCCGACGAGAGCGAGGTGAGCGGCGAACGGGCGCTGCAGCATCCGCATGAATCCCCGCGGGTGATGACCTGGCCGATGATCGTGCTGGCGCTCGGCGCGGTGTTCGCCGGTGGCGCGCTGGCCATCGGCGGGCGGCTGGAGCACTGGCTGGAGCCGGTGGTCACCCGGGTGACGGCAGAGCCGGTTGCCGAACACGCGCACGCCATCCCGGCCTGGCTCACCGGCGCGATCACCCTGGGAGTGGTCCTGCTCGGAGTTGCGGTGGCCTACAACATGTACGGCAGCAAGCCGATACCGATCACCGCACCCACGGACGTCTCGCCGCTGACGGTGGCCGCCCGCAAGTATCTCTACGGCGATGCCTTCAACGAGGAGGTGCTCATGCGTCCGGGTAACCGGCTGGCGCAAACCCTGGTCGCCGTCGACGACCGGGTGGTGGACGGTTCGGTCAACACGACGGCCGGGCTGGTGGCGCTCGCGTCCTATCTGGTGCGCCGTCTGCAGACCGGATTCGTGCGCTCCTATGCGCTGATGATGCTGGCCGGCACGGTGCTGGTCGTCGCGGTAGTGCTGGCGGTGCAACTGTGAACCTGGACGTGGACCTGAACCTGCCCTGGCTGAGCCTGCTGTGGCTGGTGCCGCTGGCCGGCGCCGGATTGGTGATCCTGCTGCCTGCCGGCCGGGCGGGACTGGCGAAGTGGACCGGGCTGCTGGCGAGCCTGGCGACGCTGGCGGTGGCGATCGTGGTCACCGCCGGTTTCGACACCACTCCGGTCGCCGCGCCGTACCAGTTCGTCGAATCCCATTCCTGGATACCGGCGTTCGGGGCGAGTTACACCCTCGGGGTGGACGGTATCGCGGTGATCCTGGCGCTGCTGACCGCAGGACTGGTGCCGTTGCTGATGCTGGCCGGCTGGAACGACGGGGGCGAGCGCACCCGAGGCCCGCACGCCTACACCGCGCTGACGCTGGCCATCGAGGCGATGGTGCTGATCTCGCTGGTCTCGCTGGACGTGCTGCTGTTCTACGTGTTCTTCGAGGCGATGCTGATCCCGATGTATTTCATGATCGGTGGTTTCGGCAATGGCGCCAAACGTTCGCAGGCGGCGCTGAAGTTCCTGCTGTACAACCTGTTCGGCGGCCTGATCATGCTGGCCGCGGTGATCGGGGTGTACGTGGTGAGCTCCGGGGAGGGAACGTCGGGCGGCACCTTCGACTTCCGTGAACTGGTCTCGATCTTCTCCCCGGCCACCACCACCGTGGATCCGGGCGTACTCAAGCTGCTGTTCGCCGGGTTCATGTTCGCGTTCGCGGTCAAGGCGCCGCTGTGGCCGCTGCACCGGTGGTTGCCCGACGCGGCGGTGGAATCCACCCCGGCGACCGCGGTGCTGATGATGGCTGTCATGGACAAGGTGGGGACATTCGGGATGCTGCGGTACTGCCTGCAGCTTTTTCCCGACGCCTCAACGTATTTCCGCCCGGTCATCATCGTTCTGGCCGTGGTCGGGGTGGTCTACGGCGCGATGGTGGCGATCGGTCAGCGCGACATGATGCGGTTGATCGCCTACACCTCGATCTCGCACTTCGGTTTCATCATCCTGGGCATCTTCGTGATGACCAGCCAGGGACAGAGCGGTTCGACGCTCTACATGCTCAACCACGGGCTGTCCACCGCGGCGCTGTTCCTGATCGCCGGGTTCCTGATCTCCCGGCGCGACGGCGCTCGGGCGATCGCCGACTACGGCGGCGTGCAGAAGGTGGCCCCGGTGATGGCCGGCACCTTCATGGTCGCGTCGATGGCCACCCTGTCGCTGCCCGGGCTCGCACCGTTCATCAGCGAATTCCTGGTCCTGGTCGGTACTTTCAACCGGTACTGGGTGGCAGCGGCGGTGGGCAGCACCGCGCTGGTGCTGTCATCGATCTACATGCTGTGGCTCTACCAGCGAGTGATGACCGGTCCGGTCTCCGCGGACAACGAACGCATCCGCGACCTGGTGCCGCGCGAGCTGCTCGTCGTCGCCCCGTTGATCGCGCTGCTGCTGTTCCTCGGCTTCTACCCGAAACCCGTGCTGGACATCATCAATCCGGGCGTCCAGCACACGTTGACCACCATCGGTGAAACCGACCCGGTACCGCTGACCGCTGAGGGGGCGCACTGACCATGTCGGGTATGCCGATCCCATCCGTCGAATACGGCCTGGTGCTGCCGCTGCTGATCGTTTTCGGCACCGCCGTCACCGGAGTGCTGGCCGAAGCGTTCATCTCGCGGCGGGCGCGTTATCTGGTACAGGTCCTGCTCTCGGTCGGCGGTCTGGTGGCCGCATTCGCTGCTGTGGTCGCCGTGGGCCGCGAGCTTCCGGACGCCGGTCGCATCACGGTGATGGGCGCCGTGGCGGTCGACAGGCCCGCACTGGTGCTGCAGGGCACCATTGTGCTGGTCGGGATCATGGCCGTCATCTTCATCGCGGAGCGCAACATCGGCGCGAGCCGTCCCGAGGGGCCGGGCGCGGCCACCGCGCCGGCTGCCGTGGGCGGAACCGCGGGCCTGGACGCGTTCACTCCGCAGGCTTCGGCGGTCCCCGACAGCGTGACCGAACTCGACGCGGCGCGCACCGGGGTCACCCAGACCGAGGTGTTCCCGCTGACCGTGCTGGCGGTCGGCGGCATGATGGTGTTCCCCGCCGCCAATGATCTGGTCACCATGTTCGTGGCCCTGGAAGTGCTGTCGCTGCCGCTGTATCTGCTGTGCGGGCTGGCCCGCTACCGTCGCCTGCTGTCGCAGGAAGCGGCGCTGAAGTATTTTCTGCTGGGCGCGTTCTCCTCGGCGCTGTTTCTGTTCGGCGCCGCGCTGATCTACGGCGCCACCGGGACACTGACGCTGCCGGAGATCGGCGAGCAGTTGTTCGGCCACAGCCGTGACCCGCTGGCGCTGATCGGCGCCGGGCTGCTGTTGGTGGGCCTGTTCTTCAAGGTCGGTGCAGTCCCGTTCCATTCGTGGATTCCCGACGTCTACGTCGGCGCACCGACACCGATCACCGGTTTCATGGCGGCCGCCACCAAGGTCGCCGCGTTCGGGGCCATGCTGCGGCTGCTCTATGTCGCCCTGCCCGCGCTGCACGACCAGTGGCGCCCGCTGCTGTGGCTGATCTCGGTGCTGACCATGGTGGTCGCCACCATTGCTGCGATCACCCAGACCGAGGTCAAGCGGATGCTGGCCTACTCCTCGATCGCCCATGCCGGCTTCCTGTTGACCGGCGTGCTGTCCGCGATCCCGGCGGGTATCTCCTCGACGCTGTTCTATCTGGCCGCCTACAGCTTCTCCACGGTCGGCGCCTTCGCCGTGGTGAACCTGATCCGGGGTCCCGGCGGCGAAGAGGAACTCGACATGTCCCGGTGGGCCGGTTTGGGCCGGCGCTACCCCGTTGTGGGCCTGCTGTTTTCAATGTTCCTGTTGGCGTTCGCGGGTATCCCGCTGACCAGCGGGTTCATCAGCAAGTTCGCGGTGTTCAAGGCGGCCGCCGAGGGCGGTGCCGCCCCGCTGGTGGTGGTCGGCGTGATCGCCAGCGGCGTCGCCGCCTACTTCTACGTCCGGGTGATCGTGCTGATGTTCTTCACCGACTCCCCCGACGACCCGCCGCAACTGGTGCTGCCCAGCGTCTGGAGCAAGGCGGCGATCGCCCTGTGCGCCGCGGTCACCGTAGTGCTGGGTGTGCTGCCGCAGCCGCTGCTCGATCTGGTGGATGCCTCGACGCAATTCGCCTTCTGACCGGATTCACACCACGCAACGTCGCCGCTAGGAGAACCACATGAGCGCGGTGACACTCACAGTTCTCGAGGACCAGATCGCCTGCGTCTCCTTGAACCGGCCCGAACGGTTGAACGCCATCGACGGGGCACTGCTTGACGGGATGGACGCCGTCCTTGATGAACTCAGCAGCGGCAGGTTCCGGGTGGCGATCCTGACCGGCGCCGGGCGGGGATTCTGCGCCGGCGCTGACCTCAGTGGCACCGGTGAGCCCTGGACCCCGCCGAGCAACAGCCCGGCTTTCAAAGTCACCTACGACGCACAAGTTCGGCTCGCCGACCAACTCACTCGGCTCTACGAACTGCCGATCCCGGTAATCGCCGCGGTCAACGGCGTCGCCGTCGGCGGCGGACTGGCCTTCGCGCTGCACTGCGACATCCGCATCGGCTCCGGGGACTCCCGGTTCGGCTCGGTGTTCATCACCGCCGGGTTCTCCTCGATGGACATGGGCACCAGTTATCTGCTGCCCAAGATCGTCGGCGCCGGTGTGGCTCGTGAACTCATGCTCACCGGGCGCATTGTCGACGCCGACGAGGCCTATCGGATCAAGCTGGTGCACCAGGTCGTCGCGCCGGAAGAATTGATGGCCACCGCGACAGCCATGGCGCGATCGATTGCGCAGAACAACGCCTACGGGGTCTGGCAGACCAAGATCGGCCTCAACGCCGCCCTGGACGCACCCAGCCTGCGCCACGCCAAGGAGATCGAGAACCGCACCCAGGTCCTCAGCGGGTTCACCAACAACCCGGCCGAAGCCGCCCTCGCGCACCGGGAGAAGCGGCCCCCGATCTGGGATCCGCTCTAGTCACACATCTGCCCCGTGACTTGGGCCTCGATCCCTGGTCACTGTAGAGTGCGCCACGACTAGTCACTTAGGCTTGGCTAACCCCGCAACAGAAGGCTCGCCCCCAACATGCTTACGCAGGCGTTGACGCGTCGTGTGCTCGGTTCGAGCCTGATCGGATTGCTGACCTGGCCGCGCCGGATCGACCACTACATCGAGCTGGTGGCTCCGGCGTGGTCTCTGGACGAGGCACGGGCCACGGTCGTGGCGGTACAGCGCCGTACGCCGCGCAGCGTCACCCTGACGTTGCGGCCCAACGGTGCGTTCTCCGGCTTTCGAGCCGGACAGCACGTCAACCTGACGATCGATATCGACGGACGTCGTCACACCCGCTGTTACTCACCGGCCAATGCCGAGGGTCAGCGGCACATCGAGCTGACCGTCGGATTGCACGACGGTGGGCTGGTCTCGACTTACCTGCGCCGTCACGCCCGCCCGGGCATGGTGGTCGGGTTGGCAGGCGTCAGCGGCGATTTCGTGTTGCCGGCTGTTCGGCCGCAGCGGATCCTGCTGATCTCCGGCGGCAGTGGGATCACTCCGGTGATGTCGATGCTGCGCACGTTGCGGGCCGAAGGTCATGTCGCTGCGGGCGGGGAGGTCGCGTTCGTGCACTACGCACGCACCCGTGCGGAAGGCTGTTATCGCGACGAACTCGCCGCGATGACCGACGTGCGGGTGTTGCACGGGTTCACCCGCGAGGGCGGGCCGCATGAAGACGGCGATCTGCAGGGGCATTTCGACGCCGAACATCTGCAGGCCGCGATGCCGGTTCCCGACGTGGTGTACGTCTGCGGCCCGCCCGCCCTGGTCGCCGCGGTGCGGGAGCACTGTCCAGATGCACACTCGGAGAGCTTCGTACCCGCGGTGTTTGCGGTACCCGCCGATCCGGCCGGCGGCCGCGTGACCTTCCGCGGCAGCGACATCACCGTGACCGACGACGGCCGGCCCCTGCTGGAGCAGGCCGAATCCGCCGGCCTGCAACCGGCGAACGGATGCCGGATGGGTCTGTGCAAGACGTGCACCTGTCGCAAAACCGTTGGCACGGTACAGAACGTGATCACCGGAATGCTTTCGACCGCCGGCGACGAGAACATCCAGATCTGCGTGTCGATCCCGGTCGGCGACGTCGAACTCGCCCTGTAAGCACCCCAGGAGCAAACATGTCCCAACCGGAGCTGGCGCTGACCCCTGCGCAGGCCGACGCGTTCGGCGCCGAACTCGACGCCATCAGGGCGCGCGTGCTCGCCGACCTGGGCAAACGTGACGCCGACTATATCCGCGGGATCGTCAAGGTGCAGCGCACCCTGGAGGTCGGCGGCCGGGTGCTGCTCTACGCCGGCAAACGCCGCCCGGCCTGGCTGGCCGGCGTGGCGATGCTCGCGGTGTCGAAGATCCTCGACAACTGGGAGATCGGGCACAACGTCATGCACGGCCAGTACGACTGGATGGGCGACCCGGCGCTGCACGGACCCACCTTCGAGTGGGACAGCGCCTGCCCGTCCGACCACTGGCGTCATGCGCACAACTACCTGCATCACACCTACACCAACGTCCTCGGCGTCGACCGCGACATCGGCTACGCCGTCCTGCGGGTGAAAGAAGCCCAGCCCTGGGATCGGTTGAAACTGCTCAACCCGATCAACGCCCTAATAGGTTTCGTGCTGTTCCAATACAGTTTGGCGGGCTACGAGCTGGAGATCGAACGGATGCCCCACGAGATCACCATGGCCGACAAACGGGAAGCCCTGGGGATGATCGTTCGCAAGGTCTTCCGGCAGACGTTGAAGGACTACGTCGCGTTTCCGCTGTCGGCCGGCCGCTTCGCGCGCTATGTGCTGACCGGCAACCTGGTGGCGAACATGATCCGCAACATGTGGACCTTCGCGATCACCTTCTGCGGGCACTTCCCCGACGGCGTCCGGGTGTTCACGATCGAGGAGACCCGTGACGAGTCCCGGGGCATGTGGTACTACCGGCAGATCCTGGGAACGGCGAACATGAACGGGGGCAGGCTGTTTCACATCCTGTCCGGCAACCTGTCGCACCAGATCGAGCACCACCTGTTCCCGGACCTGCCCGCGCACCGCTACGCCGAGCTGGCGCCCGAGGTGCGTGAGATCTGCCGGCGCTACGGCATCCCCTATAACACCGGTTCGATGCCCCGGCAGCTCGGCACTGTGGTGCGCAACATCTTCCGGCTGGCATTTCCCTAGCCGCGTTCTGACGTCACGCCGGCCGTCGGGTACATCATGGACGGATGGACGACGAGTCATTTCAGCGCCTGGTCGCGATGCTGGACTACACCATGTTTGTGGTGACCACTGCGGCCGACGGCCATGCCTCGGGCTGTCTGGTCGGCTTTGCCACCCAAACCAGCTTGGCGCCGCCGCGATTCCTGGTGGGGGTGTCCGAACGTAACCACACCTTCGGGGTGGCAGCCCAGTCCGGGCATCTGGCCGTCCATGTCCTGTCGCGCCGCGACATTGAGCTCGCCCGGCTTTTCGGCGGCCAGACCGGCGACGACGTCGACAAATTCGCGCAGTGCTCCTGGCACAGCGGCCCGGCGGGCATGCCGATCCTCGACGACGCGCCCGCATGGTTCGTCGGCAAGACACTGAACCGTATCGAGCTCGGCGACCATCTGGGCTACCTGCTGGAACCGGTCGCCGGGTACGCGCCCCAGCGCACTGATGATCTGCTGGCGTTCTCCGACGTCGTCGACATCGAACCGGGCCACGGCGCCTGAACCGGCCAGCGCTCGCGATCCTTGCTAGATCGGCTGGCGCAATGGCAGACCGGCAGCCCGGTAGATCGCGTCGATGACGGTCATGTTCTCGATCGCGTCCTCCGGCGTGGTTCGCACCGGCGCGCCGCGGAGCACGGCGTCGGCGAACGCGTCGAGCTGGTGGGCGTAGGAGCCCCGACGGGTGAAACGTTCGACGCGCTTGCCCTGCTGCGAGCGGATCCGGAGACGGTGGAAGTACTGGGGCAGCAGCGGGTTGAGGGCCAGCAGCTCGCCGCGATCGCCGATGACCCGCGCGCTGGCCTGCAGCAGGTGCGACGACCACAGTGAGCAGCTGATCGCTCCGGTGTGTCCGGCCGGGAACCGCAACTGCGCCGTCATGGCCCGGTCGATCCGGGGATCGCGCAGTTTCGCCTGTGCGGAAACGACTTCCGGTGTCTGCCCGCCGAAGGTGCGGGCCATATGCACCGCGTAGCAGCCGGCGTCCATCAGCGCCCCGCCGGCCAACGAATAGTCATAGCGGATGTCGGAGAACCGGGGCAGCGGAAAGCTCAGCGCGGTTTCCACCCGCTGGAGCGTGCCCAGCTCCCCCGAGGCGATGATCTCCTCGATCCGCAAGGTCATCGGGTGGTACCGATAGTGGAACGCCTCCATGACCACCCGGTCGGTGTTGGCGGCCGCGGTGGCGACCTCGCGGGCTTCGTCGGCGTTGGCGGTGAACGGCTTCTCGCAGAGCACATGCTTGCCGGCATCCAGCGCGGCGCGGGTCCAGCGTCCGTGCAGATTGTTCGGCAGCGGAATGTAGACCGCGTCGATCTCCGGGTCCGCTACAAGCTGCTCGTAGCTGTCGTGCACCCGACCGATGCCGTATTTGGCGGCGACGGCACGCGCGCGGCTGGGGTCGCGTGCGGCGATCGCGCCGACCACGACTTCGGCGTTGTCGGCGGCGGGTTTGAACAGCGAGTGCGGGGTGATCCGGGCAGCGCCAAGCACACCGATTCGCAGCGCGGGCTCGGTCATGCCACGGTGCTCCGTTGCAGACTGAACCCGGCCACCCGGTGGCCGGCCTGCGCCGGCGTCGTCATGTCGATCACCCGGCGCGCCTGCTCACGCACCGGAGTCGCGGGATCGAGCACCGACAGATAGACGTCGTGCGCGGCCAGAGCGTCCACCGCGGCATCGACGTAGTCATCCACCGTCTCGACGTGGGTGGGCTCCAGGCCCGACTGGAACAGCCAGCGCGGCGGGTCGTTGCACGTGTCCCAGGCGTCGGTGACCGCGGCGGCGAACTCGATGTGGTCACGTTGATTGGGTTGGTCCGGCCCGAACCGCTCGCCGCCGTAGATCGTCAAAACCACATCGGGACGGGCTTCGCTGATCACCGCGGCGATCTTGGCGCGAAGCGCCGGAGTGTTGCGGATGTTGCTGTCCGGGAAGTCCCAGAAGTCGACGCCCTCGATCGGGTCAACCCCCACGATGGCCGCGGCCCGCCGTTGCTCGGCATCCCGGATCGGCCCGGCCTGCTCCGGAGGCATCCCGGCGATGCCGGCCTCGCCGCGACAGGCCAGGGAGTAGCGGACGGTCTTTCCTGCGGCGGTCCACTTCGCCACCGCGGCGGCCATGCCGTATTCGGGATCGTCGGGATGCGGCACCAGCACCAGTAATGATTCCCAGTCGGCCGGGAAGGGCAGCGGATCCGACATCGCCGCTACGCCATCACACCGTGGGCGATGATGTCGGCGGTGCGTTCCACCCAATCACCGCCGAGATCGTCGTCGGGGCGCAGCATCATGCCCAGCAACGTTGCGCCGCCGATCAATTCGACCAGCCGGTCGGGGTCCACATCGGCGCGTGCGTCGCCGCGGCTGACCGAGACGGCCACCCAGTGGCGCATCACCTCGAACAAGCCGTTGAACCGCTCGAGGATGCGCGCGGTCAACTCGGCGTTGCGGGCCATGTCGGCGATCAGGCCGGGCAGCGCCGCCCGCACCACCGGACTGGTGAACGCATCCCGCGCACCGGCCATCATCGCCCGCAGGTCGCCGGCCACGTCGCCCGGCGGCGCCGTCACCGCACTCGGCGGTACCGCGAACGCGGCCTCGTGCACCAGCTCGGCCTTACTGGGCCACCGGCGGTACAGCGCGGTCTTGGTGGTCCCGGCCCGCTCCGCGACGGCCGCCAGGCTCAGATTCGAATAGCCGACTTCGACAACCAGTTCCGCGGCGGCCTGCAATATGGCAGCGTCGATACGGGGATCACGGGGCCGTCCGGCGCCGGACCCCTTGTCAACCGCTGAAGGTTCTGCTTTCATAACGCTACCTGTCGTATCGTAATTACTCTGACGGAGGACGCTACCGTGGCCGACCAACCGACCGTGGAAAAGGACGTCGGCCGGATCCAACGTTCCAGCCGCGATGTCAGCACCCTGCCCACGGTAATGTCTGGATGGCTTGCCACGCAGTTGCCCGGCGGGACCACGCCGGAGATCACCGTGGAAAGCGGGGTCGACACCAACGGCATGTCGTCGGAGACGATCATGCTCACCGGCCGCTGGACTGCCGACGGCGCCCCCGTCGAACAGCGCTGGGTGATGCGGGTGTCGCCCGCTGCCGAAGACGTCCCGGTGTTTCCGACCTACCGATTGGACCACCAGTTCGAGGTGATGCGACTGGTGGGTGAGCTCACCGACGTGCCGGTGCCGAAAGTTCGCTGGATCGAACCGACCGGAGATGTCCTGGACCGGCCGTTCTTCCTTATGGACCGCATCGACGGTGAAGTGCCACCCGATGTCATGCCCTATACCTTCGGTGGCAACTGGTTCGCCGACGCCACCGCCGAGCAACAACGGACCCTGCAGGATTCCACCGTCGAGGTGCTGGCCAAGCTGCACGCGATCCCCGACGCCGCGCAGACGTTCGCCTTCCTCGATGGTGGCCGCAACGGGGACAGCGCCCTGCGACGGCACTTCGAGCACGTGCGGGAGTGGTACGAGTTCGCGGTACCCGACATGGGACGCTCGCCATTGTTGGACCGCGCCCTGGCCTGGCTGGAGGCGAACTGGCCGGCCGAGGCGGCGGCCGGAGAGACGGTGCTGTGCTGGGGCGATTCCCGGGTCGGCAACGTGCTCTACCGCGACTTCCGTCCGGTGGCCGTGCTGGACTGGGAGATGGTGACACTGGGTCCGCGCGAGCTGGACGTGTCGTGGGTCATCTTCGCGCACTTGGTGTTCGAGGAACTCGCCGGGCTGGCCGGTTTGCCCGGGCTTCCGGAGGTGCTGCGCGAAGACGACGTGCGGGCCACCTACCAGCAACTCACCGGTGTCGAACTCGGTGACCTGCACTGGTTCTACGTCTACGCGGGCGTGATGTGGGCGATCGTGTTCATGCGCACCGGGGCCCGTCGGGTGCACTTCGGGGAGATGGAGAAACCCGAAGACCCCGAATCGCTCTTCTATCACGCCGGATTGCTGAGAAAGTTGATCGGAGAACAGAACTGATGCTGGGACCACTCGACGAATACCCGGTTCACCAACTGCCGCAACCGATCGCCTGGCCGGGCTCCTCGGACCGCAACTTCTATGACCGGTGCTACCTGAACGCCCACGACCGCACCGGCGACATCTTCGTGATCACCGGCTGCGGCTACTACCCCAACCTCGGGGTGAAGGACGCCTACGTTCTGGTCCGTCGCGGCGACACCCAGACGGCGGTGCACCTGTCCGATGCCATCGACCAGGACCGGCTCAACCAGCGCGTCGGCGGCTACCGCATCGAGGTCACCGATCCGCTGCGCTCCCTGCGGGTGGTCATGGATGAGACCGAGGGCATCGCGCTGGACCTGCGCTGGGAGGGCCTGTTCGACGCGGTGCAGGAACAGCCGCACATCCTGCGGTCCGGCACCCGGGTAACCCTGGACGCGCAGCGCTTCGCCCAACTGGGTTCCTGGAGCGGGCAGATCGTGATCGACGGTGAGGAGATCGCCGTCGACCCCGACGTCTGGATCGGCTCCCGCGATCGCTCCTGGGGTATCCGCCCGGTTGGCGAACGCGAGCCGGCCGGCCGGCCCGCCGACCCGCCGTTCGACGGCATGTGGTGGTTGTACCTGCCGATGGCGTTCGAGGACTTCGCCGTGGTGATGGTCATCCAGGAGGAGCCCGACGGGTTCCGCTCCCTCAATGACTGCACCCGGGTCTGGCGCGACGGCCGCGTCGAACAGCTGGGCTGGCCGCGGATCTCCACCCGCTACCTCTCCGGCACGCGCATCGCCACCGGAGCCACCATCGAGGCGACCCGGCCGGACGGCACCCCGGTGGTCATCGAGGTGGAATCCAAACTGCCGGTGCCCATTCACGTCGGCGGTGGATACGGCGGCGACATCGACTGGCTGCACGGCGAATGGAAGGGTGAGAAGTTCACCGAGCGGCTGACCTACGACATGACCGATCCGGGCATCATCGCGCGCACCGGCTTCGGGATGATCGACCACGTGGGGCATGCGGTGTGTCGCGAGGGCGACGCCGCCCCGGTGGAGGGCTGGGGTCTCTACGAGCACGGTGTGCTGGGCCGACACGACCCGACGGGATTCCCCGACTGGGTCGCCATGGCGCCCTAGGCATTAGGACAGTTCGCTGACGATCTCACCGATCAGCGCCGGTGCTATGGGCGCCGCCTGGTAGACGCACACGGTGTCGGCGATTCCGTCGACCCGGTCGCGGATGTGCGCGGCCACCTGCGCCGGTGTGCCGCACGCGGCGATGGTGTGCAGGATCTCGTCGGTGATCCGTGCGCCCATCTGCGCCCATTGCCCCTGCTTGGACAGCGCATTGAGCTCGGGCTGCAAATCCTGCCAACCATGCGCGGCCAATACCGGGGCATACGCCGGCGTCGACGCGTAGAAGCCGAGCAGCATCCGGGTGGCGGCTTCGGCGGCCTCCCGTTCGGCGTCGGTGGCACCGGTGGCCACGATGATTTCTGGCACGACCGCGAAATCCTCGGCCCGACGTCCGGCTTGGGCAAGCCCGTCGCGCACCGCGGACATGGTGCTCTCATGCAGGAATCGCTTGGTGGAGAACGGCATCACCAGTAGGCCGTCGGCGTGTGCGGCGGCCGCGCGGGTCAGCCGTGGTCCCAACGCGCCGACGTAGATCGGTGGTGGCCCGTACGGGTTCGGGCCGGGGCTGAACGTCGGGGTCATCAGCGTGTGCCGGTAATAGTCGCCGCGAAAATCCAAGCGTGCACCGGTGTTCCAGGATTCGAAGATCGCCCGCAGCGCCGCGACCAACTCGACCATACGGTCCACCGGACGGTCGAACGCCGCACCGAACCGCTTCTCGATCTGCGCGCGCACCTGGGTGCCGAGCCCCAGAACGAATCGCCCACCGCTGAGCAGCTGATGATCATTGGCCTGATGCGCCAGGTGAATCGGGTTGCGCGGGAACGCAATCGCAACGTTGGTCATCAGGTCCAGGCCGCCCACACCGGCCGCCAGCGTCAGCGGCGCGAAGACGTCGTGCGGTCCCTCGAAGGTGAAGACCCCGCTGACGCCGGCATCGCGCAGCTCACGAGCCTGATCGACCACACCGGTCAGCCCGCTGAGGGCAGTGAGGACCTTCAACGCCGCTACGAGCTGGCCTCGCGTGTGCCTGTCATGCCGTCCGCCGATCCGGCGATCAGGTCGACGAGGTCGCGCAGCTCCCGGTTCACCGCGCCGGAGTGCTCGAGGATCGAGCAGTGTCCCCCGCTGAGTTCGACGAACCTGGCGAGATTGGGTACGGCCTCGGCGATCCGCTCCGAGGCCACCATCGGCAACAACCGGTCGCGGGTGCTGCCGATGACCAGGGTGGGCACGGTCAGCCCGTCGAGGTTGATGTACGACGAGGGGCCGAGCGCGTCGATGAGTGCCCGCACCCAGTGGCCGCGGCTGACCGCCGGGGTCTTGGCGAACAACTCGCAGATCAACGCCGCGACAGAGCGATCGGCCTCACCACCGACGGCGAGCATGTGCACGAACTGCCGGACCGCCAAGTTCGCCGGCCCGACGATCGGCACGTTGCCGAAGGTCAGCAGCGCCCGGCGTGCGGTCTGCACGCGCACCCGTTGCACCGGCGGCGGCACCCGGAACAGGTCGACCTCGGCAAGCAGGTTGCCGGAGGTGGTGTTGATCAGCGCCACCGCATCGGCGCGCTGTTCGACCCGATGGCGGTAGCGATCCGACCAGGCGCTGATGGCGATGCCGCCCATCGAATGCCCGGCGATGACGGCGCGCTCCCCCGGCGCCAGGGTGGCTTCCAGCACCGAGTCCAGATCGGATGCCAGGTGGGTCAGGCTGTAACCGCCGCGCTTGGGCACCCCGCTGCGGCCGTGGCCGCGGTGGTCATAGGCGATCACCCGGTAATCGGTGGCAAGATCAGCGATCTGATGACCCCAGACCCCGATCGCGCAGGTGATGCCGTGCGCCAGCACGATCGGATAACCGTCGGACGGCCCGAAGACCTGGGTGTGCAGCTTGGTTCCGTCTGCTGCGCGGACCGCCATGGTGCGCGCCGGCGGCAATGCCGCCGCGGATATGCCGACACCGCGCCGACTGGACAGTTGAGCACTCATGGCCACCTCATCGGAAATGCGGCAACGCTGCCGCATCGCGAGTCTACGCCTGGTGGACTAGATTTTTGGGAAAGCAGAATTTGACGAAGGGTTCGCCCATGCGCGCGGTACAGATATCCCAGCTCAACGGACCGGCAGCCGCCCGGGTGGCCGATCTCGACGAGCCGGCCGGCGACGGCATGGTCGTCATCGACGTGCACGCCGCCGGGGTGGCGTTCCCCGATGTGCTGCAGTCGCGCGGGCTCTACCAGCACAAGCCGGACCTGCCGTTCGTGCCGGGCGGGGAGGCCGCCGGAGTGGTGCGCAGCGCCCCGGACGGCGCGCATGTCCGCGCCGGTGACCGGGTGGCGGTCTTGACCATGCTCAACGGCGGAATGGCGCAGGTGATCGCGGTTCCCGCCGAGCAGGTGTTCAAGCTGCCGGACACGGTGTCCTTCGAGGCCGGCGCCGGGCTGCTGTTCAACGACCTGACGGTGCTGTTCGCGCTGACCACGCGCGGCCAGTTGGCGGAGGGCGCCACCGTGCTGGTGCACGGCGCCGCGGGCGGCATCGGCACCTCGACGCTGCGGCTGGCCGGCCCGCTGGGTGCGTCGCGGGTGATCGCGGTGGTCTCCACGGAGGCCAAAGCCGAGGTGGCCCGGGCCGCCGGTGCCACCGACACGGTGCTGGCCGACGGGTTCCGCGAGGCGGTGGCCAAGCTGACCGGTGGGCGCGGCGTGGATCTGGTGCTCGACCCGGTCGGTGGTGACCGGTTCACCGACTCGCTGCGGTCTTTGGCTCCGGGCGGGAAGCTGTTGGTGGTGGGTTTCACCGGCGGCGAGATCCCGACGGTGAAGGTGAACCGGCTGCTGCTCAACAACATCGACGTGGTGGGCGTCGGCTGGGGAGCCTGGGCGATGTCGCATCCGGGTGAGCTGGAACGGCAGTGGGCGATGTTGGAGCCGCTGTTGGCATCCGGGAAGGTGGCCCCGCCGCAGCCGGATGTGTTCAGCCTGGAGCAGGCCGCCGAGGCGTTGACGGCACTGGAGAATCGCACCGCGGCCGGCAAGGTCGTGCTGCGGATGCGGGATTAGGGAGCGGCGGCGGGCTCCAGCCGCAGAGTGACACACGTCGCCGACACTTAGTTGACCAACAACGTTGACCAACCCTGGTCAACTACCTACCCTCGATGACATGAAGCAGGTCAAGGTCCAGTACGCCAAGACACACCTGTCTGCGCTGATCGCCGCGGTCGAGAGCGGCGAAGAGTTCGTCATCTCTCGCGGCGACCAGCCGGTCGCCCGCCTCGCCCCGCTGGCCAGGCAAGATGCTCGCGAACTCGGCTTTGTCGCCTATGCGGTTCCCGAGGAGTTCTTCGAGCCACTGCCCGACGAAGAACTCGCCGCATGGGAGTGACGCACCTGCTGGACACCCATGCCCTGCTGTGGGCACTCACCGACCCGGCGCGCCTGGGACCCAACGCCCGTGAAGTCCTCACCGATCGATCCGTCCCGATCTTCGTGTCGTCGGTGTCGGCGTGGGAGCTGGCCACCAAGCAGCGGTTGGGCAAGCTACCTCAGGCAGATGCGGTCCTTGGCGCCTACTCCAGGCATCTCGATCGCTTGGGCGCCACCAGATTGCCGATGGACGAGGAACACGCACTGCTGGCCGGACGGCTCGACTGGGATCATCGAGACCCGTTCGACCGCATGCTGGCAGCCCAGGCGATCATCCACTCGATGACCCTCATCACCGGCGACGCCGCATTCGCCGGCCTCGCCGGCCTGCGTACCTTGTGGTGACCGTCCGCGGTACTGGGCAAGGTCGTCTGCGGCTGCAGGACTAGGGTCGTTGCTGCGAAGCTGTCGGCAGCTCGCACCCGCGATTGCCCCGCCGCATGCTCCGGTTCACGAGAGGAATCCAGGTGCAGGATCGACGTTCACCGCACAGTGCCAGTGCACTCCTCGAAGCCGTGGAGCAATCGCCGAAAGCGGTTGCAGTACACGATAAATCAGCTTGGGTCGGGCTCTTCGCCGCTGACGGGCAGGTCAACGACCCGGTAGGGTCGACTCCCCATGTCGGCACGGCCGCCATCGGGCGGTTCTTCGACACCTTCATTGCGCCGAACACCATCGAGTTTGACGTGCAGCAGGACGTGGTCGCAGGCATGTCGGTGCTGCGAGACCTCACGGTGCGCACCACGATGTCGACGGGTGTCACCCTGCATATCCCGATGCATCTGCGATATGACCTCATCTCGGCGGGGCCAGACAGCGAGCTGAAGATCCAGCGGTTGTTCGCCCACTGGGAGCTGCAGAAGATGATCGGGCAGTTGCTGAGCTCCGGTGGCCGCGGCCTGCTGGCCTCTGCAATATTGGGGCCACAGCTGATTCGCCACCAAGGGTTTTCTGGCAGTGCTGGTTTCCTGCGCGGACTCGCAGGGGTACGAAAGCGCGGAAAGCGTCGGGTCGTCGACCTGGTCGCGGCACTGGCACAGGCTGACACGGTCGCGGTTTCCTCGCTTCTGGCTCCGAATCCAACGCTGAGCCTGGACGGTGTTACGGAAACCTCGGTTGCTGAGTTCACCTCAACAGCACAGCATCTAGAAGTTGAAAAGCTATTGGCCGCAGGGCATACCGTCTCTGCGACTGTGCATCTGGACGGCAGGCGCGGCGTGGGGTTATTCGAGTTCTCTCACGACGCCGCCCACCGGGGCGCGCTTTCCGCTGTCCGCCTCTACATCTGAGCAGGCCGTCGATCAGCACTGATCAAACCTCTGGCTGAGCGGGGAGGGCGTACCTCCCCGGAGCCCGTCCACCAGGATTGACAGCATCCTGTGTGGCGTCGAGATGAGTCTTGCCCGCCGGTGCAGACTGATCTTCATGGGCAGACTCATCTATGGCTTCACCGTGTCGGTGGACGGGTACATCGCCGACACACAAGGCGGCATCGACTGGGCCGATCCGAGCGAAGAACTGCACCAGTACTGGAACGATTTCGAGCGGGAGACCGCCCTGTCGTTCTACGGGCGGCGGCTTTACGAACTGATGTCCGGGTACTGGCCGACTGCCGACGAGGCCCCGGACGCCACCCCATTGATCGTCGACTTCGCCCGCATCTGGCGCGACATGCCCAAGGTGGTGTTCTCGCGCACCCTCGAGTCGGTCGGCTGGAACTCCCGGCTGGAACGCGGCGACCCGGTCGAGGTGGTGACGAAGCTGAAAGCCCAAACCGAGGGCAGGCTGGAGGTGGCCGGCGCGACGCTGGCCGCACCGATCGTGCAGGCCGGATTGGTGGACGAGTACCGGATCGTGGTCGCGCCCACCGCCGTGGGCGGCGGCACCCCGTTCTTCCCGACTCTGCCGTCATGGATCTCGCTGCGACTGTTGGAGAACCGCACCTTCCCGGGCGGCACGGTCCTGCTGCGCTACGAGGCGAAACACGACTGATCGAGCGAGCCTCCAGGCCAGCTACAGCACTCCCGGAATGATCGCCTTGCGGTTACGCGGATAGTCGGGGAACTGCTGCTGATACCACTTGTGGGTGGCCACCGCCCGAGGTCCGAGGTTGGCGATGGAGAAGAGCAGGAAGATCAGCCCCGGAACGGTCCACGCCATGATCGCCCAGCCCGCCCACAGAATGAGTTCACCGAAATAGTTGCCCGAAGACACCCAGCGAAACGCCCCGCCGTAGGGGATGCTGTACCCGCTGCCGCCATCGGCGCGCAGTCCGATCAGGATGCGGTCAGCCTGGAAATTGATCCCCCAGCCGATCACCGCGACGGCGAGCCCCAGGATGAAACGGGGGTCGACAAACCAGCGCTCGTGCTGCAGGTGCGGGGCCAGCGCCACGGCGTAACCGTTGGCGAACCCGTTGACCGCGTTGAAGGTGAAGCCGAAAGCGATACCGGAGATCGGGAAGCGTTTGTCGTCACCCTTGCGGCTCAGCGGATAGATCAGCCCCCGGTAAAGATAGTGACTTTGCCAAAGCACGTACAGGACGATCGCCGGGGCTCCGTGCCGGTGTGCCACAAGCCAGAACGTCACGGTAAAGGCCCACCACTGCGGGCATTCGAACATCAGCCAACTGATCTTTCCGGGCAGGGTGAAGCGCTGACCCGGACTGGCGAAGCGACCGTACGGGTTGGTGATCCAGAAGCTGCTGGCGAAGGTGACGATCGTGAGGACGATCAGGAAGACGATAGCGGCGTGGTAGAGACCGGCCATGGTGGAACCTTTCATCCGATATGAAAGGCAGTAGTAGCACATCGGGGCGCTGAAACGATGACAGGATGAGCGCTGCTCGACTGACCGCTGCGCGAGCGGTTCTGGAGAAGGGACAACGCCATGGCTCTCCGCAACGCCGGGGCGATGTTGGGCACCTGGACGTGCACTCAGCGTGGCGACTCCTTCCCGATGTCCAGATCGGTATCGCCCATCTGCCGTCCCGCGAGTCGCTGTCCCGCGTCACCGATCTGCTGAGGCGCGTGAGCACCACCAACATCGGCGTCAGTCCGATCTTCAACGATCTCGCCGACACCGCGACTTCGTTGCGCTATGCCCGGGTAGCCCTGGACGCGCCGGCCCAACGGGACGGCAACGTGTGCGTGTTCGACGACTCCGTGCTGGGCATCGCTGCGGTCAGCGCACCTGAGGTGACCCGCAAGCTCTCCGAAATCACCCTCGGCCCATTCAATCTGCTGCCCAGCGATGAACGCCTCAGCCTGTGCGAGACCTTCCAGGCTTGGCTCGACCACGACGGCTCAATCGCGGAGACCGCCTCCGCGCTGTTCTGTCACCCCAACACGGTACGGAACCGGTTGCGCCGCACCGAAGAACACACCGGACGTTCCCTGAGCGCGCCGCGCGAACTCGCCGAATTGTGTCTTGCCTTCGAGATTGTCAAGGGCCGCTCAGTGTCCGGAAACGGGAACAGGTCACCACGGCTGGACAGCTGATCAGCACAGGTGATGTTCGGCCGCCTCGATCACCCGCATAGTGCTTCCGCGGTCCAGGCCGTCGCCACCGTCAACTCCCAACTTGCGGGCTGTCCTGGCAACGGCTTGAGTGGCCTCGCCCCGTGACGCGGGGGTGACATGTCCGTCCGGCCCCTTGCGCAATGTATGACATACCACCGAACCCAGTCGGAGCGCTTGGTTGTCGCTCATCCGGATCCTGACCTTGGTATGTATCTCTCGAAGGTAGCTGCTGTTGTCGGCATGTGCGGTACCAACTATTAGTGACGGAGGCACCGATAGAAGAACGGCCGCCACGATGACCCGCCAGCGCCCGGCTTTGGTCTGTGTCATCTGATCCCTTTCCTCGGCCTATCCCGGCGCAGTAGGCATCTGCGGGCGGTTCCTTCAGGGCATCTGCTACCAGAATAAGTACTCGGTCACGGAGCCATAAGCGCCTCCGCTGTTTTGCCGCTCACTCGTGACCTCACGCGCGGCGTGCATACTCCGATGCTGGTGGCCGTATCAGTTGCCGTAGCTCTTGTTCGGGCGGTTCTGGCAGTCGATGTCAGTAGGACACCTGAACTGCGTCTCCGCCCAGCTCTGCCGCCACCGGAAAAACTCTTCGCGACCTGAAAACCCGTGCAATAAACAACGGCCGGACCTACATGCGTGGGTCCGGCCGTTGCCGATGTCCTGAAACATCACATAGTAGCGGGGACAGGATTCGAACCTGCGACCTCTGGGTTATGAGCCCAGCGAGCTACCGAGCTGCTCCACCCCGCGTCGGTGTCTACGAGGTTACCGAACGGGTGGCCGGGGCGCCAAATCGCCTGCATCCGGGGGCCGGCCCGCCTGCGCAGACGGCCTCAACACCATTAACAAAGCCGCCACGGTTCCGACGCCTCGCCGCCACCCGTCGTCTTGTCATTTCTTTGAGAACTCCCGGCATCTGGCACTTCGCCACTGCGCACGACGCCGACCGCGGCCGGTCTCACCAGCCGACCACAAACGCAAATTAACTTCCATCTTGTCGGCCCATCCCCGCTGTGCCATGCTGCATTCCGGGGCCAGAACACTGGGAGAGACAAACCGATGCCCGGATTCGTCGACGCCGTCGGCCGTCTGCTCAGCTACCGGATGAGCGTCGCAGAACTGATCGGGTTGGGCTTGATGCTCGGCACCCCCTACCTGATCATCGGACTGATCTGGTCGTTGACGCACACCGCTCACCTCCACGAGATGCAAGGACTGGACCTGGTGGTGTCGTTCCTTGGCTCGATCGTGTCGTGGCCGGTGCTGCTGGTCGCCAACGTCTGCATGCAGTGACCGTGAAACGTCACGTCGCCCCGCAGCATCGGAGGCCGCCCGGATGATGTTTCTGGTGCGGATCATCGATCTTGTCGTGAGCGTGCTCGGCGGCCGGCCCTCCCCCACAGCCCGGCCCCCGAGCCCCGCCGAGACCCGGATTCACGTCGACCGCCATACCCGGCGCTGGGACAACGATCCCGTCGATCTCACTGAGGCACTTGACTTCTGGTCGGCGGCCGCGGCCGCCGCCAACGTCGTCATGCAGCTGAGCATGCCCGGCGTCGGCCACGGGGTCGTGGAGAGCCGGGTCGAATCCGGTTCACTGATGGAACATCCGTGGAAACGGTTGCGCACCCTCGGCCAGTATTTGGCGGTCGCGGTCCTGGGCACCGATCAGGAACGCGCCGCCTACCGCGACGCCGTCGACGTGGCGCACCGCCAGGTCCGCTCTTCCGCGGACAGCCCGGTCAAATACAGTGCCTTCGATCAGGCTCTGCAACTGTGGGTCGCCGCATGCCTTTTCGTCTTCTACGAAGACACCTACCAACTACTGCGCGGCAAGATGACCGCGGAACAGGCGGAGAAGTTCTACCACCAGGCCTGGACGCTCGGCACCACGTTGCAGGTCACCGAGGACCAATGGCCGCCCACCCGAGCGGAATTCGACACCTACTGGGCCCAGACATGCCAAACGCTGGAGATGGACGACGCCGTCCGCGGCTACCTCATGCGACTGATCGACCTGAAGATGATCAACCCGGTGCTCGGCCTACCCGCCGCACCACTGCTGCGGTTTCTGACGATCGGTTTTCTTGCGCCGCGCTTTCGTGAGCTGCTCGGGGTCGAGTGGTCCGCCACCGATCAGCGCCGGTTCGAGAATCTGTTTCTGTTCGTATCGTTGGTCAACCGCTTCATCCCCCGGTTCATCCGAACCATCAACTACACCGTGGCGATGGCCGAGCTTCGTCATCGCATCCGCCGAAACAAGGCACTGATCTGACCATGGCTCCCCACGACGAAGACGACTTGGGCCCCGACAGCCTGCTGTGGCCTTTCCTGGCCGACCGGCGATTCCTATTCGTGTTGCCCAGGGCGGTATGTCTATTGCTGCTGCATCCCGGTATCGCGGCCGGCATCACCGAGCACGCGCTGATGCGCAATCGCATCTGGCTGCACAAGAAGCGCACCGTCACCCAGGCCGTCAACTACGCTTACACCGATCTGGATATGCGGCCGCAGATGCGGTTCGCCCACGAGCACGTCAAGGGCATCGACAGCCTGGGGAACAAATACCACGCGCTGACCCCCGATACCTTCCATTTTCAGCACAGCGCCTACGTGGAGTCCCTCTTCTTCATGGTCAATACCTTCATCCGCCCACTCGACGCCGAGGAACATGAGCAGCTCTACCGGGAATGCTGCGCCTGGTATCGCAGATACGGCGTATCGACTCGGCCGATGCCGCCGAACTGGCCGGAGTTCGTCGAATACTTCGAGGACCACTGCCGGTCTCAGTTGGTGGCCGGCCCGCACTTCGAGCCGTTCCGCGAACAGATCTTCGCGCCTACCGACTGGTGGATGCGCGCGGTCCCCCCGCCCGCGGTCCGTGCGATGCAGCATCCTCGCGCCCGAGAACTCACCGGGTTCCACGTCTCCACTGCCGACCGGTGGTCGCTGCGGCAGTTCGTCCGGTTGAGCCAGCTGTCGGCACTGACCCCCGGACATCACTGGAATGCCCGGGCAGGCAACGCATTACGCAAAGCGAAATCCCGCGAGGCCATGACACCCCTTGAGGCGACACGTGACTGACGCCGCTCCCGCCGACCGGCGACGCCCCAAAGACCGCAAGCATCAGATCGCCCAGGCTGCCGCCGAATCATTCAGCACCCTGGGGTATCACACGGCGAGGGTGGAGAACATCGCCACCGAGGTGGGTATCTCCGCTCCGGCCCTGTACCGACACTACGCAAGCAAATACGACCTGTTCCGCGATGCGGTACTGGCGCTGAGCCGGCAACTGGTCGACGCAACTGATCCAGCCGTCGCGTCCGAAGCCTTCGCAGGCCCGGCGGAGACGCTGGATCAGTTGATACAAGCCCTGATCGACGTGACAGTGCGCAACCGCGAATCCGGTGGCATCTACCGATGGCAGGCCCGCTACTTGCGGGAATCCGATGCCGCCCAACTATTCGGTCACCTGCGACTGGTCAACCAGCGCCTGCAGCAGCCGCTGGCCGAGTTGCGCCCCACGGTTCCGCTCCTGCATCGGCGGATGCTTTCAGCGGCACTGCTCAGCGTCATCGGGAGCATCACCGACCACCGGGTACGTGCCCCGGCCGACGAGATCAACCACATCCTGACGAAGGCGTCGTCGGCGTTGCTGAACACCGAATTGCCCGCGCCGAACAACTTTTCGCCGGACACACCCGAAATGCGCATCTTCACCTCCGACGCCGGAACCTACGAAGAGCTGCTGCACGTCTCGATGATGTTGTTTCACCGGCATGGCTACGCCGAGACCACCATGGCCCAGATCGCCGAGGCAGCCGGCCTAAGAATCCCGGGAATCTACCGCCATTTCCTCGGCAAATCCGACATCCTCGGCACCGCACTACGACGCCTGTCCGATCGACTCTCCACGGAGCTGTCGGTGGTCGACACCAACCGGTCCGAACCGCAAGAAGCGCTGACGCAGCTGGTCGACATCTATGTCGCCGCCTCGTTCGCAAACCCGGAGCTGGCATCGGTCTATTTCAGCGAACGGGTCCATCTCGATCAGTCCGATCAGACGCTACTGCTTAGCGTTCAGCGATCCACCATCGACTCCTGGGTCGGGTTACTGCTGTCGGCGCGTCCCGAACTCACCGCGACAACCGCCCGATTCCTGGTCCACGCCGCGATGGCCCTGGTGGTCGACATCGGCCGCCTGGCCCATTATGACCGCCCCGACCCAGGTCCGGCAGTGGATCTGGCCCATGCGCAGGCCTGCGTACGCACGCTGATGCACGCCGTGCTGTTCGACGCCTGAACTGACCGCTACTTGGTGTTGTTGAACTTGGCCATGGCGTCGTCAAGGCGTTGCAGCGCCGCACCGTAGGCCGCGAAATCGCCGCGACGCTGGGTGTCCCGCACCGCGGTGATCGCCGATTCGATCTCACGCAGCGCCGCGGTCTTCGCCGGCGACAGCCCGGCGCCACCCGCCGGCGCCGGCGCCGGCACCGCCGCGACGGGCGGGGTGGCCGCCGGCGGACGCTCCTGCGCCGCATTGCCGCCGTCGGTGGGTGCGATATCGGTCGCCGCCGCACTGGCACCGGGCCCGAACAGGCCGGTGAGCGCGTCGGAGACCGTCGGCCCGAAGCCGATCTTGTCGTTGTACATCATCGCCACCCGGATCAACCGCGGGTAGGACGACGAGGCGTCGCTGGAACCCGGTGAGGCATAAACCGGTTCGACGTAGAGCAGGCCGCCCTGGGCCACCGGCAGCGTCAGCAGGTTCCCCCACCGGATGCGGTTCTGGTTGTCACGTCCGATCAACCCGAGTTCCTGGCTGACCGTGGTGTCGGTGGTGATCGCGTTGTTGGCCAGCTTGGGCCCGTTGACCTGACCGGGAATGGTCAGCACGGTGATCTTGCCGTAGGTGTCCGGGTCGGAGCTGGCACTGATGTAGGCGGCCAGGTAGTCACGCTTGAACCGGTTCATCGCGCTGGTCAGCTGGTAGGACGCCGAACCATCTTCCTTAACAAGGTTTTTCGCGACGATGTAGTACGGCGGCTGGAAGCTGCTGGCGGTCGGGTTGGGGTCCAGCGGCACGTCCCAGAAGTCCGATGTGGAGAAGAACGTCACCGGGTCATTGACGTGGTACTTGGCCAGCAGCATGCGCTGCACCTTGAACAGGTCTTCGGGGTAGCGCAGGTGCTCGGCGAGCTGGGGCGAGATCTCCGACTTGGGCTTGACCGTTCCGGGGAACACCTTCATCCAGGCCTGCAGCACCGGGTCCTGCTCGTCCTGCGCGTACAGGCTCACGGTGCCGTCGTAGGCGTCGACGGTGGCCTTCACCGAGTTGCGGATGTAGGACACCCGCCGGTCCGGCAGCAGCCGGTTGAGCTCCACCTCTTTGGAGTCCATGGTCGCCGACGACAGCGACGTCAACTGCGAGTACGGGTAGTTGTCCAAGGTGGTGTAGCCGTCGATGATCCACACCAGCCGCTTGTTGACGATCGCCGGATACACCGTCGAATCGGTGGTCAGCCACGGCGCCACCGCCTGCACCCGGCGGGCCGGGTCCCGGTTGAACAGGATCCGGCTGTCCGAGCCGATCACGTTGGAGAACAAGAAGTTGCGTTCGGCGAACTTGGCGGCGAACACGCTGCGGGCCAGCCAGTTTCCGATACTCACGCCGCCCGCACCGGTGTAGGTGTAGTTCCTGGCCTCGGTGTTGGTCTCGTAGTCGTACTCGCGGTCGGCGCCGTTGCGCCCCACGATCGCGTAGTCGGCGACGGTGTTGGCGATCACCGGCCCGTAGTAGACGCGCGGCTGATCGAGGCGGGCGGGCCCCTGAGAGACCACACTCCCGTTGGCGCCGACGACGTTGGCCAGGAACTCCGGGTAGCCGCCGTTCTGGTTGGGGTCGTTGGCGATGCCCCGCACGGTGTTGGCCGGCGAGGCGATGAACCCGTTGCCGTGGGTGTAGACGGTGTGCCGGTTGATCCAGTCACGCTGGTTGTCGATCAGCCGATCCGGATTGAGTTCGCGGGCGGCCACCACGTAGTCACGCAACTGGCCGTCGTTGTCGCGATAGCGGTCGATGGTGAGCTGATCGGGGAAGAAGTAGAAGTTCTTGCCCTGCTGGAACTGGGTGAACGCCGGGCTGACGATGGTCGGATCCAGCAACCGGATGTTGGAGGTGGTGGCGGCATCGGCACCCACCTGGGCGGCCGTCGCGCGCGCGTCACCGCTGTAGTTGCGGTAGGTGACCACATCCTCGGTCAAGCCGTAGGCCTGCCGGGTCGCCGCGATCGAGCGGGAGATGTACTCACTCTCCTTCTGCGCCGCGTTGGGCTTGACGCTGAACTGCTCCACGATCAACGGCCAGCCCGCGCCGACTACCACCGAGGACAGCAGCAACAGCACCAGGCCGATCGCCGGAATCTGCAAGTCGCGCAGGACGATCGCCGAGAACACCGCGACCGCGCAGATCAGCGCGATCGCCAGCAGGATCATCTTGGCCGGCAGCACCGCGTTGATGTCGGTGTAGCCGGCACCGGTGAACGGCTTGCCGGTGCGGGTGTGGCTGAGCAGCTCGTAGCGGTCCAGCCAATAGGCGGCCGCCTTGAGCAGCACCAGGGTGCCGATCAGGCTGACCACCTGAATACGTGCCGGGCGGCTCAGGGCGCCGGCGCGGCCCGACAACCGGATGCCACCGAAGATGTAGTGCGTCGCCAGGTTGGCGACGGTGGCCAGGCACAACGCCGCCAGCAGCAGCCCCACCACCAGCCGGTAGAACGGCAGGTCGAATGCGTAAAAGCCCAGGTCCTTGCCGAACTGGGGGTCGGTGATCCCGAAGTCACCGCCACGCAGGAACAGCTGGATGCGCACCCAGTAGCTCTGCGCGACGATGCCGGCCAGCAGACCGATCGCGACCGGGATCCCGAATCCGAACAGCCGCAGCCGCGACAACACCGTGGTCCGGTACCGCGCCACCGGGTCGTTGACACCGTTGTTGGGCACGAAGACCGGCCGGACCCGGAAGGCCATCGCCAATGCGGCGAACACGATTCCGCCGACGATCAGCGCCACCACCACGAAGGCGATCAGGCGGGTCAGCAGGGTCGTGACGAACACCGAGCGGTAGCCCAGCTCCCCGAACCACAACCAGTCGACATAGCCGTCGATGAGCCGCGGACCCACCAGCAGCAGCGTGATCACGACGAACGCGCTGCCGACCATGATCCGGCTGCGCGGGGTCAATTTCGGCATCCTCGCGGTCGGCCGCATCCCCACGTGCCACGCTCCCTAGCTCGGTTGTCCCTGAAGGCCCCACTGTAGCCAACTCCGGGCTCAACAAGAGGGGGGCTGACCTCCGTCGGTGATGGTGCGCAACGCGTCGACCGCCTGGGCCAGGGTGTCGACCTTGACCAGCTGCAGCCCATTGTTGTCGGCCATGGCCTCATAGCAGTTGTCCGCCGGGACCAGAAACACCGTCGCGCCGGCCTCCCGGGCCGCGATCATCTTGTGCGTGATCCCGCCGATCGAGTCGACCTGGCCGTTGGTCTTGATGACCCCGGTACCGGCGATGAAGTTCTGTCCGGCCAGCCCGCCGGTGGTCAACTTGTCGACGAGGGCCAGCGAGAACATCAGCCCCGCCGACGGCCCGCCGATGTTGGCCAGGTTGAAGTCGACGGTGAACGGCGCCCACGGCGCATCGAGCACCGACACGCCCAGGAATCCGTTGGGACGGTCCTTGTTCTCTCCCAGCGTAATCCGCGCCGTGCCGGGCGCGGCATTCTTGCGCCGGTAGTCGATGACGACCGTCTGGCCCGGCTTGGTGTCGGCCAGCCGCGCGGTGAACTGTTTGACGGTGTAGACGGGTTCGCCGTCGACGGCGTCCACGGCGTCACCCCGCCGCAACGCACCGGCTGAGGGACCCGGATCGTGTACGTCGGCGAGGGTGACCGCCGTCGGGTAACGCAGGTATCCCAGCGCGGCGTACTCGGCGCTCTGCTCGGAGGCGCGGAAGTCGGCGTCGTTGTTGTCGTCGACTTCCTGCCGGGACTTGCCGGGCGGATAGACCAGGTCACGCGGCACGAGCTGTTCTCGCCCGGACAGCCACAGCGCCAGCGCCTCGCCCAGCGTCAGGCCGTCCCGCTGGGACACCGTGGTCATGTTGAGGTGACCCGTCGTGGGGTGCGTGGTGGTGCCCGTGATGTCGACCACCTGCTTGCCGTCGACCATGCCGAGCGTGTCGAACGTGGGGCCCGGCCCCAGCGACACGAAGGGCACGGTCACCGCCGTCAGCAGCACGCCGAACACGACTACTGGCAGCAGCGCCGCCAACAGCGTCAGAATCCGCCTGTTCACCCCGGGAATGGTAAACGGCGCCGGATCGGACTGGGTCCGGGTCGTGTCGGCTCGGACCTTTGACGACGGGAGTGGCGCGCCGGCCGATACCGATGGGTACCGTTGAGTCTATGGCTGATCTGCCCTTCGGTTTCTCCTCCGGAGACGACCCCGACCGTGAACGAGGCTCGGGACCCAGTGACCCGTTCGGTATGGGTGCCGGTTTCAACATCGCCGATCTGGGCCAGATCTTCACTCAGCTCGGGCAGATGTTCAGCGGCGCCGGCAGGGTGACCGCTGACGGCCGGCCGGCCGGGCCGGTCAACTACGACCTGGCCCGACAGGTCGCGACCAAGTCGATCGGTTCGGTCTCGCCCGTCACGGCGTCGACCACCACCGCGATCGGCGACGCCGTGCACCTGGCCGAGACGTGGCTCGACGGCGTGACCGCGATACCGGCGGGCACCACCAGCGGGGTCGCCTGGACCCCGGTGGACTGGGTGGAGCACACCATGGCCACCTGGCAACGGCTGTGCGACCCGATGGCCGAGCAGGTTTCTTCCGTCTGGGCCTCGGCGCTGCCCGAAGAGGCCAAGAACATGGCCGGCCCACTGCTGTCGGTGATGTCGCAGATGGGCGGGTTGGCGTTCGGATCGCAGTTGGGCCAGGCGCTGGGCCGGTTGTCCGGAGAGGTGCTGACCTCGACCGACATCGGCCTGCCACTGGGGCCCAGCGGCGTGGCCGCGCTGCTGCCCGGTGCGATCGAGGAATTGGCCGGCGGCCTGGAGCAGCCGCGCAGTGAGATCGTCACCTTCCTGGCCGCCCGCGAGGCCGCCCACCACCGGCTGTTCACCCACGTGCCGTGGCTGTCCAACCAGTTGCTCAGCGCGGTGGAGGCCTACGCCCGGGGCATGAAGATCGACATCCGGGGCATCGAGGAACTGGCGCAGGGCTTCGACCCGGCGGCGATGACCGATCCCTCGGCCATGAACGAACTGCTCAACCAAGGCGTGTTCGAGCCCAAGTCGACCCCGGAGCAGCTCGCCGCACTGGAACGGCTGGAGACCCTGCTGGCCCTGATCGAGGGCTGGGTGCAGACCGTGGTCAATGCGGCACTGGGCGACCGGATCCCGGGTACCGCCGCGCTCTCGGAGATGCTGCGCCGCCGGCGCGCCACCGGTGGCCCGGCCGAGCAGACCTTCGCCACGCTGGTCGGTTTGGAACTGCGCCCGCGCAAGCTGCGCGAGGCCGCGGTGCTGTGGGAGCGGCTGACCGCCGCCGTCGGAGCCGACGCCCGCGACAAGGTGTGGCAGCACCCCGACCTGCTCCCCGAGTCCGCCGACCTCGACGACCCGGCCGCGTTCATCGATCGGATCCTCGACGGCGACTCCAGTGGCATCGACTCGGCCATCGACCAGGCGATCGCCGAGTTCCAGCGGTCCACCGAAGACACCGACAACACCGACGACGACTGACGCCTAACGCGTCCCGGCCTCGGGCGGTGAGATCGCACGACGCCACGCCAACGGGTTGAGGTGACGGTAGGGATCGTCTGCTCGGACGGCGAGCAATTCAGCCAAGATCTGTTCGAGCGACTGTTGGGTTTCCTGCCGGACGGTCCCGACCCATCTGTCGGTCGAGACGCGGTCGGGCTTGGTGGTGTCGATGGGGGAGCCGAAGCGCAGATACATCCGCTGCGGCCGGGGAATGAGAGTCGGGCCGATGCCGCGCTGCAGGGGCATGACCATGTCCGGGGGCCCTGAAAGCCGTCGAGTCAGCGCCGCGCTGAAGCGCTCCCAGCTGCCGCCACGACGACTCAGGCTTCGGTAGACGTCGTCGCCCCCGACCAGTCCGACGGGCACGATCGGGTAGTTGTGTTCGACTGCGAGGCGCGCGAAACCGGCGCGGCCCTGCCAGCGCAGGGTGTACTCCTCACCTTTGAACTTGGGGATCTCACGACCGCCGCCCGGGAACACCAGGATGGGCTCGTTGTGCCGCATCAGTTCGCGGACGGGTTCGGGCGCGCCCACCAGAGCCCCGGCCGCGGCGAGCAGATCCCGTGCCGGTCCCCGCATGCGCCCGAACTGCCGGTCCGTCAGCGGCCGTACCCGCTTGCCGATCACCCGTCGAACATGGAATGGAATCAGCAGGGCTTCCACGCTGACCTGGGTGTGGTTGCCCACCAAGAGAAATCGGCCATCACCGGGAAGGTTCTCGAGCCCGGCGACGTAGGGCCGATACGCCTCGATCATGGGCGTGACGGCGTCGGCGACGGCCTCCACCGCCCGACGCATGGCTTCGACCCGCGCCGGCTGGTTGATGATCGCGTCGATGTCGTTGGCGGCGTGCACGTCCCCAACGGTACCCACGCGCCCGACCCATACGAGACCGTCACCGATCCCGCCGTGATCGCGCGCCAGCGCGCCGCCGCGCGCATCGCTTGTCACCCTGTGGATAGCGGAAGGAGCGGCACCTCCAGTCATGACAGGGTCGCGTGCGTGACAAGGGTTGCCTCCGAGACCTCCGCCTACACCCTTGACCCGGCGCTGCCGGTGCTGCTGCGCCCGGACGGCGCGGTGCAGGTCGGCTGGGATCCCCGCCGGGCCGTGCTGGTGCAACCGCCGCGCGGCCTGCCCCCGGCCGCGCTGGCCGCCGTCCTGCGCTCGATGCAGATTCCGACCACCGTCGCCGCGCTGCGTCAGGAAGTCGCCCGGCACGGCCCGGTGGACACCGCGGAGCTGGACGGGCTGCTGGCCGCGCTGGTTCACGCGCGGGTCGCGGTGTGCGACACCGGTGCGCGCAGGCAGTGCCGCACGGTGTCGCTGCGGGTGCACGGCCGCGGGCCGCTGTCGGATCTGCTGGTCGACTCGCTGCGCTGCTCGAGCGCGGTGGTCCGCACCAGCAGCCATCCGCACGCCGCGGTGAGCACCGCCGGCGCCGATCTGGTGGTGCTGTCGGACTACCTGGTCGCCGACCCGCGGCTGGTGCGTGAGCTACACGCCGAGCGGGTGCCGCACCTGCCGGTGCGGGTGCGCGACGGCACCGGCATGGTGGGTCCGCTCGTCCTTCCGGGGGTCACCAGCTGTCTGACGTGTGCCGATCTGCACCGCCGCGACCGCGATGCCGCTTGGCCCGCGGTGGCCGCCCAACTGCGTCACACCGTCGCCCACGCCGACCGCGCAACGGTGCTGGCGACGGTGGCGCTGGCACTGAGCCAGGTCGACCGGGTGATCGCCGCGGTGCGCGGGATGGCGACCGACCGGGACCTCGCCGCACCTGCGACGCTGAACGCCACCCTGGAGTTGGATCTGGCCACCGGATCGATCATGACGCGGCGCTGGACCCGCCACCCGCTCTGCGATTGCTGAGGTCACGTCCCGGCCCCGAGAATTGTCAACGCGGTGACCCGCACCACAACGACGTCGTGGATGATGGACACGTGTCAGAAATCAAACGCGGGAGCGCAGCGCGCAATGCGAAGCTGGCCAGCCTGCCCGTCGGCATCGCCGGCCGGGCAGCACTCGGATTCGGGAAGCGGCTGACCGGCAAGTCCAAGGACGAGGTCACCGCCGAGCTCATGGAGAAGGCCGCCGACCAGTTGTTCACCGTCCTGGGTGAACTCAAGGGCGGCGCCATGAAGGTGGGCCAAGCGTTGTCGGTGATGGAGGCGGCCATCCCCGAGCAATTCGGCGAGCCTTACCGGGAAGCGCTGACCAAGCTGCAGAAGGACGCTCCGCCACTGCCCGCGGACAAGGTTCACCGGGTTCTCGACGGGCAGCTGGGCACCAAGTGGCGGGAGCGGTTCAGCTCCTTCGACGACACGCCTATCGCCTCGGCCAGCATCGGCCAGGTCCACAAGGCGGTGTGGGCCGACGGCCGCCCCGTGGCGGTCAAGATCCAATATCCCGGTGCCGACGAGGCGCTGCGTGCCGATCTGAAGACCATCCGGCGGTTGACCGGCGTCTTCAAGCAGCTGGCACCCGGCGTGGACGTCAAGGGCGTCGTCGATGAGCTGATCGAGCGCACCGAGATGGAGCTGGACTACCGGCTCGAGGCCGACAACCAGCGCGTCTTCGCCAAGGCCTACGCCGGCCACCCGCACTTCCTCATCCCGAACGTGGTGGCCAGCGCCCCGAAGACGGTGATCCAGGAGTGGATCGAGGGTGTCGGCATGGCCGAGATCATCCGGAACGGCACCGTGGAGCAGCGCGACCTGATGGGCACCCGGCTGGCCGAGTTCACCTGGGACGCCGCGCGCCGGCTGGAACTGATCCACGGCGATGCCCACCCGGGCAACTTCATGCTGATGCCGGACGGCCGGATGGGCGTGATCGACTTCGGCGCGGTGGCGCCGATGCCGGGCGGTTTTCCGCCGGAACTGGGCGCCGCGGTGCGCTACGCCCGGGACAAGGACTACGACAAGGTCATCGAGACCATGCGCCAGGGCGGTTTCATCCAGAAGGGCCAGACCGTCTCGGTGCGCGAGCTCGACGAGATGCTGCGCCAGCACGTCGAGCCGGTGGAAGTCGAGGTGTTCCACTACACCCGCAAGTGGCTGATGAGGATGGCCGGCAAGCAGCTGGAGCGGCCGGTCGAGCAGCTCAAGACCGCCCGCCAGCTGGACCTGCCGCCCAAGCTGGCGATGCCGATGCGGGTGCTCGGATCCACCACGGCGATCATGTGTCAGCTCGATGCACACGTGCCGATCAAGCGGCTCTCCGAGGAATTGGTGCCAGGTTTCGTCGCCGATCCCGACAGCGGCGCAGCGATCGGGGCCTCGACCTAAGAGCTCACGCGGCCACCGGCTCCTTGCGCGGCCGACCGCGGGGCCGTTTGCGGCCGATGACGGTGCCGCGGTCGAGGATCTCGCCGCCCCACACGCCCCACGGTTCGGCGCGCTGCAAGGCCAGCGCCAGGCACTGCCGGCGGATCGGGCAGTGGCCGCACAGCGCCTTGGCCCGCTCCAGGTCGGCCGGCTCGTCGGCGAACCACAGGTCGGGATCGCTGTTACACGGCAACTGCAGCCGGTTCTTCATCGGATTTCACCTGCTCTCGGATCAGTTCAGTCGGAAAACAAAAATGGCCACGATCCCTCGCGGGTCCGTGGCCATCGGGTAGTTGTGCTGATTCGTTAGGCAAAACCCCGATGCACGGACGCAACGGCCGCGGCGGCGGCATGCGCGCCGGCGGCACGCGCAGCAGCGGCTGCGCGTACAGCGAAGGCGACGGGGGTGATCATGATCTGGGAGGTTAACGGCTGGTGGCCCGGATACACAACCGAATTATCGCCAGGGATCGACTGGTATCACTTGAGGTATCATCCATCCATGGCTTGGACGATGCGACTCCCACCTGACGAAGAGGCCGCCCTCGATTCACAGGCCGAGGCGGAGGGGCGATCCAAACACGAGATCACCCGGGATGCCGTTCAGGCTTACCTCCTGAGGCATCGTCGGTGGGAAGAGCCGTTGCTCAGCGACGCAGACACCTTCGACCTGGGCGGCCCAATCGCTAGAGACGAAATCCGCAAGGCCATGCACCGGCACGCATGATTGTTATCGCCGATAGCTCCGGGATACTCGCACTTTTCAACCGATCGGATCCGGTGCACTTCTCGGTACGACGCGCCGCGGATGCCGCGAGCGCACTCGTGGTGAGTCCGCTTGCACTGACCGAAGTGCATCATGTGGCGAGCGTTCGCGCCAGCCGTCAGGTCGCCGACGCAATACTGGGACTCCTCGCCGACCGAGCCGACGCGGGACGTGTCGTCATGGGCGCAGCCGGCTCCACCCAGTTACGCGCCGCATTGGACGTCCGGACGGCCTACTCCGACGTGAATCTTGACCTCGTCGACGCGATGTGTGTGGTGCTCGCCGCCGAGTACGACACCGATGCCGTCTTGACCCTCGACCGCCGCGACTTTCGCCTACTCCGACCCCTGCGCCGGTACCCAGCGTTCCGGGTACTGCCTGACGATCTGGGCCCATAGGTACCGTCTGGGCCCATAGGTACCGTGTCGAACTGCCTGTTCAGCCGCGGTTGCGGACCAGCTCGAGCACGTCGGAGCCGAACTGCTCCAGCTTGCGCGCGCCAATACCCGGGATGGCGACCAGCGCGGCCTCGTCGCCGGGCAGCATCTCGGCGATCGCGGTGAGGGTGTTGTCCGAAAAGACGATGTAGGCGGGCACTTTCAGCTCCGTGGCGGTGCGCAGCCGCCAATCCTTGAGCGCGACCAGCAACTCGGTGTCGACGTCGGCCGCGCACGTCTCGCATCGACTGAGCATGATGGCCGCCGGGGTGGCCAGCGCCTTGTTGCAGATCCGGCAGTGTTTCGGGGCGCTTCGGCCCCGGCGCTTCCCGGGGGTCCGCGCATCGGACTGCGGCACCGCGCCATCGATACCGTTGAGGAACCGTGACGGCTTGCGGCTGGCCCGCCCGCCCGGCGCGCGGGCCAGGGCCCAGCTCAGCGCCAGGTGTATCCGGGCCCGGGTGACACCGACGTAGAGCAGCCGGCGTTCCTCTTCGACGGCCTCGCTCTCCGCGCCGTGCGCCAGGGCGTGCGAGATGGGCAGGGTGCCGTCGGCGAGCCCCACCAGGAACACCGCGTCCCACTCCAGCCCCTTGGCGGCGTGCAGCGACGCCAGCGTCACACCCTGCACCGTCGGCGGGTGCCGGGAGTCGGCGCGCATCCGAAGCTCGGCCACCAGCGCGGGCAGGTCCAGGTCGGGGCGCTGCGCCACTTCGTCGTCGACCAGTTCGGCCAGCGCACCGAGTGCCTCCCAGCGCTCCCGCGCCTTGGCGCCGCTCGGCGGTTCGGCCGTCAGCCCCAGTGGTTCCAGCACGCCGCGGACTATCTCGGGTAGTGGCCCGTCGGCTCCGCGCTCGGCGGCCCGCTGCAAGGCGACCAGCGCCTGGCGGATCTCCTGGCGAGTGAAGAACCCCTCTCCCCCGCGAACCTGATAGGCGATGCCGGCCTCGGTGAGCGCCTCCTCGTAGACCTCCGACTGCGCGTTGATCCGGTACAGCACCGCGATCTCAGCCGGCGCGATGCCGTCCTGAATCAACCGGGCGATGGATTTGGCCACCGCGCCGGCCTCGGCCACCTCATCGGGATACTCGCGGAAGGTCGGCGCCGGGCCGTGGTTGCGTTGACCGATCAGATTCAGCTTGCTGCCCGCCACCCGCCCACGGGCCGCGGCGATCACCCGGTTGGCCAGCGACACCACCTCCGGGGTGGATCGGTAGTCGCGCTCCAGGCGTACCAGGGTGGCGTCGGGGAATCGGCGGGTGAAGTCGAGCAGGTAGCGCGGGGAGGCCCCGGTGAACGAGTAGATGGTCTGGTTGGCGTCGCCGACCACGGTCAGGTCGTCGCGCTCCCCCAGCCAGGCCGACAGCACCCGCTGCTGCAGCGGGGTGACGTCCTGGTATTCGTCGACGACGAAGCAGCGATAGCGGTCCCGGAATTCGGCGGCCACCGCCGGGTCGTTCTCGATGGCGGCGGCGGTGTGCAGCAGCAGGTCGTCGAAATCGAGCATCGCCACTTCGCCGCGCGCTTTCAGCGCCTCATAGCCGGCATAGACGTCGGCCAGCTTGGCTGCGTCGATCGGGGTGTCCCGGCCTGCCGCGGCCACCGCGCCCGGATACTGCTCCGGTCCGATCAGCGAGGCCTTGGCCCACTCGATCTCGCCGGCGACGTCGCGGACGTCGTCGTTGGAGAGCCGCAGCCCGGCATGCCCGGCGGCGCGGGCCACCACCCCGAACTTGCGGTCCAGCAGTTCCCAGCCGGTGTCGCCGACCACCCTCGGCCAGAAGTAGCGCAGCTGTCGCCGGGCGGCGGCATGGAACGTCAAGGCCTGAACTGTGCCCACTCCGTTCCCAAGCCCGCGCTCGGCTCCCGCGGCCGAGCCCAGCGCACGCAGCCGGGACCTCATCTCGCCGGCAGCGCGCTGGGTGAACGTCACCGCGAGCACTTGGCCGGGCGCGACATGACCGCCGGCGACCAGTTGCGCGATCCGGTGGGTGATGGTGCGGGTCTTGCCGGTCCCGGCACCGGCGAGTACGCAGACCGGCCCGCGCGGCGCCAGCACGGCAGCGCGCTGCTCTTCGTCCAGACCGGCGATGAGCGCATCCATGGCGTCCATCTTGGCAGGGACCTCAGACGCGGATTCGGGCATCATCGGATGACCGACTACGTTTGAGAAGTTATGAACCCGCTCGTCATGTACACCACCCGCTGGTGCGGCTACTGCCGACAGCTCAAAGCCTCGTTGGCGAAGCTCGGGATCGACTACGAGGAGATCGATATCGAGATGGATCCGACGGCGGCGGAGTTCGTCAGCTCAGCCAACGGCGGCAACCGCACGGTGCCCACGCTGCGCTTCGCCGACGGCTCCACGCTGACCAACCCGACCGGGCGTGAGGTCAAGGCGAAGCTGGAGCGGCTGGGCGGGTAGATCCGGCTCGTCAGTCCGTTTCAGCCCAGGACTCTATGATGGTCCGGGCGATCGAGATCGACCCGGGCAGCAGCAGTTTCGACTCCGTGGCGCCGTTGTTCCAGGCCCCGGCGGCCATCGCGGCCCGCACCTCGTCGCGGGTGAACCACGCGGCCTCGGTGATCTCGCCGTCGCTGAAGACGAACTCCTGCCCCCGGTCGGCGACAGCGTGGAAGCCGACCATCAGCGACCGTGGGAAAGGCCAGGGCTGGCTGCCCAGGTAGGTCACATCGCGCACCTGCAGCCCGACCTCTTCGTGGATCTCCCGGACCACGCAGGTCTCGAACGACTCGCCCGCCTCGACGAACCCGGCCAGTAACGAGAACATCCGGACCGGCCAGTTGTGCTGCCTGGCCAGGACCACGCGGTCGGCGCCGTCGTGGACCAGACAGATCACCGCCGGGTCGATCCTGGGGAACTCCTCGGCGCCGGTGAGCGGGTTGGCCCGCGCCCACCCGCCGCGCACCGGCTTGGTTGGTGTGCCGTCGACGGCCGAAAAACTGGAGTTCTCATGCCAATTCAACAGTGCTATCGCCGAGGACACTAGCTGAGCACTGACGTCGTCGAAGACATCGCCGGTGGCCCGCAAGTCCAACAGGGAGGCGTCGGTCCCCGGCGGCGCCTGCAGCGCGCCACGGATCGCCCAGACGTGCCGGCCGTCGTCGATACGGCCCAGAAACACCGCATCTGGCGGTGGAGTGTCGCGCAGTTCGCCGGCGTCGTGCAGCACCACCCGGCCGGCGGCGACCAGTACTTGATTGCGAGGATTGACCCGCAGCAGCGCGGCGGTCGACCAGCCGGCGATCGCCGCGTCGGTGTCGGTGCGCAACTGGTCGGCGCGGTCTGCCCCCACTCGCGACAGCAGAGGCACCTCGCGTAGCTGGAAGTTGCCCATTATGCCTCCCCGTGCCGACCCGCCGCGCCCGGCTTTGCCGCGCTTGCGGTCGTCACTGGCCTCTCACCGTGCGCACGTAGAGCAGCCGATCGCCGGCCTCGATCACATCCACTTCCGGTGCGTCCACCCGGAACAGCTGCCCAGCGCGGACCACACCAAGCACAATGTCTGCCATGTGCCTGGCCGACCCGCCAACCTCGCGTGCCTCGACCTCCCGCTCGGCGATGGCAAACCCGGCATCCGGCGTGAGCAGGTCTTCGATGATCTCCACCACGTTGGGCGTAGTGGTGGCGAGGCCTAGCAGCCGCCCGGCCGTCTCCGAGGACACCACGACCGAATTGGCACCGGACTGTCGCAGCAGATGCTGGTTCTCCGCCTCCCGAATGGACGCCACGATGGTGGCCTGCGGGGCGATTTCACGTGCGGTCAGCGTTACCAGCGCCGCGGTGGCATCGGAGCCGGTGGCCACCACGATCGCCGACGCCCGCTGAGCACTGGCCAACCGCAAGACATCCGACCTGGTCGCATCGCCGTCCACCGTCACCAGCCCGGCGCCTTTCGCCCGATCGAGGACCGCACGGTCGTTGTCCACCACGACGATGTCACTCGGGGTGGTCTCTTGGTCGCCGACCATCGCGGCGATCGCGGTCTTGCCCTTGGTGCCGTACCCGATGACGATGGTGTGGTCTTTCACTTGTTTCCTCCAACGCTGAATACGGAAGGCCTGCCGGGAGGTCTCGGTGAACGCCTCAACAGTCGTTCCGACCAAGAGGATCAAGAACGCGATCCGCAGCGGCGTGATGACCAGGACGTTCATCAAACGGGCGAACTCGGTGATGGGCGTGATGTCGCCGTAGCCCGTCGTCGACAGTGTCACCGCCGAGTAATAAAGGCAGTCCAGGAAGGTCAACCTTTCGCCCTGAACGTCCACGTAGCCGTCTCGGTCGACGTAGACGATCAAGCTGGAGGCCACCAGGGCCGCCAACGCGATGATGGTGCGGCGATAGACCGTGCGGCCGGGTCCCGCCGTGCCCTGGGGGATGCTCAGTACGCTGACAAGCGAATGGCTGGGCTGGGCGGTCAGAGATTCATCCAGGCCGCGCAGCCGCCGCCACCTAGCGCTCGCCACGACGGGCAATCATCGGTCAGCCTGACGCACGGACCCACTGTAACCACACACCTGGTCAGCAGTTGAGCAGTGCGGCGAGCTCGGTCGAATCGGGCAGCTCATCGGCCACGACGGTGGTTCCGGTGCGCACATAGTGGAAGGCGGCCCGCACCTGCGATTCAGGACAGTCGGTCAGTGCAGCCCAGGCCAGGCGGTAGACGCCGAGCTGGACGGCGGCGTGGCGGCGTGCCTCGGCGCCGTCGGGGGCCGCGCCAGTTTTCCAGTCCACCACGGTGACGCCGCCGTCCGGCTCGGCGAACACGGCATCGATGCGGCCCCGCACCACGGTCTGCCCAACGGTCATCTCGAAGGGCACCTCCACGGCGACGGGTGAGCGGGCGGCCCACGGCGAATCCAGGAACGCTGCCTGCAGTCCTGCCAGCTCCTGGGCGTCTGCCCGGGCGGCGTCGGCGTCGGCCGCGCCGGGCAGGTCATCGAGCTCGAACAGCCGCTCGGCCCCGTAGAGCCGCTGCACCCAGTCGTGAAACGCGGTGCCCAGCAACGCATGCGGGTCCGGGCGGGCCGGGAGCCGGCGAGTCAGCCGCTGCGCGGCACCGGCGGGATCACGGCTCAGTTCGACCAAGCTGCTCACCGACAGCTGGTTGGGCAGGGTACGGACCGGCTGCGCGGCCGCCGCGGCCCGCTCGGCCAGCAGCGCTTCGACGTCGGCGGTCCACGGACCGGCGGGCGTGCCCTCCGGCGGTTCGCCGGCCCCGAGCGCCGCCGCGACCAGCGCCGCGCCGCGTTCGACATCTGTGCGCCTTCCGGTCAGCGGATCGGCCGGCCACATTCCTTCGCTTACGTTGCCCGACAGCGGATTCTGTTCGCCGTCGGCCGGCGCGTCGGCCCAGTGCGCGACCACCCCGCAGGGGGTCCCGGCGGCGACCGAGCGGTCGATCACCGCCTTGAGTTCGGCCAGGAAATCTGACGGACCGCGCGGCTTGGTCTCATCGACTCCCCAGTGGTGACCGGAGACCAGCAGGGTGTCTTCGGCCCGGGTGACCGCGACGTAGAGCAGTCGGCGCTCTTCGTCGACCCGACGCTGGTCCAGCCGACTAAGGTGGTGGGAGATGTTGTCGGACAGTTGCTTTCGGTTGGTGACGGCGTCGGTGTCGAGCAGCGGTACGCCATAGTCACCGAATTGAGTGCGGTCGCCGCGCAGCAGCGGCGGCAGTTCGGCAGTGTCGGACAGCCAGCTGCGTCGCGATGCCGCCGACGGAAACACTCGGGCCACCAGGCGCGGTACCGCCACCACCTGCCACTCCAGTCCCTTCGCGGCGTGCACCGTGAGGATCTGGACTCGGTCGGCCGCGACCACCGGCGCAGCCGGAGCCAGCCCGTTCTCCACCACCGCGGCCGCATCCAGATAGGCCAATAGTCCTGGCAGGGACGCGGGGCCGGCGATCTCTTCTGTATAACCGGCCACCACGTCGGCGAAGGCGTCAAGCTGCTCAGTGCCGGCCGCCTCCACCGCCACCGGCTGCGCGGCCCGCACCTCACAGTCCAGTCCGAGCACTCGGCGCACCTCGGCGACCAGGTCGGGCAGCGGATGCCACAGGTGACCGCGCAGCAGGGTCAGCTCCTCGGCCAGCGCGACGATCCGCCGGTGCCCGATGGCCGAATAGCGCTCCGCCGGGCCGGGATCGGCGAGGGCATCGGCCAGACACGCGGTGTCGGAATCGGGTCCGGCCGCTGCGGCGATCTCCGCGGCCGAGGCCGGCCCGGACGGCCGTTCGGGCCGGGCCAGCTCGGTGGCACGTCGCCACAGTGCGGCCAGGTCGGCGACGCCGAGCCGCCACCGCGGCCCGGTCAGCACTCGCATCGCCGCGGCGGCGGCGCTCGGCTCCTGGATCAGCCGCAACATCGCCACCAGATCGGCGACCTCGGGCACCGACAGCAGCCCGGCCAGTCCCACCACCTCCACCGGGAGGCCCCGGGCCCGGATCGCCTCGGCGAGCGGCGCCGCGTCGGCGTTGCGCCGCACCAGCACCGCGGCGGTGGGCGGGGCGGCGCCGTCGGCCTCGGCCTGCCGGTAGCACCGCTGCAATTCCTCAGCGATCCAGTCGTTTTCGGCGGACACATCGGGGAGCAGCGCCAGCCGCACGCTGCCCGCGGGTGCATCCGGGCGAGGCCGCAGCGACTGCACGGTGACGGAGCGCTGCCGCGCCTCCGCGGAGACCTCGTTGGCCACGTGCAGCACCTCCGGCGGGTTGCGCCAGCTGGTCCGCAACTCCAGGGTGGGGGCCGGGCTGCCGTCGGAGAGCGGGAAGTCGGTGGCGAATCGGGGCAGGTTGGTCGCCGAGGCGCCGCGCCAGCCGTAGATCGACTGGATCGGGTCGCCCACCGCCGTCAACGCCAGGCCGTCATCCACGCCGCCGCCGAACAGCGAAGACAAGGCGATCCGCTGGGCGTGTCCGGTGTCCTGGTACTCGTCGAGCAGCACCACCCGGTAACTGGCGCGCAGCCGGGCTCCGACAGCCTCATCTGCCTGCGCCAGCCGGGCGGCGGCGGCCATCTGTGCACCGAAGTCCATCACCTGCTCAGCCCGCATCCGCTGGTGCAGGGCCTCGATCAGTGGCACCAGTTCGGCACGTTCGGTCTGGGTGTCCAGCATCTTGAGCAGCGACTGGTTGGGGTCGGCGCGTTGGCGTGGGCCGGGCGGCAGGGTGTGGACCAGCCGCTCCAGCTCCAGGTGGGTGTGGCGCAGTGCGCCGGTGTCCACCAGGTGTTCAGCCAGTTGTCCGGCCAGGCGCAGCACCGTGGCGGTGACCGCGGCGGGGTCCCGGTGGGTGCGCAGCTCCCCGGGGTAGCTGTTGACGACGTCGAACGCCAACTGCCACAGGCCGGTCTCGGTGAGCAACCGGGTGTCGGGTTCGATGCCGAGCAGCAGCCCGTGTTCGCGCAGCAGCGCGCCGGCGAAGGCGTGGTAGGTGCTGACGGTGGGCGCAGTCGGGACGGCATCGGCGGCCCAGGGTTCAGGGGTCGTCAGGCCGGCTCCGGCCAACCGCGCCAGCCGGGAGCGGACCCGGCGAAGCAGTTGCCCGGCGGCCTTGCGGGTGAACGTCAACCCCAGCACCTGGCCGGGTTCGGCGTAGCCGTTGGCGACCAGCCACACCACCCGGGCGGCCATGGTCTCGGTCTTGCCGGCGCCCGCGCCGGCGATCACCACCAGGGGTCCCGGCGGGGCGGCGATGACCGCGGCCTGTTCCTCGGTGGGCTGGTGCAGCCCGAGCGCGGCCGCTAACTCGGCGGGGTCGTAGCGGGTGGTGCTCACGCGCCGCTCCCGCCGGTGTGGGCCGGGCAGATCGGCCGGACCGGGCAGTGCCGGCAGCCGTCGTTGACCCGAGCGGTGAACTCCGGCCCCGCGGTGGCCTCAGCCGCCTGCGCGATCCGCTCCCGCCATTGCCGGCCGGCTTCGGGTGTGAGCGGGTCCTGTTCGCGCTCGGTGGCGCCGCCCGCCCCGGGTTTGGCCGGATAGACGAGCCGGGCGCCACCAGGCTGTTCGCCGGAACCGATGAGCCCGGCCTCCACCGCCAGCTGGTACACGGCCAGCTGTGCGTGCTGTTGCGCGTCATCCTTGGCGGCCGGGGTCTTGGCAGTCTTGACGTCCACGACCACCAGGCGCCCGGCGGCGTCACGTTCCACCCGGTCGATCCGGCCGCGCACCCGCACTCCGTCGCCGGCGTCGATCACGCCGTCGAACGCGACCTCGGTGCCGACCTCAGTGAGCTGCCCCCGGGTCTGTGCTCTCCACTCCAGAAACGTCTCGATCATGGTGCGATGCCGGTCGTGTTCGTTGGCCGAGTACCACTGCGCGGCGAAGGGCAGTTCCTGCCACGCCCGGTCCAACTCGGCCAGCAACTCCTGCGGACGGTCTGCCGCTTCGGCCACCAGGGCGTGTATCACCGATCCGATCGTCGAACGCAGATCCCGGCCGTCGGTGCCGCCGTGGCGTTCGGCCATCCAGCGCAGCGGGCAGTCCAGCAGGCTCTGCAACGCCGAGGGTGACAGCGTCACGACCTGCCCGCCGTCAGGGTCCCACAGCCGTTCGGTGGTGCTCAGCGGTGCCGTGCCATGCCAGTCCTGCGGATCGGCACCTGGTACCCCGGCCCGGGCCAGGCGGGCCAATTGTGTTGCCGCATCAGACCGTTCGGCATCGGTCACCGCTCCGTCGGGCGCGCAGACCACGGCGCGCAGTCGGCCCACCACGCCAGCCGCCGACAGCACCGGCGGTGCCACGACCGGGACCACCGGCGCCCGTTGGCCGTCGCCGGTGGCGCAGGCCGCCAGTTCGGTGAGGAACTCCGAGGGGATCTGCTCTTCGGCGCCGCCGCCACCTTCGCCGTCGACCGCGGTGATCACCAGCCGGTGCCGCGCCCGGCCCATCGCCGCGACCAGCAGTCGTCGCTCTTCGGCGAGCAACGGCGCCCGGGCCGAGACATCCTCGCCGAGGCCGTGCAGGGTGTCCAGAAGCCGCTGGGTTCCCAGTACGCCACCGCGCGGAACGGTGTTGGGCCACAGTCCTTCCTGGACGCCGGCGATCACCACCAGATCCCACTCGCGTCCGAGCGCCGCGTGCGCGCTGAGCACACCGACCGCTTCGGCGCCCGCCGCGGACTCGACGCGGGGCGCGACGAGTTGCATGGCGGTGACGTACTCGACGAGCCCCGTCAGGGTGGCACCGGCGGTGCGCGTGACGTACTGCTCGGCGAGGTCGAACAGCGCGGTCACCGCATCCAAGTCCCGGCCGGCTTGGGCACCGGCTGGGCCGCCGCGCTCGGCGGCCGACAGCCAGCGTTGTTGCAGCCCCGACCGATTCCAGGCCTGCCACAGCGTGTAGTGCGGATCGCGGCCACCGGCGTGGCTGCGATCCGCCGCCTGCAGCACCGCCCGCACCCTGCGCAGCGCGCGGGCGTGGGCGCCCGGGAGCGGGCCGGGTTCACCGGACAGCACCGCCGCCAGGCGATCGCCCGGGGTTTCCGGTCCGGCCGCGGTGCGGCGCAGCGAGCGCTGCAACTGCCGCAGCGAGATCGGATCCATCCGCCCTATGGGTCCGCTGAGCAGCGTCAACGCCCGGCGGCCATCTGTTACGTCAGCGGTGCATTCGAGCACCGTCAGCAGGGCGGCCACCGCGGGCTGTTCGGTCAGCAGCCCGCCGGCGGCCGGCAGCGTGACCGGGATGCCGGCGGCGGCCAGGGTTCGGGGTAGCCGGGCCGCCGCCCGCAGCACCGAACGGACGATCACCGCCATCTGCGACCACGGCACGCCGTCGATCAGGTGGGCACGGCGCAGCGTGTCCGCGATCAAAGCGGCCTCGGCGTGGCCGGAGGCGACGGTACGCACGGTCACCGATCCGGGGTCGGACCCGCTGCCCTCGAGGTGTCGGGTGGCGCCGAACCCGGGCAGGCGTCCGGCGACCGCGCTGACAGCACGGGCCACCGCAGGGGCGCACCGGTACGACGTCCTCAACGTCACAACCGGGGTGACGCCCCCGCCCGCCTGCACGCCGTCGGCTAGCAAGGCGGTGGGCTCGGCGCCGCGGAACCCGAACACCGCCTGGTCCGGGTCGCCGGCGATCACCGTTCGCAACACCCCGGCGGCGAGCACCCGCACCAACCGAGCCGCCTGCGGGTCGAGTTGCTGTGCGTCGTCGACCAGCAGCAACCGGATCCGGCTGCGTGCTTCGACCAGCAGATCCGCATCGGTTGCGAACGCTTCCAGGGCTGCCCCGACCAATTCCGCCGCGCCCAGCGCCGGGGTGGTCGCCTGGGGGGCCGCGGTGCCGACCGCGGCACGCAGCAGCATCACCTGCTCGTATTGCTGGGCGAACCTGCCCGCGGCCGTCCACTCCGGGCGGCGGCACCGCTTGCCCAGCTTGACCAGCTGGGCCGGGTCGACGCCGCGTTCGGCGCAGCGCGCCATCAGGTCGCGTAGTTCGGTGGCGAAGCCGTCGGTGGCCAGCGCTGCGTGCAACGACGGCGGCCAGGCTCCGGCTCCGTCGCCGGCCAGCAGGTCGCGGATGACACTGTCCTGCTCGGCCCCGGTGACCAGCCGGGGTGGTGCGGCCTCGGCGCGCCGCGCGGCGCGTTGGAGCACCGCGAAGGCGTAGCTGTGCACGGAGCGGACCAGGGATTCGCGGATCACCGGCCGGCCGGGGGGGCGAGCCCGCAGTAGCGCTGCCGTTGTCGCGGCGCGCGCAGCGGTGCCGATCCGGCCGGGGGTGAGCAGCAGCACCGATTCCGGGTCAACACCGCCGGCCACATGGGCTAGGGCCACCTCAACCAGCAGGCTGGTCTTGCCGGTCCCCGGCCCACCGCGCACCTGCAGCACGCCACGCGCACGCGGATCGAGCGCCACGGCGACGTCCGCGGCGCTCGATCCCCAGTGCTGCGTCATGACGCTATGACAGCACTGCCCTCTGACAATCACGGCCGCGACTGGCACCATCGACGGGTGAATCCTCGACTGCACGTGCACCGCTACGGCCCGGATGGCCCGGTGGGGCTGCTGGCGATACACGGGCTGACCGGCCACGGCGCGCGCTGGCGACATGTAGCCGGGCATCTCCCCGAAATCGGCATCGCCGCACCGGACCTGGTCGGGCACGGGCGCTCGTCGTGGGCGGCCCCGTGGACCATCGATGCCAACGTAGCGGCGCTGGCCACCCTGGTCGAGAAGCAGGCCGGTGGACCCGTCCCGGTCGTCGGGCAGTCGTTCGGCGGAGCGATAGCGCTGCACCTGGCCGCGGCACGTCCCGACCTGGTGTCCGCGCTGGTGTTGCTGGACCCGGCGATCGGCTTGGACGGCGCCTGGATGGCACGGATCGCCGACGCGATGCTGACCTCCCCCGACTACCCCGATGCCGCGGAGGCTCGCGCCGAGAAGGAGCACGGTTCGTGGTCCGACGTGGACCCGGCGCTTCTCGACGTCGAACTCGACGAGCATCTGGTCGCACTGCCGACCGGGCGTTTCGGCTGGCGGATCAGTGTGCCCGCGATGATGTCGTACTGGAGCGAGCTGGCCCGGGACATGGTGTTGCCGGCGCCGGGTACCGCGACCACTCTGGTGCGGGCGAGTCGCACCTCGCCGCCCTACGTCAGCGAAGACCTGATCGCCGGGCTGCAGGACCGGCTCGGCACGAATTTCCGACTGGTGGACCTGGATTGCGATCACATGGTCGACCAGGCCCGCCCGGCCGAGGTGGCCGAACTGATCGCTGAACGGCTACCGGTGATGTAGATGGCTCCTGTCACCGAAGCCCAGGTGGAGGCGGTGCGCGCGCTGGTTGCCGCGATTCCCGCCGGCCGGGTCGCCACCTACGGCGATATCTCTTCCGCGGCAGGGCTTTCCAACCCCCGCATTGTGGGCTGGATCATGCGCACCGACTCCGCTGATCTGCCTTGGCATCGGGTGATCCGCGCATCCGGGCGGCCGGCGGCGCACCTGCGCACCGAGCAGTTGGAACGGCTACGCGCCGAAGGGGTGTTGTCAGACGACGGCAAGGTGGACCTCGCCGAGTGTCGGGTTGATGCACGCATTCTTATCGGAAACGTGTATTAACCCGACACTCGACGCGGGGAAGACGGCTAAAGCGCCAGCCGCACCAGAGCCGCGGTGCGCGCCAGCCCGGGGAAAGCCTCCGCTGTCGACCGCGGGTGCAGTGCGTGCACCGCAAGCCGGAACATCAACGCGCGCAACAACATCTGCGGCCACTCGGGCAGCGTCTCCCAGCGTTCGATCAACCCGTCATCGGCGTCCCCCCACGACAGGGCATCCACCACCACCACCCCGGCGGCCCACGAGGCCGGCCGCCAGTAAGGCGTGATGTCGGTGATGCCGGGCGCCGCGGCACCGGAGAACAGCACCGTCCCGTACAGGTCGCCATGCACAAGCTGGCTCGGGCTCTTGGTGGGCTTGCGCAAGGTGGCGAGCTGGTTGATCAGGTCGATCGAGCGCTGACCGTCCACCGAGCCCGGGGCCAACCGGGCGCCGGCCTGCAGCGAGGCGAACGGCCGTTCCTCCCACGCGGCCCGATCCGCGGCGATGAACACGTCGACGTCAGCCCACGGCGCCACCGGCGCCTGGGTGAGGAAGCGGGGCCGCTCCAGCTTGGAGGTGGCTTCGTGCAGCCGAACGGCGGCCGACACCACCTCGTCGTGGCGGGGCTCGGGGCTCCCGCCGACAAAGGTGTCGGCCCGCCAGCCCGAGACCACATAGCGTCCGTCCGTGGATCGCACCGGCCGGGCCAGCCGGATGCCGTCGGCGAACAACGTCTCGCGCACCTTCGCCGACCACGCGGCCCTGGCATGGTCGGCGACCATCGACAGCACCACTTCCCCGCACTTCCAGCCGTCTTCCCAGCCGGCACCCAGCGGTGCGGGTGTGACATTGCGGAGCCCGAACGTCGCCAACACATGTTCAGGCGGCGGCTCGAGGGTCACGCGACAAGCCTAAGCGGTGATCGCAGCGGGTCGCGGCAGGCACGCTTCAGTACATGACCATGTCGGGCTGCATCTGCTTGGCCCACGCCACGATTCCACCCTGCAGATGGACCGCATTGGCGAACCCGGCCTTCTTCAGGGTGGCCAGCACCTCGGCGGAGCGGATGCCGGTCTTGCAGTAGAGCACCGACATCCGGTCCCGCGGCAGGCTCGCCAGGCCGTCGCCGGCGTTGATCGCCGACTGTGGGACCAGCTGCGCGCCCTCGATCCGGTTGATCGCCCATTCCGCCGGTTCGCGCACGTCGATCAGTGCCAGCTCCGTCCCGGAGTCCAGCAGCTCACGCAGCTGGGCCGGGGTGATGGTGGACCCGGAAACCGCCTCGCCCGCTTCGTCAGAGATCACGCCGCAGAACGACTCGTAGTCGATCAACTCGGTGATCGCCGGTGTGGACGGATCCTTGCGGATCGCAATGGTGCGGTAGCTCATCTCCAGGGCGTCGTAGAGCAACAGACGGCCCAGCAGCGGTTCCCCGATACCGGTGATCAGTTTGATCGCTTCGGTGCCCATCACCGACCCGATCGACGCGCACAGCACTCCCAGCACGCCGCCCTCGGCGCACGAAGGGGCCGTGCCCGGCGGCGGGGGCTCGGGGTACAGGTCGCGATAGTTCAGGCCGCGGCCGTTGGGCGCGTCCTCCCAGAACACCGAGACCTGGCCCTCGAAGCGGAAGATCGAACCCCACACGTACGGCTTGTGCGCCAGCACCGCGGCGTCGTTGACCAGGTAGCGGGTGGCGAAGTTGTCGGTGCCGTCCAGGATCAGGTCGTAGGACTCGAACAGCTCGACGGCGTTCGACGGCTCCAACCGGACCTGATGCAGCTGGACCCGCACCAGCGGGTTGATCTCGGCGATCGAGTCGCGCGCGCTTTCGGCTTTCGAGCGGCCGATATCGGAGACCCCGTGAATGACCTGACGCTGCAAGTTGGACTCCTCGACGATGTCGAAGTCGACGATCCCGATGGTGCCGACACCGGCGGCGGCCAGATACAGCAGCGTGGGCGCGCCCAATCCCCCGGCGCCGATCACCAGCACCCGGGCGTTCTTGAGCCGCCGCTGCCCCTGCACGCCCACATCCGGGATGATCAGGTGCCGGCTGTAGCGCTCGACTTCATCCCTGGTCAGCTCGCCGGCCGGCTCCACCAGCGGCGGCAGTGATATCGACACCCGACCATCTTCCCGCAAGCTCAGGAAGTCGGCTCAGGCGATCGGGGAAGGCCACGGATTGAACCGGCACGTCTTGCCGTCGGCTTTGACCCAGTCCGGGTCGAACTTCGCCGCGTCGTCGTTGGAGGTGCCGAACGTCTGCTGCATCATCACCGGCGCCAGGCCGTCCTGCTTCTCGCACGGTTCGTGGTGCTGATACCCGATGGCGTGACCGACCTCGTGGTTGATCAGGTACTGCCGGTAGGACCCGATGTCTCCCTGGAAGGGCACGGCGCCGCGTACCCAGCGGGCCTCGTTGATGAACACCCGCGGTTCCGACGTCGCCCCGTAGGACGGGTTGTAGCAGGACGCCTCCAACGGGATCTCGTAGCCACAGCCCTCCCGGACCGACATGGGAGAGGTCAGTGAGATACGAAAATCAGGAGTGATCGGATCTGTACCGTCCACCCGCACGAATCCGATCTGCGGCGTGTGCGTCCATCCCTTGGGGTTGCGCAGGGTCTGGTCGACCATCCGGGCGAACGCCTCGTCGCCGCCGAACGCGGTGGTGTCGATGCCGTTTTCCACCTCGATGGTGTAGGCGAACACCTTCTCGGTCCCCTGGCCGAACTGCGGTTCCTTGCCCGGGATGACGTGCCAGGTCATGTCACCGGCCTCGGTGAACGGGCCGCCGTCGGGCAGCACCCCGGTCGGCAGGTTGACGTCGAATTCGGTGAGACCGCGCGGTGGCGCGCCGATGATCGAGGTGCCGGCCGATCCGATCGTCGGCGGACCCTGGACCGCGTCGTCGGCGGCCCGGGTGCGCACCCCGGTGCCGGTCACGGTCTGATACACCACCACGACGGTGAGCGCCATCAACACCGGCAGGGCGTAAGCGCGCCAGCCGTAGGTGGACACGAACCTGCCCAGCCAGCTCTGCTTGCGCCACTGGCGGTGGATGTCACGGTCGGACCGCAGTCGCCCGGCACCGGCCGCGAGCGGGTCACGCTGGGCGCGCAGCGGTTCACGGAAGCGATCCCGCAGCACCGGGGCTCGACCACCGCCACTTCGCCCCGGGTCGTAGGTCACCGTCCCAGAATGACACAAGGTCTGCGAGCTGGGACTCTTCGGCGCGCCAGCGACGCGCCGAGGAGAGGTGCTGCGGAGGTGTCTGAAAACCCGTCTCCGCCGAATTGGCGGATGTCGCTGGTGGGTGTCAAGGGCGCAGCGCGTAGTCTCGCTCTCACGCACCGACCGTCGAGTACTCAATCCCGGCGGCCGGCCGAACTGGATTGAGGAGTCGATGAGCAAACCGATCGACACGGCCGAGCGGGACGGCGCCAAGTCGACGGGCCGCAGCTCGGGGGGCGCCAAGGCGTCGGCCACCGGCGGTCGTCGGGGCAGCCGGCTGCCCCGCGACGAGCGCCGCGGCCAGCTGCTGATCGCGGCCAGTGAGGTGTTCGTCGACCGCGGCTACCACGCCGCCGGCATGGATGAGATCGCCGACCGAGCCGGGGTCAGCAAACCCATCCTGTACCAGCACTTCGCGTCGAAGCTGGAGCTGTACCTGGCGGTGCTGGCCCGGCACGTGGAGAACCTGGTCTCCGGTGTCCGTCAGGCCCTGCGCACCACCACCGACAACCGCCAGCGGCTGCGGTCGGCGGTGCAGGCGTTCTTCGACTTCATCGAGCACGACGGCCAGGGGTATCGGCTGATCTTCGAGAACGACAACGTCGCCGAGCCGCAGGTCGCCGTTCAGGTGCGGGTGGCGACCGAATCATGCATCGACGCGATCTTCGACCTGGTCAGCCACGACTCCGGCCTGGACCCGCACCGCGCCCGGATGGTCGCGGTGGGGCTGGTTGCGATCAGCGTCGACTGTGCGAGGTACTGGCTGGACAGCGACCGCCCGATCTCCAAGGAAGACGCCGTCGACGGGACGGTGGCCTTCGCCTGGGGCGGCCTGTCACACGTGCCGCTTAACCGGTAGCGGCGTCGGCTCCGATCCCGAACCCGACTCGCCGGCTGTCGGCGACACCGATCTCCACGTAGGCGATCTTGGCGGTCTGCACCAGGTAGCGCCGGCCCTTCTCGTCGGTGAGGGACAGCAATCCGGCGTCGGCGCCCTTGCCCAACGCGGCGGTGACCAGCTTCTCGACTTCATCGGGCGTCTGCGCACTGTTGATGACCAGTTCGCGCGCGCTGTCGGTGACCCCGATCTTGACCTCCACGCCGGCCCCTTTCGTTTGCGGTGGGCGTTGCTAAGCAGGCTAGTGGACGGACACCACGTGGGTGCGCACCGGCCGTTCGCCCTCGGCGATAACGTCTGGGCGGGCTGCTGCTTGTCGGCCCTAAGCCAGCCCCAGCTCGCGCATGCGCTCGTCATGGGTCTGCTGGACCCGGTCGAAGAACCCGGCCAGGTGCGCCAACCCGGCCGCGCCGGAGACCACCAGATCGACGAGCTCGTCGTGGTCGGCCAACACGTACTGGGCCTGGGTGATGGCCTCGCCGAGCAGCCGGCGCGACCACAGCGCCAGCCGGCTGCGCTGTTTGGCGCTGGCCGTGACGGCGCCGCGCACCTCGTCGACGACGAACTGGGAGTGCTTGGTCTCGGCGAGCACCGCGCGCACCACGTCGGCCACCTCGTCGGGCAGTCCGTGGGCGATCTCCAGGTAGAAGTCGGCGGCCATCGCGTCACCGATGTAGGTCTTGACCAGTGCCTCCAGCCAGGTGCTGGGCATGGTCAGCCGGTGGTAATTGTCCAGGGCGGTAGCGTATTTCGACATCGCCGCCACCACGTCGACACCGCGGCGCTCAAGGGCCTCACGCAGCAACTCGAAGTGGCCCATCTCCGCGGCGGCCATCGCCGCCATCGAGATCCGGCCACGCAGATCGGGGGCCATCCGGGCTTCGTCGGTGAGCCGGTAGAACGCGGCCACCTCGCCGTAGGCCAGCACCGCGAAAAGCTCGTTGACACCGGGATGATCGGCGGACAGCCGCGGCTGGGAAGCCTGCGCCACCGGGTCAGCCGGGGGAACCGAATTCATCACCACACTGTAGGCGTTGCGCGGCTGTGGACCGATGCCCGGCCCGACCAGGTAGTATGAGACCAGGCAGTGCCTGTTCGGCGCTGCCGCGCAATGTGCGTACATGCGGTTGGCCCGCCTACTCGGCGAGTGCAGGGCCCCGACGGTGCTGTTGATGATCGGCAAGGTATCGACCGTCCAAGTGTGTGCGCCCCGACCCGCACCGCGATCGACTGACATACCGCGCCGACTCCGAAAGGCACCTGCCCGCGCATGACCCCGCTTATCTCCACCACCGTTCCCACCACCCCTCCGAGCTTCGCCGAACTGGGCGTGCGCGACGAGATCGTCCGCGCACTCGCCGAGGACGGCATCGAGCACGCTTTCGCGATCCAGGAACTGACGCTGCCGCTGGCACTGGCCGGCGACGACCTGATCGGCCAGGCCCGCACCGGTATGGGCAAGACCTACGGCTTCGGCGTCCCGCTGCTGCAGCGGGTCACCACCAACCCCGATCGACCGCTGACCGGCGCCCCCCGGGCGTTGGTCGTGGTGCCCACCCGGGAGCTGTGCATTCAGGTCTCCGGCGACCTTGCCGACGCGGCGAAATATCTGACCGCCGGGGATCGCCCGCTGTCGGTTCAGGCCATCTACGGCGGACGTCCCTACGAGCCACAGATCGAGGGGCTGCAGGCCGGCGCCGACGTGGTGGTGGGCACCCCGGGCCGGCTGCTCGACCTGGCCCAGCAGGGCCACCTGCAGCTGGGCGGGCTGACCGTGCTGGTGCTCGACGAGGCCGATGAAATGCTCGACCTGGGCTTTTTGCCCGACATCGAGCGCATCCTGGCCCGTATTCCCGACGACCGGCAGTCGATGCTGTTCTCGGCGACCATGCCGGGCCCGATCATCACGCTGGCCCGCAGCTTCATGAACCAGCCCACCCACATTCGAGCCGAGGCACCGCACTCCTCGGCGGTGCATGACGCCACCGAGCAGTTCGTCTACCGGGCACATGCGCTGGACAAGGCGGAGCTGGTCGCCCGGGTGCTGCAGGCCCGCGGGCGCGGCGCCACGATGATCTTCACCCGCACCAAGCGGACCGCGCAGAAGGTCGCCGACGACCTCGGCGAGCGCGGCTTCAAGGTGGGTGCGGTGCACGGCGACCTGGGCCAGATAGCCCGGGAGAAGGCGCTGAAGTCATTCCGGTCCGGTGACATCGACGTGCTGGTGGCCACCGACGTGGCCGCCCGCGGCATCGACATCGACGATGTCACGCACGTCATCAACTACCAGTGCCCCGACGACGAGAAGACCTACGTGCACCGCATCGGCCGCACCGGCCGGGCCGGGCGCACCGGCGTGGCGGTCACCCTGGTCGACTGGGACGAGCTGGCCCGCTGGACGATGATCGACAAGGCCCTCAACCTGTGCTGCCCGGACCCGGCGGAGACCTACTCCAGCTCGCCGCACCTCTTCACCGAGCTGAACATCCCCACCGACGCCGGCGGCACCATCGGCAAAGCCCGCCGGTCACCGGCCAAGCGGCCCGAGGGCGGAGACCGCGAGCACCGCGAAACCTCAGCCGACCGCCAGCGGGCGCCCCGCAACCCCAACAGGTCACGGCGGCGCACCCGAGGCGGCGGCGAGGCGACCAACGGTTCACCGCAGGCCACCGAAGCCAGGACAACCGGCAGCACCGGGTCTTCTGACGCCGACGGCCAGAGCGCACCGCGCCGCCGCCGGCGCCGGCGCCCGAACAAGACCGCGGCCGCCGCCGCGAACGGCAGCTGAGCCCGCGCTCCGCAATGGTGCGACCCGAACGCCGCACCACCGGTGATCTGGTCGCGGCGGCGGTGATCGCAGTCGTGATCGCCGTCGTCGGGGTGGCCATCTGGTGGACCAGCGACGCGCGCGCCACCGAGCTTCGGCCGGCATCAGATTCGGCGACCAATCCCCCGTCGGCCGCAATGGTGCCGGCGGCCCTGTCCCAGCTGTGGACGGCGGCAAGCCCGGTCACATGGGCGCCGGTGATCGTCTCCGGCACCGTCATCACCGGCGACGGGCCTCAGATGAGTGGGCGCGATCCGGCCACCGGGGAAGAACGCTGGAGCTATGCCCGCGGAGTCGATCTGTGTGGAATCTCCTGGGTCTACCGTTACGCCGTTGCCGTCTATCCCGACTCCCGGGGCTGCGGCCAGGTCAGCAGCATCGTCGCCGCGACAGGCACCCGCGGGCCGGCCCGAACCAGCTACGCCGACCGGGCGGTGACCGTCACCTCCGAGGGCAACGCGGTGCTGTCCGCCGGAACCAGCCGACTGGAACTGTGGCGTTCGGACCTGGTCCGGGTGCTGTCCTACGGGGAGATCGATGCCCGGGTCAAGCCGTCGGCTCGCGGCCGCGGCCAGGGCTGCACCCTGGTGTCGGCCGCAGCGGCCTCGTCGGCGGTCTCGGTACTCGAATCCTGCGAGGGGCAGGCCGACCTCCAGTTGACCCTGCTGCGTGCGGGCAAGGACGAAGACGAGCCGGAGACCCAGCATGTCCCGGAACCCGGAGTGGCTGCCGACTCCGGAGCCCGGGTGCTCGCGGTGACCGATTCCGACTCCGGCACCAACACCGCGGTCTACCTGCCCACCCCGCAGCCCCGGATCGAAGTGGTCGACCAGACCGGCTCCACGATCGCCAAGACGCTGTTGCCGGCTGCGCCCACCCCCGGCAGCGCCGTCCTGCCGGTTTCGCGGCCCACCGGGCTGATCTGCTGGTGGACCGGCGATGCCGTGATGGTGTTCGACTCCGGAACCCTGACCTACCGCTACACCGTTGCAGCCTCGGGTGCGACCGTTCCATTGGGACCGGCGGCGCGGATGGGCGATCGGCTGTTGATCCCGGTGACCGGAGGGGTCGGGGTGTACGACCAGAGCACCGGTGCACCCGAACGCGTCATCCCGGTCGGCCGCCCGCCCGGGGTGTCGTCGGTGTTTCCGGCGGTGTCGGGCCCGACGGTGCTGGAGCAGCGCGGCGACACCGTGGTCGCGCTGGGCTGACCTCCCGCCCGCGAACGTGCACAGATGTACAGTCGGCCCCGGCGCGTCGCGTACAAACACGCACTCAGTGTCATTGTCGGTGTTGCCGCTGTTGCGGTGGTTGGGTTCTTTCCCATCTGGAGTCTGGCTCAAAACATGCA
>NZ_LQPG01000016.1 GCF_002102265.1 Mycolicibacter longobardus | reverse complement strand
CAACTGACAAGCATCAGCCGAAACACTGTCAAGCATCACCCGAAGCCGAAACGTCAAGCATCACCCGACGTAATACACAGCTGACGTGCCCCCGGCAGGACTCGAACCTGCGACCACAAGATTAGAAGTCATGTGCTCTATCCACCTGAGCTACGGAGGCGATGCAGACCCAGTTTATCCGCTGGTGGCGGCGGATCGGCGTCGGCCGAGCAACGGGGCAGCAGCCGGGTTCATGCGGCGCTTCCAGCTTCGCCTCTCCTTCGTCGAGCCTCGCTGAACCGCCGATTCCAATTCAACCTGCCAACACGGCAATTCGTTTCGCCGGCCGGAAGCCGGATCTGCACAATCGACACCCGTCGCCGCGGGCCAACAATTAGCGTTGAATGGTGCTCGTGACGGGTGCGAATCTGAAGGGGTGCGTGGTGGTGTCAGCGTCGGTACGCCGGGTAGGCCAAGGCGGTAAATCCGAGTTGGGAGCTGCACGTGGGTGACCTCGTCGACGCCGCGGGCCTGCCCACCGAACTGGGCGCTGTCGACTATCTGCTGCACCGCGGCGAGGCCAATCCGCGGACCCGTTCGGGGATCATGGGTCTGGAGTTGCTCGACACCACCCCGGACTGGGATCGCTTCCGGAGCCTGTTCGAGAACGTCTCCCGACGAGTGCTGCGGTTGCGTCAGAAGGTGGTGGTGCCCACGCTGCCCACGGCGGCGCCGCGCTGGGTGGTGGACCCCGACTTCAACCTCGACTTTCACGTCCGGAGGGTTCGGGTTCCCGCACCCGGCGGATTGCGCGAGGTGCTCGACCTGGCCGAGGTGAGCCTGCAGTCGCCGCTGGACATCCAGCGGCCGCTGTGGGCCGCGACGCTGGTGGAGGGGCTGGCTGACGGGCGTGCCGCCACGTTGCTGCACCTGAGTCACGCCGTCACCGACGGTGTCGGCAGCGCCGAGATGTTCGGTCAGATCTACGACCTGGAACGCGACCCGCCCGCCCGCGCGATGCCGCCGCAACCCGTGCCGCAGGACCTGACGGCAGGCGACCTGATGCGCGACGGCATCAACCACCTTCCCGCAGCGGTGCTCGGGGGTACCCGCGACGCGCTGTTGGGAGTGTTTTCGATGGCAACCCGCACGGTGCGTGACCCGTTGTCGGCGGTGACCGGCGCCATCACCTACGCCCGCTCGGGTGCCCGGGTGATGAGCCAGGCGGCCGAACCCTCGCCGCTGCTGCGGCGGCGCAGCCTGACCAGCCGCACCGAAGCGCTCGACATCCGGCTGTCGGATCTGCACCGGGCCGCCAAGGCCGGCGGCGGATCGATCAACGACGCCTACCTGGCCGCGCTCTCCGGTGCGCTGGGGCGTTACCACCGGGCGCTGGGTGTGCCGATCGCCACTTTGCCGATGGCGATCCCGGTGAACCTGCGAGCCGAAGCCGACCCTGCCGGGGGCAACCGGTTCACCGGGGTGAACCTGGCCGCCCCGGTCGGGGTCGCCGACCCGGTGGAGCGGATGAAGCGGATCCGGGCCCAGATGACCCAGCGGCGCGACGAGCCGGCGATGGACGTCATCGGGTCCCTCGCGCCGCTGCTGAGCGTGTTCCCGACTCCGGTGCTGGAGAAGATGACCGAGTCGGTGGTCGGGGCCGATGTGCAGGCCAGCAACATCGCGTTCTACCCCGGTGAGACCTACATTGCCGGGGCGAAAGTGCTGCGACACTACGGAATCGGTCCGCTGCCGGGTGTGGCGATGATGGTGGTGCTGCTCTCGCGTGGTGGCGAGTGCACCATCACGGTGCGCTATGACCGAGCCGCCGTCCGCGACGAGAAACTGTTCGCCGCCTGCCTGGTGCAGGGATTCGACGAGGTGTTGGCGCTGGCCGGCGATCCGGCGCCGCACTGTGTGCCGGCATCGTTCGATCCGGGTGCTCAATCATGACCGACGACCGGAAGTCACCGCCGGCGCGGAACATGCGGTTGCCCGGCTCGGTGGCCGAGATCGCCTCCAGCCCGCCCGGACCCAAGATCGGCGCGTTCTTCGATCTCGACGGCACCTTGGTGGCGGGTTTCACCGCCGTCATCCTCACCCGGGAACGATTCCGGCGACGCGACATGGGGTTGGGGGAGTTGTTCGGCATGATCCAGGCCGGGCTCAACCACCAACTCGGCCGCATCGAGTTCGAAGAGCTCATCGCCACGGCGTCGTCGGCCTTGCGCGGCCGCTCGATCAGTGACCTCGATGAGATCGGTGAGCGGCTGTTCGTCCAGAAGATCGCCGGGCGCATCTACCCGGAGATGCGGGAACTGGTGCGGGCGCACCAGGCGTGTGGGCACACCGTGGTGCTGAGTTCCTCGGCGCTGACCATCCAAGTGGAACCGGTGGCCCGTTTTCTGGGCATCACCAACACGCTCACCAACGTGTTCGTGACGGATCAGGACGGTGTGCTCACCGGCGAGGTGGTCGAACCGATCCTGTGGGGGCCCGGCAAGGCGGCCGCGGTACAGAAGTTCGCCGCTGAACATGACATCGACCTGCAGGACAGTTACTTCTACGCCGACGGGGACGAGGACGTCGCGTTGATGCATCTGGTCGGCAACCCCAGGCCGACCAACCCCGAGGGCAAGATGGCCTCGGTCGCCCGTAAGCGCGGCTGGCCGATCCTGCGGTTCAGCAGCCGCGGCAGCAGCGTTGTCGGCCAGCTGCGGAACCTGGCCGGAATTTCCTCGATGGTCCCGGTGGGTGCCGGGGCGATCGGGTTGGGGCTGTTGAGCGGCAGCCGCCGCCGGGGTGTCAACTTCTTCACCGCGAACTTCCCGCAGCTGCTGCTGGGCCTGAACGGTGTGCGGCTCAACGTGATCGGCAAGGAAAACCTCACCGCGGCCAGGCCGGCGGTATTCATCTTCAACCACCGCAACCAGGTCGACCCGGTCATCACCGCGTCGCTGGTGCGGGACAACTGGATCAGCGTCGGCAAACGGGAGTTGGAGCGCGACCCGATCGCCGGCCCGCTGGGAAAGTTGACCGACATGGTGTTCATCGACCGGGACGACGCCGCGTCCGCGGTGGAATCACTGCACCAGGTGGAGGAACGCGCCAAGCGCGGCCTGTCGGTGGTGATCGCGCCCGAGGGCACCCGGGTCGACACCACCGGGGTGGGGCCGTTCAAGAAAGGCCCCTTCCGGATCGCGATGGCGGCCGGGATCCCGATAGTGCCGATCGTGATCCGCAACGCCGAGGTGGTCGCCGCGCGGGACTCGGTGAGCGCCAACCCCGGCACCGTCGACGTCGCGGTGTTCCCGCCGATCTCGGTCGACGATTGGACGGTCGAGACGCTGCCGGAGCGGATCGCGGAGGTGCGTCAGCTGTACCTGGACACGCTGGCCGACTGGCCGGTCGACGAGTTGCCGGAGTGGCCGCGCAAGCCGGCCAAGCCGGCGAAGAAGGCGCCGGCGAAGAAGGCTGCGGCCAAGAAGTCGCCCGCCAAGAAGACTGCCGCCAAGAAGGCTCCGGCCAAAAAGCCGCCGGCTCCGAAGGGGCGACAGTGACGACATCACCGGCCACCGACCCCGCTGGGTCCACCACGACCGACGACACGCTGGTGCTGGCCTACGTGTCGTCGCCGGTGGAGGCCGACCTCGTTCATGAGTGGCTGGAACGCTACCGCGACGCCCGGCCCGGCGGCCGCATCGAACTGCTGGAGCTCGACCGGTCCGACCGGCCGCCCGCGGCGATGGCTCGGCTGGTCGGGCAGCTCGAACGTGACGAGAAGCGGTCGATCCTGCCGGTGCGGGTGTTCTGGATGCCGCGTGCCGAGGCCTCCGCGTTGAAGCGGGTGGTCGCGTTGCTGCCCGGCTGGAATCCCTACCGGCCCAGTGAACGCCAGCAGCGGCAGATCATGCGCACCGAGTCGGCGCTGGCCCGGGTGGTGGTCGGCGAGCCGGCCAGCGTGGCCGAGTTGCGCCGGCAGTGGAGCGAGAACACCGTCGGCGACAATCCGCGGGACTTCGCGAACTTCGTCACCCGCCGGGCGGTGCTGGCGCTGGAACGCGCCGAGTACCGGATTCTGGGTCCGCAGTACAAGTCACCGCGGCTGGTGAAGCCGGAGATCCTGGCGTCCACCCGGTTTCGCGACGGACTGAAGGCCATTCCGGGTGCCACGCTCGAAGAGGCCGGCAAGATGCTCGACGAGCTGTCCACCGGCTGGAGCCGGGTCTCTGTCGACCTGGTGGGCGTACTGACCAGGATGCTCAGCCGCGGCTTCGATCCCGAGATCGACTACGACGAATATCAGGTCGCCGCGCTGCGCACCGCGCTGGAAAACCATCCCGCGGTGCTGCTGTTCTCCCACCGGTCCTACATCGACGGCGCGGTCATGCCGGTGGCGATGCAGGAGAACCGGCTGCCACCGGTGCACGTATTCGCGGGGATCAACCTGTCTTTCGGGTTGATGGGACCGTTGCTGCGGCGCTCCGGTGTGATCTTCATTCGGCGCAGCATCGGCAACAACCCGCTCTACAAGTACGTGCTCAAGGAGTACGTCGGCTATGTGATGGAGAAGCGGTTCAACCTGAGCTGGTCAATCGAGGGCACCCGGTCGCGCACCGGCAAGATGCTGCCGCCCAAGCTCGGGCTGATGACCTACGTTGCCGACGCCTACCTGGATGACCGCACCGAAGACGTTCTTTTGCAAGGTGTTTCGATCAGTTTCGACCAGCTGCATGAGACTGCCGAGTATGCCGCCTACGCCCGCGGTGGGGAGAAGACCCCGGAGGGCATCGGCTGGCTGTACCGGTTCATCAAGGCGCAGGGCGAACGCAATTACGGAAAGATCTACGTGCGTTTCCCCGAGGCGGTGTCGATGCGCCAGTACCTCGGTTCCCCCGACGGTCCGACGGCGACCGATCCGGACGCCAAACGCCTGGCCATGCAGAAGATGGCCATCGAGGTGGCCTGGCGGATTCAGCGCGTCACGCCGATCAGCGCAACCGGCCTGGTGTCCGCGCTGCTGCTGACCACGCACGGGCTGGCGCTGACGCTCGAGCAGATCCACCATTCGCTGCAAGCAGGTCTGGATTACCTGGAACGCAAGCAGACCCCGATCTCCACCAGCGCGCTTCGGCTGCGCAGCCGGGACGGGGTGCGCGCGGCGGTGGACGCACTGTCCAACGGGCATCCCGTCACCCGCGTCGACGGCGGGCGCGAGTCGGTGTGGCGGATCGCTCCCGAGGACGAGCACGCCGCGTCCTTCTACCGCAACTCGGTGATCCACGCGTTCCTGGAGACCTCGATCGTGGAGCTGGCGCTGGCCCACTCCGGCCGTGGCGAAGGCGACCGGCTGGACGCGTTCTGGACCCAGGCGATGCGGCTGCGGGATCTGCTCAAGTTCGACTTCTACTTCGCCGACTCGGCCGCCTTCCGCGACAACATCGCCGAGGAGATGTCCTGGTTCTCCGATTGGGAGACCCGGGTCGCCGCGGGCGGCGCCGAGATCGACGGGATTCTGTCGGAGAAGCGGCCGGTGACCTCCGACGTCATGCTGCGGGTGTTCTTCGAGTCCTACGCGATCATCGCCGACGTGCTCTGCGACGCGCCGGACAATATCGGCGAGAAGGAACTGACCCAGTTGGCGTTGGGAGTCGGCCGCCAGTACGTGGCGCAGGGCCGGGTCCGCAGCAGCGAGTCGGTGTCCACCCTGCTGTTCGCGACCGCCTGCCAGGTGGTCGCCGACCAGGGCCTGCTGGAGACCACGCCGGATCTGACGCAACGCCGCAAAGCGTTCCGGCGCGAACTGCGGCAGATCCTGCGGGACTCCGATCACATCGCCCGCATCGCCCGGGAGGCCTTCGCCGCCAGGGAGACCGAGGCGCGCCGGCATTGGCGGGGGTTGGGCAGGTAGCGCCACCGCGCCTCGATATGGGATGTCGGGGGCGCGCACCATACGCTGGTGGCCATGACGGCGACTCCAGCGACCCGCGCTCGCTCGGCGACAGTTGTGCCGGTGCTGGCCGGGGTGGCGATCCTTGCCGGGTGTACCGCTGCCGGGATCGCCGCGCTGTCGTTGGCCGATGCCCTGACCGCGACCGGCCTGCCGGATCCGGGTCCGGTGACCACGCTGGGGCTGCCCTTTGTGCGGGCGGCCGGCGAGATCGCCGCGGTGCTGGCCGTGGGTTCGTTTCTGCTCGCCGCCTTTCTGGTGCCGCCCCAGCAGAGCGGCGTCCTGGATGTCGCCGGCTACCGCGCACTGCGATTGGGCACGGCGGCGTCGGGAACGTGGGCGGTATGCGCCGCGCTGCTGGTTCCGCTGACCATCTCCGATGTCTCCGGCCACCCGCTGTCGGAGTTCCTCGATCCGGCGACGGCCTGGTCCCTGGCCGGGCTGGTCGACACCGCATCGGCCTGGCGGTGGACCGCGCTGCTGGCCGCGGTCCTGACCCTGGTCAGCCTGCCGGTGCTGCGCTGGTCCTGGACACCGGTGCTGTTGGCGGGTTCGCTGCTGACCCTGATCCCGTTGGGGTTGACCGGGCACTCGGCGGCCGGCGGATCGCACGACCTGGCCACCAACAGCCTGCTGATCCACCTGGTGGCGGCCGGTCTGTGGGCCGGTGGCCTGCTGGCGCTGCTGGTGCACGCGCTGCGCGGCGGAGAACACGCCGATCTGGCGGCGCGGCGATTCTCCACCGTGGCGCTGTGGTGCTTTGTGGCGATGGGGCTGTCCGGGGTACTCAACGCGTTGGTGCGACTTGCTCCGTCCGAGCTGTTGACCAGCGAGTACGGCCGGCTGGCGGTGGTCAAGTTTGTCGCGCTGTGTGTGCTGGGCGCACTCGGCTGGGCGCAGCGTCGCCGCGGGGTGGCGGCCCTGCAGGCAGACCCGAACAAGCGCGCCCCCCTGATCCGGCTGGCCCTGATCGAGGCCGTGGTATTCGCCATCACCTTCGGTGTCGCGGTCGGGCTGGGCCGCACCCCGCCGCCCCCGCCGCCGGTGCTCAACCCGTCGGTCCCGATGGTCAAGATCGGCTATGACTTCGCCGGCCCGCCGACGGTGGCACGGATCCTGTTCGACTGGCGTTTCGACGTGGTCTTCGGCACCGCCGCGCTGGTGCTGGCGGGCGTGTACCTGGCCGGTGTGCTGCGGCTGCATCGCCGCGGCGACGCTTGGCCGGCGGGTCGCACGACGGCCTGGCTGCTGGGCTGCCTGATCCTGCTGTTCGCCACCTCCTCGGGCACCGGCCGCTACATGCCGGCGATGTTCAGCATGCACATGGTCGTGCACATGCTGCTGTCGATGCTGGTGCCGATCCTGCTGGTGCTGGGCGGGCCGACCACGCTGGCCTTGCGGGCGCTGCCGGTCGCCGGCCGCGGTGAACCGCCCGGGATGCGGGAATGGCTCTTGGCCGCGCTGCACAGCCGGGTCTCGCGGTTCCTCACCAACCCGATCATCGCGGCGGTGATCTTCGTCGTCGGCTTCTACGGGCTGTACTTCAGCAGCCTTTTCGACTCGATCGTCGGCAGCCACGCCGGGCATCTGGCGATGAATGTGCACTTCCTGCTCAGCGGTTATCTCTTCTACTGGGTGGTGATCGGGGTGGATCCCACCCCGAGGCCCATCTCGCCGCTGGCGAAGCTGGCGGTGGTGTTCGCCTCGCTGCCGCTGCACGGCTTCTTCGGGGTGTTCCTGATGGGCATGCACAAGGTTCTGGGGGAGTGGTTCTACGGCGCCCTGGGCTTGGACTGGCACACCGACTTGGCCGGAGACCAGCATCTGGGTGGCGGCATCACTTGGGCAGCAGGCGAATTGCCGCTGCTGATGGTGATGATCGCGTTGTTGCTGCAGTGGCAACGCAGCGATGATCGCCTCGCGAGGCGACTCGACCGCGCCGCCGAGCGCGACGACGACGCCGCCCTGGACGCCTACAACGCGATGCTGGCCGAGATGGCCCGCCGCGATCGCGCGCAGCAGCGCTGACCCCTAGGTGCTCCGGCCGGCCGCTGCGCGCACGGCTGCGCGCACCCGGCCGGCAACCGCCTGCGCGGAGGAGGTGTCGAGCTTGCCGTCGAGGTGCAGGAACGCCAGGCCGTGGACCAATCCCCACACCGCGGTGGCCATCGCGTCCGGATCCGCCGACGGGAACACCTGCTGCACAATGGAATTGAGATACTCTTGGATCGCCGTGACCGCGGCCACCCGCTCGGCGCTGTTCGGATCACACTGCTCGGTGAACATCACCCGGAAGAGCCCCGGCCGCCTCAGCGCGAACTGGACGTAGGCGACGGCGATCGCGGCCAGGTCGTCAGCCGTCTTCGGTTTCGGATGCGCCGCGACCAGGTCGGCGGCCAATTCGCGATAGCCCACCGCGGCGACCGCCGACAGCAGGGCGTTGCGGTCGGCGAAATGACGGTACGGCGCTGCGGTGGACACGCCCGCGCGCCGGGCCGCGGCGCGCAGCGACAACTCCGTCGCGCCGTTCTCCTCCAGCAGCTCCATCGCGGCGCGCAGCAGCGACCCCGGTAGATCGCCGTGGTGGTACGTCTTGGTCGACGCTGACATCTGTGACTGCCCCGTGTTGACGCCGCTTACATGAACTCCTAATGTTAGCAGCACACGCGAGTAAGCGGCGCTAACATCAGCGCTCGACGGCTTCGAAGCGGAGGAGACCCGCCCCATGACTGCACCCCGAACCATCGTGATCACCGGCGCCAGCGACGGCATCGGCGCCGTGGCTGCGCGGGCCCTGGCCGGACCCGATGTCAACCTCGTGGTCGTCGGCCGCTCGGCCCAGAAACTCGCACCGGTTGCCGCCGACACCGGCGCCACCCCGTTGACGGCGGATTTCGCCCGCCTCGACGAGGTGCGCTCCCTTGCGCAACAGATCCGCGAGCAGGTCGGCACGATCGACATCCTGATGAACAATGCGGGCGGAATCTTCGCGCCGCATCCGCCTACCGCCGACGGTCACGAACCCAACTTTCAGATCAACCACCTCGCACCGTTCCTGCTCACCAACCTCCTGCATGACCGGCTGGCCGCCGCGAAAGGCGCACTGGTGCTGAACACCTCGAGCATCGGCAATCGGTTTGGGCACATCGACTTGGACGACCTGGACTACCGGCGGCGCCGCGCCTTGCAGGCGCGGGCCTACGGATCGAGCAAGCTGATGAACATCCTGTTCACCCGCGGTATCGCCAAGCGCTGGGCCGACGACGGGATCATTTCGGCCGCAGTGCATCCCGGTCCGGTCGCCTCGAGTTTCGGCCGGGACTCGTTCTTCGTCGGGCTGCTCTACCGCACCCCGCTGCGCCACTTCGCGGCCATCACCCCTGCCCAGGGAGCCGCGCCCCTGGTCGAACTGGCCCGCCGCGGCGCCGACCCCGAGATCAACGGCGTCTACTTCGACCGCCACCGAGCCCGGGGCCGGGAGAACCGGCAGGCCCACGACCCCAAGCTCATCGACGGATTATGGGCGATCTCCGCCGAGCTCGTCGGCGTGGGCTGAGCGGAACGGCTGGTTGCCGTACCGGTCGAGGTGCAACACCTCTTCGATCGGGGGCCGCTGGGTCGGCCCGTAGCGGCCGCGCGCCCAGCCGATCGGGATGATGCACACCGGCACCATGGTGCGGGGCAGACCCAGTACCTGTCGCACCCGGGGCACCAGCGACACCGGCAGCGTCTGCAGCGACGCGCCCAGGCCCACGGCCCGGCACGCCAGAAGCAGGTTCTGCACCGCGGGATAGACCGAGCCGTAGAACGAGGTGACCCTGATCAGCGGCCAGCCGACCGGCCGGTGCTTGAGGCTGCGGCGATAGCAGGCCACGACCAGGGTCGGCATTTCGTGGAGGTGCTCGGTCTGCCACTCGGCCACCTTCAACTGCCGGCGCATCGGCTCATCGGTGGCGGCGCGCCGGGCGAACCCCCCGAACAGCTTGAACATCCGTTGGTAGCCGCGTACCAGCCGCCGCTTCTGCTCTGGGTCGGTGACGGCGACGAATGCCCAGTCCTGGCTGTTGGAACTGGTGGGAGCTTTGAGCGCGAGCGCAAGTACCTCGCGCAGTACGTCGAAGTCCACCGGTTCGAAGTGCAGCCTGCGGATGGCCCGCTGAGTGCGCATGGCATCGGCGAGCGGCATGCTCAACCCCGCGAGCGCCTCGGCGGAGTCGGGGGGCACGAACGGCTCGGTCATGACTGCGCGGCCGTGACGACCACGGCTTGGTTGTAGGGGAACGGAAAGATGGTGTACACCGGCCGCCATCGTCGCGGAATCAGCTGGGCGGCCTCGCGTTTGGTGGCCAGGCGGGGGTTGGCGATCTGCACCGTCTTGCCGTAGTGCTGAATGCGGGCGCTGCCGCGCGCCTTGATGTTCAGCAGCCAGTCGGTCTGGGGTCCGTAGCCGGCCAGGAAGAGGAATCCGCCGTCGACGGGGAAGACGTTGAGCGGGGTCCGGTAGTCGCGACCGGACTTGCGGCCCTGATGCTGCAGGACCGCCATCCCGGGCACCCACCCGGCCCACAGCAGGACCAGGCGATTACTGAATCGGCGGTTGGCGCGGGCGAGCCAACGTGGCATGGGCATGGCTACATCTTCTCCTCGATGACACTGAACGAGATGCCGGCGTCGCTGAGTCGCCGCAGCAGGTTCTCGCCCATCGCGGTGGCCGTGGTGACCTGGCCGGAGGTGGGCGGGTTGTCGTCGAACGCCAGGCACATGGCGGACTCTGCAAGCATTTTCGCGGTTTCGCCGTAGCCGGGATCGCCGCCGCGGACCTGGGTGTGGACCTGCTTCCCACCGCCGGTGCCGATGAAGTCGACGGTGAACCACGAACTGGCCCGCCGCTCCTCCGACGGACCCTCGCCTTGCGGGAGCCGCCGACCGATCAGGCGACGCAGCGGCGGCACCTGCACGGCAGTGACGAACGCGCCGAACCCTGCGATGGCACCGGCCAGCGTGCGCAGCTTCTGGAGCCCCACGTAGTGGGAGTAGGTGAAGTCGGGGCCGTAGTCGGCGCGGGCCGCCGCGGACCTCCGCACGATCTGGGGGTCGACGGTCGGCAGCGGCAGCAGCCACACACCCAGGGCACCATCACGGCGCGGAACACCCGCGCGAGCACGTGCGCGACGGCCGTCGGACTGCGGCTCGGCTTTCTTGCGCGCCGCCGCGGCCTGCTGCATCCGCGGTAGGCGCGACATCTGTTCCAGTCCGGAATGGAAGGTCCCGCCCGAGATCATCATGTTGCCGCGCATGACGCCGCGGATGGTCACCGGCACGGCATCGGGCAACTGCTTGACGGTGAACAGGGCGCCGAGGTCATGCGGGATGGAGTCGAAGCCGCAGGCGTGCACCAGCCGGGCGCCGGTCCGCACTGCGGTGGCGTGGTGGTTCAGATACATCCGGTCGATGAATTCCGGCTCGCCGGTGAGGTCGAGGTAGTCGGTGCCCGCGGCAGCGCAGGCCGCGACCAGCGGTTCACCGTGCTCCAGATACGGGCCCACGGTGGTGGCCACCACCCGCGCGGACTCGGCTATCTGGTGCAGCGAATCCGGCTCGGCGGTATCGGCCAGGAGCAGCTCCAGGTCGGCCGCGGCGGGGTTGATGAGCGCGAGCCGCTCTCGCACCGCCTCGAGTTTGGCCCGGCTTCGCCCGGCCAGGGCCCAACGGGCATCGCCGGGGAGATTCGCCGCCAGGTAGTCGGCGGTCAAACCGCCGGTGAAGCCGGTGGCGCCGAAGAGCACCAGGTCGAATGTGCGGCGTGCTGCTGGATCGGGGCTGGTCATCGTTCTCCTCGGGATGCGCACGGGCAGGCGCTGGTGAGCCCGCAACCAGTCCGGTAGCGGCGCCGCATGTTAACAGTGCTTACGTCAGCATAGGAGCCCAAGTAAGCGGCGTCAACATCACTTCGGCGCCCTGCACAGGACCGTTTCCGCGTCGGTTCAGGGTTGAGGCCATTCGCGTTGCCCGGCCTCGGCGATCGCCTGGGCCTCCTGCTCGGTTGCCACCGACGGCCCCGATCCCGGGAGCCGCTTGCCGGCCACCTCCGGGGTGAACCACACCGTGATCGCACCCACGATGCCCGCGCCCATCAGGATGTACGCCGGCACCATCACGTTGCCGGTGCCCGACACCAGGGCCTCGGCCACCAGCGGAGTGGTGCCGCCGAACAGCGAGACCGAGATGTTGAATCCGATCGCCACCGTGAAAAGGCGCACCCTGGTGGGAAACAGCGCGGGCAGCGTCGACGGCGTGGTGCTGTTGAAGCACAGCAGCATCGCTCCGATGAGCAGCACGCCGAGCAGTCGCAGCGGGTAGCTTCCACCGTGGCGGATCAGCAGGAACGCCGGAATAGATCCGAAGATCAACAAGGCGCTGCCCGCCCACAGCAGTGGTTTGCGGCCGATCCGGTCGGACAACCTGGCCAGGGGCATCACCGCGATCAGCATCATCAGCAGTGCCACCACGATCATCGTCAGACCGCGACTACCGCTGATGCCGCCGACCTGCTTGAAGTACGTCGGCAGGTATCCGGTGAGCATGTAGTTGGTGACGTTTTCGGCCAGTACCAGCCCTATGCAGATCCACAGTCCCCGGCGCTGTCGCACGATGGTCTGCTGGAACTGCCGCCACCCGTTGCTGTGCGCGGTGTCGTCGTTCGCGCTGAGCTGTTCCAGCTCTTCCAGGTGTTTGAAGGCCGGTGATTCATCGATGCGCAACCGCATGTACAGCGTGACGATGGCCAGCGGGACGCCCAGCAGGAACGGGACTCGCCAGCCCCAGTGCAGCATGTCGGAGACCGGCAGTTGGGATTTGAGCAGGGTCACCACCGCGGCACCGGTTATGTAGCCGCCCAGCGTGCCCAGCGGCAGAAACCCGGTCAGCGCCCCGCGGGTGCGGTCCGGGGCGTGCTCGCTGACGTAGGTCATGGCGCCGACATACTCGCCGCCGGTGGAGAAGCCCTGCATGATCTTGGTGATGATCAGCAGGATCGGAGCCCAGACCCCGATCTTCTCGTACGACGGCAGCAGCCCGGTCACCGTGGTGCCCACCGCCATCAGCGTGACGGTCATGATCAAGACCCGCTTGCGGCCGATCCGGTCGCCAAGCGCGCCGAAGACGATCCCGCCGAACGGCCGCACGGCGAACGCCGCCGCCAGCGTGCCGAACGTGGCGATCAGACCCACCGCGCTGGAACTGTCGCTGGGGTAGAACACCTGCGCGATCGTGGTGGCCAGGAAGCCGTAGATGCCGAAGTCGTACCACTCCATGAAGTTGCCGACAGCGGTGCCCGCGATCGATCGCTGCATTGCCGCAGGATCAGAGACCCGGATGTCCTCGCGCGCCCATGTTCTGCGGCTCGTGTGTTCACCGCTGCCGGACCGGCCTTTGGTATCCACCGCAAGCAAACGTATACCAACCGCCCGTGTACTTCTCGTCGACCCAGACGGGCCTGCTCTGTCGAGAGGGGTGCATCTACCATGGCGGGCATGCGCAGGCTCCCAGCCGTTCTGACCGTTGTCAGCGCCGCCGCTGCCCTGGTCGCCGGTTGCACATCCACCCCGCCGGCTCCGTCGTCATCAGCTGCTCCGCCGTCATCCACGGCTCCGGGGGCCCCTTCGACGAGCGCACAGAACTCGCCGGTGTCCTCGTCCGCCGCGTCGCCGTCACCCACGTCGTCCAAGAAGCCCAACGAGCCCCTGCCGGACGCCGCGGCCATTCTGAAGGAGTCCAGCGCGGCCACCGCCGAACTCGGCAGTGTCCACCTGTCGCTGTCGGTGACCGGCAGCATCGAGAACATGCCCGTCGTCGCGCTCGACGGTGACGTGACCCGGCAGCCGGACCCGGCCGCCAAGGGCTACGCCAAGATCGCGTACCGGGGCGCTCCGGCCTACGTCAGGTTCGTCGTGTTCGGCGGCGACTTCTACGTGTCGCAGGATCGTCGCCGATGGATCGACTATGGACCCGCCGCGAACTTCTACGATGCCGCGACGATCCTGAGCCCCGACACCGGCCTCGCGGACATGCTCACCGCCGTGGTCGATCCCGAGGTCGGGGGGCGCGAGACGATCGAGGACGTGCATACCGTCCGGATCAGCGGTGAGGTCGCGGCCGACGTGGCGAAGAAGATCGTGCCGCAGCTGCATACCGGCAAACGGACCTCATGCACCCTCTGGATCCAGGAGACCGGCGAGCACCAGCTGGTCGCGCTCAAGCTGGCCTCCGGCTCCGACGATGCCGTGCAGCTGACCTTCTCGAACTGGAATGAGCCGGTGAGCGTCGGCAAGCCACGGCTCTAGCCCATCCCGGAGTTATCCCCAGTTCGCAGTTCTTCCCCAGTCGCCGTTGCGCACGACGCCCGGCCCGGTCTTGTGTCGGACCCGGCGGGCCCAATGGGTGCAACACCGGCGGGATCGTCAGTCCCGCCGCAATCTGGAAGGAAGCGTGCAATGTTCGAGACGAATCTGACTGTGGTCGGCAACATCGTCAACGACCCGATCCGCCGCGCGGTCGGGCAGCAGGAGGTGGTGAACTTCCGGGTCGCCAGCAATTCCCGCCGCCGGGGCTCCGACGGCAACTGGGAGCAGGGCACTTCGCTGTTCGTCAGCGTGAGCTGCTGGGGCAAGCTGGTCACCGGGGTATGTGCGTCGCTGCGCAAGGGTTCCCCGGTGGTCGTGGTGGGCCAGATCCACAGCCGCGACTATGAGGGGCGCGACGGTGTCCGGCGCTCGTCGATCGAGATGCGCGCCACCGCTGTGGGCCCCGACCTGACCCGCTGCATCGCGCCGGTCACCAAGCTCGTATCGGCCGGCCCGGAGCCGATCGCGCCGCCCGCACAGGCCGCCGACGCGCTCGCCGAGGGGCCCGGCGATGCCGATTCCGGCGAGGGTGACTCCGATGCCGACGACGGGATGGCGCTGACCGCCTGAGCGCAGCCGACAGGCGCCTCGAGTCACCCCCTAGGATGGTCGGCGAGCAAATTTCGCGAGACCAGGAGGCGACACCGCGGCATGGCTGAGTTCATCTACACGATGAGGAAGGTCCGCAAGGCGCACGGCGACAAAGTCATTCTCGACGACGTCACGTTGAGTTTTCTGCCGGGCGCCAAGATCGGTGTGGTCGGTCCCAACGGCGCCGGCAAGTCGAGCGTCTTGCGGATCATGGCTGGTCTGGACATCCCCAACAACGGGGACGCGTTCCTGGCCCCGGGAGCCAGCGTCGGCATCCTGCAGCAGGAGCCGCCGCTGAACGAGGAGAAGACCGTTCGGGGCAACGTCGAAGAGGGCCTCGGCGACATCAAGGTCAAGCTGGACCGGTTCAACGAGGTCGCCGAACTGATGGCCACCGACTACTCCGACGAGCTCATGGAGGAGATGGGCCGGCTGCAGGAGGAACTCGACCACGCCAACGCGTGGGACATCGACTCCCAGCTGGAGCAGGCGATGGACGCGCTGCGGTGTCCGCCGCCCGACGAGCCGGTCACCAACCTCTCCGGGGGTGAGCGCCGGCGCGTCGCGCTGTGCAAGCTGCTGCTGAGCAAACCGGACCTGTTGCTGCTCGACGAGCCCACCAACCACCTCGACGCCGAGAGCGTGCAGTGGCTGGAAGGTCACCTGGCCAGCTACCCGGGCGCGATCCTGGCGGTCACCCACGACCGGTACTTCCTGGACAACGTGGCGCAGTGGATCCTGGAGCTCGACCGCGGCCGGGCCTACCCCTACGAAGGCAACTACTCCACCTACCTGGAGAAGAAGGCCGAGCGAATCGCCGTGCAGGGCCGCAAGGACGCCAAGCTGCAGAAGCGGCTGCAGGAGGAACTGGCCTGGGTGCGTTCGGGCGCCAAGGCCCGTCAGGCCAAGAACAAGGCTCGGCTGCAGCGCTACGAGGAGATGGCGGCCGAGGCCGAGAAGACCCGCAAGCTCGACTTCGAGGAGATCCAGATCCCGACCGGGCCGCGACTGGGCAACCAGGTGGTGGAGGTCGAACACCTCGACAAGGGCTTCGCCGGTCGGCTGCTGATCAAGGACCTGTCGTTCACGCTGCCCCGCAACGGCATCGTCGGCGTGATCGGTCCCAACGGCGTCGGGAAGACCACGCTGTTCAAGACCATCGTCGGCCTGGAGGCACCCGACAGCGGAACGGTCAAGGTCGGCGAGACCGTCAAGTTGAGTTACGTCGACCAGTCCCGCGCGGGAATCGACCCGAAGAAGACGGTCTGGGAAGTGGTCTCCGACGGGCTGGACCACATCCAGGTCGGGCAGAACGAGATCCCGTCGCGGGCCTACGTGTCGGCGTTCGGCTTCAAAGGCCCCGACCAGCAGAAACCGGCCGGGGTGCTCTCCGGTGGGGAACGCAACCGGTTGAACCTGGCCCTGACCCTCAAAGAGGGCGGCAACCTGATCCTGCTCGACGAGCCGACCAACGACCTCGACGTCGAAACCCTGAGCTCGCTGGAGAACGCACTGGTGAACTTCCCGGGCTGCGCGGTGGTCATCTCGCACGACCGCTGGTTCCTCGACCGCACCTGCACCCACATCCTGGCGTGGGAGGGCGACGCCGACGAAGAGGCCAAATGGTTCTGGTTCGAGGGCAACTTCGGTGCCTACGAGGAGAACAAGGTGGAACGGCTCGGTGCCGACGCGGCGCGTCCGCACAGAGTGACCCACCGCAGACTCACCCGGGACTAGGGTTGTCCCGGTAGCAGTGCTGCCGGAACTGACACTTAGTCAGGAGGGGTGGGGATGACGGAGTCCACCAAGAAAACGACCTCGTGGACAACCTTTCCCGAACCCCTTGAGCCGCAGGGGATCCCCCCCTGGGTGTCGGCCGCCTACATCGAGACCTACCGCGGCCCGCACGGCGATGCCTTGGTCAGTGACGAAGCGCCCGACAGCGATCCGGCCAGCCGCGCCGCCGCCACCGCCGTCGTGACCCCGGCCCTGCTGGCCGCGCATGCCCGGCTGGCGCAACGCCGGCTGGCCGGCGAGACCCGGGTCGCGGTGTACGCCGCCGACGACACGTGCGGATTCGGGCCGGCGCTGCAGGTGGTCACCGAGCACGCCGGCATGCTGATGGACTCGGTGGCCGTGCTGCTGCACCGCCTGGGGGTGGCCTACGTCGGGATCATGACTCCGGTGTTCACCGTGCACCGCGATGCGGCCGGGGAACTGGGCAGCGTCGAGCCGCTGTCCGCGGACGGCTCGGGCGATGTCGAGACCTGGATCCACGTCCAGCTCTCACCGGCGGTCAACCGCAACACCCTGACCGAGACGGCACGGCTGCTGCCCGATGTGATGGCCGATGTCCGCCAGGTCGCCACCGATTCCAAAGCGATGCACAACGCGCTCACCGAACTCGCCGATGAGATCGAGTCCGACGCGAAAGGCCATTTCGCCGCGCCGGACCGCGGCGACGTCGCTGCGTTGCTGCATTGGCTGGCCGACGGGCGCTTCGTGCTGCTGGGCTATCAGCGCGGGGTGGTGCGGGACGGGCAGGTACTGATCGAGGACGCGGACCGGTTCGGAGTGCTACGACTGCGTAAGTCATTGCGGCCCAGGCTTACCGGTGACAATCTGTTGACCCTGGCGCAGGCCACCGTGCCCAGCTACATGCGGTTCAGCTCGCGCACCTACGTCGTGGTGATCAGGGAGGACACCGGCGACAGTATCATCGCGCACCGCTTCGTCGGGCTGTTCACCGCCGGCGCCATGAACGCCGACGTCTTCGAGATCCCGGTGATCTCGCGCACCGTCCGCCAGGCGCTGGCCTTGGCGGAGAAGGAGTCTGGCCATCCGGGTCAGCTGCTGCTCGACATCATCCAGACCGTCCCGCGCTCAGAGCTTTTCGCGATCAGCGCGGAGCAGCTGCTCAACATGGTGATGGCGGTGTCCGACCTGGGATCGCGGCGCGGGACGCTGTTGTTTCTGCGCGGTGACCGGACCGGGCGCTTCGTGTCGTGCCTGGTGTACCTACCGCGGGATCGCTACACCACCCCGGTGCGGTTGCAGATGGAGGACATCCTGCTCCGCGAGTTCGAGGGCGTCAGGCTGGAGTACAGCGCCCGCGTCAGCGAAGCGCCCTGGGCATTGCTGCATTTCATGGTCCGGCTCTCCGACGAACCGGACGCCCGTGCCGTCGACACCGGCGAGGCGAACCGGGTCCGGATCCAGGCGCTGCTGACCGAGGCCACCCGCACTTGGGGGGACCGGCTGCTCGAGGCGGCGGCCGCGGGCTCCATCGACACCGACCTGGCCGAACACTATGCGGTCGCTTTCACCGAGATCTATAAGCAGGCCGTCACGCCGACCGAGGCGGTCGAGGACATCGGGATCATCGAACGACTCACCAGCGGCTCGGTTCAATTGGTGTTCTCCGACTACGGCGAGGCCGAAGGAAGCCAGTTGACCTGGTTTCTCGGCGGTCACGGTGCCTCACTGAGCCGACTGTTGCCGATGCTGCAGTGCATGGGCGTGTCGGTGCTCGAGGAGCGGCCGTTCACCGTCACCCGCGCCGACGGGTTGACGGTGTGGATCTACAAGTTCAGGGTGTCGCCACACCCGACCATCGAGATCCCGGCGACGGGTGCCGAGCGCGCCGAGGCCCAACAGCGTTTCGCCGACGGAGTCACCGCGATCTGGGAGGGCCGCGTCGAAGTCGACCGGTTCAACGAGTTGGTGCTGCGGGCCGGGCTGACCTGGCAGCAGGTGGCGGTGCTGCGCGGCTACGCCCAGTACCTGCGTCAGGCGCGGTTTCCCTACAGTCAGGACCACATCGCGTCGATTCTCAACGAATATCCGGGCATCGTGCGGGCGTTGATGGCGTTGTTCGAGGCCCTGTTCGACCCGTCCAGGGCAAACCGCAACCGCGACGCGCAAGCAGCGGCCGCCGACGTGGCAGCCGGCATTGACGCGGTGGTGAGCCTGGACACCGACCGGGTGCTGCGCGCGTTCGCCTCCCTGATTCAAGCGACCCTGCGCACCAACTACTTTGTCACTCGGGCTGATTCGGCCCGCGCGCGTGACGTGCTGGCCTTCAAGCTGGATGCGGGCCTGATCGACGAGTTGCCGCTGCCGCGCCCCAAGTTCGAGATCTTCGTCTACTCACCCCGCGTCGAGGGGGTGCACCTGCGGTTCGGGTTCGTATCGCGCGGGGGACTGCGCTGGTCGGACCGCCGCGAGGACTACCGCACCGAGATTCTCGGACTGGTCAAGGCCCAAGAGGTCAAGAACGCCGTCATCGTCCCGGTCGGCGCCAAGGGCGGTTTCGTGGTCAAGTGCCCGCCGATACCCACCGCCGACCCGGCGGCCGACCGCGAAGCGGCCCGCGCGGAAGGGATTGCCTGCTACACGCTGCTGATCTCCGGCATGCTCGACGTGACCGACAACGTCGACCACGCCAGCGGTGCGGTCAGCGCGCCGCCCCAGGTGGTGCGCCGCGACGGCGACGACGCCTATCTGGTGGTGGCCGCCGACAAGGGCACCGCCAGCTTCTCCGACATCGCCAACGACGTCGCCAAGTCCTACGGCTACTGGCTGGGCGACGCCTTCGCATCCGGGGGGTCGGTCGGCTACGACCACAAGGAGATGGGCATCACCGCCAAGGGGGCCTGGGAGTCGGTCAAGCGGCACTTCCGGGAAATGGGGATCGACACCCAGACCCAGGACTTCACCGTGGTCGGCGTCGGCGATATGAGCGGCGACGTGTTCGGCAACGGAATGCTGTGCAGCGAGCACATCCGGCTGCTGGCCGCGTTCGACCACCGGCATATCTTCCTCGATCCCGACCCGGATCCAGCGCGATCCTTCGCCGAACGGCAGCGGATGTTCGACCTGCCCCGGTCCAGTTGGGACGACTACGACAAGACGCTGATCAGCCCGGGCGGTGGTGTCTACCCACGGGAGCTGAAGTCGGTGCCGATCAGCGGGCAGGTCCGCGCGGTGCTCGGTCTCGACGAGGACGTAGCCGAGCTGACCCCGCCCGCGCTGATCCGGGCGATCCTGCGCGCGCCCGTCGACCTGCTGTTCAACGGCGGTATCGGCACTTACATCAAAGCCGAGTCCGAATCCGACAGCGACGTGGGTGACCGCGCCAATGATCAGGTGCGGGTCAACGGAAACCAGGTGCGCGCCAAGGTGATCGGTGAAGGCGGAAACCTCGGCGTCACCCCGCTGGGCCGCGTCGAGTTCGACCTGGCCGGCGGGCGGATCAACACCGACGCCCTGGACAACTCCGCCGGCGTCGACTGCTCCGACCACGAGGTCAACATCAAGATTCTGATCGACTCCCTGGTCACCGTCGGCAAACTCGATGCCGCCGACCGGCCCGAGCTGCTGGCGTCGATGACCGACGAGGTCAGCGCACTGGTGCTGGCCGACAACACCGCTCAGAACGATCTGATGGGCACCAGCAGGGCCAACGCCGCGAGCCTGCTGCCGGTGCACGCCGACCAGATCCGGCACCTGGTGGTCGACCGCGGCCTCAACCGTGAGCTGGAGGCGCTGCCGTCGGAGAAGGAGGTCGCCCGGCGCGCGGAGGCCGGGCTGGGCCTGGCTTCACCGGAGCTGGCCACGCTCATGGCCCACGTCAAACTGGCACTCAAAGCCGCTGTGCTGGCCACCGATCTGCCGGATCAGGACGTGTTCGCCGCGCGGTTGCCGCGGTATTTCCCGCTGGCACTGCAGCAGCGTTTCGCTCCCGAGATCCGCTCGCATCAGCTGCGCCGCGAGATCGTGACCACGATGTTGATCAACGACCTGGTGGACACCGCGGGCATCACCTACGCCTACCGGATCACCGAGGACGTGGGCGTGGACGTGATCGACGCGGTGCGGGCCTATGTCGCCACCGACGCGATTTTCGGGGTGGGGGAGCTGTGGCGCCGGATCCGCTCGGCCGGTGAGCAGGACGGGTTACCGGTGGCAGTGACCGACCGGATGACGCTGGACCTGCGTCGGCTCATCGACCGCGCCGGGCGCTGGCTGCTCAACTACCGACCGCAGCCGCTGGCGGTGGGCGCCGAGATCAACCGGTTCGCCGAGCAGGTCGTGGCGCTGACGCCGCGGATGTCGGAATGGCTGCGCGGCGACGACGCCGACATTGTGGCCAAGCACATCGGCGAGTTCACCGCACAAGGGGTCTCCCATGACCTCGCCGTCGGAATCGCCATGGGCCTGTACCGCTACAGCCTGCTCGACATCATCGACATCGCCGACATCACCGACCGTGACGCCGCCGAGGTCGCCGACACCTACTTCGCGCTGATGGATCGGCTCGGTGCCGACGGTCTGCTCACCTCGGTGGCCCAGCTGCCCCGTGATGACCGTTGGCATGCGTTGGCGCGGTTGGCGATCCGCGACGACATCTACAATTCGGTGCGGTCGCTGTGCCTGGATGTGCTGGCGGTCGGGGAACCGGACGAGGACGGGATGCAGAAAATCACGGAGTGGGAATCGATCAACGGATCACGGGTGGGCCGGGCACGGCGAACTCTGGCCCAGATCTATGAGTCGGGTCAGCGGGATCTGGCCACGCTGTCGGTCGCGGCGCGGCAGATCCGCAGCATGACCCGGGCCAGCGGTAGGGGGGCGGCGTCGTGAGCCAATCCGGTACGGGCGGCTTCGTTGCCTCGGTTCCGGTCCGCTGGTCGGACATCGACATGTACCAGCACGTCAACCACGCCACCATGGTCACCATCCTCGAAGAGGCCCGGGTGCCGTTCCTGTCGCCGGCCTTCGCGGTCGACATCACCGAAGTGGGCCTGCTGATCGCCGAGGTCCGGGTCGCCTACAAGGGCCAACTGCGGCTGGTGGACTCGCCGCTTCAGGTCACCATGTGGGTGCCGCGGCTGCGGGCGGTGGACTTCACCATCGGCTACGAGGTGCGGTCGGTGAGCGCCGCACCGGATTCGAAGCCGGCGGTGATCGCCGAAACCCAGTTGGCCGCGTTCAGCATCGACGAACAGAAGCTGGTGCGGCTCTCCGCGGCGCACCGGGAGTATCTGCAGCGGTGGACGCGATAACCGAACGCGAGGTCGATGCGGTTCTTTCGCCGGTTCTCGTGACCGTCAGCCCCTACTGTGCGTTAGCGTAGCGTCAGTCTGGCGGCAGGAGACGAAGCGAGTGAAGGCCAAGCCGCTGCTGATCGCGTCAGTGATTCTCGTTGCGCTGTCGGGTCTGGGCCTGCTGTGGCCGCTTGCCTCGGGAATGACGGATTCGGTGTCGCCGGCTCGGGATCCGGGGGTGATCAGGCGCTACGCCGCGACCTATCGGGTCGGCGCTGACGGCCACCTCAATGCCACCGAGCGATTGACGGTGGACCTTCCGAGCGGCCGGCACGGCATCTTCTGGTATTTCCCGGTCGCCGACCCCACCGACTCCCATCTGCGGATTGTCCCGACCGTCACCGGTATCACGATGAACGGCCGGGCGGTGCCGGTGAGCTATTCGTGGCGAAACGGCCGCAGTGTCTACGTTGCCCGTATCGGCAATCCGTCCAGGACATTGTCCCAGGGCACATACATCTACGAGATTGACTACACCATCGACGGTGTCTTGGCGAAAACCCCTAGTGCGCAAGGGAAGTTCCCGACCCGGGCGGGGGAGAACCGGACCGCGGCCGACTCGTCGTTCTACTGGAACGCGGTGGGCTTCTGGGAGATGCCGATTCGGGACGCGCAGGTCGTGATCGAGCTGCCCGTCCCATCCGGGCTGGTGCAGTGTGCCGCGAGCGCCGACGGGTCGGTTCCGTGCGCCATCGAGGGCGCGGGAAGCGAGCGAGTCGCGGTCACCGCGGGAAACCTGGCACCGCGTAACCCGGTCACCGTCCGCGTTGATCTGCCGATGACGCTGCCGCCCTGCACCACCCTGCCGTGGCCGGCGCGCTTCGACGGCATCCTGGGCCGCTCGACCCGCATCGCCGTCGAAGTGGCGGCATTGACGGTGCTTGCCGCGCTGGCCGGATACCTCTGGGTTCGACGGTCACGGGAGGAGCCTCCCGGTCTGCCGGTGATGTATGAGCCGCCCGACCGGCTCGGGCCGGCGCAGGCTGTCTACATCGTCAAGGAGACGGTCGGTGACCACGCCCTGGTCGCGACACTGCTGCATATGGCCGAGCGCAAGCTGGTTGAGCTGGAGCGCATCAGATCGAAGAAATGGGCCGTGACCGGCACCGCCACCGCCGCGCAGTGGGCGAACGTTGATCCGGTGACACGTGAGGTCGGCGAAGCGCTGGGCATCGCAGAATCCGGCGGTCGTGTTGTCACCGGCGGCAAGAAGGCAGGCGAAAAACTGGCGAGCGCTACCGATACCGCCAAGTCCGCCACTCGATCCTGGTCTCGTAAGGAGGGATTGTCGCGGTACGCGATCGTGGAGATCATCGGCCGAGTGCTGGTCTGCCTCTGCATCCTCATGGCGGCCGTACGGTTCTGGGGCTACCCGACGATGCGGGGTCTGCCGTTCGCGGCGTTCGCCATCGCGGGTTTCGGGCTGTTCGCCACGGGCGTGGGGATCCGGCGCACCCCGGCGGGCCGCCAGCTGTGGTCGCGGGCCGGCGGGTTCGAGCGCCTGCTGTCCACTCCGTCCAGCGAGGACCGGTTTGACTTTGCGGCGCGCAAGGACCTTTTCATCGCCTACATCCCCTATGCGGTGGCCTTCGGCGTCGCCGACAAGTGGGCCGCGAAGTACCGGACGGCAACTGGGCACGAGCCGCCGGAGGTGCCGTGGTATCCGGTGACGGGGGCGAGCGGTGCGGCCGGGCTGTACAGCGGGGCCGCGCTGGCCGGCCTGGGCGCCGCGATCGCCACGTCGATCAGCGCGTACCAGGCTTCCCAAAGCTCTTCGTCGGGTTCTGGCGGGTTCAGCGGCGGCGGTGGCGGTTTCGGCGGTGGAGGGGGCAGCGGTGGCGGTTCATGGTGAACAATCAATCGAGGAAAGAGGTATCAGATGAGCGTGATCACCGGTATCGCGATCCTGGCGGCGGCGCTGGTGGCGGTGGTCGCCTTCGGCATCACCGCGTTCAACCTGCTGCGCAAGCTCGACGTGAAGGCGCAGGAGGCACTGGGCGGCATAGACGTTCAGCTGACCCGGCGCGCCGACCTGATTCCCAACCTGGTGTCGACCGTCAAAGGTTATGCGACGCATGAGAAGTCGGTGTTCGAAGAGGTCACCACCGCTCGGGCCAATGCGACACGGGCGGCGCAGTCGGGCACCGTCGAGGAGAAGGCGCAGGCCCAGGCCCAGCTGGACCGCGCGATCTTCAACGTGCTCGCCGTCGCCGAGAACTACCCCGAGCTGAAGGCCTCGGTCAACTTCCTGCAGCTGCAGGAACAGCTCACCGACACCGAAAACCAGCTGGCGTTCGCCCGCCAGTACTACAACGACGCAACCGCCACCCTCAACCAGAAGGTGGTCACCATTCCGTGGATGTTCTTCACCGGGATGGCCAAGGTGGCCGCGCGGCCGTTCTATCAGGCGACCGAAGGCCAGCAGGCACCGCCACAGGCGATGTTCTGAGTTCTGCGCAGATCAGCTCTCGGTCAGCATGGCATCAAGCAGCCGGTGCACTACCGTGCTCACCTCGGCGCGCATCTGATCCCGGTCGTCTGCGGTCGCGATCAGCATCGCGGCCTCGTCCAGTGCGCCGATGAGAACGTGCGCAAGCGCGCGGACCGGCTGGTGGGGGAGTTGTCCCGCCTTCATCGCTTCGCTGAGCAGGTGCTCGGTCATACCCAGGCTGTAGCGCTGCGCCACATCGCGAAAGCCGTCCCAGCCCAAGACGTTCGGCGCATCGAGCAGGATGATCTGACGTACCTCCGGATCGTCGGCCACTACCAGCCAGCTGTCGGCCGCCGACCGTAACGCCGCGGCCGGGGTGGTGGCCGCCGAGGCCGCGACCGCTTCGGCGAGCCGCGTCATGACGTCTGCTTCCACGGCCTCCACGACGGCCAGGAACAGTGCCGCCTTGTCCGGGAACTGGTGATACATCGCCCCGCGGGTCACGCCGGCGGCCTCGGCGATCTCTGGAGTCCCCACGGCGGCGAAGCCGCGCGCGCCCCACAGCTGGCGGGCCGCGCTGGTCAGCGCAGCGCGGGTGGCGGCCGAACGTTCGGCCTGCGTCCGACGCTTGATTTCCGTACAGGCTGTCGGTAAGTTATCGGCAGGTTGCACGTAACTATGTTAGGAGCATTCGATGCCGACCGTTGACATTGACGCCGGAACAATCCACTACGACACGGTGGGCCCGCAGGACGGCCGCCCGGTGTTGTTCGTGCACGGTTACGCCATGGGCGCCTCGCTGTGGGGGCCGCTTAGCGCGCGCCTGGCTGCACGAGGTCTCCGCTGCATCGCCCCGAACTGGCCGCTGGGCGCGCACCCGAGTCCGCTGCGGCCGGGGGCCGACAGGACATTGCCCGGCATCGCGGCGATGGTGGACGCCTTCATGGAAGCCCTCGCGCTGGAGGATGTGGTGCTGGTCGGCAACGACACCGGGGGCCTGGTCAGCCAGCTGGTCGCGGTCAACCATCCCGACCGGTTGGGTGCCCTGGTCTTGACCAGTTGCGATGCCTTCGAGCATTTCCCGCCGCCCATCATCAATCCCTTCATCGTGGCCGCGAAGACCGCCATCAGCTTTCGTGCGGCGCTCCAGCCGATGCGGACGCGCGTGGTCCGGCGATACGCCTACGCCAAACTGGCGCATCGCGACATCGATCTCTTGGCCCGGGAATGGGTCAAACCCGCACTACGCGACGCCGCAGTGGCCGACGACCTTCGCCGCTTGACCAAGTCGTTGAACCAGCAGACCTCCCTCGATGCCGGGGCGCGACTGCGTGAGTTCGCCAAGCCGGCGCTGATCGCCTGGTCTGCCGACGATCTGTTCTTTCCCTTGGAGGACGGCAGACGCCTGGCGCAGGTGCTGCCCAACGCCCGCTTCGAACTCATCGAAGGCGCGCGCACCTATTCGATGATCGATCAACCGGACCGGCTGGCCGAACTGGTGGCCGAGTTCGTCACGGCCGGTAGTGGACCCGAAGTTCGCGGTCGCCGGTGAGCTGACCGGCCGTCAGACCAGCCATGCCGCGGCGTTCGGCGGCAACAGACCGTCAGCGGCCGGTGCGCTGCCCAGGATCAGCCGTCCCTTGGGCAATGCCACCGGGCGGTCACCGGTGTTCAAGGCGCATACCAGTCCGCCGCAGCTGAACATCAGCACGCCGTCGGCGGCGGGCCGCCATTCGATCCGGCTGTCGAATCCCAGATGTGTTCTGCGCAATGCGATCGCGCGCTGATACAGCCCGAGGGTCGAGTCGGCGTCGGCGAGCTGGGCCTCGACGGTCAGCGGCGCCCACTGCGGCGGCATCGGCAGCCAGGTGTCGGTCCGCTCGGAGAACCCGAACGCCGGGCTGCTGCCGGACCACGGCATCGGCACCCGGCAGCCGTCGCGTCCGCGCTCGGTGTGCCCGGAGCGCTCCCATACCGGATCCTGCAACGCCGAGTCGGGCAGCTCGACGTTCGGCAGGCCCAATTCCTGGCCGTTGTAGACGAACACCGTGCCCGGCAGCGCGAGCAGCACCAGTGCCATCGCCCGTGCCCGGGCCAAGCCGACCGGCCCGTCGCCGTAGCGGGTGACGGCCCGCTCGACATCGTGGTTCTCCAGCGCCCAGGTCGCACTGGCACCCACCGAGGAGACCGCGGTCAGCGAGTTGTCGATCGCATCGCGAATATCGGCGGCGTCGAAGTCGGCCTGCAGCAGCCGGAAGTTGAACGCCAGGTGCAGCTCGTCGGGCCGCAGGTACTCGGCGAACAGTGCGTTGTCGTGCACCCAGACCTCACCGACGCTCACCGCACCGGGATAGTCGTCGAAGACGGCGCGGATCGCGCGGTGAATCGCATGGACTCCCGGCTGGTTGAACCGCGGGTCGTCGTCGCGGTGAGCCAGCAGCTTCAGGTCGGTGACGGGCATGTCCGGCAGGCCGGGCGGCTTGGCCATGCCGTGGGACACGTCGATACGGAAGCCGTCCACGCCGCGGTCCAGCCAGAACCGCAGGGTCTTCTCGAAGTCGGCCATGACCTCCGGGTTGTCCCAGTTCAGATCGGGTTGTGACACGTCGAATAGGTGCAGGTACCACTGGCCGGGGCCGTCGGGTTGATGCGGCGGTCCCAGCTCCGTCTCTCCTTCGTCGAGCCTCGCTGAACCGCCGGAATCGGTGACCCGGGTCCAGGCCGGCCCGCCGAACACCGACACCCAGTTGTTGGGCGGCAGCTGCCCGCCCGGCCCGCGGCCGTCGCGGAAGATGTAGCGCTGCCGCGCCGGGCTGGCGGGTGCGGCGGCCAGCGCCTCGACGAACCACGGATGCGCCGAACTGGTGTGGTTGGGCACCAGGTCCATGGTGACTTTGATGCCGCGTTCGTGCGCGGCGGTCACCAGCCGGTCCATCGCCGCCAGATCCCCGAAGAGCGGGTCGATGTCGCGCGGATCCGACACGTCGTAGCCGTGGTCGGCCATCGGCGAGACCGTCACCGGGTTGAGCCAGATGCCGTCGACACCCAGCCGCCGCAGATAGTCCAGGTGTGCGGTCACGCCATCGAGGTCGCCGACCCCGTCGGCGTTGCTGTCGGCGAACGAGCGGGGATACACCTGGTAGAACACGCTCTTGGCCCACCAGGGGTTCTTGTCTGGGATCTGTACGGGGCCCATCAGATCGGCGCGTTGACCATGAAGTCGGCTGCCGAATGCAGGTACTGCAGCAGTTCGGCGCGATGCGCGTCGTCGAGAGTGTCGCTGTCGATCTCGTCGACCGCGGCGACCATGCAGCGCAGCCAGGCGTCACGCTGCAGCGGGCCGATCCGGTAGGGGATATGGCGCATCCGCAACCGCGGGTGGCCGCGGCGCTCGGTATAGGTGCGCGGGCCGCCCCAGTACTGCTCGAGGAACATCCGCAACCGTTCCTCGGCGCCGTCCATGTCGTCGGCGGGGTACATCGGGCGCAGGATCGCGTCCTGGGCGACCAGTTGATAAAACCGCGACACGATGGCGTGGAAGGTCTCCGCACCGCCGACGGCGTCATAAAACGAGGGCTCTTCTATCGGCTGCATCGCCCACCATTGTGGGGCATTACCTACTTGCTAGCCGACGCCTGCCGGTGAACACACAGCAAATGGGCGTGCGACCAGCGCCGAATCATGGTGAACTGTTCGGCGGAGGATCAATGGTGCAGCACAAAAGCCGGATATGAAGCGCCGGGGCCACCGCCACCCCGGTGCCCCAGCGGCGAGCCTGACCGGGCTTGCCACCGCCCCATGCCTGCACTCGGTCGCCACTTCCGGTTCCGGGACCGCCACCGATGCCGTGTCGATCTGGACCCGCCGGAGAGTGTTGCTGCTGAACTCCACCTTCGAGCCGTTGACCGCGCTCCCGCTGCGCCGCGCCGTGGTCATGCTGATCTGCGGCAAGGCCGACGTGGTGCACGACGATCCGGCCGGCCCGGTGATCCACTCGGCGACCCGGTCGGTGGCGGTGCCGTCGGTGATCAGGCTGCGGTCCTATGTCCGGGTGCCCTACCGGGCCCGGATCCCGTTGACCCGCGCCGCGCTGATGCACCGCGACCAGCACAGCTGCGCCTACTGCGGGGGCAAGGCCGACACCGTCGACCACGTGGTGCCGCGCAGCCGGGGCGGCGACCACTCCTGGGAGAACTGCGTGGCAGCCTGCTCGACCTGCAATCACCGTAAGGCGGACCGGTTGCTCACCGAGATCGGCTGGACGCTGCGGTTGGTGCCCACCTCGCCCAAGGGCCAGCACTGGCGGCTGTTGGCGGTGATCAACGACCTCGACCCGGTGTGGATGCGCTACCTCGGTGAAGGTGCCGCCTGAGCGGGCATCGCAGTCGGGCATCGCAGTCGGGCATCGCAATAATGACGACGTGGAACTCCAATGGCAGACGCGTCACACCCAACGACTACGGGCCGTGCGAGTCGGCTGGGACGGAGTAGAGGTCGGGGCACCGTGCTTCCCGCCGGATTGGGAACCCGAACCCGATGACCTGCATCTGCTGAGGATCGCAGCCGCACACGGCGACTGTCCGCCCGGCGCCTACTCCTACCAGCGGCCACCGCCGGATCACGAATATTCGTTCTTCGTCGAGGAACTGCCCGACCAGAGCGCCTTCGAGTTCACCGACCAGCACCGGTCCCTGCTGAGGGTGATGTCCTGGGAGCTGTCGGATCCCTACTTCGACGAAGATATCCCCGGCGCAGACCCCAAACGGCCCTACGGCGACTTCACCTATTACCAGCTGGAGATGGCCTTGCACCTGGGGCTGATCCCGGCGAACAAACCCGACGACCATGATCCGATGACACCGGAGATCGTCGAGGCCATGACCGCACTGCACTTCCAGATGCAGCCGGCGCTGCAGCTGTTCCTGCAGCATTTCGTGATCCCCGAGGGCCGAGTGTTCAGCGGCGAGGACTGGGGCGGCTGGGTTCCGGTCTGAGGCCTGCCCCGGATGCGGCCGGGTTCTCGCACCGCGCGATCCGCGGTGGGATACGGTCTACGGCGTGAGCGTGTTCGAAATCCTCGGCTTCTTCATCGGCGTTCCGGTGCTGCTGGTCTCGCTGCTGTCAGCACGGATCTGGTCGCGTAAGGGCCCGCGCGCGGCCACCTATCAGATGGCCGATCGGTGGACGCATCCGCCGATCCTGTGGGCGGCGACCGGCGAGGCCATCGGCGCCGGGCACGGTCACGGCAAATCCGAGTTCAGCGTGGGGGGTGCGGCCAGTGGCAACTGGTGAGGTCGCGACAATCGATCCGGCGGACCTGCCGCACGGCTCGGTGATCACCTACAGCGGTCGGGTATCCGGGGTCACCGAACCCGGCGAGGCGTCGTTGCACTACCCGTTCCCGGTCAAGGAGCTGGTGGCCCTCGACGACGCGCTGACCTACGGGTCGCGGGCCTCGCAGGTCCGTTTCGCCACCTACATCGGCGACCTGGGCGCCGACACCGCCGCGCGAGCCAGCGAGATTCTGGCGAAGGTGCCCACCCCCAATGACGCCGTGCTGGTCGCGGTCTCACCGGACCAGCGGGCCATCGAGGTGGTCTACGGTGCCGGCGTAAGCGGCCGCATCGCCCCGGCAGCGGCACCGCAGGGTGTGGCCGCCGCGGCCGCAGCATTCCGGGACGGCGACCTGATCGACGGCCTGATCAGCGCGGTGCGGGTGATCAGCGCCGGCATCACCCCGGCCTGACGGCTGCCCCTACGGGTTCGCCAGCGTGCGGCAGGTGACTTCAGCTCGCGCCGTGATGTCGGCTTCGCCGGCGCATCGAGCCTGGCTGGACAACATCGACCGGCACGCGGTCGCCCCGCAAGCGGTGGCCGAGATCGTGCGCGGGCAGCTCATCACCCGCGACAGCTTCCGGGCTCTGGACGCGATGGCACAGATCACCGACCCGGACGGCAAGAGCTTCTTCGTGATCCCCCGGGGCACCGGCGGCGACGACGCCCGTCGGGCGGTGCTGCTGACCTATCTCTTCAACGCCGGCACCGGCTACGCCCGCTCCGGTGCCCGTTGTGACTTCCGTGAGACGCCCTACGGCGCCGCCGAGGTGCGACGGATCATCGCGCGGCAGCACGCGAATCGCTGGAGCTACGCGGCCGTGCGGGGTATCTGCAACACCGGAGGGTGCCTGGTCACCACCCCGAACGGCGTGCTGATGGCGTTGGGCGGCAACCGGATACACACCCAGTTCAGCCACCGCGGCGGCACCATGTGGGGCGACCTGTTCCTGGTCAACGCCGATCGCGTCGCCGACCCGGCCGGGCGGCTGCGCGACATCGTCGAATCCGGGCGGCTCGGTCCGGGCGGGCCCGACCTGAGCCGGCTGCTGCACCACGAAGAGATCCACGCCCAACAGTGGGCCGAGCTGGGGCCGATTCGGATGCCCGCGCGCTACCTCGCCGAGGAGGCGAAGGCCCGGATTCTCGGCGGCATCAACCGATTCGAGAAGGACGCCGGTCCCTCCGACGGGGGATACCGCTGATCAGGCGGTGCCTGTTCAAGCTGTGCCTGTTCAAGCGGCGTCGAAGGTCCGCGCCCGCAGCGACCGCTCGACCCCGGCCCGGCCCTCCAGCACCAACCGCCGCAGCGCCGGCGGCACCTCGGGGTCGGCCAGGAACGCGTCGGCGGCGTCCAATCCGGCCTGGCTGACTTCCCAGCCCGGGTACAGGCCCACCACCACCGTCTGCGCCACCTCGCTGGACCGCCGCTCCCACACCCCGCGGATCGCCTCGAAGTAGCGGGCGGTGAACGGCGCCAGCAGCTCGCCCTGCCCGGGTTGCACGATCCCGGCGATGATCGCCCGGCCGGTGATGTTGGCCAGCGTGTCATCCTCGATGACCTCCTGCCAGGCCGCCTGCTTGACCGCCGGCTGCGGGCGTGCCGCCGATGCCTGGGCGCCCTGGCGTTTGCCGGCCGCAGTCGGATCGCGCCGGATCTCGGCGTCGATCGCCTCGGAATCCAGTGCGCCGCTGCGGGCCAAGGCCACCACGATCCGCCAGCGCAGATCGGTGTCGACGGCCAGTCCGGCCAGATCCTGAGCGGCCGAGTCGCCGTCCAGCAGCGCGGCCAGTACCGCGGTGTGCCGCTCGGCCAACACCGAGGTGCACAGCGCGTTGACGAACGCCAGCTGGTGATCCGAGCCGGGCTCGGCACCGCGGGCCAGCTCGAGGAGCCGATCGGCGAACGCCGGCCAACCGTGCTCGGCGGCCCAGCCCGGTTCGGCGTAGAACCCCAGCGCGGTCTGCGCCTGCAGCAGCAGTCGCTGGGCGACCCCGACCTCGGTCTCGGCGCCGATGCCGCGTTGCACCAGTGCCACAAAGTCACGGGCGCGCAGCTCGGCCTCGCGGGTCATCTCCCAGGCCGCCGACCACACCAGGGTGCGCGGCAGCGGCTCGGCGATGTCGGCGATGCGTTCGGTCGCAGTGGCCAGCGACTGCGGGTCCAGCCGCAGCGCACAGTAGGTCAGGTCGTCGTCGTTGACCAGGATCAGTTTTCCGCGCGAAACCCCTACCAGGCTAGGCACTTCCGTGCTCGGGCCCTCGATGTCCAACTCTTCCCGGTGCACCCGCACCAGCCGGCCGGAACCGGCCCGGGCTTCGTCTTCATCGTCATAGATGCCGATGGCCAACCGGTGCACCCGGGTCTCGCCGGCGCCCGGAGCGGCACCGCTCTGTGCCACCGCGAAGCGGGTGAAGCGCCCGTCCGCGTCCACATCGAAGTCCGCCCGCAGCGTGTTCAGGCCGGTGGTCTTGAGCCATTGCCGGCCCCAGTCGGACAGGTCCCGGCCGGAGGCTTTCTCCAGGGCGGCCAGCAGGTCGTCGAAGGTGGCGTTGTCGAAGGCGTGCGCGGCGAAGTAGTCGCGCAGTCCGGCCAGGAAGTGGTCCAGCCCGACATAGGCCACCAACTGCTTGAGCACCGATGCGCCCTTGGCGTAGGTGATCCCGTCGAAGTTGACTTCGACGGCGGCCAGGTCGGGGATGTCGGCGGCGATCGGATGCGTCGACGGCAGTTGGTCCTGCCGGTAGGCCCACGACTTCTCCGCATTGGCGAATGTGGTCCAGGCACTGGTGTATTCGGTTGCCTCGCTTTGGCACAGCACCGAGGCGAACGTCGCGAACGACTCGTTGAGCCACAGGTCGTCCCACCAGCGCATGGTGACCAGGTCGCCGAACCACATGTGCGCCATCTCGTGCAGCACCGTCTCGGCCCGTCGTTCATAGGACGCCCGGGTCACCTTGCTCCGAAAGACGTAGTCCTCCAGGAACGTCACCGCGCCCGCGTTCTCCATGGCGCCGGCGTTGAACTCCGGAACGAACAGCTGGTCGTACTTGCCGAACGCATACGGCACGCCGAAATTGCTGTGGTAGAACCCGAATCCCTGCTTGGTCTCGGTGAACAGCCGCTCGGCGTCCATGTGCTCGGCCAGCGATGCGCGGCAGAACAGGCCCAACGGGATCTCGCCGTGCTCGTCGCGGTAGACGTCGTCCCATCGGGCATACGGTCCGGCGATCAGCGCCACCAGGTAGGTGCTCATCTTCGGGGTGGTCGCGAAGGTGTGCACACCGGCCTCGGCGCTTTGCGTCGCGCCGTTCGAGACCACCTGCCAATGCTGCGGCGCGGTGACGGTGATGTCGAAGGTGGCCTTGAGGTCGGGCTGGTCGAAACAGGCGAACATCCGCTTGGCGTCGGCGGTTTCGAACTGCGAGTACAGGTACACCTCGTCGTCGACCGGGTCGACGAAGCGGTGCAGACCCTCACCGGTGTTGGAGTAGTAGCAGTCGGCGTCGATCTCGACGACGTTGTGCTGGTCCAGACCGTGCAGCGGGATGCCGGTGGATTCGTCGTAGCCGCTGACATCGAGGGCGCGGCCGTTCAGGGTGGCGCCGCGCACCGTCTCGGCGGCGATGTCGATGACGGTGTCGCTGCCGGGCAGGGCGTCGAAGGTGACGGTGGTGGTGGAGCGAAACGTGCGCTCGCCCGGTTTGCCGCTGCCGTCGGTCAGGTCGAGCGCGATCCGGTAGTTGTCGACGGTGACCAGAGCGGCGCGTTCGGCGGCCTGGTCGCGGGTGAGGTTAGGAAGGGCCACGCCCGCCTACAGTAGCCGCCGGACCGTGCGGGCGGGCGTCTGACCGCGTTTAATGGGGCCATGCATGTCGCCGGTCTGGTATTCGCCGCGCTGGCCGCGGCACTGCACGTGTACATCTTCGTGCTGGAGTCGTTGACCTGGACGTCGCCGCGCACCCGAGCCGTGTTCGGCACGACTGTCGAGGAGGCCGAGACCACCAGACCACTGGCCTTCAACCAGGGTTTCTACAACTTGTTCCTGGCTGTCGTGACCGGAATCGGTGTCGGTGCGGTTGCCTTGGGCCACAACGCTGTTGGACTTGCGCTGACGTTCGCCGGAGTGGGGTCGATGCTGGCCGCGGCGCTGGTTCTGGTGGCTTCTTCACCCGACAAGGCCCGGGCCGCCGTCGTCCAGGGGGCTTTCCCGGCGATCACGATCGCGCTGCTGGCGCTGAGTGGCTAGGGGCTTCTAAGAGCTTCTGAGGGCCCCGTCGGGAACACCGGGCGGGCGAGCATAGTTGTGTTGCACAGATGCCCACCGCCCCCGGAGAGGACCCGCCGATGTCCGACAGATCACAAGCCGAGTTTTGGTTCGACCCGCTGTGCCCATGGTGCTGGATCACCTCGCGGTGGATCCTGGAGGTCGAGAAGGTCCGCGATATCGATGTCACCTTCCACGTGATGAGTCTGGCCGTGCTCAACGAGGGCCGTGATCTGCCCGAGGAGTACCGGGAACGGATGAGCCAGGCGTGGGGCCCGGTGCGGGTGGCGATCGCCGCCGAGCAGTTGCGCGGCAATGAGATCCTGGGCCCGCTGTACACCGCGATGGGCACCCGGATCCACAACCAGAACAACAAGGACTTCCCCGACGTCATCGCCGGTGCGCTGGCCGAGGTCGGCCTGCCGGCTGAGCTGGCGGACGCCGCCACCACCGACACCTACGACGAGGCGTTGCGGGCCAGCCACCACGCCGGGATGGACGCCGTCGGCAAGGATGTCGGCACCCCGACCATCCACGTCAGCGGGGTGGCGTTCTTCGGTCCGGTGCTGTCGCGCATCCCGCGCGGGGAGCAGGCCGGGGAGCTGTGGGACGCGTCGGTGACGTTCGCGTCCTACCCGCACTTCTGGGAGCTCAAGCGCACCCGGGGCGAGGCACCCGAATTCGACTAGTCGCTCGGCCCTTCCCGCGAGAGTGCATGGTTGTACGTCGGAAAGCGGCGTGTCGATGTACAGACACGCACGCTCGCGGGGGGAGGGGACCCGGTCTGAGACAATGGCCGCCATGCGCGTCTACCTCGGCTGCGACCACGCCGGCTACGAGCTCAAAGAGCAGATCATCGACCACCTGAAGCAGGCCGGGCACGAGCCGGTCGACTGCGGGGCCTACAGCTACGACGCCGAGGACGACTACCCGGCGTTCTGCATCGCCGCGGCATCGCGCACGGTGGCCGACCCGGACAGCCTGGGCATCGTGATCGGTGGATCCGGCAACGGTGAGCAGATCGCGGCCAACAAGGTGCCCGGAGCGCGGTGCGCGCTGGCGTGGAGCACCGAAACCGCGCAGCTGGCCCGCGAACACAACAACGCCCAACTGATCGGCATCGGCGGCCGGATGCACTCCGCCGCCGAGGCGCTCGCGATCGTCGACGCGTTCCTGAGCACGCCGTGGTCGGAAGCCGAACGCCACCAGCGGCGCATCGACATCCTGGCCGCCTACGAACGCAACCACGAAGCACCGCCGGTCCCCGGCGCGCCGGCCTGACCCGACTGGCCTGACATGCCGGAGGGGCACATCCTGCACCGGCTGGCCCGGCTGCATGAGCGTCGTTTCGGCCGGGCGCCGGTGGCGGTGTCCAGTCCGCAGGGCCGCTTCGAATCCGGTGCCGCCCTGGTCGACGGCCGGTCGCTGACCCGCGCGCAGGCTTGGGGGAAGCATCTGTTCCACCACTACGCCGGCGGGCCGATCGTGCACGTGCATCTCGGTATCTACGGCCATTTCACCGAGTTCGGACTGGCAGAAGGCGGCCTGCCGGAACCGGTCGGCCAGGTCCGGATGCGTATGGTGGGCGCCGAATACGGCACCGATCTGCGCGGCCCGGCCGCCTGCGAGGTGGTGGATGAGGCTCAGGTCGCCGACGTGATCGCGCGCCTGGGGCCGGACCCGCTGCGCGGCGACGCCGACCCGGCGCTGGCCTTCAAACGGATTGTCAAGTCCCGCAGGGTGATCGCCGCGTTGCTTATGGACCAGTCGGTGCTCGCCGGGGTCGGCAACGTCTACCGCAGCGAGGTGCTGTTCCGGCACCGGATCGACCCGTACCGGCCCGGCGCCACGCTGTCCGAACAGGAATTCGCCGCGATCTGGGCCGACCTGGTGGAGTTGATGAAGGTCGGGCTGCGGCGCGGCAACATCGTGGTGGTCCGGCCCGAGGATGACCACGGAGCGCCGGCGTACGCACCCGGCAAGCCGCGCACCTACGTCTACCGCCGGGCCGGTGACCCGTGCCGGGTGTGCGGGACCACGGTGCGCACCGCGGAACTGGAGGGCCGCAACGTGTTCTGGTGCCCGTCCTGCCAGTCGGGCTAGCGGCCCCGACCGCTAATCGTCGTAGATGGATTCGCGCCGCGGACGGATCGGCACGCCGAGAGCCCGGTAGATCTCGTTGGACAGCACCACGCTGCGCGGGTCGGCGTTGGCCTGGGTGTGGTCGAACCGGTTCATCACGTAGCCGTAGCCGATCCGGTGCTCCAGATCGACGAAGGCGAACGAGCCGCCGAGGCCGCCGTGACCGAAGATCCGCCGGTTGGGCCCGTTGACCCCCTGGGCGTTGAGCATGTAGCCCATGCCCCACCCGTGTTCGGCGACTCGGGGGCCGAGCACCAGATCGGTTTCGGTGCCGCCCTGCAGCACCCGCAGGCGGTCCATGGTGGGACGGCTGAGCACCTTCTCCTGCACCAGTCCGTTGTAGAACGTGGCCATACCGAGCGCCGAGACCTGCGCGTTGGTGCCGGGGAACTCCAGTTGGCGCCACAGGGTCAGGTCGTTGGTGGCGATCTCGTCGTCGGGAGCGAACCCCATCGCCACCGCCAGCCCCGCCTTGGAATGGTCGTCCAACGAGGTCGGGCGTTTCGGGGCGCCGGCCGAGGCCAACATCTCCCGGATCGTGGGCTTGCCCACCGGGTCGGCGCAGCGATAGGGCTGCTGTTCGGCCGGTACGCCGATGTGCACTTCGGCACCGAGCGGACCGGCGACCTCATTGCGCAGGTACTGGCCCACCGTCAGCCCGGTCACCCGCCGGACGACTTCGCCGATGATGAAGCCGTAGGTGGTCATGTGGTAGCCCTGCGCGGTGCCCGGCCGCCACCACGGTTCTGCGGCGGCCAGCCGCTCACAGACCAGGTCCCAGTCGGTGACGTCGCGCCAGTGCATCGGCTCGCGCGGCCCGATCGCCCCGGAGCGGTGCGCGAGCACCATCGCCAGTGAGATGTCGCCCTTGCCGGCCCGGCCGAACTCCGGCCAGTAGTGGGCCACCGGGATGCGCAGGTCCAGTTCGCCGGCTTCGGCGAGGCGGTGGACGCAGGTGCTGGTCAGGCCCTTGCTGCCGGACAGCACGGTGCTCAGGGTGTCTTCCTGCCAGGGGTGCTCGCCCTCGACGTCGGCCGAGCCCGCCCACAGATTGACGACGAGCTCGCCGTCGACATATGCCGCCACGGCCGCACCGAGTTCCTCGCGCAGCGTGAAGTTGCGCTCGAACTCGTACCGCACCTTCTCAAAGCGCGGGGAGCACGACCCATGGATCTGGACGTGCCGGGTGCCGCCCATGGCGTGCCTTCCTGCCAGGGAAAACCCTGCTTTTCGAGCGGGCGACGGGAATCGAACCCGCGTAGCTAGTTTGGAAGACTAGGGCTCTACCATTGAGCTACGCCCGCAATATCCTGGCCAGACTGTACCGGCGTAGCCGACTCCAAATCCAATTGGGACTCTCTTTGAGGCCGTGGTGTGCGGGCGGCTTTCTTGTCGTTGTCGCCGGGCCGTAGGATCGCCTGGTCAGTGCGGGGTGTAGCGCAGCTTGGTAGCGCATCCGCTTTGGGAGCGGAAGGCCGCAGGTTCAAATCCTGTCACCCCGACCAGCAGCGCGCGCCGCACCGGCACGACCGACCACGTCAACAATATCGAGGAGTACACCCGTGAAGAGCACCGTCGAGCAGCTGACCCCGACCCGGGTTCGCATCAACGTTGAGGTGCCGTTCACCGAGCTTCAGCCGGATTTCGAGCGGACCTACAAGGAGCTGGCCAAGCAGGTGCGGCTGCCGGGTTTCCGGCCGGGCAAGGCGCCGGCCAAGCTGATCGAGGCCCGCTTCGGTCGCGCCGCGGTGTTGCAGCAGGTGGTCAACGAGGCGCTGCCGAGTCGCTACAGCGAGGCGGTGACCAGCTCGGACCTCAAACCCCTCGGCCAGCCCGACATCGAGGTCACCAAGCTTGACGACGGTGAGCACATCGCTTTCACCGCCGAGGTCGACGTGCGGCCGGAGATCACGCTGCCGGATCTGGAGCAGCTCAAGATCAGCGTGGACCCGATCGAGGTCGCAGACGACGAGGTCGACGCCGAGCTCGACGCGCTGCGGGCACGATTCGGCACGCTGACCGGTGTCGAACGGCCGGCGGCCAAGGGCGACTTCGTCTCGATCGACCTGGACGCGACTGTTGACGGCGAAGTGGTTGAAGGGGCTGCCACCGAGGGCCTGTCGCACGAGGTCGGGTCGGGTCAGCTCATCGAAGGCCTCGACGACGCGATCGTGGGCCTGACGGCCGGGGAGAGCAAGGCCTTCACCACCAAGCTGGCGGCCGGCCCGCAGGCCGGCAAGGACGCCGAGGTCACCGTGACGGTTCAGTCGGTCAAGGAACGCGAGTTGCCCGAGGCCGACGACGAATTCGCGCAACTGGCCAGCGAATTCGACACCATCGGCGAACTGCGCGAGAGCCTCATCGAGCAGGTGAGCCGAACCAAGCGCATCCAGCAGGCCGAGAAGGTTCGCGAGGCGACGCTGGAGGCCTTGGTCGACCAGGTCGAGATGCCGCTGCCCGAGGCCGTGGTGCAGGCGCACATCGACAACGCCCTGCACAACGCCCTGCACGTTGTGGACCATGACGAGAACAAGTTCGCCGAGTCGCTGGCCGAGAAGGGATCCTCGCGCGCCGAGTTCGACGCCGAGACCCGCAGGGAGGCCGAGAAGTCGGTCAAAACGCAGCTGCTGCTCGACGCGCTCGGCGACAAGCTGGAGATCCAGGTGGGTCAGACCGACCTCACTCAGCACCTGGTGCTGATGGCGCGTCAGTACGGCGTCCCGCCGCAGCAGCTGATCCAGTTCCTGCAGGAGAACAACCAGCTGCCTGCGGTCTTCGCCGACGTGCGTCGCGGCATGGCGCTGGCCGCAGCGGTGCGCGCCGCCGAAGTCAGCGACACTGCAGGCAATGAGATCGACACGGCCGAGTTCTTCGGCACCGGGAAAGCCGATGAGGACGAGGCCGACGAGGCGCGCGAGGCGCTCGACGCGCTCGAGGCGGCCGACGACGAAGCGGCCGAGGCGGCCGACGACGAAGCGGCCGAGGCGGCCGACGACGACGCGGTCGAGGCCGGGGCGGCATCCGACGAGTGACGCTGTAAGCGAACGAAGCCGGTTCGGACCGCCTACAACCGCGCCGGTTCGTTAGGGTCGGTGCATATGAATCTCGAGAAAGCAGGTATCCCACTGTGAGCCAGCCCGGTCTGAATCTCGTCGACTCCGTATACGAGCGCCTACTGCGAGAACGCATCATCTTCCTGGGGTCGCAGGTGGACGACGACATCGCCAACCGGCTGTGCGCCCAGATCCTGCTGTTGGCCGCCGAAGACCCGACCAAGGACATCTCGCTCTACATCAACTCCCCGGGCGGTTCGATCAGCGCCGGGATGGCGATCTACGACACCATGGTGCTGGCACCGTGCGACGTCGCCACCTACGCGATGGGCATGGCCGCCTCGATGGGCGAGTTCCTGCTCGCGGCGGGCACCAAGGGCAAGCGCTACGCCCTGCCGCACGCCCGGATCCTGATGCACCAGCCGCTGGGCGGGGTGACCGGCAGTGCCGCCGACATCGCGATCCAGGCCGAGCAGTTCGCGGTCATCAAGAAGGAGATGTTCCGGCTCAACGCCGAATTCACCGGTCAGTCCATCGAGCGCATCGAGGCCGACTCCGACCGTGACCGCTGGTTCACCGCCCAGGAAGCCCTGGAATACGGCTTCGTCGACCACATCATCACCCGCGCCCACACCAACGGAGCCGCAGAATGAACCCCGAAACCTTGCGAGCCACCGCACCGCAGGCGCGCTACATCCTGCCGTCGTTCGTCGAGCACTCCAGCTGGGGCGTCAAAGAGTCCAACCCGTACAACAAGCTGTTCGAAGAGCGGATCATCTTCCTGGGCGTACAGGTCGATGACGCGTCCGCCAACGACATCATGGCCCAGCTGCTGGTGCTGGAGTCGCTGGACCCGGATCGCGACATCACCATGTACATCAACTCCCCGGGTGGCTCCTTCACCTCGCTGATGGCGATCTACGACACCATGCAGTACGTGCGGGCCGACATCCAGACCGTGTGTCTGGGCCAGGCCGCCTCTGCGGCCGCGGTGTTGCTGGCCGCGGGCACACCGGGCAAGCGGATGGCGTTGCCCAACGCCCGGGTGCTGATCCACCAGCCGTCGCTGTCCGGGGTCATCCAGGGACAGTTCTCCGACCTGGAGATCCAGGCCGCCGAGATCGAGCGGATGCGCACCCTGATGGAGTCCACCCTGGCCCGACACACCGGTAAGGACCCGGAGGTGATCCGCAAGGACACCGACCGCGACAAGATCCTCACCGCGGCCGAGGCCAAGGAGTACGGGATCATCGACACCGTCCTGGAGTACCGCAAGCTCTCGGCCACGGTCAGCTAGGTAGCCGCGCCGAGCGTGTACTCAGGGCGAGTTTCCGGGCGGCGGATTTTCGCGCTGGTTACACGTTCGGCGTAGGGCGGTCGAGACCGCGGCGATATCAGTGGGCCGCACCCGGCAACAACCGCCGATGACGCGCGCTCCCGCGGCCACCCAGGCCGGCACCAGCGCGGGGGACAACCGCGCCGGCCCGGTCCAGCGCCGGCGCCCGGTGTCCCAGCTCTCACCGCTGTTGGGGTAGACGATCACCGGCTTGCCGGTCACCTCGCGAGCGATCTCGATCGCCGGCAGCACATCGTCGGGGGCGCAGCAGTTCACCCCCACCGCGACGATCTGCGGCACCCCGGCGGCAACCTCGAAGGCTGCGGTCAGGGGTTGCCCGGCGCGGGTCGAGAGCCCGTCGATGGTGTAGCTGAGCCAGGCCGGCACGTTCGCCTCGCGGATCAGATTCACCAGGGCCTCGGCCTCGTCGAGATCCGGCACGGTCTCGCACGCCAGTACGTCGGCTCCGGCGCCGGCCAGCACCTCCAGCCGGGGGCGGTGCCAGGCCGTCAACGCGGCGACCGAAAGCCCGTAGCGGCCACGGTATTCCGAGCCGTCGGCGCGCGCGGCGCCGTACGGGCCGACCGACGCCGCGACCCAGCGGTCTTTCGCGCCGCCGGCGGCCAGGCGGGCCAGCTGCACGCTTCGGCGCAGCAGTCCGGCCGCCGCGCGACGGTCGATCCCGCGGGCGGCGAAACCTTCGAAGCTCGCCTGATAGCTGGCGGTGGTGGCGATCATCGCGCCCGCCGCGAAGAACGCGGCATGCACGGCGGTGATATCCGCGGGGGCGTCGGCGAGCAGCCGCGCCGACCACAGCGGATCGGAAAGATCGAAGCCGCGGGCCTCCAGCTCCGTCGCCAGCCCCCCATCGGCGACGAGCACGGTATCGTCGGGCACGGCGAACCCCACGTTCGCCACTGTAGGGCTCTGGGGCCACGTCTCACAGCGGGGTAACGCCGGCGAAACGCTCGCGCCACGCCAGCGCGTCGCACGCCGGGTGCGGCACCTCGGACGATATGTTCGTGGAGCAGGCAGACAAGCCCAGACGGGGCCCGTGATGAATACCAACGACGCGATTCGGCCTTATCGGTCGCATCGCACCGGAATGAGCGGGTAGCGTCGGGGCAGACACCGGTACCCCGACGACAGACGGCGAACAGGAAGTAGGTCCTAACGCACCATGGCGCGCATCGGAGACGGCGGGGACTTGCTGAAATGTTCGTTCTGCGGCAAGAGCCAGAAGCAGGTCAAGAAGCTCATCGCGGGGCCGGGCGTCTACATCTGCGATGAGTGCATCGACCTGTGCAACGAGATCATCGAAGAGGAGCTCGCCGACGCCGACGACGTCAAGCTCGACGAGCTGCCCAAGCCCGCTGAGATCCGGGACTTCCTGGAGGGCTACGTCATCGGTCAGGACACGGCCAAGCGCACGCTGGCGGTAGCGGTCTACAACCACTACAAGCGCATCCAGGCCGGCGAGAAGAGCCGTGACTCCCGCTCCGGCGAGCCGGTCGAGCTGACCAAGTCCAACATCCTGATGCTCGGCCCCACCGGCTGTGGCAAGACCTACCTGGCCCAGACGCTGGCCAAGATGCTCAACGTGCCGTTCGCGATCGCCGACGCCACCGCGCTGACCGAGGCGGGCTACGTCGGTGAGGACGTCGAGAACATTCTGCTCAAGCTGATTCAGGCCGCCGACTACGACGTCAAGCGCGCCGAGACCGGCATCGTCTACATCGACGAGGTCGACAAGATCGCCCGCAAGAGCGAGAACCCGTCGATCACCCGGGACGTCTCCGGTGAGGGAGTGCAGCAGGCGCTGCTGAAGATCCTGGAGGGCACCCAGGCCTCGGTCCCGCCGCAGGGCGGCCGCAAGCACCCGCACCAAGAGTTCATCCAGATCGACACCACCAACGTGCTTTTCATCGTGGCCGGGGCGTTCGCCGGACTGGAGAAGATCGTCTCCGACCGGGTCGGCAAGCGCGGCTTGGGTTTCGGCGCCGAGGTCCGGTCCAAGGCGGAGATCGACACCACCGACCACTTCGCCGAGGTGATGCCCGAAGACCTGATCAAGTTCGGGCTGATCCCGGAGTTCATCGGCCGGCTGCCGGTGGTGGCCTCGGTGACCAACCTGGACATGGAGTCGTTGGTCAAGATCCTCTCGGAGCCGAAGAACGCTCTGGTCAAGCAGTACACCCGCCTCTTCGAGATGGACGGGGTGGAGCTGGAGTTCAGCCAGGACGCGCTGGAGGCCATCGCGGATCAGGCCATTCACCGGGGCACCGGTGCACGCGGCCTGCGGGCGATCATGGAAGAGGTCCTGCTGCCGGTCATGTACGACATCCCCAGCCGCAACGACGTCGCCAAGGTCGTGGTGACCAAGGAAACGGTGCAGGACAACGTGCTGCCGACCATCGTCCCGCGCAAAGCGTCGCGCAGCGAGCGCCGCGACAAGAGCGCCTGATCCGGGCGGGACGCACGGGCGCCCCGCAAAGTTACTCGTCAGTACCGAATTTTTCTTAGAGTCGGCCCGCGGTCGAACGTGATGAAAACCACATTTCCGCACCAAGTTGACCGTGAACCCCGGTGTGACATCGACATTTAACACTGAGTAACCCGAATTTCGACACGGTGTGGCGTCGTATGGTCTATAAGAGCGGTGCAATAATCGGTACCGCCAGTGACAGAAAAACGTGTGGGTGCGCCAGCCGGCTGTGCGGGCCCGGTCAGACAGTGATGGAAGGCGGGGGCCGTGGGGCCGAGCGGTAACGGGGTCGGGTCGGCACCCGGGCGCCAAAAACTCGAGAAAGTCGTGATCCGTTTCGCCGGTGACTCCGGCGACGGCATGCAGCTCACCGGCGATCGCTTCACCTCTGAAGCGGCCCTGTTCGGCAACGACCTGGCCACCCAGCCGAACTACCCGGCCGAGATCCGCGCACCTCAGGGCACCCTGCCGGGCGTGTCATCCTTCCAGATCCAGATCGCCGACTTCGACATCCTGACCGCCGGTGACCGCCCCGATGTGCTGGTGGCGATGAACCCCGCGGCACTCAAGGCCAACATCGGCGACCTGCCCCGCGGCGGGATGGTGATCGTCAACTCCGACGAGTTCACCAAGCGCAATCTGGCCAAGATCGGCTACGAGACCAACCCGCTGGAGACCGAGGAACTCTCGGACTATGTCGTGGTCCCGGTCGCGATGACCTCTTTGACGCTGGGCGCGGTCGAGGCGATCGGCGCGACCAAGAAGGACGGCGCCCGCGCCAAGAACATGTTCGCCCTGGGCCTGTTGTCCTGGATGTACGGCCGGGAGCTGGAGAGCAGCGAGCGCTTCATCCGGGAGAAGTTCGCCAAGAAGCCCGACGTCGCCGACGCCAACGTGCTGGCGCTCAAGGCGGGCTGGAACTACGGCGAGACCACCGAGGCTTTCGGCACCACCTACGAGATCGCGCCGGCCAAGCTGCCGGCGGGGGAGTACCGCCAGATCTCGGGCAACACCGCGATGGCCTACGGCGTCATCGTCGCCGGCCAGCTGGCCGGCACCCAGGTGGTGCTGGGAACCTACCCGATCACCCCGGCCTCGGACATCCTGCACGAGCTGTCGAAGTACAAGAACTTCAATGTGCTGACCTTCCAGGCCGAGGACGAGATCGCCGGCATCGGCGCGGCGATCGGCGCCTCCTACGGGGGTGCGTTGGGCGTCACCAGCACCTCGGGCCCGGGGCTGGCTCTCAAGGCCGAGGCGCTGGGCCTGGCCGTGATGACCGAGCTGCCGCTGCTGCTGATCAACGTGCAGCGCGGCGGCCCCTCCACCGGCCTGCCCACCAAGACCGAACAGGCCGACCTGATGCAGGCGCTCTACGGCCGCAACGGCGAGTCCCCGGTGGCGGTGCTGGCGCCGTGCACGCCGTCGGACTGCTTCGACGCGGCCATCGAGGCCGTCCGGATCGCGGTGACCTACCGCACCCCGGTGGTGCTGCTCTCCGACGGTGCGATCGCCAACGGTTCCGAGCCGTGGCGCATCCCCGACATCACCGCGATGGAGCCCATCGAGGCCAACCTGGCCAAGGCCGGCGAGGACTTCGCGCCCTACGCCCGTGACCCGGAGACCCTGGCCCGGCAGTTCGCCATTCCCGGGACCCCGGGCCTGGAACACCGCATCGGTGGGCTGGAGAAGGCCAACGGCTCCGGCGAGATCTCCTACGAGCCCGCCAACCACGACCTGATGGTGCGACTGCGTCAGGCCAAGGTCGACGGCATCAAGGTGCCCGACCTGGTGGTCGACGACCCGTCCGGGGACGCCGAGCTGCTGTTGCTGGGCTGGGGCAGCTCGTATGGCCCGATCGCCGAGGCGTGCCGGCGGGTCCGGCGCGGCGGCATCAAGGTCGCGCAGGCACACCTGCGGAACCTCAACCCCTTCCCGGCCAACCTGGGCGAGGTGCTGCGGCGTTACCCCAAGGTGGTGCTGCCGGAGATGAACCTGGGTCAGCTGGCGCTGCTGCTGCGCGGCCGCTACCTGGTCGACATCCAGTCGGTGACCAAGGTGGCGGGCAAGGCGTTCCTCGCCGACGAGATCGAGGGGATCATCGACGACGCGCTGGCCGGCACGCTGGCCGATCGGGAGAACGAGAAGGCGTCGCTGGCCAAGGCCGCGGCGGTCACCATTGCGGGTACAGCAGGAGCGAATTCATGACCACCACCACCGAACCCGCCGACACGCTCGTCGGTACCGACCTGGGGCTGACCGCGCTGAGCGGGGTGCCCACCACCGACGAGCCGCAGAAGGCCAAGGACTACACCTCCGACCAGGAGGTGCGCTGGTGCCCGGGTTGCGGCGACTACGTCATCCTCAACACGATCCGTAGTTTCCTGCCCGAGCTGGGGCTGCGGCGGGAAAACATCGTGTTCGTCAGTGGCATCGGCTGCTCCAGCCGGTTCCCGTACTACATGAACACCTACGGTGTGCACTCGATCCACGGTCGTGGCCCGACGTTCGCCACCGGGCTGGCGACCGCTCGCGAGGACCTGTCGGTATTCCTCATCACCGGTGACGGCGACGCCCTGTCGATCGGCGGCAACCACCTGATCCACACGCTGCGCCGCAACGTCAACATCACCATCCTGCTGTTCAACAACCGGATCTACGGCCTGACCAAGGGCCAGTACTCACCGACCTCGGAGACCGGCAAGATCACCAAGTCGACGCCGTTCGGCTCGCTGGACAACCCGTTCAACCCGGTCTCGCTGGCGATCGGCGCCGAGGCGACGTTCGTCGGGCGCGCCCTGGACTCCGACCGCAAGGGCCTCACCGAGGTGCTGCGCGGGGCGATGGAGCACCGTGGCTCGGCACTGGTGGAGATCCTGCAGGACTGCCCGGTGTTCAACGACGGCTCCTTCGACCTGCTGCGCAAGGAGGGGGCCGAGAACCGCATCATCAACCTCAGGCAGGGCGAGCGGGTGGTGTTCGGCGCCGAGGACGAGTACTGCGTCATCAAGTCCGGATACGGGCTGGAGGTCGCCAAGACGGCCAACGTCTCCGCCGATCAGATCGTGGTGCATGACGCGACGCAGGCCGACTCGTCCTACGCGTTCGCGCTGTCGCGGCTCTCTGAGCAGGATCTGACGCACTTCCCGACGGGGATCTTCCGCAAGGTCGACAAGCCCACCTACGACGATCTGGCTCGCGCGCAGGTCGCCGAGGCCCGGCAGACCACCCCGCACGACACCGCCGCACTCCAGGCGCTGCTGCGTGGCCGGGACACCTGGACCGTGGACTGAGGCGAGCCTGACGTCATGACGACCGGTCAGCTGGCCGGTGTCGTGCTGGCCGGCGGCGCATCGCGCCGGATGGGCCGGGACAAGGCCACCCTGACCGTGCCGGGCCGTTTCGGCGACCTGACTCTGGTGGAACACCTGGTGTCGGTGCTGGGGCAGCGCTGCGATCCGGTTTTCGTGGTGGCCGCCCAGGGGCAGGCGTTGCCCGATCTGACCGCGCAGGTGTTGCGTGACAAGGTGCCCGGGCTGGGGCCGCTGCCGGCTGTCGGCCTGGGCCTGCGTGCCGCCGCGGACGCCGGCGCCGCGCGCGCCTTCGTCTGCGCGGTCGACATGCCGTTTCTGACACCGGAATTGATCGACGAGCTGGCGGGTTCGGCCGCCGACGGCGCGGTCGACATCGTGCTGGCACGGGCGGACCGCGACCACTATCTGGCCGCGGTGTATCGCACGGGGCTGGCGGACACCGTCGATGCCTTGGTCGCCGGCGGGGAGCGCCGGGTGGGCGCATTGGTCGACACCGCCGACGTCCGGCGGATTGTGCTGGCCGACGCGGGCGCGCTGGCCAATCTCAACTCGCCCGACGATGTCGCCGGTCTGTCCTGAACAGACGACAGCAAATGCCGACTGCAGTCGTAAATAAAGCGATATGCGGTGCCGCGAGGTAGCGAAATATATCTTCGTATTATCTGCGTGAGATATAGAGATTATTGGCATTGTGCGGAATTGACCGGTTGGGCTCCGTCTCGCCTGGCCAGCGCTGATGTGTCGAAAGCCGTTGTTATGCAACGTAATTGATGTGGCCCCTCGGCGTGCGAAAGGGGCGCCGCGGACGGGTGGGTCGTCGGTCGAGAAAGATCAAATGCGTGCAGACCGCGCGATAGTGGCAGGTTCGGCGACCCTGCGCGCCGTCGGCCCAGCCCAGCCGGTTGGCCTGCGATTATCGGGGCAGATGATGCTGCTGTGGCCTGTGTGGCGCCCAGTTTCCGGCGCGGTCGGTGCCCGACGGGCCCCGGACCGGCAGATTTCCAGTGGCCCAGCCCACAAAATCCCCGTGATCTGACTCACGGCCGGGACTCCGCCCTGCGGTCCCGGCCGGACGGCAAAAGTCATTGCTGACCTGCTGTAACCATTCCCGGCCACGGTGTGATGGTTTCGTTATCTGCCCGAAATGCTCGCTAGATGCGGTTGGACGCGCCGTATCAATGTTTCGTAAGTTCCTTTCGCCCTAATGCGGGGCAAACAAATTGAAACGACGGAACCGCGTGTGAGCGGGGCCGCGGGCGGCCCCTCGAATGCCTCCGCGCGATGCCCCGCTGTCGTGCCCGACCGAGACGGCACGGCCCGAAGACCATTCCCGCCTGGAACCCAGGCATGCCAGCCCACGCACGTGGGCGCACTTCGGGGCGCGCACTGCGAAAGGAACGATGTTGAAGAACGTCCGTAAGCCCCTGACTATGGCCGCGATCGCCGGCGCCCTGATCACCGGTGCAGTCGTCCTCTCCGACGCCACCGCCAAGGCGGACAGCGTCAACTGGGACGCCATCGCGGCCTGCGAGTCGGGTGGCAACTGGTCGATCAACACCGGCAACGGCTACTACGGCGGTCTGCAGTTCACCCCGAGCACCTGGCGTGCCAACGGCGGCAGCGGCCTGCCCCACAACGCCAGCCGCTCCGAGCAGATCCGGGTCGCCGAGAACGTCCTGCGCAGCCAGGGCATCGGTGCGTGGCCGGTGTGCGGCCGTCGCGGCTGACCTTCCCAAGCCGACGAGTAGCGTCGAGCTCATGCCTGATACGCGTGAGCTCGACGCTGTCGTCTACGGGGCGACCGGCTTTGTCGGGAAGCTGACCGCCCAATACCTGTCCCGCGCCGGCGGCGGCGCCCGCATCGGGCTGGCGGGCCGCTCGGCGGAACGGCTGCGCGCCGTCCGCGACGAACTCGGTGCCGCGGCGCGGGACTGGCCGATCGTGGTGGCCGACGCCGACCAGCCCGCAACGCTGGACGCGATGGCGGCCCGGACCCGAGTGGTGATCACCACCGTCGGCCCCTACACCCGATACGGAATGCCCTTGGTGGCGGCCTGCGCGGCGGCGGGCACCGACTACGTCGACCTCACCGGCGAGGCGATGTTCGTGCGGGACAGTATCGACACCTACCACAAGCAGGCCGTCGACAACCGGGCGCGCATCGTGCACGCCTGCGGCTTCGACTCCATCCCGTCGGATATCAGCGTGTACGCGCTCTATCGGACGGCCCGCGACGAGGGCACCGGCGAGCTCCTCAACACCGACTACGTTCTGCGGAGCTTCTCCGGCGGCCTATCCGGCGGCACCATCGCCTCGATGACCGAGGTGTTCCGCACCGCCTCCAGCGATCCGGACGCCCGGCGCCAGATCTTCGACCCGCACACCCTCAGCGTCGACCGCCCCGCCGAACCCGAGGTGGGCCCGCAGCCGGACCTGTCCTGGCACCGGGGCGGTGACATCGCGCCGGAGCTGGCCGGCATCTGGACCGCGGGCTTTCTCATGGCGCCCTACAACACCCGGATCGTGCGGCGCAGCAACGGGCTGCTGAACTGGGCCTACGGACGCCGCTTCCGCTACGCCGAGCACATGAGCGTCGGCTCGTCGGCCGCGGCTCCGGTCCTGTCGGGACTGGCGACCGGGGTGGGCAACCTGACCTTCGGTCTCGCCGGCCGCTTCTTCCGGCTGCTGCCGCCCCGACTGGTGGAGCGCGTGCTGCCCAAGCCGGGAACCGGTCCCAGCCAGAGCCGGCGGGAAAACGGCTACTACCGCGTCGAGACCTACACCACCACCAGCACCGGAGCCCGCTACCTGGCGGTCATGGCGCAGCAGGGCGACCCCGGCTACCAGGCCACCTCGGTGCTGCTGGCCGAGAGTGCGCTGGCGCTGGCACTGGATCGCGACGCCCTGCCGGAGCACTACGGGGTGCTCACCCCGGCGGCCGCGATGGGCGATGCGCTGCTGGCCCGGCTGCCGGCGGCGGGTGTGACGCTGGAAGTCTCCCGGCTGAGCTGATCGCCTTGAACGGGCCGGTATGGGCCGGTGCCGGCCGACGATCTTTCCGCTAGTGTCGTTTTCGACCGCTGCCACCGCAGCACCCAGCAACGAAAGTGGACGAATACTCATGGCCGGCCTCGACGATCTCTTCGCTCAGATCCCCATCCAGGACATCGCCAACAAGCTCGGCGCAGACACCGGTGAAGTGGACAGCACCATCCGCACCCTGGTGCCCGTATTGGTCAGCGGCTTGAGCCAGAACGCTCAGGAGCCGGATCAGGCGGACAACATTGTCAACACCGCCAGCAACTTCGCGGCGCAGGGCCTGCTGGACAACGTTTTCGGCAGCAGCCAATCCGAGGGCCAGCAGCTGATCTCGACCATCTTCGGCGGCAACGACACCAACCAGGTCGCCTCGGCGCTCTCGGGCGCCGGTGCCGGCAACAACGACCTGTTGCAGAAGCTGCTCCCGATCATCGCGCCGATCGTGCTCGCCTACATCGGTAAGCAGCTGAGCGGCCAGAAGGCCGAGCCGGCCCAGCAACAGGCTTCCGGTGGCGGCGGCCTCGGCGACGTCCTGGGCGGCATCCTCGGCGGTATGGCCGGTGGCGGCGGCGCCAAGAACCAGTCGATGGGCAGCATCCTGGGCAACATGATCGGCGGCAAGACCGGCGGCGCCATCGGCGACATCCTCGGCGGTCTGCTCGGCGGCAAGAAGTAGCCCTACCTGCGTGAGCAGTCGCGAAAGCCCCCGAATCGAGCCGGATTCGGGGGCTTTTACGTCTGCTCGGCAGTCGTTCCTAGAATTGACCGGTGACTGTCACTCCCAACGCCGCCAACGCCGATCACCTGCCCAAGTCGTGGGAGCCGGGTGCGGTAGAGGACGCGATCTACCAGCGTTGGGTTGACGCCGGTTACTTCACCGCAGATCCGGCCAGCACCAAGCCCGGTTATTCGATCGTGCTGCCCCCGCCGAACGTCACCGGCAGCCTGCACATGGGGCATGCGCTCGACCACACCCTGATGGACGTGCTGACCCGCCGCAAGCGGATGCAGGGCTATGAGGTGCTGTGGCTGCCGGGCATGGATCACGCCGGCATCGCCACCCAGAGCGTGGTGGAACGCCAGCTCGCCGCCGACGGCAAGACCAAGGAAGACTTCGGCCGTGAGCTGTTCATCGACAAGGTGTGGGACTGGAAACGGGAATCCGGCGGCACCATCGGGGGCCAGATGCGCCGGCTCGGCGACGGGGTGGACTGGAGCCGGGAACGGTTCACCATGGACGACGGCCTGTCGCGTGCGGTCCGCACCATCTTCAAGCGGCTCTACGACGCGGGGCTGATCTACCAGGCCGAACGACTGGTCAACTGGTCTCCCGTGCTGGAGACCGCGATCAGTGACCTCGAAGTCAAATACGAGGACATCGAAGGCGAGCTGGTGTCGTTCCGGTACGGCTCACTCGATGACTCAGCGCCCCACATAGTGGTGGCCACCACCCGGCTGGAGACCATGCTCGGCGACACCGCGATCGCGGTGCACCCCGACGACGAGCGGTACCGCGAGCTGGTGGGGACCAACCTGCCGCACCCGTTCCTGGACCGGGAGATCGCCGTGGTCGCCGATGCGCACGTCGACCCCGAATTCGGCACCGGGGCTGTCAAAGTCACCCCCGCCCACGACCCCAACGACTTCGAGATCGGTCTGCGCCACCAACTGGACATGCCGACGATCCTGGACACCAAGGGCCGGATCACCGGCACCGGAACGCAGTTCGACGGCATGGATCGCTTCGAGGCACGCGTTGCCGTGCGTGAGGCGCTGGCCGCCCAGGGTCGCATCGTCGCCGAGAAGCGGCCCTACCTGCACAGCGTGGGGCATTCCGAGCGCAGCGGCGAGGTCATCGAGCCGCGGCTGTCCATGCAGTGGTGGGTTGATGTCTCCTCGCTGGCCAAGGCCGCCGGTGACGCGGTCCGGGACGGTGACACCGTCATCCACCCCAAGAGCCTGGAACCGCGCTGGTTCGCCTGGGTCGACGACATGCACGACTGGTGCATCTCCCGCCAGCTGTGGTGGGGTCACCGGATCCCCATCTGGCACGGGCCGAATGGTGAAAAGGTCTGTGTCGGACCGGACGAGACCCCGCCGGAGGGTTGGGAGCAGGACCCCGACGTGCTGGACACCTGGTTCTCCTCGGCGCTGTGGCCGTTCTCCACGATGGGCTGGCCGGACGCCACCCCCGAGCTGGCGAAGTTCTATCCCACCAGCGTGCTGGTGACCGGATACGACATCCTGTTCTTCTGGGTGGCCCGGATGATGATGTTCGGCACCTTCGTCGGCGGGGACGACGCGCTGCCCGGCGGCAAGGTGCCGTTCCACAACGTGTTCCTGCACGGCCTGATCCGCGACGAGCACGGCCGCAAGATGAGCAAGTCGCGCGGCAACGGGATCGACCCGCTGGACTGGGTGGAGACCTTCGGCGCCGACGCCCTGCGGTTCACCCTGGCCCGCGGTGCCAGTCCCGGCGGAGACCTGTCGATCGGTGAGGACCATGCCCGCGCGTCGCGCAACTTCGTCACCAAGCTGTTCAACGCGACCCGTTTCGCGCTGCTCAACGGCGCGCGACCGGCGCCGCTGCCGGCAGCCGACGAGCTGACCGACGCCGACCGGTGGATCCTGGGGCGTTTGGAAGAGGTTCGTGCCGAAGTGGATTCGGCCTTTGAAGGCTACGAGTTCAGCCGGGCATGCGAGGCGCTCTACCACTTCGCCTGGGACGAGTTCTGTGACTGGTATGTCGAGTTGGCCAAAACCCAGCTGGGGCAGGGGATTGAGCACACCACGGCTGTGCTGGCCACGGTGCTCGACACCTTGCTGCGGCTGCTGCACCCGGTGATCCCGTTCGTCACCGAAACCCTGTGGCAGGAGCTCACCGGTGCGGAATCCCTGGTGATCGCCGACTGGCCGGAACCATCGGGGATCGCCCTGGACCAGGTTGCCGCGCAACGGATCACCGACATGCAGAAGTTGGTGACCGAGGTGCGCCGGTTCCGCAGCGACCAGGGACTGCGTGACCGCCAGAGGGTCCCGGCCCGGCTCAGCGGTATCGACGACGCCGATCTGGCCACTCAGTTGGCGGCGGTGGCCTCCCAGGCCTGGCTCACCGAACCCGGCGACGGGTTCGCGCCGTCGGCGACGGTGGAGGTCAGGCTCGGCGTCGGCGCTAAGAGCACCGTCGTCGTCGAACTGGACACCTCCGGCACCGTCGACATCGCCGCCGAACGCCGGCGCCTGGAAAAGGATCTGGCCACCGCGCAGAAGGAACTCGGCGCCACCTCGGCGAAACTGGGCAACGAGGCTTTCCTGGCCAAGGCGCCCGACGCGGTGGTCGACAAGATCCGGGCCCGCCAGCAGTTGGCCCGCGACGAGGTGGACCGGATCACCTCGCGTCTTTCGGCCCTGGCATGAGCGACCACCCGGTCGGCGCAACCGAACCGACGCCGGACGAGATCGCCGCGCTGCTGCAGGTCGAGCACCTGCTCGACCAGCGCTGGGGCGAAACCAAGATCGAACCGAGCTTGACCCGCATCAACGCCCTGCTGGAACTGCTCGGCTCCCCGCAGCGCGGCTACCCGTCGATCCACGTCGCCGGCACCAACGGCAAGACCTCGGTGGTGCGGATGATCGACGCACTGCTGACCGCCTTCAGTCGTCGCACCGGGCGCACCACCAGCCCGCATCTGCAATCGGCGGTCGAGCGCATCGCGATCGACGGCGAGCCCATCAGCCCGGCCAGGTATGTGGAGACCTACGCCGAGATCGAGCCCTTCGTGCAGATGGTCGATGCCTCCTCGCAGGCCGACGGCGGACCGGCGATGAGCAAGTTCGAGGTGCTCACCGGCATGGCCTTCGCGGCGTTCGCCGACGCCCCGGTGGACGTCGCCGTCGTGGAGGTCGGCATGGGCGGTCGCTGGGACGCCACGAACGTCGTCGAAGCCCCGGTTGCCGTGATCACCCCGATCGGTATCGACCACGTCGACTACCTCGGTGACGACATCGCCGGGATCGCAACCGAGAAGGCCGGCATCATCCACCGCTCGTCCGACGAACTGACCGACACCGTGGCGGTGATCGCCCGCCAGGCGCCCGAGGTGATGGAAGTCCTGCTGGCACAGTCGGTACGCGCAGATGCCGCGGTGGCGCGGGAGAACTCGGAGTTCGCGGTACGCAGCCGCCAGCTCGCGATCGGCGGGCAGCTGCTGGAACTGCAGGGCCTGGGCGGGGTGTACTCGGAGATCTTTCTGCCGCTGCACGGCGAGCACCAGGCCCACAACGCGGTGCTGGCGTTGGCGGCGGTGGAGGCGTTCTTCGGGGCCGGCGCCGAGCGTCAGCTCGACGTCGACACGGTGCGGGCGGGCTTCGCCGCGGTGCGCAGTCCCGGCCGGCTGGAGCGGATGCGCAGCTCGCCCACCGTCTTCGTCGACGCCGCACACAACCCGGCCGGTGCCGCCGTGCTGGCCCGGGCTCTGGCCGAGGATTTCGACTTCCGCTTCCTGGTCGGCGTCCTCAGCGTGCTGGCCGACAAGGACGTCGACGGTATCCTCGCGGCGCTGGAACCTGCTTTCGACCGAATCGTGGTGACCCACAACGGTTCTCCGCGGGCACTGGACGTCGAGACGCTTACCGCTGCGGCAGCGCGGTGGTTCGGCGACGACCGGGTGGTCACCACCGAGACGCTTGAGGATGCGATCGACACCGCCACAGCGCTGGTCGACGAGTTCGACGCGGCCGGCGAAGCTAAGGGGGCTGGGCTGGGAGCGGGGATCGTGATCACCGGATCGGTGGTCACCGCCGGTGCCGCGCGCACCCTGTTCGGGAAGGATCCGGCATGAGCGAGCAGAGGCCCGACCCGTGGCGGGGTTTCCGCGGCGTGATGGCCGCGACGCTGATACTCGAGGCCATCACCGTGCTGTTGGCGCTGCCGGTGGTCAGCGTCGTCGGCGGGGGACTGACGCCCGCGTCCCTGGCGTATCTGCTCGGCCTGGCATTGGCGCTGTTGCTGCTCGTCGGCGTTCAGGGACGGAGTTGGGCGATCTGGGCCAATCTGGCGTTGCAGCTGGTGCTGGTGGCCGGATTCGTGGTGTACCCCGGTGTGGGCGTGATGGGCCTGGTGTTCACCGCGGTGTGGGTGCTGATCGCTTACTTCCGTGCCGAGGTGTTGCGCCGCTCGTGACCGAGGCGGTTCGGGGCCGGTACGCTGTCGCCCGTGCCGCTGGCGACGATGCAGCCAGCGATGAAAAGGAGCGGCGCTTCAATGACTGAGCGGACTTTGGTGCTGATCAAGCCGGACGGCGTGAACCGCCGGCTGGTGGGCGAGATCATCAGCCGGATCGAGAAGAAGGGCCTGACGTTGGCGGCCCTGGAACTGCGGCCGGTGCAGCAGGCAGTGGCGCGACAGCACTACGGCGAGCACGAGGGCAAGGCCTTCTTCGCGTCGCTGCTGGACTTCATCACCTCCGGTCCGGTGGTCGCCGCGGTGGTGGAAGGTCCGCGGGCGATCGAGGCGTTCCGCCAGCTCGCCGGCGGCACCGACCCGGTGGCCAAGGCCACCCCGGGCACCATTCGGGGCGATTTCGGACTGGAGACCCAGTTCAACCTGGTGCACGGCTCGGACTCGCCGGAGTCCGCCGAGCGCGAGATCGCGCTGTGGTTTCCCGACCTCGAGCCGTCGGCGCCGGTGTCTCCCATGACCCTGGCCTGAGGCCCAGTTAGCGCCTTTCGTCCGGACTACTCCGGGTTGTGTGGGATACTGACAATCGGGTGAACGTCACCGGACCGGTTTCTGACACCCGAATGAAGACTTCGGCGAGTGCGACGGTCGCGATATGTGATGCGGCGCCGATCGCCGGTCCTCATTCAGCCAGGCACCGAGTCGGTTCCACCCGAGCCCCTCGGAGCGAGACCACCACAAGCCCGGGGAAGTGAACCGGGCCCATAACGAGAAGCCCTCGCGTGGCCGCGTCGCAACGACGCGCCCGGGGGCTTGAGGAGACGTACGTGGCAGACCCCTCCCTTTTTAGAGGCCCTTTTTCAGACGTACCGGTGGCGCCGACCGAGCACGACGAGTTGCCCGATCGGCTGCGGGTGCATTCCCTCGCGCGGGTACTGGGCACCACCAGCAAACGGGTCCTGGATGCCCTGACCGAGCTGGACGGCCGGGCGCGCAGCGCGCACTCCAGCGTGGATCGCGTCGAGGCGGTGCGCGTCCGTGACCTGCTGGGTTCGGCCCCCGAAGCTCCCGAGCCCGCTGCCGGCGGGTTGACCCAGGAGCCCGGGGAGCCCGACGAGGTTCCCGACGAGCCCGAGTCCCGGCTGCTGCTGGAGACGGCCCCGGAGCCGGTCGCCACCCGGGCCGACTACATGCCGTTGTTCGTCGCTCCGCAGCCGGTCGCCTTCGAGCGCCCGGCCCCCCGCGAGGCCGATGACGACGCGGACGACTACTCCGACGACTACGGCGACCTTGACCCCGGTGTCTCCGACGCCGACGCCGAGGATGAGAACGGGGAACGGCCCGCCAACCGGCGCCGCCGCCGCGGGCGCCGCGGGCGCGGCCGGGGCCGCGGATCCGAAGGAGGGGCTTCCGACGACACCGCCGACGTCGCTGACGCCGACGACGACACCGACGACGACGCCGCCGCGGAATCCGACGACACTCAAGACTCCGACGACGCGGAAGACACCGGCGAGGACGAGAGCGGTTCGTCGGAGGAGCCCGGCAGCCGGCGCCGTCGCCGCCGTCGTCGGCGCAAGACCGGCTCCGGGGACGACGAGGACACCGGAGCGTCGGACGACCCACCCAACACCGTCGTGCACGAACGCGCCCCGCGCGCCAAGTCCGGTCGCTCCGCCAAGGGTGAGAAGGGCACCGGCGACGACGAGATCCAGGGCATCACCGGCTCGACCCGACTGGAGGCCAAACGGCAGCGTCGCCGCGACGGCCGCGACGCCGGGCGCCGTCGTCCGCCGATCCTGAGCGAGGCCGAGTTCCTGGCCCGCCGCGAGGCCGTCGAGCGCCGGATGGTGGTCCGCGACCGGGTCCGGACCGAGCCGCCGCACCAGGGCGCCCGCTACACCCAGATCGCCGTGCTGGAAGACGGCGTGATGGTCGAACACTTCGTCACCTCGGCTGCCTCTACCTCGCTGGTCGGCAACGTCTACCTGGGCATCGTGCAGAACGTGCTGCCGTCGATGGAGGCCGCCTTCGTCGACATCGGCCGCGGCCGCAACGGCGTGCTGTACGCCGGCGAGGTGAACTGGGAGGCCGCCGGACTCGGCGGCGCCAACCGCAAGATCGAGCAGGCGCTCAAGCCCGGCGACTACGTCGTCGTGCAGGTCAGCAAGGACCCCATCGGTCACAAGGGCGCCCGGTTGACCACGCAGGTGTCCCTGGCCGGCCGCTACCTGGTGTATGTGCCGGGCGCGTCGTCCACCGGGATCAGCCGCAAGCTGCCCGACACCGAGCGTCAGCGGCTCAAGGAGATTCTGCGCGAGGTGGTGCCCGCCGACGCCGGCGTGATCATCCGCACCGCGTCGGAGGGTGTCAAAGAAGAGGACATCCGCGCCGACGTGGAACGTCTCCAGGAACGCTGGAACCAGATCGAAGCCACTGCGGCCGAGACCAAGGGCAAAGCCGCCGGTGCCGCGGTGGCGCTCTACGAAGAGCCCGACGTGCTGGTCAAGGTGATCCGGGACCTGTTCAACGAGGACTTCTCCGAGCTGGTGGTCTCCGGTGACGACGCCTGGGCCACGATCAACGACTACGTCGGTTCGGTGGCGCCCGAACTGGTGCCCAAGCTGACCCGCTACCAGGCCCCCGAAGGCCCGGAGGGTCAGGCCGGGCCGGACGTGTTCGCCGTGCATCGCATCGACGAGCAGCTGGCCAAGGCCCTGGACCGCAAGGTCTGGCTGCCCTCGGGCGGCACGCTGGTCATCGACCGGACCGAGGCGATGACGGTGGTGGACGTCAACACCGGCAAGTTCACCGGATCCGGGGGCAACCTCGAGGAGACGGTCACCAAGAACAACCTGGAGGCCGCCGAGGAGATCGTGCGGCAGCTGCGGCTTCGTGACATCGGCGGCATCATCGTCATCGACTTCATCGACATGGTGCTGGAGTCCAACCGGGATCTGGTGCTGCGTCGGCTGACCGAGGCCCTGGGCCGCGACCGCACCCGCCACCAGGTCTCGGAGGTGACGTCGCTGGGACTGGTGCAGCTGACCCGCAAGCGGCTGGGCACCGGGTTGATCGAGGCCTTCTCGACATCGTGTCAGCACTGCGCCGGGCGCGGCATCATGCTGCACGCCGACCCGGTCGACTCGGCAGCACCGGGGCGCAGGGCCGAATCGGGCGGCGGCAGCCGCCGCAGCAAGCGCTCGAAGAAGCCCAAGGTGGACGAACCGGCGGTGGCCAAGGTTCCGGTGCACACCCCCGGTGACCACCCGATGTTCAAGGCAATGGCTGCGGCCAGCGACCGTCACGACGACGAGTCCGACGAGGAACAGGAAACTGCGCCGGAGGCCGACGAGCTGCCGGTGGGTCTCGCCGAACCGGGCTCCGAAGACATCGAGGACACCGAAGACACCGAAGCCGTCGCCCAAGAGGACGAGGACCTGGACGAGGGCGGCGAGGGCGCTGAAGAAGACCTCGACGACGACGAAGACACCGACGACGAAGACACCGACGAGGACGACGAGGACGACGAAGACGAAGTCGATCTCGACGACGATGACGACGAAGACTTCGACGACGACCTGGACGTCATAGACGAGTCCGACGAAGACGAGGACTCCGAGGACTCTGAGGACTTCGAGGAGCCCGACGAACCGGCTGAGGTGGTCACACGCCCGCGGCGACGCGCGGCGGCCCGCCCGGCCGGGCCGCCGATCTAGGCCGATTTAGTCCCCCAGCCGGTTTGACCCCTTAGCCGCTGGTCACGTACCCTTGACCAGTTGTCGCCAGGCGGGATAACCACAGCTCGGCGGACAGAACCCCAGACACCTGCGCAAGTCCCGATGGCGTGCGCGCCCGAGAAGCAGAGGTAGAAACCAACGATGGCGACGTACGCAATCGTCAAAACCGGCGGCAAGCAGTACAAGGTTGCCGTCGGAGACGTGCTCAAGGTCGAGAAGCTCGAGTCCGAGCCGGGATCGTCGGTCTCGCTGCCGGTCGCGCTGGTCGTGGACGGTGCCACCGTCACCACCGACGCCGCCAAGCTGGCGAAGGTCGCGGTCACCGGTGAGGTGCTCGAGCACACCAAGGGCCCCAAGATCCGCATCCACAAGTTCAAGAACAAGACCGGCTACCACAAGCGGCAGGGTCACCGTCAGCAGCTGACCGTGCTCAAGGTCACCGGAATCAAGTAGCAGCAGGAGGCAGCGAGATGGCACACAAGAAGGGCGCTTCCAGCTCACGTAACGGGCGCGACTCCAACGCGCAGCGACTCGGCGTCAAGCGGTTCGGCGGCCAGGTGGTCAAGGCCGGCGAGATCCTGGTCCGCCAGCGGGGCACCCACTTCCACCCCGGCGTCAACGTCGGGCGCGGCGGCGACGACACCCTGTTCGCCACGGCACCCGGTGCGGTCGAATTCGGCGTGAAGCGCGGCCGCAAGTTGATCAACATCGTGCCTGTCGCCCGCGACTAGTCGCCGGCGTAACTGGGCGCCGCCAGGCGCCGGATAGGTAGTAACGCCATGTCCCGGTTCGTCGACCGCGTCGTCATCCATGTGCGGGCCGGCGACGGGGGCAACGGCTGCGCGTCGATTCACCGGGAGAAGTTCAAGCCGCTGGGCGGCCCCGACGGTGGCAACGGCGGCCGCGGCGGCAGCGTCGTGCTGGCCGTCGACCCCCAGGTACACACCCTGCTGGACTTCCATTTCCGCCCGCACATCGCCGCGGCCTCGGGCAAGCAGGGCCAGGGCAGCAATAAGGACGGCGCAGCCGGATCGGACCTGGAGATCAAGGTGCCCGACGGCACCGTGGTGCTCGACGAGCACGGACGGCTGTTGGCCGACCTGGTGGGGGCCGGCGCCCGTTTCGAGGCGGCCGCCGGTGGACGCGGCGGGCTGGGCAACGCGGCACTGGTGTCGCGCGCCCGCAAGGCGCCCGGCTTCGCACTGCTGGGGGAGAAGGGCGAAGCCCGCGACCTCACCCTGGAACTCAAGACCGTCGCCGATGTGGGCCTCATCGGATTCCCCTCGGCAGGCAAATCCGCTCTGGTGTCGGTGATCTCGGCGGCAAAACCGAAGATCGCCGACTACCCGTTCACCACGCTGGCGCCGAACCTGGGCGTGGTCTCGGCCGGGGACAACACCTTTACCGCCGCCGACGTGCCCGGGCTCATCCCGGGTGCCTCGGCCGGACGCGGGCTGGGCCTGGACTTTCTGCGGCACATCGAACGCTGTGCGGTGCTGGTGCACGTCGTGGATTGCGCGACCGCCGAGCCGGGCCGCGACCCGCTCTCCGACATCGAGGCGATCGAAGCCGAACTGGCCGCCTACACGCCCACCATGCAAGGGGATTCAACCCTCGGTGACCTGATGGCGCGGCCGCGGGCGGTGGTGCTCAACAAGATCGACGTGCCCGACGCGCGGGAGATGGCCGAGTTCGTTCGCGAGGACATCGCCGCCGAACGCGGCTGGCCGGTGTTCATGGTGTCGACAGTGAGCCGGGAAGGATTGCGGCCATTGACGTTCGCGCTGGCCGACATGGTGGCGTCGTATCGTGCCGCGCAGCCGGAGCCGGTTGCACGCCGGCCGATCATCCGGCCGATACCCGCGGGGCAGACCGGGTTCACCGTGGAGTCCGACGGCGACGGTGGCTTTGTGGTGCGCGGGACACGTCCCGAGCGCTGGGTGCATCAGACCAACTTCGACAACGATGAGGCGGTCGGCTATCTGGGTGACCGGCTGGCCCGGCTCGGCGTCGAGGACGAGCTGCTGCGGCTGGGGGCCAAACCGGGCTGCGCGGTGACGATCGGGGAGATGACCTTCGACTGGGAACCGGCCACGGCTGCCGGCGTCGACACACCGCTGTCCGGTCGGGGCACCGACATTCGGGTGGAACGCAGCGACCGGGTCGGTGCCGCCGAACGTAAGGTCGCGCGCAAACAGCGCCGTGAACACACGGAGGACTCGTGACTTCCACTGCGCGCGAGGCGATTCGCAGCGCGCGCAGCGTCGTCGTCAAGATCGGCACCACCGCGCTGACCAACGAGAACGGCATGTTCGACGCCGACCGGCTGGCCGGGCTCACCGAGGCGATCGAAGCCCGGATGAAGGCCGGCTCAGACGTGGTGATCGTGTCGTCCGGCGCCATTGCCGCGGGTCTGGAGCCGCTGGGATTGTCCAAGCGGCCCAGCGATCTGGCCACCAAACAGGCTGCCGCCAGTGTGGGTCAGGTGGCGTTGGTCAACGCGTGGAGTGCTGCCTTCGGCCGGTTCGGCCGAACCGTCGGGCAGGTTCTGCTCACCGCGCAGGACGTGTCGATGCGGGTGTCGCACACCAATGCCGCCCGCACGCTGGACCGGCTACGGGCACTGCACGCGGTGGCGATCGTCAACGAGAACGACACCGTGGCCACCAACGAGATTCGATTCGGCGACAACGACCGGCTCTCCGCGCTGGTGGCGCACCTGGTGGGCGCCGACGCGCTGGTGCTGCTCTCCGACATCGACGGCCTCTACGACTCCGATCCCCGAAAAGGCCCGGCCCGCCGGATCCCCGAGGTGGCCGGTCCGGATGACCTCGCCGGCGTGGTGGCCGGCGAGAGCAGCAACCTGGGCACCGGCGGCATGGTGTCGAAACTGTCGTCGGCGTTGCTGGCAGCAGACGCCGGGGTTCCGGTGTTGCTGGCCGCAGCCGGCCAGGCGACGGCGGCCCTGTCGGACGCATCGGTGGGCACCGTCTTCGCGCCCCGGGCGCAACGGTTGTCGGCCCGCAAGTTCTGGGTGCGTCACGCCGCCGACGCAGCAGGCACGCTGACCCTGGACGCCGGGGCCGTCGAGGCGGTGCTGACCCGGCGCCGCTCCCTGTTGCCCGCCGGGATCACCGGGACTTCGGGCAGGTTCCACGGCGGCGACGTGGTCGAGCTGTGCGGTCCGGACGGATCGGTGGTGGCCCGCGGTGTCGTCGGCTACGACGCGGCGGAGCTGGCCGCCATGATCGGCCACTCCACCGCCGAGTTGGCGCCGGATGCCCGCCGCCCCGTGGTCCACGCCGACGACCTGGTCGCGGTGTAGTCCCCTCCTTCCGGCGAGAGTGCATTGCTCCTATGTCAAGCAGCGGCGGCGTGGGGTGTGTGGTGTCGTGACTTCTCGTCGGTGTGGAGGCGGTTGTAGA
>NZ_LQPG01000015.1 GCF_002102265.1 Mycolicibacter longobardus | reverse complement strand
CGCCCCCCGGCCGCGGCTCCCGCCCCGCCGCCCGGTGCGCCGCCGCCGACACCGGCGGGTCCGCCGTCGGTCACCATGCCGGGCTACCTGTACATGGTCGGTGGCCTGGACATGGGCGCCCGACGGGCGTCGGGCACCAGTGCGCGCAAGAAGGCGGCGCCGAAACCCGACAGTGCGGATGTGCCCGAGGCCGCCGCGGTGGAGCAGGAGGCGACCCAGCGGCGCCGGCGCCGGGCCAAGGCCGGCATGCTCGGGCGCGGCTATGAGTACATGGACTTGGAAGAACCCGCAGAGCCGGCGAACGTGGTGGCGAGCGGGCTCACCGCGCTGGCTGGGGACGCGTTCGGCGGCGGAGTCACCACCCCGATGACGCCGGCCACCTGGGCGCGGGAGCACGGCAGTCAGACGACCTAGGGCCCGTCAGCGCGATCTGCGGTAGGACTCAAGGTAGGACGGCAGCGCAATCGCCGGGTCGAGGTCGGCGGCCGGTTCCGGAGGCCCGGCGACCAGGCTCAGCGGAACCACTCCGGCCCAGTGCGGCAGCGTCATGTCCTCGGCGTCGTCGGCGGGGCCGCCGGCGCGTACCTTCGCGGACACCTCGATGAGGTCGAGCGCCAGCACTGCCGTGGCCGCCAGTTCGCGACGGTTGGCCGGCCGCGCGTCGGCGGACCGGCCGGGTGCGACGTGATCGAGCAGCGCATCCAACGCGAGCCGCTTCTCGGCCTCGTCGTCGACCAGACGGGCTGCGCCGACGACCACCACCGAGCGGTAGGCCATCGAATGGTGCAGCGCCGAGCGGGCCAGCACCAACCCGTCGACCAGGGTGGCGGTGACGCAGACCGGCAGGCCCGTGGGGCCCGCGGCGAGCACCGGCCCGCTGCCGGTGGAGCCGTGCAGGTACAGCGTCTCGTCGACTCGGGCGTGGGTGGTCGGCAACACCACCGGATGGCCGGCGCGGGCGTAGCCCAGATGGCAGATCAGCGCCTCGTCCAGGATCCGGTGCACGGTGTCACGGTCATAACGTGCCCGTTCCCGATATCGGGTGGGAGTGGTCTGGGGTGTCGGCGCATAGGACACGGGTTGCCTCCGTTAATATACTAGTGCAATATATGAGTTGTGGCAGTACAATACAGGATTGTCGGCGGGGGTGCCGAGGCCATTGCGGCGAGCATCGAGGAGGGCATCGCCGACGGTGCGCTGGCGCCCGGAGCCGCGTTACCGCCGATTCGCGGGCTGGCCGGGGATCTCGGGGTGAACCCGAACACCGTGGCTGCCGCCTACCGGTTATTGCGCGACCGCGGCGCCGTCGAAAGCTCGGGCCGGCTCGGCACCCGGGTGCGTGACCGGCCGGCGACCACACCGCGTTCACTGCGCGGGCTGACGGTGCCCCCGGACGTGCGGGACCTGTCCACCGGAAACCCCAGCCCGGCGCTGCTTCCCACGATCGCCGCGGTGCCGGTACAGCCGGGTCCCGTCGTGCTCTACGGGCATCCGCCGATCGCGCCCCCGCTGGCCGTGCACGCCGCAGCTGAGCTGACCGCCGACGGCGTGCCGGCCGAGCACCTCGCGGTCACCTCCGGAGCCCTGGACGGAATCGAACGGGTGCTCAGTGCGCACCTGCGTCCCGGTGACCGAGTGGCCGTTGAAGATCCGGGGTGGCCCAACCTGCTCGACCTGCTGGGCGCGCTGGGCCTGAATCCGGAGCCGGTCGGGGTCGACGACGACGGCCCGCTGCCCGCCGATCTGGCCCGCGCGCTGGCCCGCGGGGTGCGTGCTGTGGTGGTGACCAGCCGCGCCCAGAATCCCACCGGCGCAGCGGTTTCCGCGCAGCGCGCCGACGCATTGCGGGTGCTGCTGGACGGATCGGACGTGCTGCTGGTTGAAGACGACCACTGTGCGGCCATCGCCGGGGTACCGCTGCAACCGCTGGCCGGGGCGACCCGGCACTGGGCCTTCGTCCGGTCGGTGGCCAAGGCTTATGGCCCGGACCTGCGGCTGGCGGTGCTGGCCGGCGACCAGCGCACCGTCGAACGGGTGCAGGGCCGCCTGCGGCTGGGGCCGGGCTGGGTCAGTCACCTGCTGCAGAACCTGGCGGTCGAGCTATGGCGCGACGCGGCCGCGGCACGGCAGGTGGCCGACGCCGAAGCCGCCTACGGCGCTGCCCGCGCCGGGCTGTGCACGGCGCTGGCCGATCGCGGCGTGGTCGCGCACGGCCGGTCCGGGCTGAATGTGTGGATCCCGGTGCCCGACGAGGCGGCGGCGATGACAGAGCTGTTCGCCGCGGGCTGGGCGGCGGCCCCGGGGGCGCGGTTCCGGATTAGGAGTGCCCCGGGCCTGCGCGTCACCATTGCCGAGCTGGCGCCGGCCGACATCGACCCGCTGGCCGACGCGGTCGCGCAGGCGGTGCGCGGCCCCGGGCGGGCCAGCGTGTAGCTGTGCTTTGCCGCGAACGCGCCGCCTGGCGTGCGATAATGCCCCGGTAAGGCAACGATGGTGCAGGAAGCCGGTGTGAATCCGGCACGGTCCCGCCACTGTGATCGGGGAGCGACCCTCAACAGCCACGGCTCTGATGGAGCTGGAAGGCGAGGCGAGCGTTGATCCGAGAGTCAGGACACTCACATCGTCGCATCCTGCGACCCGGGGCGGTGTACCCCGAGAGAGCTGACAAACACCCATGTTTCGCCCTTTTCGGGCGGCTTTCGGCGGTCTGCTATGACTGCGCCGATCTGGATGGCCGCTCCTCCGGAAGTACATTCAACGTTATTGTCCGCCGGCCCCGGCGCCGGCCCGCTGCTGTCGTCGGCCGTTGCCTGGACCGCGCTGAGCACTGAATACGCCGAGATCGCCGACGAGTTGACGGCGGTGCTGGGCCAGGTGCAGGCCGGGGCGTGGCAGGGACCGTCCGCCGAGGCGTTCGTGGCCGCCAACGCCCCCTATCTGGCGTGGTTGCTGCGCGCCGTGGTCAACGCTGCGGCCACCGCCGCTCAGCACGAGACCGCGGCCGCCGGCTACACCGCTGCGCTGGCGGCGATGCCGACCATGGCCGAACTGGTGGCGAACCATGTCACCCACGGGGTGCTGGTCGGCACGAACTTCTTTGGTATCAACACGATTCCGATCGCGCTGAACGAAGCCGACTACGCGCGGATGTGGGTGCAGGCCGCCACCGTGATGGCCACCTATCAGGCGGTGGCCGGTGCGGCGACGGCGTCTGCGGCCGCGGCACAGACCGAGCCGGCGCCAATGGTGCTCAAGACGCCGGGCAGTGCGGACGCGACGCCGCCGGAGCCGCCGCAGTGGTTTCTCGACTTCGCCCAATGGCTCCACAACCTGGTGCCCAGCCCGCCCTATCCCGACAGCAGCCAGTACCCGCTGTATGCCCAGTTGCAGGAATTCTTCGCCGAGATCGGCTACACCGGTCTCACGGACCCGCTCGCAGAATTCTTCGCGAGTTTGCAGAACGGGTCGTCGTTGCTGCCGCCGTGGGGGGTCCCCGGCGCGTGGCTGGGCTGGACCGGCAACCCGCTGAGCTATCTGAACCCTGCCAGCCTGGCCTACATCTTCTCGGTGCCGCTGGATCCGGGTTCCTACATCGCGTTCACCAGCATCGTCATCATCGACGACCTGCTGGCCATCATGTATACGGCCCTGTTCAATCCCCAGGCGCTGGGCGTGGTCGTGCCGTTGGCGATGGTCGAGATCATCGGGTCCACGATCGGCAACACCATTCAGGCGCTCAACTACCTGATCACCCAGACGGCGCTGCTACCGGCGCTGCTGCCGGCCCTGGCCGGCACCACGCTGCTGGCTCCGGTCGGGGTGATCGGCGGTCTGGGCATCGGTGCCCTGGCGCACCATGCGGCCGCGGTCGCGGTCCCGCCGCCGCCCGCCCCGCCGTCACTCGGGCTGGCCA
>NZ_LQPG01000014.1 GCF_002102265.1 Mycolicibacter longobardus | reverse complement strand
GCCTCCCAGGCGATGGAGTGGCCGTCGGTGTCGCGTCCGCGTCGGGCGGGGGTGTCGTCGTTCGGGGTGTCGGGCACCAATGCGCATGTGGTGGTGGAGCAGGCTCCCGTTGTTGAGCCGGCCCAATCGGGTGCTGAGGTCTCGGCATCGCCGGTGAGCACGTTGGTGGTGTCGGGTAAGTCGCCGGCGCGGATCGCGGCCACCGCGGGTGTGCTCGCCGACTGGCTGCAGACCGATGGCGCGGACGTAGCACTGTCCGATATCGCCCACACCCTGCGGGAGAACCGGAGCCGTTTCAAGTACACCGCCGCCGTCTGCGCCAGGGACCGTGCCGCCGCGGCGGCCGGGCTGCATGCACTCGCCGCCGGCGAAAGCGCTCCCGGTGTCGCAGAACCCCGGCCGCGCCAGGCGGCCGCCCGCACAGTGTTTGTGTTTTCGGGTCAGGGTTCGCACTGGGTGGGGATGGGTCGGCGGTTGCTGGCCGAGGAGCCGGCGTTTGCGGCGGCGGTGGCCGAGTTGGAGCCGGAGTTTGTTGCGCGGGTGGGTTTTTCGCTGCGTGAGGTGATTGAGCAGGGCCGTGAGGTTTCCGGTGATGCTCAGGTGCAGCCGGTGATCATGGGATTGCAGCTGGCGCTGGCGGAGTTGTGGCGGTCCTATGGGGTGGTTCCGGATGCGGTGATCGGGCATTCGATGGGAGAGGTGTCTGCGGCGGTGGTGGCCGGGGCGTTGACGGTCGAGCAGGGTTTGCAGGTGATTGCGGCTCGTTCGACGCTGATGTCGCGTCAGGCCGGTCAGGGCGCGGTGGCGTTGTTGGAGTTGGATGCCGAGGCTGCGCAGGAGTTGTTGGCGGCCCATCCCGGTGTCGAGGTGGCGGGGTATCTGTCGCCGCGGCAGACGGTGGTTGCCGGCCCGCCAGAGCAGATCGATGCGGTGATTGCGGCGGTGGCTGCTGCCGAGCGGTTTGCGCGGCGGGTCAATATGGAGGTGGCCTCGCATACGGCGTTTATGGATCCGATTCTGGATGAACTGCGCGCCGAACTGCCCGATCTCACTCCACAGACCCCGCAGATCCCGTTCATTTCCACGGCAGTGGATCCCGCGGGGCCCACGCCGCGATTGGACGCGGATTACTGGGTGGCCAATGTGCGTCAGCCCGCGCTGGTCAGCCAGGCGATCACCGCCGCGGCAGCAGAGCACGGCACCTTCATCGAGATCAGCCCGCACCCGCTGTTGACGCACTCGATCATCGAGACGGCCGAGGCAGCCGCCGGAGAGCCGGTGCTGGTGGCCTCCACCCTGCGCAGGAGCGACGACGAGACCCTGGGCTTCCACCTGCAACTCGCCGAACTCGGCCTGGGCACCGACGGCAGCACACCCGGCGGGTTCGCCGAACTGCCGGCCACGCCGTGGCACCACACCCGGCACTGGATCTCCGCACCCGCACGGACCGGACATTCGCCGGACCTTCACCCCCTGCTCGGGGCGCACGTCGAGATGCTCACCGGCACCGACCACGTCTGGCAGAACGACATCAGCACCGCGGTCATGCCATGGCTGGCCGAGAACCCGGTGCACGGACAAGCCGTCCTGCCGGCCGCGGCACTGATCGAGATGGCATTGGCGGCGGGCAGTCAGGCACTCGGCCAACCGGCCGAGTCGATCGCGGTGACCGGCCTGGAGATCGAGCAGCCCCTGGTCCTCGACAGCCCCATGCAGGTCACCACCCAACTCAGCGGCGCCGACGGCCAGACCCGGGTCGAGATCCACGCCCGCGCGGCCGGCGAAGCCTGGTCCCGATACGCGTTGGCCCGCATCGGGCCGGCCCCGGCGCAGCAGACCGCCGAGACGCCAGCCGCTGCGAGCGCGCCCACCCTGCCCGACAGCGTCGGGGCAGCTTCGCACCCCGCCTACCGGCTCAACCCGGTACTGCTCGATGCCGCGCTGCGGCAGCTGACGGCGTCGATCCCGGCCCCGGGTCAAGACGGTCAAGACGGCGACGACCGGGCGGATTACGCGCCCGCTGCCGTGGCAGGCGTGCGGGTGTTCGCACCTGTCGCGGGGACGCTGCGCTGCCACACCGATGTGACGGAGGCCGACGGCACCCTGATCGGCCGGGTGGTGCTGACCGATGGAGCGGGCAGCGCCGTCGCCGAGCTCACCGGCATCGAACTACGCCCGATCGACCCGCGCTCCCTGCGGGTACCCCTGGAGCAGAAGCTCTTCGCCACCGCGTGGACACCGAGCCCGGCGCCGGAATCCCCAAGTGCGGCCGACGGCAGCTGGCTGCTGCTGTCCGAGCCGTCCGGCGCGGACCTGGCGGAGCAGTTCGCCGCACGACTGACCGGGCCGAACCGCAAGGTTGTCACCGGCCCGTTTGCCGACGAACCCGCCCTGGCCGAGGCGGTCGCGCGCGCCGCCGCCGATCCCGCCCATCCGCCGGCCGGCATCGTGGTGTTCCTGGGCCGGCAGGAGTTCGACGGGACCGATCCCGAGGGTGCCCTGGCCCGGGCCCGCGAACTCATCTGGACGGCTTCGACGGCGGCCCGGGCCGCGGTCGAGGCCTGGCCTGCCGCGTCCGGGCACAAGCCGCGACTGTGGCTGGTCAGCCGCGGCGGTCTGGCATTCGGCGATGATGAACCCGGCGGTTCAGCGAGGCTCGACGGAGGAGAGGCGAAGCTGGGACTGCCGCATGAACCCGGCGATCCCGCCGTCGGCGCGCTCAAGGGCGTGGTCCGCACCTGGCGTTTCCCCGGCGAACTCGCCCGGGTCCTGGCCGACGAACCGGACCTGGGCGCCACCCTGGTCGACCTCGACGGCGCCATCGACCCCGCCGCCGCGGCGGAGGCTCTGCTGGCCGAACTGGGCGCCCCGCTACGCGACGACGTCATCGCCTGGCGCCGCGGGCAGCGCTATACCGAACGGCTCACCCGGACCGCGCTCGGCGACGCCGCACAGACGCCGCCGGCCCTCCAAGCCAAGGTCCGCGGCGACGGCTCCTACCTGCTCACCGGTGGACTCGGCGGACTGGGCACCGTGGTGGCGCGCTGGCTGCTGTCCCGCGGAGCCGGGCGCATCGTCCTCAACGGCCGCAGCGAGCCCAATGAACAACAGCGCGCCGTCCTCGAGGAGCTGGCCGCCGGCGCGCAAGTCGTCTTCGTCGCCGGAGACATCAGCGCTCCCGGGGTGGCTGAGCGGCTGGTGGCCGCTGCCGAGGAGACCGGCAAGCCGCTGCGCGGCGTCGTGCACGCGGCCGGTGTGCTCGGCGACGGCCTGGTGACGACCGTCACCAGAGAGAGCCTGGAAAGCGTCTGGTCGGCCAAGGCCGTCGGCGCCGCCCGCCTGCACGCCGCGACCGCGGCTTCCCAGCTCGACTGGTGGGTGGGCTTCTCCTCGATGGCCGCCCTGCTCGGCCTGCCCGGCCAGCTGGGCTACGCCACCTCCAACGCCTGGCTGGACGCCCTGATGGCCTGGCGACACGCCTCCGGCCTGCCCGCCACCGCCATCAACTGGGGCCAGTGGTCCGACGTGGGGCTCGGGCGCTCGATGACACTGAGCGTTCTCGACCCGATCAGCCCCGACGAGGGCATCGAGGCGCTCGACGCGGTGCTCGGGGCCGCCCGGATCGGAGCCCGGGTCGGGGTGGGCCGGCTGCGCATCGATCGTGCGGTCGCCACCTCGCCGGAGTTCCGTGACCTGACCTTCTTCGAGGATCTGGTCGGCGAGGCTGATGCGACGCTCGCTACTGTTGAGACGGGTGAGCAGTCCGGTGGGGGTATCGTCGATGCTTCGGCCGCCGGCGCCCCGGACTGGTCGCAGATCCCCGCCGACAAGCGGCGCGACGAGTTGGTGGTGAGGTTGCAGGCTATCCTGGCCCGCGAGCTTCGGACCTCGGCGGCAGCGGTCGACGTGGACCAGCCCTTCCCGGAGATGGGCCTGGATTCCATGATCGCGATGACGGTCCTGAAAGAGACACAACAGCTGGTGGGGGTGGATTTGTCGGCGTCAATGCTGTGGAATCACCCCAGCATCTCCGCGTTGGCGACGCATCTGGTGGGATTGCTGGCATCGCGGTACGCCCCGCTGGACGACGCAAAGCAAGACGACGATCTGATGTTCGGCTCCTCCGGCGGCGTGCTGGACGAGTTGTTCGATCAGGTTGAGTCGGCTTCGACCGGGAGCGAGAGCGGTAATTTTTGATGACGGGAACCTCCAAGACGTCGATCTTCAACAGGATGTCGGCGATGAGCGCCGACAAACGGGGGGCGCTGACCGAACAGTTCGATAAGGCGTCGCGGATCGCCGCCGCCGAGCCGATCGCGGTCGTAGGGATGGGCTGCCGGTTCCCCGGCGGCGCTTCGGGCCCGGACGCCTACTGGGACCTGCTGGCCAACGGCCGCGACGCCATCACCGAGATCCCCCCGGACCGTTGGGACGCCGACGAATACTACGACCCGGACCCGCTGGCTCCCGGGCGGATGTCGTCGAAGTGGGGCGGTTTCACCGACGACGTGGCCGGCTTCGACGCCGACTTCTTCGGGATCTCCCCGCGTGAAGCCGAGGCGATGGACCCTCAGCAGCGGTTGATGCTAGAAGTGGCCTGGGAGGCCCTCGAGCACGCGGGGCTGTCGCCGGAACGGCTCTCCGGTATCCGGTCAGCGGTGATGATGGGTGTGTATTACACCGAATACCAAGGGATTTCAGCTGCCAACCCGGACGCGATCGACGGCTACTCGGCCACCGGCAATGCGCATGCCGTGGCGGTCGGCCGGATCGCGTACCTGCTGGGCCTGCGCGGACCTGCGGTCGCGATGGACTCCGCGTGCTCATCGTCGCTGGTCACCATCCACATGGCGTGCCAGAGTCTGCGGCTGCGTGAGAGCGACCTGGCGCTGGCCGGCGGGGTCAGTCTGATTCTGCGGCCGGAAACCCAGATCGCGATGGCCAAGTGGGGGATGCTCTCGCCCCGCGGCAGATGCCACACCTTTGACGCCGGGGCGGACGGCTTCGTGCGCGGCGAAGGCGCCGGGATCGTCGTGCTCAAACGCCTCGCCGACGCCATCCGCGACGGTGACCGGGTAATGGCGGTGGTGCGTGGTTCGGCGGTCAACCAGGACGGCAAGTCCAACGGGTTGACGGCGCCCAACACCATCGCCCAGATCGACGCGATCACCCGCGCGCTGCGCAGCGCGGACGTTACGGCGAACTCGGTGAACCTGATCGAAACCCACGGCACCGGAACCGCTTTGGGCGACCCGATCGAATTCGAAGCACTCGCCGAGGTCTACGGGCGCGGTGCCGACAAGTGTGCCCTGGGCGCGGTCAAGACCAACATCGGCCACCTGGAGGCAGCCGCCGGAATCGCCGGCTTCATCAAGGCCGCGCTGGCGGTGCAGAAGGGGCACATTCCGCCGAATCTGCACTTCTCCAAGTGGAATCCGGCGATCGACCCGTCGCCGACGCGGCTGTTCGTCCCCACCGAGATGACGCCCTGGCCGGCGGCCGAGGGTCCGCGGCGTGCCGCGGTGTCGTCGTTCGGGCTGGGCGGAACGAACGCGCACGTGGTGGTCGAGCAGGGCCCGGATCCGGTGTCGGCGCCGACTCCGGCGGACCCGGTCGCCACGCTGGTGGTCTCGGGCAAAACCGAACAGCGGGTGGCGGATTGGGCCACGACGCTGGCCGACTGGATGGCCGGCCCCGGTGCCGGTGTGCCGCTGGCCGACGTCGCCCGCACCCTCAACCACCACCGCAGCAGGTACCCCAGATTCGCCACCGTCTGCGCGCGCGACACCGAGCAGGCGCTGGCCGGCCTGCGGGCTGTCGCCGGTGGATACCCGGCACCCGGAGTGGTCGGCACGCGTGCCGAGCTGCGGGGTAAAGGCACCGTTTTTCTGTACTCGGGCCAGGGATCCCAGTGGGCCGGCATGGGCCGTCAACTGCTGCTCGATGAGCCGGCGTTCGCTGCCGCGGTCGACGAGCTGGAGCCGGATTTCGTTGCGCAAGTTGGATTCTCGTTGCGTCAGGTGCTCGAATCCGGCGAGCCGGTAGTCGGCATCGACCGCATTCAGCCGGTGCTGGTGGGTATGCAGCTGGCGCTGACGGCGCTGTGGCGCTCGCACGGTGTCGAGCCGGATGCGGTGATCGGACATTCGATGGGGGAGGTGGCGGCGGCCGTGGTGGCCGGCGCGCTGAGCCCGGCCGACGGTCTGAAGGTGATCGCCACCCGGTCGCGGCTGATGGCCCGATTGAGCGGCCAGGGCGCGATGGCACTGCTGGAACTCGACGCGGAGGCCGCCGAGAAACTGGTCGCCGAGCACCCCGAGATCACCGTGGCGGTGTACGCCGCTCCGCAGCAGACGGTGATCGCCGGCCCGCCCGACCAGGTCGACGCGGTGGTGGCGCTGGTGGACGCCCAGGGCAAACTTGCCCGGCGGGTCGAGGTGGACGTGGCATCTCACCACCCCACCGTGGACCCCATCCTGGGCGAGCTGCGCACCGCACTCGCCGACCTGAAGCCGTTGGCCCCGAAGATCCCGCTGATCAGCACCGTCGGTCAACCAGGCAACGTGCCGGCTTTCGACGCCGACTACTGGGTGCACAACCTGCGTAACCCGGTGCGCTTCAGCCAGGCGGTCACCGCCGCCGCGGCGGCTCACGCCACCTTCGTCGAGGTCAGTCCGCACCCGCTGCTCAGTCACGCCATCAACGGAACCCTGGAATCAGCGCGGCCCTCCGGCGACAGCGCAGTGACCGGCACGCTGCTCCGTGACCAGCCCGAGGCGCTGAGCTTCCACACCAACCTGGCCACCGTCGCGCCGCCGCCGGCCGAAGCGCCGCAACCCGACGGCGGGGTCGGGCGCGTAGATCTGCCGCCCCGGCCGTGGCAGCACGTGCGGTACTGGGCGGCCCCGGTCGCCGCCAACCGGCACTCGGCCGACGCCCATCCGCTGTTGGGCATCCACGTCGAGCTGCCGTCGGGCCACGGCCATGTCTGGCAGGCCGATGTGGGTACCGACCTCATCGCGTGGATGGCCCATCACAAGGTGCACGGCCAGGTCGTCATGCCCGCAACCGGTTTCGCCGAGATGGCGCTGGCTGCGGCCGGCGAAGCGCTGGGCCTGCCCGCGTCAGCGGTGGCCGTGGACCGGGTCGAGGTCGAACAGATGCTGCGGGTCGACGACCGCACCGAGGTGACCACTCGGCTGCTGCACGATGCCGACGGCTCCGATGAGCTGCGGGTCGAGATCCATTCCCGCGCTCCCGGCGGATCCTGGTCGCGGCATGCGGTGGCCCGGGTGGCCCCGACGGCCCCGGGAGAGCCGGCGCCGCGGCCGGAAACCAGCGGTGGCGGCACCACCCTGTCACCCGCGGACCTCTACGCGGCACTGCGCCGCACCGGGCTGCAGCACGGGCCGGCCTTCGCCGCCCTGACCCGGATCGTCCGCAAACCCGGCGGCGCCTCGGAGGCCGAGATCGTGCTGCCCGACGAGGCAACCGCGCACCGCGGCTACCGGATTCACCCGGTGATGCTCGACGCGGCGCTGCAGTGCCTGGCCGCGGCTCTGCCCGACGAGTCGCTGAGCGGATCGGCCGGTATGGAGGAAGCCACCTACCTTCCGGTGGCGGTCGAGACCATCCGGGTGTTCGGCGACGTCGGCCGCCGAGCCCGCGGCCACGCCGAGCTGGTGAGCCACGACGACGGCGGAATCGTGGGCCGGGTCGTCCTGACCGACGACACCGGGAAGACCACCGCCGAGCTCAACGGGATCTATCTGCAGCGTGTGCAGCGCCGGACGGTCCCGTTGCCGCTCACCCAGAAGATCTTCGACACCGAGTGGATCGACGTGCCTGCGCCCGCGCAGCCGTCGGCGGCGCCCGACGGCAGCTGGCTGGTGCTGGCCGAGCCTGGTGAAAGCGAAGCGCTCGCAGCCGATTTCGCCGGCCGATTCGGTTCGGAGAGCCGTCGGGTGATCACCGCGGACCTGACCAGCGAGCTCGCGGTGCGGGAGGCGTTCGCGCAGGCCGCCGGCGACCCGGACCGGCCTCCGGTCGGGGTGCTGGTTCTGGCCGGCGCCGGTTCCTTCGACGGCTCGGAAACCGGGCCGGAAGCAGACCGGGCGCCCACCCGCGGGCGCGATCTGGCCTGGTCGGTCGCATCCACGGTGCGCACCATCGTCAGCGGGTGGCACGGCACCGCGCCGCGGCTGTGGCTGGTCAGCCGCAACGGTCTGACGGTGGGCGCGGGGGAGACGGGCGACCCGTCGATCTGCGCCCTCAAAGGACTGGTGCGGGTGCTGGCCTACGAGCACCCGGACCTGCGCACCGGCGTGGTCGACTTGGACGGGTCCGCGGACCCGGTGACGGCGCTGATCACCGAGCTGGGACTGGCCAGCACCGATGACGTGGTGGCCTGGCGCGGCGAGCACCGCTACGCCGAACGGCTCAAGCGCGCCAACCTGACACCCACCGGCGCCCCGGCCGTGCGGCGCGACGGCGCCTACGTCCTGACCGGCGGCCTGGGCGGTATCGGCTTGGTGGTGGCGCGATGGCTGATCGAGAACGGCGCCGGGCGGATCGTGCTCAACAGCCGTTCGCAGCCCTCCGAAGAGCAGCGTGCGGTGCTGGCCGAGCTTGAGGAGCAGGCCCAGATCGCGGTGGTCTCCGGAGACCTGGCCGCGCCGGGCGTGGCCGAGAGCCTGGTCGCCGCCGCCGGGGAGACCGGGCTGACCCTGCGCGGCGTCATCCACGGTGCCGCGGTCATCGACGACCAGATCGTCGTCGGCATCGACAAAGAAACCCTGGACCGGGTGTGGGCGCCCAAGGCCACCGGAGCGCTGCGCCTGCACCAGGCGACCCTGGGCGCCGCCGGAGAGAACCTGGACTGGTGGGTCGGGTTCTCCTCGACCTCGTCGCTGCTCGGGGCGCCCGGGCAGGCGTCCTACGCGGCGGCCAGCGCCTGGCTGGACGGTCTGGTCGCGTGGCGACGGGCTGCGGGGCTGCCGGCGATCACCATCAACTGGGGCCAGTGGTCCGGGGTCGGAGTCGCCCAGGAGCTCAAGTTCAGTGCCCTGGACCCGATCAACCCCGCCGAAGGCATGGAGGCGCTGGAGGCCATTCTCGGCGGCGACCTGTCCCGAGTCGGCGTGGCCCGGCTGCGTCTGGACCGGGTGGCCGCGGCGTTCCCGGAACTGCAGCAACTCGGGTACTTCGCGACACTGGCCGAAGAGCTCGACCTCGACAGCGAGGACGACGACTGGGCCGGCCCCGAGGCGCTGCGGCAGCTCGACGCCGCCGAGGCCGCTCGGGTGGTCACCGCACGGTTGGGTACCCGGATCATGGCCATCATGGGCTACCCCAAGGACAGTGCGATCGACGCCGCCCGGCCGCTGACCGAGCTCGGCATGGATTCGCTGATGGCGGTGCGCATCCGCAACACCGTCCGCGGTGACTTCGGGGCGGAGCCGCCGGTGGCGCTGCTGCTGCAGGGCGCCTCCCTGACCGACCTGGCATCCGACCTGATCCGTCAACTCGGCCTTGCCACCCAGGAAGGCGCAGACGGCGACAGCGATGCCGGCGGTGTTCGCAGCCGGGCCCAGCAGCGTGCCGCGGCACGGCAGCGGGCGGCGTCGCGGCGAAAAGTAGGAGACCGAACGTGACCACCAACAACGAAGTGCCGCCGAACGCCATCGCGGTGATCGGCATGGCCGGGCGGTTTCCCGGCGCCCGCACCCTGACGAAGTTCTGGGACAACCTGCGGCACGGCACCGAATCCATCGTCACCCTGTCCGAGGACGAGCTGCGGGCAGCCGGCGTGAGCGACAAGGCGCTGGCCAACCACAACTATGTGCGGCGTGCCGCCCTGTTGGAGGGGATCGAGGAGTTCGACGCGGACTTCTTCGGCTTCACCCCGCTGGCCGCGCGCACCATGGACCCGCAGCACCGGCTGTTCCTGCAGACCGCGTGGCACGCCCTGGAGGACTCCGGTTACCGGCCGGGGGAGATCGAGGGTTCGGTCGGTGTCTACGGCACCAGCACCACCAGCGGCTACCTGCTGCACAACCTGATGTCGCATTACGACCCGAACCTGATCCTCGGCCAGGGCGTCAGCTTCGAGATGGTCAACCTGTCGCTGCAGAACGACAAGGACTACCTGGCCACCCGGGTGGCCCACCAGCTCAACCTGCACGGACCGGCGCTCTCGGTCCAGACGGCCTGCTCGTCGGCGCTGGTCGCGCTGCACCTGGCCTGCCAGAGCATTCTCAACGGCGAATGCGATATGGCGTTGGCCGGCGGATCGTCGCTGCGGGTTCCGCACCACGTCGGGTACTGGCACGAGCCGGGTTCGATGGTGTCGGGGACCGGGCACTGCCGGCCCTTCGACGTTCGGGCCGACGGCACCATCTTCGCCAGCGGTGTCGGCGTGGTGGTGCTCAAGGCCTTGGATGCGGCGGTCGACGACGGTGACCGCATTCACGCGGTGATCCGGGGCTCGGCACTGAACAACGACGGCGCCACCAAGATGACCTACGCCGCGCCCACCGCTGCCGGGCAGGCCGACGTGATCGCCGAAGCGCACGCGGTCGCCGAGGTGGACGCCTCCACCATCAGCTACGTCGAATCGCACGGCACCGGCACCCCGCTCGGTGACCCGATCGAAATCGAGGGTCTGCGACAGGCTTTCGCCGTATCCGAGGAACAGCGGCCCGGCCCCTGCTATGTGGGCTCGGTGAAGTCCAACATCGGCCACCTGGAGTCGGCAGCCGGTATCGCCAGCCTCATCAAGACCATCCTGTGCCTCAAGCACCGGGCCATTCCCGGCACCCTGCACTACACCAGCCCGAACCCGGAACTGCACCTGGACAACGGCCCGTTCCGGATCCGCGGCGAGTACGGGCCGTGGGAGTGGGACGGCATCCGCCGTGCCGGCGTCAGCTCCTTCGGCGTGGGTGGCACCAACGCGCACGTCATCCTCGAAGAATGGCCGGAGGAGGAGCGGACGGGCGCCGCACCGAAGCCCGGCCCCGAGGTGCTGCTGCTGTCGGCGCGCACTGCTGAGGCCCTGGCACAGGGGCGCAAGGAGCTGGCGGACGAGTTGTCCGGCAGTGACGCCGAGGCGCCCAACCTGCCCGATGTCGCCTACACACTGGCGGGACGGCACCCGCACAACCTGCGGCTGGCAGCGGTCGTCGCCGATCGCGCCGACGCGGCCGCGGTGCTGGGCGCCGAGGAGAGCGAGAACGTCTTCGTCGGCGAGGGCGTGAGCGACACGGCAGCCGAAGTCAGCGACCGGGTGGTGTTCCTGTTCCCGGGCCAGGGTGCGCAGCACATCGGCATGGCACGCGGGCTGTACGACAACGAACCGGTGTTCGCCGAGTACTTCGACCGCTGCGTCGCCGGATTCGACGCGGAACTGGGCTTCGACCTGCGGGCGTTGATCTTCGACGGCTCCTCGCGTGACCTTGAGCGCACCGACCGCACCCAGCCCGCGCTGTTCACCGTGGAGTACGCGCTGGCGAAGCTGATCGAAAGCTACGGCGTGCGTCCGGCGGCGCTGGTGGGACACAGCATCGGGGAATACGCCGCGGCCACCATCGCCGGCGTCTTCGACCTCGACACCGCGATCAAGGTGGTGGCGATGCGGGCCCGGCTGATGCACGCCGCGCCGCGCGGTGTCATGGTGGCCGTACCGATCAGCGCCGACGCGGTCGGCCAGTACCTGACCGGCGAGGTGGACCTCGCCGCGGTCAACGACCCCGACGGCTGCGTGGTGGCCGGCACCGAAGCCGACATCCGCGAGTTCTCGGAGGCGCTCAAGCAGGCCGGGATCAACGCGCGCCGGGTGCGGACCTCGCATGCGTTCCACTCCCGCCTGATGGACTCGATGATCTCGGAGTTCACCGCGTTCCTGTCCCGGCAGACCCTGCACGAACCGCAGATCCCGTTGCTGTCGAACCTGACCGGTACCTGGCTGGCGCCCAGCGAGGCGACCAACCCGGCGACGTGGGCGCGCAGCGTACGCGCCACCGTGCGGTTCGCCGACGAGATCGACACCGTGCTCGGCGACCCGCACCGCGTCCTGGTTGAGGTGGGCCCGGGCGCCACGCTGACCGCTTCGGCGGCCCGCAATCCGAAGTTCGCGGGCGGGCACCGCGCCGTCCGGCTGATGCGTCACCACGCCCAGAATCGCGACGACCGCGATGCCTTCCTGTTGGCGCTGGGCCAGCTCTGGGCCGCCGGTGTCGAGGTGGACTGGAGTCCGCTGCGCGGCGACTACCAGCCCAAGCGCGTCACGGTTCCGGGCTATCCGTTTGAGCGCCAACGGCATTGGCTCGAACACAATGCCGGCGCCACCTGGGTGTCCGGTGCCGCCGCGAACAACGGGGCCGCGGCGGGCGGGCAGGCCGCCGCCGGCGGTGCCGGCGGTTCGGCTGGGTCTTCGATGGAGGACACACTGCAGCGCATCTGGGCGGTCTGCCTGGGTGTCGGATCAGTCGACCGCAACGCCAACTTCTTCGACATCGGCGGTGACTCGCTGGTGGCGATCAGCGTCGCGATGGCCGCCTCCCACGAGGGGCTGGACCTCACCCCGCAGGACCTCTACGACAACCCGACGGTTTCGGCACTGTCCAAGGCGCTGACCGCGCGCTATGCCGCCGGTGGTCTGGGCCGCCAGGCGCCCGGCGACGTCGAGCACCCGCCCGTCCCGCCGAACCTCACCTACTTCCTGGAGAACGGTCTGCGCGAGCACGGACGCTGGCGCATCCCGCTGATCCTGCGCCTGCGGCCCGATGTCAGCGTCGACGACGTCCGGTCGGTGCTGACCGCGGTGGTCAATCACCACGACGCCCTGCGCCTGCGCATCACCGAACGGGCCGGCACCTGGGAGCAGCAGGTCGCCGAGCCCGGTGAGTTCGGCGAGATCGCGACCCACTCGCTGCCCGAGGGCCTCACCGCCGAGCACGACGCGGTGCGTACCATGCTGGCCGAACACATCCGCGATCAGGATCTGTCCGCACCCGCGCTGACCGCCCTGTACATCCGGGGCGCGTCGGGCGACCTGTGCTACCTGGCCCTGAGCCTGCACGCCTCCGTCGGCGACGAGGCCTCCCGCGACATCCTGCTCACCGACATCTTCACCGCATTCGGCCAGAAGCTGGCGGGCAACGACATCGAGCTGCAACCGGTCGGTGTCGGATGGTCTGAATGGTCGCAGCGCTGCGCCGGACTCGCCACCCACCCGGCGGTGCTGGAGAGCCGCGAATTCTGGCTGAAGGCAACGAAATCGGCAACCCTGCGGCTGGCCTCGGACGTCTCCGAACCACCATCGGCGGCCGACCTGTCCAAGATCACCACGGCCCTGCCCGCCGCGGACACCAGTGAGATCGACGACGCGCGCCGCCGGCTGCGGCTGCCGATCAACGAGATCCTGCTGGCCGGGCTGAGCCGGGCCGTGGCATCGGCGGTCGGGGAGGGCACCGTCGCCGTCGACATGGGGGGAGCGGGCCGTTCGGTGCTCAAACCCGACGTCGACCTGCGACGCACCGTGGGCTGGTTCACCACCATCTACCCGGTCGCGCTGAACTGCTCTGCCGACGGCCAGGCAGGCGCACGGCAACTGCTGGACGAGATCCACGAAACGCTGGACGGCGTACCGCATTACGGGATCGGATACGGCCTGCTGCGCTACCTGTACGCACCCACCGCGAGGTTGTTCGGCTCGGTCGCACCGGCCGACATCCACTTCGCCTACGTGGGTGCGATTCCGGACCTGCCAGCCGTCGGCGACGCTCCGGTGCAGTTCGACCCGGACACCGCAATGCCGGTGCGAGAGGCGATCCCGGGACTGGGGCACGCGCTGGAACTGCGGGTTTACCGCACCGGCGGTGTGCTGCACCTGGATTGGTGGCACGACAGCCGCCGGATCGCGGAGTCCGTGGTGCGCGCAATCGCCGACGGGTTCTCAGCAGCGGTGATGGATCTGGTCCGGCAGGCCATCGCCGAGGACGAGCTGGCCGCTGAGAACCAAGCCGACGCCGAAGACGGCGAGATGACCCTGGTCGAGCTGTCTTAGCTTTGAGGATTTAGGAGAGAACCGCCAAAGTGTTTGCCACGTCGGTCATTCGGAAGCTGGCGATCAGCGAGGAGATGCTCGCCGAGACCCACAATTTCGTGGGCCTGGCCGCGCACGTCACCGGTCCGGTCGATATCGATCTGCTCTCGGAGGCCTACGAGGCGCTGCTGGAGGCGCACCCCATCCTCACCGGACGGATCGAGCGGCTGCCCGACGGGCGGCACCAGTTCGTCACCGATGACCTGATGCCCGACGGCATCGAGGTCATCGAACTCGCTCGCCCCGACGACGAGCCGCCGGCACCGCATTTCGATCAGACGGAGTCGCTGGTGGCGCTGCGGCTGATCATCCGCGACGGTCAGGCCCAGCCCACCCTGTATGTGCACCACGCCGTCGCCGACGGCCACCACATGTACGCGCTGATCGAGGAGATGCTGTCCTTCTACACCGATCTGGTCACCACCGGACGGATCGGTGCGATCAATGTCGAACCCGCCCCGCAGTCGATCGAAGAGGTGCTGGCCGACCGGGGGATCGAGAAGCAGAAGCGCTCCGGAATCGAGCGATTCATGCCGGCGCTGTTCGCCTACGACCTGCCGCCCACTCGACGGGCCGTCGCCGCTGAGACGCCGTCGTCGCCGGTGCGGGTTCCGATGGCGTCGGTCCGGCTGACCGAAAGCCAGACCGACAACGTGGTCGCGTTCGGGCGGGCCCACGACCTGAGCCTGCACGCCGTGCTCTCGGCGGCGGTGCTGATGGCCGAATGGCAGTTGCGCGGCAAACTCAGCATCCCGGTTCCCTACGTCTACACCGTCGACTTGAGATACTTTCTGTCGCCGCCTGTTTCGGCCACCGGATGCACCAACCCGATCGGGCTGGCCACCTACCTCGCCGAGATCGACGCCAAGACCGACTTGGTCGAGGTGGCCCGCGGCATCGCCGAGAACTTCCAGAAGGACCTGGACGAGGGCGTGGTTCAGCAGTCCCGGCTGCACTTCAGCCCGCAATACGTCGGCAACCCGCCCGGTCTGCCCGACGTTGTGGTGTTGAGCAACAACGGACTGGTGCCACCGGTGCGAACGCCACCCGGCGTGAAGGTCACCACCACGCACGGCGAGCTGTATTTCGCGGTGAGCGCGGGGATCGACATCTACTTCACCCAGATCTTCGCCGGGCAGCTCAACATCGAATACCACTCGCACGGACCGGAACCCGAGCGCTCGGTGGAGGCGATCCGCGCGCTGCTGTGCGGTATCGCCGAGCAGCACGCCGCCGGCGTCAGCTGACCGGGCCGAAGGCGTAGCGGTGGTACTGCAGCATGCCGCGCAGCGGCCGCACCGCGCGAGCCACCCGGCTGGTTCGCCGGAATCCGGCCGGTGTCCGGTTGAAGGTCTCCGCGTCGAAGAAATTGGCCGCCGTCAGCAGCCGGATTCCGGTGACCTTGTCCAGAATGTCGCCTGGGTCGTTGACCGCCCAGTGCAGCGTGGCACCGGACTGTCGCTGCAGCCGGTGAGTCTTCTGCGATTTGATCCCGAACCAGTTGTAGAAGTCGATCTGCAGTTCGCCGGCGGGGAACCGGTCGACGACACTCTGCAGCAGTGCCACACCGTCGGATTCGGTCAGGTACATGCTGATGCCCTCGGCCAGCAGCAGCACCGGACGGTCGGCGGGAATCTCGTCCAGCCACGACGGATCGGTCGCCGACGTCGCCATCAGGTGGTAACCCGGTCGGTCGGGATAGACCTGCTCGCGCAACGCGATCACCGGCGGCTGGTCGACGTCGTACCAGGCCACCCCGGGTCCCGGATCGATGCGGAAGACCCGCGCGTCCAGCCCGCAGCCCAGGTGAATGACGGTCGCCTCCGGGTTGGCCGCCAGGAACTGGCGCGCCCAGATGTCGTACTGGGCGGTGCGCACCGTCACCAGGGGGGCCCACCGGCCGGGGGCTTTGAGTGCGTCCCAGTCGAAGTCGATGCGCTCGACCGCCTCCTTGGCGTACCGATCGCCCAGCACCGGAGAGTCGAAATCGGCGTCGAGGGCTTTGAGATAAAGCGTCGTCAACATGGTTGCCGCGGCGCCGTGCAGGTCGACGGGGATCTTGTCTGCCACGTCGGCGAGCCTAATACCCTGGACGGGCAGTCGATGCACCGCACGGTCGAACCCGGCGGTTCAGCGAGGCTCGACGGAGGAGAGCCGAAGCTGGGACCGTCGCATGAACCCGGCGGTTCAGCGAGGCTCGACGGAGGAGAGCCGAAGCTGGGACCGCCGCATGAACCGGGAGGCACAGATGGCAGATGAGAACACCGCCCGCAACGGGCGGGCGCCGCGGATCCTGTTGCTGTACTACAGCTACTCCGGGCAGTCGCTCAAGGTGCTCGAGACCGCCGGTGAGGTGTTCGCCGAACGGGGCTGTGAGGTGGTCAAGGCCGGTATCGAGTTCACCGATCCGCGCTACTCGCAGCGCTTCTCACAGTTTCCCCTGAAGCGGGTGTGGCCGGACATGCTCAGCGTGCTCAAAGCCCAACAGCGGGGCGAGACGGGGGAGATCCGCACTCCCGACGCGGTGCGCGACGGGGACTACGACTTGATCTGCATCGGCTCACCGACCTGGTGGAAGGCGCCCGCCATGCCGATCCGGTCCTTCCTGAAATCAGATGAGGCGCGAAAGCTGCTGGCCGGCAAGCCGTTCGCGGTGTTCACCGTGTGCCGTGAATTCTGGCAGGAGAATTACGCCGAGGTCTGCCGGCTCGCCGACGAGTGCGGCGGACGCTATCAGGACGAGATTCACCTCACTTATCCCGGCGACCCGCTGCGCTCGATGCTGGCGCTGACCAGCTATCTGGGCAGTGGGCGCTACCGGGAGCGCTACCTGGGTCTGCGCCTGCCACCCACCAACGTCCAACCCGAGCAACTGGACCGGGTCCGCAAGTTCGCCGCGGCCCTGGTGAGCCGCTTGTTCGGCAAGTGAGAGGTGAGTAGGACATGCCCCGTTCCTTCGAGGTGACGTTCTCCTCACCCGCGACCGTCGAGCAGGTACACGGCGCCTTCGGCGACCGCTCCTATTGGCAGGCCCGGCTCGAGGCATTCGGGGGCGCCAAGACCCTCGATGCCCTGGAGGTCGATTCGGGCGGCCGGGTGCGGGTCGTGGTCACCGAGGATCTGCGCCACGGCGCGCTGCCCGGCATGTTGGCCAAGGTGTACCGCGGTGACCTCAACATCGTCACCACCGAGGTGTGGACGCCGGCCGGCGACGGCCGGGTCGACGGCGACATCAACGTGGCGGTGACCGGAGCCCCGGGTTCGGGCAGCGGCATCGCGGTGCTCGAACCCGCCGGTGCGGGCTCGCGGTTGGCACTGACCGGCACCATCCGGTTCAAGGTTCCGCTGGTGGGCGGTGCGATCGAGAGCTTCCTGGCCCGCGAGTTCGCCGAGGGCATTCCGGAGATTCAACGGTTCACCACGACCTGGCTGGGCGAGAATGCCTGACGCCGAGTTCACCGGAGCGTTCACTCCCACCCATGTGCCCGCCACCGCCGAGGCGCTGGCCGGGCTGGACATGGCGCTGGGCGAGGCCATGATGACCCAGCGCGCGGTACGGCGGGTCTACTCCGACCCGGTCGACGACGCGGTCGTGCTGAAGTGCATCGAACTGGCATTGCGGGCCCCGACCGGCAACGACGGGCAGAACTGGGAATTCATCGTTGTCCGGGATCGCCGCGTCAAAGAGGAATTGGCCAAGCGTTACCGGCAGGCGTGGAAAATCCAGCGCGGGCTGGTATTGCGCCGCAAGATCAAAACCGACGAATCGATAGCCGGCATCGCGCGGGCGATGGAGTGGCAGATCGACCACTTCGCCGAGATCCCGGTACTGGTGGTGGCCTGCCTGCGCCTGGGCGCCCGGGAGGGCCGGCTACCGGTGGTGCGGATGCCGCACATCGCCGAATCCGCCTACTGGGGGTCGATCTATCCCAGCGTGCAGAATCTGCTGCTGGCGGCGCGCGCCATGGGCCTGGGCGCCTCGCTGATCACCCTGCCGCTGTGGAGTCAGCGTGCCGCGCGGCGCATTCTGGGCCTGCCGCATGCGGTCACCCCGTGCTGCATCGTGCCGCTGGGTTGGCCCCGCGGACGGTACGGTCCGACCACCCGCAGGCCGGTCGGCGAGGTCACCCATCTCGATGGCTACGGCAATCGGGAGTGGCTGGATCGCTGATATCGGGCCTCAGATCAACGATGATCAGCATTACGTGCCACTTAGCGGACCTTATTCCGCGGCCCGTGTAAATTATCCTGTGCTCGCTTAGACACCCAGCCGTGACACCGATATGCTGTCCCGGCGAGGGTGGGGACCAAGGGGGACGTGTGAAGCATGGTGTGACGCGAGAGCGTCAGTTCGTGACAGTCGCTGCGCTTGGGGCGGTGCCTCAACGCCGGACCGCGGCTGGCGGTGCGCATCGCGCGGCGCGTCGCGCGGCGCCTCAACGTCAGCGCGTCAGTGCCGGTGCGCATCGTCCGGCGCCCGAGCGTCGGTACGCGACGGCCGGCGCGGTATTCGCGGCTGCCAGTGCCGTGGCGGTCGCCCCGGTCGCTCCGGTCGCCCCGTGGGTCCCGGAGCTGACGGCGGCCGAGCGGGCGATTCAGCTGGCGGCTGAGGCATCGTTCCTCAACATCCCGTTCAACCTGATCCAAGACTTCTTCAACGTTCCCTACAACGTGGTACAGGCCACCAATGTCCTGAACGACTCCTTCTTCTTCACCGGAAACTGGTGGACTCCGAGCGCCACCAACATCTGGGGCGAGGACCCGGGCGACCCGGGGCATTTCATGGCGGTCTTCGACTACCTGCTGCCGTTCGCGCCGCAGGCTTCCGGCCTCTACCAGCCCACGATCGACCCGGACGCGCTGGCCAACGGCACCGCGGGCCTGGGTCAGCAGATCGCGATCTTCGCGGCGGCGATGTTGCCGGTCAGCGCATCGTGTGACCCGATCCAGTGCTACCCGATCACACCGGTCGAGCCGATCACCGGCATCACCGCCCTGGACCGCACCCTGCAGTTCTTCAATGTGTTCACCAACTTCCCCAACGACGACAACCAGATGGACCTGTTCCGGTACTGGCTGAAGGTGCCGCTGCAGCAGCTGTTCGACGGATACCGATTCCCGGCCAGCCCGTTCGAGACCGACAACCCCACCGCGGCAGGCATCGCCAACCCGGTCAGCGGGATCGGTGAGGGTGGGGCAGTGCCGGGTTCGCCGCTGGACTCGGTGCCCGGCAACAACGGCCATCCGGGTCCGGGCTTCGGCTACCCGGGAACCGTTCCCCTCCTCGACGACGACGGCAACCCCGTCCTGGATGCCGCCGGGAACCCGATCAACATGCAGCCGTGGGCGGGTCTGGACTTCACGTTCAACCCCCTCAAGCCGTTCGAGCTGTGGTTCAACAGCCTGATGGAGCCGGTCGACTGGAGTATCAACGGCGACGATCCGCTGGTCGGCTTCCACATCCTGGACCCGGCCGACGTCGCCCAGACGTTCAAGGCCCTGCTCGCGGGATTGGTGATCGACTTCAACCCGTACGTGCCCGGCAGCCCGCTCTGCCCGGGGCTGTGCATGACCCCGCCCTTCGCCCCGCCGTTCGGCGTGACCACCCTGGACCTGGTCAAGACCATCCAGTCCATCGGCGCACCCAACCCGTCGATCCAGCAGTGGATCGATCTGACCGAGCAGGAGAATCCGTACGGGTTCTCCAACGTCGGCAATGCCAACGGAGCGACGGACGAGCAGGTCCTGGCCGCCGTTATGGCCCTGCAGACCGGGCTGTTCACCTTCGACGAGGAGACCCAGCGCGGCATCCTCGACTCCCTGGCCGACATCAACCCGTATCTGCCGAACCTGGTCGTCAACGCCGGCCTGCTGACCGACCCGGGCTTCCTGGGTCCGTGGGAGCAGGATGCGGCGGGTAAGTACATGGTGCCGGGCTACGACCCGAACCTGCCGCTGTTCGAGCAGCAGGTCGGCGAGTACGGCGGCTACAACACCCTGCTGCTCTGGGACAACTTCCTGCTCGCCCTCGACCCCTCGGGTGGGCTCACCGCGCAACTCGACGCGTTGTGGGACGAGATCATGAGCTGGTTCACCTTCTAGGTTCCAGGCCCGATGTCACAGCAGCCCGACTCCTCCGCATGGTCGGGCTGTTGTGCGTTCGTGGGGCCGCGCCGGGAGCATCGTCGAGCATCAGCTCTCACTCGATTTGCGCTCAGGTAACACTTTGGTAGATTGCGTGAACCAGTTACGGCGAGGTCATTTCCGTCACACTTATTCTCATCGCTTGGAGGACACCGGGATGGTTGCGGCCTTGCGCGCCCATTTCACCGCGGGCCTGGCCGTCACCACCGCCGGGCTGATCGCCGTGGCTCCGCCGGCGCCGTCGCTCCCTGAGACCTCTGTTGCTCACCTGGCGCCAAGCCTGGCCGCTGAGGAATCGTTGTGGAACGTTCCGCTGAACCTGTTCCAGGCGCTGGTCAACGTTCCGGCTTGGGAGATCCACGGGATGGACACGCTGGCGAAGTCGCTGTTCTACAGCGGCCCGTGGTTCGTCGGCAGTCCCACCAACGTCTGGGGTGAGGATCCCGGCGACATGGGGCACTTCGAGGGAATCCTTCAGATGATGTTCCCGTTCCCGGAGTTGTCCGGCGCCGGCCACGAAGGTGACCATTTCTACCCCGGCCTCGGCCAGCAGCTGTCCATGCTGGCCAACGTTCAGATCCCGATCAATCTGGGCTGCGCGGGCCTGGACTGCCTGCCAGCGATGCCGACCAGTCCGATCAGTGGCTTCACCTGGGTCGACCAGACGCTGTGGAGCCTGTTGATCATCACCGGCCTGCAGAAGTTCCCGCTGATCAACAACTGGTTCCAGGTCCCGTTCTCGGACATGATGAACGGCAATACCTACTACTTCGACCCCAACGGGCCGGGCATGGTCAACGTCGGGTTTGCTCACGACGGGTACTACTGGGAAGGCACTCGCACCCTGGCGGAACTGGGGTTGAACCCGGAGGACTACCCCGATATCGACCCGGACGCCCCGCTGCAGCCGTGGGCCGGCAGCTACTACGCGATGGACTTCGACACGCCGTTCATCAACTTCTTCAACAGCCTGATGCAGCCGTTCGACTTCGACAAGTTCAAGCTGCCCGATCTGGTGGACTTCGGGCGCGCGCTGCAATCCCTCTTCGCCTCATTCCTGGTGGCCTTCAACCCGTTCATCCCCGGTAGCCCGGTGTGCCCCGGGCCGTGTCTGCTGCTCGAGCCGGGGGGTGACATCTGGAAGCCGGAAGACTGGAACACGCCCAGCTACTACCTGCTGGCGAAACTGGTCGGCGACCTGTGGCCGGGCAACCCTGTCATCGACGAATGGGTGGCCGCCTACGACAACGGGACCGCCAACGTCTCCACACCGGAGATCATCGAACACGAGGCCTGGCTGTGGCGGCTCGGCACGGTGCTGCTCAACATCAAGAATCCGCTGCCCGACGACCCGGCAGTCGACACCACCGGCTTCCTGCCCAGCGCCGAGGACATCCGGGAATTCCTCGGCGACTATCTGTACCGAATCGCCGACAACATCGGCGTCATCGGGCCCTTCGACATCCAGGGACTCTGGGACGCCGTATTCGACGTCCCCCCGGCATAGCAGAAGTCACCCCGGCCTTACTGCTCGCCGGGGTGACCCTGGTGTGATCTACGCGCCGATCAGGCCCGACAGGTCCGGCAGGTACGGGTACAGGTCCGGCAGCTCACTCTCCGGCAGTATTCCCAGCGCGACCTGGGCGGCTATCCAGCCCTGCTCGATACCGAGTTGCAGGTTCTGGGCCACCACGTCCGGGAAGATCGTCGGAACGCCCCAGGACACCGGTGTGACGACGTCGGCGGGACCGGTCCGGTCGTAGCCCAGGTCGATGAGCACCCGCAACGCGGGCTGAACCAGGTCGGCCATGGCGGGCCCGAACAGCGGGATCCATCGGATCCCGTCGAGCAGGGGCAGGTTCTGCGTCGGAATGAGGAAGTAGTCGGTGTTGATGTCCCCCGAGGTATTGAGCTGCACCGCGTCCTGGATCGAACTCGGGTCGAACGGCGTCGGCCACCCGGGCAGCAACGCGGGGTGCAGGGAGACATAGCCGGCCATGGCGTTGGCCACAGCGAGCAGGTTCGTCGCATACTTCGGGAAGTCGGTCGCTCCGCTGTACTGGATCGTGTAAATGTCGGTGTGGTAGATGCCGTCCGGGGGCGTCACCGGCAAGGTCGAGAAGAACCGGCTGAACCATCCGCCGTCGGGGTTGCCGAGGTTTTCCAACAGCACGAAGCTCAACTGGTCCGGGTCCGGCTGCTGGTCGGCGGGCAGCGCCAGCAGGTTGATCAATTCCTGAGTGGCCACCGCAGCGCTCATCGAGTAGCCCCACACCACCACGTTGTCGCCGTCAGCCAGTTGAGAGGTGATCGCCTGATGCAGGTCGGCCACCCCCTGCGTCAACCCCGGCCCGTAATCGTTCATCGGCGTGGTCACGGGAACCGGGGTGTACCCGGGGAACGTCGGCTGCCCGACAAAAGGGTTCTGGGGATCGAGGAAATCGGCCATGACCTGGTCGATGTATGAAGGCTGGGGCGTCGGCTGAAAGGCCGATCCCATGATGAGCAGGGTGTCCGCACCGGCGGCGAACCCCGCACCGAGCATCGACGTCATGCCCATCAGGCCGGCGCATCCCCCCGCCAACAGGCCTGCCGTCATCCACCGCGAACTGGAGCGTGCCATGAAATTCCCCCATTTAAGTCACACACATGTCCGCGTAAGCGTACACAGGAACTCGTCCCAGCGCCTGCCGAGGTGAGGGTTTGCCAGAAGATAGGGTGAGCAGTGTGGCTGTACCGGCACCGGGCGACACCAGGGCCGCGACAATAATCACCGGCGCGTCGTCGGGGATCGGTGCGGCACTGGCACGTGAGTTCGCCCGACGCGGCCACCAGCTGGTTCTGGTGGCGCGCAGAGCGGATCGGCTGCACGCATTGGCCGACGAGCTGGGCGAGTTGAGGCTGGCGCCCATGCACGTTCTGCCCACGGATCTCGCCGATCCGGCCGACCGAGCCGCGCTGCCCGGCCGGATCGTCGAACTGGGCTTGGTGGCCGACGTGCTGGTGAACAACGCCGGCGTGACCGCGGTGGCGCTGGTTGCGGAGGCGGACCCGGAGCGCCAACTCAACCTGGTCGAAGTGGATGTGGCCGCGGTGGTCGATCTGTGTACCCGGTTCTTACCGGGCATGGTGGCGCGCGGCAGGGGGGCAGTGCTGAACGTGGCTTCGATCGCCGCCTTCAGCCCGCTGCCCGGCCAAGCCAGCTACGGTGCCGCCAAGGCCTTCGTGGCCTCCTATACCGAGAGCTTGCGCAGCGAATTGCACGGCACCGGCGTCACCGCCACCGTGTTGTGCCCGGGGCCGGTGGACACCCCGATTGACATCACGGCCGGGTTCACTGCGGGGGAACGCCAACGGGCCCTGCCCGCGGTCATGTGGAAGCCGGTGGACCAGGTCGCGCGGGCGGCCGTCGACGGCCTGACCGCGGGGAAGGGGCGGGTGACGCCGGGTTGGGCGAACCGGCTGCTGGTGGTCGCCAGCTGTGTCGTTCCACATGGTCCGCTGCTACCGTTGCTGGCGCGGCGCGCACCGCTGTCGACACGCAATACCGGGCGGGAGAAGATCCGGTTATCGTCGAAAACAGCGAAGGCCGGGTCGCCGGACAGGGGGAGCAGTGTCGTGCTTGAGGTGATCGACAAGGGCTGCGTCAGCGAGGCCCATCCGGTTCCGTTGCTGTTCGTCCACGGCGCCTGGCATGCTGCCTGGTGCTGGGACGAGAATTTCCTCGGATACTTCGCCGATCACGGTTATCGCGCGCTGGCGGTCAGCTTCCGGGGGCACGGCGCCAGTAGCACCGACAAGCCGTTGCGAACCTGCAGCGTTGAGGATTACGTCGAGGACATCCGATCGGTTGCCGACGAGCTGCCGGTGGCACCGGTCGTGATCGGTCACTCGATGGGCGGGTTGATCGTGCAGAAGTATCTCGAGGACTCACCGGCGCCGGCCGGGGTCCTGATGGCGTCAATTCCCCCGCAGGGCAACTACGGGTCGAGTCTGCGCTGGCTGCGTAACCACCCCTGGCACGCGATCAAGATGGCGGTCACCGGCAAGGCGCTGCCCTACATCAACACGCCCGCACTGGCCCGGGAGAAGTTCTTCTCCGAGGCGACTCCCGAGGACAGCGTGCTGGAATGCGCCGCGCGCCTTCAGGAGGACAGCGCCCGGGTCAGCGTTGACTGCCTGATGCTCAATCTGCCGCACCCGAAGCGGGTGACGACGCCGCTGCTGGTGCTCGGTGCTGAGGAGGACGGCGCGCACACCCGCAAAGAGGTGCGCGCCACCGCTCGTGCCTACGGCACCGAGGCAGAGTTCTTCCCGGGCATGGGGCACAACATGATGCTCGAGCCGGGCTGGGAGGCGGTGGCTGAGCGCATCCACAACTGGCTCGGCGCCCGCGGCCTCTAGGCTTCTCGGCGCTGGTCGCGCCCGCTGGTCAGTCCTTGGTGAAGTGGTACAGCCGGTAGACGAACTCGCCGTTCTTCAGCGCTCCGTTGAAGGTCCAGTCGGTGGCTGCGCTGGCGAAACGGGCCAGACCGCCGTGGTGGGCGATCATGTCCTGTTTGCGGGCCAGGTTCTTCTCGTTGCCCCGCAGCACGTCCATGCTGATGTCCTCTTGCGCCACCAGCCGCAATCCGGTGTCGGCCAGCTCGGCATCCCACCGGGCCAGCTCGCTGCGGCGGCGGAAATCGGTGTAGAGGAAGTGTCCACCCGGGGCCAGCACTCGTGCCGCGCCGTCGAAGAAGCGTGCCGGGTGCGGGTAGAGGTGTGATGCCTCCACTTGGAACACCACGTCGAATGAGCCGTCCTCGAAAGGCAGGTTCTCGGCATCGCCCTGCACGAAGTCCATTCCGGGCAGCTGGTGGCGCTGCCGGCAGAACTCGATCGCGGTCTCGTTGAGGTCGAGACCGGTGTAGGAGGCGGGCTTGAAGGTGCGGGCCACATACGACGCGCCGCCGCCGTGGCCGCAGCTGACCTCGAGCACCTTCTTGCCGGCCAGGTCCGCCTGGGCGGCCGTGCGGTGGTACTGCTGGATGAAGAACCGGTTGGCCTCGTCGGAGGCCTCCAGCGGTATCGCCATCGGCGGGTCTTCTTCATAGCCGTAGTTGAGGAACAACCAGTCGTCACCGCTGAGCATCTTGGTCTGGGTCGAGAACCGCTTGGTCACGAACGAGGTGAACAGCAGGTGGTAGACGAGCGGCGTCGTCATCACGCGATGGGCTACCGGGTTGAATATCAAGCGGTTCATCGTGGACATCGGGGCAGTATGTCACGGACGGTATGCCTGGTCAGCGACCGGGTCGGGGCCCGCGAAGCCGTCAGTCGCGCAGTCCGCGCATCAGGATTCGGTCCCACATGCGGTCGGTCAACAGCGCCCGGGCGAGCACGGTGGCCTTGCCGGAGAGCCCGACCACATACCGCGGCCGGGGGTTGCGGGCCCGGACCACGCGCACCACGGCGCGGGCCACCACATCGGGTTCGATCATCACCCCGCGCTTGGCGGTCAGCTCGCGGGTGTTGTCGGCGTAGCGGCGTTTGAAGCCGCCGTAGGGGTCGTCGTCGGCGTAGCAGGGCTGTGCCTCCTGCTGCGAGGTCACGAACGGGGTGTGCACCGCGGTCGGGTCGAGCAGCACCACCCGCACCCCGAACGGTGCCACCTCGGCGCGCAGCGACAACGACAGCGCCTCCATGCCGTACTTGACCACGTGGTACCCGCCGGCTCCCGGGCTGGCGAAGCGGCCCCCGGTGCTGCCGATGTTGACGATGACGCCGGTCCCGCGCTCGCGCATCCCCGGCAGCACCGCCTGCGATAAGTGAAGCGCTGCAACCACATTGGTCTCAAAAAGGCTGCGCAGGTCAGCCAGCGCCAGCTGTTCGAGCGGACACGTCAGCGGGAACCCCGCGCTGTTGACCAGCACGTCGACGCGAGAGTGGTCGGCTTCGATCTCCGCGATGAGGCGCTGCACCGCCGCCTCGTCGGTGACATCCAGGGCGCGGGCGGTCAGGCCGCGCGCCTGCAGGCGTTGCAGCGCCTCGGGGTTGCGGCCGACCGCGAAGACGCGATAACCGGCGGCCTGCAGCCGATCGGCGGTCGCCTCACCGATCCCACTCGTCGCCCCGGTGACCAGCGCAACCGGCTCGGCGCTCATCGGGTGCCGGTGGACCCGGACTGCGCCGCGGCCTGGCTCGCCTCATCGTCGGCGAGCACCAGTTCGACGGGCAGGTGCTCCAGGCCGCGCATCGTCGCGTTGACCATATGGCGGTGCTCCCCGTCCAGCCGGATCTCCTTGACCCGGGGGATCAACTGCGTCAGCACCCGGCTGACTTCGATGCGGGTCAGGTGTGTGCCCAGGCAGTAGTGCGCGCCGCCGCCGAACGCGAGGTGGTCGGTCGGATTGCGGTCCAGATCGAACGTGTCCGGATCCGGGTAGTGCCGTGGATCGCGGTTGGCCGCCGCGTAGAGCACCAGCACCCGCGCACCGGCCGGGATGGTGTGGTCGCCGACCTGATAGTCGCGGGTCGCGGTCCGGTAGAACCCCTGGACCGGGGAGACGAAGCGCAACTGCTCTTCGATGGCGGCGGGAATGAGCTCGGGGTGCTCGCGCAGCCGCGCGTATACGTCCGGGCGCTGTGCCAGCGTCAGGAACAGGCCCGAGATCAGATTCATCGTGGTCTCGCTGCCGGCGCCGACCAGCATCGACGCGGTCCAGAACACCTCGTCGTCGGAGAGCGTGTCCTCACCGCTGGGAGCCGCCAGCATCGAGATCAGGTCATCGCCGGTGGCGGCGCGACGCGTTCTGATCATCGGGTCGAGGCTGCGGTGCATGGCGGCGACGGCCTGACTGGAACGCATGTTCAGCGCCATGCCGCGCAGATTCAGCGGCGCGAAGGCGGCCTCATTGATGGTGTCCGCCCACTCCAGGAACTGGTGGCGGTCCTCCTGCGGAATCGCCAGCATCATCGTGATCAGCCGGTTGGGCAGGGGCTTGGCCAGGTCGGCCACGATCTCGACGCGGCCGCGCTTGATCATCGCGTCCACGAGCTCGTCGGCGACGCGGTTGATGTTGATCTCCCACGACTTCATCGCGCGGGGCGTGAAGGCCCGGGAGACCGAGCGGCGCAGCCGGGTGTGCACCGGCGGGTCGGTGGCATTCATCGTCTGCAGGTGGACCCGGAAGCGGGCCTGGCTCTCCGCCGAGGACAACGCGCCGTCGTCACGCAACGCCTGCCGGACCTCGTCGTAGCCCGGAATGATCCAGATGCCACGTTTGCGGCTGTACCAGACCTTCGGACCGCTGAACAGTGTCCGATATGCCGGATAGGGGTCACGCATCGTCTCGGGAGCGAACGGGTCGAAATCGGTCAGTGGCGCGGTTTCACGCCCGGTGAGGGCGTACCGGTAGGCGGTCGCTCGGTCGCGGAGCACCCCGACCAGCCCGTCGGTGCCGATCTTGAGCAGGCTGGCGCGAAAACGAAGCCGACGCGTCAGTTCCTTCTGGCCCATCTGGCAAGCCCCCTCGATCGTCAGGTTTGAGCACGATTGGCCCGCGACTGGCCACCGCCCGTCACCCTAACCCGGTTGCCGTCGTCGTCTGAAGGGACGTCGGTCACCAAAGAAGCGCCGGAGCTCCGGGGTTGAGTCCCGGCTCGCTCCGGCGCTTCGACGTGGTGTCCTTAGTCCTTGACGAGGTCGAAAATGCGGTAGGTGATCTCACCGCGGTCCAGGTCGCGGTAGAACAGCGACCCCTCGACCACGGCGAACTCCCGGGCGAAGCGGCGCAGGAAGAACGGCATCCGTTCGTTGATCAGCTCGTTGGAGCGCGGCGAGTTCGCCGCCAGGCCGCGAACGACCTCGCGGCTGATGTCGCGCTCGTTGACCAGCCGCAGCGGCGGGGTGGCCAGGGTCTGCTGCCAGGACTCGATGTCCTCCTTGGCGCGGAAGTCGGTGTGCAGGAAATGCCCGCCCGGGCGCAGCACCCGTCCCACCTCGCGTACGAACTGCGCGAAGTCGGGGTAGATGTGGGAGGCCTCGACGTTGACCACCGCATCGAACGAATTGTCCGGGAACGGCAGGTTCAGCGCATCACCCTGCACGAAGTCCAAGCCGGGCACCTGGTGGCGCTTCTGGCAGAAGGCCACGCCGTCCGGATTGAAGTCCAAGCCGGTGTAGGAGGCGGGTTTGAGGGTGCGGGCCAGGAAGGAGGCGCCGCCGCCGTGGCCGGAGCTGACCTCCAGCACCTTCTTGCCGGCCAGGTCGATCTGGGTGGCGGTCTGGTGGTAGAGCTGGATCGAGTAGCGGTCGGCCTCGTCGGCCTCGTCGAGCTTGATACCCAGCGGCGGATCCTCCTCGTAACCCCAGTTGAGGAAGACGACGTCGTCGTGCCCCATCCGCTTGGTCATGAACGGGTACCAGTATTTGAAGGCCTTCTTGTACAGCGGCATCGCCGAGATGCGGTAAACCAGATCGGCGCCGACTTTTTCCAAGGTCTCAGATGGGGAACGCACCATACCGAAAGTATGGCACAGCGCAGAGGCTGCCTCAGACGCCGGTGACTTGGCCCGGCACCCGCGAGCGCTGCGGCTCACCGCGGTACCGCGATGGGGATCCGTCGATTCGGCAGATGCGCCACATCAGGCGTCCGACGGGGGTCATCAGGCCGATATCGGTGCAGAGCATCCGGATATCGGCGAAGGTGTCCTGCATCATCTGTCGGGTCTCGGGGGATCCGGTCAGCAGCTGCCTGCGTACCGAACGCGGCACATCGAAGCGGCGGAAGAAGGCGCGCGGCGGCAGCACCATCGGCTTGGCCATCACCCGCATGACGACCGGCACGTACAGCGACATCCACATCCGGTTGAGCCACCACACGTTCGGGACACGCCTGCGCAGGTAGGCGTCGGCGAATGAGATGTGCCGCGCCTCCTCGGCGATGTGGATGGCCATCACCTTCGCTACGACGGGATGCGTCTGGGCCGAGCCGCGCAGCGCGTTGGTCTGCATGACGTCCACCGGAACCTCGCCGGCCAGCACGCCGAAGAAGAACGTGTTGGGGAACGGGCCGGCGTACAGCGGCATCACCGGTGAGAGCCGACGCATCCACCACGGCATGCCTGGAACATCGAACCCGATACGGTTCACCAGCTCCTGGAACATCAGGACGTGGTTGCACTCTTCGATGGACTCGTGCATGCAGTAGCGATGTTCGGGGGAGCCGTTGGGCACCCAGGACGCGTACTGGACCAGTCCGCGGATCAACATGCTCTCGAACTGCATGGAGACCTTGGCGATGTTGGCCTGCCTCCACATCCCCATGGCGATCTGCTTGTCCAGCGGCTGGCTGCGATACCAGGGGGAGTAGGCGAAGGGGCCGTCGGCCATCACCCATCGCGGGTCATTCGGGGTGATGGCGTACTCGGGGGCATCCCAGTCGATGTCGATGAATGGGTCGAAGCGGCGTCGCACCGAGCTTTCCGACAGGTTCTTCAGGGCCGCGGCGTACTGCGGGTCATCGCTGACGTCCATATTGCGTCGATACCGAGCGATTGTGCGGATCGCGGTGAGCGCGAGTCCCGCAGTCAGCAGGCCCACCACCCAGCCGCATACCAACCACGTCGGCATACCGAGCATCCTTCCCGCATCCCTTCGACCGTGCGCTTCAAGAAATGTGCGACCGGGCGAAGCCTAGCGCCAACATTGGCAAAATACTAAGGCTCGCCACGCCGCTGTGGTGTGATTGGCATCATCTTGCGACCGTGCAGCGTCCGTTACTTTACCTGCCGGAGGCCGAACGGTCAGCGTTGGGCTGACCTGCACGTACAGCGATATATTGCGGCGTTGCGGTAGCGTGTTCTTCTTATGGGGACCCAGAAGTGCCTGCACTACGACGCCGTCATCGTGGGCGCGGGCTTCGGTGGAATCGGCGCGGCGATCCAACTCAACCGGCTGGGCTACGAAAACATCCTGATCGTTGACCGCCTGGACGGTCTTGGTGGAACGTGGCGGGTCAATCACTACCCGGGTCTTTCCGTCGACCAGCCTTCGACCACCTATTCCTACTGGTTCGAGCCGAACCCGTACTGGTCTCGGCTGTTCGCTCCCGGCAGCGAGGTGCAGGCCTATGCCGAGCATGTCGCCGCCAAATACGACGTCGAACGCTTCATGCGCTTCAACACCAGCGTCGACGGCGCCCAATGGGACGAGGACGCCAAGGTGTGGCGGGTGGCGCTGGCCGGCGGCGAGACGCTGACGGCGCAGTTCCTCATCGTTGCCACCGGCTTCCTGTGCCAGCCGAAGATTCCGGACATCCCGGGCATCGACACCTTCGCCGGGAAAATCATCCACACCGCCGCCTGGGATCACGAGTACTCGATGGCGGGGCGTCGTGCGGGGGTCATCGGTACCGGATCCACCGGGATCCAGGTCATCCCCGAGCTGGCCAAAGAGGTCGCCGAGCTGACGGTGTATCAGCGCACGCCGATCCTGGTGACGCCCAAATCCGACGTGGTGTTCCCGCCGGTGGTGCAACGGATGTTTGCCCGGGTGCCGTTCACCCAGCGCATCGTGCGGTGGCTGACCGACAACACCACGGACTTCATGATGGTCCTGACGATGTGGCGCTACCGGCGTTTCAAGTTCGTCAACAAGGCGATGGCGGCCCAATCGGCAATGCATCGGCTGTTCTCGGTGCGGGACCGCGAGCTCGCTCGCAAGATGCGCCCCGATTTCGACTTCGGCTGCAAGCGCCCGTCGATCTCCAATGACTACTACCCGACGTTCACCAAGCCGCACGTGCACCTGGACACCGAAGGCATCGAGCGGATCGAACCGGACGGCATCGTGTCCTGCGACGGCACCAAGCGCGAGATCGACACCCTGGTGCTGGCAACCGGTTACGACGTGTGGGAGGGCAACCTGCCGGCGATCGAGGTGATCGGTCGGGGCGGTCGCAACCTGGGCAAGTGGTGGCGCGAGACCCGCTTCCAGGCCTACCAGGGCATGACAGCCCCGGCGTTCCCGAACTTCATCAACATGTCCAGCCCGTTCGCCTGGGTGGGGCTGTCCTGGTTCAACACCGTCGAATACCAGATGCGGCACATGAACCGGTTGCTCGGCGAAGTGCAGCGGCGCCAGGCGCATACCTTCGAGGTCACCGAAGAGGCCAACACGCGGTTCTACGAGCGGATGATGGGCCTGCTGGACAGCTCGGTGTTCCACCTCGGCAACTGCGCGACCTCGAATTCCTATTGGTTCAACCACAACACCGGGGAGGCTCCGCTTTTCCGGCCGACCTCGGTGCGCAGTGCTGTCAAAGAGCAGGACAACTTCCCGCTGTCGGACTACTCGTTCGGGTAACTTCTCCAGGCAGCGGTCGGCGAACTGGGGGGTTACAGTGACCGTTTGGGCAGAACATCGGGTGAGGGGCTTGGGAAAGTGACGAATACGCACCACCTGAGCCGTAGCCGGCCGTCCGCGGCAGCCCTGGTCCGCCGGTTCGCCTGGCCGATCATTCTCGGCTGGGTGGCGCTCACGGCGTTGGTCAGCATCGCGGTCCCACCGCTGGAGCAGGTCGCCAAGGAACACCCGGTGTCGTTGAGCGCCAAGGACGCACCGTCGATTCAGGCGATGGCGCGGCTGGGGCACGTCTTCCAGGAATCCAACACCGACAGCGCGGCGATGATCGTCATCGAAGGCGATGAACCCCTCGGCGACGCCGCCCACCACTACTACAACGAGCTGATCGCCCAGCTCAACGCCGACACCAAGCACGTCCAGCACATCCAGGACTTCTGGGGCGACCCGCTCACCGCGGGCGGCGCCCAGAGTTCTGACGGCAAGGCGGCACTGGTTCAGCTGAACCTCGCCGGAAACCAGGGCGAGGCGCTGGCCAACGATTCCGTCGAGGCGGTGCGCGACGTCGTCGAGCGCACACCCGCGCCGCCGGGGGTGCGGGCCTACGTCACCGGCCCGGCGCCGATGGTCACCGACATGAACACCAGCGGCGACCGGGCGGTGCTCAAGATCCTGGTGGCCACCGTCTCGGTGATCTCGCTGATGCTGTTGCTGCTCTATCGCTCGATCGGCACCGTCGCGCTGCTGTTGGCCGTGGTCGGTATCGAGCTGGCCGCCGCGCGCGGAATCGTCGCGTTCCTGGGGCACAGTGAGCTGATCGGGCTGTCCACGTTCGCGATCAACATCCTGGTGACGTTGGCGATCGCCGCCGGCACCGACTACGGCATCTTCTTCATCGGCCGGTACCACGAGGCCCGGCACGCCGGCGAGGACCCGGAGACGGCCTACTTCACCACCTACCGCGGGGTCGCCCACGTGGTGCTGGCATCGGGTCTGACCATCGCCGGCGCCACCTACTGCTTGAGTTTCACCCGATTGCCGGTGTTCCAGACCATGGGCGCCCCGTGCGCGGTCGGCATGCTCGTCGCCGTCGCCATCGCGCTGACGCTGGTCCCGGCGGTCCTGGCCGTCGCCACGCGCCACGGCATGCTCGAACCCCGCCGCAAGATGTCCGACCGCGGCTGGCGCAGGGTGGGCACGGCGATCGTGCGCTGGCCCGGGCCGATCTTCGTGGCCGCCTGCGCGGTCGCGCTCATCGGCCTGCTCGCTCTGCCCGGCTACAAGGTGAGCTACAAGGACCCGTCGTTCATCCCGCAGGACACCCCGGCCAATCTCGGCTGGGCGGCCGCGGCGCGGCACTTCCCGGAATCGCGGTTGCTGCCCGAAGTGGTGCTGATCGAATCCGATCACGACATGCGCAACTCCGCGGACTTCCTGGTGCTCAACAAGCTGGCCAAGAGCATCTTCGCGGTCGAGGGCGTCGCCATGGTGCAGGGTGTCACCCGGCCCGAGGGCACCCCGCTCGGGCACACCTCGATCCCGTTCCTGCTCAGCATGCAGAACGCCGGGCAGATGCAGAACCTGGACTTCGTCAAAGCCCGGGTGGCCGACATGCGCAAGCAGGCCGACGATCTCGAGGGCACCATCACCTCGCTGCAGCGCATGTACGGGTTGATGCAGCAGATGGCCGCCAACACCCACCACGCGGCGGGTGTCTCGGACGAGGCCATGGAACTGGCTAAGCAGGTGCGCGGCCACATGGCCGATCTGAACGAGAACTCCAAAGCGGTGCGTGAATCCGTCGATGGGCAGGACTGCCGCGGCGACACCACCTGTCTGTCGCTGCGGGCCGCGTATGCGTCGATGGACAGCACCACCCTGCTCACCGAGAAGCTCAACGAGCTGGCGCCCGACATGAACAACATCGACGTGGTGACGCCGCAGCTGCTGGAGATGATGCCGGCGCAGATTGCCGCCATGCGCAGCATGCAGACCATGATGCTGACGCTGCACAGCACCATGTCCGGGATGATGGCGCAGGTCGAGGAGGTCGGCGGGGACTCGGCCGCCATGGGTCAGGACTTCGACGCGGCGAAGAGCGACGACTCGTTCTACCTGCCCCGGGAGGCCTTCGACAACCCGGACTTCAAACGCGTGGTCCAACTGTTCCTGTCACCGGACGGGCAGGCGGCGCGCTTCTTCGTCACCCACGACGGCTACCCGGCGACTCCGGAGGGTATGGCCCGGGTGAACCTGATCAAGAAGGCCGCGGCCGAATCCCTCAAGGGCACACCGCTGTCCGGTGCCAAGGTCTACGTGGCCGGCACCGCCGCGCTGTTCAACGACCTGCAGGGAACCGCGAACTACGACCTGCTGATTGCTGGAATCACTTCGCTGGCAATCATTTTCATTATCATGTTGCTGATCACCCGCAGCTTCATCGCCTCGGTGGTGATCGTCGGAACGGTGCTGGCATCGCTGGGGGCGTCGTTCGGCCTCTCGGTGCTGTTGTGGCAGTACATCTTCGGCATCCACCTGCACTGGCTGGTTCTGGTGATGTCGGTGATCATCCTGCTGGCGGTGGGCTGTGACTACAACCTGCTGCTGGTCGCCCGGTTCAAGGAGGAGATGGGCGCCGGGCTGAAGACCGGCATCATCCGGACCATGGGCGGCACCGGCAAGGTCGTCACCGCAGCCGGGCTGGTGTTCGCCTTCACCATGGCGTCCATGCTGGTCAGCGATCTGCGAGTGGTAGGCCAGGTCGGCACCACGATCGGGCTCGGCCTGCTGTTCGACACCCTGGTGGTGCGCTCGTTCATGATGCCGTCGATGGCGGCGCTGCTGGGCCGATGGTTCTGGTGGCCGCTGAATGTGCGGGAGCACCCGGCGCGTGCGCCGCGGGTCGCCGCATCGGTCACCGCGGACGCCAAAGCCGCCAAAGCCGCCAAAGCCGCCGATGAGATCGTTTCCGCGCCAACAGGATCGGGTCGCGAGCATGACCGAACCTTCGAGGATATGGTCGCCACGGCGTTCCCCGAGTTGTCCACGCGACCCGCGAAGCCGGTGGACGACCGGCCCACCGAGGTGCTCGCCGCGATCCAGCCGCCGGAGGAAGAGACCGAGCGCTGACCCGCTCTGGTCAGCCCGCCACCCATGGGTTAACTTTAAACAAGTCTTACTTGTAAAAAATGTGCGGGCTCCTGGCCGGCGTCAGCCGGTGCCCGCAGGGGGTGAAGGAGTCGGCCGGATGAGCATCGCAGATCGCACCGTAGCGCCCACCTCGGAGGGTTCGCTGTCGAGGGCGCTCGAACGCGAACATCGGCAGGTCGCGGCCGGGATCGGGGCCTTCCTGGAGAAGCTGGACGGCGGCAGCGTTGACGCCGATGCCCTCCGGACGACCCTGGCCGTGCTGCGGCGCCACATCTACCTGGAGGAGCAACTGCTGTTTCCGCCGATCAGCCAGGGCGCCCAGATGATGGCGGTGTTCGGGATGATCCTGGGCCACGGCGAGATCTGGCGCACCATGAGCGCACTCGACGACCTGGCCGGCGCGGGGGCCGACCACGACACCCTGCGCGGCGTCTGCCGACGACTGCTGGCCCTGCTGGCCGACCACAACCAGGTGGAGGAGCCGGTGATCTACCCGGTTGCCGACACCGGCCTGGCGCCGGAGAAAGCCGCAGAGCTGGCCGAGTTCCTCGCCACCGGCCGGATGCCCGACGGCTGGATGTGCGCAAAAGCCACGGCCTGAGCGTCCCTGAGCGTTGACGGCCCTGCCGGTGTGCGCGGTCGTTGGAGGCTTTAGAATTTCGGCCAACGGCATCGATCCGGCCATCACCGGGGAGCCTTCGGAAGAACAGCCCGGCCCGCGCAACGGACCGGCTCAGTAGACCCGAACGGGACGGCCCGTCACAGCCCTACATCGAGCGGTCGCGCCCCACGGCGGGTGCGGCAAGCGGGGTGGTACCGCGGCGCTCGCGCAACCGCGCGGCGTCGTCCCCGGGCTGGGTCCTTGGGAGACGACACACGTGAGCGAACGCAGCTATCCGAAGCCGGCCGCCGGCGCCCCCGACTTCCCGGCGGCCGAAGCCGAGGTCCTCGACTACTGGGCCGCCGACGACACTTTCCGGGCCAGCATCGCCCGCCGCGACGGCTCGCCAGAGTACGTGTTCTACGACGGGCCGCCGTTCGCCAACGGGCTGCCCCACTACGGTCATCTGCTGACCGGCTACGTCAAGGACATCGTGCCGCGCTACCGCACCATGCGCGGATACAAGGTGGAACGCCGGTTCGGCTGGGACACCCACGGGCTGCCCGCCGAACTGGAGGTGGAACGCCAGCTCGGTATCACCGACAAGTCGCAGATCGACGCGATGGGCATTGCCGCCTTCAACGAGGCCTGCCGGGATTCGGTGCTGCGCTACACATCCGAATGGCAGGCCTATGTCACCCGGCAGGCGCGCTGGGTGGATTTCGACAACGACTACAAGACCCTCGACCTGCCGTTCATGGAATCGGTGCTGTGGGCGTTCAAGCAACTGTGGGACAAGGGCCTGGCCTACGAGGGCTACCGGGTGCTGCCGTACTGCTGGCGCGACGAAACGCCCCTGTCCAACCACGAGCTGCGCATGGACGACGACGTCTACCAGAGCCGGCAGGACCCGGCGCTGACCGTCGGATTCCGGATCGCCGACGCCGGTCCGGACGGCTCGCTGGCCGGTGCTCACCTACTGGTGTGGACCACCACGCCGTGGACGTTGCCGTCCAACCAGGCGGTCGCGGTCAACCCCGAGGTGACCTACGTGCAGGTTGCGGCGGGGGAGCGGCGCTACCTGCTGGCCGAGGCGCGGCTGGGCGCCTACGCTCGCGAGCTCGGCCTGAGCGAGGGCGACGAACCACAGGTGCTGGGCAGCTACCGCGGCTCGGAGCTGCTCGGCTTGGGTTATCTGCCGCCCTTCCCGTACTTCATGGACTCACCGGGCGCCTTCCGAGTGCTCGCCGCCGACTTCGTCTCCACCGACGACGGCACGGGCATCGTGCACCTGGCACCCGCCTACGGCGAGGACGACAAGAACACCACCGACCCGGCCGGCATCACCCCGGTCACTCCGGTGGACGCCAAGGGGCGCTTCGACGCGACCGTCCCGGACTATGCCGGTCAGCACGTCTTCGACGCCAACAAGGCGATCATCGCCGACCTCAAGAACGGCACCGGTCCGGCCGCGGCCAACGGTGCGGTGCTGGTGCGCCACGAAACCTACGAGCACCCGTACCCGCACTGCTGGCGCTGCCGCAACCCGCTGATCTACAAGGCGGTGTCGTCGTGGTTCGTCCGCGTCACCGAATTCCGGGACCGGATGGTCGAACTCAACGAGCAGATCACCTGGTATCCCGAGCACATCAAGGACGGGATCTTCGGAAACTGGCTGCGCGGCGCCCGGGACTGGTCGATCTCGCGAAACCGCTACTGGGGCACCCCGATTCCGGTGTGGAAGTCGGACGACCCGGCCTACCCGCGGGTCGATGTGTACGGCAGCCTGGATGAGCTGGAACGCGACTTCGGGGTGCGGCCGGACAACCTGCACCGCCCCTACATCGACGAGCTGACCCGCCCCAATCCCGACGACCCGACCGGTCGTTCGACGATGCGGCGCATCCCCGACGTGCTGGACGTGTGGTTCGACTCGGGCTCGATGCCCTATGCCCAGGTGCATTACCCCTTCGAGAACGCCGAGTGGTTCGACGGCGGCGGGGGGCAGGCTGCCCATTACCCGGGCGATTTCATCGTCGAATACATCGGCCAGACCCGCGGCTGGTTCTACATGATGCATGTGCTGGCGACTGCGCTGTTCGACCGTCCGGCATTCAAAACCTGTGTGGCGCATGGCATCGTGCTGGGCAGCGACGGGCAGAAGATGAGCAAGTCGCTGCGCAACTACCCGGACGTCAGCGAAGTGTTCGACCGCGACGGCTCCGACGCCATGCGCTGGTTCCTGATGGCCTCGCCGATCCTGCGCGGCGGAAACCTGATCGTCACCGAGGCGGGCATCCGCGAGGGCGTACGCCAGGTGATGCTGCCGCTGACGAACGCCTACACCTTCCTGACGCTGTACGCCCCGAAACCCGGTGTCTGGCGCACCGATTCGCAGCACGTACTGGACCGCTACATCCTGGCCAAGCTGGCGTCGCTGCGCGACGACCTGACCGCGGCGCTGGACGTGTGTGACATCTCCGGTGCCTGCGAGCAATTGCGACAGTTCACCGAGGCGCTGACCAACTGGTACGTGCGCCGGTCCCGGCAGCGGTTCTGGGACGAGGACGCCGACGCGATCGACACCCTGCACACCGTGCTGGAGGTCACCGCGCGACTGGCCGCGCCACTGCTGCCGCTGACCACCGAGGTGATCTGGCGCGGGGTCACCGGGGAACGCTCGGTGCACCTGACCGACTGGCCCGAGACCGCCGATCTGCCCGCCGATACCGAACTGGTGGCGGCGATGGATCAGGTCCGCGAGGTCTGTTCGGCGGCGTCGTCGGTGCGCAAGGCGCACCAGCTGCGGGTCCGGTTGCCGCTGCCCAAACTCACCGTCGCCGTCGACGAACCGCAGCGGCTGGCACCCTTTACCTACCTGATCGCCGACGAGCTCAACGTCAAGGCCGTCGAGCTGACCGACGACATCGCCGGCTACGGGCGGTTCGACCTGGCGGTCAACGCCAAGGTGGCCGGCCCCCGGCTGGGCAAGGACGTACAGACCGCGATCAAGGCGGTCAAAGCGGGCGACGGCGTCGTCAACCCGGACGGCACCCTGAGCGCCGGGCCGGTGGTGTTGCTCGAGGGCGAATACACCTCCAAGCTGGTGGCCGCCGACCCGGAGTACACCGTGGCGCTGCCCGAGGGCGCCGGCCTGGTGGTGCTCGACAGCGCCGTGACCCCTGAGCTGGAGGCCGAGGGCTGGGCCAAGGACCGGATCCGGGAGCTGCAGGAGCTGCGCAAGAACACCGGCCTGGAGATATCAGACCGGATCAGCGTGGTGATGGCGGTGCCGGCAGGACGGCGGGACTGGGCACAGGCCCATGCCGGGCTGATCGCCGGAGAAATCCTGGCGACCAGTTTCGAATTCGGCGACCCGGCCGATCCGGTGGAAATCGGGGACGGTGTGCGGGTGTCGATCGCCAAGGTCTGACCGGTCACCCGCCGGATAACCGAAGCCCTGGGCTGGGCCGACTTTCTCGCGGCCAGATTCTTATGACCGCGATGGCCGGCGGACAGCGCCCGCACCCTCCGGCGGCAGCCGCCGCATCGCGGCATTTCCCCAGTTTGCGGTGGTGAAAACTAACCGGCGGCAGTCACGCGGCCGTGTCCGCGACGGCCGAGGCGTCGGCGCAACGCCTGTGCCGCCGAGGCCGCCGAGTCGACAGCTGTTGGCCGCCGATTAACCTCCAGTTCATACGAGCCGCAGTGCGCGGCTGGTGCTGACCCACCCGGCTTACCAGCGAGTTCCCAGGTAAGCCGGGTGGGTCGGTTCATGACACGGCCCGAAGGGGGTACTCATGGATTTCGGGGCACTACCGCCGGAAGTCAACTCCGCGCGGATGTATTCGGGTCCCGGCGCGGCGCCGTTGTTGGCCGCCGCCGCGAACTGGGCGGCGATGGCGACGGAATTGCACTACACGGCGACGTCGTATGACGCGGTGATCACCGAACTGGCGGACTCGGCCTGGCAGGGCCCCTCGGCGGCCTCGATGGCGGCAGCGGCAGCGCCGTACGCGGCGTGGATGAAGGCCACCGCGGTGGGCGCCGAGGAGACCGCGCTCAAGGCCGCCGCTGCGGCCGGTGCCTACGAGGCGGCCTTCGCCGCCACCGTGCCGCCACCGGTGATCGCCGCCAACCGCGCCCTGCTGGCGTCGCTGGTCGCGACCAACCTGCTGGGGCAGAACGCTCCGGCGATCGCGGCGACCGAAGCGCAGTACGCCGAGATGTGGGCGCAGGACGCGGCCGCGATGTACACCTACGCCGGCTCGTCGGCGGCGGCCAGCCAGTTGGAGCCCTTCAGCGCCGCACCGGAGACCACGAATGCCGGCGGACAGGTCAGTCAGTCGGCGGCGGGCACCAACGCGCTGCAGGATGCGGCCGGCGTTGTCCTGGACGACTACCAGGCCATCCTGAAGACCCTCACCAATATCATCAGCACCGCGAACGGACCCTACGGTCTCAACCTCACCAACTCGCTGCGGAGCGCCTATCAGATGGCCATCAGCATCCCGGCTGTGGCGATGGCGCTGGGAAACCTGGGAACCACACTCAACCCGAAGCCGATCGTGGGCGCCTTGGCGCCGCTGCTGGCCAGCCCCCTGCTCAGCGGTTCGCACACCGTTCCGGCGGCGGCGTCGGGGGTGCTCGGCCGAGCCGGTCTGGTCGGACGGCTGTCGGTGCCGGCGAACTGGGCGGCCGCTGTTCCTGCGGCCAAGACCGCCGCCGTGGCGTTGCAGGCCGGCGTGCTCGAGGCCGCACCGGCCCTGGCCGCGAACGGCGAGGGTGTGCTGGCCGGCCAGATGGCCCTGTCCAGCCTGGCCGGGCGCGCCCTGGGCACCCCGGTGCGTCAGGCCGCGGGCGCCACCACCACCCGCGCCATCAGTGCCATCAGCCACGTCACGAATCCCCAGACCGGCCCGGATATCGCCACGACGGCCACCGTCATCGTCATCCCTCCGATCGCGAAGTAGCGGAAAGCAGGTCGCGTTCATGGTTTTTCAGAGTTTCGCCGCGCAACCCCCGGAGGTCATCTCCGGGCAGATGTATTCGGGGCCGGGCGCTGACCCGCTGCTCGCCGCCGCGGCGGCATGGTCGGGCCTGGCGACCGAACTGCATTCCGCCGCATCCTCCTACGAGGCGGCGCTCGCGGGGCTCAGCGGCGGTTGGCAGGGGCCGGCAGCGGCGGCCATGGCGGCCGCTGCCGCTCCGTATGTGAGCTGGCTGTCGACCACGGCCACGCAAGCCGAACAGACCGCCGCCCAGGCGAGCGCCGCAGCCAGCGCCTATGAGTCGGCCTTTGCGGGAATCGTGCCGCCCCCGGCGATCGCCGCCAACCGCAGTCAACTGGCCGCATTGGTGTCGACGAACATCCTGGGGCAGAACAGCACCGCGATCGCAGCGGTCGAAGCGGAATACGGCCGAATGTGGGCGCAGGATGTCGCCGCGATGCTCGGCTATGCCGGCTCGTCGGCGGCGGCGGCCGATCTGACCACGTTCACCGCGGCGCCGCAGACCACCAGCGGCGGCGATGCGGGGAGCGCGGAGGCGGGGGCTGCCCAGCTCGCGGCCGCCTCGACTCCGCACGAGGTCCTGCAGGAGATCCTGCGGCAGATCAATTCACTCACCTCGGGTTACAACGACGGGTGGCGGAGCCTCATCGACGGCATCACGGGCAGCCCCGCGGCGACATCGTTGTGGGAGACCCACCTCGGAGCGGCCAACGGCGTCATTGGTCAGACCGCGTGGGTCAACGCGACCCATGGCACGACGAACCTGGGTATCAGCCAGTTCCGGAGCATCTACAAGGCGCCGGTGGTGGCAATCCCGAAATCTGCGCTCGGCGGCGGTCTGACCAGTTCCGGACTGACAGCGGGCGCGGGTCTGCACTCGGCTGCGGGGGCCGCTGCGGGCAGCGCGATGCGGGTGGGAGCGCTCTCGGTTCCGCCGAACTGGGCCAGTGCGACCTCGGCGATCCAGCTGGCCTCCACCTCGGTGCCCCAGAGCGCCCTGGCTGCGGCCCCGGCGGCGGGATCCGCGCCCGGCATGCTTGCGCCGGCCGCCCTGGGCAGCGCTGCCGGCGGTGCGCTGGGCGCCCCGGCCACCCGGACGGTCGCGCCGGCGGCCCGGGTGGTGTCGACCAACCTCAACGACCGCGACGCACCGGTCCCACTCGATCAGGTGATCGCGCAACTGCAACAGACGCCGGATGTGGTGCAGCATTGGCACGTCGATCAGGCCGGGCTAGACGAGCTGGTGGCCAAGTTGTCGCTGAAGCCGGGGATCCATGCCGTGCATGTGCTCGATGACGAGGACGGCGCGCTGGCCGGATCGCAATCCGCGCTCGGCTAGCGCGGCGCCGTCTGAAACGACGTCGACTTCCCAAGGAGGACCGTGTGAAACTGTTGTTCGTTCCGCTTGTCGCGACCGCGGCCATCGCTGTCGCCGCACCTGGGCATGCCGAACCCGGCGTCGTCGCGAGCGCGGTCGACAATGCGGAGTTCGTCGCATCGCTTCAGCAGATCGGCATAACCTTCGCCGACCCCGCCCAGGCCGTTTCGGCCGCCGAAGCGGTCTGCGGGTTGGCCGCCAATGGTGAGACGGGTCTGGAACTGCTCAACGACATCACTGACGCCAACCCGGCGCTCAGTGTCCCCGATGCGGCCAGGTTCGCAGCGATCGCAGCGAAATCATATTGCCCACAACAACTTCAAAAGGGCGGCGGCGGATCCAAGTAGCGCTCCCGTCAGGGCTTGACGGCCACCCAGCGTTGTCGGCCGTACGCGGTGGCCACGTGCACATCCCGGAAACCTTTGCTGCGCAGCCGGTCCGGCAATGTCTCGGGAGAGACCGGGTTGTAGGTGTCGCGGAAATGCAGCGCACGGAACACCGTTGAGTGCACGCCATCGCTGCCGGCAAAGACCGCGCCGGGCCTGAGCACGCGAAAGGCCTCGGCGAACAGTTGGTCCTGCAATGCGGGAGTCGGAACGTGATGCAGCATCGTGAAACACACCACGGAACTGAATTCGTCTGCGGGCAGACCGGTATCGGTACCGTCGCCGTTGATGATGCGGGCCTGTGCCCCGTACTTCTCCTGCAGTCGTCGCGTCATCGGTGGGTCGATCTCGACTGCAGTCAGCCGGGGCGTCATGTCCACCAGGCACCTCATGTTGGCCCCGTAGCCCGGGCCGATCTCCAGGGTGCTGTCGCCGAGGTCCACGTCTGCCAGCGCCCACGGCAGGAGTTCACGCTCGACGCTGCGGGCCCAGTACCGGGAACTGCAGCACAGCCGGTGCACCAGATTCATCGCCATGGTCCGACACTAGTTTCCCGATGCCGGCGACACGGGGCGCACTCAATAGGCTGTACGTCGTGGACGGCCGCTGGGTCCTGCACCTGGACATGGACGCCTTCTTCGCCTCGGTTGAGCAACTGACCCGCCCGACGCTGCGGGGCCGGCCGGTGCTGGTCGGCGGGCTGGGAGGCCGGGGCGTGGTGGCCGGGGCCAGCTACGAGGCCCGGGTCTTCGGCGCCCGCTCGGCGATGCCGATGCACCAGGCGCGCCGGCTGGTGGGTGCTTCGGCGGTGGTGTTGCCACCCCGCGGGGCGGTGTACGGGGTGGCCAGCCGCCGGGTCTTCGAGACCGTGCGAGCGGAGATTCCGGTTGTCGAGCAGCTGTCCTTCGACGAGGCGTTCGGTGAACCGGCCGAGCTGGCCGGAGCCGGCCGGGATGAGGTCCTGCGGTTCTGTGAACACTTGCGACGCCGGGTGCGGGAGGAGACCGGCCTGGTGGCCTCGGTCGGGGCGGGGTCGGGCAAGCAGATCGCCAAGATCGCTTCCGATCTGGCCAAGCCCGACGGGGTGCGGGTGGTCAGCCGTGCCGAGGAACGACTGCTGCTGGACGGCCTGCCGGTACGCCGGCTGTGGGGGATCGGGCCGGTCGCCGAGGAGAAGTTGCACCGGCTGGGCATCGCGACGATCGGGCAGTTCGCCGCGCTGACCGACTCCGAGGTCGCCGACATTCTGGGCGCCACGGTCGGCCCCGCTCTGCACCGGCTGGCCCGGGGGATCGATGACCGCCGGGTCGCCGAACGCGCCGAGGCCAAACAGATCAGCGCCGAATCCACGTTCGCCACCGACCTGACCACCTTGGCGCAGCTGCGGGCCGAGATCGGCCCGATCGGTGAACACGCCTACCGCAGACTGCTGCGCGACGGTCGCGGAGCCCGCACCGTGACGGTGAAGCTCAAGAAGGCCGACATGAGTGTGCTGACCCGCTCGGCCACCCTGCCCTATGCCACCACCGACGCCGGCGTACTCACGTCGGCGGCCGACCGGCTGCTGCTCGATCCCCAGGAGGTCGGTCCCATCCGGCTGCTCGGGGTGGGGTTCTCCGGGCTGACCGATGTCCGCCAGGAGTCGCTGTTCCCGGATCTGGAGTTCGGCGAGTCGGTACCCGATTCCCCGGAAACGCTGTCGCCGGAGCCGGTTTCGAGGCCGGTGTCAGGACAGGCTGCGGTGTCGTGGCGGGTCGGTGACGACGTCTCCCACGGCGATTTCGGGCATGGCTGGGTGCAGGGGGCCGGCCACGGCGTGATGACGGTGCGATTCGAGACCCGCAGTTCGGGCCCGGGCCTGGTCCGGACCTTCCCGGTCGACGAACCCGGGATCAGCCGGGCCGACCCCGTCGACAGCCTGGACTGGCCGGACTACCTCGCCAGCCCGGAGGAGCCCGCCTGAGGGCGAGTCACCACAGCACCCCGTAGACGCTGGAGAGGGTGAATCCGTGGTGGCCGTAGCCCTTGCAGGTCACCGTGCCCTGGTAGCCGACGGCGCAGCTGGAGCCCCAGTTCTCGAGTCGATGGCCCTCGGGCAGCACGTCGACGTCTCGGGTGAAGGACGCGACGTCGGTGTGGCGGTATGCCGCGGGCACGCCACCGGCTTCGATGACGGTCTGGTTGGCCCCGGCGGGAGCATCCATGGGCACCGCGTCGCAGCCGATCGGCCCGCCGTTGGGGCCAATACCGCATGAGCGGCCGTCGGGCGTCTTGAAGAACACCCAGTAGAAGTCGTTCGGCGACGAGTACCGGCCGGTGGCCACCGGGTAGCCATCGCCGGCGTCTGCACCGGGCGGCGGCTCGGCATGAGCGATGCCGGCGCCACCGAGAACGGCCGCCACGAGGAAGGGGAGAACTCGGGACATGCCTCAGCCCCACCGGCCGAAGACGTCGCCGACCGGCTGCCCGGCCGCCAGCGCCGCCATCAGCAGGACCCGGGCCTGCGGGGGCCGCAACCGCGGCACCATCACCGCACCGGCGTCCACCAGGGCACGGCCCGGCCCGTAGTCCGGGCCCACCCGACCGCCGGGCACCCGGCTGGACACCGCGACCGCCAGTCCCTGCCGGCAGTGTCGGCGCACCCCCTCGATTACCGCCGGCCCGGCATTGCCCCCACCCAACGCCTCCAGCACCACGCCGCGCGCACCGGCGGCCACGCAGGCGTCCAGGGCGACCGCATCCGCCCCGGCGTAGAGCGCGACGACGTCCACCCGGGGTGTGCCGACCGCGTGCAGGTGCGGGCGGATCTTGTCGTCGGCCAACTGCACGTGTCCGGCGGCCACCGTGCCCAGCCGCGGACCGGCGAAACCGGTCAGGTCGGTGGTGGTCACTTTGTGCAGCCCCAGTGCGGCCAGCACCTGCCCGGCGAAGCACACCAGCACCCCCAGCCCCTGTGCCGCCGGGTCGGCGGTCAGGGCCAGGGCGTCGCGCAGGTTGCCCGGCCCGTCAGCGTCGGGCGCATCCGCACCGCGCTGGGCCCCGGTCAGCACAACAGGAGCGTCCCCGGTGTAACCGAGTTCCAGCCACAGCGCGGTCTCTTCGCAGGTGTCGGTGCCGTGGATCACCACGACCCCGTCGGCGCCCCCGGCCACGGCGTCGCGCACCGCGGTGAGGATCCGGTCCCAGTCGGCCGGGCCCAGCTCCGAGCTGTCCCGCGCCATCAGATCCACCACGGTCACATCGGCGCCGCCGGCAGTGCTGGCGGTGGCCACCAGATCCGCGCCGTGCCGGGAGGGGCGCAGCACCCCGCGGTCGTCCGTGCTCGACGAGATGGTTCCGCCGGTGGCGATGACCGTGAGGCGCTTGGACACCATGCCGCGATCATGCCGCACGCGGGTTAAGGGATGATGGGGGCGTGACTGACGAGACAACCGACTCGACCGAGTCGGCGGTTGACCCGGTATCGGAGCCGGCCGCACCGCCCCGGCGGCTGAGACTGCTGCTGTCGGTGGCCGCGGTGGTGCTGATGGCCGACGTCGTCACCAAGGTGCTGGCGGTGAAGATGCTCACCCCCGGACAGCCCGTGTCGATCATCGGCGACACCGTGACCTGGACCCTGGTCCGCAACTCCGGTGCCGCGTTCTCGATGGCCACCAGCTACACCTGGGTGTTGACGCTGATCGCCAGCTCGGTGGTGCTCGGCATCATCTGGATGTCGCGTCGCCTGGTGTCGCCGTGGTGGGCGGTGGGGCTCGGCATGATCCTCGGCGGGGCGCTGGGAAACCTGGTGGACCGGTTCTTCCGGGCGCCGGGTCACCTGCAGGGCCACGTCGTCGACTTCTTGTCGATCGGCTGGTGGCCGGTGTTCAACGTCGCGGACCCCGCGGTGGTGGGCGGTGCGATCCTGCTGGTGGGGCTGTCGGTGTTCGGCTTCGACTTCGACACCGTCGGGCGGCGCCAGGTGAACCGCGCGGACGACGATGCGGAGCGCAGCGACGCTGAGGAGCCGCGCCAAGTGAGCGCGGCCGGCGACGGCGAGCAATCCTGATGCGGCTGTGACGGAACGATCCATGCCGGTCCCGGAGGGGCTGGCCGGCATGCGGGTCGACGCCGGACTGGCCCGACTGTTGGGCCTGTCACGGACCGTGGTCGCGACCCTGGCCGAGAACGGTGACGTCGAATTGGACGGATCACCGGTGGGCAAGTCCGATCGGCTGGCCGCCGGTGCGTGGCTGCAGGTGCGGCTGCCCGAGGCCCCGCCCCCGCTGGAGAACACCCCGGCCGAGGTCGAGGGCATGACGATCCTGTACTCCGACGCCGACATCGTTGCCGTCGACAAGCCCGCCGGGGTGGCCGCGCATGCGTCGGTGGGCTGGAGCGGGCCCACCGTGCTGGGTGGGCTGGCCGCGGCCGGCTACCGGATCACCACCTCAGGGGTGCCGGAACGCCAGGGCATCGTGCACCGTCTGGATGTCGGCACCTCCGGGGTGATGGTGGTGGCGATCTCCGAACGCGCCTACACCGCGCTCAAACGCGCCTTCAAGGCCCGCACTGTCGAAAAGCGCTACCACGCGCTGGTGCAGGGCCATCCGGACCCGTCCAGCGGCACCATCGACGCACCGATCGGCCGGCACCACGGGCCGGACTGGAAATTCGCGGTCACCGCGGACGGCCGGCACAGCATCACCCACTACGACACGCTGGAGGCGTTCGTGGCCGCCAGCCTGCTCGACGTGCACCTGGAAACCGGCCGCACCCACCAGATCCGGGTGCATTTCTCGGCCCTGCGCCATCCGTGCTGCGGTGACCTGACCTACGGCGCGGATCCGACGCTGGCCCGCAAGCTCGGCCTGGAACGTCAATGGCTGCATGCCCGCTCGCTGGCGTTCGCCCATCCCGGCGACGGACGGCGCATGGAGATCACCAGCGAATACCCAGCCGATCTGCAGCACGCCCTGGACGTCCTGCGGCGCTGAGTCAGCGCGCCGGCTTGCGGGCCTCGATGAGCACCCGCGTGGCGTGCGCGACGAACGGGCCCCGCGCCTCGATGAGTTCGTGCAACTCACGCAGCCGGTCCAGATGGCCTTCGACGGTGAAGCCCGGCACGATCCAGATCACCTTGCGCAGGAAGTAGATCACCGACCCGACGTCGAAGAACTCCACCCGCAGCCGCTCCATGCGCGCGTCCACCGGATGCAGGCCGACGGCTCGGGCCTCGGCGACCTGACCCGCCACATCCGACGCGGCGTGCCGGGCGGCGGGCGGTGCGTCGAAGTAGTCGGCCAGCTCACCGACGGTGCCCGGCCCGATGTGCTGAGCCAGGTAGCCACCGCCCGGCTTGAGTACCCGGGCGATCTCCGACCACCACACCACAATCGGGTGTCGACTGGTGACCAGGTCGAACGCCTCATCGGCGAACGGCAGCGGCGGGTGATCCGGCGTCACCACCACCACGACACCCCGCGGATGCAGCAGCTGCGTGGCGCGAGCGGCATTCGGCGGCCACGACTCGGTGGCGGCCATGGCGGGCGGGAACGCCTCGGCGCCGGCCAGGACTTCGCCGCCGCCGGTCTGCAGGTCGAGGCCGGCCGTCGCTGCCGCGAGCCGATGACTCATCAGCCGCTGATAACCCCACGATGGGCGCTCTTCGGTGGCCCGACCGTCCAGCCAGGAGAAATCCCAGCCATCGACCGGCGCGGCGACGGCCTCGGCTACCAGCTCGTCGAAGCTCCGCGGCATCGGCGCCGTCAGTCGGCGTCGTTCGCCGACTTGGGCGGCCGGATCTTGAAAGAGATCCGCAGCTTGGTGCGGTAGATGATCCCGCCCTTGTCGTCGAGGGTGAGGTCCTGCTCGACGACCTGAGCGACGCGGATGTCGTCGATGGTCTGCTTGGCCCGGTGCACCGCTTCGGCCGCGGCGTTCTCCCAGGACGACGGGCTGGTCCCGATGATGTCGATCACCCGGTACACGCTCATGTATGAATCTCCTCCGCTTCAGCCGAATCTCAACGTAGTGCACGGGGGCGGCCGCTGTCCCGGGAAGGTCGCAGAGACACACCCACCACGACACGCCGAGATCGGTCGGTGCGCGGCCATAGACTGGCGGTCCTATGGACAGTTCATCTTCGCGGTCCTTCGTGCACCTGCATAACCACACCGAGTACTCGATGCTCGATGGCGCGGCGAAGATCGCCCCCATGCTGGCCGAGGCGCAGCGCCTCGAGATGCCCGCGATCGGGATGACTGACCACGGAAACATGTTCGGCGCCAGCGAGTTCTACAACGCGGCCACCAAGGTCGGCATCAAGCCGATCATCGGGGTGGAGGCGTACATCGCGCCCGCTTCCCGGTTTGACACCCGCCGGATCCACTGGGGCGATCCCGGCCAGAAGAGCGACGACGTCTCCGGCAGCGGCTCCTACACCCACCTGACCATGGTCGCCGAGAACGCCACCGGGCTGCGCAACCTGTTCAGGCTGTCCTCGCTGGCCTCCTTCGAGGGTCAGCTCGGCAAGTGGTCGCGGATGGACGCCGAGATCATCGCCGAGCACGCCGAGGGCATCATCGCCACCACCGGCTGCCCGTCCGGTGAGGTGCAGACCCGGCTGCGCCTGGGCCAGGAGCGCGAGGCGTTGGAGTCGGCCGCGAAGTGGCGGGAGATCTTCGGCGCCGAGAATTATTTCCTGGAGGTGATGGACCACGGGCTGTCCATCGAGCGCCGGGTGCGCGACGGGCTGCTGGAAGTCGGTCGCAAGCTCGGCATCCCGACGTTGGCCACCAACGACTGCCACTACGTCACCCGCGACGCCTCGCAGAACCATGAGGCCCTGCTGTGCGTGCAGACCGGCAAGACATTGTCGGACCCCACCCGGTTCAAGTTCGACGGCGACGGCTACTACCTGAAGTCGGCCGCTGAGATGCGCGCGCTCTGGGACGATGTGCTGCCCGAGGCGTGCGACTCCACCCTGCTGATCGCCGAGCGGGTGCAGTCCTACGCCGACGTCTGGACCCCGCGGGACCGCATGCCGGTGTTCCCGGTTCCCGACGGGCACGATCAGGGCTCCTGGCTTCGGCACGAGGTGCGGGCCGGTTTAGAACGGCGCTTTCCGGCGGGCGTGCCGAGCGAGTACACCGAGCGCGCCGATTACGAGATCGATGTCATCTGCGGCAAGGGATTTCCGTCCTACTTCCTGATCGTCGCGGACCTGATCAACTACGCGCGCTCGATCAACATCCGGGTGGGCCCGGGCCGCGGTTCGGCGGCCGGATCGCTGGTGGCCTACGCGCTGGGCATCACCAATATCGACCCGATCCCGCACGGGCTGCTGTTCGAACGCTTCCTCAACCCGGAACGGCCGTCGGCCCCCGACATCGACATCGACTTCGACGACCGCCGCCGCGGCGAGATGGTGCGCTATGCCGCCGAGCGGTGGGGCAGTGACCGGGTCGCCCAGGTGATCACCTTCGGCACCATTAAAACCAAAGCGGCGCTGAAGGATTCGGCGCGTGTGCACTACGGTCAACCCGGGTATGCCATCGCCGACCGGATCACCAAGGCGCTGCCGCCGCCGATCATGGCCAAGGACATCCCGCTGTCGGGCATCACCGACCCGAACCACGAGCGGTACAAGGAGGCCGCCGAGGTCCGCGGGCTGATCGACACCGATCCCGACGTGCGCACCATCTACGAGACGGCGCGCGGGCTGGAGGGCCTGGTCCGCAACGCCGGCGTGCACGCCTGCGCGGTGATCATGAGCTCCGAGCCGCTGATCGACGCGATCCCGTTGTGGAAGCGTCCGCAGGACGGCGCCATCATCACCGGCTGGGACTACCCGTCGTGTGAGGAAATCGGCCTGCTGAAGATGGACTTCCTGGGCCTGCGCAACCTCACCATCATCGGCGACTGTCTGGAGAACATCAAAGCCAACCGGGGGGTGGATCTGGACCTCGACACTCTGCCCATGGACGACCCGCGCACCTACGAACTGCTGGGCCGTGGTGACACCCTCGGGGTGTTTCAGCTCGACGGCGGCCCGATGCGTGACCTGCTGCGGCGCATGCAGCCCACCGAGTTCAACGACATCGTCGCAGTACTCGCGCTGTACCGGCCCGGCCCGATGGGCATGAACGCCCACAATGACTACGCCGACCGAAAAAACAATCGCCAGGCCATCAAGCCCATCCATCCCGAGCTCGAAGATCCGCTGCGCGACATCCTGTCGGAGACCTACGGCCTGATCGTCTACCAAGAGCAGATCATGTTCATCGCCCAGAAGGTGGCCTCCTACTCGATGGGCAAGGCCGATGCGCTGCGTAAGGCCATGGGCAAGAAGAAGCTTGAAGTGCTGGAGGCCGAGTACAAAGGCTTCTACGAGGGGATGACGGCCAACGGGTTCTCCGAACGTGCCGTAAAGGCGTTGTGGGACACCATCCTTCCGTTTGCCGGCTATGCGTTCAACAAGTCGCACGCCGCCGGCTACGGCCTGGTGTCGTACTGGACCGCCTACCTGAAGGCCAACTACCCGGCCGAATACATGGCGGGCCTGTTGACTTCGGTCGGCGACGACAAGGACAAGGCCGCGGTGTACCTGGCGGACTGTCGCCGGTTGGGCATCACCGTGTTGCCGCCCGACGTCAACGAATCCGAGCTGAACTTCGCCTCGGTGGGCGCCGACATCCGCTATGGGCTGGGCGCGGTGCGCAACGTCGGTGCGAACGTCGTCGGGTCGCTCATCGCCACCCGGACGCGCAAGGGCCGGTTCACCGATTTCTCGGACTACCTGAACAAAATCGACATCGCCGCCTGCAACAAGAAGGTCACCGAGTCCTTGATCAAGGCCGGCGCCTTCGACTCGTTGGGGCATCCGCGCAAGGGCCTGTTCCTGGTGCACACCGACGCCGTCGACTCGGTGCTGGGCACCAAGAAGGCCGAGGCGATGGGGCAGTTCGACCTGTTCGGCGGCGGCGAGGGCGAAAGCGTGGCCACCGACGCGGTTTTCGGCATCAAGGTGCCGGATGAGGAGTGGGCCGACAAGCACAAACTGGCCCTGGAGCGGGAGATGTTGGGGCTCTATGTCTCCGGGCATCCGCTCAACGGCATCGCGCATCTGCTGGCCGCCCAGGTCGACACGCAGATTCCCGCGATCCTGGAGGGCGATATCGCCTCTGACACCCAGGTGCGGGTCGGCGGAATTCTGGCATCGGTGAACCGCCGGGTGAACAAGAACGGCCTGCCCTGGGCCTCAGCGCAACTGGAGGACCTCACCGGCGGCATCGAGGTGATGTTCTTCCCGCAGACCTACTCGGCCTACGGCGCCGAGGTGGTCGACGACGCCGTCGTGCTGGTCAGCGCCAAGGTGAACATCCGCGATGACCGGATCTCTTTGATCGCCAACGAGCTGGTGGTTCCCGACTTCTCAGCCAACGCCGCGGACCGGCCGTTGGCGGTCAGCCTGCCGACCCGGCAGTGCACCATGGACAAGGTCAGCGCACTCAAGCAGGTACTGACCCGGCATCCGGGAACCGCGCAGGTGCAGCTGCGGTTGATCAGCGGCGAGCGGATCACGGTGCTGGAACTGGATCCCTCGCTGCGGGTGACGCCGTCCTCGGCGCTGATGGGGGACTTGAAGGCGCTGCTGGGGCCGGGTTGCCTGGGCGGGTAGAGCGCGCACCGGCGCGATTCTTCGTCTGTCAGTCCATGGGCAGAACTGACACGCCGCGGCGGCATCATCAGCCAGAGCTAGCTTGCCCGGGTGTTTTGGCGGGTAGCGCACGTCTACTACCGATAACTACAATGTAGCCATGGGTAGTCCCACGTCTGTTCGTTTCGATGCCGATGTCGCCGCCCGCCTGGCTCGATTCGTGGCGGCGCACCCCGGACTGAGCGCATCTGCGGCGACCAACCAACTGGTGGACGAGGCGTTGCGCGTCCAGGAACACCCGTTGATCGTGTTTCGCGACGGGCCGGCCGGACGTCGGGCGGGACTAGTTGGCGGGCCCGACGTATGGGAGGTCGCGCGGGCGTTGCGTAGCGCGCGTAGCGCGGAGCCCGACCTCGATCCGGCGGCCCTGGTGGCGCTGGTCAGTGAGACGAGCGGGGTAGAGGCCAGGTTGATCCACGCCGCGATCGCTTACCAGGCGGCCTTCCCCGCCGAGATCGACGGCTGGATTGCCCGGGCAGAGGCCGAGGCGGCCGAGGCCCAGCTGCGCTGGCGGCGTGAGCAAGAGTTACTCGGTCGGTGACCGCGCGGCTGCTTCTCGACGAGATGTTCCATCCGCGCGTGGCAACCGAGTTGAACGCCCGCGGCCACGACTGTCTGGCGGTGGCCACCGACTCTGCGCTGCGTGGAGCTGCGGATGCGGACCTTGTGCAACGCGCCGTCGATGACGACCGCACCCTGGTCACCAACAATGTTGTCGATTTCGAGCGGCTACGGCGCCAACGCAGTGCAGCGGGGGAGGCCGTGCCCCAGCTGATCTATACCTCGGACATTGCTTTCCCGCGCAACCGCCGTTTCATCGGGCGCCTGATCGCTGCCCTCGATGAGGTGTGCCGCAGCGACGCGACGACCACGGCCGGCGGTGTCTGGTGGCTCGAACCGGCCACTGAGCGCGATGCGACCTGATCTGCCGTTGCGGTCTTGGCACGCCCTATTTCCCGGGTATCGAGGTGGGCAGGCCCGGGACCACGCCGACCAGCTCGCGCCAGTGCCCGAGCACCCGAAACGTTCGCCGGCAGATCGGGTTGAAGGACACACATCGCGACGTGATGAAGCGGTCGGCGTTGGCGTTCTCCACCGCGACCCGCAACTCGAATTCATAGGCCGTGGTGGCGTCGGTGGTCAGGGTCAGGCCAAGACCGGACTGGCTGAACGTATAGCCCACCCCGTCGATCTGTTCCGCGCCGACCGCGGGATCGAGCAACGTCCGGTTGATCCACCACGTCACCGATCGGACATCGATGATGTGGTCGACGACTGCGGTGAACACCGCGGTGCGCTGCCGCAGGACGAGAATGACGGCCAGCCGGCGCGGGAGGGCGTCGGACATGGCGATCGGCCGACGGTCAGCGAGGACCAGCAGTTCGCTGGCCGGCAGTGAGACCCGCGCATCACGCGAGCGCAGTTGCACCTGGGCGCTGCCACCCAGCGTCCCCTCCAGCGCTGCCATCTCCTCCAGCCGGGACACCTCGGCCGCCGGCAAGGGCGCGCCGGGTGCACTGGTGGTGCGAGAGAGCAACGGTGTCAGTTTGGCCGGCAATGCGGTCCGGGGCTGATGCGGGGCGCGGGTGATGACGGTGTCCACATCGATCTTCCCGTCGAGCACCACCGGACCGTGTGTGCGTGGCGGGCAGGCGAAATCACCCAGTATCCGCACTGTCGGGTCGGCGACGCCGAACGTCTTGTACCGCAGCGTCACCGTGTCGTCGTCGAGGTCGATGGCCTGGATCAGGGCGATCCTGCGCTCATTGGTGCGGACCGCGTACACCGACAGGCTGGGGGCGAAGAACTCGATGTCGGGCAGGATCGGCAGGTTGATGACCGCCAGGTGCCCGAGCTCACTGACCGGGATCAGCCGGCGGGAATACCTCAGCCCGTAGAGCCGGTATCGCGGGATCGCGCCGAACCGGATGTCATTGGTGTCGGCGATGCGCGTCACGCACAGCGCTTCCAGGCTCGCCCGGGTGCCGCCGCCGGTCCAGCGCAGATCGGCTCCGTCCACGACGCCGCCGACCGCGCCGTTGTCCAGGTCCAACTGCTGGCCGGGGCGAAGCCGCACGACGCCCTGGCACCGCACCGGTGCGGTGTCGGTGACGACGACACGGCAGCCGACGCCGATGTCGTCGACGAACGCGTTCTGAAACAGCAGATTGAAGCCGATCGCGGGAACGTTCACCGACGGGGTGGCGGAGTTGATCGCGGAGGTGACGGTGTCCGCGACGGTGTTGACCACGTCTTCGACCGTCGAGGTCACCAGGTGCAACAGCACCGGCAGCAGGACGGCGCCGACGATGCCGCCGAGCAGCGCACCGAGGACCGCGGCACCGAGCCAGCAGTACCAGGGGACATCGATGTCCATGTCGGGGTCGGAGAGGTCGGCATCGACGCGAAGTTCACCGTTGCGCACCTCGAGCCGGAAGTTCCCGCCGAAATCCGCGCTGGCGTCATAGCACGTCCCGCTCTTCTCCACCCGCGAGCGCACCTGTATGAAGCCGTCCTCGAGCGTGAAATCGAGCCGGGTCAGCCTGACGTCTTCGTCGTGGTCGATCACGACGGAGCGGGTGAGGTGACCGTCCTCGAAATCGCCTGGTGCCAAGCCGATCCCGGCTTCGATAGCGGGCTCCATCAGTCGCAGCAGCCAGCCGAACCCCATCATCAGGGTGGCGGTGCTGCCGTCCGGGATCGCACTCGTGGTCAGGTTCGCGAGACTGCCGGGGGTGCCGCCGCCGTAGGTGACGCACACGGCGAACGCGTTCTCGCCGACGGCGCCGTCGATGATCTTTACGTCCAGCCGGGTGGGGGTGAGGGTGGATGCATTCGGGTCGGTGCTGACCGTCATGGCCACCGGAAGCGGTATCGCCGCAACGGTGTTGCGCAGGTAGTCCGACAGCGCGGTGGTGTCCGCCGGGGCTGATCCGATGGTCCCGGACAGATGGTAGAGCCGGTCGCGCAGGTTCAGCCGGACCTGGTTGAGCCCGGGGGTGCCCCGGTCGACGTCGACCCCGGCGATCAGCCGGAGCCGCCACGCGACGCCGAGCGTTGCGGTGAGCTGGATGTCGACGGCATCGGTCTGCGCGGCGGTGAGCACCGAGCCGGCTGGGCGGTCGAGACTGACGGACACGTTGAATCCCTCGCAGGGGATGGCCAGCAGGTTCAGCAGCGTGCACAGGAAGTCGCTGGTGTCGAAGAAGACGCCGAGCAGTTCCTGCAATGGGGTTTCGGAGAACTCCATCACCAGGTCGAACCCGGCGCTTTGCTGACCGGCCATCTCAGCGCTTTCGGCCGACGATCCGAATCTTGGCCCGGGGGGTGATGGTCTGCCCGTTGGGCAGGCCCACCGGGCGGGCCGTTAGGTCCCCGATGCGATTGGCGTCGGGCAGTCGCAGCCGGTGAGCTATCGCCGCGGGAACCGGAATCTTCAGGCGCCGTAGCACTGCGCTCGGATCGGCCAGAAACGCTTTGGTGGCAGCGGGATCGGCCAAGTGGTCGAGGAGGCGCTTCTCGTGCTCGGCCAACTCTTCGACCGCGGCGGTGAACTCGTCATCGTCGGTGACGCCCGGCTCGGGCGTGTCAGATCCGCAACATCCGTCGTTCAAGGGAAACTTCCTGGTGGCCAGTGGCCCAGACGGTAAGTCTAAACCCGGGGCCGTGGCCGCGGAATGGCCTGACGTGGGAGAGTTTATGGCGCGATCGACGGCTCTGTGCCGTCGTCTGACCCCGCCGCGTCCCACAGCCGACTGCCAGGTTCAACCTCTACATAACGTTAACGTCCGTTCTCAATAACAACTTCGCATCACTCATGTAACGTCTGGAACTTCCCACACAGCCTGTGTGGCATGGGCAAGGTGATGTTTCTGATGTCAAGCAAGACGGGTCGTGTCGCTGCTCGGGGGGAGCGGCTGTCGGCCTCGACTTCGACCCCCGGTACGTTCGGCACCACGTGGTCGGGGTCTCAGCGCTGAGATACCTCAACCTTTACCAAAGGTTTAAATTAAATTAAGATGTCAATCCTGTAACGCCAGAGTAACGTCTGGTCACCAGAGCGTTCACAGGTACGCATGTGCAACAAGAACACGGAGGCAATCATGTGGGTTTCGCGTCGTCTTCTAACCCTGCTCGGGGTCGGCGCCGCCGCTGCCTTCGCCGCGCTCGTGCTGCCGATGTCGGCCGCCCACGCCGCGGGGGAAGGCAGCGGACCGCCTCCCCTGCCCGGGTGGGGCGGGGGCCCCTATGAGACCTGCAACGGGGCGGTCTGCCTGGTGATGGAGGACCTGACCCGGGAAAGCGTGGCTAGAGACTGGACGTATGAGGGCATCCGTCCGTTCATCACCGACTGGAAGGGCGACCAGGCCTACAACGTTGTGTACTCCCCGGAGGATGCCGAGGCGATCCAGGCGGGTACCTACAACATCAAGATCGAAGACTTCTGGAACTCGTTCTACTCCACCTCGGCCTACCAGTTCGGTGACTTCGTGGTGAATCCGGACCTGCCCGAAGACTTCAACCTCAGCGCCTTGGGCCAGTTCGGTTACCTGTCGGGGTCGTCGATCTACGTGATCAACATCGGCGACTTCACCAACCTGACGATGAACGGGATCGGGCCGCACGACATGAACTACTGGGTCATGTCTGCCGGCGACTTCACCTACACCGTGGCGACCGACCCCACCACCTTCACCTCCGCGGGATACTTCGAGATCGGAGACGACGGGCCGGTTCAGCTGTGGAACAGCCTGTTCCACCCGTGGGTTCCCAATGTGCCGGACTACCTGATCCCGAACGATCCGTTCGCCCTGCTCGACTTCGACCCGGCCGACTTCTTCAACGGGGGGGCGTTGGCCACGCTGTTCTGACCGGGGCCTCGCTGTTCTGACCCAGCGGTTCAGAACTTGTAGCGCAGTACCCGGGCCTTGCCGGCCGCCGCTTTGAATCGGCCGGCAAGCCGGGTCATCGCGCGGGCAGCCCCGGGAAACGAGTCGACCTCGGCGGCGTGCGCCAGGCAGGCCTGCTCGACCAGACGCAGTCGTGGGTCCCACCGCTCGGGGGTGTGCGGGTCGGTGAAGCCGGGATTGGCCCAGACGTGGCGAAGCACGCTGAACATTCCCCGGGGAGCCAGCTTCATGGCCAGCGAGCTCATCGCGCCGACCCGGCCGTAGTCGTTGAAGGCCAGCTCGCCGGTCCCGAAGTAGTCGATGACGTGACCGATCAGCGCGATGACCTGCGGTTCGGACAGAAAGGCGAACAGGCCGTCGGCGATCACCATGGTGGGTCGCCCGACCGGGATGCCGGCTGTCCAGTCTGTGCCAGTCAGATCGGCTGCAATGGCGTGCTCGGCGCGCTGAGCCGGCACCACCTTGTCGCGCAGCGCGATCACGTTTGGCAGGTCGATGCTGTACCAGTCGACGCCGGCCGGCGGGCTCACCCGTGCCAGCGGTTCGTTGATCCCGGCGCCGAGGTCGACCACCACCGCGTCCGGATTCGCGGCGGTGTATTTGCGCACCCGCTCGTCGAGCATCTTGGCGCGCAAGGCGGTTTGGCGCACCACGCTGGCCGGGATCCGGAAAGCCTCGAAGTCGTAGTCGATCAGGCCGACCACCCGCTCGGAGAACTCGTCACCGAGGATCGGAGTGGGTGCGCGATTGTCGAGTGCGCGGGCGTACGCGGTGAGGAACGCGGTCTGCTCGACCAGGCTGAACTCGGTGACGGCGATCGACATAGGGCTCACCGTAAGCGATGGCGGCCGATCGGACACGCAGGGGCAAAACCCGCGTCAATCCCGCATCGGGGCCACGGCGGCGCCGCTAACGTCAACGGAATGGAATCGCAGCAGGCCACCACCATCGCGGTGGTGGCCGATGGTGATCGGGGCTCGATCACCCTGAATCGCCCGGACAAGCTCAATCCCCTGAGCACGGTGACCCTCGATGAGCTGGTGGCGGCGGCGCGCTGGTTCGACGCGCGGCCCACGGTGAAGGTCGTGGTGGTCGCGGGAAACGGCCGGGCGTTCTCGGCCGGTGCGGACCTTGCCGCGTTCGTGGCCGCCGCCGACGGTGCCGCAGCCATGCGGGAGGCCGCCGACGCCGGACGGCGGATGGCGGATGCCGTCGAGGCCATGCGCGCGGTGACCGTGGCGCGCCTGCACGGGCACTGCGTGGGCGGTGGCGTGGTGCTGGCCGCGGCCTGCGACCTGCGGGTGGCCGCCGAGGACACCCGGTTTTCGATCCCGGAGGTCGACCTGGGCATCCCGCTGGCCTGGGGCGGCATCCCGCGACTGGTCCGCGAGATCGGCCCGGCGCTCACCAAGGAGCTGGTGATGACCTGCCGGCCGTTCGGCGCCGACGAGGCGAAGTCGTCGGGGTTCGTCAACCGGGTGGTGCCCGAGGCCGACCTGGACGCCGAGATAGCGCAGTTGGTCGGCCAGCTGGTCGCCAAGTCCGCGCTCACCCTGGGCGGCACCAAGCGCCAGGTCAATGCGGTGACCGAAGGCATGGTGGGGACCGCACGCAGCTGGAACGACGCCGACGCACTGGTGACGGCGCTTCACGACACCGAGTCGCGGGCCTCGGCCATGGCATATCTGGAACGGGTCCATCGCCGCTGAGGTGCGGCCGGGAGCAGGAGGAACAGATGACGCAGACACCGCGGGCGGCCACGCTGTGCGAGGCGTTTCAGCGCACGGCCGCGATCGATCCGGACGCCGTCGCGGTGCGCACGGTCGGCGGCGGGCAGACGCTGACCTGGCGTGACTACGCCGCGCAGGTGCGTCAGGTGGCGGCCGGGCTGGCCGGGCTCGGAGTGTGCCACGGCGACACGGTGTCTCTGATGATGGCGAACCGGCTGGAGTTCTACCCGCTGGAGGTCGGCGCCCAGCACGTGGGCGCCACGTCGTTCTCGGTGTACAACACCCTGCCCCCCGAGCAGCTCGGGTATCTGTTCGACAACGCCGGGACCAAGGTCGTCATGTGCGAGGCCGCCTACGTCGAAACGATCCGGGCCAGCGGTGCGCCCGTCGAACACATCGTGTGCGTCGACGGCAACCCGGACGGCACCTTGTCGGTCGAGGATCTGCTGGCCGCGGGAGCGGACGACTTCGACTTCGAATCCTCCTGGCGGGCAGTGCAACCCGACGACGTCGTCACGCTGATCTACACCTCCGGGACCACCGGCCTGCCCAAGGGGGTGGAGATGACGCACACCAACCTGCTGTTCGAGGCGGCCGCCCTCGATGCGGTGCTCGGGGTGCGCTTCGGTGACCGGATCACCTCCTACCTGCCCTCGGCGCACATCGCCGACCGGGCGATGGCGCTCTACAACCAGGAGATCGCCGGGGTGCAGATCACCGTGGTGCCCGACGCCCGCCAGATCGGCGCGGCACTGCCGGATGTGCGGCCCACGATCTGGGGCGCGGTGCCGCGGGTATGGGAGAAGCTCAAGGCCGCAACCGAATTCGCCGTCGCGGGGGAGCCGGACGACAACCGTCGCGCCGCCCTGCAGTGGGCGCTGGCCGTCGGCGGAAAGCGCTCTGCGGCCCTGCTGGCCGGCGATCCGGTTCCCGACGACGTGGCCGCGGAATGGGCGCGGGCCGACGAACTGGTGCTTTCCAAGCTGCGGGCCAGGCTGGGATTGGATGAGCTGCGCTGGGCGGTGTCGGGCGCGGCGCCCATTCCCAAGGAGACCATCGGCTTCTTCGCCGGGATCGGGATTCCGATCTGCGAGGTCTGGGGCATGTCGGAGCTCAGCTGCGTGGCGTCGACCGCGCATCCGCGGGATGCCCGGCTCGGTACGGTCGGAAAGTTGTTGCCCGGGTTGGAAAGCCGCATCGCCTCCGACGGCGAGTTCCTGGTGCGGGGGCCGCTGGTGATGCGGGGGTACCGCAAGGAGCCGGCCAAGACCGCCGAGGCGATCGACTCCGACGGTTGGCTGCATACCGGCGACATCCTCGACGAGGACGCCGACGGCTACCTGCGGGTGGTCGACCGAAAGAAGGAGTTGATCATCAATGCCGCCGGTAAGAACATGTCGCCGGCGAACATCGAGAACGCCATCCTGGCGTCGTGCCCGATGATCGGGGCGATGGTGACCATCGGTGATTCCCGGCCCTACAACACCGCGCTGATGGTCTTCGACGCCGACTCGGTCGCCCCCTACGCGGCCGCCCACGGGCTGTCGGAGGCGACTCCGGCCGCACTGGCGTCCGATCCCCGGGTGATCGCCGAGATTGCAGCGGGGGTGGCCGACGGCAACACCAAGCTTTCGCGGGTGGAACAGATCAAGCGCTTCCGGGTGCTGCCGGCGCTGTGGGAGCCCGGCGGCGACGAGGTGACCCTCACCATGAAGCTCAAGCGCCGGCCGATCGCGGCGAAGTATGCCGATGAGATCGAAGGGCTCTACGCCGACGAACCCGGCCCGCAGGTGCACCAGCCGCGCAGCGCCGAGGCTGTCCGATAGCTGCGTTCAGTGCTGTGAAGGACGCTGCAAGCCCAGCACCAGCCACACCGCGCTGCAGAGGCCGGCGGCGGTCAGCACCGCGGCCGCGGCGCTGGAGGTCACCGCGCCGACGCCCAGCAGGGTGACCAGTCCGACGGCCAGCGCGATCAGCTTGTAGGCCGGCCAGGGCACGCCCGCGATGGGCACTTGCTGTCCGGAATACTCGGCGAGGGCCATGCACCAACGGTACGTGATAACTAATTGTTAGGCCAGCCGAAACCTCATGGTCGGGCAGTCGTGTCGCGCGCCCGGGCTAGGCTGGACGAATGCCTCTGAGCGGAGAATATGCACCCAGCCCCTGGGATTGGTCCCGAGAGAACGCCGAGCAGTACATGGCATCCGGCGGCACCGAGGGTACCGAGCTGAAGGGCATGCCGGTCGTCCTGCTGACCACGGTCGGAGCCAAGACCGGCAAGCTGCGCAAGACCCCGCTGATGCGGGTCGAGCACGACGGCCGGTACGCGATCGTCGCCTCGCTGGGCGGCGCCCCGAAGAACCCGGTCTGGTACCACAACGTCGTCAAGAACCCGCGGGTCGAACTGCAGGACGGAACGGTCACCGGGGACTACGACGCCCGGGAGGTGTTCGGCGATGAGCGGGCGCAGTGGTGGGAACGCGCGGTCGCGGCCTACCCGGACTATGCCGGCTATCAGAAGAAGACCGAGCGTCAGATCCCGGTGTTCGTACTGACCCCGGTGGGCTGAACCCGCTGCTGGGTGACACCATATTGCGGTGTCCGCCGAACTGCGCCAGAACCGGAGTGCTCCCGACTTGGACCCCTCGACAGACCCCGCGAAGGGTCCGTTGACGGCGGCCGACATCGACGCGGCGGCCGAGCGGATCGCCGGCGTGGTGGCACCCACCCCGCTGCAGCACAGCGACCGGCTGTCGGCGCTCACCGGAGCCGACGTGTATTTCAAGCGCGAAGACCTGCAGTCGGTGCGGTCCTACAAGCTGCGTGGCGCCTACAACCTGCTGGTGCAGCTCAGCGAGCAGGAGATCGCCGCCGGCGTGGTGTGCTCGTCAGCCGGCAATCACGCGCAGGGCTTCGCCTACGCCTGCCGCTCGCTGGGCATCCACGGGCGGGTCTACGTGCCGGCCAAGACACCGAAGCAGAAGCGCGACCGGATCCGCTATCACGGCGGGGAATTCATCGAGCTGATCGTGGGCGGGGCGACCTATGATCTGGCCGCGGAGGCGGCCCTGGCCGATGTCGCCCGTACCGGCGCCACCCTGGTGCCACCCTACGACGACCTGCGGACCATGGCGGGGCAGGGCACCATCGCCGTGGAGATACTCGACCAACTCGGAGAGCTCGGCACGGCGCCGGATCTGGTGGTCGTTCCGGTCGGCGGCGGGGGCTGCATCGCCGGCATCACCACCTACCTGGCGGAGCGGACCACCAACTCCGCCGTGCTGGGCATCGAGCCGGCCGGTGCGGCCTCGATGATGGCGGCGCTGGCCGCCGGCGAACTGGTGACCCTGGACCACGTCGACCAGTTCGTCGACGGTGCCGCAGTCAGGCGTGCCGGGGCGCTGCCGTACGCGACGCTGGCCGCGGCCGGTGACATGGTGTCGGTCACCACCGTCGACGAAGGCGCGGTCTGCACCGCGATGCTCGACCTCTACCAGAACGAGGGCATCATCGCCGAGCCCGCGGGCGCCCTGTCGGTGGCCGGCCTGCTGGAGGCCGATCTGGCCCCCGGCTCGACGGTGGTGTGCCTGATCTCCGGGGGCAACAACGACGTCTCCCGGTACGGCGAGATCCTGGAACGCTCGCTGGTGCATCTGGGCCTCAAGCACTACTTCCTGGTGGACTTCCCCCAGGAGCCGGGCGCCCTGCGGCGGTTCCTCGACGAGGTCCTCGGGCCCGGTGATGACATCACCCTGTTCGAGTACGTCAAACGCAACAACCGGGAGACCGGCGAGGCACTGGTCGGCGTGCAACTGAGCTCGGCGGCCGACCTCGACGGACTGCTGTCCCGGATGCGTACCACTGAGATCCATGTCGAGCCTCTGGAGCCGGGGTCGGCTGCATACCGCTACCTGCTGTAGCCGAAGTCAGGTAGCGCGGAACGGGTTTTCCACCCGTACGCCGGCGTAGTCCTGCCCGTCGGCGAGATCTTCGGAGAGGACCACCGCACATCCCAAGGCGCGAGCGGCCTCGAGGATCGCGGCGTCCCAATATGAGATCTCAAATCGTCGATGGCTGTCGAGTGCTGCCAGCATCAGCTCCGAGGTGATCGGCGCGGCGGGAAATCGCAGGAACGATTCCACCAGTGCGGTGCCGTCCTCATGGCTGAGCGCGTCGCTGCGGCTGATCCGGGTGGCTTGGACGTAGAACTCCTGTAGCACCTGCACAGACAGCGCCACATCCCGGGACGCCAGGATCGCGTTTGCTTGGTCGGCTTTGACCTGTTCGTCTGGATCACGCGAAATCGCGTAGAGAAGCACGTTGGTGTCAACGAATCGCACGGTCGTGAACCTCATCGCGGCTGAGCCGATCACTCGCCCGGAACCGGCGGATTCCGCGCTGGACCTGCCGCTGCTTTGCCTCCAGTCGGGCGAACTCCGCCTCGCGCTCGGACAGCGAATTCAGGAATTCGGCAACGAGGCCGCTGACGGACGTGCCGGCTTCTGCGGCGCGAATCCGTGCCTGGCGATATACCGCGTCGGGTACGGCCACGGTGATATTTTTCACTGTTTCACAGTATCACAGAATCTGTGTTGGTGGGGGGAGCATCTTGATGCATGGATGCTACGATGTTCAGATGCGGACAACCGTGGATCTGCCCGACGACCTGCACCGACAGGCGCAGGCGATTGCGCGGGATACTCGCCGCACGATGAGCGAGACGATCGCCGAGCTGATGCGGCGCGGTCTGGGTCAGGGTGCTGTCGCGCGCGTGCAGGAAAGTCAGCTCACCGGGCTGCCGGTGATACATCTCGGGACCGTGGTGACCTCGGAGGATGTCCGATCCCTGGAGGACGAGGGTTGACCACGTTGCTCGACGCCAACGTGCTGGTGGCGCTGCTGGTCGAGGACCATGTCCACCACCGACCGGCGGAGCGGTGGCTTGCCGCCAACGGTTCCGGCTTCGCAACGTGTCCCATGACGCAAGGCAGCCTGGTTCGCCTGTTGCTCAGAGCAGGGCAGACGGCCGCGACCGCGCGGGAACTCGTCGGTGCCGTGGCACGCGATCCACGGCACGAGTTCTGGCCGGACAGCCTGCCGTTCACCGATGTCACGCTGACCGGCATCATCGGCCATCGGCAGGTGACTGACGCGTATCTGGCGCAACTGGCCAGATCCCACAACGGTCGACTCGCAACCTTCGACCGAGGCTTGGCGCAACTGCACAGCGACGTGACGGACTTGTTGCCCGCTGAGTGACCCACATAGCCAACGTCAGGTGCGTTCCAGCAGAACCACGGGCAGCTCGGCGAACAAGGCGGCGGTAGGTGCGGCATCCGCCCAGCGCCGGCCGGTCAGCCGGTCGGTCCACTGGCCGCCGGACAGTGCCATCTCGGTGTCCCGCCACCCGGTTTCGCCCAACCGGACCGTCCAGCGGGTGACCGCCACCGCGACATCGTCGCCCCGCTGGAAGGCCACCACGTGGTCGGCGGCCGGTCCCGCCGCCAGCAGGGGCCGATAACCACCGCCCAGGAAGGTGTCCGGCCGGTCGCGGCGCAACTGCAGGCCGGCCCGCACAATTCGCATCTTCGGATGCCGGGCCTCCACCAGCGCGGCGCGGCGGGCGGCGAAGTCGACGGGGCGGCGGTTGTCCGGGTCGGTGAGGCTGTCGTCCCAGCACTCGGTCCCCTGATAGACGTCCGGGACTCCGGGTACGGTCAGGGCCAGCAGCTTCTGGCCCAGTGCATCGCTTTGGGCATGCGACTGCAGACGCGCCACCAGCTCGGTGATCTCGCCGGCGACCGATCCGTCGAGCACGGCGTCGAGCCAGTCGCCGACGGCCTCCTCGAATGCGAGATCAGGGTTCTGCCAGCAGCTGCGCCGGCCCGCCTCCCGTACCGCCTTGCGGGCGTAGGTGTGCAGCCTTGTTCGCAATGCTCCGGTGACGGATCCGTCGGCCGGCCACACCCCGAAGATGTTCTGCCACAGGAACAGTCCCGTCGCTGCATCGGGAGGTGGGACCCTGGACTCCCAGCGGGCGACGGCGTCGGCCCACCGGCCGGGCACCTGGGAGAGCACCCCGATGCGGGCCCGGACATCCTCGCCGCGCAGGGTGTCGTGGGTCGACACCGTGGTCATCGCGTGCGGCCAGCGGTGTTCGCGGCCGGCCAGGGCGGTGTGAAACTCCGCGGTGCTGCACCCGAAGCGCAGCGGATCACCGCCGAACTCGTTCAGGGACACCAGCCGGGCGTCCCGATGGAACAGTCGGCCCTCGACCGCGCCGGCAACCACCGTGACAGCCAGTTGCTGCAACCGCACCGCCGCCTCGCCCCCGGCGGCCACCGCGGTGCTGATGATCGCCAGCGGGGTCGCGAGTTCCGGTGCAGCCGTGGCGGTTTGGGCCATCGCATCGCTCAGCGCCGGTTCGGTGGTCAGATAGTCGCAGCGGTAGACCCCGATACGGCCGAGCACCGCGGCCAGTGCCTCCGCCAGCCGGGCATGGTCGCATCCGGCCGCGGCCCTGATGCAGCGGAGCAGACGGTGCATGTCGTTGCTCAGCCCGGACGCGGCGGCGGCCCGCAGTTCGGGGAGCGGGCCCACCGCCGACGGGGCGGCCAGGGTGGTCAGCGCCGGTGCTCCGTCGGGGTCGATGAAGACCCCGCCGATCAGGCGCAGCGCGTCATAGCCGGTGGTTCCGGCGACCGGCAGGGAAGGCTCCAGGGCTTCGTCCGCGGCCAGATTCTTCTCGACGACGATCCAGGCGTCCGGTCCGATCAGTTCGCGCAGTCGGCGCAGATAGCCGGCGGGGTCGGCCAGTCCGTCGAGGTGGTCGATGCGTACCCCGTCGACCAGGCCTTCGGTGAACCAACGGGCTACCTCCCGGTGCGTCAGCGCGAAGACCTGCTCGTCCTCCTGGCGCAGCGCGGCAAGGGAATTGATCGTCAGGAACCGGCGATAGCCGCATGCGCCGCTGCGCCAGTCGACCAGTCGATAGTGTTGGCGTTCGAGCATTTCCGCCGCACTGCCGGAGGTGGTTCCGGGGGCGATCGGCAGCACCAGGCCGCCCAGCACCAGCGTGTCGCCGTCGCGGGTCAAACCGGCCAGATCCTGTTCGGACTCCAGCATCGGCAGCACGATCCGGCCGGCACCGAGTTCCCAGTCGATGTCGAAGAAGCGGGCATAACGCGATGCGGGCCCGTGCCGCAGCACGTCCCACCACCAAGGGTTCTGTGCGGGCACCTCGACCCCGACGTGGTTGGGAACGATGTCGACGATCAGGCCCATGCCCCGGGCACGCGCCTCGGCGGACAGGCCGCGAAACCCTTGGATACCGCCGAGCTCGGCGGAGACCGTCGTGGGATCGGTGACGTCATAGCCGTGGCTGGAGCCGCGCGTCGCGGTCAGGATCGGGGACAGGTACAGATGCGTTATCCCCAGGGCACCCAGGTAGTCCAGCAGCTTCTCGGCGTCGGCGAAGGTGAGTCTGAAGCCGTCGGGACCGCGCAGCTGCAGCCGATAGGTCGACAGCACCGGGCTGCGAGCCACTGGCTCACCTGCTCTTCTGCAGGATGATCAGCGAGCGTGCCGCCACCGTGATCGCGTGGCCGGCATCGACGGCGAGGTCGGTGCTGCCGGCCGGGTGGGCGGTGTCGATCACCGCGGCCCAACCCTGTGCGTAGTCGGTGTTCGGGGTGACGAACTCGACCGGTGTCTCGCCGGCGTTGAAGCACAACAGAAATGAGTCGTCGATGATCCGCTGGCCGCGCGCATCGGGCTCGGGAAGCGCCTCGCCGTTGAGGAAAACCATGACGCACCTGCCGAATTCGCTGCCCCAATCGTGTTGGGTCATCTCGTGTCCGGCCGGGGTCAGCCAGGCGATATCACGGACTTCGTCGCCGCCGCGGATCGGCCGGCCCTCGAAGAACCGGCGCCTGCGGAACACCGGGTGCGCGGTGCGCAGTGTGGTCATAGCCCGGGTGAAGGCCAGCAGATCGGTGTTCTTCTCGACCAGCGTCCAGTCCATCCAGGACAGCTCCGAGTCCTGGCAGTAGACGTTGTTGTTGCCGAGCTGGGTCCGGCCCATCTCGTCACCGTGCAGGATCATCGGGGTGCCCTGGCTGATCAGCAGCGTGGCCATGATGTTGCGGACCTGGAGGGCGCGCAACTCCAAGATGGCGGGATCGTCTGTCGGGCCCTCGACGCCGCAGTTCCACGATCGGTTGTGACTCTCCCCGTCGCGGTTGTCCTCGCCGTTGGCGTCGTTGTGTTTCTCGTTGTAGGACACCAGATCTTGCAGCGTGAAACCGTCGTGGCAGGTGACGAAGTTGATGCTGGCGCTGGGCCGCCGACCGGTCGCCTCGTACAGGTCCGAGGAACCGGTCAGCCGGGAGGCGAACTCGCCGAGGGTCTCCGGCTCGCCGCGCCAGTAGTCGCGCACGGTGTCGCGATACTTGCCGTTCCATTCCGTCCACAGCCCGGGGAAGTTGCCCACCTGGTAGCCGCCTTCGCCGACGTCCCACGGCTCGGCGATCAGCTTGACCTGGCTGACCACCGGATCCTGTTGCACCAGATCGAAAAAGGCGGACAGCCGATCGACGTCGTGGAGTTCCCGCGCCAGCGTGGAGGCCAGGTCGAAGCGGAAGCCGTCGACGTGCATCTCGGTCACCCAGTAGCGCAGCGAGTCCATGATCAGCTGCAAAGTGTGCGGGTGGCGGGCGTTGAGACTGTTCCCGGTGCCGGTGTAGTCGGTGTAGCGCCGCAGATCGGACTCGTCGAGGCGGTAGTAGGCGGCGTTGTCGATGCCGCGGAAGTTGAGCGTGGGCCCCAGGTGGTTGCCCTCGGCGGTGTGGTTGTAGACCACGTCGAGGATCACCTCGATGCCGGCCCGGTGGAACGCACGCACCATCGCCTTGAACTCCGCCACCGCACCGCCGGCCTGGCGGCTCGCCGCGTACTGGTTGTGCGGCGCGAAGAACCCGAACGTGTTGTAGCCCCAGTAGTTACGCAGCCCCAACTCCAACAGTCGCTGATCGTGCAGGAACTGGTGAACCGGCATCAGCTCGATGGCGGTCACGTTCAGCGACTTGAGGTGATCGATGATCACCGGGTGTGCCAGCCCGGCGTAGGTGCCGCGCAACTCCGCCGGGATCCCCGGATGGGTCTGGGTCATGCCTTTGACATGCGCCTCGTAGATGATCGTCTCGTGGTACGGGGTGCCGGGTGACCGATCGGTCGCCCAGTCGAAGAACGGGTTGATCACCACGCTGGTCATGGTGTGACCCAACGAGTCCAGCGCCGGGGGAGCAGCGTCACCATCGGGATCGGCCAGGTCGTAGGAGAACAGCGCCGGGCCGAAGTCGAAGTCGCCGTGGAAGGCCTTCCCGTACGGGTCCAGCAGCAACTTGCCGGGGTCGCAGCGCTGGCCTGCGGCCGGGTCGAAAGGTCCGTGTACCCGGAAGCCGTAGTGCTGGCCGGGCTCGACACCGGGCAGATAGGCGTGCCACACGTAGCCGTCCACCTCGTCCAGGTCGATCCTGGTTTCGGTGTTGTCGCGGGCGTCGATCAGGCACAGTTCGACATGCTCGGCGACCTCGGAGAACACCGCGAAGTTGGTGCCGGCGCCGTCGTAGGTGGCCCCCAGGGGATAGCTGTGGCCGGGCCAGACCGTGGGCGCGGACGGGCCCGGTGTGGGTTCCGCGCCCGACTCAGCCGACGACACCGCTCGACCTTATCCGCTTTCCCGGCATCTACCGACGAGCGCGGCCGGGCTCACCACCAGCCGGTTGCCGTACCCATCTGCCGGCCGAGCTCACCGGTCATGGTGCGCATGTAGGTCGCCGAGAGGTGATGAGAGTCGTGATAGATCAGCACATTCCCCTCCACCGCCCGGCAGATGTCGGTGTCGCATACGGCGTTGGACAGGTCCAGCGGCTTGAGCAGCGGGAACCGTTCGACGAAATCCAGTGTCGGATTGCGGTCGACGAGCACTTCGGAGCGTTTGATGCCGCAGGACTCCGCGTCACCGCCGGAGGCCAGACAGTCCGCCGGCTGGAACGGGTCGCCGTTGCGCACCAGCCACGGCGTGTCGCGCACCCCGAGAATGGGAATGTGGTTGTCGGACAGTTTCTTCCAGATGCCGATATAGGTACCCGGCATCACGTCACCGGGTTTGATGTTCCACGGCCGGGTGGCGGTGGTGAACACGAAGTCGGGATGGTCGGCGATCAACTTGTCCATCGTCTTGCCCACCCAGTCGTAGCACTGCGGGTAGGGGGCGTTGTTGCCCATGATCAGCGGGACCTTCTCGGTGGACAGCGGGCAGCCCATCTTGAGGTAGGTCACGACCTTGAAATGGTGCCGTTGGCCGAGGATGTCCAGCGCGGGCAGCCAGTGCTCGGCATGCGATCCGCCGGCCAACGCGACGGTCCGGGTCGCCTCCATATCGCCGTAGGTGCAGTTGATCAGCGCCGGATTGGTGAAGTTGCTGATGCATCCGTCCCGGGTGGAGCGCGGCAGGTCTTTCTTGGCCTCCAGGATGGTGGGCCGCATCCGAAGCTTGGGCACCCGCCGGTGCTTCAGCAGCGCGCGGGCGCCCGGGTAGTCGTCCTTGCTGAGCCGGACCAGTTCGGTGCCGTTGGCGCGTTGCACGGTGACGTGCTCCCGCCAGGTGAACGACGTCGCCGTCAGCGCCACCCCCAGCAGCACCACCGTGGAGCCCAGCACCATCGTCGGACGCCGCCACCAGCCCGCCGCGGGCTTGCGCCACCGACGCCGCACCACCGGGGCGGACGCCGCGTCGCCGGCCGGCGCACGGTAGCGCAGCGGATCCTCGACGAACCGGGTGGTCAGATAGGCCAACACGCCGGAGAGCAGCAGGATGACCGTGCCCTCCAGCAGGCTGGCGTGGCGGTGCCCGGTGTAGGACAACCAGAAGATCAGCAGCGGCCAGTGCCACAGGTACAGCGAATAGGCCATCGCACCCAGCGTCACCAGCGGTCGCGCTGCCAGCCACCGGTTCGGCCACGGCAGCTTCGCGCCAGTCCTGGGATCTGCCTGCCGGTTGGCCCCGGCCAGGATGAACGCGACCGTCGCACCCACCGGCACCAGAGCCCACGGGCCCGGGAACTCCCGCACACCCTCGATCAACGCCCCACAGCTCAGAATCGCGGCCAACGCCAGGGTGCCGACCGCGGTCCGCAGCCACATCGGCCAGCGGATGTAGGGAACCAGCGCCCCGGCCAGCGCGCCGATCAACAGCTCCCAGGCCCGCGCGAAGCTGTTGTAGTAGGCCAGGGACTGGTTGGCCTGGTGCGCGACGATCGCATACCAGAACGAGGCGACGGTCAGCGACGTGAGCAGCACCACGAATGCGGTCCGCAGGTGTGCGCGCAGCGGGCGCCGGAACAGGAACGCGCAGCCGAAGATCAGCAGCAGGAAGCTCAGATAGAACTGGCCCTGTACCGACATCGACCAGATGTGCTGCAGGGGACTGACCGCTTCGCCGGCCTGCAGGTAGTCGGCGGCGGAGCGGGCCAGCTCCCAGTTCTGGTAGTAGCCGAGGCTGGCCAGGCTCTGGTCGGCGAAGGTCTCCCAGCGGGTCTGCGGCTGGATCCAGATGGTGAGCACCGCGCACGCGGCCAGCACCACCACCAGGGCGGGCAGCAGCCGGCGGATCAGCCGGATCAGGTCCGGCACCGGCGACAGTGATGACGCCGGGTTCAGTGCGACCCGCAGCAGTTTGCCGCCGAAGAAGAAACCGGACAGCGTCAGGAAGACGTCCACCCCGCCGGACACCCGCCCGAACCAGACGTGGAAGACCGCCACCAACGCAATCGCGACGCCGCGCAGGCCGTCGAGGTCGTGACGGTAGAAGCCCTCCTTGCGGGTGCCCATGACCGCAGCAGCCGCCGGGGCCGGAACGGATCCGGACGCGGGCCGCGCAACAGGTGTTGCCGCCGGTCGAGGCGGGGACAGGGCAATCATGATCGCCCGATAATCTACCTAACCAGCCTGTAGGAACCGCATTCCAACCGGTGTGACGTCGACCGAGTCGGTCAGGAGATCACCCGAGTCAGGTAGGGGACCATGTTGGAGGTGCGGGCCGGCGACACCGCGACCGCGGGGCTGGTCCCCTCGATCATCTGGTTGTTGCCCAGGTACAGCGCGACGCTCTGGGTCCCCCCCGGCCCGTAGCAGAGCAGGTCGCCGGCGCGGGCCTGCGCGGGCGGGACCTTGTGTCCGACGCTGCACTGTTCGCCGGAGGTGCGCGGCATCTTGATCCCGGCACCGGCGAACGCGTACTGGATCAGGCCGGACGCATCGAAACCGACGGTGGTGGTGTCCGGGATGTCCTCGGTGGGGGCCGGGGTCGTTCCCGGCAGGCCCGGGGTGGTGCTGCCGGCTGTGACGGGGCCGCTCGGCAGGGCGGTGCGGGCGGTGGGGTCGGTCAGGGCGCTTCGGGTGGTGGCGGCCCTGGCCCGCGCGCTGTTGGTCGGGCCGTTGATGTCGCCGCCGCCGTAGACATACGGCACCCCGCGCTGGGACAGCGCACGCTGGATCACCCGCTCGATGAGCTGGCTCTGCCCGGACTGCGAGATCGGGTCAGCGCCGGCGGGGGCGGCGCTCAGCACCGGGGCCAGTGCAGCCGTCAGTGCGATCGCGGTGGCGCAGACGCGTTTCATAGAGAACATCCCCCTTCTTGGCCGATAGTCACGGCAGCCTCATTCGTCACTTCTGCCACAGAGGCTACCGGCCGAATACGCGCCTTTCGCCGTCGCGGGGAGAAATTGCGCAACCTGTGACCCAATGGTGATGCCGCCGGCCACTACTGTCGTCAGGCATGTCCGCGTTGAGCCCCGAGCAGATCAGCGCGATCGACACCGCACACCTGTGGCACCCCTACAGCACCATCGGCGCCGAGACGCTTGCGCCGACGGTGGCCCTGGCCGCCCGCGGCGCATATCTGACTCTGGTCGTCGACGGCACGCCGGTCGATGCGCTCGACGCCATGAGCTCGTGGTGGACCGCGATCCACGGCCACGGGCACCCGGACCTGGATGCCGCGCTCACGGCGCAACTGGCCACCATGAGCCACGTCATGTTCGGCGGGCTCACCCACGAACCGGCGGCCCGGCTGGCGCAGCTGCTGGTGGAGATCACCCCGGCCGGCTTGGACACGGTGTTCTTCTCCGACTCGGGATCGGTGTCGGTGGAGGTCGCCGTCAAGATGGCGCTGCAATACTGGCGCGCCCGCGGCCGGCCCGGCAAACACCGGCTGATGACCTGGCGCGGCGGCTACCACGGCGACACGTTCACCCCGATGAGCATCTGCGACCCCGACGGCGGCATGCATTCGTTGTGGCGTGACGTCTTGGCAGCGCAGGTGTTCGCCCCACAGGTGCCCCGTCACTATGACCCGGCCTACAGCTCCGCGTTCGAGGCGCAGCTGACGCGGCACCGCGACGAGTTGGCGGCGGTGGTCGTGGAGCCGGTGGTGCAGGGCGCCGGCGGCATGCGCTTCCACGATCCGCGCTACCTGGCAGATTTGCGCGAGATCTGCGACCGCCACGGCGTGCTGCTGGTCTTCGACGAGATCGCCACCGGATTCGGACGCACCGGTGAGCTGTTCGCCGCCGATCACGCCGGCGTCAGCCCCGACATCATGTGCGTGGGCAAGGCACTCACCGGCGGCTACCTCAGCCTGGCCGCCACCCTGTGCAGCACCGAGATCGCCCACACCATCAGCGGCGGTGAGGCCGGCGCCCTCATGCATGGCCCCACCTTCATGGCCAACCCGCTGGCCTGCGCGGTGTCGGTGGCCAGCACCGAACTGCTGCTGGCCCAGGACTGGCGCGCGACGGTGGCAGGGATCGGCGCCGGGCTGGCCGCCGCCCTGGAACCGGCCCGCGACCTGCCCGGCGTCACCGACGTGCGGGTGTGCGGCGCCATCGGGGTCATCGAATGCCGGGAGCCGGTGGACCTGGCGGTGGCCACCCCGGCGGCGCTGGCCCAGGGGGTGTGGCTGCGCCCGTTCCGCAACCTGGTGTACGCGATGCCGCCCTACGTCTGTACGCCCGAGGAGGTCGCCCGGATCGGCGCCGCGATGGTGGACGTGGTGCATGCCTTAACCTGAACGGTGTTCAAGTCGTCTTGAGACCGCACAGGAGCGTCGCGTGACCCGCACGGATCTGTCGCCACTGGCCTGGCTGGCCGAGGTGGAACAGCAGCGCCGTCAGACGGGCCTGCGACGCTCGCTGCGGGTGCGGCCGGCGGTGGCCACCGAGCTGGACCTGGCGTCCAACGACTATCTCGGGCTGTCGACCCACCCGGCGGTCATCGCCGGCGGTATCGAGGCCCTGCGCACCTGGGGCGGCGGCGCCGGCGGATCGCGGCTGGTGACCGGCAACACCGAACTGCATCAGCAGTTCGAACAGGAACTGGCCGACTTCGTCGGTGCGCCTGCGGGTTTGGTGTTCTCCTCCGGTTACACCGCCAACCTCGGCGCGGTGGTCAGCCTGTCCGGGCCGGGTTCGGTGGTGGTGTCGGATGCCTACTGTCACGCCTCTCTGGTGGACGCCTGCCGACTGTCCAAGGCGCGGGTCGTCGTCACCGGGCACCGCGACGTGGACGCCGTCGCCGCGGCCTTGGCCGGCCGCGCCGAGGACCGCGCCGTGGTCCTCACCGAGTCGGTGTTCAGCGCCGACGGTGCGCTGGCGCCGCTGCGTGACCTGCACGAGGTGTGCCGCCGGTACGGGGCGCTGCTGATCGTCGACGAGGCGCACGCGCTGGGCGTGCGCGGCGAGGGTGGCCGCGGGCTGGTGCACGAGGTCGGGCTGGCCGGGGCGCCCGACGTGGTGGTGACGACGACGCTGTCCAAGGCGCTGGGCAGTCAGGGCGGTGCGGTGCTGGGACCGGTCGCCGTCCGTGATCACCTGATCGACGCCGCCAGGACGTTCATCTTCGACACCGGGCTGGCCCCGGCGGCCCTGGGCGCCGCGTCGGCCGCGCTCGGGGTGTTGGCCGCCGAGCCGTCCCGCGCTGCCGACGTATTGCGGAACGCCGGCGTGCTGGCCGAGATCTGCGGCGTCCGCCAACAGCCGGAATCGGCGGTGGTCTCGGTCATCATCGGCGACGCCGAACGGGCTGTCGCTGCTGCCACCGCCTGCCTGGACGCCGGGGTGCGGGTGGGTTGTTTCCGGCCGCCCACCGTGCCGGCCGGGACGTCGCGACTGCGGCTGACCGCGCGGACCTCCCTGACCGCCGACGAGCTGGACTTGGCCGGCCGGGTGCTGCGCGAGGTCCTGCGCGCGCACCCCGCTATGCCGCTATGACCGTCCTGGTGATCACCGGCACCGGCACCGGGGTCGGCAAGACCATCGCCACCGCCGCCCTGGCCGGCTGTGCCCGCCAGGCGGGCCTGGACGTGGCGGTGTGCAAGCCGGTACAGACCGGCACCGCCGACGGCGACGACGACCTGGCCGAGGTCGGCCGACTGTCCGGGGTCACCGAATTGTTCGGGTCCGCCCGCTACCCGGAGCCACTGGCCCCGGTCGCCGCCGCGGAGCAGGCCGGGATGGCGTTGCCCACCCGCGCCGGGCTGCTGGCGATGATCCGCGCCGCCGACCGCCCCGGGCGGCTGACCCTGGTCGAGGGCGCCGGGGGTCTGCTGGTGGAGCTGGGCGCCGAGGGGGTGACCCTGCGTGGTCTGGCCGTCGACCTGCACGCCGCTGTGCTGGTGGTGGTGGCCGCCGAACTGGGCACCCTCAACCACACCGCACTGACTCTGGAAGCACTTGCCGGACAAGGGCTCTCATGTGCGGGACTGGTGATCGGCAGCTGGCCCGAGCAGCCCGGGCCGGCTGCGGCCGGCAATCGCCGCGCACTGGCCCGGCTGGCGCCGGTGCGTGCCGTGCTGCCGGCGGGGTCGGCAGCGCTGGGCGTCGCGGAGTTCGCCGCCATGAGCCGGGCCGCGTTCGATCTCGACTGGGTACGCACCCTGGTGGGCTGAGCAGTGGTGCACTCGATAGAGCTGGTCTTCGATCCCGACACCGAGACGGTGATCCGGCGGATCTGGGCCGACCTGGCCGCCGCCGGGGTGCCCAGCCAGGCGCCGGCCAGCCGTCCGCACGTCACCCTGGCGGTAGCCCAGCGCATCGATCCGCAGGTCGACGCGGCGCTGTCCGGGGTCGTCGGACGGCTGCCGGTCGGCTGCACCCTGGGTGCGACGCTGATCTTCGGCCGATCACACGGAGTGCTGGCACGGCTGGTGGTGCCGACCGTCTCCTTACTCGACCTGCACGCCCAAGTGCACCGGCTGTGTGCACCGCACTTGATACCGGGCCCCATGCCCAACGTGCTGCCCGGCGAGTGGACCGCCCACGTCACGCTGGCCCGCCGGGTCGGGCCGGCCCAGTTGGGCCGGGCTCAGCGGATCGCCGGCCGGTCCGGTATCGCCGGCCGGTTTGTCGGGTTGCGACGGTGGGACGGCAACGCCCGCACCGAATATCCGATCAGCCAACGGTGATCCCGGCCCGCATCGCCAGTCCGTCGATCAGCAAGCCCAGCCCGAACGCGAAGGCGCTGCCCGGGTCGGCGTCGGACGAGATCTCGGCTGCTCCGGCGGCGTCCCACTGCAGCCGGGACTGCTCGTCGGCGGTGAACCCCAAGACGTAGTACACGACGGTGCGCCCCACCTGCTCGGCCTGATCGAGGGGTACGCCCGCAGCCGTGGCCGCCGCAGCCAGCAGGGCGACGATCTCGGTGGCCGCCTGGGACTGTCCCGCGGCCAGGCTCGCTGACACCAGTTCGGCGCCGTCGGTGTGGGACAGCAGCGCGTCGCGCAGGCGTTCGCCCACCGTCTGGATGCGCCACTGCCAGCTGCCCGGCCCGGGGTCTGCGCAGGCCGGGGCCAGCACCCGGTCGGCGACCGCACCCAGCAATTGCTGCTTGTTGGCGAAGTGCCAGTACAGCGCGCTGGGGCTGACGTTGAGCTCGCGCGCCAGCCGGCGCATCGACAGGTCGGCGATGCCGTAGTCGTCCAGGATGGTGGTCGCCGCGGCGACCACGTCAGGTTTGTGCAGCTGCACCCCGCTACCCTAACCTGAACACCGTTCAAGTTCTGAGGGGAGCACGCGTGACCGACGACATCCTGGCGCTGGCGCGGGAACAGGTACTCGAGCGCGGCGAGGCGTTGCGGCGGGATCAGGTCCTCGAGGTGCTGCAACTGCCCGACGACCGGCTCGAGGAGCTGTTGGCTCTGGCCCACGATGTGCGGATGCGCTGGTGCGGCCCGGAGATCGAGGTCGAGGGCATCATCAGCCTGAAGACCGGTGGCTGCCCGGAGGACTGCCACTTCTGTTCGCAGTCGGGGTTGTTCCAATCGCCGGTGCGCAGCGCGTGGCTCGACATTCCCAGCCTGGTCGAGGCCGCCAAGCAGACCGCCAAGACCGGCGCCACCGAATTCTGCATCGTGGCTGCGGTGCGCGGGCCCGACGAGCGACTGCTGGCCCAGGTCTCCGCCGGTATCGAGGCGATCCGCAACGAGGTCGAGATCCAGATCGCCTGTTCACTGGGCATGCTGACCCAGGAACAGGTGGACCAGCTGGCCGCCATGGGTGTGCACCGCTACAACCACAACCTGGAGACCGCCCGGTCGCATTTCCCCAACGTCGTCACCACCCACACCTGGGAAGAGCGGTGGGAGACCCTGCGGATGGTGGGCGAGGCCGGCATGGAGGTCTGCTGCGGCGGCATCCTCGGTATGGGGGAGACGCTGGAGCAGCGCGCGGAGTTCGCCGCCGATCTGGCCGAGCTGAACCCCGACGAGGTGCCGCTGAACTTCCTCAATCCGCGCCCGGGCACCCCGTTCGGTGACCTGGAGGTGCTGCCCGCCGCCGACGCGCTGCGGGCTGTGGCCGCCTTCCGGCTGGCGCTGCCGCGCACCATGCTGCGCTTCGCCGGCGGCCGGGAGATCACGTTGGGCGACCTGGGTGCCAAGCAGGGGATCCTGGGCGGCATCAACGCCATCATCGTCGGCAACTACCTGACCACGCTGGGCCGTCCGGCCGAGACCGACCTGGAACTGCTCGACGACCTGCAGATGCCGATCAAGGCACTCAACGCCACCCTGTAATGGTCCGCGACCTGCCCACTCCGCTGGGAGCCGGCGTCTACAACGTCTACACCGGCGTGCAGATCGAGGATCCCGCCGGTGGATCGCTGCCGACGGCCGCCCAGCTGGGTCTGGAGCCACCCCGGTTCTGCGCCGCCTGCGGGCGCCGGATGATGGTGCAGGTGCGACCGGATGGCTGGTGGGCCAAGTGTTCTCGGCACGGCCTGGTGGATTCGACCGACTTGGACCCCCGGCGATGACGGCGCCGCAGCCGGGCAGCGGCCGCCCGCGTATGACGCGGCGGCAGGCCGGCCTGATCGTCGCCGCCGGACTGGCCGCCACCGGCCTGCCGATCGGTGCGTTGTGGGCGTGGATCGCCCCACCCATCCACGGCGTGGTGGCACTCACCCGCGGCGGGGAACGCGTCCAGGCCTACCTGGGCAACGAGGCCGAACACTTCTTCGTGGCGCCGTCTCTGCTGCTCGGGCTGTTGGGCGTGCTGGCGGTGGTGTCGGCCGCGCTGGTGTGGCAATGGCGGGCGCATCGGGGCCCGGGCATGATCGCGGCCCTGTCGGCGGGACTGAGCGCGGCGGCGACGCTGGCGGTGCTGACCGGCGGTGTCATGGTCCGGCGCCGCTACGGCACCATCGACGTCGACGCCGCACCGGTGACACCCGAGCACCGGGTGCACTACGTCGCGGAGGGACCGCCGGTGTTCTTCGGGCACACGCCGTTGCAGGTGGCGGCCTCATTGCTGTTGCCGGCGGCGACGGCGGCCCTGGTGTACGGCGTGTGCGCCACCTGGAGCACCCGCGATGACCTGGGCGGTTATCCGCCCGAGCCCGCGAGGCAGCCGCTGACGCCCGCTCCGACGGTCACAGCCGAAGGCGTCATCCCGCCCCGCCGGTGACGACTCGCGCCGCCACCAGGCCCAGGCGGATCAGCCCGAGGTAGGTCTTGGGGTTCAGCAGCGCCGGCCAGTCGCTGCGGACCGGGGACTGCGGCAACGGCCGATCGGCGAACCGGTCAGCCAGCCAGTCCAGCACCATCGGCGTCGACACCGGGTGCAGTGTGATGTGCTCGCTGAGCAGGTCACGGTGGTAGGTCAGCCGCGTGCCGCCGGCGATGTAAGCCTGGGCCAGGGTGTCGATGTCGTCGACGTGGATCACCTGGTCGTGGATGGCCTGCAGCATCAGTACCGGCGGGGTCGGCGCCAGGGATCCCAGCCTGGTGTCGTTGAAGACGTGCTGCACCACCGGGGTCTCCACCAGCTCGTCCAGCGGCTTGTCGATGTAGGAGCTCAGCGAACGGTGGTGCAGCCGCAGCACCGCGACCGCGGTGCTCGTCGACTCCAACATGCGCATCAGCGCACGTCCGTCGGCGGTGGCGTGGTCTTCGACGAATTTGTCGAGTTCGGGATAGACCCGCCGCAGGGCGGCGATCATGAGCGCCGGCAGGCCGGACCAGAACGATCCGTTCAGCCGCAACAGGGTGTTGCCCAGGTCGCCGACCGGCGAGCCGAGCGCGACGCCGACGATGTTGAGGTCGGGGGCGTAGCCGTCGCAGACCTCGGCCGCCCATGCGGTGGACAGGCCGCCGCCGGAGTAGCCCCACAGCCCGATCGGGGCCTCAGTGGACAGTCCCAGTTGTTCGCTGGCCAGTGCGGCGCGCAGGCCGTCGAGCACGAAGTAGCCCGGCTCGAACGGTGCCCCCCAGTGGCCGTCGCGGCCCTCGTGGTCGGGGATCGACACCGCCCAGCCCCGCGACAGGAGGGCGGCGATCAGCAGGTATTCGAACTGGGTGAACGCCCCGTGCGCCCTGGCGCGTCGGCGCAGCGCGAAGGACGGGAAGCAACGGCCGTCCACCGCGTCGATCGCGCACTGATACGACACGATCGGACACGGCCGGGCCGGGTCGCGGTCGGTGGGCACCAGCACCGTGGTCACCGCCGCCTGCGGGATGTCGTTGCGGTCGGTGGTGCGGTAGAGCAGCTGGGTGGCGTGCAGACGCTGCGGGATCAGGCCCAGAAAGGCCAGCTCGACGTCGCGGGAGCGCAGCACCGTGCCGGGCAGGGCATGGTGGAAGCCCGCCGGCGGTTCGTAGAACGGGTCCTGAGCAGGCTGCAGGGGGCGATCGCCGGGCTGCAGAGGCTCATGCGGGGCCTGCCCGATCCACTCGACAGAATCCTCACGGGCCAGGCTGTTGAATTCCACCGGGACATTGTTGCTTAAGACGTCGTTAAGAATCCAGTCCGACTCACCCCGGCGGCCGCAATGCCGCGAATTCGTCGGTGACCCGCAGCTCGGACTCGGTGAACCGGTACCGGGCCGCCGGCCGCCCCCCGCTGCGGCCCGAACGGGCGGTGGTGCCGGTACGGGTGATCACCCCGCGGCGAACCAGCACCCGCTGCAGGTTGGTGGCGTCGACCTGGTACCCCAGTACCACGCTGTAGATGTCACGCAACGTCGACAGGATGAATTCCGTTGGAGCCAAACCGAATCCGATGTTCGTATAGGACATCTTGGCGACCAGCCGGCTGCGGGCGTGTGCCACCATGGGCGCGTGGTCGAAGGCCATCGGCGGCAGGTCGTCGACCGGATGCCAGTGGGTGTCACCCGGCAGTTCCGGGTCGGCGGGGGAGGGCACCAGGCCCAAAAACGTCGAGGCGATGGTGCGCACGCCGGGCACCCGGCCTGGGTCGGAGAACACAGCCAGCTGCTCAAGGTGGGCGATTTCACGCAGATCGACCTTCTCGGCCAGTTGGCGGCGCGCCGAGGCCGTCACATCCTCGTCGTTGCGCAGCAGGCCACCCGGTAGCGACCACCTGCCCGATTGCGGTTCGCGGGCGCGTTGCCACAGCAGCACGTTGAGCCGCGGGCGTCGCTGGTCAAGGCCGCCAACCTGGAAGACGACGGTGAGTACTTCATGCGCGGTGCTAGTATGGACCACGTTTTCGATTATAAGTCGAAAACCTGTTTTGAGAGGAGTCACCCCATGACCACCCTCACCGACAGCGGTGTGCAGGCGGGCAGCCTGGCCGACCGCATCGTCAACTCTCCGGCCGGCTACAGCGGTATCGAGCCCGACGATGAGTGGGTGGCCGAGATCCTCCGGCTCAAGGAAGAACGCAACGCGACGATCCTCGCGCACAACTACCAGCTGCCGGCGATCCAGGACATCGCCGACCACGTAGGGGACTCCCTGGCCCTGGCGCGCATCGCGGCCACGGCTGCAGAGGACACCATCGTGTTCTGCGGCGTGCACTTCATGGCCGAGACCGCCAAGATCCTCTCGCCGGACAAGATGGTGTTGCTGCCCGACACGCGGGCGGGCTGCTCGCTGGCCGATTCGATCACCGCCGAGGAACTGCGGGCCTGGCGCGACGAGTTTCCGGACGCGGTCGTGGTCTCGTATGTGAACACCACGGCGGCGGTCAAGGCGCTCACCGACTACTGCTGCACCTCGTCCAACGCCGTCGACGTGGTCAACGCGATCGACCCGGACCGCGAGGTGCTCTTTCTGCCCGACCAGTTCCTGGGCCAGCACGTCAAGCGAGTCACCGGGCGAGAGAACATGCACATCTGGGCGGGCGAATGCCATGTGCACGCGGCCATCAACGGCGACGAACTCGAGGAGAAGGCGCGGGCGAACCCGGAGGCCGAGCTGTTCGTGCACCCCGAATGCGGCTGCGCGACGTCATCGCTGTACCTGGTCAGCGAGGGCCACTTCCCCGAAGACCAGGTCAAGATCCTCTCCACCGGCGGCATGCTCGAGGAGGCCGCACGTACCGGGGCCCGCAAGGTGCTGGTCGCCACCGAGGTCGGCATGATCCACCAGCTGCGCAAGGCGGCACCGCAGGTCGACTTCGAGGCGGTCAACCGCAAGGCGGCCTGCAAGTTCATGAAGATGATCACCCCGGCGGCCCTGCTGCGCAGCCTGACCGAGGGCGCCGACGAGATCCATGTCGACGCCGAGACGGCACGGCTGGCGGCGCGCAGTGTGCAGCGGATGATCTCGATCGGACACTCCGTCCCGGTCAGCAAGTGACCAGAAGTCCCGGCTGGCAGCAGCGGGCCGATGTCGTCGTCATCGGCACCGGCGTCGGCGGGCTGGCCGCGGCCCGTGCCGCGCACCGGGCCGGGCGCGACGTGGTGGTGCTCAGCAAATCCGTGGCCGGCTCGGCGGCCACCGCGACGCACTACGCCCAGGGCGGGATCGCGGTGGTGCTGCCCGGCACCGACGACTCGGTGGAGGCCCACGTCGCGGACACCCTGGCCGCCGGCGGCGGCTTGTGCGATCGCGACGCGGTGACCTCGATCGTGGCCGACAGCTATCGCGCGGTCACCGACCTCGCCGGTGCCGGCGCGCGATTCGACCGGGATCCGGACGGGAACTGGGCGCTCACCCGCGAGGGCGGGCACTCACGGCGCCGCATCATTCACGCGGGCGGGGACGCGACCGGAGCCGAGGTGCAGCGCGCGCTGGACCACGCCGCGGCCGGACTGGACATCCGCTGCGGCCAGGTGGTGCTGCAGATCCTGCGTGACGCCGATGCGGTCACCGGCGTGCTGGTGGCCAATGCCGACGGTGTCGGCGTGATCCACGCCCCCTCGGTGGTGCTGGCCACCGGAGGCTTGGGCCACCTGTACCGGGCGACCACCAATCCCGGCGGTGCGACCGGGGACGGGCTGGCCCTGGCGCTGTGGGCGGGGGCGGCGGTCAGCGACCTGGAATTCATCCAGTTCCATCCGACCATGCTGGCCGCCGCCACCGGCGGCGCGACCGGCGGTCGCCGGCCGTTGATCACCGAGGCGGTCCGTGGAGAGGGCGCGAAGCTGATCGACGCCCGGGGCGCCTCCATCACCGAAGGAGTGCACCCGATGGGCGACCTGGCTCCGCGCGACGTGGTGGCGGCGGCCATCGACGCCAGGATCCGCGAGACCGGTGACGCCTGCGTCTACCTCGACGCCCGCGGAATCGACGGGTTCGAAGGCCGCTTCCCGACCGTGACCGCGGCCTGCCGCAAGGCCGGCATCGACCCGGTCGCCCAACCGATCCCGGTGGTTCCGGGCGCGCACTACAGCTGCGGTGGCGTCGTCACCGACGTCAACGGCCGGACCGAGCTGCCCGGCCTGTTCGCCGCCGGCGAGGTCGGCCGGACCGGCATGCACGGCGCGAACCGGCTGGCCTCCAACAGCCTGCTGGAAGGCCTGGTGGTCGGTGACCGTGCCGGGACGGCGGCGGCCGCCCACGCGGTAGCCGTCGGCCGCGTCCAGGCCGGCCCGCCCGAGCCGGCCTGGCACCCAGCGCTGGACCGGAAACACTTGCAGGAGGCGATGTCTCGCGACGCCTCGGTGGTCCGTGACGCCCACGGGCTGGCGCAGCTGGAGGAACTGCTCTCGACCGCCGGTGCACGCCAGGCCGTCGACCGGACCGGTGCCGAGGACGCGGCCTTGACACTGGCGGCCCGGGTGGTCGCGGTGGCGGCGTCGGCGCGCACCGAGAGCCGGGGTTGTCACCACCGGGCTGACCACCGCGCCGCCGACCCCGGACAGGCCCGCAGTTCTACGGTCCGGCTGCATGACGGCGCGGTCGCCCTGGTCGCACCCGCGGGGGTGGCGTCATGACGCTGCCGATGGCACTTTCGCAGACCGAACTCGACGAGGCGCGGCAGATCATCGCCCGGGCTCTCGACGAGGACCTGCGTTACGGACCTGATGTCACCACCGCTGCGACGGTGCCCGCCGACACCGTCGCAGAGGCGGCCATGGTGACTCGGGTGGCCGGGGTGATCGCCGGGGTCGACCTGGCCCTGCTGGTGCTCGACGAGGTGTTGGGCACCGACGGCTACCGGGTGCTGAACCGGGTGGCGGACGGGGCCCGGCTGGCGGCCGGTGAGTCGGTCCTGCGCCTGCAGGCCGACACCCGCGGCCTGCTGACCGCCGAACGCACCATGCTCAACCTGGTCTGCCACCTGTCCGGGATCGCCACCGCCACCGCGGCATGGGTCGACGCGGTGGACGGCACGTCGGCGCGCATCCGCGACACCCGCAAGACGCTGCCGGGCCTGCGGGTGCTGCAGAAGTACGCGGTGCGCGTCGGCGGCGGGGTCAACCACCGGATGGGGCTGGGGGACGCCGCGCTGATCAAGGACAACCACGTCGCCGCGGCGGGATCGGTGGCTGCGGCGCTGCGCGCGGTCCGGGCGACCGCCCCCGAGGTGCCCTGCGAGGTCGAGGTGGATTCCCTGGAGCAGTTCGACGAGGTGCTCACCGAAGGGCCCGAGCTGGTGCTGCTGGACAATTTCGAGGTCTGGCAGACCCAGATGGCGGTGCAGCGGCGCGATTCCCGCGCACCCGGCGTGCTGCTGGAGTCCTCAGGCGGGCTGACCCTGGACAGCGCGGCCGCCTACGCGGCCACCGGTGTCGACTATCTGGCCGTGGGTGCGCTCACCCATTCGGTGCAGGTGCTCGACATCGGCCTGGATATGTAACCCTCGCCGGGTGTGCGTCAGCTGCTGACGTCGGTGACCAGCACCGCGACCTTGCGGTTCTGCAACCGCACCGCGAACGGCAGCGAGGTGTCGCCTGAGCCGGCCGGCAGGATCCGCGGGTTGACCAGGTGCAGTTCGCGGCGGAACAGTCGGACGTCGGCCTCGCCGGCGGCCAGCACGTTCTTGACCCAGTCGGTCCTGCCGTGGCCCAGCGCGATCGCCAGCTGGTCGCCCTTGCGGTAGGTCGTCACCACCGTCTCGTAGGGCTTACCGGACTTGCGCCCGCGATGCCTGATCACCGACGCGCCCGGCAGGAACCGGGACAGCGGCTTGACCACCGGATTCACGTATTTGATCTGCAAGCGGTCCGTCCATGCCGGGAACACCGAAGGCAGCTTGGAGGTGTCGTCGGCACTCTTGTCGACAGCCATGGGGACTCCGTTTCTCGTGGTGTTTCAGGTGATATCTGCGACCAGTATCCCGACCCACCGTGCGCCCACCCGGGCGATCCACGGCAGGCCACTGGTGTCGCCGCCGACCGGCACGATCCGCGGATTGGTGACGCGTACGTCGCGCCGGAACAGATGCACGTCGGCCTCGCCGGCGGCCAGCACGTTCCTGACCCAGTCGGCCTTGCCGTGACCGAGCAGCACCGCCAGCCGCGGACCCCTGCAGAACGCACGCACCACGGTCCGGTACGGGTTGCCGGACTTGCGGCCCCGATGGTCGATCACCGCGAAGGTGGGCAGGTGGAATCGTCTGACCACGGGGCTTTCGATCGTGCGCTGCAGGTAGTCCAGCCAGTCGGGGAAGACGTAGGGCACTCCGGGAACGCTCTTGGGGTGGTCCTTGGTGGACATGCCGGCGCCTCCGTTCGCGAGATCACAGCTGCGGACCAGCCTAGCCGCGGGGCGGGTGCCCGGCGGGTCGTCCCGGCGCTGCGATATTGACTTGAGGCCCTCTGGGAGAATGGACGACGTGAACACCGGCCTGATGGCACGCATCGACCTGCGCGGCACCGAGCAGTCGGACCCGTCTTCGCTGTCGAAGGCCCGGCTGCGCTCCGTGCTGCCGCGCGGCGGTGTGGACGTGGAGGCGGTGTTGCCGCGGGTGCGCCCGATCGTCGAGGCGATCGCGGAGCGCGGAGCCGCCGCCGCCCTGGAGTTCGGGGAATCCTTCGACCGGGTACGACCGGCCACCGTCCGGGTCCCGGGTGCGGCGCTGGACGCCGCGCTGGCCGGGCTGGACCCCGCCGTGCGGACCGCCTTGGAGGTGGCGATCGCCCGCGCCCGCGCGGTGCACGCTGACCAGCGGCGCACTGACACCACCACCACCCTGGCTCCGGGCGCCACCGTCACCGAACGCTGGGTTCCGGTCGATCGGGTAGGTCTGTACGTGCCGGGTGGCAACGCTGTCTACCCGTCCAGCGTGGTGATGAACGTCGTCCCGGCCCAGATCGCCGGTGTCGACTCGCTGGTGATCGCCAGCCCGCCGCAGGCGGCTTTCGACGGCCTGCCACACCCGACGATCCTGGCCGCGGCCCGGCTGCTCGGTGTCGAGGAGGTCTGGGCGGTCGGTGGTGCGCAGGCGGTGGCGCTGCTGGCCTACGGCGGCACCGACACCGATCAAGGTGAGCTGGCGCCGGTCGACATGATCACCGGGCCCGGCAACATCTACGTCACCGCCGCCAAACGACTGTGCCGTTCGCAGGTCGGTATCGACGCCGAAGCCGGCCCCACCGAAATCGCCATCCTGGCCGACAACACCGCCAACCCGGCGCATCTGGCCGCCGACCTGATCAGCCAGGCCGAACACGATGAGATGGCCGCCAGCGTGCTGGTCACCACCAGTCCCGAACTGGCCGACGCCACCGACCGTGAGGTGACGGCTCAGCTGCAGACCACCGTGCACCGGGAGCGGGTGACCACGGCGCTGTCCGGACCCCAGTCGGCGATCGTGCTGGTCGACGACCTGGACGCCGGCATCCGCGTGGTGAACGCCTACGCCGCCGAGCACCTGGAGATCCAGACTGCCGACCCCGCCGCGGTGGTGGCCCGGATCCGTTCGGCTGGAGCCATTTTCGTCGGACCGTATGCGCCGGTCAGTCTCGGTGACTATTGCGCCGGCTCCAATCACGTACTGCCCACCGCGGGCAGCGCACGGCACTCCAGCGGGCTGTCGGTGCAGACTTTCCTGCGCGGCATTCACGTCGTCGACTACACCGAGGCCGCGCTCAAGGACGTCAGCGGGCACGTGATCGCGCTGGCCCAAGCCGAGGACCTGCCGTCGCACGGCGAAGCGGTCCGCAGGAGGTTCGAGCAGTGACCGGCACCGACCAGCGGCCGGGCGGTGACATCACGCTGGCGGAGTTGCCGTTGCGCGATGACCTGCGCGGCAAATCACCTTACGGCGCACCGCAACTCGACGTTCCGGTGCGGCTCAACACCAACGAGAACCCGCACCCGCCGAGCACGGCGCTCATCGACGACGTCGCCCGTTCGGTGCGGGAGGCCGCAGCCGAACTGCACCGCTATCCCGACCGTGACGCGGTGGCGCTGCGCACCGACCTGGCCGGTTATCTGAGCACCCAGACCGGTGTCGCGGTGGGGCCGGAGAATGTCTGGGCGGCCAACGGTTCCAACGAGATCCTGCAACAGTTGCTGCAGGCGTTCGGCGGGCCGGGCCGCAGCGCGATCGGGTTCGTCCCGTCGTATTCGATGCACCCGATCATCTCCGACGGCACCCAGACCCGGTGGCTGGCCGCGAACCGGGCCGACGACTTCGGCCTGGACGTTGCCGTGGCCGCTGCGGCCATCGCCGAGCACAAGCCCGATGTGGTGTTCGTCGCTTCGCCGAACAACCCGTCCGGGCAGAGCATCTCGCTGCAGGATCTGCGTGGCCTGCTCGACGTCGCGCCGGGGATCGTGATCGTGGACGAGGCCTACGGTGAATTCTCCTCCGAGCCCAGCGCCATCGGGCTGATCGCGGACTACCCGGTCAAGCTGATCGTCACCCGCACCATGAGCAAGGCGTTCGCGTTCGCCGGTGGCCGGCTCGGCTACCTGATCGCGGCCCCCGCGGTGATCGAGGCGATGCTGCTGGTGCGCCTGCCCTACCACCTGTCGGTGGTCACTCAGGCGGCCGCCCGCGCCGCGCTGCGGCACGCCGACGACACCCTGGGCAGCGTCGCGCAGCTGGTCGCCGAGCGGGAACGCGTCTCGGTGGCACTGACCGCCATGGGATTTCGGGTCATTCCCAGCGACGCCAATTTCGTGCTGTTCGGCCGGTTCGCCGACGCACCCGCGACCTGGCAGCACTACCTGGACGCCGGCATCCTCATCCGCGACGTCGGTATCCCCGGATACCTGCGAGCCACCACCGGATTGCCGGAGGAGAACGACGCGCTGCTCGCCGCCAGCCGACAACTTGCGGCCACCGAACTGGCCCAAACACCCCTAGGAGCAACATGACCCGCCGCGCCAGGGTGGAACGCACCACCCGCGAATCCGAGATCACGGTCGAACTCGACCTGGACGGCACCGGGATCGTCGACATCGACACCGGGGTCCCGTTCTACGACCACATGCTGACCGCGCTGGGCAGCCACGCCAGCTTCGACCTGACGGTGCGGGCCCGCGGCGACGTCGAGATCGAAGCGCACCACACCGTCGAGGACACCGCGATCGTGCTCGGGCAGGCGCTGGGTGAAGCGCTCGGCGACAAGAAAGGCATCCGCCGGTTCGGCGACGCGTTCATCCCGATGGACGAAACGCTGGCCCACGCTGCCGTCGATGTGTCCGGGCGGCCCTACTGCGTGCACACCGGCGAGCCGGACCACTTGCAGCACACCACAATTGCCGGATCGCAGGTGCCCTACCACACCGTCATCAACCGGCACGTGTTCGAGACCCTGGCGTCCAACGCGCGTATCGCGCTGCACGTGCGGGTGCTCTACGGGCGCGACCCGCACCACATCACCGAAGCTCAGTACAAGGCGGTCGCGCGTGCGCTGCGCGAGGCCGTGGAACCCGACCCCCGGGTGACGGGTGTGCCGTCCACCAAAGGTGCCCTGTGACCGCGAAACCCCGGGTGGTGATCCTGGACTACGGTTCCGGAAACCTGCGCTCGGCCCAGCGCGCCCTGCAGCGGGCCGGTGCCGACGTCGAGGTGACCGCGGATGCCGACGCCGCGGCCGCCGCCGACGGTCTGCTGGTTCCGGGTGTCGGGGCGTTCGCGGCGTGCATGGCCGGACTGCGCAAGGTGCACGGCGAGAAGATCATCGCCGAGCGGGTGCACGGCGGGCGCCCCGTGTTGGGGGTGTGCGTCGGCATGCAGATTCTGTTCGCCCACGGTGTGGAGTTCGGGATGGACACCACCGGCTGCGGCCAGTGGCCGGGTGCGGTCACCCGGCTGGACGCCCCGGTGATCCCGCACATGGGCTGGAACGTCGTCGACGCGGCACCGGGCAGCACACTGTTCGCCGGGCTGGACGCCGACACCCGGTTCTACTTCGTGCACTCCTACGCCGCGCAGCGCTGGGAGGGCCGCCCTGAGGCTTTGGTGACCTGGGCAACCCATCAGGTACCGTTCCTGGCGGCTGTCGAGGACGGGCCGTTGGCCGCCACCCAGTTTCACCCCGAAAAGAGTGGGGATGCCGGGGCGACACTGTTGAGCAACTGGGTGGAGGCACTGTGAGTACTTCTGTGAACAAGGCACTGGTTCTGTTGCCGGCCGTCGACGTGGTCGACGGACGCGCGGTGCGCCTGGTGCAGGGCAAGGCCGGCAGCGAGACCGAGTACGGCTCGGCGCTGGACGCCGCGTTGGGTTGGCAGCGTGACGGTGCGGAATGGATCCACCTGGTCGACCTGGACGCCGCTTTCGGACGCGGATCGAACCGTGAACTGCTCGCCGATGTGGTTGGGCGCCTGGATGTCAAGGTCGAACTGTCCGGCGGCATCCGCGACGACGAGTCGTTGGCAGCGGCGCTGGCCACCGGCTGCGCCCGGGTGAACCTGGGGACGGCCGCATTGGAGAACCCGCAGTGGTGCGCGCGAGCGATCGCCGAGCACGGCGACAAGGTCGCGGTCGGACTGGATGTCCAGATTGACCACAGCCACCCTGACGGCGCCCACCGGCTGCGGGGTCGCGGTTGGGAGACCGACGGCGGCGACCTCTGGCCGGTACTGGAACGTCTTGACCGCGAAGGGTGTTCACGATACGTCGTCACCGACGTGACCAAGGACGGCACGCTGGGCGGCCCCAACCTGGATCTGCTCGGTGAGGTCGCCGACCGCACCGATGCTCCGGTGATCGCGTCTGGGGGAGTGTCCAGCCTGGACGACCTGCGGGCGATCGCCACACTGGTCGGTCGCGGGGTGGAGGGCGCGATTGTCGGCAAGGCGCTCTACGCGGGCCGGTTCACCCTGCCCGAGGCATTGTCCACGGTGCAGGGGTAGGCCGAAATGGCGTTGGACACCGCGGATCTGGGTGCGCTGATCACAGCGGCGTCGGAGATCCTCGATGTCGCCGCCGAGCCGTTCGTCTCCGGCCACCGCGCTGATTCCGCGGTCCGCAAGGGCGGCAATGACTTTGCCACCGAGGTTGACCTGGCCCTGGAACGGCAGATCACCGACGCCCTGGTGGAGGCCACCGGAATCGGGGTGCACGGTGAGGAGTTCGGCGGGCCACCCATCGATTCACCGCTGGTGTGGGTGCTCGACCCCATCGACGGGACCTTCAATTACGCGGCGGGATCGCCGATGGCCGCCATCCTGCTGGGCCTGCTGCGCGACGGTGAGCCGGTCGCGGGACTGACCTGGCTGCCGTTCGCCGACCAGCGCTACACCGCGGTGGCCGGCGGCCCGCTGATCCGCAACGGGGTGGCGCAGCCGCAGCTGCAGCCCGCCGAACTGTCCGACTCGCTGGTGGGCATCGGCACGTTCAACGTCGAGTGGCGGGGCCGGTTTCCCGGCCGCTACCGGCTGGCGGTGCTGGAAGGCCTGAGCCGGGTGACCTCGCGGCCCCGGATGCACGGCGCCACCGGAATAGATCTGGCCTACGTCGCCGACGGAACCTTGGGCGGTGCAATCAGTTTCGGCCACCACGTCTGGGATCACGCCGCGGGTGTCGCCATGGTGCGTTCCGCTGGTGGCGTCGTCACCGATCTGTCCGGCGCGGACTGGACGGTCCGGTCTGACTCGGCGCTGGTCGCCGCTCCGGGGGTGCACGGTCAGATCCTGCAGATCCTCGAGCAAGTCGGCGCACCGGGAGACTACTGAGATGCATAAGCACAGCGGTTCAGCGAGGCTCGACGCAGGAGAGGCGAAGCTGGGACCGATGCATAAGCACAGCGGTTCAGCGAGGCTCGACGCAGGAGAGGCGAAGCTGGGACCGATGCATAAACACAGTGACGTGGCGGTACGGGTCATTCCGTGCCTGGACGTCGACGGCGGCCGCGTCGTCAAAGGGGTCAACTTCGCCAACCTGCGCGATGCCGGCGACCCGGTCGAACTGGCCGCCGCCTACGACGCTGAGGGCGCCGACGAGCTGACCTTCCTCGACGTCACGGCGTCGTCGTCGGGCCGGGCCACCATGCTCGACGTCGTCGCTCGCACCGCCGATCAGGTGTTCATTCCGCTGACCGTCGGCGGTGGGGTGCGCACCGTCGCCGACGTCGACGTGCTGCTGCGTGCCGGCGCCGACAAGGTGTCGGTCAACACCGCCGCCATCGCCCGCCCGGAGCTGCTGGCCGAGCTGGCTCGCCAGTTCGGCTCCCAGTGCATTGTGCTGTCGGTCGACGCCCGCACCGTGCCGGCCGGATCGGCCCCCACACCGTCGGGTTGGGAGGTCACCACCCACGGTGGGCGGCAGGGCACCGGTATCGACGCGATCGAATGGGCGGTCCGCGGTGTGGAACTCGGGGTCGGGGAGATCCTGCTGAACTCGATGGACGCTGATGGCACCAAGGCAGGATTCGATCTGCCGATGCTGCGTGCGGTGCGAGCGGCGGTGAGCGTGCCGGTGATCGCCAGCGGGGGAGCAGGTGCGGCAGAGCATTTCGCCCCGGCGGTCGGGGCAGGTGCGGACGCAGTGCTGGCGGCCAGCGTGTTTCACTTCGGGGAGCTGACCATCGGCCAGGTCAAAGCGGCGATGGCCGCTGAAGGGATCACAGTGAGATGAGTGCGATGATCCTCGATCCGGCGATCGCGGCCCGGCTCAAGCGCAATGCCGAGGGCCTGATCGCCGCGGTGGCACAGCAGCGGGGCAGCGGCGACGTGTTGATGGTCGCCTGGATGGATGACGCTGCGTTGGCGCGCACGTTGGCAACCCGTGAGGCAACGTACTTTTCGCGATCCCGAAACGAGCAGTGGGTCAAGGGCGCCACTTCCGGCCACACCCAGTACGTGCATTCGGTACGGCTGGACTGTGACGGTGACACGGTGCTGCTGGAGGTCGATCAGACCGGCGGCGCGTGTCATACCGGCGACCACAGCTGCTTCGACGCCGACGTGTTACTGCCTCCCGCAGATTGATTCGCCGGGTTCGTGCGGCGGTTCCAGCTTCACCTCTCCTTCGTCGAGCTTCGCTAAACCGCCGAAGGTGGCCGAGCGGTATGCTGGCCGACTGTGACTTCCGACGAAAAGGACGACTCGTACCCGTTGGACCACACGCACAGTTCGGCGAGCTACGAGGTGGAGCGGGTTTCTCTACAGATCGACGCCCACTACGCCAAGGGCACGGTCAGCGACATCGAGGCGCGTATGCCACGGGATGGTTCGCGGATCATCGCGCTGACAAACCAGTTGAGCGAATCGCAGGCGAACCTGGAGTCGGCGTCTGCGCGTTTCAATGAGTTGGCGTCCGCCATTCCTGGAGACATCGTCGATCTAAGTGAACGGCTGTCCGGAATTCTCAACGGCGCGGTAGCCGAGGCCGACGATATTCGCGCGGAGGCCCAGCGCTTCGCCGACGGTTTGCGCCGCGCTGCCGAGGACGAGGCCGCCGCGATTCTTGACGATGCCGAGGCGCAACGCCGAGAGGCGGCTGAGCTGCGGGCCGAGTTGGAAACCCAGCACAAACAGCTGCGGGCACAGGCCGCGCACCTGCGGCGACAGGCTGTCATGAGCGCCGCCGAGATCATGCGGGAAGCGGAGAGTCACGCCTCGGCGATCCTGACCGAAATGAACCAGGCGATCAATGCCCACGTGGTGGAGGCGCAGCGGCGCTTGACCGAACTGATGGATGTGCGGGCGAAAATTGTCGACCAGATAGAGCGTTCGACGACTCAAGTTAATCGCCCGACTCAAGTTAGTCGCCAATCTCTTCCACCGACCAGAGAGCCCTGGTTTCGCGAGAACCGCCCGCGCTGACTCCATTGTCTGGCCCCCGGAATTCGCCGTGAATTCGTCGGTGACAGGGCCACGAGGGTCTGCTACGCTACGTCGCACGGCGGCTCGATCGCGCTGACCGAGATGCCCTCATTCACAATTTAACTCGGTCGAGGAGTTCAGCTGGTGGTGCTACGAATTCCGGAATTCGAAACGCAGATGCGGGGTTTCGATCGAATTGCGGTATCTGATTATATTGCGCGCCTGCATCATGAGATCGAAATTCTTCAGGAACACGCCAAATCGCTCGATGCGGTGAAGGCTCAGGCACGTTTTGAGCGCGACCGACTGACCGCTGAGGTGGCGCGGCTGCAGAACGATCTCGTGCGGATGACCGCCGATGCCGATTCCCAACGCCAGGAGCTCACCGCTGAACTGATGCGGCTGCGATCCCAGTTCGAGCAGGTCTCCGGTCCGGTGGACTCGGCGGAGGGCATGTCGGATCGCGTCGCGCGGATGATGCGGATCGCCTCCGAGGAGGCCAAGCGCACCAAGGAATTGGCCCGCCAGGAGGCCGAGGCCCTGACCGGCGATCTGCGGGAGCAGCTGGAGGCGGCCAGGCACGACCGGGTTGCCGCCGGTGAAGTGCTGGCCGAGTTGCAGGCCTCCGCCAACGCGCGTCGCGCGAAGATCCTCGACGTCGCGACCGCGGAAGCCGACGAGATCCTGCGGTCCGCGCACGAAGAGCGCAGCCGGATCGCCCGGCAGATCGAAGACGCCGAATGTAGCCGCCGCGAGGTTTACCAGCGTCTGGCCGAGGAGCACGAGCGCAACCGCCGGGAGGCGCAGGAAGCTCTGGACGAGCAGATCAAGCTGGCCTGGGACGAAGACGAGCGCAACCGCCGGGAGGCGCAACGGCGGCTGGACCGGCAGATGAAAGAGGCATGGGAGCAGGCCGAGGCCAACATCGCCACACTCGACACCGAAGCGCGCCTGGAGGCGTCAACCCTGATCGCGACCGCCCAGCGTGAGGCGAGCGCACTCAGCGAACGCGCTCAGTCCACGGTGGACCTGCTGGCACGGGAGCGTGCCGGAATTCTCACGCACCTCAATGCGATCAGGAATTGGATCGACACCGCCGTCGGCAACATCCCGTCCGCCGGAAAATGAGTCCTGGTTTCGCGAAAACTGTCCAGGCGCAGGCGGACATTCGCCCACCATGGGAACGGTGACATGCGCTCGTCAGGTCTGGTACGCTCCGTCGCACGGTAGCTTGAGTGATCATGCCCATTTGGCTTCGCGCACAAGCCAACTCGGTTGAACACTGATTGCCTGCCGAACCGAACACCGAACCTGTCGGGCACTTAGGAGTAAGCCGGTGGCGCTAGAGATTCCGGAATTCGAAACGCAGATGCGGGGTTTCGATCGCAATGAGGTCTCCGACTACATCGCTCGCCTCCATCGCGAAATAAGCACCCTGCAGGAACACAACAAATCCCTCGAAGCGGCCAAGTCGCAAACTCGATTCGACCGCGAACAACTCACCGCTGAGGTCACCCGCCTGCAGAACGACGTGGTGCGGATGACTGCCGAAGCCGAGTCCGAGCGGCAACGTCTCACTGCAGAACTGGCCCAACTCCAATCCCAGTTCGAGCAGGTCACCGGTCCGGTCGATTCGGTGGAAGGCATGTCGGATCGCATCGCGCGGATGATGCGGATCGCCTCCGAGGAAGCACGGCGCACCAAGGAGCTGGCCCGCCAGGACGCCGAGGCGCTGACCAGCGAACTGAGCGAGCAGCTGGAGGCCGCCAGGCACGACCGGGCCGCCGCCAGTGAGGCGCTGGCCGAGTTCCAGGCATCCACCAACGCGCGCCGGGCCAAGATCCTCGACGCCGCGACTCAAGAGGCCGAGGAGATCCTGCGGGTCGCGCACGAAGAGCGCAGCCGGATCGCGCAGGAGATCGAAGACGCCGAGCGCAGCCGTCGTGAGGTCTACCAGCGTTTGGCCGAGGAGGACGAGCGCAACCGCCGGGCGGCGCAGGAAGCTCTGGACGAGCAGATCAAGCTGGCCTGGGACGAAGACGAGCGCAACCGCCGGGAGGCGCAGCACCGGCTGGACCAGAAGATGAAGGCGGCATGGGAGCAGGCCGAGGCCAACATCGCCAAACTCGACAAGGAAGCCCGGTTGGAGGCCTCCGCGCTGATCTCCAGCACCAAACGCGAAGCCAAGGTGCTCACCGAGCGCACTCAGGCCGAAGTGGAGCTGCTGAAGCGGGAACGCACCGGGATCGTCACCCACCTCAGCGAGATCAGGAACTGGATCGATACCGCGGTGGGCGAGTACCGGTCGCCCGACCTGTCCGATGACGCTCCACCGGAAACCGACCGGGACGACGCCGACGACGCCTGAAACTAGGCCGGCCGGCGAGCCTTCAGCACCTCCAGTGCCTTGTCGGCGTGGGCGTCCATGGAGAATTCGCTGGCGATGACATCCAGCACGGTGCGGTCGGTGTCTATGACGAACGTGGTCCGCTTCACCGGCATCAGCTTGCCCAGCAGGCCGCGCTTCACGCCGAACTGGGTGGCCACCGTGCCGTCGGTGTCGGACAGCAGCGGGTAGTCGAAACCCTGTTGGTCGGCGAACTTGGCCTGCTTGGCCACCGCGTCGGCGCTGATACCCACCCGGTTGGCCCCGACCGCGGCGAACTCGCCGGCCAGGTCTCGGAAGTGGCAGGCTTCCTTGGTGCATCCGGGCGTCATGGCCGCCGGATAGAAGAACAACACCACCGGCCCGTCGGCCAGCAGTTCGCTGAGTTTGCGCGGCGCCCCGGTCTGGTCGGGGAGCTCGAAGTCGGCCACGGTGTCACCGGTTTTCATGCCGGCCACGCTACTCCGGGTGCGCGACCCGCTGCCCTCAAGTCTGGTCTGGGAAGATGGGCGCGTGCACACCGCTAGCTTTTCCCAGGCCGGCACCGCATCGCGGGAGGACTTTCGCGCGCTGGCGGCCGAACACCGCGTGGTCCCGGTGACCCGCAAGGTGCTGGCCGACGCCGAGACCCCGCTGTCGGCGTACCGCAAGCTGGCCGCCAACCGTCCCGGCACCTTCCTGTTGGAGTCGGCCGAAAACGGTCGGTCCTGGTCGCGATGGTCGTTCATCGGCGCGAGCACGACCTCGGCGCTGACGGTGCGCGACGGCGAAGCGGTGTGGCTGGGCGCCGCGCCGCAGGGCGCACCCACCGGCGGGGACCCGCTGCAGGCCCTGCGCGAAACGCTGGCGCTGTTGGAGACGGCCGCCATTCCCGGGCTGCCGCCGCTGTCCAGCGGGCTGGTGGGATTCTTCGCCTACGACATGGTGCGCCGTCTGGAGCGCCTGCCCGAGTTGGCCGTCGACGACTTGCAGCTGCCCGACATGCTGCTGTTATTGGCCACCGACATGGCCGCCGTCGACCACCACGAGGGCACCATCACCTTGATCGCCAACGCGGTCAACTGGAATGGCACCGACGAGCGCGTCGACGAGGCCTACGACGATGCGATCGCCCGGCTCGACGTGATGACCGCGGCGCTGAGTCAACCGCTGGAATCCAGCGTCGCCACCTTCGACCGTCCCGAGCCGGTGTATCGGCGCCAGCGCACCCCCGAAGAGTACGGGGTGATCGTCGAGCGACTGGTCGGGGAGATCGAAGCCGGTGAGGCGTTCCAGGTCGTTCCGTCCCAGCGGTTTGAGATGGACACCGACGTGGACCCCATCGACGTCTACCGGATGCTGCGGGTGTCCAATCCGAGCCCGTATATGTATCTGCTTCAGGTGCCCGATAGTGCTGGGGGACTGGCGTTTTCGATCGTGGGTTCCAGCCCCGAGGCGCTGGTGACGGTCCAGGACGGCCGCGCGACCACCCACCCGATCGCCGGAACGCGGTGGCGCGGTGCGACCGAGGAGGAAGACCAGCTGCTGGAGAAGGACCTGCTGCATGACGACAAGGAACGCGCCGAGCATCTGATGCTGGTCGACCTCGGCCGCAACGACTTGGGCCGGGTCTGTGTTCCGGGCACCGTGCGGGTCTCCGACTACAGCCACATCGAGCGCTACAGCCACGTCATGCATCTGGTGTCCACGGTCAGCGGAGAACTCGCCGAGGACCGGACGGCGCTGGACGCGGTGACCGCGTGTTTCCCCGCGGGCACGCTGTCCGGGGCGCCCAAAGTGCGCGCGATGGAACTGATCGAAGAGGTCGAGAAGACCCGGCGCGGCCTCTACGGCGGCGTCGTCGGCTACCTGGACTTCGCCGGCAACGCAGACTTCGCGATCGCGATCCGCACCGCCCTGCTGCGCAATGGCACCGCCTACGTACAGGCCGGTGGGGGCGTGGTGGCCGACTCCAACGGCCCCTACGAATACACCGAAGCCTCGAACAAGGCCCGGGCCGTGCTGGCCGCGATCGCAGCCGCCGCAACGCTGTCGGCGCCCGGGGCCGATGGCTGACAGCCGCGACCGCGGCGGCGCCCGCGCGCTGCGGGCGGCGCAACTGCTGCTGGTGGTAGCCGCAGCCGGGCTGTGGGGAGCATCGCGGCTGCCGTGGGTTCTCGTCCGGTCGTTCGACGGGCTGGGCCAGCCCAAACAGGTCATCGTCACCGGCGCGTCCTGGTCGACGGCGCTGCTGCCACTGGCATTGCTGTGTCTGGCTGCCGCGGTCGCGGCGATGGCGGTGCACGGCTGGCAGCTTCGGGTGCTGGCGGTGGTGCTGGCTGCGGTGAGCCTGGCCGGCGGCTATCTCGCCATCAGCATGTGGGTGGCCCGCGACGTCGCGGTCCGGGCGCTGGACATCGCCGAGATTCCGCTGACCTCCCAATTCGCTACCGATCGCCGATACACCGGCGCGACCCTGAGCCTGGTTGCCGCGGTGTGTGTCCTGGCCGCGGCGGTGCTGTTGATGCGCGCCGCCGCACACAACGCCGGCAGCGTCACCAAATACGCGGCCCCCGCGGTGCGCCGCTCGGCGGCCCGCGACAGCGAGACCGCGGTGGGCACAGGTCCGGATGCCCCGGAGATGTCGGAACGAATGATGTGGGATGCGCTCGACGAGGGTCGTGACCCCACCGGTGATCCGGGCGATGAGGCCTCCGGCCCGGACGGCAGGGGTTCTTGACGGGCCGGTGACACCGAGGATGGCGCGGGTCGTTACCCTTCGATGAAGGTTTTCGACGAAGGTCCACTGGACGCGGGAGAGGAAGCGGCAGGCATGAGTTCGGCATCCGTTCTCGACTCCATCATCGAGGGAGTCTGCGCCGACCTTGCCGCCCGAGAGGCCGTCGTCCCGCTGGCGGAAGTCAAGGCGGCAGCCGAGGCCATGCCCCCGCCGCGAGACGTCATGGCGGCGCTGCGCGAGCCCGGCATCGCGGTCATCGCAGAGGTCAAGCGCGCCAGCCCCTCGAAGGGACAACTGGCCCCCATCGCCGACCCGGCGGAGCTGGCCAGCTCCTACGCCGACGGCGGGGCCCGCGCCATCAGCGTGCTGACCGAACAGCGCCGGTTCAACGGCTCGCTGGCCGACTTGGATGAAGTTCGGGCCGCGGTGTCCATCCCGGTGCTGCGCAAGGATTTCATCGTGCGGCCGTACCAGATTCACGAAGCCCGCGCCCACGGCGCGGACATGCTGTTGCTGATCGTCGCGGCGCTCGAACAGCAGGCCCTGGTCTCCATGCTGGACCGCACCGAGTCACTCGGGATGACCGCCCTGGTCGAGGTGCACACCGAGGAAGAGGCTGACCGGGCCCTGACGGCCGGCGCGAAGGTGATCGGGGTCAACGCGCGCGACCTGACCACGCTGGAGGTCGACCGCGACTGCTTCGCGCGGATCGCGCCGGGGCTGCCGACCGAGGTGGTCAAGATCGCCGAATCCGGGGTTCGCGGCACTGCGGACCTGCTGGCCTACGCCGGCGCCGGTGCGGACGCCGTCCTGGTGGGCGAGGGGTTGGTCACCAGTGGGGACCCGCGGGCGGCCGTTGCCGATTTGGTCAGTGCGGGTAAGCATCCGTCCTGCCCGAAGTCGGCTCGCTAAATGTCAGACACCCCGCACCTGAATCTTCCGCGCGCCAGCGCCGGAGTGTCCGAACCGACCCGTCACGACCCCGACGCCCGTGGGCATTTCGGCGCTTACGGGGGCCGCTACGTCGCCGAGGCGCTGATGGCGGTCATCGAAGAGGTCACCGCCGCCTATGACAAGGTGCGCAACGACCGGGAGTTCCTGGACACCCTCGACGATCTGCAGACCCACTACACCGGCCGGCCGTCACCGCTGTATGAGGCCGAGCGACTGTCGGCGCACGCCGGCGGGGCACGCATCTTCCTGAAGCGGGAGGATCTCAACCACACCGGCTCGCACAAGATCAACAATGTGCTCGGCCAGGCCCTGCTGGCCCGTCACATGGGCAAGACCCGGGTGATCGCCGAGACCGGCGCCGGCCAGCACGGGGTTGCCACCGCGACGGCCTGCGCCCTGCTGGGCCTGGAGTGCGTGATCTACATGGGTGCCGTCGACACCCGGCGCCAGGCGCTCAATGTGGCCCGGATGCGGCTGCTGGGCGCCGAGGTGGTCTCGGTCGAGTCGGGTTCGCAGACCCTCAAGGACGCCATCAACGAGGCGTTCCGGGACTGGGTCACCAACGCCGACCGCACCTACTACTGCTTCGGCACCGCGGCCGGGCCCCACCCGTTCCCGACCATGGTGCGGGACTTCCAGCGGATCGTCGGGTTGGAGACCCGGGTTCAGATTCAGCAGATGGCCGGCCGACTGCCCGACGCCGTGGTGGCGTGCGTGGGCGGCGGGTCGAATGCGATCGGAATCTTCCACGCGTTTCTCGACGATCCCGCGGTCCGGTTGGTCGGCTTCGAAGCCGCCGGCGACGGCGTGGACACCGGCCGGCATGCCGCGACGTTCGCCGGCGGGTCGCCGGGTGCGTTCCAGGGGTCGTTCTCCTACCTGCTGCAGGACGACGACGGCCAGACCATCGAATCGCACTCGATCTCGGCCGGGCTGGATTATCCGGGCGTGGGTCCCGAGCACGCCTGGCTGCGGGAGACCGGCCGAGCCGAATACCGGCCGATCACCGACACCGAGGCGATGGATGCGTTCGGAATCCTCTGCCGCACTGAGGGAATCATTCCGGCGATCGAATCGGCGCACGCGGTGGCGGGAGCACTCAAGCTGGCCGGCGAGTTGGGGCCGGGCAAGGTGATCGTGGTCAACGTGTCCGGTCGGGGCGACAAGGACGTCGAGACCGCGGCCAAGTGGTTCGGTCTGCTCGACGAGGGCGGTCCGGCATGAGCGACCACGCCGGCGACCGGCTGGCCCCGATGTTCACCGCGTGCCGGGCCGAAGACCGCGCCGCGCTGATCGGCTACCTGCCGACCGGATACCCGGATGTGCCGGGGTCCATCGCCGCGATGACCGCCCTGGTCGAATCCGGTTGTGACCTCATCGAAGTCGGTGTCCCGTATTCCGATCCGGGAATGGACGGCCCGACCATCGCACGCGCCACCGAGACCGCCCTGCAGGGCGGTGTGCGGGTTCGCGACACTCTGACCGCCGTCGAGGCGATCGCCGGCGCCGGCGGCCGGGCGGTGGTGATGACCTACTGGAATCCGGTGCTGCGCTACGGCGTCGACGCGTTCGCCCGCGACCTGGCGGCGGCCGGCGGACTCGGGCTGATCACCCCGGACCTGATCGTCGACGAAGCCGACGACTGGATGGCAGCGTCCGAACAGCATGCGCTGGACCGGATCTTCCTGGTCGCACCGTCATCGACGCCGCAGCGACTGGCCGAGACCGTGAAAGCCACCCGCGGATTCGTCTACGCCGCGTCCACGATGGGGGTCACCGGCGCCCGCAACACGGTGTCGAACGCGGCACCGCAACTGGTGCGCAGGGTGCGCGAGGTCTCCGACATTCCCGTCGGCGTCGGTCTGGGGGTGCGGTCGGGCGCGCAGGCCGCCGAGATCGGCGCCTACACCGACGGTGTCATCGTCGGCTCGGCACTGGTCACCGCCCTCACCGATGGCCTGACCGGGCTGCGGTCCTTGACCGAAGAACTTGTTTCCGGTGTCCGTCAAAGGATTTCACAGCGATGACTTTGAATTGGCTCACGTACTTTCCCAGCCCGGCGCGTGGTGTCTGGCATCTGGGACTGGTCCCGATCCGGGCCTACGCGCTGTGCATCATCATCGGGATCGTCGTCGCCCTGCTGATCGGCGATCGCCGGTGGCGCGCCCGCGGCGGTGAACCGGGTGTCATCTACGACATCGCGCTATGGGCGGTGCCGTTCGGTCTGATCGGTGGGCGGCTGTATCACCTGATGACGGACTGGCGGACCTACTTCGGCGAGGGCGGCGTCGGGTGGGAGGCGACTCCGCGGATCTGGGACGGCGGTCTGGGGATCTGGGGTGCGGTGGCACTCGGTGGGGTCGGTGCGTGGATCGGCTGCCGTCGCCGGGGGATCTCGTTGCCCGCCTTCGGTGACGCCGTGGCGCCCGGCATCGTGTTGGCGCAGGCGATCGGGCGGATCGGAAACTACTTCAACCAGGAGCTCTACGGCCGGGAGACGACGCTGCCGTGGGGTCTGGAGATCTTCTGGCGCGAAGACGCCGCCGGGGTGCGCGATCCGCACCTGCTCGACGGCGTGTCGACCGGCGAGCTGTACAAGATCGTCCAGCCGACGTTCTTGTACGAACTGCTGTGGAACCTGGTGGTATTCGTCGTCTTGATCTACGCCGACCGCCGGTTCCGCATGGGGCATGGCCGGCTGTTCGCGCTCTATGTCGCCGGCTATTGCATCGGCCGTTTCGGCATCGAACTGCTCCGCGACGACGCGGCCACTCATATCGCCGGAATCCGGGTCAACTCGTTCACCTCCACGTTCGTGTTCATCGGCGCGGTCGTTTACATCCTGCTCGCGACCAAGGGCCGCGAGGATCCAGAAGCCATCCGTCGCGCCTGGCAACCCGACGAATCAGACGAGCAGGAGGCTGCAGCGGAAGCGGAGCTGGAGCCCGGAGAAGAGCTGGAAGCGCAGGACGAGAAGGAGTTGGTGGCCGCCGGTGTCGCCAACGGTGTCGGCTCGGTGGTTCGGGTGCCGAAAAGGCTTAGCGGCGAGGATGAGTCAGACGACTCGGACGGGTCGGACGAGTCGGACGAGTCGGAAGAAGAGGCTGAGGCTACCGACAGCGCCGAGGAAGCCCCGGAGGCCGAGGAATCCGAGGCGACCGAACCGGAGTCCGGAGAATCCGGGGAAGCCGACGAGACCGAACCGGAGTCTGAGCTCGAGGAGGTTGTCGAGGCCGTCGACGACACGGTCGAAGCCGACGAGGCCGTCGAGGGCGACCAGGCCGATAAGGACACAGACGAGGCCGAAGAGCCCGAGTCGGAGTCTGATGAGCAGGCCGAGGGCATTGAGGACCAAGAGACGGCAGAAGAGCCCGCCGCGGTAGAAGAGCTCGAGAAGGTCGAAGAGCCCGAACCGGAAGCTGAGGCCGACGAGGCGGAAACCGCCGAAGATGCTGAGCTCGAGCCGGCCGGCGAGGACAGCACGGAGCCAGAAGCGGAGCCGGAAGAGGACGCCGACTCGGACTCCGACGACACCACAGAACCCGCGGAGCCCGCCGAGCCCGAGGAGCCCGAAGGAGTCGAAGACTCCGAAGACGACCCCGAGGAGACCGACGGGCGCCGACGATGGCTCCGACCCCGATTCGGACGAAACCGACGACCCTGACCTGCGCGAATAGCAGCCCCGACGGCGCCGGCGACATTTCTGGCATGCTGCAGGCATGACCGATCCGCAGTGGCCTCCGGCAGGGCAGCAGGGCAACTGGGGGCCCTACGAGCAACCGTCGGGCTATCCGCCCCCTTACCCGGACATGTCGGCGCCTCACGGCCGCCATCCGGCTACCGGGCAGCCCTACTCGGAGAAGTCGAAAGTCATCGCAGCTCTGCTGCAGCTGCTCGGCCTGTTCGGGTTCCTCGGGTTCGGCCGCATCTACCTCGGCCAATTTCGGTTGGGGATCACGCAGTTGCTGTTCGGCCTGTTCATCACCGCCGTGACATGGGGGATCGGCGTCGCCGTACCGGTCATCTGGGGAGTCATCGATGCGATTCTGCTGCTGGGCGGACGGGTGCACGACACGCAGGGCCGACCACTGCGCGACGGCATCTGATCGTCCCGTTTCGGCTGCGTGCCACTCGGTTTCCGTTGGCGCCAACCGTTCCTGAGGAGGACGGCTCAGGCGGCCCGACTATGCTTGCGCCGTGAATAGACGCGGCAAGATCGTCTGTACTCTCGGCCCGGCAAGCCACTCCGCGGAGATGGTCCGGGCGTTGGTCGAAGCGGGCATGGACGTGGCCCGCCTGAACTTCAGCCACGGTGACCACAAGGACCACCAGGCCTCCTACGAATGGGTGCGCGCCGCCTCGGACGAGACCGGCCGGGCGGTCGGGGTGCTCGCCGATCTGCAGGGGCCCAAGATCCGGTTGGGACGTTTCGCCGACGGCCCCACGTACTGGGCGAACGGTGAGACGGTGCGGATCACCGTGGAGGACTGCGCCGGCAGCCACGACCGGGTGTCCACCACCTACAAGCAGCTCGCCGCCGACGCGGCGCCGGGCGACCGTGTGCTGATCGACGACGGCAAGGTCGGGCTGGTGGTGGAACACATCGACGGTGACGACGTGGTGTGCGAGGTCACCGAGGGTGGGCCGGTCAGCAACAACAAGGGCATGTCGCTGCCGGGCATGAAGGTCTCCGCTCCGGCATTGTCGGAAAAGGACATCGAAGACCTCGAGTTCGCCCTGAAGCTCGGTGTGGACATGGTGGCGCTGTCGTTCGTGCGCTCGCCGTCGGATGTCGAGCTGGTGCACGAGGTGATGGATCGGGTCGGCCGCCGGGTTCCGGTGATCGCCAAGCTTGAGAAGCCGGAGGCCATCGAGAACCTCGAAGCCGTGGTGCTGGCCTTCGACGCGGTGATGGTGGCCCGCGGCGACCTGGGCGTGGAGCTGGCCCTCGAAGAGGTGCCCCTGGTGCAGAAGCGCGCCATCCAGGTCGCGCGGGAGAACGCCCGTCCGGTGATCGTCGCGACTCAGATGTTGGAGTCGATGATCGACAACTTCCGGCCCACCCGGGCGGAGGCGTCCGACGTCGCCAACGCGGTGCTCGACGGCACCGACGCGGTGATGCTGTCGGGGGAGACCGCGGTCGGCAAGTACGCCTTGGAGGCGGTGCGGACCATGAGCCGGATCATCTGCGCCGTCGAGCAGAACTCCACTGCGGCACCGCCGTTGACGCACGTGCCGCGCACCAAGCGGGGAGTGATCTCGTTCGCGGCACGTGAGATCGGTGAACGCCTCGACGCCAAGGCGTTGGTGGCCTTCACCCAGTCCGGTGACACCGTGCGTCGGCTGGCCCGGCTGCACACTCCGCTGCCATTGCTGGCCTTCACCGCGCTGCCCAAGATCCGCAGCCAGTTGGCGATGACCTGGGGTACCGAGACATTCATCGTCCCGCAGGAGAACTCGACCGACGGAATGATCCGCCAGGTGGACAAGGCGATGCTCGGGCTGGGTCGCTACCAGCGCGGTGATCTGGTGGTCATCGTCGCGGGCGCCCCGCCGGGAACCGAGGGCTCGACCAACATGATCCACGTGCATCGGATCGGTGAGGACGACGTCTAGTGCCGGTCGAGCCGAATACGGATCTCGAGGAGCTGCTGGCCGTACTGGACCTCAAGGTCACTGACGACGACGTATTCGTCGGATCGCACCCCAGTAAGACGCCGTTGCGCACCTTCGGGGGACAGCTGATGGCACAGTCGCTGGTTGCGGCGAGCCGGACGGTGGCCGAGCACCTTCCGCCCGGTGCGCTGTCGGTCCACTTCATCAACGGTGGCGACCCTGCCCGCGACATCGAATTCCGGGTGCACCGGTTGCGCGACGAACGCCGGTTCGCCAACCGCCGGGTCGACGCGTTTCAGGGCGACACCCTGATCGCCACCGCGATGGTCTCCTACCTGTTGGGTGGCAGCGGCATCGAGCACAGCGTCGAAGCGCCCACCGTCGCCGAACCGGAGACATTGCCCGGGCTGCGGGAACGTCTCAACGGCTACGAGGACGTCGTCCCCGGCTTCGTCAAGGCGCCGCACCCGATCGAGTGGCGCTACACCAACGACCCCGCCTGGATCATGCGCGACAAGGGCGGAAGCCTGGACCACAACCGGGTCTGGCTCAAGGCCGACGGGGCGTTGCCCGAGGACCCGGTGCTGCATACCGCGATGATGGTCTATTCGTCGGACACCACTGTGCTGGATTCCATCATCACCAAGCATGGGCTGTCGTGGGGATTCGACCGGATCTTCGCGGCCAGCGCCAACCACACGTTGTGGTTTCACCGGCCGGTACGGTTCGACGACTGGGTGCTGTATGCAACGTCGTCACCGGTGGCTGCGGACTCCCGCGGGTTGGGCACCGGACACTTCTTCGACCGATCCGGCCAGGTGATCGCCACCGTCACGCAGGAAGGCGTGCTGAAGTACTTCCCGAGCGTCAAGCGCTAGGCCGGCATCAGCGCCGAGTCCGATTCCTCCTGCACCATGGGGGCGTCGGCGCCACTGCCGAAGGTGTTCTCGAAGTGCTCACGGAACCGGTCGGTGCACTGCTGCTGCGCACCGGCGTCCGAACCCGCCTTGGTCATGCATTCCACATAGTCACCGGCGCCTGCCGTCCGCCAGATACCGACGTAGACGAAGATGCAGCCGATTCCGGCGACCACCGCCAGGGCACCCAGAACAATGCCGGCGAGCGCGACGCTGCCGTTGTCGGCTTCACCGCGTTTGGCCCGGCCGCGTCCGATCAACCCGAGCACCACCGCGGCGAGACCCAGTCCCACCCCGCCGATCACCGACAGCGCGGTCACGATGCCGGCGATGGCAACCACCAGGGCTGCGATGCCGGCACCGTTGCGGGGTGCGTTGGTCAGGCCGGCCGGCGGGTAACCGGGGTACTGCCCGGGCGCCGGATACGGGTACGGGTAGGCCGGTGGGGGACAACTACCGCCAGGTGGCGGCCAGGATGGTTGAGACTCGGGCGACAGCGAGGGCGTGCCGGACTCGGGCATTGCGGCGGACTCCACATCAGGGCATCAGGAGGTGTCAAACGGGGGCAGAACTCAGGGTACCCGCGTTGGCACGGGCCGCACCCCGAGCCGAGGTACGCCGCCTATCCGCCCGACAGCGCCGTCGCGACCTTGCCGGACTCACGCCGGACGTTGAACGCCGTGACGATCTCGACAACGCCGATGACAATGAGCCACCACCCGACGACCAGCGCCAGCGTCAACAGCGAGGTGAACGGCCACGCCAGCGTCACCAGCCCGGCCAGCAGGCTGACCACACCCATGAAGATCTGCCAGCCGCGGCCCGGCAGCGCGGGGTCGCTGATGGCCGCGACGGTGGCGGACACACCGCGGAAGATGAAGCCGACCGCAATCCAGATGGCCAGCAGCAGGACCGCGATGGCTTCCTCGTCGGAGTTGAAATGCCGGAAACAGAGCACGGCCAGAATCACCGATGCGGTGCCGCTGAGGAACAGCATCACCCGCCCGCCGGCGGACATCAAGGGCAGGCCGAAGGCGGAGATCAGTTGCGCGACGCCGGTTACCGCCAGGTAGACACCGAAGAGCACAGCGGCTACCAGGATCGTCTTACCGGGCCAATACAGGATCGCCGCGCCGAGTACCACGGCCAAGACACCGGAGACCAGTGTCGACTTCCACAGACTGGACAGCAGAGCCGAAGAAGAGGTTGTTTCCATGGCCGCAGTCTGGCACAGATGCCGCGTTCCAGGGCGTGGAATCAGGGCCGAATTAGTGTCGTGCCGTCCTTCTGGAGTAGACCTCGGCGAGAAACTGCTCGACGGCCACCGCCGTGTGCCCTGCCCGGGGTGAGCCGAAGATGTCGAAGGCGTGCTGAGCCAACGGCAACTCGGCATAGGCGACGGGGCTGGTGCTCACGTCACGCAACCGGGCGGTGAACGCACGGGCCTGCTCGACCGGCACCAACGTGTCGTTGGTGCCGTGCAGGACGAAAAAGGGTGGGGCGTCGGCAGATACGTACGTCATCGGTGACGCATCACGATAGGTGTCGGGGAATCGGCGCCGACTCTGCTTGAACACGTAGGCCCCCAACGTCGCAGGCAGCATCGGGTGCAGATCGATGTCGCCCGTCATGTCATAGATGCCGTAGAAGGGGACGGCCGCCTGCACGCTGGTGTCGGCGTCGGCGAAACCCGGCTGAAATCGCGGATCGTTGGGTGTCAGCGCGGTCAGCGCGCACAGGTGGCCGCCGGCCGAGCCGCCGGTCACCGCGACCCAGTCCGGGTCGCCGCCGTAGTCGGCGATGTGCGCTTTGATCCAGGCCAGGGCCCGCTTGACGTCGACGATGTGGTCGGGCCAGGTGGAACGCGGACTGAGCCGGTAGTTGATCGACACACACACCCAGCCCCGTTCGACCAGGTGGGCCATCAGCGGATGTGCTTGGCCGCGTTTGCTTCCCACCATCCAGGCGCCACCGGGAATCTGGAGCAGGACCGGAGCGCGGCCGTCTCGGGGGAGGTCGCGGTGACGCCACACGTCGAGGGTGTTGCGGCCGCCGTACTCGCCGTAGGGGATGTCGGAGTCGGTGGCGTAGTCGCGGTAGACCCGCATCATGCGCACGACACCGGGCGCCTTCGCGATCTCGCCTGCCGGACCCGGCGACTGCCAGAGGTCACGGCCGTCGGTGCGGCGCCTCGAACCGAGTCCGGCGTCCAACGCCGCGGTGAGCGGCCGATTCGCGGTGCGCCCGGCATGGTTCAGCCCGAGCAGGCCCAGCCAGGACAGCGCCGACACCAGCCAGCCGAACCGTCGTGCCTGCGGCGACAACCATCGCGACACCGCTGCCAACACCGCCGACTGACCGGCGATGAGCTGCAGCGGCAACTCCGAGGCGAACAGGCCGAAGCCGAACACATACAGCGACGGGTAGCCGCGCTTGGTCAGCGGGCGGTAACCGTTGACGGTGTTAGCCAGTCCGGTCAGCGAGCCGAGCACGGCCAAAAGCCTGGTCATTGCGCTCCTCAGCGTTGTGGGACAACCCTTTCCGGCACCCTACCGAAGCGGGTTGAGTCACTGGCGTCAGTGTGCCGGGGTGACCGACAGGGATCGGGCCGCCGGACCGTGCGAGGCGGTGGGACGAGCATCAACCAGAAACCAGGTGTGCAGGACGCCCTTGCCCTTGACGTCGACGTCGCCGCGTTCCTCGAACACGAAGTCGCCGCTCAGCCGCTCTTGGACCTCCTGCGGCACCTGGATGCGGTTCGCCACGCCGGTGGACTCCATCCGGGAGGCGAGGTTCACCGCGTCGCCCCACACGTCGTAGAAGAACCGGCGGTTGCCGACCACGCCGGCGACCACCGGCCCGGTGGCCAGCCCGATCCGCAACGACACCGGGCGCCCCAGTGGATCGCGCAGTTCGGCGATGGTGGCGGCGATGTCGAGTGCCAGCCGCGCCAGCGCGTGCAGGTGATCCGGTCTGGGGTCGGGAACCCCGCTGACCACCATGTAAGAGTCGCCGCTGGTCTTGATCTTCTCCAGGCCGTGCTGCTCGACGAGCCGGTCCAGGTCGCTGTAGAGCTCGTTGAGGAACTCGACAAGCTGGCCGGGGTCCGTCTGGCTCGCCCGCCGGGTGAAGTCGGCGATGTCGGCGAACAGCACCGATGCGTCGGTATAGCTGTCGGCGATCACATCCACCGCCGGGTTCTTCAGCCGGTCGGCCACGGCCGTGGGCAGGATGTTGGCCAGCAGCGCTTCGGAACGTTCGTACTCGGCTTCCATCGCCGCTTCGGCGCGGGAGATCTCACGCAGCGCGTACCAGACGGTGGCAACCACCATGAAGCACGCCGAGACGACCACCAGCACGAACGACAGGTCGCGCAGCCAGGCCGGCTGATCGAGTTTTTCGGCTGGGACCATGAACTGGAGGACTATCGTCAGCGCCGCGCCGACCCCGGCCACCACAGCGGCCAGTTTGATCCGATCCACCCCCAGGATGAGCACGCTGATCGATGCCGAGGCCAGGAAGTAGAACTGGATGCCCGACCCGGTTCCCACCACCCAGCAGACGACGAAGGTCGTCAGGTAGGCGATACCGGTAAACGCCAACGGCGCGATGACCTCGCCGTAGCGGTAGAGCATCGGGGTGAGGGCCAACCCGCAGGCAGCGACCAGATTGAGCGCACCGATCCACCAGTAGGTGGGGTCCGCCCACATCTCGAACGTCCCGAAGCCGGCGCTGATGGTCGCGGCTATCCCGGCGGACACCTTGAGGATGCGCACCCGCTGCGGCAGCCGCGCCGCGTAATGCCGGGTGCGGGCCGGAATGCAGTGCGAGCGCCGGTAGGGGGTCTGGGCCTCGGCCGGCACCGCGAGGAACCGCTTAACGGTCACAAGGGACAGCCTAATGCGGTGAACTGGGCGGTTGGTGGTTTCACCGGGGGACCGCGGCCGTCTAGGGTCACCGGGCATGGTGATGCGTTCCGTCGCGCTGTTCGTGCTGGCCGCCGTCGCGGAGATCGGCGGGGCCTGGCTGGTGTGGCAGGGGGTGCGTGAACATCGCGGCCTGCTGTGGGCCGGAGCCGGGGTGATCGCCCTGGGGTTGTACGGCTTCGTTGCCACCCTGCAGCCCGACGCGCAGTTCGGCCGGATCCTGGCCGCCTACGGCGGGGTGTTCGTCGCGGGCTCACTGGCCTGGGGGATGGTGTTCGACGGATTCCGGCCCGACCGCGCCGACATCCTCGGCGCGCTGATCTGTCTGATCGGGGTGGGCGTGATCATGTATTCGCCGCGCTGAGCGGTGTTTTCCTGGTGCCCTCGGTGAGATTCGAACTCACACTGTACGGGTTTTGAATCCGTTTCCTCTGCCAGTTGGGATACGAGGGCCCGGCGCTGACGCGCGGGTTCCCACCTTAGACGATGCCCCTCACTGTTGCCCCAGCCGGCAGCCGCGACAGAATGGGGGGATGACCGAGCCCACAGCCGACAGCAGCACCCGCCCGGCCCGGCGGGTCCTGATCGCCGAGGATGAGGCGCTGATCCGGCTGGATCTCGCCGAGATGCTGCGTGAAGAGGGCTACGAGGTGGTCGGCGAGGCCGGCGACGGCCAGGAAGCGGTCGAGTTGGCCGAGCTGTTGCGGCCGGACCTGGTGATCCTCGACGTGAAGATGCCGCGCCGCGACGGCATCGACGCGGCCTCCGAGATCGCCGCCAAGCGCATCGCACCCATCGTCATCCTCACCGCGTTCAGCCAACGCGACCTGGTGGAACGAGCCCGCGATGCCGGGGCGATGGCCTACCTGGTCAAACCGTTCTCCGCCGGTGATCTGGTCCCGGCCATCGAGCTGGCGGTCAGCCGGTCTGATGAGATCAAGGCCCTGGAGCGCGAGGTCAGCACCCTGGCGGAGCAACTGGAAACCCGCAAGCTCGTCGAGCGGGCGAAGGGCGTGCTGCAGTCCACCCAGGGTCTCAGCGAACCCGAGGCGTTCAAGTGGATCCAGCGAGCGGCGATGGACAAGCGGACCACCATGCGCCAGGTGGCCGAAGTCGTGCTGGAGAACCTCGACCCCGCGCCCAACCCGCCGGCCTGACCAACCGCGCCGGTGCGAGCCTGACCACCCTTGCGGTGGTTCAACCAGTACGCTCAATGACGTGCAGCGCAGAATCATGGGCATCGAGACCGAGTTCGGTGTCACCTGCACCTTCCACGGTCATCGGAGGCTGTCGCCCGACGAGGTGGCGCGGTATCTGTTCCGCCGGGTGGTGTCATGGGGCCGAAGCTCGAATGTGTTCCTGCGCAACGGGGCTCGGTTGTACCTCGATGTGGGCAGCCATCCGGAGTACGCCACCGCCGAATGCGACAACCTGATTCAGCTGGTCACCCACGACCGGGCCGGCGAACGGGTGCTCGAGGACCTGCTGATCGACGCCGAGCAGCGGCTGGCCGACGAGGGCATCGGCGGCGACATCTATCTGTTCAAGAACAACACCGACTCGGCCGGCAACTCCTACGGCTGCCACGAGAACTACCTGATCGTGCGGGCCGGGGAGTTCTCCCGGATCTCCGATGTGCTGCTGCCGTTCCTGGTGACCCGCCAGCTGATCTGCGGGGCCGGCAAGGTGCTGCAGACCCCCAAGGCGGCCACCTTCTGCTTGTCGCAGCGCGCCGAGCACATCTGGGAGGGTGTCTCCAGCGCAACGACCCGATCACGCCCCATTATCAATACCCGCGACGAGCCGCACGCCGACGCCGAGAAGTACCGGCGCCTGCACGTCATCGTCGGAGACTCCAACATGTCGGAGACCTCCACCCTGCTCAAGGTCGGCAGCGCGGCACTGGTGCTGGAGATGATCGAGGCCGGGGTGTCTTTCCGGGACTTCTCACTGGACAACCCGATCCGGGCGATCCGCGAGGTCAGTCACGACGTCACCGGCCGGCGGCCGGTGCGCCTGGCCGGCGGACGTCAGGCCGGTGCCCTGGACATCCAGCGCGAGTACTACGGGCGAGCCGTGGACTACGTGCAGACCCGGGCCAGCAACCCGCAGCTCGAGCAGGTCATCGACCTGTGGGGCCGCCAGCTCGACGCCGTCGAGACCCAGGACTTCGCCAAGGTGGACACCGAGATCGACTGGGTGATCAAGCGAAAGCTGTTCCAGCGCTACCAGGATCGCTACAACATGGAGCTGTCTGATCCGAAGATCGCCCAGTTGGACCTGGCCTATCACGACATCAAGCGGGGCCGCGGGGTGTTCGATCTGCTGCAGCGCAAGGGTCTGGCCACCCGGATCACCACCGACGAAGACGTCGACGAAGCCGTCGACACCCCGCCGCAGACCACGCGCGCCAAGCTGCGCGGCGAGTTCATCAGTGCCGCCCAGGCCGCGGGCCGCGACTTCACCGTCGACTGGGTGCACCTCAAGCTCAACGACCAGGCCCAGCGCACCGTGCTGTGCAAGGACCCGTTCCGGTCGGTCGATGAGCGGGTCAAGCGCCTGATCGCGAGCATGTAGGCGCCGGGGTACCCCAGCGATGTTTCGGATCAGCGGCCTCGCCGCGCTCATCATGCTGAGTGCCACGCCGGCAGTCGCACCGGCCGCGCATGCGGACGGTTTCGTCGAGTGCCAGTTCAGCGTCGCCAAGCCGTTCGTCTATTCGGTCGAGGGTGTCGACTACATGGGCAGCAGGGTTGACGTCAGCGATTGCCGGACCGATCTGCCCAGCGCGCCGCTGGACTTTCAGATGCATCTGACCTCTTCGGGGTCTCCGATCGAAGTGGCCGGTCCGGAGCACACCATGAGCTACTCCGAGACCCGCGAGGTGCACAACGGCGACAACTTCTCGGTGTCATTCCCCAACGATGATCGGTTGATGCCGCTGTATCCGGGCGTCTACGGCGCCAAAGTGACGGTGCGCAGCGATCTTCCGTGGTATTTGAGCGACCAGGATCCCCAGTTCGCTGATTATCAGTGCAGCACCTGGGACTTCCATGGGATGACATGCTCGCCGGCTGGCCGTATCTGAGCTGTCGGGCGACCGGCAACGCATATCCTCTCTTGTCATGGCTACCGCCAAAGTCGAACGACTACTGAATCTCGTCATCGCGCTGCTGTCCACTCGCAGCTACCTCACCGCGGACAAGATCCGCGCCAGCGTGAAGGGCTACGACGACAGCCCCAGCGACGCCGCGTTCTCCCGGATGTTCGAGCGCGACAAGAACGAGCTGCGTGATCTGGGCATTCCCTTGGAGACCGGCAGGACCTCGGTGTTCGACACGGTGGACGGGTACCGCATCAACCCCGACGCTTACGCGCTGCCGGCCATCGAGCTCAGCAGCGAGGAGGCCGCCGCGGTCGCGGTGGCGGTTGAGTTGTGGCAGTCGCCGGAGTTGCGGGCCAATGCCGAAGGCGCGGTGGCCAAACTGCACGCCGCCGGCGTCGAAGTGGACCCGGATCGAGCCGACGTGCTGGTGGCGGCACCCGCGGCGCTCCCGGGGATCCATCAGGCCGAGCCGGCACTGGGTGCCCTGATGGACGCCGTGCAGGCGGGACAGGCGGTGCAGTTCGATCACCGCCCGTCACCGGTGGAGCCCTACGTCACCCGCACGGTCGAGCCGTGGGGAGTGGTCACCCACGGCGGTCGCTGGTACCTGGTCGGTCATGACCGCGACCGCGATGCGGTGCGCACCTTCCGGATGTCGCGGATCGCGCCCGAGGTGCGGTCGATCGGACCAACCGGCGCCGTCACCCGCCCCGAGACCGCTGATCTGCGCCAGATCGTCGCCGACGCCGTCGGCGACAAGCCCAGTGGTCTGCAGGCGCGCATCTGGGTTGCCGACGGGCGTGCGGTGGCGCTGCGCCGGGCCGGCACGGTACTGGCACGCCAGAACCTGGCGGGCCGCGACGGTGACGTCGTCGGCGTGGACATCGGCACCTACGACCGGCTGGCTCGGGAGATCGCCGGGTACGGGGCCGACGCCGTCGTGCTGGAGCCGTCCTCGCTGCGCGACGACGTCATGGCCCGGCTGAGCGCCCGGGTCGGGGAGGTGTCCGCGTGAGCCAACTGTCGAAACGCCTGGTGCGGATGCTGAACATGGTGCCATATCTGCAGGCTCGTCCCGGGATCAGCAAGAAGCAGGCCGCCGCGGAGCTCGGCGTGAGCCTGCCCCAGCTGCAGACGGATCTGGGGCATTTGGTGATGTGCGGGTTGCCCGGATATGGGCCTGGCGATCTGATCGACGTGACGTTCTACGAGGACCGCCTGGATGTGTACGAGTCCGCGGGGGTGGATCGGCCGCTGCGACTGACGTCACGGGAGGCGGCGGCCATGCTGATGGCGCTGCGGGCCCTGGTCGAGATGCCCGGCATCGTCGACCCGCGCGCCGCGCGCAGCGCGATCGCCAAGATCGAAGAAGCCGCCGGCGCTGCGGCGCCTTCGGCACCCGCGTCCGTCGGGCACGACGAGTCCGCGGCCGATGTGGTCCGTGAGGGTGTGCACCGCGGTCGTGCGCTGGGCATCGACTACTACGCCGCGTCCCGCGACAGCATGTCGCATCGGGTCGTCGATCCGATCCGGGTGGCGCTGATCGGCGTGCACAGCTACCTGGAGGCCTGGTGCCGCCAGTCCGAGGGGGTGCGGTTGTTCCGATTCGACCGCATCGACGACGCGCAGCTGCTCGACGAGCCGTCGGCACCGCCGGAACCGGCGCGGCAGGCCGAAACCGACACCTCGCTGTTCGACGCCGACCCGTCGCTGCCGGTCGCCACCGTGCGGGTGGCACCCTCGGCGGCCTGGATGTTCGAGTACTACCCGATGCAGGTGGTCCGCGAGTTGCCCGACGGTTGGTGCGAGGCGGAGATGACCTATGCCTCCGATGAATGGCTGACGCGGCTGTTGCTGGGAATGGGCGACGAGGTGCAGGTGCTGGCGCCGGAGTCGCTGGTCGCCGGGGTGCGCGAGGCCGCGGTGGCAGCGGTGGCGGCCTACACCGCGGCCACCTAGCCGCGTTGCGCGTCCGCCTTCCTGAGCTGCGGTAGCATCGTGGCGACGTCTGGAGGTAACCAAAGTGAACGCTTTAGGACCGTCGCACCTGGCGATCCTCGCCGTCGCCGTGATCATCTTGTTCGGCGCCAAGCGACTGCCCGACGCTGCGCGCTCGCTCGGTAAGTCGCTGCGCATCTTCAAGTCCGAGGTTCGCGAGCTGCAGAACGACGGCAAGCCGGATTCGACCGCTACCACCGTCCAGTCCGAGCGGATCGATCCGCCGGCGGCCGGCGGCCAGTCGGCGTAGCCCGGTCCCGCCGTCGCGGCGACCGCGTCCCATTCGACTGTGCGCACGCTCGGAGCTCTGCGGCGGCTGGATCCGCGTCTGCGGCGCAGCCGCACCAACCCCGACGGGACGATGTCCCTCGTCGATCACCTGCGTGAGCTGCGGACCCGGCTGCTGATCTCGCTGGCCGCGATCGTGCTCACCACGATCATCGGGTTCATCTGGTACACCCGGCCGTTCTTCGGGCTGGAGAGCCTCGGCGAGTGGCTGCGCCACCCGTACTGCGAGCTGCCGGCCTCATCGCGCGCGGCGATCGGCCCCGACGGGCAGTGCAGGTTGCTGGCCACCGCACCGTTCGACCAGTTCATGTTGCGGCTCAAGGTGGGTTTGGCCGCCGGAATCGTGCTGGCCTGTCCGGTCTGGTTCTACCAACTGTGGGCGTTCATCACGCCGGGGCTGTACCGCAAGGAGCGCCGCTTTGCGGTGGCGTTCGTGGTGTCGGCAGCCGTTCTGTTCGTCACCGGCGCGATCCTGGCCTACCTGGTGCTGTCCAAGGCGCTGGGATTTCTGCTGACGGTCGGCAGCGACGTCCAGGTGACCGCCCTGTCCGGTGACCGCTATTTCGGGTTCCTGCTGAATCTGTTGGTGGTGTTCGGGATCAGCTTCGAGTTCCCACTGCTGATCGTCATGCTCAATATGGTCGGTGTGCTCAGCTACGAGCGGCTCAAGGAGTGGCGTCGCGGGCTGATCTTCGCGATGTTCGTGTTCGCGGCGTTCTTCACCCCCGGATCGGACCCGTTCTCGATGATCGTGCTCGGCTGCACGCTGACTCTGCTGCAGGAGTTCGCCATCCAGATCGCCCGGCTGCACGACAAGCGCAAGGCCAAGCGCGCGGCCGCCACACAGCTTCGTGACGACGAAGCCTCGCCGATCGAGGCGCCCGAACCCGTCACGGCACCGCATGAGTAACCCCTGGCCCGTGCGCGGGGACAACGTGCCGGCATGACCGAGCTGAACCGGTTCGCCGCGGAACTGCCTTTCGGTCTGGACGACTTCCAGCGCCGGGCATGCCAGGCCCTGCAGGACGGCCGGGGCGTGCTGGTGTGCGCGCCCACCGGTGCGGGCAAGACCGTCGTGGGCGAGTTCGCGGTGCACCTGGCCCTGGCCGGCGGCGGAAAGTGCTTCTACACCACGCCGATCAAGGCGCTGAGCAACCAGAAGCACACCGACCTGGTCGCCCGCTACGGCAAGGGCCGGGTCGGCCTTTTGACCGGCGACCTGTCGATCAACGCCGGCGCACCCGTGGTGGTGATGACCACCGAGGTGCTGCGCAATATGCTCTACGCGGATTCGCCTGCACTGCAAGGGCTTTCCCATGTGGTGATGGACGAGGTGCACTTCCTGGCCGACCGGATGCGCGGCGCGGTCTGGGAGGAGGTCATCCTGCACCTGCCCGACGAGGTGCGGCTGGTCAGCCTGTCGGCAACGGTGAGCAATGCCGAGGAGTTCGGCGGCTGGATCCAGACGGTGCGTGGTGACACCACCGTGGTGGTCGACGAACACCGTCCGGTTCCGCTGTGGCAGCACATGATGGTGGGCAAGCGGCTCTTCGACCTGTTCGAGACCCGACCCGACTCGCAGGCTCCCGACGCCAAGGGCCGGCCGCGGGTCAACCCACAGTTGTTGCGCCATATCGCCCATCGCCGGGAGGCCGACCGGCTCACCGACTGGGGCAGCTCCCGGCGGCGTGGCACGGACCGTGCCGGCCGGCTGAGCTACCGGCCGCCGATGCGCCCGGACGTGATCGCGGCGCTGAACTCGGCCGGTCTGCTGCCCGCGATCACCTTCGTGTTCTCCCGAGCGGGCTGCGACGCCGCGGTCAAACAGTGCCTGCGCTCACCGCTGCGGTTGACCACCGAAGACGAGCGGGCGCGGATCGCCGAGGTCATCGACCATCGTTGCGGCGACCTCGCCGACGAAGACCTGGAGGTCCTGGGTTACTACGAATGGCGGGAGGGGCTGCTGCGCGGGCTGGCAGGCCATCACGCCGGCCTGTTGCCGGTGTTTCGCCACACCGTCGAGGAGCTGTTCGCCGCGGGTCTGGTCAAAGCCGTATTCGCCACCGAGACTTTGGCGTTGGGTATCAACATGCCCGCTCGCACCGTGGTTCTCGAACGGTTGGTGAAGTTCAACGGCGAACAGCACGCGGCGCTGACGCCGGGGGAGTACACGCAGTTGACCGGGCGGGCCGGGCGGCGCGGCATCGACGTCGAAGGCCATGCGGTGGTGCTCTGGCACCCCGGGGAGAGCACCGCCGACCCCGACCAGGTGGCCGGGTTGGCGTCCACCCGTACCTTCCCGCTACGCAGTTCCTTCGCGCCGTCCTACAACATGACGATCAACCTGGTGCAGCATATGGGTCCCGAGCAGGCCCACCGGCTGCTGGAGCAGTCGTTCGCCCAGTACCAGGCCGACCGGTCCGTCGTGGGCCTGGTACGCAGTGCCGAGCGTGGCGAGCGCACGCTCGACGAGATCGCCGCCGAGTTCGGCGGCCGCGACTCGGGGGTGCTCGACTACGCCCGGCTGCGCGCGCAGATCTCCGAACGCGAACGCGCCCAGGCGCGTGCCTCGCGATTGCAGCGTCGACGGGCTGCCGGTGACGCCCTGGCAGCGCTACGGCGCGGGGACATCATCAACATCAGCCACGGCCGCCGCGGCGGGCTGGCGGTGGTGCTGCAGGCCGACCGGGATTCGGATGAACCGCGGCCGCTGGTGCTCACCGAACACCGCTGGGCGGGCCGGATCTCCTCGGCGGACTACTCCGGCGCCACACCGCCGATCGGCACCATGAGCCTGCCCAAGCGGGTGGAGCACCGTCAGCCGCGGGTCCGCCGCGACCTGGCCTCGGCACTGCGATCGGCGGCGGCCGGCCTGGCGGTACCCGCGCAGCGCGGCCGGCGCGGCGGCGACCCGCCGGACGCACCGGTGGATCCGGAGCTGGCGGCCCTGCGGCAGCGCATGCGCGACCATCCCGTTCACGCGGCGGGCGATCGCGAGGCTCAGGTGCGTATCGCCGAGCGGTACCTGCGTGTGGAGGGCGACAACGCGCAGTTGCGCAGGAAGGTCGAAGCGGCCACCAACTCGCTGGCGCGCACCTTCGACCGGATCGTCGGGCTGCTGTCCGAACGCGGCTTCATCACCAACACCGGAGGCAGCGACCCGAAGGTGACCGACGACGGCCGGATGCTGGCCCGAATCTACAGCGAGAGTGACCTTTTGGTCGCCGAATGCCTGCGCACCGGGGCGTGGGACGGCCTCAAACCCCCGGAGCTGGCCGCAGTGGTCTCCGCGGTGCTCTACGAGACACGCGGGGCGGACGGTCCCGGCGGGCCACCGGCCCTGCAAGCGCCCACCGAACCGGTGCGCCGGGCCCTGCAGCAGACCCGCAAGCTCTCCGCGGCCCTGCGCACCGATGAACGCCGCCATGGAATCACCCCGACCCGCGAACCCGACGACGGGTTTGTCGCCGCGGTGTACCGCTGGGCCCGCACCGGCGATCTGGCCTCGGCGTTGGCTGCTTCGGACGCGGCGGGAGGTGCGACGCTGCTGTCGGCGGGTGACTTCGTGCGTTGGTGCCGCCAGGTGCTCGACCTGCTGGATCAGTTGCGCAATGCCGCGCCCGACCCGGATCTGCGGTCGACGGCGAAACAGGCGATCGACACGGTTTTGCGCGGTGTCGTGGCCGTTGACGCCGGGTAGGCTGGTCCGGGCGCTACGGTGGAGAGCCGGCGGTGATCAGCACCCGCTACGTGAGAGGACTTGAGGAACAACGATGAGCGGACCGCAGGGATACGACCCGACGCAGCCGTGGCAGCCTCAGCAGCCCGGCCAGCCCGAGGAGCAGCCGGGCACCGGACAGGGTCCCGCAGCAGGTGCTGAACAACAGTGGCAGCCTCCGGCCTACACACCACAGCAATACCCCCAGTACCCCCAGCAGGGCTCGTACCCGTCGGCGCCGCAGCAGTATCCGGGCTATCCCCAGGCTGAACAGTACGGTCAGCCGGCGCAGTACGGCCAACCCGGCCAGTACGGGCAGCCCGCCCCCTACGGCCAGCCCGGTCAGTACGGCCAGCCGGGCCAATACGGACAGCCCGGCCAGTACGGTCAGTACCCGCAACAGCCGGGCCAGTACTCCCAGCCCGGCACCGCGACCAAGCGCCCGACCGCGCTTGTCGGCACCGTGCTCGCCGCCTGCCTGGGCGTCGCCGCCCTGGTGGTGCTGGTGCTGGGGTTCTGGAAGCCCGGCTTCTTCGTGACCACCAAGCTCGACATCGACAAGGCACAGGAAGGCGTGCAGCAGATCCTGGCCGACCAGACCAACGGCTACGGCGCCAAGAACGTCAAGGACGTCCGGTGCAACAACGGTCAGAGTCCGGTGGTCAAACAGGGCGACACGTTCAACTGCGAGGTCAGCATCGACGGCACCAAACGCCAGGTGACCGTCACCTTCCAGGACAACTCGGGCACCTACGAGGTCGGCCGGCCCAAGTAGTCCCTCACTCGGCGCCTAGTCCGGCAGTGTGTCCAGCGCCCGCTGGAGCCGGGCGATCGAGGATCCGACCCCCAGAGTCGCCGCCAGCTCGGCGACCCGGACCGGGTCGACGGCCGCCCGTGGCAGGATGTCCGACGGTGTGGACAGCGTGACGGGGGCATCGGTGGCCACCCGCACCACCGGCCCGGCCGCGTCGATATAGTCCTGCGCCGCCAGTAATTTGCCCCGCACACCCTTGGCCATTGAGGACTGCGGGTCTGCGGCGGCGGCCAGCACCGTCGCCAGCGAGCCGTATTGGGTCAGCAGCCCGGCCGCCGTCTTCTCGCCGATTCCGGGTACCCCGGGTAACCCATCGGAGGGGTCACCGCGCAGCAAGGCCATCTCGGCGTAGGCGGCACCGGCCCGCTCGGCCGGCAGGCCGTATCGCTGTGCCACCTCCGCCGGACCGAACAGGGTCGCCCGTGCCAGTCCCTGCCCCAGGTAGAGCACCGACACCGCGACGGGCTGGTCGGTGACCACCTGCAGCAGGTCCCGGTCACCGCTGACGACGATCACCGGATCCCGCCGTTCGACTGCGGCCAGCGTGCCCAGCACATCGTCGGCTTCGAAGTCGGGTGCTCCGGCCGTGGTGATGCCGAACGCGTCGAGAAGCTCGGCGATCATGTCCACCTGCGGGCTCAGGTCGTCGGGCACCTCTTCGATATCGGAATCTTCCGGCACCTCCTCGGCCACCCGGTGCGCCTTGTAGGAGGGGATCAGGTCCACTCGCCACTGCGGTCGCCAGTCCAGATCCAGGCAGACCACCAGCCGGTCGGGACGCTGGCGGGTGATCAGGGTGGCCACCGAGTCGAAGAAGCCGCGCACCGCGTTCACCGGGCGGCCATCGGGCGCGGTGATCGAGGACGGCACCCCGAAGTAGGACCGGAACCACATACTGGCACCGTCGAGCAGCAAGACCGGAGCAGGCATGGCTGTCACCCTATTTGCCGCCGGTTAGCCTGGTGGGCGTGACTTCCCGGTTCGACAGCAGCGTCTACGCCCACCGCCTGGCCGCCGCGGCCGCCGCCACCGCGGAAGCCGGCCTGGCCGGCATGGTGATCACGCCCGGCTATGACCTGCGCTACCTGATCGGGTCGCGGGCTCAGACCTTCGAGCGGCTCACCGCGTTGGTGCTGCCGGCTTCGGGCCGGCCCACCATGGTGGTGCCGCGGCTGGAGTTGGCGGCGCTGCGCGAATCGGCCGTGGCGGACCTGGGTGTGGCAGTGCGGGACTGGGTCGACGGCGAGGATCCCTACAGCTTGGTCGGCGAGGCACTGGGCGGAGCACCGGCGGCCGTAGCGGTCACTGATTCGATGGCGGCCCTGCATCTGCTGCCACTGGCCGCCGTGCTCGGCGCCACGCCGGTACTGGCCACCGCGGTGCTACGAGACCTGCGAATGATCAAGGACGCAGCCGAGGTCGACGCACTGCGCAAAGCCGGCGCGGCGATCGACCGGGTGCACGCCCGGGTCCCGGAGTTCCTGGTTCCGGGGCGCACCGAAGCCGACGTGGCCGCCGACATCGCCGAGGCCATCGTGTCCGAAGGCCATTCGGAGGTGGCCTTCATCATCGTGGGATCGGGTCCGAACGGCGCCGACCCGCATCACGAGTGCTCGGACCGCGAACTCGCACGCGGCGACATCGTCGTCGTCGACATCGGCGGCCCGTTCGAGCCCGGATACCATTCCGACTCGACCCGGACCTACAGCCTGGGAGAGCCCAATGCCGAGGTGGCGCAACGGTATTCAGCGCTGCAGCATGCACAGCGCGCCGCGGTGGCCAGTGTTCGCCCGGGAATGACGGCCGAGCAGGTCGACGCGGCGGCCCGCGACGTGCTGGCAGCGGCCGGTCTGGCGGAGTACTTCGTGCACCGCACCGGACACGGTATCGGCCTGTCGGTGCACGAGGAGCCCTACATCGTTGCCGGCAACGACGTGGTGCTGAGCGCCGGGATGGCGTTCTCGGTTGAGCCCGGAATCTATTTCCCCGGCCAGTGGGGCGCCCGGATCGAGGACATCGTGCTCGTCACCGCTGATGGGGTGGAGTCATTGAACAACCGGCCGCACGATCTGGTCGTGGTTCCGGTCTAGCGGTTGCCGCGGTCGAGCAGATCGGCGGAACCCAGCACCCGCTCCACCTGTACTTCGATCACGACACGCTGCGGATTGACCCGCGGCGTCCGGTACCGCTGGGCATAGCGCAGCTCCGCGTCGCGGACCGCGGCCGGTGCGTTGTTGACACTGGCGCTGCCCTCCAGGGAGAGCCAGCGCGCCCCGTCGACCTGGCTGAGCACGGCCACCCCGGCGCGTTCGGCGTTGACCGCCTTCTGCGAACCTCCGGTGGTGATCACCCGGGCGATGTGAGTCTTCGGGTCGAAGGTGAAGCCGACCGCGACGACGTGGGGGGAGTTGTCAGCTCGCAGGGTGGTCAACATCGCCAGGTGGCGTTCGGTGAGAAACGCCAGTGCGTCACTGGTGAGCCGGGTAGTCGCGTTCGCCATCAGGGTTCACGCTAGCGCAGGCGATAATCACAGCCGTGAACGACACGGTTGCGGGGCCAGTGGTGATTTTCGGCGGACGCAGCGAGATCGGTGTGGAGCTCGCGCGCCGGCTGGCTCCGGGGGCGACGGTGGTGCTGGCCGCCCGGGCCGCCGATCGGCTCGACGCCGAGGTCGCCGCGGTGCGCGATGCGGGCGCAGCCGCTGTGCACACGACAGAGTTCGATGCCGACGACGTGGCCGGCCACGGCCCCCTGGTCGCTTCGCTCGTCGCCGAGCACGGCCCGATCGGTACCGCCGTGCTGGCCTTCGGCGTTCTGGGTGATCAGGCTCGCGCGGAATCCGATGCTGCCCATGCGGTGGCCGTGGTCCACACCGACTACGTCGCCCAGGTCAGCCTGCTCACCCACCTGGCGGTGGCGATGCGTGCCGCCGGTCGGGGGCGATTGGTGGTGTTCTCCTCCATCGCCGGGGTGCGGGTGCGCCGGGCCAACTACGTCTACGGCTCGGCCAAAGCCGGTCTGGACGGGTTCGCCAACGGGCTGGCCGATGCGCTGCACGGCAGCGGTGTGCGGTTGCTGATCGTGCGGCCCGGGTTCGTCGTGGGGCGGATGACGGCCGGCATGAAGCCGGCTCCGCCGGCCAGTACGCCGGCCCAGGTGGCGACCGCGACCGCTCGCGCACTCGCCCGGGGCCGGCGCACCGTAGCGGTGCCCTGGGCGCTGCGACCGATGTTCACCGTGATGAAGCTGGTGCCGCAGGCCGTCTGGCGTCGAATGCCGCGTTAGGGCGTGAAACCAGCCGGCGGCCGGTACCAAGACGCGCCCAAGATTGACGATTCACATTTTGTAGGAAAATGAAAAGAAGTTCGGTATGGTTTGCTAGCTCCACCTCCCGGACAGGACTAGAGTGTAAAACCATGGACGATCGTCAGAAGGACCCGTCGGTCGTGCTGCCTTACCTGGTTGGTAGGCCGCTCCCGGCGACCGAAGTCTACGAAGCCTTCGGCTACCGCAAGTCTGCCTACTACAAGGCCGCACACGAAGGCCGACTGATCACCGCGGACAACCTGATCCGGGTTGCCAAGCATTTCGGCTTGAATGCCGTCGACCTGCTGGTCCGCTACGGGCTGATCACGCTCGAGGCCGTCCAGTCCTACATGGAGTCCGAAGAGCCCAAGTCCACGCTTCCGAAGCTCGCCGACCTGCACCCCATCGCCAGCCGGCCACCGCTGTAGCCGCTCGGGGCGGGTAGGTTCGCGACCATGGCCCCGACATTCGCTGAAATCGCCAAGTCCGACTATTTGCTGCTGACCACCTTCACCAAGGACGGTCGGCCCAAGCCCACCCCGGTGTGGGCCGCCCCCGACGGGGACCGCCTGCTGGTGATCACCCAGGAGTCGTCCTGGAAGGTCAAACGAATCCGCAACACCCCGCGCGTCACCTTGGCGGTGTGTGACATGCGGGGCCGGCCCAAGGGCGAGGCGATCGAGGCGGTCGCCACGGTGTTGGACAAGACGCACAACGGCGCCGTCTACGACGCGATCGGCAGGCGGTATCCCATCGTCGGCCGGGTGTTCAATCTCTTCAGCAAGCTGCGCGGCGGCATGCGCACCAACGTCGGATTGGCACTGTCCCCGGCCGACGCGGCCGCCGGCTGAGCGGGCTCCGCCATCACATATAGTGGATTGTGCTCATTCAAATTGGCATTGTTGGATCGGAGCACTCGACACTAGGAGCCAGCATGGCCGCCTTCACCGCCGATGAGATCCTCGGTGACATCGTCACCGCCGACCCGTCGACCACCCGCATTCTCAGCCGGTTCGGCATCGACTTCTGCTGCCACGGTCAGCGCACTCTGGGGCAGGCGTGCGCCGCCGACGGGGTCGACGCCGACGCAGTGCTGGCCGAGCTCAACGCCACCGAGCCCGGCCGGCCCGCGGACTGGGCCGAGTTCGACGACACCTCGCTGATCGCCCACATCGTCAGCACCCACCACCGGTTCCTGTGGGACGAGTTTCCCCGGTTGGCGGAGCTGGTCGACAAGGTGGCGCGGGTGCACGGCCCCAAGCACCGCGAGTTGGCACAGGTCCGAGAGGTTTTCCACCAGCTGCGCGCCGGTATGGAGCCGCACCTGCGCACCGAGGAGACCCTGCTGTTTCCCGAGATCAGCCTGCACGCCGGCCGGCCGGGCCGGCCACTGCCCGACGAGGTGCGCACCGAGCTGGCGGAGAACCAGCGGGAACATGACAACGCCGGACACCTGCTGGCCGAGCTGCGTGAGCTCACCGACGGCTACGCCGTGCCCGCGGACGCCTGCGCCAGCTACACCGCGATGCTGGCCGGACTGGCGGACCTGGAGTCCGACATCCATCTGCACGTCCACAAGGAGAACAACGTGCTGTTCCCGCGGGTGCTCGCAGCGGCCGGCGGTCCGGCCTGACCGATCAACCGCCGGCGTGCAGGTGCTCACCGAAGAACGCGAACACCCGTTCCCAGGCATCGGCGGTCGCGGCCTCGTCGTAGCCGAATCCGGCGACGCGAAGAAGCGGCTGGGCCGGCAGCCGGTTGGCGAAGCTGTGCCCGACCCGGGGATAGGTCTTGATGTCGTGCGAAATGCCCTTGTCCTCGACCACCCGGCGTAGCCGGTCGGCGGCGCCGATACCCACCGGATCTTTTCCACCGAAGCTGGCGACTATCGGGCACGCACCGTCAAGGGTCTGCTCGAGGTGCCGGGGGAGCGGGACGCCGTAGTACGGGGCGGAAGCACCGAATCCCCTGGGCGACAACACCAATGCGAACTGGCCGCCCATACAGAACCCGGCGATCCCGACCGCGCCGGAGCACTCCGGCATGCCCAACAGGTGCTCGCGGGCGGCCATGATGTCGTCCAGGGCACGCCCGCGCTGGCTCATCAGCTCGCGGAACACCCTGGTGATGCAACGTGCCCGCCCACCCCGCGAGTACAGGTTGGGAGACAACGCGAGATAGCCGGCGCTTGCGACGCGCTCGGAGATGGCCTGCATGTCGGTGGCGTAGCCGATCGCGTCGTGGATCACCACCACACCGGGCCACGGCCCGGGTCCGGCTGGAACATCCAGCAGCGCGTCGATGGGGCCGGCGGGCGTGGCGAGTTCGATGGTCGTCATCGCATCAGTATTACGCGGCTGGAACCGGATCGGCGGCCGCGACGTTGAGAGGACATGGCAAGCGCTGTGCTTCGGATCTTCGGTCTCTACGTCCTGGTGGAGCTGGCGGCTGTCGCCGCGCTGATCTGGGCAATCGGATTCGGCTGGACGACGCTGCTACTCCTGGGTGGCTTCCTGGCCGGCCTGATGCTCTCAGCCGGGCAGATCAGGCGCCAGTTCCGCAGGCTGCGTACGGGCGCCGACCGGGTTGTCCTCGCCGACGGCGGGCTGGTGGCGGCGGGCACCATGCTGGTGCTCGTTCCCGGGCCGTTGACCACACTGGCCGGCCTGCTGTTGCTGGCGCCACCGACCCGGACCGCCGCCCGCCCGCTGCTGGGAGCGGTTGCGGTCACCGCGCTCGGCCGGCACACACCGCTGGTGACGGCGGCAGCGGTCGGTCGGCGCTGGTACACCACCCGGCGCGCTACCCGGCCCGGCGCCGGCTACATCGACGCCGAATTCGTCGATGTGACCGACGCCCAACCGCGCGCCCTGTCGGTCGGCTGACCCGCCGCCACCGCCAACCCGTACTTTCTACGTCGTGACCGTTGCGACCGGCAGTTCCACATCCGTGCTGCTCGGCGGGCGAATCCACAGTCCGACTCATCCGGACGCCACCGCGATGGCGGTCCGGGACGGAGTGGTCGCCTGGCTGGGCAGCGACGCCGTCGGCCGCGAACAGTTCCCACAGGCCGAGCTGATCGACCTCGACGGGGCGCTGGTGACACCGGCGTTCGTGGACAGCCACATTCACGTCACCGAGACGGGACTGTGCCGCACCGGTCTGGACCTGCGGCCGGCCACCTCGGCGCGGCACTGCCTGGAACTGATCGCCGACCATGCGGCCGCCCATCCCGGCCAGCCGATCTGGGGCCACGGTTGGGATGAATCCGGCTGGCCGGATGGCGCGGCCCCGGACACGGCGGCGCTGGACGCGGTGGTGGGTGACCGGCCGGCCTACCTGTCCCGGACCGACGTCCACTCGGCGCTGGCCTCGACCGCGCTTCGTAACCGAGTGCCGGGGCTGCCGCAGGGGCCCGACGCCGCGGCACCGTTGTCCGGTGACGCCCACCACCTGGTCCGCGCGGCGGCCCGAGGTCTGCTCACGGCCGGGCAGCGGGCCGAGGCACGCACCGCTGCGCTGGCCGCCGCCGCCGCGGCCGGCATCGTCGCAGTACACGAGTGCGCAGGCCCGGACATCGCGGGACTGGACGACTGGCTGGAACTACGAGCGCTGAGCGAGCACCGCCCGGGTGTCGAGGTCATCGGCTACTGGGGCGAGCAGGTCGGCAGCGGCGCCCAGGCACGCGAGCTGATCGCCGAGACCGGGGCCCGCGGGCTTGGCGGCGATCTGTTCGTCGACGGCTCCCTGGGCTCGCACACCGCCTGGCTGCACGATCCCTACGCCGACGCCGCCGGATGCACCGGGATGTGCCATCTGGACGCCGACGCCGTCACCGCCCATCTGTGGGCCTGCACCGAGGCAGGGGTGACCGCCGGATTCCACGTCATCGGCGACGCCGCGGTGTCGTCGGTGATCGCCGCGCTGGAACGGGTGGTGGAGCACTTCGGTGTTCCCGCCGTGGCACGCTGCGTGCACCGGCTGGAACACCTGGAGATGGTCAGCGCCGAGCAGGCCGCCAAGCTGGGCGCCTGGGGCGTGATCGCCAGTATGCAGCCCGTTTTCGACGCGCTGTGGGGTGGTGACGACGGCATGTACGCCCAGCGGCTCGGTGCTGCGCGAGCCGCCGGGCTGAACCCCTTCGCGCTGTTAGCATCCCAAGGCGTGCCCCTCGCCTTCGGTTCCGACAGCCCGGTGACCGCACTGGATCCGTGGGCCACGGTGCGCGCGGCCGCACACCATCGCACGGCGGGCAGCGCGGTGTCGATGCGGGCGGCATTCGCCGCGGCGACGCGGGGAGGCTGGCGAGCCGCCGGTGTCAACGACGGCATCACCGGGACGCTGGTACCCGGCGCTCCCGCGTCCTACGCAGTCTGGGAGGCGGGGCGACTGGCCGTCGAGGCGCCCCTCGACACCGTCCAGCGCTGGTCCACCGATCCGCGTTCACGGGTGCCCGTACTGCCGGTACTCGATTCCGGTGACACCCCGCGGTGTCGTCGCACCGTGCATCGGGGAGTGATCCTGCATGGCTGAGGCACCGGAGCAGCCGGCTGCTGAGATCCCCGACCGCGCAACCCGAACCGGACCGAACCGGCTGGAACGACTGGGCGCCGCCGCCGCGGATCGCTGGGCGCAGCTGGCGGCGTCGGTGGCCGCCGGCATGCTGTTGCGGGCCAGCTTCGCCCCGCTCAACTGGTGGTGGGCGGCGATCCTGGCCTTCGCTCTGCTGGGCTGGGTGCTTGTCCACCGGGAGACCACCATCGCCGGCGGCTTCGGGTACGGCCTGTTGTTCGGCCTCACCTTCTATCTGCCGCTGCTGCCGTGGGTGGGTGTACTGGTGGGTCCGCTGCCCTGGCTGATGCTGACGCTGATGTGTGCGCTGTTTCCCGCGGTGTTCGGGTCGGCGGCGGTGGCGGTGCGCACGCTAGCCGGCTGGCCGGTCTGGTTCGCGTTGTTGTGGGCGGCCCAGGAATGGGCGAAATCGGTCGTCCCGTTCGGCGGATTCCCTTGGGGTGTCGTGGCATACGGCCAGACTGCGGGGCCGCTGCTGCCGTTGGTCGCCCTCGGCGGGGTTCCGCTGCTGTCGACGGGCGTGGTACTGATCGGCTGCGCCGGAACGGCCCTGGCGGTCGAGATCGTGCGGTGGCTGCGAACCGACTCCGCCCCCGGGCCGGTCAGCCGCCCGCCGGCGGTGCTGCTGCCCGGCCTGTGCATCTGCCTGGTGCTGCTGGCCGCGGTCGTGGTGTGGCCCGGGGTGCGCCGTTCCGGGGCGGGCGCGGGCGATGACCCGTCGATCGCGGTGGCCGCTGTGCAGGGCAACGTGCCCCGCCTCGGGCTCGAGTTCAACGCCCAGCGCCGGGAGGTGCTGGATTACCACGTCCGCGAAACCCTGCGGCTGGCCGAGGACGTCGCGGACGGACGGGCTCCGCAGCCGCTGTTCGTGATCTGGCCGGAGAACGCCTCGGATATCGATCCGCTGATGAACGCCGATGCGGCGCAACAGATCACCACAGCCGCCCAGGCGATCGACGCCCCGATCCTGGTGGGCACCGTGCGGGCCGCGCACGGCTGGACCCGGGAGAATCCGGTGGCGTCGAATTCGGTGCTGGTGTGGGATCCGCGTACCGGGCCGGGGGACAGCCACGACAAGCGGATCGTGCAGCCGTTCGGCGAATACCTGCCGTGGCGCGGGTTCTTCCGTCACCTGTCGAGCTACGCAGACCGCGCGGGGTACTTCGTGGCGGGCCACGGTGACGGGGTGGTGCATGTGGCCGGCGTCCCGGTCGGGGTGGCCACCTGCTGGGAGGTCATCTTCGATCGCGCGCCGCGCCAGTCAGTGCTGGCCGGCGCCCAGATGCTGGCCGTACCGACCAACAACGCCACCTTCGACGAGACGATGAGCGAACAGCAGCTGGCGTTCGCCAAGGTGCGTGCGGTCGAGCACGACCGCTACGTCGTGGTCGCCGGAACCACCGGCATCAGCGCGGTGATCGCACCCGACGGCCGCGAGCTGGCCCGCACCGCCTTCTTCGAACCCGCCTACCTGGACAACCACCTGCGGCTCAAGACCTCGTTGACGATGGCCACCCGGTGGGGGCCGGTGCTGCAATGGGTGCTGCTCGGCGCGGCCGTTGCGGTTCTATTGGCCGCCATACGGCAAAATGGAAGCTTCATGCGTGATCGATTCAAGCGTCGTACCGGCGCCGATCCGGAGAACGGGAGGAACGGCGCCGATGAGTGAGCGTCCCAGCCTGCACACGCTCGTAGTGGTACCCACCTACAACGAGTTGGAGAATCTGCCGATCATCCTCGACCGGCTGGGGCAGGCCCGCCCCGACGTGCACGTCCTCGTTGTCGACGACGGCAGCCCCGACGGCACCGGGAAGCTGGCCGACGAGCGGGCGGCCGCCGATCCCGAGCGCATCCACGTCATGCACCGGACCTCCAAGGCGGGGCTGGGCGCGGCCTACCTGGCCGGTTTCGCCTGGGGCCTGGCCCGCCCCTACGAGGTGATCGTCGAGATGGACGCCGACGGCAGCCACGCGCCCGAACAGCTGTATCGCCTGTTGGATGCCATCGATGCGGGCGCCGACGTGGCGATCGGTTCGCGCTATGTGGACGGTGGGACGGTACGCAACTGGCCGTTGCGCCGCCTGGTGCTGTCCAAGACAGCCAACACCTATGCCCGGCTGTTGCTGGGGGTCGGGATCCACGACATCACCGCCGGCTACCGCGCTTACCGTCGCGGGGTGCTGGAGAAGATCGGCCTGGACGCGGTGGACTCCAAGGGGTACTGCTTCCAGGTCGACCTCACCTGGCGGGCCGTCAACAACGGCTTCACCATCACCGAGGTGCCGATCACGTTCACCGAACGCGAGCTGGGCGTCTCGAAGATGAGCGGCTCGAACATCCGCGAAGCGATGGTCAAGGTCGCGCGGTGGGGGATCGGCGGCCGGGTGAACCGGCTCCGGGGCGGACGCGCTTAGCCGCGCCGCTTCGTCTTGATCAGTTCCAGACGCTCCTTGAGCAGTTCCTCGAGGTCTTCGATCGAGCGACGCTCCAGCAGCATGTCCCAGTGGGTGCGCGGCGGCTTGACCTTCTTGGGCTCGGGCAGGTCGCCCTCGAGCAGCGTGCCCTCCAGGCCGTTGCGGCACATCCAGGTGCCGGGAATCTCCGCGTCGTCGGCGAAGGGAACCTCGAACTCTTCGCCGTTGTCGGTGCGGTACCGCGCCATGCGGCGCGGCGCCAGGTCATGGTTGCGGTCGGTCTCGTAGCTCACGGCTCCCAGCCGACTGCCCCGCAGAACACGATCAGCCATCGACCCACTCTCCTTAAACCTGTTTGTCTCTCAAATACAACCCGCGTTAGACAACGCGAACGGGGCCTGTGCAGTTCCCGCACGCGGCACAACCCCCAATGATACCGGGATCATCGGGGCCTGCGGACTAAGGTCTTCAGGCGTGGCTCGCAGTCCTCGCACCCAACCGTGCCGATGGTGCGGTCGCGACGTGGGCGATGCCGGGATCGGGCGGCGGCGACAGTACTGCCGGCAATCCTGCCGCCAGCGGGCTTACGAGCAGCGGGCCCTGATCAGCAGCGGTAAGACGGCCGCGCTGGCGCCCGATGCCGTGGTGCTCTCCGCGGATGAGGCGACCGCGCTGTCCGACCGGGTGTATCAGGTGCGGTGCGCGGCGGAGGACATCGCCACCGCGCTGAGCGAGGACGCTCCACGGGATGAGCTGCGGAAACTGTGTGACACACTGCTGCACGCCGTCGAATCCGCCGACCGCTGGCGCTGACCTCAGCTCGCGCAGCTGAACAGCTTGCCGGCATCGGCCGGCGGCGGCACCGCGTGCAGGCAGCCGAACGTCTCGATGCCTTCGGGACTGAACCGCACCGCCGAACGGTGCGCGTAGTTCACGCAGAACAGCCCGGCTCGATCCGCCCGACAGCGATAGTCACCGAACGACAGCGCCGCTCCGTCGGGCAGTTCGGCCCCGTCACCGTGCAGAAATCGGCCGGGATCACCATGCGCGGACCCGACACGCAGGCTGTTGCCGCCGTAGTCGACCCAGCCGCCCTTCCACTGCCCGTAGACGACGTCGGGCGGCGACGGCGGGTTCCCCAGGTCGACCACGCAGGCCAACGCGCTGTCGGCGGAGGCGGAATCGGTCATGCAGATGGTGTTGCGGCGGGGCGCGGCAGGCACCGTGAAGGCGACCTCATCGATGAGGTCGGTGGTCTCGCCGTCCCGGGTGGCCTTGTGGTAGCCGGCGGCGTCGGCGGGGCGGCCTGCCTCGATCCAGGCGATGACATCGGCGATGGGGGCGCCCTGCGACGGGGGAGCCGGGGACGCCGACGGCTTCGACGGCGATGGAGTCGCGGGAGTCGACGAGGACGGCACGCTGGAGGCCGCGGGCCCGGTCGAGCTCGGTGCCGGCTCCTCAACCGTGGCGCCCGAACATCCGGCGACCAACAGCAACACGGCGATCAGCCCGGTCAGACGCATGCCATTAGGCTAATCGCATGCATAGCCATCCCGTGCAGGCCAGCATCGCCACCGGTGTCGTGGAGGGTTTCGTGCGCGACGGGGTGCGCAGATGGCGGTCCATCCCCTATGCCCGTCCGCCGGTCGGGCCGTTACGGTTCCGCGCACCGCAGCCGGCCGAGCCGTGGTCGGGGGTGCGCCACTGTCACGGTTTCACCAACTGCGCGCCGCAGGACCGGATGTACACCATGCTGGGTCCAGGCCGGTTCCAGCCGACCGGTGAAGACTGCCTCACGCTGAACGTGGTGGCGCCCGAAGATGGCGCCACCACCCCGCTGCCCGTCATGGTGTTCATCCACGGCGGCGGCTACATCCTGGGCAGCTCGGCCACCCCGATCTACGACGGGGCGGCGCTGGCCCGTCGTGGCTGCGTGTACGTGTCGGTCAACTACCGGCTCGGCGCGCTCGGGTGCCTGGACCTGTCGTCGCTGTCGACCTCCGAGGTCACCATCGACAGCAACCTGTACCTGCGGGACCTGGTGATGGCGCTGCGCTGGGTTCGGGAGAACATCGGGGCGTTCGGCGGGGACCCCGACAACGTCACCATCTTCGGGGAGAGCGCCGGTGCGCACGCCGTCGCGACCCTGCTGGGCGTTCCCGCCGCGGAGGGCCTGTTCTCCCGGGCCATCGCCGAAAGCCCGGCCGCGGGACTGGTGCGTGGCACCGACATCGCGGCCGAATTCGCCGACCGGTTTGCCGCGCTTCTCGGGGTACGCCCTGCCGACGCCGCCCAGGCGCTGCTGCGGGTGTCGCCGGACGAGCTGGTGGCGGCCCAGAACCGGTTGATCGACGTGGGCAACCGAGAGATGCTGGGCGCTTTCCCGATCGGGCCGGTCTCCGGCGACGACGTGTTGCCGCTGGATCCGCTTGAGGCGATGCGGCGGGGGTCGGCCAACCGGGTGCCGCTGATCGTCGGCAGCAACGCCCAGGAGGGACGGCTGTTCACCCGGTTCTTGAAGATGTTGCCGACCAACGAACCGATGGTGGAGGCGGTGCTGGCCGGCGCCGACGCCGGGGTGCGCGATCGCATCATCGCCGCCTATCCGGACTATCCGGCTCGGAAGGCCTGCATCCGGCTCGGCGGTGATTTCGCATTCAACGCGGCGGTGTGGGACATCGCCGAAGCGCACGGTGCGCACGCACCCACCTACGTCTACCGCTATGACTTCGCGCCGCGGGTGCTGCGCTGGTCGGGGATGGGGGCCACCCATGCCACCGAACTGTTCGCGGTGTTCGACGTCTACCGTAGCGGCGGGCTGGGCCGGCTGCTCACCGCCGGCGCCGACCGGCGCTCGGCCCTGCGGGTCAGCGGGCAGGTCCAGCGCCGCTGGGGGGCGTTCAGCCGGGCGGGCGCACCGGGCGACGACTGGCCGGCCTACAACCCCGACGACCGCGCGGTGATGGTGTTCGACCACGAGACCCGGCTGGAGTTCGACCCGAGCTCGGAGCGCCGGAAGGCCTGGCGGGGGTTCTCTCTGGCCCGCTGACTTCCCTGCTCGCCAGTCGGATCAGGCCCGGATCACCCGGGTGCCGCCGGCCAACTCGTCGTGCTTGCCCTGCTTGGTGGGGCTGCCGCTGATGGTCACCGCGATCACGACGTAGGCCACGAAGGCCAGCAGCGGGCCGATGTAGGGAACCACCGCGAGCACGGTGAAGGCATTGCGGATGGCCGACTGCGCCGGGGCCGGCTTGGAGACACCGTCGGGCCCGCGCACCGCCAGACCGAGCAGCCGCTTGGCCGGGGTGGCCCCTTGGGTGACCTCGAACAACACGAAGTAGCCGTAGGTCAGCACACCGGAGAACAGGCCGGTGACCAGGAACGGGTAATCGTCGGAGAACAAGAACACCGACAAGAAGAACGCCACGATGCTGACCAGCACGCCGTCGAGCAGCCGGGCCCAAAAGCGCCTGCCCAGCCCACCGGGGTGCTGGGCCGGTTGCTGGCCCCACGGGGGCTGTTGCCCCCAGCCCGGAGCCGGTGGATAGCCGCCGGGCTGTCCGTAACCGGGGCCGTAACCAGGGCCGTTGGGGCCGAAATCACCGGTTGTCATCAGCTTTGCTCCTGACCACGTTGGATGTCCGCCAATGTACCGTGACGGTCGGGGACTGGACCGGATTCTGCGGACGGCGAAACGATGTACGAGACCGCGGTGGTGCTCATCGTCGTATCGCACCTTGCCTTCGTCGGTTACGTGGTGGCCGGCGGCTTCCTGGCGCTGCGGTGGCCGCGCTCCATCTGGCTGCACGCTGCGGCGGTGATCTGGGCGATTCTGATCGTGGTCGCAGATCTGGACTGCCCGCTGACCTGGCTGGAGCGCCGTGCGCGGACGGCCGCCGGACTGGCCCCGCTGCCACCGGAGGGGTTCATCGCCCACTATCTGACCGGTGTCGTCTACCCGGCCTCCTGGGCCACGGCGGTCAGTGTCGCGGCGCTGGCAGCGGTCGCGGTGTCCTGGGTGCTGTACGGCCGGGAGTCGTTGCGGCGCCGGCGATACTGTGGACGCATGCGGGCGCTGATCATCGTCGACGTGCAGAACGACTTCTGCGAGGGGGGCGCACTCCCGGTCACCGGCGCTGTGGCCGTCGCGCACGACATCAGCCGCTACGTGGCCGGCGCGGCCGGCCGGGCCCGCTACGACCACGTGGTGGCGACCCAGGACTGGCACATCGATCCGGGCACGCACTTCTCCGAGCACCCGGACCACCAGAGGTCGTGGCCGCCGCACTGCGTCGCTGGAAGTCCCGGTGCGGATTTCCATCCCGCGTTGAGCACCGATCGGATCGAAGCGGTCTTCAAGAAGGGTGCCTACAGCGCGGGATACAGCGGGTTCGACGGCGTCGATGAGGACGGCACCGCGCTCGCCGACTGGCTGCACGAGCGCGGCGTCGGCAGTGTGGATGTGGTCGGTGTCGCCACCGACCACTGCGTGCGCGCCACCGCCGAAGACGCGGTTCGCGCGGGGTTCTCCACCGCGGTGCTGCCGCACCTGACCGCCGGAGTGTCCGCCGACTCGACGGCCGCCGCGCTGGCGGAGATGCGTTCCGCCGGCATCGCTCTGGTGGAGGCCGCCTGATGGCGGGCGCGACAGCGGCCGAGCTGCTGGCGGCGGTCGAGCAGTCCCCGGCCGCGGCGGCCGCCCACGACCGGGCCGGCTGGGTGGGCCTGTTCGGCCCGGACGGCCGGGTGGAGGACCCGGTGGGCTCACGCCCGCACGTCGGCACCGAGCAGATCGGCCGGTTCTACGACACGTTCATCGGGCCGCGCGACATCACGTTCCACCGTGACCTGGACATCGTCCGCGGGAACACCGTCATCCGGGACCTGCAGCTCGAGGTCGCGATGGGCCCGTCGGTGACCATGCACATTCCGGCGGTCATCCGCTACGACCTGCAGAACTCCGCCGGCCGCTGGGAGCTGCAGCGATTGCGCGCCTACTGGGAACTGCCGGCGATGATGCGCCAGTTCCTCGGCAACGGCATCGCGGCGATGCCCGCCGGGATGCAGCTGACGCGGTCACTGCTGGGCAATCAGCGACTCGCGGGCACCGCCGGATTCGCCGCCGGCTTCCGCCGACCGGCCAGCCGCGGCAAGAAGCCGGTGCAGGCGTTCCTGGCAGCGATCGCCTCGGGCAGCACGGCCGCCGCCAGGAGCCTGCTATCACCCAGTGCCACAGTCACTTACGGCGATGACACCGCGGCGGACCTGGCCGATCTCGGCGCGCAGCTCGACGGTTCGAGCCCGGCCAAGCTGTTGGCGTCCGGCAGCACCGTCGCGGTGTCGACCCGATCGGAGCGTCAACGCGCCGTGCTTTTCTTCGACCTGGCCGGTCGGGGCGGGCCGATCACGTCGATACGGTATTTCCCAGGAGACTGAGCAGCCGCGACGACGGCGATAAGCTCGGTGGGTGTCAAGCTTTCGAATTGCCGAAGTCGCCGAATTGCTCGGGGTCAGTGACGACACCGTACGGCGGTGGATCGACTCCGGTCGCCTGTCGGTGACGGCGGGCAGCGGGCCCCGCATGGTCGACGGGGCCGAGCTGGCACGGTTCGCCCAGGAGCGCGCCTCCGTCGAACCGGTGTCCCGTAATCCCGTGGTGGGCCAGTCCGCCCGCAACCGGATGGTCGGGCTGGTCACCGAGGTGACCCGCGACACGGTGATGGCGCAGGTGGAGATTCAAGCCGGCCCGTTCCGGCTGGTGTCGCTGGTCAGCCGGGAGGCCGCCGACGAGCTGCAGCTACAACCCGGCAGCCTAGTCGTCGCATCGGTCAAGGCCACCAACGTCGTCGTCGAACTCCCGCGGCGGGCCGGTTCCGCCGGCCACGCCGATCCGGCCTCCGAATTCGCGTAGGTCAGGCCAGCATCACCAGCGATGCCGTCGCCAACAGCAGGTACAGCCCCGGAAAGGCGATGTTGGACAGCACCCCGGCCCGCACGTGGGTCACGACGGCACCGACGAAGTACACCACCAGCCCGGCCGCACCGGCGACGCCGACCAGCGGTACGCCTGCCAGCCCGATCAGCAGGCCGAGGCCCCCAGCCAGTTTCAGCCCGCCCAACAGCGGTAACCACGACCGCGGCACTCCTACCCGGGCGGAATTGGCCAGAACGAATTGCGCCGGAACGAAGTCGGGGACCGCGATGGCGATGGTGATGACCGCGGTGACAGCGACCGTCACCAGGTAGAGAGTCGGTAGGCTCATGATGTTGCTCTTCCTGTCGTCGGTGGATGTGGCTATATCCCTGTGACGACTCCCGATTGGGAAAGGTGACCCATGGGCAACGCGGACATGCTGGCCCGGCAGTTCGAGGACAACCGTCGCCGCCTGCATGCGGTGGCGTTTCATCTGCTCGGCTCCGCCGCCGACGCCGACGACGCCGTCCAAACGGCCTGGCTGAAGGCAAGCCGGGCCGACTTCGCCGCGGTGGACAATCTGCCCGGTTGGCTCACCACCATCACCGCCCGCACCGCCGTGGACCAGCTGCGGACGCGTTCGCGCCGGGGCGAGCAATCACTGACGGATTCACCCGATCTGGAGAGCGCCCCGACCCTGACCGCGCCGGCCGCCGACGAAGAGGTGCTGCGCACCGAAGCGATCAGCCGAGCACTGCTGGTGGTGCTGGACCGGTTGTCGCCGGACCAGCGGGTTGCTTTCGTGCTGCACGACGTGTTCGACGTGCCGTTCGACCAGATCGGTGGCCTGCTCGACCGCTCACCGGACGCCGCCAAGAAGCTGGCCAGCCGGGCCCGGGCACGACTGGCCGCCGGGCCGGCCGAGCAACCGCGGCGCCGCGCCGAACACCTCGAGATCGTGACCGCGTTCCTGGCGGCCTCCCGCGGCGGAGACATTCCCGCGCTGCTGGCGCTGTTGGCGCCCGACGTGGTGCGACGGGTCGACCCGGTGCTGATACCGGCCGACGTGCCCACCCAGGTGCGCGGCGCCACCGATGTCGCGACGGAGACCCGGCGCTTCACCCAGCGCGCCCGCGCCGGTGTCGTGCTGCTCATTGACGGCGCACCCGGCATCGCGATCGCCCCGGGAGGTCACCTGCTGGCCATCCTGCGAATCGGAATCGACGACGGTGGGCGCATCCACACCGTCGACATCGCCGGCGATCCCGATCGACTGCGCGCCGCGACGCTGCAGCTCCCGCAACCGTATCGGCGGTAAGAACGGGTGACGGCCGGTCATGGCCGGCGGGTTCTGCTTTGATGGGTCACGCGAATCGATGTGTGAGGGGGAGATCCCGTGTCAGAGGAAACAGCGGTCGCTGAGCCGGCACCGATGGCGGTGACCGCACGCGGCATCTCGATGACCGGGCCGTGGGGCCAGGCCTTCGGGCCGCTTGATCTCGACATCCCTGCCGGCGGTCTCACCGTCCTGCTCGGCCCACCCGGCTCGGGACGCACCGCCTTGCTGATGACCGTGGCGGGCCGGATGAAGCCGTCCGCGGGGACGCTCACGGTATTGGGGCGCCGCAAAGCACGCGACATCTTCGGAGTCGCCGCTCTGGCCGGCGTCGAACAGCTCGACGCGATCTTCGAGTCGGTGACGGTACAAGACCTGATCACCGAACAGATCCGCTGGGACTCGCCCTGGTATCAGCTGGTGCGCCGCGCCGGCAAAGCCGAGCGCGATGCCGTCTGCCGGCCGGTCTTCGGCGAGCTCCCCATGCCGCAACTGAACGACTACGTCGAACAACTCGACGAGTTGACCGGACTGCTGCTGCGTATCGCGCTGGCCAACACGGCGCGTCCGCCACTGCTGGTGGTCGGCAGCATCGATGAGGTCACCAACTACCGCGACCGCGCCGCTCTGATCCGCAGGCTGGTCGCGCTGGGGGAGAAGCAGACCGTGATCACCGCCTCGGCCAACGAACTTCCCGTGGCATCCGGGGTCACCGCGCAGTTCTCGGTCAGTCAGCTGGGGCTCGCCGGGCTCACCCACGGCAGACACGAGAAGGAGAACGCCTGACCATGCTCGCCGGAATGTCGCTGGGCACCGACCTCAAACGCTATTCGCGCGGCACCATGCCGCGACTGGCCCTGATCACCATCATCGTGCTGCCGCTGCTGTACGGCGCCATGTACCTGTGGGCGTTCTGGAATCCGTTCGCCGCCATCGACAAGATCCCGGTCGCCCTGGTCAACGAGGACACCGGTGCCAGCGTCTCCGGCAACCAGGTGCGCGCCGGCGACGAAGTCGCCCACGCATTGGTCGACTCCGGCCAGCTCGATCTGCATCAGGTATCGGAAAGCGAAGCCGTCAAAGGGGTTTCCGACGGCACCTACTATTTCTCGATCACGCTGCCGGCCGACTTCAGCGAGGCGGTGGTGTCCCCGGCGGGCCCGAATCCGCAGAAGGCGCAGATCCAGTTCCGGTTCAACGACGCCAACAACTATCTGGCTTCGGTCATGGGCCAGAACGCTGCCCGCGAGGTGCTCAACGAGGTGAGCTCCAAGGTCGGCCAGCAGGTGATCGGCACCGCGCTGAACCAGGTGACCGACGAGGTCAAGAAGGCCGCCGACGGTGCAAGCCAGCTCTCCGACGGCTCAAAGACATTGGCTGACAACCTCGGAACGGCCCGCGATGGGTCAGCCGCGCTCGCCGACGGAATCCGTCAGCTGTCGTCGGGTGTGCTACAGGCCACCGACCCGCTGATGAAGGTGACCGACGACCTCGCCGCCGTGGACTTCGATCCGAACGCCGCCGGCGCGGCCGCGGCCAGTCTGAGCGGCAACCTCAAAACGGTGACCGACCGGCTCGCGTCGCTCAACGTCAACTACCAGCAGGCCGCCGGAATCGTCGACCAGGTTGTAGAAGCGTTGCGCGCCAACGCCGATCCCGCGGTGCGAGGGCTCGGCGACACCCTCGCCGGAGCCCAGCAACTCCTCAACGTCGAGGGGATGGATCCGGCCACCGATGAGGGACTGACCCAACTGCGCACCAACACCCAACAGCTGGAGAATGATCTGGCTGATCCCAACAGCGGGCTGCGCACGTTCATGACCCACGCCCTCGACGGCGGGCTCAAGAACGATCTGGTCGGGCTGCGCGACGGAGCCACCGCGCTGGCAGCCGGCGCCCACCAGCTCAGCGATGGCCTGGTCCAGTTGACCGACGGCAGCAATCAACTCAAGGACGGCGCCGCCCAGTTGGCGTCGGGCCTGGGCCAGGCGGATCAGCGCGCTTCGACGATCACCGACCAACAGCGCGTCCAAGTGGCCCAGATCCTGGCCGGCCCGGTCGGCGTCGATATGGACTTCACCCATCACGCCGCCACCTTCGGCACCGGGTTCGCCCCGTTCTTTCTGCCGCTGGCATTGTTCATCGGTGCGTTGATCGTGTGGATGTTGTTGACCCCGCTACAGACTCGCGCCATTGTCAACGGCCTTGGTGCGCTGCGGGTGGTGCTGGCCTCATACTGGCCGGCCCTGCTGCTGGGGATCTGTCAGGTGGTGCTGATGTATGCGGTGGTGCACTTCGGTGTCGGGTTGCAGGCGCGCTACGCGGTGGGCACGGTGCTGTTCCTGGGACTGATCGCCGCGTCGTTCCTGGCGCTGATCCAGGCGTTCAACGCGGTGCTGGGTGTCGCGGTCGGCCGGGTGTTCACCCTGGCCTTCCTGATGTTCCAGCTGGTGTCGTCCGGCGGGGTGTATCCGGTGGAGACCACGGCCAAACCGTTCCAGATCCTGCATCCGTATGATCCGATGACCTACGCCGTCAACGGGTTACGGCAGTTGACGGTCGGAGGGATCGACTCCAGGATGTGGACGTCGGTGGCGGTGCTGGCCGGGATTCTCGTGGCGTCGCTGGCCGCGAGCTCCTGGGCCGCCCGGCGAGATCGCCAGTACACCCTGGAACGCCTCCACCCGCCGATCGAAGTGTGACGGTTCGCGGGTGCGGGCCTCCGGTGCACAATCGCTCACGCGACGCAGCGTGCTGCGCGGCGCCGGGGCGATCGGGGCGGCCGCGCTGTTGCCCTGGACGTCGGCCTGCGGCCGCGACGACGACGCACTGACCTTCTTCTTCGCGGCCAACCCGGAAGAGGCCGACGCCCGGCTGCGCATCGTGAACGCATTCCAGCGCGAGCACCCCGACATCCGGGTCCGCACCGTGCTGGCCGGGGGAGACCCCACCCAGCAGATGTCGACGTTCTGCGCCGGCGGCAAATGCCCGGATGTGCTGATGGCGTGGGAGTTCAACTACGCCGGACTGGCCGAGCGCGGCGTGCTGGCGGACCTGAACACCCTGCTGGACCGGGACCGGGAGTTCGCGGCCAGGTTGCGCGCCGACAGCATCCCCGCCCTGTACGAGACGTTCGGTTTCAACGGAGGCCAGTACGCGTTCCCGGAGCAGTGGTCGGGGGCATTCCTGTTCTACAACACCAGAATCTTCGCCGAGGCCGGGGTGCGCCCGCCGCCGGGCCGATGGGACAAGCCCTGGACATTCGGTGAATTCCTGGACACCGCAACCGCACTCGCCCGACGGTCCGCCAACGGCCGAATCACCCAGTGGGGCTTCGTCGACACCTGGTCGCCACCGTATTCCGCGGCGCTGTTCGGCATGAACAACGGCACGCCGTGGGCCGTGCCACGAGTCAACCCGACCCACCTGAACTTCGACGACGACGACTTTCTCGCCGGCCTGCAGTTCTACGCCGACCTGGCCAACGTTCACCGGGTGGCTCCCGCGGCCGCCGACACCCAGTCGATGTCCACCATGGGACTGTTCTCCGCGGGAAAGGCGGCGATGGCGCTCGGCGGGCACTGGCGCTACCAGACCTTCGCGCAGGCCGACGATCTCGACTTCGACGTGGCGATCCTGCCGACCGGGCCGGCTGCGGCCGCCAAGGGCATGGCCGCCCGGTCCGCCATCGGCAGCACCGGCCTGGCGATCGCCGCCGACAGCCGCCATCGGGATCAGGCCTGGGAGTTCGTCAAATTCGCCGCGGGACCCGTGGGGCAGGCACTGATCGGGGAGTCCGGACTCTTTGTGCCGGTGCTGCGCTCGGCGATCGCCGCACCCGGATTCACCGCCGCCCACACCGGAATCAGCAATCGGGCGGTGCTCACCGGGGGGCCCGCGCACTCCGAGGGACTGCCGATCTCCCCGGAGTGGCAGAAGGTCCACGCCCTGATGGACCGCGCCATCGGACCGGTGCTGCGCGGAAAGCGGCCCGCTACCAGTTTGAAGACCGGGCTCGCGCCACAGATCGATGAAGTGTTGGCTTCGGCATGAACCCCACACGCAGACGGGCACGAGCCGGGCGCTGGTTCATCGCGCCGAACCTCGCGGCGGTCGCGGTGTTCATGGCGTTCCCGCTGGCCTTTTCGCTCTACATGAGCTTTCAGCGATGGGACCTGTTCACGGCGCCGACGTTCGTCGGCGTGACGAACTTCCGAGACCTGTTCGCACATGACCCGCTGTTCGGTATCGCGGTGCGCAACACCACGGTGTTCACCGTCGGCACCGTGGTACCGACGGTGTTGATCAGTCTGGCGGTGGCCGGATTTTTGAACCGGAAGATCAAGGGCATCGGGCTGTTTCGGGCAATCGCGTTTATTCCGCTGGCAGTGTCATCGGTGGTGATCGCGGTGGTGTGGCAGTTCGTGTTCAACACCGACAGCGGGTTGCTCAACATCATGCTCGGCTGGTTCGGAATCTCCCCGGTGCCGTGGCTCACCGAGCCGCACTGGGCGATGGCGTCCTTGTGTCTGGTCAGCGTCTGGAAGAGCGTGCCGTTCGCGACGGTCATTCTGCTGGCGGCCATGCAGGGTGTGCCCGACTCTCTGCATGAGGCGGCGCGCATCGACGGCGCCGGGGAGGTTCGGCGCTTCGTGTCCATCACGGTCCCGATGATCCGCGGCGCGCTGTGGTTCGTGGTGGTGATCTCGGTGATCAACGCGTTCCAGGCATTCGACCTGGTCTACGTCCTCACCGGAAGCAGCGGCGGGCCGGAGACCGGGACCTACGTGTTGGCCATCATGTTGTTCCAACACGCATTCGCCTTCCTGGACTTCGGCTACGCATCCGCGCTGGCCTGGGTGATGTTCGCCGTGCTGTTGGTGCTGACCGTCATCCAGCTGCGGCTGTCTCGCCGAAATGCGGTGGACCAATGACGGCCCGGCCGGTGCGGCACCGCATCGCAGGGTTGCTGGGCGTGTACGCCGGGTTGGCCGGCGTGGCCGCGTGTGCGCTGTTCCCGATCCTGTGGGCGCTGTCGGGATCACTCAAGCGCCAATCCGAGGTCAGCCAGCCGATGCTGCTGCCGGCTCATCCGCAGTGGTCGAACTACCTCGACGTGTTCACCCGAATGCCGTTCTGGCGGATGCTGTTCAACACCGTTCTCTACGCCGGCTGTGTGACGGCCGGACAGGTCTTCTTCTGCTCACTGGCGGGCTATGCCTTCGCCCGGCTGCCGTTCACCGGACGCGACACGCTCTTCGTGTTGTACCTGGCAACACTGATGGTGCCGTTGACGGTCACGGTGATTCCGCAGTTCATCCTGATGCGAGTGTTCGGGTGGACCGACACCATGTGGGCGATGATCGTCCCCGGGTTGTTCGGCAGCGCATTCGGCACCTATCTGATGCGGCAGTTCTTCGCGACGCTGCCCATCGATCTGGAGGAGGCGGCCATTCTGGACGGGTGCTCGCCGTGGACGGTCTACTGGCGGATCCTGTTGCCGCACGCCAAACCGGCGGTGATGGTGCTGGCCGTACTGACCTGGATCAACGTCTGGAACGACTTCCTGTGGCCGCTGTTGATGATCCAGACCAAGGACATTGCCACCCTTACCCTCGGATTGGTGTGGATGCAGGGGGAGTACGTCGCCGAGTGGCCGGTGCTGATGGCGGCGTCCATGCTGATGCTGGCGCCGCTGGTCGTGGTCTACACCCTCGCCCAACGTGCCTTCGTCAGCGGGATCGCGGCGACCGGGTTCGGTGGACGGTAGTCAGGAGATTGCAGTGGCCTCAGTGACGTTCGACTCCGTGACTCGGCGCTACCCGGGTGCCGACCGCCCGGCATTGGATGCGTTGGACCTGGCGGTCCCCGACGGCGAGTTCATGGTGCTGGTCGGGCCGTCGGGTTGCGGCAAGACGACGACGCTGCGGATGCTGGCCGGCTTGGAACCCGTTGACGCGGGCCATATCTACATCGGCGAGCATGACGTCACCGCGACCGACCCCGGCCGTCGCGACATCGCGATGGTGTTCCAGAACTATGCGCTGTACCCGCATATGACGGTGGCGCAGAACATGGGTTTCGCACTCAAGGTCGCCAAGGTTCCGAAGGCCGAGATCCGCGCCAGGGTGTCCGAGGCCGCCCAACTGCTGGGTCTTGAGGCACACCTGCAGCGCAAACCCAAGGACCTCTCCGGCGGGGAACGCCAGCGGGTCGCGATGGGCCGGGCCATCGTGCGCCGCCCGCAGGTCTTTCTGATGGATGAGCCGCTGTCGAACCTGGATGCCATGCTGCGGGTGCAGACCCGCAACCAGGTGGCCGAACTGCAGCGGCGGCTGGGGATCACCACCGTCTACGTCACCCATGACCAGGTCGAGGCCATGACGATGGGGGATCGGGTCGCGGTGCTGCGCGACGGGGTGCTGCAGCAGTGCGCCCCGCCGCGCGAGCTCTACCGCAGCCCGGCCAACGTGTTCGTCGCCGGATTCATCGGGTCGCCGGCGATGAATCTGTTCACCGTGCCGGTTGTCGACGGGACGGTGTCGCTGGGGGACTGCGTCATTCCGGTCAGCCGCGAGATCGCCGCGGCAGCAGGCGAAGTGGTGGTCGGTGTCCGGCCCGAACATTTCGAGTCAAGTGATTCCGGTGTCGACATCGACGTGGACTTGGTCGAGGAACTGGGCGCCGACACCTACCTGTACGGGCGAATCACTTCTTCCGACGGCGCGGCTCCATGGTCGGTAACCGCCCGGGTGTCCGGCGAGACGTCCGTGCGCCGAGGCGATCGCGTGCGGTTGCGTCCCGATCCGGACCACGTGCACTTCTTCAGCGCGGCAGGGGTGCGGCTCGGTTAGGAGCGAGCTTCTGTCATAAGGTCGCTGTCTTGAGTCAAGAAGTTGGCAGGTTTGTTTGGGTGATCGGGTTCAGGTAGGCCTGCTGCGGGGTGCGGTCTTGGA
>NZ_LQPG01000013.1 GCF_002102265.1 Mycolicibacter longobardus | reverse complement strand
TCACCATCAGCATGCGCAACAGGCGCCGCAGCCAACGGCGACAACCCAAACGTCAAAAACGCCCCAACCGCACTACCCGCCGCGGCCGCCCGGCGACGCCGGCGCCCACCGACGCCGGCCGTACCACGACGCCCTGTGCCGTGTTGCTTGTCAGTCATTTGGGACTCCCTATTCTGCGACGAACCCATGTCAGTGATGTTGTGTCGGATCAAGTTCTTGAGGTTGTCAGCGCCGAGGTTTCAGCACCGCTGCGGCGGGGCATCATCCGACGCCGCCCTTACCGGCGGCACCGCCGGCACCGCCCGCGCCACCGGTTCTGCTACCGGTGCCACCCGGGCCGTTGCCCGGGGTACCGGGGTTGCCATCGGTGCCGATCACGCCGCCACCGCTGGTGCCGCCGGTACCACCCTGGCCACCAGTACCGCCCACGCCACCCGTGAAGTTGGTGCTGCTGCCGCTGGCGGTACCGCCGGTACCGCCCTTACCGCCGGCACCGGCGTTACCGCCGTTGCCGTTGGTGCCGTTGGTGCCGCTGGTGCCCTGCGTACCGGTGCCGTTGTTCTGGGCGCCTGCCGCACCGCCTTGACCGCCGGCACCGCCGTTGCCGCCGTTACCGCCGACACCGCCGTCACCGCCGACACCGCCGGCAGGACCGGTCGAGCTGTTGCCCGTGCCGCCCTTACCGCCCGCGCCGCCGTTACCACCGTTCGAGCCGTTACCACCGTTACCGGCGGTACCGCCGCTACCGGAGCTGCCGGAGTTGGTGCCGCTGGCGCCGCCTTCACCGCCATCACCGCCGGCCCCACCGTCCTTGCCGTTGCCACCGGTGCCGCCGGTGTTTCCTGCACCGCCGCCGGTGGCGCCGGCGGAACCGTTGGAACCGGTGGTGCCGTTGGTGGTACCGGCACCGCCGTTACCGCCGTTGCCGCCCTTACCGCCGTTGCCGTCGAGCAGGGCGCTGCCGCCCTTACCGCCCGCGCCGCCCGCCTGGGCGTGGTTCGTGGCGTTGCCGTTGGCGCCGTTGGCGCCGTTGCCGCCGTTACCGCCGTTACCGGCGGCACCGGTCGTGCCAGTCGATCCGTTACCCGCCTGGACGGTGTTGCTGCCATTCCAGCCGCCGGTTCCGCCGGCGCCGCCTGTTCCTGCGGTGCTGGAGCTGTTGCCGCCGTTACCACCGGCACCCGCGACCGGGCCGCCGGTGACGGCCAGGGTGCCGCCGTTACCGCCGTTGCCACCGTTGCCGGCGTTACCGCCGTTGCCACCGTTGGCGCCCACGCCACCGGCGCCGCTCGCGCCCGCATTGCCGTTGAATGCGCTGCCGCCGGCACCGCCGCTACCGCCGCTACCGCCGTCGCCACCGCTGCCGGCCGTCCCGGTGGCGTCGCCACCATTGCCGCCCGCGAGGCCGCTGTTGGCGGCCGCGTTGGCGCCGACCGTGCCGTGGGCCGCATTGCCGCCGTTACCGCCGACACCGCCCTTACCGCCGAAGCCGCCCGCGCCGCCGTTGCCGGAGGTGAAGCCGCCGGCACCGCCGGAACCGCCAGCACCACCGTTTCCGCCGTCGCCGCCGTCGGTGCCGTCGGGACCAACAGTCGTGCCGTTGGTGCCGGCCGCGCCCGCACCGCCGTTACCGCCTGCACCGCCGTTGCCGACCGCGCCGGCCGCGCCGCCTTGGCCGCCGGCACCGCCGGACTGTCCATCACCGCTGCCGAGCACCACACCGGCGCCGCCGTTACCGCCGTTACCACCGTTACCGGTGGCGGCGTTGCCGGCGCCGCCGTTGGTGCCGTTTGCCGCGATCTGCCCGTTGGCCCCGGCGCCGCCATGGCCGCCGGTACCACCGGTCCCGGCGAAGCCGCCGGTACCACCGTCGCCGCCCTTACCCGCGATCAGCCCAACACCGCCGCCGGCGCCGTTACCGCCGTTGCCGCCGCGTCCGGCGTCACCGCCGGCGCCGCCGTCGCCACCCTTGCCGCCGACGCCTGCCGCGCCTTGGGCTCCGTTGGTAGCGGTGCCGCCCAGGGCGCCCGCACCGCCGTGGCCGCCGGCGCCGCCGTTGCCGCTGATGCCCGCATTGGTGCCGTGTTCGCCGAAGCCGCCGCTGCCGGCGGTCGCGTGTGCGCCGTCGACGCCGTTGGCGACACCACCGACGCCGCCCGCACCGCCGACGCCACCGCGTCCGCCGGCGCCGCCGTTGCCGAGGATGCTGCCACCGGCACCGCCCACGCCGCCGTTGCCGGCGTTGCCGCCGGTGGCGCCGTTGGTGCCGTTGCCGCTGCCATCGATGATGCCGTTCGCGCCGAGGGCACCGTTACCGCCGTTACCGCCGGCACCACCGTTGCCGATGATTCCGGCCGCGCCGCCCAGGCCGCCGTTACCGCCGTGCTGGGACGAGCCGTCGGGGAGCGTCAGGCCGGTGCCGCCGACGCCGCCGTTACCGCCGTTACCGCCGCTGCCGAGGGCACCGTCGGTGCCGTCCGCCGCCGGGCCGTTCAGGCCGACACCGCCCTGGCCGCCGAGTCCGGCGACGCCGGTCCGGTCGCCACCTTGGCCGCCGTTGCCGCCGTTACCGGCCACGGTGTTGGTGCCGCCGCCCGAGCCGGCCCCGCCGTTGCCGCCGTTGCCCGCGTTGCCGGCGTTGCCGCCGTTACCGCCAGCGCCCGCCTCACCGTTGGCCGCGTCACCACCGCGGCCACCGGCCGCGCCGTCACCGGAGTCGCCGGCCGCGCCGCCGTTACCGCCGTCGGTGCCGCCGGCACCTGCGGCGCCGTTGCCGCCGTTGCCGCCGTTACCGCCGTTACCGCCGTTACCGCCGGCACCACCGTTGCCGGAGATGGAGCCACCGGCCCCACCGTCGCCGCCCTTGCCGGCCGTGGTGCCGTTACCGCCGTCGGTCCCGTGGCCGTCACCGCCGGTGACTCCGGCAGCGCCGGACGCACCGTCACCGCCATGACCGCCCGCGCCGCCGTTGCCGACGTTGCCGCCGGCCCCGCCGTTGCCGCCCTTGCCGCCGACCTGGTCGGTGCCGGTCTGCGCGGCGCCGCCGTTACCGCCGGCGCCGCCGTTACCGCCGTGGGCGGCCGCCGCGCCGTCGGCGCCGTCTGCCCGCTGCGTGACGCCGTCACCGTTCAAGCCGCCCGTGCCACCGGTTCCGGCCACGCCGATGTTGCCGCCCGCACCACCGTTACCGCCGGTGCCAGCCACCGGGTTGGGGCCACCGCCTGCGCCGTGGCCGCCTCGACCGCCGTCGGCACCGGTACCGGCGTTGCCGCCGCGGCCGCCGACCGAGCCCAAACCGTTGCTGCCCGCGGTGCCGTTGGTCGCGGTTCCACCGGCACCGCCGTTACCACCGTTACCGCCGTTACCACCATGACCGCCGTTACCACCTGCGGCACCGTCACTGCCGACACCGCCGGTGCCGGCGACCGCGTCGAGGCCCGCCTTGCCCACGAACCCGTTGCCGCCGTTGCCGCCCGTGCCCGCCGCGCCGGCGCCACCGCCCGCACCACCGTTACCGGCGATGGAGCCACCCGCACCGCCCGCGCCGCCGTCGCCGCCGTCGCCGCCGGACTGGCCGCTGGTGCCGTTGACGTTCCCGAGCGCCGTGCCGTTCGCGCCGTTACCGCCGATGCTGCCCGAACCGCCCGCGCCACCGGCGCCGCCGTTGCCGTAGGTTCCGGCGTCGCCGCCGACGCCGCCCGCGCCGCCGGCCTGGGGAATACCACCGGCCAGCACCAGACCGTTACCGCCGCGACCACCGGCACCACCGTTACCGCCGGTGGCGGCACCGCCGTTGCCGCCGTTGACGGCCTGCTGGCCGTCACCGCTGAGGCCGCCCTGACCGCCGTATCCGATTCCACCGCGATCGCCACCGTCGCCGCCGTTACCACCGTCGCCGGCAACCGTGTTCGCGCCGCCACCGGCGCCGTTGGCGCCATTGCCGCCGTTACCCGCGTTGCCCGCGGCGCCACCCTGGCCGCCGGCGCCACCGGCACCGACCGAACCGTCGTTGCCTGCCGTGGCGGTGCCGCCCAGGCCACCGTTACCGCCGTTGCCGCCCAGGCCGCCGGTTCCGCCGCTACCGCCGTCGCCGCCGTCATCACCGGAGAGGCCGGTACCGAATCCCGCGTTGGTGGCACTGGCACCGTCTGCACCGTGACCACCGCGACCGCCGGCACCACCGGCGCCGCCGGCGCCACCGTTGCCCGCGTTACCGGATTCGTAGCCGCCGGCGCCACCGTTACCGCCGTTGCCGCCCAGGCCACCGACGCCACCGTTGGTGCCGTCGGTACCGTCGCCGTTTCCATCGACGACGCCGTCGACGCCCGCCAGGCCGGTCGAGCCGACACCGCCGTTGCCGCCCGCGCCACCGGTACCGATCGCACCGGCCGCTCCACCGTTACCGCCGTCACCACCGGCCTGGGGAGTGCCGTCGCCCTGGACCAGGCCGGTGCCGCCGGCGCCACCCGCACCGCCGTTGCCGCCGATGGCCTCAGCGCCCGCCTGCCCGCTCGCAGCCTGGTCGGTGTTGCTGGCGTTCCAGCCGCCCGCACCGGCGCTGCCGCCGGCCTCGCCGCGGACGCCGCCCTTACCGCCGTCACCGCCGCTACCGGCCTTGACACCCGCGCCGCCGCCGGCGCCCTGGCCGCCCTGGCCGCCGTTACCCGCGTTGCCGGCGTCGCCGGCGTTACCGCCGACACCGCCGAGCCCTTCGGCACCGGTCGCACCGTTGGTGGCAGAACCGCCCGCACCGCCGTTACCGCCCACGCCGCCGTTACCGCCGACACCACCGTCACCGGCGTCGCCGCCGTCGGTTCCGTCACCGCCGCTGCCGAAGGCCGCGTCAACGCCAGCGGTTCCGTCGGCGCCGTGGCCGCCGTGGCCGCCGTGGCCGGCCGCGCCGCCGTTACCACCCGCACCACCGTCGCCGGAGACGGAGCCACCGGCACCGCCCGCGCCGCCGTTACCACCGAGGCCACCGTCGGCGCCGTTGGTGCCGTTGCCGTCAATGTCGGTGATGCCGTCGACCGTTGCGCCGGCACCACCGTCGCCGCCCGCACCACCGTTGCCGACCGATGACCCGTCGCCACCGGCGCCACCGGCGCCACCGCCCTGGCCGGTGTTGGTTGCGCTGATCAGGCCCTCGCCAGCGCCGCCCTGGCCGCCGGCACCACCGTCGCTGCCCAGGCCAACAGTGCCAGCTCCGCCCTGGTCACCATTTCCGTCGCTGCCGTTACCGCCGTTGCCCGCGCCGCCGGCGGCGCCACCCTCTGCGCCGTCGCCGCCAGCTCCACCAGCGCCCGCCGCGGCAGCACCGCCGCCGCCGAGGCCGGCACCGCCGTTGCCCGCGGCACCGGCATCGCCACCGTTGCCGGCGTCACCGCCGGCACCCCCGGTTCCGTTGCTGGCCGCACCACCCTGGCCACCGGTACCACCCTGGCCACCTGCACCCGCGTTGCCGCCGTTGCCGCCGTCGGTGTCGGCAACCGCTGCGTCTGCTCCCGCGCCACCGGCGCCACCGTTACCGCCATTGCCGGCGTTGCCGCCCGCGCCGCCGTTTCCGGAGTTCGCGCCACCGGCGCCACCGGTACCACCGTTACCACCGACAGCACCGGTTCCACCGGTGGTGCCGTCGTTCCCGACGGTAATCCCGTCGGCTCCCGATGCGCCGTGACCACCGGCGCCACCGACACCGCCGTCACCGTCGTTACCGGCCGCGCCGCCGTTACCGCCCGTGCCGCCGGCCTGCGCGATGTCACCGACGAGCAGCTCGCCGTCGCCGCCGCGGCCGCCGGCGCCGCCGTTGCCACCGGTGCCCTCGGCGCCGGTCGCGCCCTGGGCAGCCTGGCTGGTGTTGTCGGCGTTCCAGCCGCCGGCACCGCCGGCGCCGGCCGTGCCGCGGTTACCGCCCTGACCGCCCTGACCACCGGAACCGGCGGTGGCGTTGTTGCCGCCACCCGCACCAGCGCCACCGTCACCACCGTCACCGGCGCTACCGGCCGCGCCGCCGAGACCGCCGGCACCGCCGTCACCCTGGACGCCCGCATTACCCGCGGTGGCGGTGCCGCCGGCACCACCCTGGCCACCGACACCACCGTTGCCACCGGTGCCACCGTTGCCGCCGTTGACGCCGGCGTCGCCGTCGTCGCCGCTGCCGGCCGCCGCGTCGTCGCCGTTAGCGCCATGGGTGCCGTTGCCACCGGAACCGCCGGTACCACCTACGCCGCCGACGCCACCGTTACCGCCATCACCGGAGGTGGTGCCACCCGCGCCACCGGTACCACCGGCGCCACCAGCGCCACCGGTTCCACCGTTCGTGCCATTGCCACCGCCATCGATGACACCGTGCTCGCCGGTTGCGCCCTGGCCGCCGGCACCGCCGTTACCGCCGTTACCGACCTCGCCGGCGTCACCGCCGGCACCACCGACGCCGCCGGCCTGCACGGTGCCATCACCCAGCACCTCGCCGGCGCCACCGACACCGCCGTTACCACCATTGCCGCCGGTACCGTCGGCACCCGCGTCGCCCGAAGCGGCCTGCGCACCCACACCACCAGCAAGACCACCAGCACCACCGGCGCCACCAGCGGCGCCCGTACCCAAGGCGTTACCGCCCTTGCCGCCGGCACCGGCGGCCAACTGTCCATCCGGGCCACCGCCGGCGCCGGCGCCACCGGTACCGCCGTTGCCACCACTGCCGCCGACGCCGCCGTCGCCGCCGACGCCACCAGCACCGGCAAGACCGGCGAGGCCCTGCGCCGAGGCGCCACCCACGCCACCGTTGCCGCCGACGCCACCATCACCACCAACACCACC
>NZ_LQPG01000012.1 GCF_002102265.1 Mycolicibacter longobardus | reverse complement strand
TCCAAGACCGCACCCCGCAGCAGGCCTACCTGAACCCGATCACCCAAACAAACCTGCCAACTTCTTGACTCAAGACAAGCTTCCACTGACTCGCGGTGCCGTTGCGAAGCTCGCTTTAGAGTGCCGGTTATGACAACGGCCGACCGGGCATCATCGATCCCTACGTCCCGCAAAGTCCTCTGTGTCGTCTACGGCGCTATCGCCGTCGCTGCGCTCATCGCGACTTGGACAATGGCGGGCCCATACCTGCACTCACCCACCGGTCTCTTTGTCACGTTCTGGCGCGATACCCAGGTCAACTCAGCCTCCCAATACATCACCGCCGACGCCCTGTTAGTCGGCCTTTCGGCCACGATTCTGATGGTGATCGAGGCGCGGAAACACAACGTGCGTTTCATCTGGGCGTACCTTGTTGGAGGCTTCTTCCTCGGAATAAGCGTCGCCTTTCCGCTTTTTCTGATCGCTCGCGAATTTCGCATGGGCGCATCTCGCCGCGTTGAATGACCGAGGGCGCCGTGCATCCTCGGTGACCTGCCATGCATTACGGCGAGCTGTCCGAGTTCGCAGTAGTACCAGAGTCGGCCCGCATCGCCGCCGACCATGGTGTCCGATGCGGCCACCGGGCCGGCCGCATCGGTTCACGCGCCGTTGTTCGGTCCCCCCGAATTCGCACCGGGAATGTCGGTGATCGGAAGATTCGGCATCGGCGGCGGCGACGGCGTCGCCGGCAGCCTCGGGATGTCCGCTGGCGGAATGTCGTGCAGGTCGTTGACCGGCGGGCCGTTCTCGCGACTGCCGTACACGCTGCCCGGCGCGCGTGGGCCGAGCAGCTGGCTGACCGTGACCAGGTGGTAGCCATTGGCTTTGAGCACCGGAATGAACTGGTAGACCAGATCCACCGTGGACGAATAGGTGTCGTGGAACAGCACCACCGAGCCGGGCTTGATCTGGGTCATCAACATGTAGCGGGTGGCCGCGGTGTCGGCGTCGTTGATCCAGTCGAACGGAATGACGTCCCACAGGATCCCGGCCAGCCCGGCCTCGGCGGCCCGGGCGTTCACCGCCGCATCGGTGAGCCCGCCGGGTGGGCGCCACAGCGTCGGCGTCCCCCCGGTCGCGGAGCGGATCGCCTCGGTGGCCTTCGAGAACTGCGCGGGCACATCCGCGGCCGGGATCGTGGTCATGTTCGGGTGTTCCCAGGTATGACTGCCGATCTCCATCCCGGCCTCGGCGATCCGCCTGGCGCCCGCCGGGTTGGCCGCCACCTTGTTGCCGATCAGGAAGAACGTGGAGCTCGCATCCGCGTCGTTCAAGATCTGCAGCAACCGGTCGGTGTACGGCGAGGGGCCGTCGTCGAAGGTCAGCGCCACACACTTGACCACAGCGCAGTCCACCGGGTTGGCCGTGGCCTCGTGCACGTGGCTGGTGCAGGCGCCGAGCACCGCAACGGCGACCGCCACGACACCGGCCCGCCAGGTTTTTGTCACCCCGGCAGCCTACCGACCGTTGACTCTGCTCTGACGGCGCGAAAGTGCGAGTGGAGCCCGCCGTGGACGCAGAATGAACCGGGGGCTTACGGCAGCGCGGTGGGGTTGATCTCCTCGAGCATCTCGGTGACCAGCGCGGCGATCGGCGAGCGTTCGCTGCGCAGCAAGGTGATGTGCGCGAAAAGCGGGTGGCCCTTCAGCTTCTCTATCACCGCGGCGATGCCGTCGTGGCGACCGACCCGCAGGTTGTCGCGCTGGGCGACATCGTGGGTGAGCACCACCCGCGACCCGGTGCCCAGCCGAGACAGCACCGTCAGCAGCACGTTGCGCTCCAGCGACTGCGCCTCGTCGACGATCACAAATGAGTCGTGCAGCGAGCGGCCCCGGATGTGGGTCAGCGGCAGCACCTCGAGCATGCCGCGCGACAGCACCTCCTCGAGCACCGCCGGGCTGGCCAAACCCTCGAGGGTGTCGAACACCGCCTGGGCCCAGGGGCCCATCTTCTCGTTCTCGCTGCCCGGCAGATAGCCGAGTTCCTGGCCGCCGACGGCATACAGCGGGCGGAACACCACCACCTTGCGCTGGGTTCGCCGCTCCAGGACGGCTTCCAGACCGGCGCACAGCGCCAGCGCCGACTTGCCGGTGCCGGCCTTGCCGCCCAGCGACACAATGCCCACCGATTCGTCGAGCAGCAGGTCCAGCGCCACTCGCTGCTCGGCGGAGCGCCCGCGCAGGCCGAATGCCTCCCGGTCGCCGCGAACCAACTGCACCCGCTTGGCGGCGTTGACTCGGCCCAGCGCATGCGAGCTGCCACCGAGCAGCCGGATTCCGGTGTGGCACGGCAGATCCCGGGCCGCAGCCAGGTCGATCTCGCCCTCGTCGAACAGCGTGTCGATGTCGTCGACTGACGCCTCGACCTCGTCCATCCCGGTCCAGCCGGAGACGATGACGTCCTGGGCGTGGTATTCGTCGGCGGCCAGGCCGAGCGCAGCGGCCTTGACTCGCAGCGGAATGTCCTTGCTCACCAACGTGACTTGCCGGCCCTCGGCGGCCAGGTTGGCCGCGCAGGTCAGGATCCGGGAGTCGTTGCTGTCCGTGCGAAACCCGGTCGGCAACACCGCTGGGTCGCTGTGATTGAGCTCGACGTGCAACGTACCGCCCTGTGTCCCAACGGGAATGGGTTGGTCCAGCCGTCCATGCTCCAGCCGCATGTCGTCGAAGAGCCGCAGCGCCTGGCGGGCGAACCAGCCGAGCTCGTGATGGTGGCGTTTGGCCTCCAACTCACTGATCACCACCAGTGGAACGACCACCTCGTGTTCGGCGAACCGGGTGCAGGCCCAGGGGTCCGACAGCAGCACGGAGGTGTCGAGCACGTACGTCCGGATATCAGGCACTAAGCGCTCCAGCGGTAAGGGCACGCGCGACCCCGCGCGAGCAATTCGACGGGGGGTTCGGCACAGAACCGGGGCCGGTCCTGTCGTGATCACGACCGGTGGTGCCCACTGGACAGCAGAGCGTGTGGCTAGCCATCGATTGCGACGGTACCCCCGTCGGCGCGTGCGCGCCGGGCAGGCGCGCCGGAGCTCGTCAGCCGATGACGAACGGCTTCAGATCGGGGTGGGCGGCCAAGCCCCAGGCGCTGATCCGGTCGGAGATCACCCGGCGCAACTGCTCGGGTCCGAAGATGCCGGCTTCGGCGATTCCGGCCTGCCGGTCGGCGTAGGCGTCGATGTCGGCGCCGACGATCTTCAGCTCGGCGGCCCGCGCGGCGATGGCGGCCACCGTCTCGTCGTGCACATAGTCCAGGCAGTGCGTGACCAGGTTCGCGAAGAACTCCTCGTGGCGTTCCTCGTCGCCGGCGATCCGGTTGATCAGTCCCTTGAGCACCGGCTCGTCGGTCCGGTCGGCCAGGTTGCGGCAGAACTCGGCGCACGCCCGCTCGTAGAAGGCCATGAACACCAGCGTCTCAACCTGGCTGTAGCGGTCGGCGCGGTAGCCCTTCTGCACGTGCTCCATGCGGACGCTCTCGTTGGCGTCCGGGTCGATCTCGCGGGTGACGATCAGGTACTCACGCAGGGCGATGGCGTGCAGGTGCTCTTCGGCGGTCCACCGGCCGATCCAGCGTCCCCATTTGTCCTCGAGGATGAAGTGCTCGACCAGCTCGCGGTGGTAGCCGGCCAGACTGTCCTTCTCGACGAGCAGGATCTCGCAGGCGTCGGTGATCACCTTGGGCAGCGAGACCTGCGACGGCTCCCAGTCCTTGCCGCCGAGGAAGGCGAAGTTCTGACCCTGCTCGAACGGCACGAAGTCGTGCGCGTACCACGGGTCCACCGTGTCGATGTGCCGGTCCAAGTTCGCAGCCACAACCGGTTCCAGCTCTTGGATCAGTGCATTAGCAACGGGACGTTCAGCCATGAAAGTAACTGTAACCCGAGTTTACACTATCTTGTCAACTCGGGGGCGGCGTGTCAGGCCAGCTTCCAGTCCTCCAGGCCGTCATAGAGCGGGAAGTCCTGCGCGAGCTTGGTGACCCGGGTCCGCAGCGCTGCGACGTCAGCCGCCGAGCCGGCCGCCAGCGCGGTGGCGATGACATCGGCCACCTCGGTAAACTCGGCGTCGCCGAAGCCGCGGGCGGCCAGCGCCGGAGTGCCCACCCGGAGCCCGGAGGTGACCATCGGTGGGCGCGGGTCGTTGGGGACGGCATTGCGGTTGACGGTGATGCCGACCTCATGCAGCAGATCCTCGGCCATCTGGCCGTCCAGCGGCGAGTCCCGCAGGTCGACGAGCACCAGGTGCACGTCGGTGCCGCCGCTGACCACCGACACACCGGCCTTGGCCACGTCGGCGGCCAACAACCGCTCCGCGAGGATCTTCGCGCCGGAAAGCACCCGCTGCTGGCGCTCGGCGAACTCAGCCGTGCCGGCGATCTTCAGCGCGACGGCCTTGGCGGCGATCACGTGCATCAGCGGGCCGCCCTGCTGGCCGGGGAACACCGCCGAGTTGATCTGCTTGGCGTACTCCTTCTTGCCGACGATCAGCCCGGAACGCGGGCCGCCGAGGGTCTTGTGCACGGTGGTCGACACCACCTGGGCGTGCGGCACCGGTGACGGGTGCAGGCCCGCGGCCACCAGCCCGGCGAAGTGAGCCATGTCCACCCACAGCGTCGCGCCGACCTCGTCGGCGATCGAGGCGAAGGCTGCAAAGTCAAGGATGCGCGGGTAAGCCGACCAGCCGGCGATGATCACCTTCGGCTTGAACTCGAGAGCCTGCGCCCGGACCACGTCCATGTCGATCCGGTGGCTGACCGGATCCACCCCGTAGAAGGCGTTCTCGTAGAGCTTGCCGGAGAAGTTCAGTCGCATCCCGTGGGTCAGGTGTCCGCCGTTGGCCAGGTCCAGGCCCAGCAGCCGGTCACCGGGTTCCATCAGCGCCTGCAGCACCGCGGCGTTGGCCTGCGCACCCGAGTGCGGCTGGACGTTGGCGAACTCGGCGCCGAACAGCTCCTTGGCGCGGTCGCGGGCGATGTTCTCCACCACGTCGACGTGCTCGCAGCCGCCGTAGTAGCGCCGGCCCGGCAGACCTTCGGCGTACTTGTTGGTCAGCACGCTGCCGTGCGCCTGCAGCACCGCCCGCGGCACGAAGTTCTCCGAGGCGATCATCTCCAGGGTGTCGCGCTGGCGCCCCAGTTCCTTGCCGAGCAGCTCGGCGATGTCGGGGTCGACTTCGGCCAGCGGCGTCGACATCGTTGATGCGGGGCGGGTATGCGGTGCGGCGGTCACGGGCGCAAGTCTATCGAGCGGGGCCGCCACCGCCGGACGCGCTATCCGGCCAGCTCGGCACGCAGGCTCGACGGGGTCAGCGGTTCGTCGAGCAGTCGGCCGAACCGCTCGGTGAGACCCACCCCGGATGGGGCGGCGTCCAACCAGCCGCGCAGCAGCCGGTAGCCCTCCACGTAGGTCGACGTATAGGCCCGCCACAGCGGCGAGGACAGGAACCGTAGGCTCTGGCGGGCCCGGTCCTCGGTGACCAGCAGCCAGCGGCGCAGGTATTCGACCACCTCGTCGGCGTCGCGGTGCTCGTCGTGCAGCATCAACGCCGCGTCCTGGCGCACGTCGGCCAGCGCCGCGGCGGCCTCGGACACCGCTTCGGCCCGTTCGCCGTCGAACCGCAGCCCCAGATCTGCGTAGATCTCGGCGGCCCAGCCGCCCCAGCCGGGCCCGACCGCGGCGTAGAGCGCCAGGTCGGCCAGACCCTCGGCCATCAGGCACTGCGGGGTGTTGACCAGAAAGATGGTCTGCTCGGCCTGGCCCAGTGCCGCGACCAGCCCCGCCTCCTTGCGGCAGTGCTCGGTGTGATGGCCCGGGTAGGACTCGTGGGCCACCAGCCGCGGCAGGTTCGACATCAGCTGTTTGAGGTCGGCGTTGACCGCCACCGTGGAGCGGTAGTCGCCGCGGTAGTAGTTGAACCCCGACCACGGCTTGTCGGTGACGACCTCGTAGGTGATGGTCTCGGTCTCCGGCAGGGGGAAATGTACGCGCACCCGGTCGCGCAGCGCCGAGGAGAACGCGTGGATGGCGGCTTCGAGGCGCTCCGGTGGAATCTCCTCGGCCCGGCGGTGCGCGGCCATCCGCTCGGCCAGCGGCCCGGCCCCGCCCAGTGCTTCGTCGAGCCGGGCATGGGCCTGCCGATAGCGGTCGGTGTCGCCCTTGGCGATATCGACGTCGAAGTAGTCGCGCACCTCCTCGACGAAACCGACCTGCTCCCCGGCAAACTTGCGACCCGCGCACGCCAGCGCCCGCAGGTGCACCCGCAGGTACTCGGCGCGCTGCGCGTCGAGTCCGCCCGGCAGCGCCGCAACCAGCCGATCCGCCTGGCGGGCAAGGGCGGCCGGGTCCGGCATCGGCTCGCTCTGAACGAGTCGCTGCAGCGCTGGATCGCCGGTGAAGGCGTCCACATAGCCCTGCTCGATCCGGTCGAAGCGCAGACCGAGCAGCAGGTATTCACGGATCAATTCGGCGGGCTCCATACCCGATCAGGCTAACCTTCGCGGTTGCTGCAAGACTGTATGGTCATGCGGCGGCTTAGCGAGCCGAGTCCATACGTGGAGTTCGACCGACGTCAATGGCGAACACTGCGCATGTCGACGCCGATGCCGCTCACCGAAGAAGAAGTCGTGGCATTGCGCGGCCTCGGCGAGCAGGTCGACCTGCTGGAGGTCGAAGAGGTCTATCTGCCGCTGGCGCGACTCCTGCACCTGCAGGTCGCCGCTCGCCAGCAGCTCTTCGCCGCCACCGCGGAGTTCCTCGGCGAGAACGATCAGAGCCCGGACCGGCCGGTGCCGTTCATCATCGGCGTGGCCGGCAGCGTGGCGGTCGGCAAGTCGACGACGGCCCGTGTGCTGCAGGCGCTGCTGGCGCGCTGGGACCACCACCCGCGGGTGGACCTGGTCACCACCGACGGGTTCCTGTACCCCAATCACGAGTTGGAGCGCCGCAACCTGATGCACCGCAAAGGGTTTCCGGAGAGCTACAACCGGCGCGCGCTGATGCGCTTCGTCACCTCGGTGAAGTCCGGTGCGGACTACGTGTGCGCGCCGGTGTACTCACACCTGAGCTATGACATCGTCGCGAGCGCCAAGCAGGTGGTCCGCCACCCCGACATCTTGATACTCGAAGGCCTCAACGTATTGCAGACCGGGCCGACGCTGATGATCTCGGACCTGTTCGACTTCTCGCTGTACGTCGACGCGCGGGTGGAAGACATCGAGCACTGGTACGTCTCGCGGTTCCTGGCGATGCGCTCCACCTCGTTCGCCAATCCCGAGTCGCACTTCCATCACTACGCGGCACTCAACGACCAGCAGGCGGTGGCCGCCGCGCGCGATATCTGGCGCTCGATCAACCGCCCCAACCTGATCGAGAACATCCTGCCCACCCGGCCACGGGCC
>NZ_LQPG01000011.1 GCF_002102265.1 Mycolicibacter longobardus | reverse complement strand
CTGAGTCGCGCGATCGACTCCGCAGACGGAACCCTCGACAACTGTTCGAACATACGTTCGATTGTAGCAGCTTCCACGACTCCGGCCACCGCCGACAACGCGACGGTCAGTGCGCGGCGGCGTCCCAACTGCGCCCGTAGCCGACCGCGACCTCCAGCGGCACGCTGAGCGGATACGCGCTGCCCATCTTGTCGCGCACCAGCTCCTCCAAGGGCTCGCGTTCGCCCTCTGCCACCTCGAAGAGCAGTTCGTCGTGCACCTGCAGCAGCATCCGCGACCGCAGACCGGAGGTCTTGAGAGCCTTGTCGACGTTGATCATCGCGACCTTGATGATGTCGGCCGCACTGCCCTGGATCGGCGCGTTGAGCGCGGCCCGCTCGGCGGACTCCCGGACCTGACGGTTGCTGCTGTCCAGCTCCGGCAGGTAGCGCCGCCGGCCCAACACGGTGGAGGTGTAGCCGTCCTTGCGGGCCTGCTCGACCACCTCGTGCAGGTAGTCACGGACCCGTCCGAACCGGTCGAAGTAGGCGTCCATCTGCTCTTTGGCCTCTTCGGTGGAGATCTTGAGCTGGGAGGCCAGGCCGTAGGCGCTCAACCCGTAGGCCAGACCGTAGGACATCGCCTTGACCCGCCGGCGCATATCCGGCGTCACCTCGTCGATCGGCACCGAGAACGCCCGCGAACCGACGAACGAGTGCAGGTCTTCGCCGGTGTTGAACGCCTCGATGAGGCCCTCATCGGCCGACAGGTGCGCCATGATGCGCATCTCGATCTGGCTGTAGTCGACCGTCATCAGCTCGGGGTAGCCGGGCCCGACCACGAAGGCGTCGCGAATCTGCCGGCCGGCGTCGGTGCGAATCGGGATGTTCTGCAGGTTGGGATCGGTCGACGACAGCCGGCCGGTCGCCGCGATGGTCTGGTTCAGCGTGGTGTGAATCCGCCCATCGGAGGCCACCGACTTGAGCAGCCCGTCGACGGTCACCTTCAGACGGGTGACATCGCGATGGGTCAGCAGGTGTTCCAGGAACGGATGGCCGGTCTTGTCGAACAGGGTCTGCAGCGCGTCGGCGTCGGTGGTATAGCCGGTCTTGGTCTTCTTGGTCTTAGGCATGCCCAGCTCGTCGAAGAGCACCACCTGCAGCTGCTTGGGCGATCCGAGGTTGATCTGCTTGCCGATCACCGCGTAAGCGGCTTCGGCGGCGTCGCGGATCTGGTCGCCGAACCGGCTCTGCAGCTCGCCGAGCCGGTCGAGGTCGACGGCGATCCCGGCGTGCTCCAGCTCGGCCAGCACCCGCTGCAGCGGCAGCTCGATGTCGTCGAGCAGGACGGCCGAGTCGATGCGGGCCAGTTCGGCGTCGAGGGCGTCGGCCAGGTCGGTGACGGCCCGGGCCCGCAGGATCGCGGTCTGCACCGCTTGGTCATCGATGCCTTCGGTGTCGTCGAGCAGCGAGAGCTGTTGTTGCTCTTCGGATTCGGCCCGCAACTCCCGGCGCAGGTAGCGAACCGAGAGGTCGTCGAGACTGAAGCTGCGCTGGCCGGGCCGGACCAGGTAGGCGGCCAGCGCGGTGTCGCAGGTGACACCGTTCAGGGTCCAGCCGCGCCCGGCCAGGTCGTGGATGGCCAGTTTCGCCTCGTGCAGGGCCTTGGGTTTGCCCGGATCGGCCAGCCAGGCGCCCAGCGCGGCTTCGTCCTCGGCGGTCAGCGTCGTGGTGTCGATGTAGCCGCCTTCCCCGTCCGCCGAAGCCAGGGCCAGCGCGGTCACGTCGCTGTCGTAGCTGCGGTGGCTGCCGATGACCGCCAGTCCGGCCCGGCGTCCGTCGGCGGCGTGCTCGGCCAGCCAGGCCGCGACCGTTCCCGGTTCCAGGGCACCGCCGCGCACCTCGAAGCCCTCCTCGGCCTCGGGCACGGTGCCCCCAGCGGTGGAGAGCGTCTCGAAAAGCCGGTCGCGCAGCACCCGGAACTCGAGGTCGTCGAAGAGCTGATGGATCTGCTCGCGGTCCCAGGGCAGCATCCGCAGGGTGTCCGGCGTCTGGGCCAGTGGGACGTTGCGCACCAGGTCGGTGAGCTCACGGTTGAGGATCACGGTGGACAGGTTGGCGCGCAACGCATCTCCGACCTTGCCCTTGACGGTGTCGACCTGGTCCACCAGTCCCTGCAGGGATCCGTATTCGACGATCCACTTCGAGGCGGTCTTCTCCCCCACCCCGGGGATGCCCGGCAGGTTGTCGCTGGGGTCGCCGCGCAGCGCGGCGAAGTCCGGGTACTGCGCCGGGGTCAGGCCGTACTTCTCGACGACGGCGTCCGGGGTGAACCGGGTCAGGTCGCTGACACCCTTGCGCGGGTAGAGCACGGTCACGTTGTCGTTGACCAGTTGCAGCGCGTCGCGGTCACCGGTGACCACCAGCACCCGGTAGCCCTCGCTGTCGGCCTGGGTGGCCAGTGTGGCGATCAGGTCGTCGGCCTCATAGCCGGGCTCGGACAGCGTGGTGATGCCCAGTGCGTTGAGGACTTCCTTGGTGATGTCGATCTGGCCGCGGAACTCGTCCGGGGTGCTTGAGCGGGTCGCCTTGTATTCGGGGAAGCGCTCGGAGCGGAAGGTCTGCCGGGACACGTCGAAGGCGGCAGCGACGTGGGTGGGGGCTTCGTCGCGCAGCAGGTTGATCAGCATGGCGGTGAACCCGTAGACGGCGTTGGTGGTCAGGCCGCTGCGGGTCTTGAAGTTCTCCGCGGGCAGCGCGTAGAAGGCCCGGTACGCCAGCGAGTTTCCGTCCAGAAGCAGCAGCGTCGGTTTGGTCTGATCTGGGCTCACGGACCCAACTCTATGCACCCGGTACCGACACCCGTTGACGCCGGCAGAATTGCAACACGTTTCAGTTTTGCCGCCCAGGTTGGGTACGCTGACCGGGTGCCAGAAGTAGCCTCGCAGCCCGCGATCGACGGGTGGTTCGCCACTGACGACGCCGGCCTCCCCCATCTGATCGGCGCCAAGTGTCCGCAGTGCGGCACCTATGTGTTCCCGCCGCGTGAGAACAACTGCCCCAGCCCGGCTTGCGACGGCGACGCGCTGGAGCCGGTCGCGCTGTCGCGGCGCGGCAAAATCTGGAGCTACACCGAGAACCGGTACCTGCCGCCGGCCCCCTACCCGCCGTCCGATCCGTTCGAGCCGTTCGCGATCGCCGCGGTGGAGCTTGCCGATGAAGGCCTGATCGTGCTGGGCAAGGTCGTCGAGGGCACGCTGGCCGCGGACCTGAAGGTCGGCATGGAGATGGAACTGACCACCATGCCGCTCTACACCGACGACGACGGCGCGACGCGCACGGTCTACGCGTGGAAGAAGGTGGGCGCATGACTCCCCAACCGCTGTACATCCTGGGTGCGGGCATGCACCCGTGGGGCAAGTGGGGCCGCGACTTCACCGAGTACGGCGTGGTCGCCGCCCGCGCCGCGCTGGCCGACGCCGGCCTGAACGCTCAGCAGATCCAATTCATCGCCGGGGCGGACACCATCCGCAACGGCTACCCCGGTTTCATCGCCGGCTCGACGTTCGCCCAGAAGTTGGGCTGGAACGGGGTTCCGGTGTCGTCGAGCTACGCCGCCTGCGCCTCCGGGTCGCAGGCCCTGCAGAGCGCCCGGGCCCAGATCCTGGCCGGGTTCTGCGACGTCGCCCTGGTGATCGGCGCCGACACCACCCCCAAGGGCGCGTTCGCCCCGGTCGGCGGTGAGCGCAAGAACGACCCCGACTGGCAGCGGTTCCACCTGATCGGGGCGATGAACCCGGTGTACTTCGCGCTGCTGGCGCGGCGCCGGATGGACCTCTACGGCGCCACCTCCGAGGACTTCGCCCAGGTAAAGGTGAAGAACTCTCGGCACGGGCTTTCCAACCCGAATGCCCGCTACCGCAAGGAATCCGCGGTCGAGGACGTGCTGGCCAGCCCGGTGGTCTCCGACCCGCTGCGCCAGCTCGACATCTGCGCCACCTCCGACGGTGCGGCCGCGCTGATCGTGGCCAGCGCGGACTTCGCGAAGAAGCACCTCGGTTCGCTCGAGGGTGTGCCGTCGGTGCGGGCGGTGTCCACCGTCACCCCGCGGTACCCGCAGCACCTGCCCGAACTTCCGGACATCGCAACGGATTCCACCGCTGTGGTGGCCGCGCCGGAGCGGGTGTTCAAGGATCAGATCCTGGACGCGGCCTATGCCGAGGCCGGGATCGGCCCGGAGGACGTCAGCCTGGCCGAGGTCTACGACCTGTCCACCGCGCTGGAGATCGACTGGTACGAGCATCTGGGCCTGTGCGCCAAGGGCGAGGGCGAGCAGCTGCTGCGCAGCGGCGCCACCACCATCGGTGGGCGGGTGCCGGTCAACCCGTCCGGAGGGCTGGCCTGCTTCGGCGAGGCGATCCCGGCACAGGCGATCGCCCAGGTGTGTGAGCTCACCTGGCAGCTCCGCGGCCAAGCCACCGGCCGGCAGGTCGAAGGCGCCAAGGTGGGTGTGACGGCCAACCAGGGCCTGTTCGGCCACGGCTCGTCGGTGATCGTCGCCCGCTAGCGCGCCCGCCGCCAGAATGGCGGACATGGACGAGCCCAGAACCGTCGTCGTCAGGGTCAAACCGGGCAGCCGCAAGGGGCCCCTGGTGGAGACCGACGCCGACGGCCAGCTGACGGTCTACGTGCGTGAGCCCGCCGTGGACGGCAAGGCGAACGCCGCTGTCGTCCGGGTCCTCGCCGAGCATTTCGGTGTTCCGCACAGCCGGGTCGAACTCGCGTCCGGCGCAGGCGCCCGGACCAAACGCTTCCGGATCCTTCGCTAACCGCCGGGGCCATTACGGCGGTCCAGCTTTGGCACTCCTCCGTCGAGCCTCCCTAACCGCCGGCTTCGACGAACGTGCGCCGTTTGGCCCGCCAGGACCCGATCGACGCCCAGGTGGACGCGACCGTTCCGATGCACCCGAAGGTCCATGCGGGCACGCAGACATTGCTGCCGAACAACGCGGTGACCCACACGCAACCGGCAATGCCGAAACCGCACCCGGCCCAGACCAGGTACAGCTCCGCGGCCCGCTTGGAGCGGGGATCGGCCCGGATGATCAGCAGCAGCCGGCTGGAGTAGTACCCCAGGTAGACGAACAGCCCGCCCAGCACCGCCCAGAAAGCTGCGAATCGCGGGCCGCGGGCGTCGAAGATCTGCCGGACAGGTTCGTACCCGGCGTGGCCGACGACGAATGCGCCGACCAACAGCGGGAGTCCGAAGCTCAGCGCCGCACCCACGCGGCGACCGAAGACTTCGCCGTGGCTGTCCAGGGTTAACCGCGACAACAGGTGGGCGATCATGGCCACCCCGGTCAGCAGTACGCCCAGCATGCCGACCAGGCCGGTGACGTTCCACAGCCCCAATACCCGATGCAACCACGGCCCGAGCATCGTCGCCGCCCACGGTGTCAGCAGCATGGTCGCGACCGTTTGCAGACCGAGGATGACGCTGGGTTGGACCTCCCAGTGGTAGCGCCAGGTGTGGCGCCGGACCCACAGGCCGACCAAGGTGACCATCATGATGACGGCAGCCGACACGGTCATGAGCGCGATGGCCGATCAACCGAATTGGACACCGGCGACTCGTGGATACCCGCCACGGGTTGAGAGGTTAGCGGAGGCCGCCGGGTCAGGCGATTTCGGATCGACCGGTAGTCGGCACGTCGAGAACCCGCACGGCGCCCTGGGCTCCGTCGATCTCCACCAGCGCGCCATCGGGGATGACCTGGGTTCCGTTGCCCGTCCCGATCACGCACGGGATTCCGAGCTCTCGCGCGATGATCGCCGCGTGGGACAGGGTTCCGCCCACGTCGATCGCCATTCCGGCCACCGCCATGAACCGCATCACCCACGACGGATCGGTGGTCCGCGCGATCAGCACGTCGCCGGCGCCGAGGTCGACGGTCGTGGCGGGGTTGGTCACCACCCGTGCCCGTCCGCGGGCGCGGCCCGGGCTCGCGCTGATTCCGGCGACGACCGACGGCACGCCGGCGCTGTCGCCGGACGGCCGCTGGCGCAGATCCCCGACGAAGGACAGCGGCGGCTCCTGCGCGGCGAACCGCGACCGGACATGTTGCCGGGCAAGGATATCCGCCGAGGACGGCCGCACGTTCTCCCGGAGTTCTTCGAGCGTGTGCCAGACCGCATCGTCGCCCAGGAAAGACACCGCGTGGCGAGCGACATCGAGGTCCTGCAGGAATGTCGCCTTACCGATCTCCCGGCTGACCAACGCTTTGCTGGTCATGGCGATCAGACGTGTCACCGCCCTGCGGCGCGAGCGTGGCAGGGCTGCGCACAGCGCGGCCTCTGCCTGGAATCGTTCCTGACGCCGGCGGGCCATCGCGGCACCGGGATCACGCGATCCATCACCGTCAGCCATCATCCGTACGGATTGCAGAACCGGTTCGGGGTTCTGCCGCCACGAAGCAGCTGCGATCTCGCCCTCGTCCGGCCCGTGGAATCCGTGCTCAAACAGAAAGTGCTCCAAGCTGATCCGTCCGAGGGCCAGCATCCACAGGTCCCGGGCCAGTCGGGCCTCGGGGAGGTCACCGCCTCCGGAGAGCAGATGGATAGTCGCGCCGCCGGCAATCAGCTCGACAGCCTGGTAGAGCCCCTGGCACACATAGGTCTGCACGGCGTGGACCGTCATGGTCTGTTTGAAGCGCGCCGCGGCCTCCGTCAGCAGAGCGACCGGATCCGCGGGCGGCCGCCAGGCGTCCCGCTGCCACGCCCTCCGCGAGGTCCGGCTCACGGCCCGAAGTCGACGATTCAGCAGTGCCAGGGTGATCGGTGCTCGCGCGGCCATCCGCAACGCGGTCGCAACCCTCGCCAGCAGCGGTGCATCGTCCACCTGTTGTGCCGCACCGAGGATCTGCTCACTGAACGCGCTGGGATCCATTCGGGGAATTCGGGCGACTTGACTCAGGAGCAGATCGACGGACAACACCGGCCAACCCTGCGCCAGGGTGACGAACGGCAGCGGACCGTCGTCACGTTTGGACACCACGCCAAGCTGGATCTGGCATTCGCGCTGCCCGCCGCCGAGTCCCGGCCGCCACACCGACCAGGTAAGGGGCGCCGGCACACCGGGCAGGGCCTCAGCGATATTCACACGGGTCCAACGGCTTTCGGGTGGACGCGGCGGATCGTAGAACTCAACCGCTCTCGCTCTGGCCTCCAGCGTTTCGAACGCGGTGATCGGGCGTGCCTGCAGAATCCAGACCCTCCCCTGCTCGTCGAAGGCCCACTCGATGTCCTGGGGGCGGCCGTACCATTCCTCGATCCGTATCGCGTGCCGCGCGATCTCGCGAATCTGCTGCTCGGACAGCACCGGACGCGCAGCGGTGGATTCCAGGGCCGCCACGATGTCCATCGAGCCCTTGTCGACGACGATGCGGTCCGGTGTGACCAGCCCTGCGACGACGTTCTCCCCCGGCCCGCCGGCGGATTCGAGGAACAGCCGGTCCGCACCGCCGCCCAGGGGATCCGCGGTGAAGACGACACCGGCACATGCTGCGGCGATCTGGCGCTGCACCACCACCGCCATCCCGGATTCTTCCGGAACCAATCCCCTAGCGCCGCTGTACAACTGGGCCTGCTGCGAAGACATCGAAGCCCAGCAGCGCCGAACGGCCTCAAGCAGTTGTGCGACGCCCTTGACGTTGAGAACCGTCTCGTAGATTCCCGCGTGCGAGGCAGTCGCGCCGTCCTCGGCCACGGCCGAAGAACGGACCGCCACGGCGACGTCGTGGCCCATGGCCTGATAGTTGGCCACAATCTCGTCGCGTAGCTCGCCCGACGGCGCCGCGACCCGGTCCGCAGTCACGGCTCCCACGTAGGCCGGGACCCCGATGACGAATCCATCCGGTACCGGAAGCCCGGCCGTGAGCAGTTCCCCGAGATGAGCGCCCTTGCCACCGCCGAAGCCGGCATCTGCTGCTCGGAGATCGCTCAGCGACTTGACGACCGACATAGTCACCCGCCGCCCCGGCCGGCGGCGCCATCCAAGCCTGACATTCCTCAGAATCTATCCCGCTCGTCGCGATTACGGCAGCTTCACTCGCCCCGACTCAAACATGTCCGGCACCAAGCTCCAGGTTGGTGGAACGTATTACCCAATTCCGAGAAAACAGTCTTGCCGCGGCAGTCTGAACGGGCGCTGTGATCATTTTTCTACAAATTACATTCATATCTAACGATCCCTAGGTCGCGGGCTTCCGGCTCCCGCAGGAACCGGCCTCTTCGCCAGCGGCGCTCCATATATGCTCTGCACCTGCTTATTCAGTCATCGTGGACGCTGCCCTGTGGCTGCCCAGCGCCGGACTGACACGCAGGCCGTCACGGCGTCACCTCACCAGATAGAACAAGTTCTATTTTTTTGTATACAAATTATGTATCCCTCAGCTAGCCTCAACTTCGTCCCGATCCGTGCTGTGCATCACCAACCAGAAGGAGACCCCTTGCACGCCACAGTCCGCCCCTACGCCACCGCAGGTGTGGCACTGGTGGGGGCCAGTCTTGTCGCGGTGACGCCGGTGGCCGGTCCGTTGCCCGCTCTGCTCGATGTCCAGTCGCCCGCCGTGCACCTGGCCAGCGCGTGGGACGACGTGCTCAACGCCACCTCGGCCAACGCGACCGCGCTACTCAACAACTGGTTCTTGGCCCCCGCAGTGGGGATGCAGCAGTTCGTGGCCAATCAGATGGACTACTGGGATCGGCTGCTCAATGACCCGGCGGGTTCCACCAACGAGGTGATGGAGCAGATCCAGCTGCATCTGAACGCGGTGCTCTCCGGCTACGCGTTGCAGAACACCACCGACGAGACCTACTCCACCGTGCTCAACCACACTCTGGACAGCACGCACGCGTTGATGTTCGGGCAGATCGGCGGCTATATCCCGCCGGATGTCGACCAATCCACGATCATGCCGATCATTGACTTCCTGGCGTCTCCGGCGAGCGCGGTCCTGATGGGCGCCATCGGGCCGGCGATCAGCCCGTGGATCGCATTGATGAACAGCATCACCGACGGTGACAGCTTCGGTGACACCTTGACCAACATGTCCGGAGCCTTCCTCAACGGCGCCACATTGAACCTGAACGCGTTGTTACCCATGATCAACGAATCCGGGTACTTCCCGGCCGGGATGACCATGGACCACCTCGATTTCGCGTTCGGTGGGTTGCTCAGCCCGGGTGCCGTGCAGGTCGGTCCCTACCAGGTGCTCGGCCCCGACGGCGAGGTCGTGGCCTCGGTTCCCGCTGTCGGCGGTTCCCTGTTCCAAAGCGTGGGCATCGAATTCAGCGGTGTCCCGGTCCTGGGCAACCTGGACCTCAACAGTGCCGGAATCGGTCCGATCGGCGCCTGGATGGCCTGGGGCCAAACCGTCGGCGCCCTGCTGGGCTCGGGATGGGACGGCAAGGGGCCGATCGTGGTGACCCCGCCGTTGGCCGGAACCGATCTGCCGCTGTTGCCCACCGATGTGCTCGACGACGGCGGCCTGGGTGCCGCGGCGACCGACTCGTTCGGCTGGCTGGGCGACCTGTTCGGACTCTGATCCCCGATAACCCCTTATCCCCCAACTTCTTAGAGAGGTTCCCCTCAAGATGAGTCGTCATCACACCAACCCGCGCCGCCATTCCCGGGCGGTCGGCGCCGCCAGTGCGGTGGGCGCTTTCCTGACGTTCGGGATGGCACCCCTGACCGTGGCGCTCCCGGCCCAGGCCGACGAATTCGACTGGTTCATAGACCTTTTGGACCCGCTGTTCAATGGCGCCGCCGCCGACGGGTGGGCGCTCAGCGCCGAAGGGACGGCCGTCGGCGAACCTCTTGACTGGACCACGCTGATCGACCAGTGGATCTATCAACCGCTGCACACCTCCATGGAGAACTGGATCGACAGTGACTTCGGTGCGATGGTCAACGGCTGGATCAACACCTCGGCCGGCCAGTTCCTGATCGGCAACGGAGCCGACGGCACCGCCGAGAACCCCGACGGCGGCAACGGCGGGCTGTGGTTCGGGGACGGCGGCGACGGCTGGAACTCCGATACCGCGGGCATCGACGGCGGCAACGGCGGCAACGCGCCCGGCTGGCTGGGCGACGGCGGCGCCGGCGGTGACGGTGGTGCGGGTGCCAACGGTGGAGACGGTGGAGCCGGCGGTATCTGGATGGGCAACGGCGGCACCGGTGGCAACGGCGGCGCGTCCCTCGATACCTCGATCGACGGCGGCAACGCCGGGGCCGGCGGAAACGCCTCCGGCTGGTTCTTCGGCAGCGGCGGAAACGGCGGCGACGGCGGAGCCGGCGCCGCCGGCGCCGCCGGCACGTTCGCCAACGGCGGTGATGGCAACGGAGGCAACGGCGGGATCGGCGGGAGCGGCGGCAACGGCGGGCGCAGCGGGTTCATGTTCGGCAACGGGGGCAACGGCGGCAACGGCGGGGCCCACGGCGCCGGCGGCAACGGCGCGACCGGCACCGCCGACCACGTCGACGGCGGCAACGGTGGGAACGGCGGGATTGTGTTCTCCACTGCGGGCTCGGGAGGCGCGGCCGGTGAGCGCGGCTCCACCATCTACAACGACCCGTCCTTCGGGCGCGCCGGGCAGTTCGGTGCCGCCGGTGACGGCAGCAGCGGTGGCAACGGCGGCGACGCCTACCAGGACGCCAACGGCGACTACCTGGGCAACGGCGGAAACGGCGGCACGGGCGCTTACGCAGGTGGCTACTCCCAGGGGACCGGCATCGGCGGCGACGGCGGAAACGGCGGAAACGGCGGCGCGGGCATCAACGGCGGCAACGGCGGTGCCGGCGGCACGGCGAGCCAGACCGTCTCCGGTGGCGGCGAGCCCGGCGGCAGGGGCGGCAACGGCGGCGATGGCGGCTTCGCCAGCGCCGGCAAGGGCGGGGACGGGGGCAGCGGCGCCAGCGGCCGCGGCGGCGGTGGCGGCAATGGGGGTAACGGCGGCGCCGGAGCCACCGACGACCCCGCCGTCCAGACCCGTGGCGGCAACGGCGGCAACGGCGGCTCGGGCTTCATCACCGCAAACGGCGGCAACGGCGGTAACGGCGGCAATGGCAGCTACGTCGGCGGCAACGGCGGCAACGGCGGCTTGGGGTCCAGCGGCGGCTACAACGGCGGGCTCGGGGGTGCCGGTGGTACCAGTACCGGCTGGCAACACGAGGGCACCATCTACAGTCAAGGCGGCAACGGCGGTAACGGCGGCGGTGGAGGTGGCGGCAATGCCACGGCCGCCGGTGGCACCGGCGCGGCAGGCGGGGCAGGCGGCAACGGCGCCACCGGCAACGGCGTGGTCAGCGTCGGCGGAAACGGCGGCAGGGGCGGAAACGGCGGCGCCAACTCCGGCAGCATCCTGGTCGACGGCGGCGCCGGTGGCAACGGCGGCGCCGGTGGGGCCGGAGGTTCTGGCACCGCATCCGGTGGCCATGGCGGCAACGGCGGCAACGGCGGCGCCGGAGCAACCACGGCCGGCACCGGCGGAACCGGCGGCACCGGAGGCGCCAGTGGCGGCATCGAGACCCCGGCCAACGACCTGGGCATCGGACCGAGCCACGCCGGCAACGGTGGAAACGGCGGCAACGGCGGCGCTGGTGGCGGTCAGATCAACGGCAGCCCCACCACCGACGTCAGCGGCGGCGACGGCGGAACCGGCGGCAACGGCGGCAACGGCGCCGGAACCGTCGAGGGCGGAACCGGCGGCAACGGCGGCAACGGCGGCGCATCCGGCCAGACCCCCGGCGGACCCGGCCAAGCCGGCACCGCGCCCACCGGGACGGCCGGCGGCACCGGCGGGTCAGGCGGCGCAGGGGCCCAGCCACCACCCCCGGAGTAGGTCGACGCGATAAACAGGAACCGAGTGTGCGGTTTTGGTACGCAGAGCAGCTATTTCGCGTACCAAACCGCACGCTCGGCGGCCTCAGCCCGGTCCGTCGCTGAGCACTCCCCGCCTGGCCAGCTCGGCGATCACGACGTCTGCGCGCATCCGCGCCCGCTCGATGTGCACGGCCCGGGCGCCGTCAGGATCGCGCCGGTGGATCGCCGCGTTCTCGGCTTCGAGGTTGGGCAGGAACTCCGCGTGGGTGCGGGGGTAGCTCCCCCAGAATCCACGTGGCGCGAACACGCGCGCGGCGATGATCGCCGCGTACAGCGGCGGCCCGGCGTACTCATCGAGGATGATCCGGCGGTATTCGTAGGCCGCTTCCTGAAACGCCTCGGGCCCCTTGCTGGCCCGCAGATTCCGCAGCGCTGAGTCGAGGTCGGCCAGGACACGCGGGGTCGGGTTGGCCGCCGCCCGCGCCGAGGCGATGCCGTTCAAAACCCCGTGTAACTCATGCTGTTCGCGCACAACGGCCTCGTCGAACCGGGTGACGAACACACCGCGGTGATAGCGACTGGCCAGCATCCCCTGGTATTCAAGTTGATCCAGAGCCTGCTGAACGGGCAGCCGGCTGACACCCACGTTCGCCGCGATCGCATCGCGGTTGATCCGGTCACCGGTGCGCAACTCCCCGGCCAGTATCAGGTCGACGATGTGACTGACGACCAGGTCCTTCTCTTTGACCCCGTATTTCTTGGGCATCGAAAAGCCTAGTCAGGAGCCCCGTCTGACGCCTCCCCCGACGAGCCGGCCTGCGGCAGCAGCGATTCCAGCGCGGTGCGGTTGATTCGCCGGAACGCGCGCTTGGGCCGGTTGGCATCCAGGATGGCCACCTCCAGGGTGCCCGGACCCAGCTCACGCGGCTCGGCCCCGTTGCCGGTGTCGGTCTGTTTGAGCGCGTTGACTGCGATGTGCAGCGCGTCGGCCAGCTCGGCGTTCTCGGCGTAGGACTCCTTGAGCGCCGTGGTGACCGGCTCGGTGGTGCCGCCCATCACCACGAAATGCGGCTCGTCGGTGATCGAACCGTCGTAGGTGATCCGGTACAGCTCAGGCGCTTTGGTCTGCCCCTGATAGGCCACGCCAGCCACACACAACTCCACCTCGTAGGGCTTGGCCTGCTCGGTGAAGATGGTGCCCAGTGTTTGGGCGTACACGTTGGCCAACTGGCGCGCGGTGACATCGCGCCGGTCGTAGGCGTAGCCGCGGGTGTCGGCGAACTGGATGCCGCCACGGCGCAGATTCTCGAACTCGTTGATCCGCCCGGCGGCCGCGAAACCCACCCGGTCGTAGAGTTCGCTGATCTTCTGCAGTGAGCGCGAAGGGTTTTCAGCGACGAACAGCACACCGTCGGCGTAGGCCAGCGCCACCACGCTGCGGCCCCGGGCAATACCCTTGCGGGCGAGCTCGCCACGCTCGCGCATCGCCTGCTCGGGCGAGATGAAATACGGGAAGCTCATTTCTTACCCCGCTTGGCCTTCGCCCCCGAATCCTCTCCGCGGGTGCGACTCTCGATGACCTCCCGAGCGAGTTCGGCGATGCGCTGCTCGGGGATCTCGACGGCGCCGTCGGCGTCGATGGTGACCGACGTCGGGAAGATCCCCCGCACCAGGTCCGGGCCGCCGGTGGCCGAATCATCGTCGGCGGCGTCGTACAGCGCCTCGATGGCCACCCGCAACGCGGAGTCGGCATCGGTGATCTGGCCGTAGAGCTTCTTGATCGACGATTTGGCGAAGATCGAGCCGGATCCCACCGCCTGATAGCCCTCTTCCTCGACGTGCCAGCCGCCGGCGGCGTCGAAAGACACGATGCGCCCGGCGGTCTGCGGGTCGACGGCGTCGATGTCGTAGCCGGCCAGCAAGGGCAGCGCCACCAGGCCCTGCATGGCCGCGCCGAGATTGCCGCGGACCATGGTCGCCAGCCGGTTGACCTTCCCGGCGAAGGTCAGCGGCACGCCTTCGAGCTTTTCGTAGTGCTCGAGTTCGACCGCGTAGAGCCGGGCGAACTCGACGGCGATCGCGGCGGTGCCGGCGATGCCGGTCGCGGTGTACTCGTCGGTGACGTACACCTTCTGCACGTCGCGGCCGGCGATCATGTTGCCCTGCGTCGAGCGCCGGTCTCCGGCGATGACGACCCCGCCGGGGTAGGTCAGCGCAACGATGGTGGTGCCGTGCGGCAGTTGCTCACCGACGCCACCGGTGTGCGACGCGCCCGCTCCGGTCGGCAGCAGTTCAGGAGCCTGCAGCCGCAGGAACTCCGAAAACGACGACAGACCTACCTGAGTGAGCGCGAGTCCTGAGGTTGCTGAGTTGAGGGGCAGACGATCACGCGACAGCCAGGTCACTGGCCGCCCTTTTGGACATAAGCCCGCACGAAGTCCTCGGCGTTCTCCTCCAGCACGTCGTCGATCTCGTCGAGCAGGTCGTCGGTGTCCTCGGTGAGCTTCTCGCGGCGCTCCTGGCCCGCCGCAGTGCTGCCGGAGAGGTCGTCGTCTTCGCCGCCGCCCCCGCCGCGCTTGGTCTGCTCCTGAGCCATCGCTGCCTCCTGAATCTCATCGGCCGCGCATCACCGCGGCCGGTTTCTCCACCCTACCGGTCGGCGCCGTCGTTGCTCGGGGTCTATGTGGTGAGTTGTTGGACCAGTTCGGCGGCACTGTCCACCGAGTCCAGCAACGCTCCCACGTGGGCCTTGCTGCCGCGCAGCGGCTCCAGCGTCGGGATCCGCACCAGGGAGTCGCCGCCCAGGTCGAAGATCACCGAGTCCCAGCTGGCGGCGGCGATGTCGGCCCCGAATCGGCGCAGGCACTCGCCGCGGAAGTAGGCGCGGGTGTCGGTCGGGGGGTTGTCCACCGCGGCCAGGACCTGTTGCTCGGTGACCAGCCGCTGCATCGAGCCGCGCGCGACCAGCCGGTTGTACAGGCCCTTGTCCAGCCGCACATCGGAGTACTGCAGGTCGATCAGGTGTAGCCGGGGCGCTGACCAGCTCAGATTCTCCCGCTGCCGGAAACCCTCCAGCAGGCGCAGCTTGGCCGGCCAGTCCAGCAGGTCGGCGCACTCCATCGGGTCGCGTTCGAGCTGGTCGAGGACCCGGGCCCAGGTCTCGATGATGTCGGTGGCGCGGGGATCCGGGTCGCGGGTGTCGACCAGCTTCGCCACCCGGTCGAGATAGATCCGTTGCAACGCAAGGCCGGTCATCTCACGGCCGTCGGCCAGCGCGACGGTCGCCCGCAGTGTGGGGTCGCGGCTGATCACATGCACCGCGCGTACCGGCCGGGCCAGCGTCAGATCGCTCAGGTCGATGCCGTGCTCGGGGCCTTCCTCGATGAGGTCGAGGACCAGCGCGGTGGTGCCCAACTTGAGGTAGGTCGACGTCTCGGCGAGGTTCGCGTCGCCGATGATGACGTGCAGCCGGCGATATTTGTCGGCGTCGGCGTGCGGTTCGTCACGGGTGTTGATGATGCCGCGCTTCAGCGTGGTCTCCAGGCCGACTTCGACCTCGATGTAGTCGGCCCGCTGGGACAGCTGGAAGCCGGGCTCGTCGCCGGCCGGGCCGAGACCGACGCGGCCGGAGCCGGTGACCACCTGCCGCGACACCAGAAACGGGGTCAGACCGGCGATGATCGCCGAGAACGGGGTCTGCCGGCTCATCAGGTAGTTCTCGTGGGTGCCGTAGGAGGCGCCCTTGTTGTCGATGTTGTTCTTGTACAGCTGCAGCTTGGCCGCCCCCGGCACGCTGGCCACATAGCGGGCGGCGGCCTCCATCACCCGCTCGCCGGCCTTGTCCCAGATGACGGCATCCAGCGGATCGGTCACCTCGGGCGCGGAGTACTCGGGGTGGGCGTGGTCGACGTAGAGCCGTGCCCCGTTGGTGAGGATCATGTTGGCCGCGCCGACCTCGTCGGCGTCGATGATCGGCGGCGGGCCGCTGGAGCGGCTCAGGTCGAATCCGCGGGCGTCACGCAGCGGGGACTCCACCTCGTAGTCCCACCGGGTGCGCTTGGCGCGCGGGATTCCGGCGGCCGCGGCGTAGGCCAGCACCGCCTGGGTCGAGGTGAGGATCGGGTTGGCGGCCGGGTCCGACGGCGAAGCGATGCCGTATTCGACTTCCGTCCCGATGATCCGTTGCATCTCCCCAGCCTAGGCGAGGGGGCTTGCTGGCTACGCGGGGTGCCGAGGCGAGCGCCAGCTATCGAGAACAGCCTCGACGCGGTCGAATATCCGGTACCGGGCCGTTTCTCGGTCGACGCCGGACATCAGCAGCTCGTCGTAGTCAGTGTCGGTGTGCCGGATCGACGCAACGACAGCGAGGCGAACGGCATCTGGCTCGAAGGCCCGGTCAGCGGGACAACCCGGGAACTGCACACGGATGGCGTCGGCGAACTCGGCGATGAAACGCTGGTCCTCATCCGCACGTCGGGTAGCGTCGCGCTCCCTGCGCCGTTCGCGCACCTCGGCATCGGAGAGACACTCGCGCTCGGCATACTCGATCGCCTGTGGCTCGACCAGGATGCCCTGGCGCTCATAGCGTTTGCGTGACCGACTCCAGCGCACCACCACTGCCGAAAGCCGACTGGCCTTCTTCGCGCGACGGGTCATCGCTGCATCGCCCGACGGCAGAAATTCGAGATGGCCAAGGTCGGCGCAGTGCAGGCACAGCGGGCCTGCGTCGTCCATGATCAGCAGGTCGCCGGTACCCGAACACGACGTACATGCCCATTCTTTGAGCGCTGCGATCACCACAAGGTCCGACGGGCGGTTCACTTGCGATTCGCCATCCAGCTGCGGTGACGCATCGCGGCCCTACGTGCGGCCTTGGCTGGTTTGGGGTCCTTGAGATGGCTTTCCAGAACGTCGAGGACTGCGGCGGTCTCCGCGGCGGGGTGCCGCCAAAGGTCTTCGAGCAACCTGAACGGTTGGTCCGCATCAGGCCCGCAGCCCGCGGAACACCGCCCGCCAGGCGGTTCGTGGCCGCCATGAACTCGAAGTAGGCGCCGACCGCGGCGCAGACGCCGTCTGCTGCATCGGCCGGTGCCGACAGCTTGCGCTGGCACCAGGCAAGCAGAAATTCGGCGACATCGTCCTGGCTGAACTCGTCGAGCAACGCGTCTCGGGTCGCGTAGGTAAGCGTCCTCGTCGTCACCGTCGGACGCAAAACGTAGCCGCATCGGTTCGAGGCTAGTCGGCCGTTTCCGACATTGTCGCGATCGTGCACAGAACGTCGCTGACGGCGGAGCGTCAGCGCGCAAACTACGCCCGCTCGCGGGGCTAAGCCCGGGCAGTACCCAGGGTCCGGTGGACCATCTCCTTGGCCGCGGCGATAAGACTGTCGGCGTCTGGCTCGGTATTCGCCAGGTAGGCGGCGTTCAACAGGCCATCGACGGCGTAGTACATGAGCGCGGCGGTGGTGGGCGGATCGGTGACGCTGGCGGAACCAGCAGCCACCGCCGAGGCAACGGCCTCGGCTATGAGCGTGATGACTTTTGAATCGGCCTGGCGCAGTTGGCGCAGTCCGTCGCCGGATGCTTGGGAGAACACCGCCCGGTGCAGGACGGCATTGGCCATGTCGTAGCGGATCATCTGCTCGATCAGCTCGTCTATTGCCCCCGGCCAACCGGCCGCGGGCGTCGCGACGTCGAGCTGCTTGTGCACTATGGCCAGGAAGGCATCCAGGTAGTCGGCCCACAACCGCGCCAGCAGGTGATCTTTGGAATTGAAGTACAGGTAGAAGGTGCCCTTGGCGACTTGGGCCGCGGCCGTGACCTTGTCAACCGTCAACTCGGTGGGTCCGTCTGCCAACAGCAAATTCCGGGCCACCTCCAGCAACTGACTTTCCCGTTGCGCCGCGGGCAGCGTCGTACGCCGCCTCCCGGGCCCCTGCTCCGCCACCACATCGTCCTTCCCAAGTCCGCCCCCCAGCAGACCGATTCTGCTGGACACGATTGACACCCGCAGAAATCCGGCGCTACTGTACATGACTGACCGTCAGTCAGTAGAGGAACGGACAGCCGAAGGGGCTCATATGGCAACCACCGAGACCGCTACCGGTCGGGACCGCCCGGTGGCCGAGAGTCGGACCAGCGCACTGAGCCTGATGGCGTTGGGACGGATGCTTCTCGCTGTGGCCTCGTTGATGGCACCACGGCAATTCGCCAAGTTCGTCGGAGTTGCGCCGTCACCCGAACTCACCTACATGACCAGGATCTACGGTGCGCGAGCGTTTGTAATGGGCCTGGGATACCTCACCAGCGGCGCCCGGGAACGCTACCGCTGGAAGCGGCTCTCACTCATGGTGGACACCGTCGACACCGTCAACGGTGTCAGCCACCTCTTCCGCCGCGACCTGTCGCTTCGCGCTGCTGTGAGCATGGTCAGCCTCACCGGCTCGTATGCGGCCATCGGCACGACCAAGGTCGCCGCCGAACAGTTCAGCTACAGGTACTGACCCAGGTTGGATTCGGTGTCGATGGCGCGGCTGGCGCTGGAGCTCTTGCCCGTGACCAGGGTGCGGATGTAGACGATCCGCTCCCCCTTCTTGCCCGAGATCCGTGCCCAGTCATCGGGGTTGGTGGTGTTGGGCAGGTCCTCGTTCTCGGCGAACTCGTCGACGATCGAATCCAACAGGTGCTGGATACGCAGGCCCGGCTGGCCGGTCTCCAGAACCGACTTGATGGCGTTCTTCTTCGCCCGGTCGACGACGTTCTGGATCATCGCCCCGGAGTTGAAGTCCTTGAAGTACATGACCTCTTTGTCACCGTTGGCGTAGGTGACCTCCAGGAACCGGTTGTCGTCGATCTCGGCGTACATCCGGTCGACGACCTTCTCGATCATCGCCTTGATGCAGGCCGCGCGGTCTCCCCCGAACTCGGCGAGGTCGTCGGCGTGCACCGGCAGCGTCTCGACCAAGTACTTGGAGAAGATGTCCTGGGCCGCTTCGGCATCCGGGCGCTCGATCTTGATCTTGACGTCGAGCCGGCCGGGCCGCAGGATCGCCGGGTCGATCATGTCCTCACGGTTGGAGGCGCCGATCACGATGACGTTCTCCAACCCCTCCACACCGTCGATCTCACTGAGCAGCTGCGGAACCACCGTCGTCTCCACGTCCGAGGAGACACCGGTGCCGCGGGTGCGGAAGATCGAGTCCATCTCGTCGAAGAACACGATGACCGGGGTGCCCTCGGAAGCCTTCTCGCGGGCGCGCTGGAAGATCAGCCGGATGTGGCGTTCGGTCTCGCCGACGAACTTGTTCAGCAGCTCGGGGCCCTTGATGTTGAGGAAGTACGACTTGGCCTCGTGCGCGTCGTCGCCGCGGACCTCGGCCATCTTCTTGGCCAGCGAGTTGGCCACCGCCTTGGCGATCAGCGTCTTGCCGCAGCCGGGCGGGCCGTAGAGCAGCACCCCTTTCGGCGGGCGCAGTGCGTACTCCCGGTAAAGGTCCTTGTGCAGGAAAGGCAGCTCCACCGCGTCGCGGATCTGCTCGATCTGGCGGGTCAGGCCGCCGATGTCGCCGTAGCTGACGTCGGGCACCTCTTCGAGCACCAAATCCTCGACCTCGGCCTTGGGGATGCGCTCGAAGGCGTAACCGGCCTTGGTGTCGACCAGCAGCGAATCGCCGGGGCGCAGCTTGCGGGGACGCCGGTCGTCGGACTGGGCGTCCGGGTGGCGCTCGGGCAGATCCTCGGCCACCAGCGGCTCGGCCAGCCAGACGATGCGCTCCTCATCGGCGTGGCCCACAACCAGCGCGCGGTGCCCGTCGGACAGGATCTCACGCAACGTGGATATCTCGCCGACCGATTCGAAATTGCCGGCCTCGACCACCGTCAGCGCCTCATTGAGCCGGACCGTCTGGCCCTTCTTGAGGGTCGAGACGTCGATGTTGGGCGAGATGTTCAGCCGCATCCGGCGGCCCGACGTGAACACGTCGACCGTGTCGTCTTCGTGACTGCCCAGCAGCACGCCGTAGCCGCTCGGCGGCTGACCGAGCCGGTCGACCTCCTCGCGCAGGGCCAGCAACTGCTGACGCGCCTCTTTGAGGGTGTCCATCAACTTGGAGTTCCGCGTGGTCAGCGAGTCGATGTGGGCTTCGAGCTGGCGCACGTCCCGGCCCACGCGAGCGGAGTCCTGCGGTGAATTGTCGAGCTGCGCCCGCAGCATCGCGGCCTCGCGGCGCAACTCCTCCAACTCGGCGAAGTCATCACCGGGCGCGTCCGACCCCCTGGACGCGTCGAAAGCCTCAGGACGCGGCGACTCTTCCATGTTTCCCATGGTGCGCTCCTTTCCCGAACTGGAAGTTGAAGCGACGGATACCTCAACGCTACCGGCCATTGTGCATTCGCGTGCTCTCTGGGAATCCGACACACCGGCCACGCTGTTAGCCTGGAATCTGATTTGAGTGATCGAAAGGATCCCCGTTGAGCGTGAAATCCCTAGCCACAGCCGCTGCAGCCGCCGTCGTGATCAGCGCCGGAGCCTCAGCTGTGAGCTACCTGGCAACGCCCGCCCCCGCCTCCGCCGAAGCACCGACAACGGTGTTCTTCGCGCCGCTGCCGCTGGACCCGGCAGCAGACGTACCTGCACCGGAGCAGTTGACCGACGTCCTCAACACCCTGGCCGACCCGGGAATTCCCGCCGCCGGCAAGTCCTACCTCATCGAGGGCGGCCTCGGCGGGGCCGAGACGGCCCTGATGGACCACAAGATGCAGAAGGCCGCCCGCAACGGCAAATTCCCGCTGGCAATCAGCGTGGCCAACGTCACCCCGGCCGGCCCGGGGGCTGCCACCGCGGACGTCACCGCGTCGGGCCCGAAGATGGAGCCGCGCTCGGTCAACCTGACGTTCGTCGACCAGGGCGGCTGGAAGCTGTCGAAGACGTCGCTGCTGACCCTGTCGCAGATGACCTCGTCGAACTGATCACTGCTGGATGTACCGCTCCCGCATCGCCGTGAGCACCGCCCTGGCGGCGGTGCTGGCCTTGTCGGGCTGCGGTCGCCAGCAACCGGCTGAACCGGTGGCCGAGATGCCGTTGACCGCGACGACAACGGTGTCGGCGCCGGCACCGGCAGCGCCGTTGCCGGCACCCGAGGCGCTGACCGACGTGCTGTATCGGCTCTCCGACCCCGAGGTTCCCGGTGTCGACAAGGTGCCGCTCATCGAAGGCGCCAAATCCACCGACGCCGAAACCATCGAGAAGTTCGCGACTGCGCTCAGAGACGGCGGCTATCTGCCGCTGAGCCTGGAAGCCGCCGGCGTCACCTGGTCGGACCGCTACCCGGGCAACGTGAGCGCCGATGTCACCGTCAACACGGCCAACCCCGCCACCGGCGGGTTCTTCTTTCCGATGGAGTTCAGGTCGAACGGCGAGGGCTGGCAGCTGTCGCAGGCGACGGCCAAGACTCTGTTGGCGTTCGGCAAGTCCCAGGCGAGCAGCGCCGCCCCGGCTCCGCCTACGCCCTAGACATGTGGATCGGCTGGCTGGAGTTCGACCTGCTGCTCGGTGACGTGCATTCGCTGAAGCAGAAGCGCTCGGTGGTGCGCCCGATCGTCGCGGAGTTGCAGCGCAGGTTCAATGTGTCGGCCGCCGAAACCGATTCGACGGATCTGCACCGGCGCAGCGGTATCGGGCTGTCCGCGGTGTCCGGTGAGCGCGGCCATCTGGTGGAGGTGCTGGACGCGGCCGAGCGGCTGGTGGCGGCCCGCCCGGAGGTCGAGTTGCTGTCGGTGCGCCGTGGGCTGAGCCGCAGCGACGATTGAGCTTGCGCCGCTGGGTGATTCACTCTTCCCCGTGGTAGGAGGAGGCCGACGTCGACAGGTCTGTGCCGATTCGTCGCAGATCGACGGTCAGGTCAGCGCATTTTGCGCTCAGTTCGGAGATACTGCGCGCTCCGGCGCTGAAATACGCCGAGGCCGCCGGCCCGGTCCAGCTGGTGGCCAACTTGTCCAGCTGCGCCCGAAGGTTGCGCAACAATCCGGAGATGTCGTCGGCAGCAGCGGTTGTTTTCTGTGACAGGTCTTGCAACGCAGTCACTTTCGCGGGGATATCGACGGGAATGCCACGGTCTTCTCCCGTCTCCAAACGGACCAGCGCCGGACTGTTCGTCGGTGAGTTCGCCGGACCGTACGCCGAGGGGATGGCGGAGACCCGCAGTCGTGCGGGGATGGGATCGAGCAGTTCAGCGAGTTGACCGCGGTCGGCGGGTTCGTCGGCGGGGGCGTACAGAGCGCCTTCCGGGTAGTAGGTGGTGTGTTCCGGCGGTAGATGGTCGTGTACGAGATGCAGGTAGTCGTTGCCCAGCCAGGTCAGCCAGACCGGATTCGCCGGCAGGCCCAGGATTCCGTCCTCACCTCTGAGCGTGCCGTGTTGGTCGCGACGGTCATTCGGTGGACCGCTCAACGTATGGTTGCGCAACACTTCGCCGACAGCCAGGACGCTGCCGCGGCGGCGGGCGTATGCGACGAAGAAACGCCGGACGGTGTTGCGCCACCGAGGGTCATCCAGCGGCGCGGCCAGCAGGTGCAGACTGTCGAAGAGGTAGCCGCCCCACGGTGGAGCGAAGAGACCGCCCGATAGGCACGGATTGCTGGCGACGAAGATCTGCGATTCGTACCGCTCCCGGATCCAGCCGAATTCCGTGACAAACGGGCCTTCGCCGTCGCGATTCAGCCGATACGGGTAGGGCTGGTACCCGCCGTAGCGTCGTGGCAGGGCTTCGGGGAATACCTTTCTGGCCAGCTCCAGCCAGAGGTCCGGGGCTGGGGGCGCCGACGCCGGTGAGTACCACTCCAGATCGAGCACTCGCACGGGTTCGGTTGGGGGGCGGTCAACGCGACGGGATTTCTTGGCGCCCAGTACATCCTCGGTCTGCTCGTCAAGGGCCACCCCGCGCGCGGCATGCGCGAGTGCTTTGGCGAAGCGCCGCGCCGGTGCGATCTCGGTGGGGCTGCTGCCTTCGACGACGATCTGCCAGCTGATGGCGGGATCGAGTACATGTTGGACGACATCCTCGGGCACGTCTTCGGGTTCGATGCGGTAGGGCCCGAACACGGTGAACGAATAGGTTCGCCGTTTACCGCGCAGCACGCTGACTTCGCCGTCGCCGCTGTCGCCGACGGACAGCCCCGGGATCGATTCGACCAGGGCGATCAATCGGTCGCCCTCGATGTTGTCGGCCGCGTACACCGTCAGGTCGTATGACATCGCGTTCGACGATAACCTTGCTCAGTCACCGAAGACAGGCGGTTCGCCACCGACCAGAAGGCTCTGCCAATGGCGCGACACACCGTTGACGAAGCGGAGATGCTCGACACGATCGAAGTGCTGCACGAGTTCCGCCACGCGGTGACCCAGCGGCTGAACGAGGTGGCCGACGGCCTGATAGCTCTGCAGCGCTGGGAGGGGCCGACCTTCGTTCCCGCCATCCATGATGTGCGCCAGTGGCAACTGTGGGCTCTGACCGAGATGAACCGGGAGGTGGGCCAGATGGAACGAAACCTGCGGACCGCCTACAACAACTACCTTCAGACCGCGAAAGCCAACGCCCGGATGTGGGGTGGCGGGTAACGCCTGCGTGGACGCCGGAACCTTCGATCGTCCCCGCTATTCGTCGGGCAATTTGGCCAGGGTCTTGGCCGCCTCTTTGCGGAACACTTGATGTTCGTCGTCGAGATACCGCGCCACGGCGTCACGAACTCCGGTCGCCCGCTGCTGGGCCAGTGCGCGCATCGCCTCGATCCGATTGCGTTCGTTACCAAGCTGCTCCAGCGCCAACTGCTTGGCTTCGTCGTCTTTGATCTTGCCCAACCAGCGCACCAACTCCCCCGGCGGCCACCAGCCGGGATCCCAGGCATCGGCGCCGGGCGGGCGGAACCGCAGTAACTCCTTCACCCGGGGAAAATCCTCGCGCTCCAGCAGCGGCACCAGCGCCTGGACCGTCACGGAGAGCTCGTTGGCATCCAGCGGAGGCTCGACCTCGAACTGATGAAACAGGATCTCAACAGCCTCGCGGTTGCCTTTGGCGTGTCTGGTGATCAGATTGCGCATGAGCCCCAACCGCATTGCCCTACGCGGTTCGCCGGGCGGAACCCGGTCGTCGAGGTTTTGCAGCCAGTCCACCATGATCGGAACTGCCTGCGGGTAGTCGAACCGTGAATTCACCAGCTCCCACACGGTGTCTTCGGGGATACCGGCCGCATCCAGCTCGTACTTCATCGCCCGGCGGTACTCCGGCCAGGTTTCAGGGTCCGGGCCATACTTCATGACAGGTTTATGCTCTCGTCGATCACCACATCCAGGCCCTTGTACTTCCCTTCCAGGAACTGCTCCACATCGCCAACATCCGTTCGGCCCTTGTCCACCACGATCACCATCTTGTAGCCGTTGTCGCGGGCCCATTCGGCCATGTCCCGGAGTTGCTGGGTAGCCGTGAGGGTCTTGACGTTCTTGACCTCACGTAGCACCCGGTTCTCGTCATCGATTTCGTCGGGGATCCGATACCTTGGCTTTCCCGGAGCCGGGCTCTTGACGGCTATCCGTCGCTTCTTGACGTTCGGATCGATCCCGGCCCGCTGCTCGGCGCGTGAGCCCTTACGGCGGTTGTCATTGACCCGTTCGGCCGAGGTCGGGTTCACCCGGCGGGGTACGAGATCCAGCAGTTTCTTAGCGGCGGGCAGCGCCGTACTCATCGACAGGGACGCGGCACCCAGATCCAACATCGTCGTGCCGGCGGTGGTCCGCAGCGCGGTGTTGAGGTTGTTGATGGTTTCGACCGCGGTGTCGGTGAACTTCGCCATGGCCCAGTCACGCAGCGGCCAGAGACGCGGCGAATCAAGAAGCTGTTTGAGCAGAAACAATTCCAGCACCAGCAACTTCATCCCGAACTTGGTGGTCTCCATCTTGTCGCCGTAGGCCTTGGATGCCCGCCCCAGGTCACCGCACGCGCCGGCCACATCGGTGTTGATGATTCTGGCCTCGTTCATCCGCGCGGTCACCGCGCCGATCTCCGCGGCATCGACGCCGGTGATCAGCGCCAACTCGGCCGGGCTGGCCTGATCGTTGACGGCAACGAGATCGTGACCGAAGGTCGTCCACGCCGACGACGCCGCCCACAGCCGGTCCGGATGACCGTTGGGCCAGCCGTCGGTGATCCGGTCACGCACCAGATCCCAGCCCAGCGGCTCTGGGTCATCACCTCCCTTGACCGTGCCGACGTCGACCGGCGCGCCCAGGAACGTTCCGGTGGTCTCCCCTGGCGGAGGGATTGGATCACCGAACTCGTTGTGCCGGTTCAGCGTTGATGCCTCTTCGCTCTGATCGTGATTGATGCCGTTCTGACGCAACAGGTTGCCCAGGTTGTGCAACACGTTGACGAGCCGGTACGCCACCTGCCCCACGTCGTCGGCCGCGGAGTCGTAGCTCGCCGCCCACTGCGGGCCGACCCCGTTGCTGCCCGCCGCGTTCGAGGTCTCCACATCGGCGAGCTTTCCCAGCGCCGCCGCGGCCGCATCACTGTCCTGCTTGTAGGCGATCGCGGTGTCGTAGAACAGCTCCGGATCGACATCGGTGCTCACGCCACACCCCCGCCCGACTATCCACCCGCCTGAGCAGCCGCTAGCCGCCCCACATGGCGATGTTGACCTCCGCGTTGTGAGTGTAGTTGCGATGGGCGATATGCGCGTTGCGCTCCATGGTCGACAGCACCTCGTTCATCTCGTCGGCCCAGCGCTGCCAGCCGTGCACCCTGTCCAGGAATGCGTCGAAGGCGATGCCGTCCCAGTCCTGCTGCAAACCCTTCAGACCGTCGGCCACCCCGTCGAGCCGCTGCTTCATGATCCCGCAGAACTGCCGCATCGCGTGGGCCGCGTCGACAAGGTCTTCTTCATTGACGGTGCGCCGCACCATGATCAGAGCCTGCCGCTGTCGGGTGCCGAGCGGTTCACCTCGTGGAATGCCTGCACGGCACCGTGCTCCATGCGGGTGTAGGCAGAGGCGGCGGCCGACAGCGACTTTCCGATCCAGCTCAGGTCCTCGATCATGTCGTGGCACTCTTCGCTGATTTCGTTCCAGATGTCCAGATACGCCGGCGCGGCTGTGCCGCCGGTCCAGGTGCTCGCCAGGTTGTCCATGCGGGTGCGCAAACCGGCCAGCCGCTGCCCGATCTCCTCGGCGGCGTCGGTGGCGTTCTTGGACTGAGCGGCGAGCGCTTCCACCTGTACCCGGATGATGTCTGCCATGCCTACCCGCTGCCGTGAACGATGCCGTGGTGACAGGTTACCGTTGAGGCCGACTGACGAGGAGGCGATCAGCGCATGCCGAGCTGGCGCGACAACGTGACCGAACAGGCGCAGGCCGACCTGGACGGACTCACCGAAGCCGCGGTCGATCTCGCGCTGGAAAACATCGCGGCCCGCGGTGAGTTCCTGCCCTTCGCGCTGGCGGTGTCTGTCGACGGCGAGCACGCGATGATCGCACCCAACTACCCGGCGTCCGCCGAATTGACCGTCGTCGAACAACTGGCGGCGCACTGGCGAGCCGTGACCGCGGTCAAGGACAGCCTGCGGGCCGCCGTCGTCGCCTTGAACGTGACGTTGCCCGAGCGTCGCCTCGACGGGATCGAGCTCAGCGTCGAACACCGCGAAGGCGCGGCGATAGGACTGATCTTCCCGTACACGATCGGCGCCGACGGGGCCGTGGACGTGGAACCACCGTCGGCGCATGCGATGAATGCGCGGCTCTGGGCGCCCTGAGGTTCACGTTCCGTCCGGTTCGGCCAGGGCCGCGGCGATCTCATGCTCCAGCGCGCCGACATCCTCCTCCACCGAGGAAGCAGCGAAATCACTTGCCACCCACATCGCTTCGTTGATCCGACCGGAGACATCGTGCGCACCCAGGTTCATGATCCGGTCATCGAGGATGCGAAGGTCGACCAGGCGGCGCTGAGCATCGACGCTCGCCTCAACCGTGCCGGCAGAGTCGGTGGCGACGAACAGCTGCCGGCCCCATTCCTCGTTGGCGCGCTCCAGCAGGAACCGCACGGCACGCAGCCGCTCGACTACGCGGGCGACCTCGGGATCGGGCAGCACAGTAGGAACCTAACCTGACCGGATCGCTCACACCGGGCGTTTACGCCCCAGCCGGGTCGGGGTGACGGCGCCCGGCGCCAACCGGCGGGCACAGACCAGGAACGCGGTGTGGCCGCGCATCGCGTGCTGAGGCCGCACCGCAAGACCGACGACGTTCCAGCCGCGCTGCAGCGTCTCCCAGGACCGCGGCTCGGTCCAGCACTGCTGTTCACGCAGCGCCTCGACCACCTGGGACAACTGGGTGACGGTGGCGACGTAGATCACCAGCACCCCGCCGGGAATGAGCACCCGCGACACGGTGTCGAGCACGTCCCATGGCGCCAGCATGTCCAGCACCACCCGGTCGATCGATCCGTCGGGCTGGTCGCAGTCGGCCACATCGCCCATCACCAGCTGCCAGTTGTCCGGCAGGTGCCCGACGAAGGTCTCCACGTTACGACGGGCGTGCTCGGCGTGGTCGTCGCGCAGCTCATAGGAGATCACCCGGCCCTCCGGGCCGACGGCGCGAAGCAGGGACAGGGTCAGCGCGCCGGAGCCGGCACCGGCTTCGAGCACCCGCGCCCCGGGGAAGATGTCGCCCTCGTGGATGATCTGCGCGGAGTCCTTCGGGTAGATCACCTGCGCGCCGCGCGGCATCGACATCACGTAGTCGACCAGCAGCGGCCGCAGCACCAAGAACGGGTCGCCGTTGGCGGACTTGACCACACTGCCATCCGGCAGACCGATCACCGCATCGTGCGGGATGGCGCCGCGATGAGTGTGGAAGTCACCGCCGGGGACCAGCACCGTGGTGTAGCGGCGGCCCTTGGCGTCGGTGAACTGGGCCCGATCGCCCGCTTGGAACATCCCGGATTCGGACACAGCCGTCCACCCTACGCAGCGTGTTAGAGATGGGTTGTCGGCGCATGCCCGTAGGGTTCTGCGGTATGAGCAGGCCGGCGCTGTCCCCGTCGCGGGCGGCCGACTTCAAGCAGTGCCCGCTGCTGTACCGGTTCCGGGCGATCGACCGGCTGCCCGAGCCCCCGTCGGCGGCACAGCTGCGCGGCTCGGTGGTGCATGGCGCGTTGGAGCGGCTCTACGCGCTGCCCGCACCGCAGCGCGGGCCCGAGACCGCCCGGGACCTGGTGGCTCCGTCCTGGGAGCACTTGATCGGCACCGATCCGGGCTTGGCCGCCGAGCTTGACGCCGAGCAGCTGCTGGCCGAGGCCCGCAAGCTGCTGGCCGGCTACTACCGGCTGGAGGATCCGCGCCGGTTCGAACCGCAGAGCTGCGAGCAACGGGTCGAGGTGGAGCTGGCCGACGGCACCCTGCTGCGGGGCTACGTCGACCGCATCGATGTCGCCCCAACCGGAGAACTGCGGGTGGTCGACTACAAGACCGGCAGAGCCCCCTCGGCAACCCTGGCGTCGGCCGAATCGAAGGCCCTGTTCCAGATGAAGTTCTATGCGGTGGCGCTGCTGCGATCGCGCGGGGTGATGCCCGCGCGGCTGCGGTTGATCTACCTGGCCGACGGCCAGCTGCTGGACTACTCCCCCGACCATGCCGAGCTGATGCGTTTCGAGAAGACCCTGGTCGCGATCTGGCAGGCCATCCAAAACGCCGGTGTGACAGGAGATTTCCGCCCCAAACCGTCACGCCTGTGTGACCGGTGCGCACACCGCGTGCGGTGTCCGGCGTTCGGCGGGGCACCCCCGCCCTACCCCGGCTGGCCGGCCGAGAGCGCCGCATGACGGGCAGCTACTACCATCGGGTCGGCAATTCCGAGGACGTCTTCGAATCCGATGACCTGACCCGCAGTCACTGGGGCCCCCTGCAGCACGGCTCGCCGCCGCTGGCGCTGCTCACCCGCGAGATCGAGCGGCTTATCGACGGATCGGGACAGCGGATCGCCCGGTTGAGCCTCGACATCCTGGGAGGAGTACCGGTGGCCCCGGTGCGGGTGCGGGCCCGGGTGCCGCGGCCGGGCCGGCGGATCTGTCTGCTGGAAGCCGAGATGCTCACCTGCGACGACGACCGGCCGGTGGCACGCCTGAGCGCGTGGGCGCTGGCCACCTCCGACACCGCCGCGGTGGCCTCCGACCGCCACCCGCCCCTGACCAGGGGTCCGGCCCTGCCGCCGCCGGAGTGGTTCGCCCAGGCCGACGGATACGCCAAATCCATGGGTTGGGTTGTCCAGCCGGACTCACCCGACGGTACGGCGACGTCGTGGCTGACTCCGCTGGTGCACCTGGTCGACACCGAGCCGACCACCGCCCTGCAGCGGCTGGCGATGGTGGTCGACTCGGCGAACGGAGTCGGCGCCACGCTGAACGCCGACGAGTACATGTTCATGAACACCGACACCGTTGTGCATCTGCATCGGCTGCCGGACGGAGAGACGTTCGGACTGCGGGCCCGCGCCTCGATCGGCCCGGACGGGGTCGGCGTGACCACCGCGGAGCTGTTCGATCACACCGGGTTCGTCGGAACCTCGGCGCAGGCGCTGCTGGTGCAGCGGCGCTGAACCTCGGGACTCACACCACCGCGGTCAGCGCGGCGATCGCGATACCGCTCAGCACCGCGACACTGTCCTCCAGCAATGCGATCGGCAGGTCGTGGCCGTCATTGGCCGCGACCAGGCGCTGGCGCATCCCGAGACCGACCAGGGTGCCGATCACCGCGCCGATCATGGCCGCGCCGAGTGCGGTCCAGGTGAAGTTCCAGGCGGTGCCGAGCACCGCGCCCGCGAACCCGCCCAGCAGGATCCGCGCGATGAACTGCAGGGGCACGGTGCGATTCGGGGTGCTGGGCAATTGGTCGGTGATGAGTTCGCCGACGGCCAGCACCGTCAACACGGTGACGGTCACCGGGTGGCTCAGCCACTGGACCCAGGTCCCGTCCAGGTTGATCCAGTGCAGCGCGGCCGCCCAAGCCATCACGGCCGGCGCGGTGAACGCGCGCAGTCCGGCGACGGCACCGATCAACAGCGCGAGCACCAGCACGATGAAATGCGTCACCACAACCTCCAGGGCCAGTCGAGCGGATCACCGGACGCTAACACGGCGACGCGCGGGCCACCGGTACTGATCAAAATCGGCAGAATCTGATGTCCGAGGCGAGGATGGCTTTCGCCCCGATCGCGGCCAGTTCGTCCATGATGGCGTTGACCCCGCGCCGCGGCACCAGCGCGCGCACCGCCGCCCAGTCCGGGTCGGCCAACGGGGCGATGGTGGGTGACTCCAGGCCGGGGGTGATCGCGGTGGCCTGGTCGAGCACCGCACGCGGACAGTCGTAATCCAGCATCAGATACTGCTGGCCGAACACCACGCCCTGCACCCGGGCCGCCAATTGGTCGCGGGCGGCGGCGGTCTGGGCGCTGCGGCCATTGGATTCCGCGCCCTCGATCAACACCGCTTCGGAATCGCACAGCGATTCACCGAAAGCCACCAGACCGTGCTGGCGCAGGGTGCGCCCGGAGCCCACCACGTCGGCGATGGCGTCGGCCACCCCGAGCTGGATCGAGATCTCCACGGCCCCGTCGAGCCGGATGACTGTGGCTTCAATCCCTTTGGCCGCCAAATCCTTACGAACCAGGTTGGGGTAAGCGGTGGCGATTCGCTTGCCGGCCAGATCCGCGGCGACCCAGTCGCGCCCGGCGGGGGCGGCGTAGCGGAATCGCGACGACCCGAAGCCCAAGGCCAACCGCTCGGCCACCGGGGCGCCGGATTCAGCCGCCAGGTCCCGCCCGGTGATCCCGAAGTCGAGTTCGCCCGACCCGACGTAGATGGCGATGTCCTTGGGCCGCAGGAAGAAGAACTCGACCTTGTTGGCCGGGTCGATGACCGTCAGGTCCTTGGAATCGGCGCGGCTGCGGTAGCCGGCCTCCGACAGCATCGCCGCGGCGGATTCACTGAGCGCGCCCTTGTTGGGAACCGCGACACGCAACATGCTCATAGCTTCCGGTACACGTCGGCCAGGGTGAGGCCACGCGAGATCATCAGCACCTGGGTCCAATACAGCAGTTGGCTGATCTCGCCGGCCAGGGCGTCGTCGGATTCGTGCTCGGCGGCCAGCCACACCTCGCCGGCCTCCTCCAGGATCTTCTTGCCGACGGTGTGCACCCCGGCGTCCAGCGCGGCCACAGTGGCGCTGCCGGCCGGCCGGGTGGCGGCCCGCTCACCGAGTTCGGCGAACAGCTCCTCGAAGGTCTTCACGAGCAGCGATTGTTTCATGCGGCATCGGGGGCGGTCACGGCAGTTTCGTCCGCGCTGGTTCCGGCGCCGGGGCGAGCGTGCACGGATGTACAGCTTTCACGGCGTGTCGGCGTGCAAACACGCACGCTCGCGAGGGGAAGGGGCGGCCAGCTCGACGTAGATTTCGTGCAGGTCCGCCAGCCCGAGCCCGACCAGGGACCCCACCTGGCGGCGTCGCGGTCCTGCCGGCACCGGCACCGCATTGGGCGCCACCAGTACCGCGCAGCCGGCCGCCTCGGCCGCGGCGGCCCCGGTCGGCGAATCCTCCACGGCCAGACACCAGCGCGGATCAAGGTCCAGCAGCTCGGCGGCCCGCAGGTAGGGATCCGGCGCCGGCTTGCCGAAGGCCACCTCGTCGCCGCAGACCACGACCGAGAAATAGTGGCGCCCGATGCTGTTGAGCGCCCGCTCGGCCAGCAGCCGCGGGGTGTTGGTCACCAGGGCAGTCGGCACCGCCGCGGCAGCCAACGCATCCAGCAGCTCCCGCGCGCCGTCACACCAGGGCAGGCCGGCGTCGAACAGCTCGCCGGTGTAGTCGTGCAGCCAGCGCGCCGAATCCGCCATCGCCGCCGGGTCGGGATCCAGACCCAGGTCGCCGTAGACGATCCGCATGGTGTTCTCCGCACACCCCCCGACCGTCGTCGCCCGGACTTCCGGTGTCAGCACCCCGCCGAGGCGGTCGTAGAGCGCGTCCATCGCGACATCCCAGAGCTTCTCGGAGTCGACCAGGGTGCCGTCCATGTCGCACAGCACCGCGCGCAGCGCCAAGGCTCAGTCTTCCGGGTTGTAGGCGAGGTTGGAGCTGAGCCACCGCTCACCTTCCCGCAGGGTCCAGCCCTTGCGCCTCGAGTAGTCGGCGACCTGGTCCTGGGCCATCCGGCCGACCACGAAATACCGCGACTCCGGGTGGGAGAAATACCAGCCGCTGACGGCGGCGCCGGGCCACATCGCCATCGACTCGGTCAGCTCGATGCCGGTCCGCTCGTGGACGTTCATCAACTCCCACAGCGTCGCCTTCTCGGTGTGCTCCGGACAGGCCGGGTAGCCCGGGGCCGGACGGATGCCCTGGTACTTCTCGGCGATGAGTGCCTCGTTGTCCAGCTGCTCGTCTGGCTGGAATCCCCAGAACTCCTTGCGAACCCGCTGGTGCATCCGTTCGGCGAAAGCCTCCGCCAGCCGGTCGGCGATCGACTCCAACAGGATTGCGCTGTAGTCGTCGAGGGCTTCCTTGAACTCCGCGATCTTCTCTCCGCTGCCGAGTCCCGCGGTGACTGCGAAGGCGCCGACGTAGTCCGCCAGGCCAGTGTCCTTGGGGGCGATGTAGTCGCCCAGCGACCGGTTCGGGATGCCGTCGCGGTGCTCGCCCTGCTGGCGCAGGTTGTGCAACGTGGCCAGCACCTCGGTGCGGGTCTCGTCGGTGTAGACCTCGATGTCGTCGCCGACCGCGTTCGCCGGGAAGAAACCGATCACCCCGTTGGCCGTCAGCCACTTCTCCTTGATCAGGGTGTCGAGCATCACCTGGGCGTCGTCGTACAGCTTGCGGGCAGCCTCGCCCGAAACCGGGTTGTTGAGGATGTCGGGAAAGCGGCCCTTCATCTCCCAGGCGTTGAAGAACGGCTGCCAGTCGATGAACTCACGCAACTCAGCGAGGTCGTAGCCGAGAAACTCCCGTACTCCCAGACCCTGCGCGGGCACCGGCGGCGTGTAGCCGTCCCACTCGATCGGCGTCCGGTTCGCGCGGGCCTTCTCCAACGTCACCATCGGCCGCTCGTTCTTCTGGGCGTGTCGTTCACGCAGGGAGGCGTAGTCGGCCTCGGTGGCCTCCAGCAGCGCCGGCCGCTGCTTGTCGTCGAGCAGCGCGGCAGCGACGGGAACCGAACGCGACGCATCCTTGACCCAGACCACCGGACCGCTGCGACGCGGCGATATCTTCACCGCGGTGTGGGCGCGCGAGGTGGTCGCGCCGCCGATCAGCAGGGGGATCTCCAGGCCTTCGCGTTCCATCTCGACGGCGAAGTTGACCATCTCGTCCAACGACGGCGTGATCAGGCCCGAGAGGCCGACGATGTCGGCGTCGTACTCCTTGGCCGCGGCCAGGATCTTCTCGGCGGGCACCATCACACCGAGGTCCACGACGGTGTAGTTGTTGCACTGCAGCACCACCCCGACGATGTTCTTGCCGATGTCGTGGACGTCGCCCTTCACCGTCGCCATCACGATCGTGCCGTTGGTGTTGTCCGCTTCGCCGGGCTGCTTCTCCGCCTCGATATAGGGCAGCAGGTACGCCACGGCCTTCTTCATCACCCGGGCCGACTTCACCACCTGGGGCAGGAACATCTTGCCCGCGCCGAAGAGATCGCCGACGACGTTCATGCCGTCCATCAGCGGGCCCTCGATCACCTCGATCGGCCGACCGCCCGCGGCGGCGATCTCGGCCCGCAGCTCCTCGGTGTCGGCGTCGACGTGGGCATCGATGCCCTTCACCAGGGCGTGGGTGATCCGCTCGCGGACCGGGAGAGATCGCCACTCGGCGGCCGCGGGGTCTTCGGTCTTCTCGGAGGTGTTGAACCGTTCGGCGATCTCCAGCAGCCGCTCGGCGGCATCCGCGCGACGGTTCAGCACGACGTCCTCGATCCGGTCCCGCAGTTCGGGGTCGATCGAGTCGTAGGGCACCAGCGCTCCGGCGTTGACGATGCCCATGTCCAGGCCGGCCTTGATGGCGTGGAACAGGAACACCGCGTGGATGGCCTCGCGGACCGGGTTGTTGCCCCGGAACGAGAACGACACGTTGGAGATGCCGCCGGAGATGTGCACCCCGGGAAGGTTCTCCTTGATCCAGGCGCAGGCCTCGATGAAGTCGATCCCGTAGGTCGCGTGCTCCTCGATGCCGGTCGCCAGCGCGAAGCAGTTCGGGTCGAAGATGATGTCCTCGGCCGGGAAGCCGACCTCCTCGGTCAGGATCCGGTAGGCGCGTCCGCAGATCTCCTTGCGGCGCTCCAGGTTGTCGGCCTGTCCCTGCTCGTCGAAGGCCATCACGACGACGGCGGCGCCGTACTTGCGGCACAGCCGTGCCTCGCGGATGAACTTCTCCTCGCCCTCCTTCATGGAGATCGAGTTGACGATCGGCTTGCCCTGCACGTTCTTCAGGCCCGCCTCGATCACCTCCCACTTGGAGGAGTCGATCATCACCGGGACTCGGCTGATGTCCGGCTCGGACGCGATCAGTTTGGTGAACCGGTCCATCGCGGCGACGCCGTCGATCATGCCCTCGTCCATGTTGATGTCGATGACCTGCGCACCGACCTCGACCTGCTGCAGCGCGACCGACAGCGCGGTGTCGTAGTCCTCGGCCTTGATCAGGTTGCGGAACCGGGCGGAGCCGGTGATGTTGGTGCGTTCACCGATGTTCACGAACAGCGAGTCGTCGGTGATGTTGAGCGGTTCCAGGCCCGACAGCCGGGTGGCGACCTCGATGTTCGGCAGCTCGCGTGGCGGTTTGCCCTCGACGACCTTGGCGATCTCGGCGATGTGCGGCGGCGCCGTTCCGCAGCACCCTCCGACGATGTTGACCAGGCCGGCGTCGGCGAAGTCGGCGATGTAGCCGGCCTGACGCTCGGGGGACTCGTCGTACTCGCCGAAGGCGTTGGGCAAACCGGCGTTCGGGTAGCAGGAGATATAGGTGTCCGCGATCCGCGCCATCTCGGCGATGTAGGGCCGCATCTCCGGCGCGCCGAGGGCGCAGTTGAGGCCCACCGCGATGGGCTTGGCGTGCCGGATCGAGTTCCAGAACGCCTCGGTGACCTGCCCGGACAATGTGCGCCCGGAAGCATCGGTGATGGTGCCGGAGATGATGACCGGCCAGCGGCGTCCGCGGTCCTCGAACAGCGTCTCGACGGCGAACACCGCAGCCTTGGAGTTCAGCGAGTCGAAGATCGTCTCGATGAGCAGGATGTCGGCGCCACCGTCGACCAGGCCGTTGGCGGCTTCGAGGTAGGCGGCGACCAGCTGGTCGTAGGAGACGTTGCGGGCTCCGGGGTCGTTGACGTCCGGCGAGATCGACGCGGTCCGCGTCGTCGGCCCGAGCGTACCGGCCACGTAGCGGGGCTTGTCCGGCGTGCTGTATTCGTCTGCCGCCTTGCGGGCCAGGGCGGCACCCGCGTAGTTCAGCTCATAGCTGAAGTCCACCATGTCGTAGTCGGCGAGCGAGATCGCGTTCGCGTTGAACGTGTTGGTCTCCAGGATGTCGGCGCCCGCCTCGAGGTACTCGCGGTGGATCCCCTCGATGATCTGCGGCTGCGTCAAGGTGAGCAGGTCGTTGTTGCCCTGCAGCGCGGTCGGCCACTCGCTGAACCGATCACCGCGGTAACCGGCCTCATCGGGGCGGTCCCGCTGAATCGCCGTGCCCATCGCGCCGTCGATCACCATGATCCGCCGACCCAGCGCAGCCGTCAGCTCCTCGGTGCAGTCGGGCCGGATGTTGGGCTCAAACGAATTCACGCGGGCTCCTTCCTGACGGAAGGCGTCCTTAACTCTGTCGAGCGTGGCGGCTACCGGCAGGTACCCGGCGAACCGTTGCAACGCCTCTCGACCGTGAAAAGTCTACGTTGTCACCCAGCGTGGGGACGAATGCCCTGACGAACAGGGCGACTCGGCCGGTCCGGTGGGACCCGTGATCTTTGCCTACGCCGTACGCTGATTCCGTGACCCGATCGGATGACGGCGCTGCACTTCCCGAACTCCACGACACCATCGTCGTGGCTGCGTTCGAGGGCTGGAATGACGCCGGCGACGCCGCCAGCGACGCGGTCCAGCACCTCAACAACATCTGGGAGGCCCGGCTGATCGTCGAGATCGACGACGAGGACTACTACGACTACCAGGTGAATCGGCCGGTGATCCGCCAGCTCGACGGCGTCACCCGCGAGCTGGTGTGGCCCTCGATGCGGATCTCGCACTGCCGTCCCCCGGGCAGCGACCGCGACATCGTGCTGATGCACGGGGTGGAACCCAACATGCGGTGGCGGACGTTCTGCGCGCAGCTGCTGGAGGTCATCGAGCACCTCGACGTCGACACCGTGGTGATCCTGGGAGCGTTGTTGGCCGACACCCCCCATACCCGCCCGGTGCCGGTGTCCGGGGCGGCGTATTCGGCCGAGTCCGCGGCCCGCTTCGGTCTGACCGAGACCCGCTACGAGGGGCCCACCGGGATCACCGGGGTGTTCCAGGACGCCTGCGTGGCGGCCGGGATTCCGGCGGTGACGTTCTGGGCGGCGGTGCCGCACTACGTCTCGCAGCCACCCAACCCCAAGGCGACGGTCGCCCTGTTGCGTCGCGTCGAGGACGCCCTGGACGTCGAAGTTCCGCTGGGTGACCTACCGGCCCAGGCCGAAGAGTGGGAGCAGGCGGTCACCGAGATGGCCAGCGAGGACGACGAGATCGCCGACTACGTGACGTCGCTGGAGGAACGCGGCGACGCCGAGGTCGACATGACCGATGCGCTGAACAAGATCGACGGCGACGCGCTGGCGGCCGAGTTCGAGCGCTACCTGCGGCGCCGGCGGCGCTGACGCGGGACCCGGACGCCGAATGTCGACTTAAGACGCGCTTTCCGCCCTGACGCGTGCATTAACCGGACATTCGGCGCGCAACTACTTCTCGAGGTTCTCGTTGTAGGCGCTGGTGGAGCGGCCCAGGGCGGCAACCTCGGCGTCCATCCGCGGCACGATGGTGGCAGCCCCCTTGACGAACGGGCCCTCCACCGCCCGCAACGTCAGCACCGGCTTGAGCCAGCGGAACACCCCCACCCAACGCGGGCAGTAGACGCGTCGGCGGCGGCCCTCGATGCCCGCGACGAAGGCGTCAACACATTGGTCGACGGAGGTGGTCTTGTTCAGCGGCCACGGCAGCTTGGCCAGCATGTCGCCGAAAGCCCCCAGATCGGCCTTGGTATCGCGAACCAAGGGGGTGTCGATCCAGCCCATGTGCGCCGAACCGACCTCCACGCCCTGGTAGGCGACCTCCTGGCGCAGCGCACTGGCGAAGTGCTCGACCCCGGCCTTGGCCACATCGTAGGAAGCCATCCCGGCCAGCGGAGTGAACGCCGCCAGCGAGGACACGATCAGCACGTAGCCGCGGCGCTCGATGACCGACGGCAGCGCGGCCCGCACGGTGTTGAACACCCCGACCACGTCGACGTCGATAACCCGCTTGAACGTCTCGGGATCCACATTCAGCACCGACCCGTAGCTGGCGATGCCGGCGTTGGCGACGACGGTGTCGATGCCGCCGAAACGCTGTGTGGCCTGCGCGGCCACCGACTGCATTGCGGCCAGATCCCGTACGTCGGCGACGGCGGTCAGCACCCGGTCACCGAGATCATCGGCCAGCTTGTTGAGGGCGGCCTCATCCAGGTCGGTCACCACCACCGAGGCGCCCTGGGAGTGCAGCCGCCGGGCCAGCTGCTCGCCGATACCGTGCGCGCCACCGGTGATGAAAACGACTTGGGAGTGAATCGAAGACATGTGCTCAAACTACTCCCGCCGCGGGTTGCCTAGAGCGCCACTCCCAGCAGCGCATCGACCGCCGTGGCCACCAGCCGCGGTGCGGCGGCGTCGTGGCCGCCGTACTCCAGCGCATCGGTTGTCCAGCCGTCCAACGCGGCCAGCGCCTTGACGGTGTCCAGGTCATCGGCCAGATAACGACGCACCCGGGCGATGACGTCGTCGGCGGCCGGTCCCGCGGGCAGGCTGGTTGCGGCCCGCCAGCGCTCCAGCCGCGCGTCGGCCGCCGCCAGGGTCGCGTCGTCCCAGAACCGGTCGCTGCGGTAGTGCCCGGCCAGCAGGCCCAGCCGGATCGCGGCCGGCTCGGTGCCCTGGGCGCGCAGCTTGGACACCAGCACCAGGTTGCCGCGGCTCTTGGACATCTTGTGCCCGTCCCAGCCGATCATCCCGGCGTGCACGTAGTGCCGGGCGAAACGGCGCTCCCCGGTGAGGGATTCGGCATGCGCGGCGGAGAACTCATGGTGCGGGAAGACCAGATCGGAGCCGCCGCCCTGGATGTCGATTCCCGAGCCGATACGGCTCAGCGCGATCGCGGCGCACTCGACATGCCAGCCCGGCCGGCCGGCCCCGAACGGCGCGGGCCAGCTGGGTTCGCCAGGCCGGGCGGCGCGCCACAGCAGGGCATCGAGCGGATCCGCCTTGCCCGGCCGGTCCGGGTCCCCGCCGCGTTCGCCGAACAGTTCCAGCATGGTGGCGCGGTCGAATCCGGATTCGTAACCGAATTGCTCGGTCGTGTCGGCCCGGAAGTAGATGTCCGGGTGGTCCGAGGAGGAGGGGTCGACGACGTAGGCCGACCCGGCCGCCAACATCTTCTCCACCACTTCGACCACCTCGTCGATGGCCTCGGTGGCCGCCACGTAGTGGCTCGGCGGCAGCACCCGCAACGCGGTCATGTCCGTGCCGAACAGCTCCACCTGGCTGGACGCCAGGCTCTGCCAGTCCACGCCGTCACGCTCGGCGCGCTCCAACAGCGGATCATCGACGTCGGTGACGTTCTGCACATAGTTCACCTGATGGCCCGCATCGAGCCAGAGCCGGTGAATCAGGTCGAACACCAGATAGGTGGCGGCGTGGCCGAGGTGGGTGGAGTCATAGGGCGTGATGCCGCAGACGTACATGCTGGCCGTCGGGCCCGGCGCCACCGGACGGATCTGGCGGTCGGCGGTGTCATACAGGCGCAGCGCCGGGCCGCGCCCGGGCAGGACCGGAACGGCCGGCGCGGACCACGATTGCATGCCCACGACTTTAAGGCCCGGCGGTTAGAGCACTGTCCGCCGCACCGCGTCCAGCAACGTCGGCGCCACCTCGGGCCGGCACATCAGCAGATCGGGCAGGTACGGGTCGGGTCGGTTGTAGCGCAGCGGTGACCCGTCGAGCCGGGATGCATGCAGGCCGGCCGCCAGCACCACACCGGCCGGGGCAGCCGAATCCCACTCCCACTGACCACCGGCGTGCAGGTAGGCGTCCACCTCGCCGCGCACCACGGCCATCGCCTTGGCACCCGCCGAGCCCATCAGCACCGGCTCGACCGGCACCACCTCCCGAATAAGGCGCACCACCGCGGGCATCCGGGAAGCGCTGACCGCGACCCGAATGGGCCGCGGAGCCTGGGTCGACGGGACGTTCTGGGTAACCGTGTCGGAGCGGAATACGACGTTGCTTCTGTTGTCATAGGCCGGCAGTGATACCGCGGCGTCGGTGATGGCGCCGGAACCGTCCGCGCCCCGGCGCTGCCACAGCGCGATATGCACCGCCCAATCGTCACGTCCCGGCGTGGTGAACTCACGGGTGCCGTCGAGCGGGTCGACGATCCAGACCCGATCGGACCGCAACCGGGACAGATCGTCGGGAGATTCCTCGCTGAGCACCGCATCACCGGGGCGCGCGTCCCTGAGCCTGCGGATGATCAACTGGTTGGCCCGCCCGTCACCGGCGTCGCCGAGGTGCCATGGATGAGCGAAACCCACCTCGTCACGCACCGCCAACAAGAGCTTTCCGGCCTCGACTGCCAGTTCGGCGGCCAGCGCCGCGTCGGTCAGCGTCACGTCTGGCAGTATCCCCGACCCCGGTTGCGTGGACCGTCCCGAGCCGGTCAGAACGCCGGCCAGGGTATCGGGCGATGGCGGTTCGGGCCGGGCATCACCGGGTGTTCCAGCAGGTCTTCCACCCGCCGCCGCAAGGCGACGATCTCGGCGGAGGTCAGGTGCGGCCCCAGCGCCCCTGCCAGCGGGCCGTCCAGCGCGACCAGCAGCCCAGACAGCGCCGGCAGCGTCTCGTCGGCCATCTCCTGCAGGGGCCTGTCCGCCCAACCCCACAGCACGGTGCGCAGCTTGTCCTGCGTGTGCAGGCTCACACCGTGGTCCACGCCGTACACGCGGCCGTCGGTGCCGCACAGAATGTGCCCGCCCTTGCGGTCGGCGTTGTTGATCACCACGTCGAACACCGCGATGCGGCGCAACCGCACGTCGTCGGCGTGTACCAGGGTGACCGGGTCGCCGGTGTGGCCGTAGGCCCGCAGCACCGGCAGGTAGCCGGGGGGAACCTGGTCGGCCGGCACCACGTCGACCAGGCCGGTTCCGGGGGGCTCGTCGTCGGTGTCGCTGGGTTGCTCCACCCACCGTTGGACCATGCCGGGGCCGGCGGGACCGTCGCGAATGATGGTGTAGGGCACCAGGTTCCAACCCAACTCAGCCGAGATCAGATGGGCGCCGAGCTCACGGCCGGCCAGGGTGCCGTCGGGGAAATCCCAGAGCGGCTGCTCGCCGGCTACCGGTTTGTAGACGCAGTGGACGCGGTGCTCCCCCAGCGTCGCCTCGCACAGGAAGGTGGCGTTGCTCGCCGAGCGGATTCGGCCCAGGATCTCCAGCTCCCCGGAGCGCAACGCCTCCCGGTCGTCAGACGTCGGAGTCATCGGGCTCATCGTCGGGCCCGAAGGCGCCCCGGCGATAGCCGTTGGTGCGGACGCAGATGTGGCCGGCCGGGTCCAGCGGCTCGTCGCACAGCGGGCACGGCGGACGTCCCGCCGAGATGACCCGGTTGGATCGGGTGGCGAACTGGCGCGCCGACTCCGGTGTCAGGAAGACACGCACCGCGTCCGGGCCGTCCTCGGTGTCGTCGAGCACCACCGAGGCGTCGAACTCTGTGTCGCTGACCGCGAGCAGTTCGACCACCACCGTCTGCGCCTCGGAGTCCCAGCCCAATCCCATGGTCCCGACCCGGAACTCCGCATCCACCGGTGTGACCAGCGGATTCAGGTCCTCGATCTCGGTGGGCTCCGGCGGCACCGGGGTGCCGAATCTGCGGTTGACCTCCAACAGCAGCGCACCGATCCGCTCGGCCAGCACCGCGACCTGCTGCTTTTCCAGCACCACCGAGACCACCCGCTCGTCATGGACCGCCTGCAGGTAGAAGGTCCGATTTCCGGGTTGGCCGACGGTCCCGGCCACGAAGCGGTCGGGAGTGCGAAAGACGTGGATGGCTCGGGACATGGCATCTCCAAAATACCGGCAGTCGAGGCGCACGCCGGCATCTGAGGTGGACTAGGTGGTGGAACCGCCGACTATGGCGTCGCCTTCCCGACCGACGTCGGGCGGCGAATCCTTCACCGCGGCACCCAAAGACGCTCCGGTGTGGTTGAGGTGGATGACGAACGGGCGCAACTGCGTGTAGCGGATCACACTCGCCGAGGCCGGGTCGGCGGTGATCCGCTGAAAACCATCCAGGTGGACCCCGAGCGCATCGGCGATGACGGCCTTGATGACGTCGCCGTGGGTACACGCCACCCACAGCACGTCGGAGCCGTGCTGCTCGGCCAGCTGCCGGTCGTGATCGCGGACGGCGGTGACCGCCCGGGCCTGCACCTGCGCCAAACCTTCGCCGTCGGGGAAGATCGCCGCGCTGGGCTGGGCCTGCACCACCCGCCACAGCGCTTCTTGGGTGAGTTCGGTGATCTTGCGCCCGGTCCAGGTTCCGTAGTCGACCTCGGCGAGCCGGTCGTCGACGACCGGTTCGAGCCCCAGCGCGGCGGCCAGCGGTTCGACGGTGCTGCGGCAGCGCAGCAGCGGTGAGCGCACCAGCGCCTTGATCGGCAGGCCGGCGAACCGGTCGACGACCTGCACAGCCTGCTCGCGGCCCAGCGCGTCGAGCTCGACACCGGCCGTCCGCCCGGCCAGCACCCCGGAGGTGTTCGAGGTGGACCGGCCGTGCCGCAGCAGGATGACGGTCATGGCTGGGCCACCAACGCGCCGGTGGCCAGCAGGATCAGGATGGTGGTGCCGACGACCATCCGGTACCCGACGAACCAGTACATGCTGTGAGACACCAGGAACCGCAAGAACCAGGCCACCGCGGCCCAGCCCACCACGAAGGCGATCAGGGTGGCCACCAGCAGTTGCGGCCCGCTGGCGCTCATGCCCGCGCCCTCGGGGTGAAACGCGTCGGGCAGCGAGAACAGCCCGGAGGCGAACACCGCCGGGATCGCCAGCAGGAAGCCGAAGCGGGCGGCCAGTTCCCGGTCCAGGCCGAGGAACAGCCCGGCGCTGATGGTCGCACCGGACCGGGACACGCCGGGCACCAGTGCAAGCGTTTGCGCCGAGCCCACCAGGACGGCGTCGCGCCAGGTCAGCTGCTTGGCGTGCCGGGCCTGCCTGCCGAGGTATTCGGCGGCGGCGATCACCACCGAGAACACCACCAGCGCGGTGGCCACCACCCATAGGTTGCGGACCCCGGACCGGATCTCGTCTTTGAACAGCAGGCCCAGCACGCAGATCGGGATGGTGCCGATGATCACGTACCAGCCCATCCGGTAGTCGACCTGGCGGTCGGCGGCAAGCGGCGTCTTGGTCAGCGCCGAGGCCACCCCGGACAGCCAGGCCGTGGCGATGCGCGCGATGTCCTTGGCGAAATAGACCAGTACGGCGACTTCGGTGCCGAGTTGGGTCACCGCGGTGAAGGAGGCTCCGGCGTCGCCGTCGAAGAACAGCCGCGACACCAGCGCCAGGTGTCCCGAGGAGGACACCGGCAGAAATTCGGTCAGGCCCTGGACAATCGCCAGGACAACGACCTGTGGCCACGACATCACAGCAGCCTCGAGTACCGACACGACCTCAGACACGAGGACGACCGTACCGGGCGGGTGTCAGCGGGTCAGACCGGATACCACGTCACGAACGGCGGCGGCCAGGCTGCGCTCGTCGGCGACGTCGATGCCGACCAGCCGCCGGCTCGCGGTGGCCACCACGTCTTCGTCGTGCGGGACGGGGCAGTCCAGCCGGGGCCGGTAGATGTCGACCACCAGCGTCTGGTGCTCGATATGGAAGGAGAAACTGCGGCCGTCACCGACCTCCCCGAACCCGCTCGCGAACGCGCCGGTCCAGATCTCCTCGAGGAAGAACTCCGAACATGCCAGTTGCCAGTCCTCGGCGACAGTCATGGCCGCGAGATTACACCTAAGCAAACTTATCGTTACGCCGGACATGCGGTCTGGGCCTGATCGCCTTCCTTAGAATCGTGTTCGCCCTGTACCGCCCGCGTATCGACCAGAGCTGGAAGAGTTGCCCGTGCTGAAGCGCTCCACCCGCCGGCCCGTTCGAGGGCTGCTGCTACCGCTGCTGCTGCTCACGGCGTGCTCGTCCAATCCCATCACCGCGCCGCCGCCGACGATCCCGCCCGCCGAGCCCGCCGTCTCCCCCGCCGCCGCGCAGCACCCGGCCGGCACGGTGCGGCCACTGGCCGGGGTGTCCACCGGCGCGGTGTTCGACACCGCCACCGGGCTGCTGGCGGTCCTGAACCCCGGACCCGACGCGCAGGCTCCGGCGACGGTCAACCTGGCCGGTGCCCCCGGGCGCGCTGCCGCGGCCCTGACGTTGCCGGGTCCGGCGACCGCGCTGACCGGCGACAACCGGGGCGTCGCCTACCTGTCCGGCCGCGGCGGCTACTTCGCGGTCGACCTTGCCGCGCGGCGGATCGACCGGATCGACGTCGACGACGCCGCCGATGTGGACTTCACCGCGATCGGCCGGCGCGGCGACGGCACCATGGTGTTGGGCAGCTCCGACGGTGCGGTCTACACCCTGGGGCCCGACGGTGAGCGAATCGCCCGACGGGTGAAGATCTTCGCCAGAGTCGATCAGATCGTGACGCAGGGCGACACCGCCGTGGTGCTGGATCGCGGTCAGACGTCGGTGACCACCATCGGCGCCGACGGCAAGCCGCAGTACGCCCTGCGGGCGGGCCAGGGCGCCACCACGCTGGCAGCGGATCCGGGGGGGCCGGTGCTCGCGGCGGACACCCGCGGGGGTCTGCTGCTGGTGTACGGAACGGACCCGCTGATGCTGCGGCAGGCCTACCCGGTGCCGCACTCCCCCTACGGGGTGGCCGGCTCGAACGCGTTCGCCTGGGTGTCGCAAACCGCGACGAACACCGTGGTCGGATACGATCTGACCACCGGAATCCCCGTGGAGAAGGTTCGATATCCGACCGTGCAGCAGCCCAACACCCTGGTTTTCGATGACACCTCGGACACGTTGTACGTGGTCTCAGGCGCCGGAGGCGGGGTGCAGGTGATCGAGCATGCGGCGAGGCCACGTTGACCGCGCTGCGGCACGGGCGACTGCCGGCCGGCTGGGACACCGAACTGTCCGATGACTACGAATGGATTCCGCTGCGGCTGCCGCCGGAGGTCACCCGCATCGGGGCCTCGACCCGGTTGTCCATCGAAGCCGAATACCGAGGTTGGGAGCTGACCCGAGTGCGGTTGTACACCGACGGGAGCAGGCGGGTGTTGTTGCGCCGCAAGAAATCCCCATTGAACGCCGTCAGCGGGAACCGCTGCGTCGACCAACCGGGGCTGTAGGCGAATGGGTTTCTACGGCGTGCTGCGCCGCGCCTTGTTTCTGGTGCCACCGGAACGCATCCACACGTTCGTGTTCGCTGCGCTACGCGGAGCCACCGCGCCGGCGCCGGCACGCCGGGCGCTGCAGCGCCGGCTGGGGCCGCACGACCCGCTGCTGGCCAGCACGGTTTTCGGGGTGCGCTTTCCCGGCCCGCTTGGGCTGGCCGCCGGGTTCGACAAGGACGGCGTCGGGCTGAACGCTTGGGGCGCACTGGGTTTCGGTTACGCCGAGGTGGGCACCGTAACGGCGGCACCGCAGCCCGGCAACCCCGCACCGCGACTTTTCCGGCTGCCGGCCGACCGCGCCCTGCTCAACCGGATGGGGTTCAACAATCACGGGGCCGGCGCGCTGGCGACACAGTTGGCCCGGCATCACGCCGACGTGCCGATCGGGGTCAACATCGGCAAAACCAAGACCACCCCACCCGAGGAAGCGGTCTCCGACTACCGCGCCAGCGCCCGGCTGCTCGCCCCGCTGGCCGACTACCTTGTGGTCAACGTCAGCTCGCCGAACACCCCGGGCCTGCGCGATCTCCAGGCCATCGAGGCGCTTCGGCCCATCCTGGCGGCGGTGCGCGCAGAGACCACCAAACCGGTGCTGGTGAAGATCGCGCCGGATCTGGCCGACACCGACCTGGACGCCATCGCCGACCTGTGTGTGGAGTTGGACCTGGCCGGCATCGTGGCCACCAACACCACGGTGTCCCGCGACGGGCTGGCCACCCCGGGGGTGGAAGCACTAGGGCCCGGCGGGATCTCCGGCCCTCCGGTCGCCCGCCGGGCGCTGGAAGTGCTGCGGCGGCTCTACGCCCGGGTCGGTGACCGGCTGGTCCTGATCAGCGTCGGCGGGATCGAGACCGCCGACGACGCCTGGGAGCGCATCACCGCCGGCGCATCGCTGCTGCAGGGCTACACCGGGTTCATCTACGGCGGCGGGTTGTGGGCCAGGGACATCCACGACGGCCTGGCCGCGCGGCTGCGCGCCGGCGGATTCGCGTCGCTGTCCGAAGCGGTCGGTTCGGCCGCGCGTTAGCCACTTGGCGCGAGCAGACACAGAATCGCGTCCCGCGACACGGGATCATGCGATTTTGTGTCTGCTCGGCGGGGGACCTTACTGCTGCTCGTAGGTGCCGATGATCACCGCGCGGGCGATCCCGTGCATGAACAGGTTGAAGCCGAGGTAGGCCGGGCTGGCATCCTCGGCCAGGTCCAGTTTCTCGACGTCGACGGCGTGTACCGCGACGTAGTACCGGTGCGGGCCGTGCCCAGCCGGCGGCGCGGCGCCGACGTAGCGGCGCATCCCGGCGTCGTTGACCAGCGTCAGCGCATCGCCGGGCAGCAGGCTGCCGTCACCGACACCCTCCGGCAGTTCGGTGCAGGTGGCCGGCAGATCGGCCACCGCCCAGTGCCAGAACCCCGACGCGGTGGGCGCATCCGGGTCATAGACGGTGACCGCGAAGCTGCGGGTCTCCTCCGGGAAGCCCGACCAGCTCAGCTGCGGGCTGGCGTCCTGGCCCCCGGCACCCATGATTCCGCTCACCTGGGCGTTGGCCAGCGGCTGGCCGTCGGTCAGCGACGACGACGTCAGCGTGAACGTCGGCAGCTTGGGCAGCGCGGCGTAGGGATCGGGAGCTGTGGTCATGCCTGGTCCTCTCGTTGTGGTCAACAGTGTGTCAGGAAGTGGTGCAGCACGCGGGTACCGAACGTCAGCGCGTCGACCGGGACCCGCTCATCGACGCCGTGGAACAGCGCGGAGAAGTCGAGGTCCGGCGGCAGGCGCAGCGGAGCGAACCCGAAGCATCGAATACCCAACTCGGAGAACGCTTTTGCATCCGTCCCGCCGGACAGCATGTAGGGAACGGTCCGGGCGTCCGGGTCACAGGCCAGCAGCGCGGCGTTCATCGCCTCGACCAGGTCGCCGTCGAAGGTGGTCTCGACCGGCGGCAGGTTGGTGACCCATTCCCGGGTCACGTCCGGGCCGATCAGCTCGTCGATCTCGGCCTCGAACGCGGCCTGGCGCCCGGGCAGCACCCGGCAGTCCAGCACGGCCTCGGCCGTCGCCGGGATCACGTTGGCCTTGTAACCGGCCTGCAGCATGGTCGGGGTTGCGGTGTCGCGCAGGGTGGCGTTGAGGATGCGAGCCATGGGCCCCAGCTTCTCGATCATCCCCTCCAGGTCCGGGGAGTCGACATCGATGGTGAGCCCGGTCTCCTCGCTGACCGCGGCCAGGAACTGCGCCACGGCCTCGGTGAGCACCAGCGGGAAGCGGTGCCGGCCCAGTCGTGCCACGACCTCGGCCAGCGTAGTGACGGCGTTGTCGTCGTTGATCATCGACCCGTGCCCGGCCCGGCCGTGGGCCCGCAGCCGCATCCAGCACAGCCCCTTCTCCGCGGTCTCGATCAGGTAGAGCCGGCGCTCGCCACCGTCGCGCCGCGGCACCGTCAGTGAGAATCCGCCGACCTCCCCGATCGCCTCGGTGACACCGGCGAACAGATCCGGCCGGTTCTCGACGAGCCAGTGCGCGCCGTACTTGCCGCCGGCCTCCTCGTCGGCCACGAACGCGAACACCAGATCACGCGGCGGGGTGATGCCGGCCCGGGCCAGGCTCCTGGCCACCGCGATCATCATCCCGACCATGTCCTTCATATCGACCGCACCGCGGCCCCAGACGTAGCCGTCCTCGATCGCACCGGAGAACGGGTGCACGCTCCAGTCGTTGGCCTCAGCGGGCACCACGTCGAGGTGACCGTGGATCAGCAGCGCCCCGCGGGACGGATCACTGCCCCGAAGCCGGGTGAAGACGTTGCCGCGCCCGGGCGCGCCGGACTCGACGTATTCGGTCTCGTAGCCGGCTTCCTCGAGCTGGGCGGCCACCCAGCGGGCGCACTCGGCCTCGCCCTTGGTGGTGTCGGGTTCGCCGGTGTTGGAGGTGTCGAAACGGATGAGGGTGCTGACGAGTTCGACCACCTCGCCCACTGCGTCGTCGGCGGGATCGGGGAAAGCGGTCACAGTTTCTTTACTACCACTTGCCTCCCAGTCCCTTCCGAGTGGCTTTTGCGGCCCATCGCATGGCGCCGCACGGGCTGGGTTTGGGTCCGGCGATCAGCATCCGTTAGCCTTAGCTGCCCGGCCGAGCCGGGTTGGTCCGAGTGGCGGAATGGCAGACGCGCTAGCTTGAGGTGCTAGTGCCCTATTAACGGGCGTGGGGGTTCAAGTCCCCCCTCGGACACGTCCGGCGACACGACTTAAGTCGGCAGTCGCCGTGACTCGCTGAAGATGCGGGTCGTAGTCGAGGCGCAGGCCCAGGCTTGCGTATACCTGAGCGCGTTCCGCCCCGGTTGCCTCACCAAGCACTGCTGACAGCCCGCCCAATTCCTCAACCAACTCGCTGATTTGTGCGGCAGTCATGACGCGAGGTCGCTCCGCTTGCTCAAGACGGACCTTCAGCTCGTCGCGCTCGGCGGTGCGGCGGCGCAATGCAACAGTCAAATCCTCAACGGCCACACCAGACTCCACGGCGGTAACCAGAGCAGCAACCTTCGCATTCGCCTCGCTGAGCTGGCGCTGCAAGGCCGCGTAGCCAGCCCCTGCTACCGGGTCCGCGTCTTGCCCGCGTGCCAAGTCGGCCGGATCGGCCAGGGTGGCGATCCATTCGTCAAGTCGCGCAGTCACCTCATCTTCACGGAGGTAGACGGTGCGCGGGTGATCACTCAGGTCCGCGGGTACCGAACGCGACTTACCGAGCTCACAACGGTAGAGGATGCGTGTTGTTCGCTTCCCGACGCGGGCAGCGCCCTGCATCCGCCGTCCACATGCGGCACAGAACAGCAGCCCACGCAGTGCATATGGCACTGTTGACTCTCTGCTGCAAACAAGACCGGGACCCCGCCGCGCCTGCATCCGAAGACGGACAGCCTGCGCTAGTTCGTCACGGATCAGCGCTTCATGCGTGCGGCGTTCTGGTGCGATCCAGTCGGCCTCATCACGCCACCGCATACGAGTCTCATACCCCGCAGCGACATCATCGGGGTTGACCAGAACCTCGTATTTCTCCTGCTTGCCCCAAACACGGATACCGCGGTACGCCGGGTTGTCGAGTATCGCGCGGATCGCCGAATGGGACCATCCTCGTGGGTCACGATGCCGATTCCGTGCCGGGTCGTACTGGCTCGGTGACGGTACACCATCGTCGGTGAGCAGTTGCGCGATATAGCGCAGGCCCGCTCCGTCGGCGTACATGCGGTAGATCCGCTCGACGACCGAAGATGTCGCGGGGTCGGGTTCGAGGCGGTGAAGCCGCTGCCCAAGATTGGCCTTGGCAGGGTTTGGATGCGGGCCGGCATCGACGAGCCGGTAACCGTAGGGTGGTCGACCACCGAGATATCTGGCGGTGTCCTGCGCGAGTGCTGACATCGCCGTACGGACGCGCATTTGGATTCGAGCGCGCTCTCCCTTGCTCATGCCGCCGAACAGAGTCATCACCAGGTCGTGTGCCTCGGAGCCGGGATCGACCGCTCCGCCGACCTCGGGTACCCACAGGCCAACTCCGTAGTGCGTGAGGACAGGGAAGGTGAGCGCGAACTGCGGCCCGTAGAACGCACGGGCGGGTTCCCCAATCACTACGGCATCAAAGCTACGGTCCCGACAAGCGACATCAGCAAGCAGACGTGACGCCTCTGGCCTGCGCTTCCACGGCAGTGAACGGCTCTGTCCCACATCGAAGTAGTCGGCGGCGATGAATCCGCCGTGCGGAGTGATCAGGTCCATGGCACGCCGCTTCTGCCAGCTGCGGCTCGCCTCCGGGTCTTGAGCGTCCTCCGTGCTCACTCGGCCATAGAAGGCGAACCTCAGGCTCACGCCACTCCCCTCCCTGATCCAAGCATCCGGTCCCGCACAGCCATTATCACGTGTACCAGCGCGCGGTTGGCCTCGGACGGAAGTCGATATTGGTTGGGCACAACAATTTCAACACCCCCCTCTGACACCGTCGGCGCATCGGGACGAGCGTCACACCCGGAGCGAGCACGTGCTGCTCGGGACCTGTCAGCCATCGCTTCCCCCTGGCGGATCCCATTGTTGATTGCGGGCTTGGCCACGGACTTCGATCAGTCCGATGCGGCGGGTGTGGATGTGTTGGACGGCCGCGGAGTAGATGAGGGTCCGGTCGCCGAGGCTGGTGGGGCCGGCACGATCGAATTCCCATGCCACCAGATCATCGCCATCGGTGGAGTCGAGGCCGAGATCATGTTGGTGCGCAGTGCTTTTTAAACGTTGTTCACGGGTCCAGGCCGCGCGACGTTCGCGCAGCGCGGTCATCGTGGTGGAATAGCGGCGGGATTTGCTGGTGATGTGGCCCCGGTAGCCCAGGGTGTGCAGCCACCGACCGACACCGGCCAGTCCCTTATCGGCGAGTTGGCTGATGGCGGTCAGGATCGCCCGAACGTGGTCGCAGACATCGAGGTCAGCGATGGCCTCGGTGGAGATGCGTCGCGCGCTGATCCCGACGTCAGCTAAGGATTTGGTGACGTATTTCGCGAGGTAGCGAGCTACGCGGCGGCCTGGAAGAACCCCGCCGTGTGGTGAATCCTCCTGCACAGCAGAGCCGTCCGTGCCGGCGTGCCGGTTGTCGATGGGTTGGGTGTCGACTTGTGTGCCGAACCTGATCACCCGTGTCGCTGTATTTGAGGATGAGTCGGTGACCGTCACGGCCACGGTTCGAACGGCCTGTTGGATGATGGTGGCCAGTTCGGTTGCCGCAAGGGGCGCATGCCAGTCATGACCGCCAGAGTCATCGCTGTCGGGCGGGTCGAGGCGGATCAGGGCATGAATGTGCGGGATGAGCCGGGCTTGCAGTTCGACGACTTTGATGAAGCTGACCTGCACCGCATCCGGGTCGGCGCCCGAAGCGCGTAGCTCTCGGCGCAGTGTGCGTCGCAGGGTGATGGTGAAGCGTCGCCACAGTTCGGGCAGGTGCCATGTGAACAGGACATGCCCGGTGTAGTCGTAGCAGTCCGCGCAGATCGGCTGTCCCGCATAGATATCACCTTCGCCGTGGGTTGTGCTGCACCACAGTGGTTTTCCATGCGGGCAACGGCGGTAGCCGCCAGTGTGGTGGTGGTCGCGACACACACGCTGCTTCTTGTCGCCTGCACGCGCGGCGGCGTGAACAGGCCCGTAGCTAGGTGCGGTGAGGGTGACGAACACCTGCGGACGATCGGCCACTGCTGCGGGGATGTTGTGGTGGCCGCCGGCGGTGCCAGCGTGCACGAGCTGCCACGTGTCGCGGGCGTACAGGTCTGAGCACGATGGGCATACCTGAGCGCGGCGGTTGTTGCACCGTGTCCACACCACCCGATCGCGGCCTATCTCGTCGGTACCTCTGAGTTGGATGGGGTGGGCGCAGAAGCCAACAGATTCCGCGCGCCGCCACCACGATTCGAACCCCGTCGAGGACGCGCGGCGCACCATCTGATCCACCACCGCATTGGTGTCGATCGAGCCGGGAACCCCGGGCAACACCAGCGTGGGGGCTGTCGTTGCAGTAGTCACCGTTGACCCCGGGCGGTGTCGGTGCGCCCGCTGTTGGACTGGTTGGTTCGGGTCGCGGCACGAGGTGGCCGGAATCGTGCTGCCAGAGTGGCGATGTCGTGGTCGGCGACGTGAAATGCCCGTACCCGCACCGGTTGGGCCGTGCCATCGATCATCATGTAGCCCACACCGGGAGTGGTGTCGGGGATGTGATCGCAGTCGGCCCCCGCGTCGCGGGCGCCCTGGCCCAAAACCATGGTGGTTTGGGTGGCTTCGGTCAACCGCAACCCGATTCGCACGGTAAACAGCTGCCGCACCGGCAGGGTGTCTTTGGCCGGATCTTGCACCGCTGCCACCACCGAAATGCCGACGGCCCGGCCTTGGGAGAGCAGCAGGCCCAACAGCTGTTCAATTTCGCTGCGCACCTTGCGGTCGGTCACATACGCAGTCAGCGCGGCGATCTCATCGATCACCACCACGAATAACGGCTCAGTCGGAGTCGGGGTGTGCATGCGCGTCTTGCCCCGTAACCGATTGGCGCGGGCGTGCATCACCTCCACTAGTTGCCGCAGCAGGTACAGGGTGGTGCCAGTGGCGTCGTGGGTGAACACCGTGAACATGGGTGCTCCGGCGCCCAGTTCCATGCCGCCTTTCGGGTCGATGACGCAGAGCCGCACTTGTCCGGTTTTCACGGCGGGGGCGAGGCCAGCGATCAGTGACCACAACACTGAACCTTTCCCCGCGCCGGTCGCGCCAGCCACGAGCAGGTGGTGGCCAAGCAGAGGTAGGTGCCACCAGTGGCGGGTTTCGGTGATCCCGACCCGCACCGACCCCACATCCACCGCAGTCGCCGTCGTGGGCATGGGCAGGGCAATCGGGTCGGCCAGCACGTCGCCGCGCATCAGGGTGATGCGTAGCTCTCCGGGCGCGGTCGCGCGGATGGCGATCCGGTCGGCACGCCAGGCGGCGGCTAGCGCCTCCGATTGCTTGTGCCAATCAGCCAGGGAGTGGCCGGTGACCACTCGCAGCGCCAGGACGTCGGTCGTCTTGCCGATGCGCACCGACTGCAAGGTCGGCACCAAGGTGCGTTCGCCAAGTGTGGCGGTCAGGCCGTGCAGGGTGCACACCGATTGCCAGGTGCGGGTGTAGCGCGACCAGGTCAACCAGCGCCGCCGCACCGGCTCGGTGACCCATCCGTGAAACGATCGCGGGTCCAGCCACGCCCAGCCCGCATACGCGGCAGCGAAAGCAATACCGATGATCAGACCCGCGCGTGAGCCATGGGTAATGGCCATCGCCACGCTGGCGATGATCGGGATGCTGATGGCCGGGAACAGGACCGCCCACCACAGCAGATACCCGGCCGCTTTGAACAGTGAGAGGATGAGGTCGGTGATCCAGTCGTCGTCGTTGGATTGAGAGTTCTTGCTGTTTTTGTAGTTTGATGCCATGACAGGCGTCCCTCTGGTGAGTGAATGGTCGATAGCAGCTCACGTGCTGGGGCGCGACACCCACGAGCGCCGCGCCCCAGCAAATGGGGTTATTTCTGCGCGCGGGACGCTTGATCGCTCGGCGCAGCCGCGGGGTTGGTGGGGGTGATGGCGTCGGCACGGAACGCCACGCCGCTGCGATCACCTTGAGCCCAAGGGATAGCAACCAGACCCGCGACTGAAACAGGTTGGGTGACTGTCACTTTCGGATCCCCGGCGACGGTGACGTTGAGCACTTCACCACCGGTGTCATCCAACGCCAACAGCTGCGCGGCATACAGTGGCACGCCGGTGGCGGTGTCCACTTTTGGGCTGCCGGTCTCGAAGTTCAGCCGCGGCTCGGCCGCTCGGGTGACGATGAACCGTGTGCCTGATGTGTCGATTCTTAAACGCATTGTCCCGCTGTTCCTTTCGTGATCTGTTTGCGCCCGTTGCGGCGCTGGGCTCAGTTCACGTGGACATCGCGGACGTAGCGAGGGACGTTGGCAGGCATTGCCGACACTGCCGCAGACATTTCGGACACGACAGGGACATGCCCGTGGGCATCGGACGGGCATCACCGCCGCGGGGCGGCGGCAGTCGCATGGCAAACTAGGAACCACGCGCTGAGGATGGACAGGGATGACACGGAAAGATGTGCGCTGAGACGACGGGCGATCAGGACGGCGACGCCGAGGCCGCCACGATCCCCAACGATCGCCTCACCCAACGGCTGCACGCCAAGGGACTCTCCCCACAGAGGTTCGCCACTGCGGTGGGCGTGGATATCAAGACGGTGCGCCGCTGGCTGGCCAACATCGACTACAACGTCCGCGAGGACAACGCCCGCCGCGCCGCTAAGCTGCTTGGCTGCACACCGCACAACCTGTGGCCCAACCAGTATCCTGCCCCTACCGCGAGCGCGCTGGCGACGACGTCGCTGGGTGGTCCGTTCACCGCGACGCTGTATGCCAGCCGCACCCAGCTGCCGATCACGACGTGGCAGCAGCATTTCGGCGACGCCACCACCGGCATCGACATCCTCGTCCTGGCGGCCACGTTCCTGTTTGACACCCTCGACGGCTTCCTCGACATTCTGCTCGACGCCGCCGCCCGCGGTGTGGCGGTGCGGTTTCTCGTCGGGGATCCTGACACTGCCACCACGATCCTGCGCGGCAAGGAGGAAGGCATCGGCGAGGCCGTCATCGCCCGCTGCCGCACGTCCGTGGAGTTGCTCGCCCCGCATGCCGATACCCCGGGGCTGGATATCCGCACCCACGACACCACGCTCTACACGTCGATCTTCCGGGTCGACGACGCCATGATCGTCAACTTCCACATCTACGGCTCACCCGGGCGCAACAACCCCGTGCTTGTGCTGTCGCGCCACCACGAACCACGGCTCTGGGCCACCCTCGAAGACGCTTTCACCCAGGTCTGGGATCGCGCCAGACCGCTCAGCGCGAAAGGCTGAACCCTATGCGAACCGACTACTACAACGACCCCAACGCCCCGCTGCCCAACAGCGTCGTTCCGTCAGCCTCGGCCATCGTCACCGACGAACAGGGTCGTATCCTGCTGATCAAACGCCGCGACAACACCCTGTGGGCGCTACCCGGCGGCGGACACGACATCGGCGAAACGATTGCCGACACCGCCGTCCGGGAAGTCAAAGAGGAAACCGGGCTCGACATTGAAGTCACCGGCCTTGTCGGTGTCTACACCAACCCGCAGCATGTCGTCGCGTTCACCGATGGCGAAGTCCGCCAACAGTTCTCTCTGTCCTTCACCACCAAGGTTCTCGGCGGTACCCTGGCCATCGATCACGAAAGCACCGACATCGCCTGGACCGATCCCGACGACATCCCCAATCTGGACATGCACCCGTCGATGCGACTGCGCATCGAGCACTACCTGCAACACCGCGACAGCCCCTACCTCGGCTAACCGGCTGGGTTTACAGCCAATCGCGTACCCGTCGGACCGCCGCCAACAGTTCGTCGCGCCCCGCGTCGACCGCGCGGTGCACCGGGTCCTCGGGTCCATAGCGGCCCAACACCTCGATCAATCGATCTCGCGGTGATACCGGCGCCCCGTCCGGCCCGGTCGTCAGATCGCAAAAGGTCAACACATCCAGAACATCGCTGGGCGGATCGCTGAACGCCGCTAAACCTGACAAGCCGCGCTCGGCAGCTTCCGCGTGCGCCCCAGTATGGAACGCCACCAGGGAGGCGACCAGCTCCCGAAAACCCGCCGCCCGGGCAAACTCTGCGCCATCGAGCGGATGAAACCCGGTCCGGCGCAACGACGGTGCGTAGCCGATATCGTGCAGCCACGCCGCTGCCACCAAAGAGTCCGCTGTCTGGGCATCGAACCGCCGACTCAGCCGCTCGGCAGTCGTCGCGACACCCCGCACATGCGCCAACCGCCGCAGCTGCCCCACCAGTCGCGTCTCGGCCTCTCGCCGTGCACGCTGCGCCAGCATCCCGCTCACAACCGCCATCCTACGAGTCCCATCGCCATGGCGCAGACCCGCAACTGATGCTCAGCGGAGCCCGGGCCGCCATAGCCCGCGAGGAACCGGCGGCTACCTGCGGGCTTCGCTACACTCCCTCTGCTCCCGTCCGCTGGCGCTCCCGTCCGCGCCGCTCGCTACGCTTCGCCCTCCGTCCGCCGCCACACAAGCTTGCACACGACGACGAGCGCTGTACATCTCAACGGCCACGGCATCCTGGCACCACGACAAGCCAGGACTGTCCTCGCTCCTCGCCGCATCGAGACGCCGCGGGCAGCAGGCGCGACCAACGCCCGCCTGACCGCCGCTGGCCTGCGATGTGAGAACTTTCTTTACTGCTATCAAGTCGATGGCGGCACGTTGCCACCAGCTCGACACCGCAGCCGCCCGACTCGAACGCCACGTCGACACCATCACCGCCACCGCCGCACCCGAGCTACAGCGTCGGGCCCGACACCGCTGCCACGCTGCTGACCGCCCTCGGCGACAACCCCGCTCGGATCGGCAGCGACGCCGCTTTCGCCAAACTCTGCGGGGTCAGCCCACTGGAAGCCTCCAGCGGCAAAACGATCCGCCACCGGCTCAATTGGGGAGGCAATCGCGACGCCAACCGTGCCCTGCACGTCATCCTGGTGGTGCGCATGCGCCGTCACCAGCCCACCCGCGACTACTTCGTTCACCGCCTGGCCGAAGGCAAAACCAAGAACGAGATCATGCGCTGCATCAAGCGTACATCGCCCGCGAGATCTACCACGCCCTCCGCCAACCCAGCAGAAGAACCAACGAACTCATTGCCTGAAGAACTCATTGCCTGAAGATAGGAGCATCTGGTATCAACTCCCGAAGGGCACCCGATCCGCAATGTCCACCCATTTCGTGGCGATATGGCACCTCTGTAGATGCCATCAATCCTCCCAGGTGAGTAATGTGCAGGTGGCTAATCGTTCAGGGTCATAGGGAACGCGAGATGATTTCCTTCATCACCTCATTTGTGCCGGCGTAGATTTTCTGCACGCGCTGGTCCACCCACAATCTCGAGATGGGGTACTCGGTCATGTACCCATATCCGCCGTGGAGCTGCAAACAGTCATCGAGCACCTTCATCGCTCGCTCAGTGGTCCACCATTTCGCCATGGCGACGGTCTGGACGTCGAGTTGGCCCGCGAGGTGTAGGTCGATGCAGTAGTCCAAAAATACTCGTGCGATGCGCGTTTCGGTTGCAGCTTCGGCCAAGATGAATTTCGTCTTCTGGAAGCCGAAGACGGGCCGTCCGAACGCTTCCCGCTCACGGGTGTATTTGAGTGTCTGCTCCACGGCAAGTTCCATCGCCGCGACCGCCCCAACCGCGACGATGAGCCGCTCTTGAGGTAGCTGCGTCATCAGCTGAATGAAACCCTGACCCTCGGTCTCGCCCAGGAGGTGCGAGCGGGGCACTCTTACGTCGTCGAAGAACAACTCGGAGGTGTCTTGTCCGCGTTGGCCGATTTTGTCGAGGACCTTGCCGCGCCGGAATCCGGGTCGATCGGCTTCGGCGACGATCAGCGAGATGCCGGCGGCGCCCTGACTTGGATCTGTCTTGGCGACGACGATGATCAGGTCGGCTTGCTGACCGTTGGTGATGAAGGTCTTTGCGCCGGTGATCACGTACTCGTCACCGTCAAGAATTGCTTTGGTCTTGACACTCTGCAGATCAGAACCGGTCCCTGGCTCCGTCATGGCGATAGCACCGATCATTTCGCCTGAGGCCATCTTGGGCAGCCACTGCCTCCGTAGTTCTTCGGCCGCATACTGGAGGATGTAGTGCGCGACGATTCCGCTGTGCAGCCCTGCGCCCCATGAGCTGTCCCCGACTCGGGCTTGCTCTTCGAGTACGACGGCTTCGTGCGCGAATGTGCCGCCTCCCCCGCCGTATTCTTCGGGTATGGACATGCAGAGCAGGCCTAGTTCGCCGGCTTTGTGCCACAATTCTCGGTCAACTTGGTGCTGGTCTGCGAAACGTTGCGCATGTGGGGCCAATTCGGTCGAGAAGAACTTCGCGGCAAGGTCACGAAGCTCGAGCAATTCGGCGCTCATCCAGGGAGAAATTGATGCTGTCACAGGATTCCCTCTCGGCTGTTCAATATCAATGGGTTTGATTTCTTAGGACGTTTCGATCTGATACTCGCCGGCGGAGTGACGCGCGCGTATGGCCTTCTTGTCGTATTTCCCGACGCTTGTTCGGGGAATCTCAGACACGAAGCTCCACCGCTCCGGGATCCACCACTTGGCGACCTTGTCCAACAGAAACGCGCGCAGTCGGTCGATGTCGACCTCGGCTCCACGGTGAACCACGACCAGGGCGAGCGGTCTTTCCTGCCATTTGTCGTCGGGAACTGCCACCACCGCAGCCTCGTAGATCGCCGGGTGACCAATCAGCGTGTTTTCCAGCTCGACTGAGGAGATCCATTCTCCACCTGACTTGATGACGTCCTTCGCACGATCGGTCAGCGTGAGATACCCGTCCGGGTCGATCCGGCCGACGTCGCCGGTGCGCAGCCACCCTCCGTCGAACTTGTCCGGATCATCGTCGCCGAAGTAGGCGCCGGTGATCCACGGGCCTCGCGCCTGTATTTCACCCGCTGATCGACCGTCCCACGGCACTGTCTTCTTGTGGTCGTCACGCAACCGGATCTCGACACCGCACATCGGCCGACCCTGGCTTTCGCGCATCTCCCACGCACGGGTCTCGCCTACTCCGTGCGCTGCGCGTGCGACGGTAGCCAGCGGCGAGGTTTCGGTCATGCCCCATGCCTGCACGATAGGCACGTTGTACTTGTCTTCGAATGCCCGCATCAGCGAGACGGGGACTGCCGATCCCCCGCAGGCAACCAGCCGAAGTGAGGAGATGTCCCGGGCGGGATTCGATTCCAGGTATCGATCGACATCGTTCCAGATCGTCGGCACTGCACCGGCGATAGTCGGCTGAGTCTCTTCGATGATCGACACCAGCGGCGCGGCTTGCAGATGGCGATCGGGTAATACCAAGTCCGCACCAGACATCAACGCCGCGTAGATCAGTCCCCACGCATTGGCGTGAAACATCGGGACAATGGCCAGGATACGGTCGGCCTCGCTCACTGCCAGGGCGTTCGACGTGCAGGCGGTCAGTGCATGTAGGTAGGTCGAACGGTGGCTGTAGACAACACCTTTGGGATTTCCAGTAGTCCCGCTGGTGTAGCACATGGCCGCGGCGGAACGCTCATCGATCTCGGGCCAATCGAAAGTCTCCGGTTGCTGCGCCAGGATCTCCTCGTAACGCAACACCGTCTTCCCGCATCGCTGCAGCGGAGCGAGGTCGCCGCCCCCGGTGGCGATGACCGTATGCACCGACTCCATCGCTGGTAGCGCACTAGCCAACAATGGCGCAACCGACGCATCCACCAGGATGATCTGATCGCTGGCATGGTTGGCGATGTACGCGAGTTGCTCTGGAGCCAAACGAATGTTGAGGGTGTGCAGCACCGCGCCCATGGAGGGAACCGCGCAGTAGGCCTCGAGATGTTCTTGGTTACTCCACTGAAAAGTGGCCACCCGTTGATCTGCCGTTATTCCGAGCCCGCGCAACGCATTGGCAAGTCGGCCCGCTCGCCCCAGGACGCTACGGTAGGACATACTTCGGTATCCAATTCCGTCGGGGGTGATCACCTCGCTGTTTCCGTGAATGGAGGCGGCATGGCGGACAATTGCCGAGATTGTGAGCTGGACGTCTTGCATCGTGCTGTGCATTACGCATCGGCCCTTCAGGCGAACAGGTCTGGATGGCGACTCGCATCGCCTATGAGCGTCCCGTAGTGGGTTCTGAGCGCTTGCAGGATCTCTGCCAGCGGTAGATCGTCGAAGGCGCCTCGATCCCTCAGATATTCCATGTGTTGTGTGCCGTCACCGGCGAACCCGTGCAGCAGGGCGTCTGTGCGCCCGTCGAAATCAATTGGCGGGACGCCGAACCGTGCGCATAGCTCGCGATTGAACGCCGGAGTTGCCTTGACCCAGACACCGCAGAGATGCATGAGGCTGTATCCGTGGTAGACGAAGACGTCGGTACCGCCCATCCGCTCACGCAATGTCTCGGTCTGAAGGTGGTTTCGGACATCGGCGAACCCCAGCCGCGCTGGGATGCCTGCTGCTCGGCAGGCCGCCGTCAAGAGCACCGCCTTCGGGACGCAGTAAGCGCGGTCTGCAGTTGCGATGGTGCTGGCGCGATACGCATGCGGGTCATCGGTCACGGTGTAGGGGTCATACCAAATCGAGTCGCGGACCGCAGTGAAGATGGCTATGGCCTTCGTGGTGTCGTCGACCGCGCCGCGGGTCGCCGATGCAACGAAGTCGCGTACCGATTCATGTTGCCAATCGAGGAACTCCGTGGGCTCCAGGTAAGGCGAGTTCTCACCGCTCATCGGTGCCGCAACGTCACAGGCAGTCCGTCCACGGGAATGGGCAGCGAGGTGTTGTCCCAACGCACGTGATAGTCGTTTGGGACCGTCCAAGTGTAGGTACGCAACATCTGGTGCAGGATTGCCTTCACCTCGAGTGTGCCGAACTGCATCCCAATGCATTTGTGCGCCCCCCCGCCGAACGGCACCCAGGCGAATCGGTGCTGTTGGTCCTCGCGCCGGGGCTCATCGAAGCGCGACGGATCGAAACGGTCCGGGTCGCTCCATATTCTGCGGTCGAAGTGATTTACGGCGGGTGTGATTGCGCACAAGGTTTCACGGGGGATGTGATAGCCGTCGATGGCGACATCGCGGACGGTCTTGCGCATCACCAGCGGAACGGGCGCCAGCAGACGCAGAGCTTCTTTGAGGATCAGATCGAGGACCGTCATCCGCTCCAGTTCGTCGATATCTGGCGAATCGTGACCGAAGGACCGCGCCTCCGCCGCTGCCTTCTCCTGCCACTCAGGATGTTTAGCGAGGAAGTAGGTGACAGCAGTGGTGGTGATCGTGGAGGTGTCATGGGCGGCCATCATGAGAAAGATCATGTGGTTGATCACATCCTCGTCGGAGAACCGTTCACCGTCTTCTGTGGTCGCCTGGCAGAGGGCGGCGAATAGATCGTCGGTCTCGCCTGCACGCGCGGCCGGCAGGTGTCGGGAGAAGTAGTCCTCCAACACGCGCCGCCCATGCACGCCGGCGCGGAACCTGGTGCCCGGGAGTGGAACTCGCACAAAGGAACTCGCCGCGCGAACAGTGGACACGAACGCCTCGTTGACAGCAGCGCTCTCGTCCTTGCCGCGGCCACCCATGAAGACATCCGTGGCAATATCGAGGGTGAGATTCTTCAACAACGGGTAGATCCGGACCGACGGACCGGTCGGCCACGCGGGCACGGCTGCGCGAACGCACGGGGCCACCTGCCCGACATATCCGGTCAGGCGAGGACGCGTGAACGCCTCCTGCATGATGCGCCGGTGCATCAAATGTTCGTCGAAGCTCATGAGCATCAACCCGCGATGGAAGAAAGCATCGATCAGGAAGGACCAGCCATCTTGAGAAAAGGCCTTGGCTTCGCTTGTGAACGCCTCACGCGTTGCGTCTGGACCGGCGATGACCACCATTTTGGTACCGAATGCGCCCATCCACGACACCGAGCCCAAACGTTCGTAACGCTCCCGACTGAATTCTGAACCAAATCGGATGTAGTCGACAGTGTGCCCCAGCAACGGGAGTCCAGCGTCCCCTAGGACGGCTCTCAGCCCAGATCCGGCGGGGGCCGGCGCAAGTTCCCGGACTCTCCAGTCCCGACTCCACTGTCGCCATTTGTCATCGACGACGCGGGGGGCGGGCGCCAACAGGACAGACGTCAACCGCTCCTTGGGGTGACGCGTGATTGCGAGAAGCTGATTAGCCACGATGCCTCCTGGGCGCTCTGCTGCACGGGTATCTGGTAATAGTTTACATAGATGTGCTGAATGTCAATATTCGAACAGTTAACAGTGAAATGTTAGACACCGCCTGCGACCCGGATCATCTGCGCAGCCTCGCGCGGTTCTCACTCGGGCCGTCTAACTGAAGGCGTTCAACGTGCCTGAATAGATAATCGTGACTGCGTGGTTTGCGGGTGAGGATCCGGTAGGCAAATGTAGGCCCAGGCCAGTTCGTCGGGATCGCGCCACTCGAGGTCGTGTACCAGCTCGCGCAAAGCGCCCACACCGACCTTCGCAGCCGCCGGCTCAATCGTGTGTTGTAGCTTTGCTCGATGTCTGGCCTGACGTCGACCGTACGCCCTGGGTCACTCGCCAAAATCTTGATGAGGGCACCGACATAGCGGACCTGAGACTCGATCATGTAAATGATCGACCCGGAACCGACATTCGTGTTCGGGCCATAGAGGAGAAAGAGATTCGGGAACATCGGGACTGTAATGCCCAGGTATGCGTGCGCCTGCGTCCCCCACACCTCGTCCAGAGTCACTCCGCCCCAGCCGCGAACACGCATCGGGGCGAGGAAGTCGGTAGCGCGGAAACCTGTTCCGTAAATGACGACATCCGCGCGATGGAGTACGCCATCGTCGGTCACGACTCCCTTGTCGCAAAGCTTCGCAACCGCGTTGGTCACCAACGAGACTTCACCGTTGGCAATCGCGGGGTAGTAATCATTCGAGAACAACACCCGCTTGCACCCCGGCGCATCTGATGGCGTGAGTTGCCGGCGCAGCATTGGATCGGCAACCTGCCGATGGAGGTGGTAGCGGGCGACCGCGCCGAGAATGCGTGACAAGGGCTTCGCGTCGACCAACGTCACTGCGAGCACTTCAAAAATCAGCCATACCGCGAAACGCTCAAGACGCAGCCACAGCGGCAGAACCTTAATCAGCTGTTGGTGAAGACGTCCGTACCTGCTGTCCCACTTCGGCAAAATCCAAGGCGCCGTGCGCTGATACAGCGTTACGCGCTGTGCCTCGTGTGCGATCCGTGGCACAAACTGTATCGCGCTTGCGCCTGTCCCGATGACGGCTACTTCCTTGCCGCGCAGCGATACCGAATGGTCCCAACGCGCCGAATGAAAACGCGGCCCCTCGAAGGTGTCTTCGCCGGCAATATTCGGCGTATGAGGTCGCGAGAGCTGCCCCACGGCCGAAATCACGACATCGCACCAGATCGTCTCGCTGGATCCGGTCACCAAACGCCAACGGCCGGCCTGTTCATCGAAGGTCATCTCGACGACTTCGGTCCGCGTGCGCAAATGCAGGTCCATTCCGTCGGCCAGGACGAGTCGGCGAAGATATTGGAGTATCTCGGGCTGTTCTGCATAACGTCTCGACCAACGAGTGTTGGGCTTGTCCGAGAGTGAGTACAACGCTGACGGCACGTCGCAAGCCGCTCCTGGATAGGTGTTGTCGCGCCAGACGCCGCCGATGTCTGCAGCCTTTTCCACCATGGTGAAGTTGGTGAATCCGTCCCTCTTCAGCTGATGGGCCATGGCGATACCCGCGACGCCGGCCCCGATGATCACTATCGACGGATCGTGTCCTCGAGGATCCCTCGCAAAGCCGCCTGTCATGAGACAGCTAAGAAGCAGTTGATGGCGCGGTGGCAGTGGAGCATCCACGGTCCCAACACTTTCACCGGTGGGCCGAAGCTTTCAGGAAGTTTCCAGCGCGGTGGATCGCCTCACGAGCCTCGGGCAGGATTCGGAACATGGCTTGGAACACGTGGATCTGTCCCCGGTACACCTGTATCTCAACGCTTGATCCGGCCGATCGGAGGCGGTCGGCAAGATGCCTCGAGTCATCGATCAACATTTCTCTTCCGCCTACCTGAATCAGGATCGGTGGCATGGACCTGAGGTCTGCGTCGAGCACGCTGATTCGCTCATTGCGGTGATCTGCACCAGCCACGTACAGGTCAAGAGCGCGGGCCGCGGACCGAGCAGAGGCGAAAGGATCACGGCGGCGAAGTTCGCGTGCCCTCGCGAGTTCACATGTCAGATCCAGGACCGGAGACATGAGAAGCATCGAATCCGGCAGCGGCAGTCCGTCACTACGTGCGCCAAGGGCGGTGGCCATCGTGAGCTGGCCGCCCGCCGAGTCCCCGGCCACCGCAACACCGCGTTCGCCGGAAGCCGAAGGCTGCCCTGTGACGAGCCAGCGGTATGCGTTCAGTGCATCGTCGGCGGCAGCGGGAAAGGGATAGCGTGGAGCTAGCCGATACCTCACCGCAAAGATGGGCCGACCGCTCGCGGAGGCAAGTTCACCGAGCAGGCCGCGGTGGGTAGCCGGTGAGCACATGGAGTAGGCGCCGCCATGAATGTAGAGCAACGGAACCGCGTGTGGATCGACTGCAGGAGAAGTGATCCAATCCCCGCGTATCTGATTCCCGGCGAACTCGGTATCTATTGTGCGAACCGCCACGCTTCGGCGGGGCCGCGATCCCACAAGCGCCATCCGGAGTACGCGATCCATCACCGCGAGGCCGTGGGCGCTCGACGGGATGAGTTGCGACAGCGGACGCAGTGTGTTTCGCGAAGTCATTGCCACGAAATGACTTGCAAGACTGGGGCGCCGGTCCGCCGCATCAGTGTTGGTCACCGTGCGCCAACGGATTCTGCGCGACGTTCAAATCGGTAATCGGAGAGCCGGAAGGTGCGGCTACGCCAGTAAGTCTCCAGGGTAGTTGACGGACGCAACGGAACATCGCCGTGTTTGTCGAAATAGTAACTGTTGGCATTGGAACAGCTCGGCTGCCAGAAAACCTGTCGATGTCGGCGGCTAACCATGTCACCGAAGTAGCGATCGTTCGCCTGCTGTCTGACCTCTACGTAATCAGCCTTCAGCGTGCGCGCACGACGAAGACAGCGGACGATATGCCGACTTTGCGCCTCGATGAGTGTGAAGTACGAGGAGCCGTTGTAACCATAGGGACCGAAGATATTGAAGTGATTCGGGAACCCTGGGACGCTCACACCCTCGAAGGCTTGGAGGCGGTGCTCATCCCACCAGGCAGACTGCTCCACTCCACCGCGTCCCTTCAGCACATAAGTCGGCATATTGCCCGACTCCATCACTTTGAACCCGGTGGCCAAGACCATGACATCGATCGGATAACTCTTGCCATCTTCAGTGTGAACCGAGGCATGGTCGACATGGGTGATGCCGCTGGTCTCGAGCGAAACATTGCGACGGTTGTACGTTGCGAGATAGGAATTGTGGAAACTCGGTCGCTTACAACCCAACGAATAGCGAGGAATGAGTTGGTCTCGAGTCACCGGATCGTCGACCGCCCGACGCATATAGCGTTTCGCCGCCTCTTCCATGAGGTCCGACACAGGGATCAACGAGTGAAAATGAGCTGCGATGGGAAATGTGAACTCGACGAACGCCTGACTCGCAGTGCGCGTCATCAGTTGTGCCCCTGGCACCAACCGCATCACTGTCGCGGCCCAGCTCGGTATGGAGAAATCCGGCTTCGGCAAGCAGTAAATCGGCGTTCGCTGGAAGACCGTCAGACTTGATGCGATCTTCGCGACTTCGGGAATCAGCTGCACCGCAGATGCCCCAGTCCCGATCACCGCCACCCGCTTACCGGTGAGATCTTTCGTATGGTCCCATCTGGCCGTATGCAGCGTCACGCCGGCGAAGTCGCGCACTCCTGGAATATCAGGCCACTTCGGCCGACTGAGAACGCCAGAGCAATTTATCACAAAACGCGCGGTCAGATTCTGACCAGAGGAGCAGCTCAGCCGCCATAGTGCGGCGCCTTCGTCGAAACAGGCTTCGTCCACAGTCGTGTTGAACCGGATGTAATTTTGGAGTCCGTATTTTTCTACACACCGCTCTGCATAAGCCTTCAACTCATCCCCGTGAGCGTAAGTACGTGACCAGGATGTTCGCATCTCATAAGAGAACTGGTAACTATAGGACGGAATATCGACCGCTATTCCCGGATACGTATTCCAGTGCCATGTACCGCCGACGCCATCGGCGTCATCGACTATAAGAAAGTCCGCAAATCCGGCCTTCAACAGGCTGATCGCTGTACCAATCCCAGAAAACCCGGCTCCGACTATTACAATTTCGTAGTGCTGCCCAGACTCAGAACCCATTACTTCCTCACGTGCGCTTTGATGTTTACCCTATCCGCTGCTGCAGTTCAGCGTGTTTGTGTCAACTTCAGGTCAGCATCGTCACGCCGAGTGATATCGTAATCCCGCATATCCAGACGGGACAGTTCCCTGGTGAACTGAGTCGCAAAGCCCGGATACATCGTGCCGTTATAGCCATCCTCTGTTAAATACCAGCTGCTGCAACCCGAGTTCCATGTCGTGCGTCGTAACCGCCGCTGAATATTGGAGTGGTACGCGTTTTGGCTATTCTCTTTCACATCCAGGGTATGGACTCCGTTACCTTGGTCGCGCAAGAGCTCGATCGCTTTTACGATGTAATCGATTGCCGCCTCCATATATAGAAGAGCGGAGTTGTGGCCAGGACCGGAATTAGGCCCGAAAGTGAAGAACAAATTCGGATACCCGGCCACACTCACGCTCTTGTAGGCAAATCTCCCCTCAGACCACGCGTCTTCGAGTTTTCGCCCGTCGCGCCCCAGGATCGGAAATGGCGTACCGCGTTTACACACATCGAAGCCTGTCGCGAATACTATGCAGTCCACCTCATGCTCGATGCCGTCGGCGGTTCGAATTCCGTTCGGAGCCAGTGTGGCGATCGGCCAGCTGACGAGTTTGCAGTTATCGGCCTGGAGAGCAGGGTAATAGTCGTTAGTCATAAGCATGCGTTTGCACCCAGGTCTGAACTGCGGTGTTAGCTGACGTCTCAACCAGGTATCCTTCACCTGCCGACGCAGATTCGCCTTCGCGGCCGCTTGGATGACAGATGTGGCAGCGGTATCCCAAACCATGCCCACGGCCATGACCTCATGCGCCCAAAACCACGCACCTCGTAGGGCCTGTTCGGTTGCCGGCATGCGCTTGAAAGTCGAACGCGCCCAGGCCGGATGCCGGAAATTCACCCTCGGTAGGACCCAGCCGGGCGTCCTCTGAAACACCTTGACCGACGCCGCCAACTGGACCAATTCGGGAACGATCTGCACAGCGCTCGCCCCGGTCCCGATAACCGCCACCCTCTTACCGCTCATGTCATAGGAGTGGTCCCACCGAGCACTGTGAATCTTTTTCCCCTCGTACGACTCGATGCCACGAATATCCGGGAAACTGGCGTCAGCAAGTGGTCCGCTAGCCATCACGACTGAACGGCCCCGATACCGCCTGCCGCCGGTCGTGTCGACAACCCACTCTCCGGCATCCTCGTCGAATTCCAGTGCACTCACGTCCGCACCGAAATGAATGAACCTCCCAAGATCGTATTTCGCGACAATCGCGTCGATATAGGCGAGGATCTCTGCGCTCCCCGAGTATGCGCGAGTCCAGCCTGGGTTCGGCTCGAACGAGTAGGAGTACAGCAATGACGGAATGTCGCAGGCGGCGCCGGGGTAAGTGTTGTCACGCCAGGTGCCCCCGACGCGATGTGATCGCTCCAAGATGACAAAGTCGTTAACGCCCGCTTGAAGCATTCTCATCGCCGTACCGATACCCGCGAAGCCGGCGCCGACGATCAAAGTCGTTACCGTGTCCGTCATTTAGCGACCGGTTCATAGGTCAGTTCATCCGTCCATGAAGGCGGTCGCCCGAGTACTTGCACGGGGAAGATGTCGATCGCATTGCCTAAGCGCTGGGAAACGAAGTGAAGGGGTTGGGACCGCTTGATCGAGGAGGACATGTGGGCCTTCAAGATGTGATATCCAGGCACCCTCCGCGTGTGCTCACTGCGGTCCCCGACATTGCCATATCGCGTCACCGCGTTGTACAGCTTCTCTTCGGATAGCCCCATCGCGTTGAGATTCATCAACATGCGCGTGAGAAGCGGTATATACAGCAACGCGCCAGTGAGAATACGGGGGTCCATCACAGCGCCGACCGTTTGGATTGCATGGATTCGCATGGGACTGGCGCCGAGGTCATTCAGGACTTGAAAACCTACTGCAAGGTGCCGCGATTCGTCGCTGTTGACCTTATTGAATACTTCCCCGCAAATTGGGTCGTCGACCTCATCAAGGAGAAATTTCAGCAGGGCCCCGTCCAGCGCGGTCTCCAGTGCGGGAATCGCGGCGCCGATGACAGTCAGAGGAAGAGCCTCAGCGTACCGATCTAGCCACTCGATCACGAGACGGATGTTCTTATTCGGTACAGGCTTTTCGCCTTCCTCGATCATGCCCCAGCGACGCATCAGAGCAAGTTCGGCGTTGGCGTGACGCTGCTCCTCGGCGTGAAAGTAACGGTAAATGTCTCCGAGCGCTTCGAAGGGCGCCTTCGGGGCCATCGCAGCAAAGGCGCGCGCTCCGACATGCTCAATCCACACCACGTCGGACATGAATTGCTTGAGTTTGGGACGCTGTTCGTCGGTGATCAACTCCGCACCAGGGGCGCCCCAATCGATATCGGCGAGAGCCCATTGCTTGTTCTTGATCGTCTCGAGCATGTCGCTATATGCGAACGCCATTTCACTGCTCCCTCTGTTCGGCTGGATCGTTCCATGAGGCCACGCGCTCCACCAGCCCCAACGCCCGCGTAAACTGACCGGGTAAAGCTCTTTTCAGTTGCCACAAAATTTTCGCGTCCAGTTGGGGCACTACATAGATTTGTCCGCGATCGTGCGCGTTCAAGGTCGTTCGAGCCACTTGATCCGGCGAAATGCCGGTCCACCTCATCAGGTTGGTCGCGAGTTTCGCCGCCGACTCCTCAATCTGAGGATTTTTGGCGATGTTCGTCTTGACGAAGGTGGGGCAAAGCACTGTGACATTGACGTTAGTACCGCTCAGTTCGGCCGCCAAGGTCTCGGACAGAGCGAGCACTCCGGCCTTACTCACGTTGTATGCCCCCATTCGGGGCGCCGAGCCGAAACTCGCGGCGGACGCCACATTGATCACTCCGCCACGGCCGTTGCTCCGGAGCCGGGGAACGAAAGTCTCGCACCCGTAGATAACACCCCAAAGGTTGACAGAAATCGCAGCGTTCCAGTCCTCGACCGACGTAGCGCCGATGCGATTGCCGCCCGCACCGATTCCGGCGTTGTTGATCACCAGGCTCGCCGCCTTGCCAAACCAGTCTTCACTGGCATCAGCGAGGTTACGGACCTGCTCAAGGTCGGTGACGTCGCATACGACGTCGAAACCCTCGCCGCCGGCCTGCCTCACCAACTCGGCCGACTCTTTCGCAGTGATGGGGTCTTTGTCCGCACACACAACACGTCCACCTCGGCGTGCAAGCTCAACGGCGAACGCGCGGCCGATACCGCTCCCTGCGCCTGTGACTACTGCGTGGGCGCGGTGGGTTCTACCTGGTGAACTACCGAACGGCAAGAACCTCATCTGCTTGCCTTTCGGATCGCGACACTGATTTCCGGTGCGGGAGACCATTGATTTGGGGGCATCAGCCACCATTGGTGTCGCATGCCACCAGTTTGGTCGTGAGCCCGACGTTTTGTCAAGATGTTTGATGTGCGGTCGAGAAACACGCGCTGGGGTGGTCGGACCGGTGCTGAGCGTCGAGCAGAGCGACGGCAGCAATTGATCGAGGCTGCGACCGAGATTTGGAGTGAGAGCGGTTGGGCCGCAGTGACTATGCGCGGCGTGTGCGCCCGGACAGGGCTCAACGATCGATACTTCTACGAGGACTTCAAGACGCGCGAGGATCTTCTCGTCGCAGCGTGGGATGGCGTTCGCAATGACATGCTCGGCGAGGTTTCCGCGCTCTTCGACGAGCGTGTGGATCGGCCGCCGATCGAAACCATCACCGCGGCGATCGCCATCGTGGTCGACCGGATCGCACGCGATCCTGGCCGGGCGCACATCCTCCTCGCTCAGCATGTAGGTAGCTCACCGCTGCAAGATCGCCGCGCTGTGGCGCTGCAGGAGGCAACGCAGTTGGTCGTCGAGGCAAGCCGGCCACATCTCAGAGAAGACGCCGACGAGACGGCCCTTCGTATGGACACTTTGGTTGCGGTGGGGGGGTTCGTCGAAGTCATCACGGCCTGGCACTCCGGTTTGCTCGCGGTGACCGAAAAGGAAGTGGTCGCGCACACGAGCCGACTGGCTGAAACCTTGGCTCAACGCTACGTCGTCAGCGGCTGAGGCTTAACCTTTCCGTGAGTTTCGAGGCCGACTGCACTTGTCTGTATGACTGTCGCCTTGACCCGCCACCGGGCATCCAATCCGTGACGACAGGCGCGCTGTCGATTGTTTGGAGGAACGACGCAGAAACAGTGTCTTTCTGCGTCGCCCTCCTCACGCACTTTTGCTACCCCGGCTGAGCGATGACCTTCTGTGAGCCGTCTTGGTCGAACAGTTCCTTGCTCCATCGCTCCAGGACCGCGGTGCTGTCCCAATCATCAGGGTGGAAGCCGGGGCGGTTGTACGAACGGAATCGCTGCAGCGCATCGGCGGTGAACATCGGGGTGCGACTGAAGCGACGTAGGCTACGCACCAACGTGACCGGGTTATACGAGGCCTTGTCAGAGGCCATCGACAGCGCAGTCTGCAGAATGAGTTCGCCGAACAGAATTGCAGAGGCGATCCGCATGCCCCGTACGCGGGTGCGCTCGGTGCCTCCAATCAGCCGATAGGCGTCGAAGGCGACGGCTTTGTGCTCCGACTCCTCGAACGCATGCCACAGCAGAATCGGTCGAACCTCTGTCTGTCCGATGAGCTTCTGCGCGTCATCGCTGGTGAGAATGATTTCAGCGAGCGTCGCGGTGTAGTGCTCCAATGCAGAGGTCATCGACAGCCGCATTTCTGGCGAAAAGCGCCGCTCCAATCGCTTGATCAGGCGTGCGACGTGGCGGTCGATCCGCGCGGTCGGATAACCCATGGCCTGGAGCCGTTCGTTGAGGAGCCGATGCTGGTGTCGGTGTGTGGCCTCTTGCCCGATGAAACCCTTGACCGCTGTCAGCAATTGGGGATCGTCGATGGAACTCTGGAAATACTTGACCGAGCGGATGAAGAAGTCTTCCCCTTCCGGGAAGGTCGCAGAAAGCACCGAGATGAAATGGCTCATCACCAGGTCGCCATCCACGAAGTGTCGCCGCTTCGTGGAGGTGGGCATGGGGAAACGAACGCGCCGGGGTTTTGGCAATACACGGCTCTTGGTCGAGGCTCGATCTTCCGGCATCTTGACGGGGTCCTTCCTCCGTTGCGTGATCTGACTTTAGGCCTTGTCACATGAGACTGCCAGAATGTAGGGCATGAGTCCAGCACGTGTTTATGGCGGGCTGTCCGCAACTCAACGCGATGCGCAGCGCCGCGCACTGCTGATTGACGCCGCGGTCGCGCTCATGGGCAAGCAGGGAGCCGCCGCGTGCACCGTGACCGCTGTGTGTACGGAGTCAGGAGTGACGAGCCGGTACTTCTACCAGCAGTTTCGCGACAGAGACGCGCTCCTGCGTGCGATGTTCACCAAGATCTCCACCACCTTCCAAGCCGTGATCACCAAGGCGATACCGGATGACACCGTTGCTCCTCAAGAACTCGCTTACGCTCCGATAAAGGCCCTGGTTCAGATGATCGAGAACGATCCCAGCATGGCCCGCATATTGTTTGTCGAATCGGGCGCTGAACCCCTGCTTCGGCAGCTGCGAAGCGAACTGATGTCCGAATTTGCGGAGCTCGTCCTCAGAGAGGCCCGCCTGCATCTCGATATACCCAGCGAGGTGATTCAGGTCGCAGATCTCGCCGCTACCTACGGTGTCGGGGGCCTGTTCGAGATTCTCCGTCGCTGGATAGACGGACAACTAAACCTATCGACCGAAGTGCTTATCGAGCATTGTGCGGGTTTTCTCGGCAGTCTTGGCCTGTATACCCTCGGCCAGAAACCTGACCCGGCCGCTTCGCACATCCAGGTCGATATCAACTCCCCGGCGGGCCACAACAGATGAGACCGGCGGTATTTTCGCCGACACGCTGCGGCGTCACGCTACCGAAGGCTGGTACACCACGATGTGGTCGAGTACGCGTTTGCTTAGCAAACCCCCTGTCGGCCCCGGTTCAATCCTGAGCAGCCTGCGCCGGTTGAAAAATGAGCAGATTTACGGGTTGAGTCATCCTTCCCAGGGTGGTCGCGCAGTGCAGCGTATTGACGACGCCTTCTGTATGGAGCTAGTGAAGTGATCCAGCGTGACGACGACGAATAACCCGGACGCGGACGCGACCAGCTGGCCGGTGGCTTCCTCGCGCAATTCTGTCCGCACTTCGAGTTTCCGGCCGGTTCTGGACACGAGCTCCGCGCTGACCTCGTAGGGAACCCCCAGCAATACCGGCGCGAAGAACTCGGTGTCGAGCTTACGGGTGACGGCCATCTCACCGACGACGTAGAGCAGCATGCCCACCGTGTCGTCAAGAACCGTCATGACTGCGCCGCCGTGTGCGATCCCGGGTGCGCCGCGATGTCGGCCGTCGAAGATATGCCTGGCGCCCACCCCGTCGCCACGCCGACGCGCTCGCAGGCGATGACCGTGCGGATTGTCTGTGCCGCAACCAAGGCACCACGGATGGTGCGCATCGAGGTAGTCGCCGTCGGCGGCGATAACACGATTCTGAAAGTTATGCCACCACGCGATGGCCGAATCTTCTTCCGCTTGCTCGTCGATGACGAAATCCTCCTAAATAGGACCACGCAGTGCATGGACCACCATGCGACTGAAGAACTGCGCCGACGTCGGCTGGGCTGATCGCCCGAAGAGTATGTAAAGGACTCGTTAGCCCGCCGAGATCATCGCTGCGGTACACCTTCCAGTTCCGTCACTATCAGCCATTTGGTCCTGCCCCGCAATACGCCCTCGACGCTGTCGCCGCATAGCTCGCCCGATAATGCTCGGGGTCGTCGTCGGTGCTATAGGGGTCATACCAAATCCTGTCCCCCACAGCGGTGACGGTCAACCTCGCCTTCTGCACAAGGGTCACGAACGTCACCGACCGCGTTCTGGGCGAAGCGCTGAACATCGTCATGCTGCCAATCGAGAAACCAGTAGTCTTCAGGAAACTCGATTGATTTGAAGTGCCACTCACGGATAGCCTTTCAGATGAGCTTCGATGCCGGTATCGACAGTGCCAACGGATCGACTGGCCGTTTCGAGGGCTTCGACGAGGCGCGTTTCGGCGTCCGGGATCGTCGCGGCGACTTTGGCCGCAGCTAGACTACGACTCCGTAGCGATGTGCCGGCATCCGTGGCTGCGGCCGCAAGCGTAGACCACGCTTTGGAAGCATGTCGGGCCGCGGCAGCCGCTTCGGCAGTGGCGGCGTCATCTAGGAGATCGGCGATGTTCTGGCAACCGTCTGCCTGCAGCGTACGAAAGAGCCCGCCGCCGGTACCGGCTTTCTCGATGAACGCCCCGAGCCCGAACAATGCCGCGGTCAGGGCATCGTCATCGAACAGCGTTGGCCAATGCCCTACGTCATCGGCGAAGTCCTGCACACCCTTCAAACCGGAAGATTCGACTTCAGCTGCCTCGATGCGCAGTAGCGGCGCACCTACGGCACCGCCGCGCATGAACGCTGCGCTCGCGGCGAGTGCAGCGGCCGCGATCGGCCCAAGGTCTGGCACTCGCTCTGGCCAGTCGACGTGATATGTGGTGTGCCGGGTAGGTGTGGGAAACCCGACCGAGGACCGCGCCCGGCGTAGGTCGTCGTAGGCCACCGTCTGGGTTGTCTCGCGGTCATTATCGACCACATAGGCGACCCGTTGTTCGTCATCGTATCCGGTGATGACAATGTCGTGACGGCTCATGTGCAATCGGACGCGCAGGTAAGGAAGTTCGCCGATGTCAGCCCAGACCATGACGGGTCGACCTTTGTCGATTTCGTCGGTCACAAATGCCCATCCCACGTCCGGGTCATCGGTCGATCGCACGACGAACTTTGCGCCAACCCGGGAGAGGTAATCCTGTTCCAGGTCGCTTCCTCGTCCTACCAGGTACACCTGGGGGAACAACTGCGTAGAGCGGACGTACGAGAAGTCCAAGGCTCCGCCGAGGGTGAAGACCAATCCTTCACTGAGTGCTTCTGTCCCCCATCCGAGTTGGGCCCATTCAGTAAGGTCACGAAGCGCACCGGAACCACAGTGCCCTCCCCTCCTATGGGGATAGGGAATTTGAATCCTCGTCATCGCCGCTTCCTTCCTTGTCAGTAGCACTGTTGAGACTCGTCAAAAGCTACGTTTCATCACGGCTTCCCGGCTGACAGTAGGTGCCAACACCAACACGCGTGACCGCAGCCAACCTCAGCCGCGCATCTCGACCGCCTATGGCGATGGGGCACATTGACTTTCGATCGCTAGTCCTGCATCAACACGTCAACGGTAAGAGCCACAGACGCGCAGCACTCAACCGTTGTACTCAGCTCGCTTGCTCCCGTGGTCGCGCTCCCGCGCTTCGGCTGCTTTATCAGAATCGGATGAGTCCTCGGATGTTGCGGCCCGATCGCATATCCGCGTAGCCTTCGTTGATCTGATCGAGGGTGTACTCACGGGTGATCAGCTCATCCAGCTTGAGGTGTCCGGCGTTGTAGAGCTCGACGAGCCGCGGGATGTCGTGGGCGGCGTTCGACGAACCGTACAGAGCGCCGCGGATCTGCTTTTCATACAGCGTCAATTCCAGCAGTGAACCCGACATCGAGGTGTCTTCGGGGTGCCCGATCGCGGTAACGACCACACGGCCGCGTTTACCGACCAAGGACAGCGCCTCGCCGATGTAGGACCCTTCGGCGACATCGGTGGTCAAGACGCAGACATCGGCGAGTTTGCCGCGGGTGATGTCACTGATCAGTGACCAGGCCTCGTCGATCGTGGCAACGGCATGCGTCGCACCGAAACCGCCGGCTTGTTCACGCTTGAACGCCACCGGATCGACAGCCACGATGTTCAACGCGCCCGCGATGCGGGCACCCTGAATCGCATTCATGCCGATGCCACCGGCTCCGATCACTACCACGGTATCCCCGGCACGCACCTCACCGGTGCGCACCGCCGACCCGTACCCGGTCGTCACACCACACCCGATCAACGCCGCCTTGTCCAGCGGTGTCCCCTGGTCGATTTTGACCAGAGACGCCTTGGGGACCACGGTGTATTCCGAGAACGTGCCCAGCAGGCACATCTGGCCGACGTCCTCACCCCGGGCATGGAAACGGTAAGTGCCGTCGATCTGGGGTCCCATCATGAGCGCGGCACCCAAGTCGCACATGTTCCCCATCCCCCGCGCGCAATAGGAACAGTGCCCACACGACGGCAGGAACGTCAGGATCACCGAATCGCCCTCGGCGACGTTCTCGACACCCGCACCCACTTCGACCACGGTGCCGGCACCCTCGTGGCCACCGACGACGGGCAGCGGAATGGGCAGGTCGCCGGTCACGAGGTGTTCGTCGGAATGGCACAACCCGGTCGCGGTCAGCTGGACGAGCACTTCATCGGGGCCGGGAGGATCCAACTCGATGTCCTCGACTTCCCACTTTTCTCCTAGGCCCCACAGCACTGCAGCACGTGTCTTCATGTGTGTCTCCTTAACGTCAGTGTTTCGGTCGCAGTGGATTGATGATTCACGCCAGCGTCTCGATGATGAGGTCACCGTCGCCGAACTGGCGGCGCAGCTTCTTCTTGTCGAACTTGCCAGTGGAAGTCAGCGGAATGTCGGTGACGAACGCCCACCGTTCCGGTAGCCACCACTTGGCCACCCGCGCACGCAGAAATTCGGTCAGCTCCGCCGCGGTGGCGGTGCGGTCGGCAGCCAGGACGACCACCGCCAGCGGCCGTTCCTGCCACTTGTCGTCGGGCACTCCAATCACCGTGGCGGTGCGCACCGCAGGGTGAGCGGCCAACTCGTTCTCCAATTCCACCGAGGAGATCCATTCGCCCCCGGACTTGATGACATCCTTGGAGCGGTCGGTCAGCGCGATGAACGCGTCCGCGCTGATCGTCCCGACGTCCCCGGTACGCAACCACCCGTCCGGCGACGCCGCCGGACTGTCATTCTCGTAATACGACTGAGTGATCCACGGGCCGCGGACTTGAATCTCCCCCACCGATTTTCCGTCCCACGGTTGTTCTGCACCGCTGTCATCGACGATGCGGGCCTGCACACCGGCCACCACCCGGCCTTGGGTTGCGCGCAGGTGAAGCGACCTCTCCGGGGTATCAGAACTCCGCGGCAGAGCGACCGAGGCCAGCGGGGAAGTCTCAGTCATCCCCCAAGCCTGCACAATGCGGATGCCCAGCTCGTCATAGGCGGTCATCAACGACCGCGGAACCGCCGAACCACCGCAGGCCACCATCTTCAGCGAACTCACGTCATGGCCGGGATTGTCGCGCAGGTAGTGCAGAACATCGGTCCAGATCGTCGGCACCGCCCCCGCCATCGTCGGTCGCACCGCCTCGATCATCTCCACTAGAGGCCCCGCCTGCAGGAAACGGTCAGGCAGCAGAAGCTGCGCGCCGGCCATCATCGCCGCATACGGCAACCCCCACGCGTTGGCGTGGAACATCGGAACGATCGCCAACACCGTGTCGTCATGACCGATGCCCAAGGCATTCGAGGTGCACGCCGCCTGCGAGTGCAACCACGTCGAACGATGGCTGTAGACAACACCTTTCGGGTGCCCGGTGGTACCGCTCGTATAGCACATCGCTGCGGCCGACTGCTCGTCGACGTCGGGCCAGTCGAACGTACTCGACTGGGCGGCCACCACATCGTCGTACCGTAGGACGTCCTTTCCGCACCCCTCGACCGCGGCAAGATCGCCGGTTCCGGTCACTAGCACCGTGCGCACCGAGGTCATCGACGGCAACGCCGCCGCCAAAAGGGCCAGCACCGTACTGTCGACGATGATCACCCGATCCTCGGCATGATTGGCGATCCACGTCAGCTGTTCCGGCGGCAGCCGCAGGTTCAACGTATGCAGCACCGCGCCCATCGACGGCACCGCCGCGTAACAGTCCAGATGCTCCTGGTTGCTCCACTGTAACGTCGCGACACGCTCATCTCCACGGATGCCGATCTGGCGCAGAGCATTTGCCAACCGTGCCGCACGCTCACCCACCTCGCGATAGGACACCCCAGAGATCTGCCGGGGTCCGCGCGCAGTCAGCACCTCGCGATCGCCATGAACTGCCGAAGCATGGGCCACGATCGCGGGCACAGTCAACGCAACGTCCTGCATCGTGCTCCTCATCGCACACCCGCCCTACAGCCCGCGGTGAGGCGAGGGTCACGCATCGATGAGGTCCTGCCGATTCTGGCTCTCCAGCATCAACCGGTACTCGGGGAACAGGTTCTTGGCCTGCGGGATCAACTTGATCAACTTCGGCACCGGACCTTTCGCACGTACCGTTCCCTTGGCCATCGCCATCGTCAAGTTCACCTTCCCCAACCAGAACTTGTTCCCCGTGTCTGCCGACATGAACAACTCCACGTTGGGCACCGCGGTACTGGCCGCTCCGGTCTCCACCACCTTGTTCGGCATGTCCACCGTCACAACCGCATCCGGATCTGTGTAATGCACCCGCAACACCACACCCGAATTCGCGAGCTTGTCCGCCAGACCTTCCTTCTCCAAACCCCGCCGAAAGATCCCGCCCAGGAAGGCATAGACCTCGTCCTCGTCCCTAAATACCGCCACCGTCAACCTCAACTAACCTCATTGTCAGAACAGAACAGAACAGAACAGGCACCGACTTCTGACGCTGCTCCTCCGGAAAGAATCGTCATGCTCGTTGGGAAACCCCACTAGGTCCTGATGCGCTGCGCCAAGGCGACCGCCGGGCAGCCGCTAGCGTTCCTTTGCCAGCGGGGCTGGATGGCAATTGTCACTGAAGTACCTCTCCAAGACACGCGTCGCATCCGCCGTCGTCGTTCCCACCGCCTACGCACCGCCGGCACCTCAGTCCGAGCCGGCGAGCACCAGTTCGGCCCGTTCGACGGCGACTTGCTGCGTGATGACCCGCTTGCTGAACATGAAGTCGCGGGGACGGTTGATGCAGTCGGCGGCAAGAAGCTCGCCGGCACGGAGGTAGAAGCAGGTGAAGTCGCGCTCCCGGGTCGGGTCGCCGCTGAGGACGACCTCGTCGTACCCGGTGTTGAGACCGGCGATCTGGAGCTTGAGGTCGTATTGATCTGACCAGAACCATGGAAGGGCCGCTATCTTCTTGGACTTCCCACAGACGGTCGCGGCGGCGACCTTGGCCTGCTCGGCCGCGCTCGGCACGGACTCCAGGCGGATGCGACGGCCGTAACGGGCCATGTCGTGGCTGGCGCAGTCCCCGGCGGCCACGATGTCGGGGTCGCTAGTCCGGGCCTGATCGTCGATCACGACGCCGTTGTCGACGACCAGGCCCGCGGTGGCGGCGAGCTCGGTGTTCGGCTCCACGCCGATGCCGACAATGACGAGGTCGGCGGGAATTGATTCGCCACCGGCCAGGATTACTTCGCGGACCCTGCCGTCGCCGGACAGAGCCTCGACCAGCGTGCCCGTCCGGATGTTGACGCCCTCCTCCCGGTGGATCCGGTCGAAGAACTCCGATACCTCCGGGGCGGTGACCCGTTCAAGGACGCGCCCGGTCGCCTCGAGCAGGGTGACCTCCAGACCCAGTGCACGCAACGAGGCGGCTGTCTCCAGTCCGATGTAGCCGCCGCCGACGATCACCGCCCGACGCCCGGGGCCGGCGGCCTCTCGGATCATCTCGCCGTCCGCGGCGGTGCGTAGGTAGAAGACTCCGGCCAGGTCCGCTCCCGGGGTGGGGAGCCGACGAGGCCGGGCGCCAGTGCACAGCGCGAGCTTGTCGTAGGGCAGTGCGTCGCCGGTACTCAGCACGACATGACCAGCCGAGCGGTCGACCGCCGCCACCGTCGCATCCAGGAGTCGGATCCGCTGCTTGGCGTAGAAATCCGAGTTGCGGATCGCGAGTTCGGCCAGTTCGCATTTGTCGGCCAGGTACGACTTGGACAGCGGGGGCCGCTGGTAGGGCAACGCCGACTCATCGCCGACGAGGACGATTTCGCCGTCCCACCCTTCTCGGCGAAGACTGGCGGCGAGCTGGGTGCCCGCGTGGCTGGCCCCCGCGATGACCGCTCGCTGCACGGTCATGCGCCACCTTTCGGGGTGAGGCGGACCATCAGCTTACTGATCCCCCTCACGAAGTTGGACTGCACGTACTCGGGCTCACCGACGACCTCGATGTTCTCGAACCGCGGAAGCAGCTCCTCCCACAGGATCCGCAACTGCATCTCGGCCAGCCGGTTACCCATACAGCGGTGCACGCCGAAACCGAAGGAGATGTGGTTACGGGCGTTGGCCCGATCGATAATCAGGTCATCGGGCCGATCGAACACGCGCTCGTCGCGGTTGCCCGAGGCGTACCACATCAGGACCTTGTCGCCCTTGCGGATGAACTGCCCGTTGAGCACAGTGTCGGCCTTGGCGATCCGGCGCATATGCGCGAGCGGGGTTTGCCACCGGATGATCTCCGAGACCATGTTGGGGATCAGCTCGGGGTTCGCCTTCAGCTTCTCAAACTGGTCAGGGAACTCGTTCAGCGCCAGAACACCACCGCTCATGGAATTGCGGGTCGTATCGTTGCCACCCACGATCAGCAATACCAAGTTGCCCAAGAACTCCATCGGGCGATCGATCAGGTCCTTGGTGCTCTCGTCGCTCTGCAACATGGTGATCAGATCGAAGCCGGGCAGCTCTCCGGCAGCTGTCCGGGCTGCCTTGTCCCGCCAGTGAGCGCTGAGACCTCTAGCCATATCGACCATGCCGCGAAATATCTCGTCGTTGTCCGAGGGCCCACCGTTGGCTTGCTCCATGGAGGTGGCGAGATCGGACCATTGGACGAGCTTGCGCCGCTGCTCGAACGGGAAGTCCAGCAGCGTGGCCAGCATGCGCGCGGTTAGCTCGATCGAGACGTGCTGCACCCAGTTGAACGGTTCGCCAAGCGGCAGAGCGTCGAGCACGTCTACCACCCGCTCGCGGATGAGGCCCTCCATCTCACGCAGGTTCTTCGGTGCGACCACACCCTGGACAGCCTGCCGTTGCCGGTCGTGTTTTGGGGGGTCCATCGCGATGAACATCGCAATGTCGAGGAAGCGCGGCGGGCTCCCGATGACGATGAACGGCTCGGAGGAGAAGACCTCGTGGTTCTTGTCGACGGCCACGATGTCGGCATGCCGCGTCACCGACCAGAACGGGCCGAACGCGCTGTGGGCCTGATAGTGCACGGGAGCCTCGTTGCGTAGGCGCTCGTAATAGGACTTCCAGCGACCCTGACGATAGAGGAAAGGATTGCTAAGGTCGATGTCGGTCAGTTCAACCTCGTCAGCCGGCGGGATCGGTCGCTCGATGAAGATTTTTTCACCGTTGGTGCCGGTGACCCAGCGCCGCGTTCTGTCGTAGAGGTGGGCGCCCTGGATTATTCGGTCCATCGGAATTGTTGCCTGAGCCTTGGCAGTGACTGCCTCGCGAATATTGCTCACGTCTCACCTCTCTTTCGTCATCACAGTTGGAACTCGGGCAGATGGACGATCAAACCGTCCCACGCCTCAGAGACCTGCATCTGGCAGGACAGCCGGGAGGTCGGCTGACGCTCGGGGTTCATCGCGAGCATCTCCTCTTCATTGGCCCCGGAGAGGCCGACCCGATCGGACCATTGCGGATCGACGATCACATGGCAGGTGCCGCACGCGGCTTCGCCTCCGCAGTCGCCGTCGATGCCGGGCACCGCATTGTTGGTCGCGACCCGCATCAGTGACTGACCTTCCTCGAGAGGCGCCTCATACTTCTCGCCGCCGTGGGAGACAAATGTGACAACTGCCATAGCCAGGCTCCTTGCGTGTCCTCAGTTACTTGACACAAGTCTTGCGCCAGATGAGCGCTGCGGCTATGTTCGCCGGAGTCAGAAACTTGTGATTTCGGCTCAAAGGGGCCATGGTCAGTGAACCCCAATGACGCGGGTGTGCCCCCACTCGCATTCGTGCAAATGCTCGAGAGCCCGGCGTTTGACCCAGACGCCGTCGCGCGGCTTCGCAACATCATGGCTCGCGAAGGAACCGACGAGGCGACGCTGATTCAGCGTGATATCCAGGCCCCGTTACGGTGGTTTCGTGAGGCGTACCCCGGTCTAGACATCGATCAGGCAACGCTGCTCGGATTTGCGTTAGCCGAACAGGCACAGTTGACGTCCTTCGGCCCGCTGAGTGTTCCGCTGGTCAGCGCGGGCTCAGTGGCCGAGATCGTAGAGCTGCTGACTTATCTGCCGTTGATCACGACGGCTGTCAAAGCACAGTTTCATCCAGATGACCAAGGCCTCACCGTCGGGCTCTGGGGACACACCAGCGATCGTGCCCTGGACTGCCTCGCCGTCACGTACGCCGGGTTGGCGTTGTTGCGACTGCTGGACATGCTCGTCCGTGCGGCGCCGACCCTCACACTCCACTTGAGTTGGCCAGCGCCCGCCGCCTTGAAAGATCGCGAGGACGACCTTACCGCCGGGCGCCTGTTCTTCGACGCTCCGATGTCCTTCCTCCATGTTCCCGCGGACACGCTCAACGAGGTGTGCCGGTTCTCCGATCCCGTCGCATACCGACTCGCCATCGTCGATCTGCAGCGAACTCTCGACCAGCGGAGCGAAACCACGTCGTTCTCGGAGAAGGTGAGACGGCTGCTGCAGAAGGAGCCCGGACGCCGAAGTAAACATTGGTTCGCACATGAGCTGTCGATGTCCACCAGCACACTCAAGCGGCGCCTCTCCGAAGAGGAGACCACCTTTCGCGAGTTGCGCCAAGCATTCCTGCGCGAGCGCGCGATGCTGCAGCTACTCGACCGATCCCTATCGGTGAGTGAGATCGCCACGGATCTCGGATACAGCGACCTCGCCAACTTCTCACACGCCTTCAAGCGATGGACCGGCCGCTCTCCGAGCGAGTTTCGGCTCTCACCACATTGAGCTGTCCCGGCGGGTCCGGAGATCCCGACCTTTGCGGCGTCTTTCTGCAGCGTCGCCTCTCCCCGGGTGTTCGATGAAGGCCCGAGCCTGCGCGCCGGGCAGCAGATTCACCCGGTCACACAAGCCGGCCAGATGCTCGGCCAGCACCGAATCCAATTGGCGGGCATAACCGAAAGTGAACTCCCGCAACAGCGTTCCCATCGTTGACGGGGGATACACCCGGCGGAAAAAGGGTTTTTATGCCGCCAGCGCGGACCAGGTCGACATCATCGATGTAATCCGCGCCCGCGTACATGCTCGCGATCAGGGTGGCCAGTTTCGGAGCCGGATTGGCCGACCTCGACTTGACCCTGGGAGCTGCGATGTGAATCTTGTTGGCCAACAACTCCGATAGGCCTGCCTGCTCAGCCAGCGCCATCACCGGCACCAGGCCCGCGCACGACACCAGATGTCCTCATCGAACACATCGGACCGCGGGGTGAACGTGTGGGACACTCGCGCCGGAAGTGCCGTTCTCGAACTGGACCGATTGTTGCCTGAACAATATCAATCTTCCCAGCTCAGAACGCACTTTCCTTATCCCGACACCCCGACAAACAGTCCATTGTCAGTGGATCGAGGCTAAGACCGCTCAAGTCACAGCTATCTATAGCCAACGCCGAGGTAGCGGAGCGCCACCCGCGAGATCCGCGCACCCGTGGTGGCGATGTCCGCGGAGGGAAGGACGACGTGACTCACGGTGAGCCGCACCAGAACGTCTGCGACCTCCTCGACGTCTTCGGAGTCGAGATCGGCGAAGTGGTCGTGAAACCACGCGACCAAAGCCGCGGAGGAGAGCTGGAGCAGGGACGCCGATGTCGGCAGGAGAGGAAGAACGCCCGTCGTCGGCGCACCGGCGCGATCATCCCCTGAGTGGCTGGACGTCAGCACCGACTTCAGGAGCGGACTGGCTTCTGCTTCACGCAGGGTGAACCGCACCGCTGCGGTGATGCCGCCCTGAACGTCGCCGGTGTGTTCGGCGAGGATGGCGTGGATACCCTCCAGGAAGCGCTGACCCTCGGCCACCACGAGCGCGTCACCAAGTCCCTGCTTATCGCCGAACTCCTTGTATAGCGTCGGTCGGGAGACGCCGACAAGTTCGGCGACCTCACTCACTCGGACTTGTTCCCAGCCCTTCTCAATGGTGAGTTCCCGTGTCGCCCTCAAGACCTGCTCGCGGATATGTCGGCGAAACGACATCCGCGCCGAATCAGTTGGCATACGAGCAGAATAGGTGGCGAACTGGGATCTCCCGCGCAGCCCGACGACTGGCGTCAAACGGTACGGTCGAGAAAGTCGACGACCGCCGTCGAGAATGCGTCGTTGTTGTCGCCAGCAACCATGTGGCCCGCGCCCGACACGTCAACGGTTTGCGCGTGGGGAACCAAGGTGAGGAAATCCTTCACTGTCTCTTCGGAGACTATGTCCGACAGCAGGCCGCGGACCAGCAGCGCCGGCGCGGACACCTGTCGCGCGCCATCGACAAGGAATGCGCTCATCATCTCGAACTCCTCTGCGCCGTCGTCTGAATCACTCTGCAGGAACTGAAAATTCGACGTCGCAAACGCCGGATCCCATCGCCAGGCCCAGCGACCGTCTCCACGTCGGCGGAGGACTTTTTGAAGGCCGTCGACGTTTTCGGGGCGAGGGCGGTGCGGGTTGTAGGCGGCGATCACGTCAGCGGCCGACTCTAGGCTGTCGAAACCTTCGGGATGGGCCGACATGAACGATAGGACTCGGCGGGCGCCGTGCATCTGCATTCGCGGAGTGATGTCAACCAGGACGACGGCCTGCCATAGCTCCGATGGGGCGAGCAAGTGCGTGCCGAGGATGGTCAAACCGCCCAACGATGCCCCGATCGCGGCAACTGGGCGGGCGGAGCCGGCGTACGCGCGCACGGCCAACAGGTCGGACCCCAGCCGTTCGATGTCATAGCGTCCGTCTGGATCCCAGTCGCTGTCACCATGTCCCCTTGCGTCGTAGGCGGCAACGGTGTAGCCCCGCTGATGCAATCGTTGGGCGGTGACATCCCAGGCGTGCCGGCTCTGACCACCGCCGTGAAGGAGCAACACGACCGCCCGCGGTCCGTCACAGCGGTAGAAGTCGACCGCCAGCGAGAGCCCATCCACCGTGGGCACGCGCTCGACGACAGGAGCGGACGAATCATGTGCTCTGTTTGCAGACATCAAGAGATGGCCTTCGGTGCGACGACGGTGACGGTGCCCTGCGCCGCACACACCGCTCTGCCGTCGTTGCAGATGTCGATACGTGCCACACCGCTGGTTCTGCCCAGCGAGATGATCTCAGCCGTGGCTACACAGGTTCCGCTGGAGACTGGACGAAGCAAATTCAGTTTGAACTCCGTCGTCGCGACCCAGGATCCCATCGGAATCACGGGATAAAACACCACTCCAAGGCAATGGTCGACCATGGCCGACAAGCAGCCGCCATGCAAGTTGCCGAAAGGCGTCTTCAGGTCGTCGCGTGCGTCCATCTCCGCGACGAGCCGTCCAGCAGTGAATTCAGTGTGCCGGAAGCCGAGGTAACCGGCCAGCCCGCCCGTGGTTTCTGCTGCGCTCTGCAGTTGTTCAGCGACCTGCTGGTTGAACGCGGTGAACTGCACAGACATGTCCGGCCTCCTACCTCAGCTGTGGTTGAGACATTACGCCTTGTCTGTCACATCGGTCGACAATGGTCGCTCGCCAGGATTGCGGGAAGGAGAAACCTTGAAAGAAATGTCCGGAGCCCGTCACGACTGCGCTCCCGCGGTCCTCGAACAGTCAGCAGGCTCAGTATCGTGCGGAGAACCCACTCGGCGGCGTCGTCGACGGAGACGCCCGGTTCTACGTAACTCCAGTGTCTCCTGAAGATGGGACGGAGAAACTCGGTGACGAGTTCGAAGAGTGACGTCGAGGTCCCCGCCGCGAGGCCAACGCCGGCGAGTTCCTCGTCGCTGCCGAACAACAATCCGATGATCTCTTCGCGGCGCGCGGCCTCAACTGTGTATTCCACGAAATCGACGAGAGCGGAGCCCAGATCGGTGTGCTCCGCGATCCGGGGGTTGATGCGATCGAGATAGCGCTCGGCGGCGCGAATGATGACGCCCGACATCACCGCCTCCCGATTAGGGAAGTAGCGATACACCGTTGCCCTGGAGACACCCGCTGTTCTGCCGATGTCCTCCATGGTCGTGCCTACCACGCCGCAACTCTCTAGGCACCGCTCGGCAGCATCTAGCAATCGGTCGCGAGCGGAATCACGATCTGACGGCGCGGCGGCACCCCATCGCACCAACTTCGTCGACACAACAGCCAGTATGCCGCGGGCGCACACCATTGTGGCTTGACTGCAGATATGACACCATCGCATTCGTGTCTCACAACAGCCCGTGGCCCTGAGCGAGTGATCGATTGTCGGTAGAAGCGCGTACTCCGGTGGCGGTCGGCGTAGGCGAAGTCACCCATCGCGGGGACGACGTCGTCACCGGCCTCGGTTGGTATTCGACGAAACATTCGGTCGGTGTGTGGTCGGCCACCCCTCCACCAACCGGGTGGCGACTGATCGACACGGCAGACGAACAAACTCCGATCGATTCATCGCGGCTGGCCGTCGCAGGCGTCGACGAGGCGACCGGTCGCGCGACAGTGGACGGGTACACGGTCGAATACGACCGAGACGGGCGACCTCGATGGACACCGACCATCGCGCACCTGTCCGACGGGCGAAGAGTCGTCGCACGCAGCGACGATCCGCAGATTGCCGAGGCGATGGCGGGCGAGATGTACGTTGGCAGAACGGTTTGCCTCCGAAACACAGGGTCGTCCACGGGATTCGAGCTTCCATGATCGCCGAGGCCATGGTGTTGACCGGACCGCGGAATCTGGAGCGGCGCCAGATGACCATCCCCGACGTCGGTGACCGCGGTGCGATCCTGCGAGTTGAAGCATGTGGTCTATGCGGTACAGATCACGAACAATTCACCGGACACCTGCCTGCCGGCTTCTCATTCGTTCCAGGTCACGAAATCGTCGGCATCGTCGAACATGTCGGCAATGCGGCCAGCGAACGCTGGTGCGTCCGGGCCGGCCAGCGCGTGGCCGTCGAGGTGTTCCGGTCCTGCCGAGACTGCCCGGAGTGTCGCCGCGGCGAATACCGGCGATGTGCGGTGAACGGCATCGCCACCATGTTCGGGTTCGTCGACGTGGAGATCGGCGCCGGGTTATGGGGCGGATACGCCACCCATGTGGAGCTTCCGTGGGACGCGATGCTACTCCCGATTGCCGAAGACATGGACCCCGTTCTCGCCACGTTGTTCAACCCTCTCGGGGCCGGTATCCAATGGGGGAAAACTCTTCCCGACACCAAGGCGGGGGGTATCGTAGCGATACTGGGACCGGGCATCCGCGGGATCTGCGCGGCGGTGGCGGCGAAAGAGGCGGGAGCCGCTTTCGTCGCGATGACCGGCATCGGTCCACGCGACGATCAGCGACTGGCCATAGCCAGATCATTCGGTGTCGACCTGCCCATCGACGTATCGCAGGACGATGCAGTGACAGCGCTCCAGCGTGAGACAGGCGGACAGCTTGCCGACGTGGTCATCGATGTCACCGCCAAAGCACCCTCCGCGTTCGCCGACGCCGTCGCCCTTGCCAGGCCTGGCGGCAGGGTCGTGGTTGCTGGCACCCGCGGCGGAGGCGGCGCGCCCGGCTTTGAACCAGACACGCTGGTGTATAAGGAATTACACATCGCCGGTGCACTCGGCGTGGAGTATCCCGCCTACCGGGCAGCCCTCGAGATTCTGGCCACGCGCCGCTGGCCGTTCGACCGGATCACAAGAGAATCAACCGGATTCGCTGGTCTCGCGCCGCTGCTCAGTTCGCTTGCAGATGAAAATGCCAAATCGAGTGCGGCCCTGCACAACGTCTTCGTGCCCACGCCCTCACAGCATGCGGAGCTTCAACAGAGGAAGGTCACACGTGACGAGAACGGAACGCGTACCGATGCTCGACCTTGAGCAGGCCCGGCTGCGGGCTGCCGAGTGTGGGCTGCCCGCAGAGATGGCAGAACTGTCAGTATTTCGCGTGGCACTTCACCAGCCGAGCCTCGCAGTGGCCCTGTACGGAATGCTTGAGGCGCTGCTATTTAACGGTGTGCTCGACGCCCGGCTACGCGAATTGATCATCATGCGCATCGGCTGGGTAACGGGGTCGGTATATGAGTGGACACAGCATTGGCGAATCGCGACGCTGCTCGGTGTGGCTTCGGATGACCTTCTGGCGGTGCGTGACTGGCAGAGTTCCAATCGTCTGGGCCATGCCGAGCGTGCGGTCCTGGCGGCGACCGATGATGTGGTACGTGACGGGGTCATTGCCGAGGAAAACTGGGCCGCGTGCCACAAGGCATTCAATGGCGATCACGCGGTTTTGGTCGAACTTGTCGGAGCGATCGCCAATTGGCGGCTCTTTTCGATCCTGCTTCGATCCTTGAATATTCCGCTTGAGTCGGGTACCGACTCCTGGCCGCCCGATGGGCGAGCCCCTCGACGTGACGATTGAGTAAAAACGGTTGTTCAGCAATCGCACCCAAGTTGAAGCTCGGTTACCCCTTATGTTCCTAGTCAGTTGTGGGCTATTGAATTTCAAACGGGTAGTTGTGATTTCGGTCTCTTAGCCACGGTCTCGGGGTAATGCCACCAACTGGACATGTGGAGCCAACTGTTCTGGGACGCCTACACCAGCTTGAAGCACGCTCCGTCATACGAATACGATCCAAGGGATGTCGAGGTTCTTCGCGACTCAGGCCAACTGTTACTACTGGGAGAGTCGTTCAATCGGGTCGCTGGCAACAGAACGCCAATGAAGGCGATCGTCGGCAGTCACCGCACACAGCACCTCACGCAGAGAATTCAAGAGCCCGCTGCTGCAAGCTAGACCCGGCGTCCGACACCGAGGCGCTGCCGTCTTCATACAGCTGACCACGAACGCCAGCCGCGCCGAAGTCCCACCGGGGACGGCAAACACCTTCCGCCGCAACACCTTCGGATGCAGCTTGGACGGAAGGCCACCAGCCACCATAATATCGACCGTCTCGGCGTCGCCAGCACCGCGGACGAATCGGTGTACCGGCCCGTTGCCACCTCGCCTCCGGCTTGCGCGGGTCAATCTCTCAGGTCGTCGTTGCCACACTCAGAAGTGACATGTACAAATCACGGTTCAGCGAGTGTACAGTTCACGGTGTGGAGGTATCCGTGACCGAGTTGCGCGCGCACCTTAGCGATTGGCTCGATCGAGTTCGGGCTGGTGATGAGGTCGTCATCACCGACCGCGGGATTCCGGTCGCGCGACTCGCTGCGCTGGACAGCGCAGGCACCTTGGAGCGTCTCACGGCCGAAGGCGTGATTGCCAGGGCCACCGCGCAGCGGCCCGTCGCTGCGGGACGGTCCCGGCCCCGACCGCGGCGGCCGGTGTCTGACCAGGTCAGCGACCAGCGGCGCTGACCGGTGCCGCTCGTCTACTTCGACGCCAGCGCCTTCGTTAAACTTCTCACCACCGAGACAGGAAGCTCGCTGGCATCCGCGCTGTGGGACGGCTGCGACGCCGCATTGTCCAGCCGCCTGGCCTACCCCGAAGTCCGCGCCGCACTCGCTGCAGCAGCCCGCAATCACGACCTAACCGAATCCGAGCTCGCCGACGCCGAGCGTGACTGGGAGGACTTCTGGGCCGCCACCCGCCCAATCGAACTCACCGCCACGGTTGAACAGCACGCCGGCCGCCTCGCCCGCGCCCATGCCTTGCGCGAAGCCGACGCTGTCCATCTGGCCAGCGCGTTGGCAGTCGGCGAACCCGGCCTGATCGTCGCCGTTTGGGACCGACGCCTGCACGCCGGAGCCCAAGCCGCCGGGTGCCGACTCGCCCCCGCCCAACTCGACCCCTAATCCGACCGCTCGACGTCAGAGGTGGGTCGACCCCGGCATGGATGACGATCAGGTACCGATTCGCCAGGTCAGAACCCGTGTCGTAAGTGGCCAAGTCCCCCCTCGGACACAATTTAGGTTAGCTAAGCAATTCGCAAGGTGCGCCATGTAACTCGTCGTAGCCCTCAACCCGCACCAGGGGCCACACAGACGCCCAGCAGTTACGTTTTCGACGGCGCCGGCCTTCTCGCCATTGAGGAACTCGACCACGTAACGAGGTGTCTTCTTGCGCTGATCAACCGCAACGACCCGTACCCGCTCCGACGGGGCGAACTCACTCAGGCGGTCAGACGGGACTAACTACGCCACAGTCTGAGATTCTGGCGGAGCGTAAAGGACGTGACCCTGAACCACCCCGGCTTTGACCCCGGTGATATGGCCAGGCCAGTGATCGTTCCAAGGGATTCGCCTACCAAGGCTATGGAACGATCCGATCCCGACATGTCGAACGGGTCGGCGGACCCGTCACCGACTGTACGGGCCCGCAACCAAAGCGATGAATTATACCAAATGCTAGATGTATCGTCAAACAAGCAAACTAAGACTTTTGCCAAATAGCTTGTTTGACGAAGATCATTTGATACTGTATCTCAGTGAGATCAACCTCGGTTCCCGCGCGACTAGCCGACGCAGGTGTCCCTGTCGTAGCGGGTGACGCTCACAGCGTCACCTACCGCCTCGGAGATCACACAGTTACAGCGGAGTTCTTGGTCACCGAACGCCTCGCGTCACCAGCACCGGTACGTGAGCATCTTCGCCACCATCCCCGCCACCGACTTCTGGTCATCTGCGAAACCATCGCAGACGAGGCTCGCACTGCGCTCCTAGACGAGGGCGCAGTCGATCTCAGCATCGGCGATACCGGTGAACTAGTGCTTTCCGGGAAGGTCTACCGAAACCCCAAAGCGGGTCATCAACTTCGCGCAGTAAGCCAGCGCCGGCGACGGCGACACGCCGCGGAGCGTGTCTGCGTGCTGACGCGCGAACACCTGCGCCAGCGCGACATCGCCACGGCGGTCGGAATAAGTCAGCAGGCCGTATCCCAGATGGCCGAGAAAGATCCCCTGCCGAAGACCCCCATGCCCGAAGATGCCAGACGTGAGTGCCTTGCTGCACTCGCGTCGATCCCCGCCGACGACGGACTTGTCGAAACCTACTGGTACGGCATGGAACCGGTAGTACAGCAGGTCCGCAGCGCCATCAAACTCGGTCACGAGCTGACAGTGCGGATCCTCGCCGGCGGCGAAGTCGCCGCGGATGCGCTGCGGCCCTGGCGGATACCGACCCGAGGCCTCGTCTACTCCGAGGAATTGATCGATCTGTCCGTCTCTGACTTGGTGGAGTCCACCGCCGACGAAGCGACGTTGACGCTACGGGTTCCGGCCGACCCGACCGTCTGGACGACCGCGGCCTGGTGGCATCAAACCTGCGAAGGCGAACACTTCGACCTGCCGACCGTGGACCCGATAGTGGTACTCAAAGACCTCACTGCTGGCGCAGACCTTGGTGACGGCGCCCCGGACCGGCTCGCTAACTGGATCGCGGCCAGATGACCGCACCGGTATCGGTCGTCCTGGCATGCACCGCGGCAGCCGACGACCACGGCATGCTTGCCCTTCGCGACGTGGCCACGGCGGCCGGCGACCGCGAGTACCTCATCATCGGCGGTCACATGGTCAGGCTCCTGCGCCACATCTACAACGTGCCGGGCACGCCTCGGTTGACCTCGGACGCCGACACCGGAATCGACGTCAATGTGGCTTCCGAAGGCGAATTTCACGACCAGTTCACCCACCTCGGATACACCCCCGAGTCGAGCAACCGCTACGTACGCGGCGATCAGGCAATCGACCTCCTAGTCCCGACCGAGGCAAAACCGGGTGTGTGCTACATCGGCGAGCGGGCGTTCGACGGGGCGCCGGGGCTGCGTTTGGCGCTGGCGTCAAGCCCAATCCGCGTGGCAGTGACCGCCCGGCTAACCAACGGCGACACCATCGGGTTTGAGATACCCGTCCCCGACGTCGAAGCCGCGTTCGTACTGAAAATGCTGGCACGCACAGTCCGCGCCGTCGAGCACGACCTCCAGGACATCGGGACCCTACTAGAGATAGTCGCGACCCAGCCCGAATACCTCGCTGCGGAATGGCACATGGACGATCCCAAGACGACCCGGCGTGGCGAGCGTGGCGATGCGGCACGCGTGGCCGCCCGGATGATCGCCAGCCCACCGACCATGGTGCCAGCCCGCATACGTGCCCTGCTACGGCGCCACGTCGCCCTGCCATCCCGCTGACCCCCACAACCAACGTCTGCTGCGCAAGCGCGACTACGCCGAGTCCGGACTCGGGCCGGCATCCGGCGCGTCCTCATCCCGTCAACGGCAACTAGCGGGTTTACTTGCGCCCAATGGAACTGCTTGACCCTGTGCGCCCAAGCCGCGACGGCGATCAATTCCACTATGTCTGGGCCGCGCGGCACTCGTTGAAACTCCTGGAGCCGAACGGCGACTTGGTGATGATCGTCGTCGAGGGATCTTCCGACAACGACACTCGCAAGAGACGCGGTGAGCAGGTAATCGACCTCGCGGAGTATTACGGCTCGTCGGAGCTTGCCACAGCCAAGCGGGTGGTCTACCGCCAGTTCAAGCACACGACGCTTCAAGAGAACAGTCCGTGGACTGCGTCGTGGTTCAAGAAGACTCTGCTCGGCTTCGCCGAGCGATACAAAGAGCTTCTCGATGAGCACCCGGATTCAGTCGAGCGCGTCACCTTCACGCTCACTACCAACCGTCCGGCAGTGCCGGACGTGCATACAGCGCTGGCCATACTCGGACACGGGGTGCGCGACGCGGAGCCCAACGCCAAACGAGCCGCCACTAACCTCCGAAAGTGGCTGCGTACGGTCATTACGGACAAACAAATCGCATCATTCGTTCGACAGGTAGCGATTGAGGACAGCACACCCAACCTCCAGCTACTGCGCGAGCAATTCGAGAATCACCTTGCTGGCCTGTTGCCAGGCGCACCCACGAATGACCACATTCTCCTCAAGGAGATGATCGCGATTCGCGCGACATCTCTGCACTCAGCGAACCCGCGCGTTCTGCGCCGTGACGTACTGGCCGCACTGAGGGTCACCGAAGAACAACTCATGCCAGCACAGAACATGATCGTTATGCCGGATTCCATGATCGTGACTCATCAAGACGAACTGTTGGCCGAGATGATCGCACGTCCAACCTCGTCACCCGTCATCGTGCACGCGGCAGGTGGCGTAGGGAAAAGCATGTTTGCGCAACAGTTGGGCAGTCGCATGCCGGCAGGCTCCACGTCTGTGGTGTATGACTGCTTCGGCAACGGAACGTATCGTCGGCCGAGCAGTCCACGCCATGAAGACCGACAGGGGCTCATACAGATTTGTAACGAGTTGGCGGCTAAGGGCCTATGCGAACAAGTCATTCCATCTGCATCGGCTCATTCCTCCGACTACTTCCGCACGTTTAATCGCAGAATCGACGACGCTTGCACCTTCTTGCGTGCAGCCCACGATGAGGCACTGCTCGTTGTTGTCGTCGATGCAGCAGACAACGCGTGCCTTGCGGCGCGAGATCTAGAAGCCAAATCTTTTGTCCCCAAACTACTTCGAGAGTCACTACCTGGGAATTGTCGCCTGGTTATCCTCTGCAGAACTGAGCGGCTGGGCCTGTTGGAGCCTCCTCCCAACGCACTCACGATCGAACTCAAAGGGTTTGACGAATCCGAATCGATGCAACATCTGGCAACCCGCTTCCCAGATGTCAGCTCCGAAGATGGAGCTGAGTTCCACCGAGTGTCCGGCGGAAATCCACGTGGTCAAGCCGACGCCATGGAATCCAAAACATCTGCGCACGAAGTCCTCCAATATTTCGGGGGTCGCGAGCAATCCAGCGAGCAAATCATCGATCAATCAATCCGGACTGCGATTGAAAACGCCAAAGACGCCCATCGCGATGCACCGAGAGATGTCGATCGCATGTGCGAATGTATGGCAGCTCTCCGGCCAATGATTCCAATCAGGGTGCTGGCGTCTGTCGCTGGCGTACCGGAGTCGTTGGTAACCGACCTCAGGCGACCGCTTGTCATTGATGGCGGCGCGGTGCAGTTTCGCGATGAACCGACCGAGACCTGGTTTCAGAAGCACTACAAGCCAACAGGTGCAGCTCTCACCGATTTCCTTGGTCGAGTCATGCAACTGGCGGGACAAGACCCGTACGTCGCAACGTCGCTGCCGGACCTGCTACTCGATGCCGGCCGCATTGACGATCTTGTCCAGCTCGCGCTGTCAGAAACCAAACCTGAAGGGCTCTTCGCCGTGTCCTCGCCCCGCGAGGAAGACTTGGAGCGATATGAGATTGCTCAACATACTGTGCAGTTGGCGCTTAAGGGGGCCCTGCGTGCACGGATGAATGCTCCGGCCGGGCGCTTGGCTCTGAAGGCCGGGAATCTCGCAGCGGGACACGGCCGACGGCTAGAGCTTATCCGCCAAAATCCGGACCTCGCAGCCGAGTTTCTCGAACCGAGTCTCCTTGAACACCTCATCGCGACTCGAGCATTAGCGGGCAAGTGGCCCGGATCCGATCTCGTCATCGAAGCATCTTTACTGTCCAAAGCGTCGGGCCAGCAAGCGCTCGCGCGCAACCGCCTCCGCAGTGCGGTGGAATGGACCGAAGCATGGGTTGACCGTTCGGTCCTTGCCGACGAAGAAAGCCACGTTCGAATTTCAGACATTGCCGAACTCGCTTGGGCCTACATCAATACTGACGGTCCCCAGGCTTGTGCCGCGTTCCTTGCACGATGGACGCCACGAACCATCGGGTTCGATGCAGGGATCGTCGTGGCACGTCGCTTGGCCAACGTCGGACGTCTTGATGACTTGCAAGAGCTAGCGAGCGGATCAAAGCCGCTCAAGTATCTCCAACTTGCTGTAGCACAAGCGAGCTGGGAATCTGACATCGCTTTGTCGACGCCGACTGTTCGACGGATCGTCACGATGTTGAAACGACACAAGCACGCAATCGATCTCAGCGAGGATCGCTCAGACTATTTGAGCCCGACCCCTGGCTTAGATGGCATCTGGTGGATTGTTGCGCTCGGGACAAGACTCAACCTGCTGGAAAAAGCAGAGGGTATACGTATCCTCGATCTGTACCTACCCGAGAACATAGGTGTCACCACAAGCTCGTGGTATCGCGGAAAAACAGTGTCCGCACTGCGCGGTTTCGCCATACGATCGCGCCTCGAAGAACGGGATCTTGACGCGGATACGGTCGCCGGTCCCGACATCCAACGTGCGAAAGAGAAGCCGCACAGAGACTCTCAGTCGCTACGTGAATACCGGCAAAACGTTGTTCCACTCTGCAAGTGGTTGGATTTGTGGTCCTCAGTCGCTCTCGGGCTCAGCGTCGACGTGGCAACGTCCTACCAAACACTCGCGGCCAACACGATGCGCACTTACTCGGACTATGAGACTCCCAGGCTGCTCATAAACGCTTCAGCTCGGATCGCGGTGCGAGTTCTTGCAGATCCGTCAGCTCCTCAGGCTTCGGCAGAACTCGCGGCATGGTGCGCCGAGAACGTGCGTTTCCTGTCCCGCTCGACACTCACAGAGGTTATTCGAATCGCGGCAGCAAATCCCGAGTTGCATAGCCTAGCGATCGCACTCACACAGACTCTGCGAGCGAGCATCGAACGTGCTCGTGAGGAATCATCTACCCTCTGCGACGACCTCGTGGCGCTTGCGCGGGCAACGTACAACTTTGATTATCGCGAGTGCCGCCATCACTTTCAGCATGCGGTAGAGACCACCGAACGGGCAGGTGACGATCTGCACGTCCGATGGCGGACGCTGATGAAACTCGCCGAATCCGCCGCTCGACTCGGATCAAGTGGCCCCCGCGCATTCCGGCTGCTACACATTGCAGAGAGTGTGCGCTCTTATCAAGACGAAATCGATCTGGTTGAGCCGATGACCGTGGCGGGCCTGCTCAATCCATGTCAAGCGCTTGCGATGGCATCCCGGTGGCGAGATCGCCGAGCCGCAACCCTCGCAGAAATTGGTAACGCTTTCACGAAGTCTAATGGCCCCCTTCGTGATTGGCCTCTTTCATCCATCGCACTGACTGCTTTCGACGAAGAAGCGCATACGTCGACGCTGTTGATTCAGGCACTCACGAAGCATCCCGCGCAGGGACGACGGATCCTTGAGGCATTGGGAGGTTTAGAGCGATCGACAAGATGCACTGCTGCGTTCTACGCGGAACTTGACGCTGTCGCGGAGGAGATCAGTCTCGATTTGACCGGGACCATCTACGACCCTGACGAAAGGAACGTCGTTAGTGCGCGGGAAGCATCAGGCGGCTATGAGACTTCCCGATCCTGGATGGATCCCAAGGATGGGAGAGAGACCGCGCTGAACGCGCTGAAGAAACTTGACTTCGATACGCCGACAGGTTGGGACGCGGCGTTTGCATACGTGCGCGACCGAGATACGCCGGTATACAACGACGACATCATCGAACTTGCGACTGCAGTTCAACCTTCACGTCTCTCAAATGTCGTCGCCGCGTTCCATGCCAGCACCCAGTTCAACCTGTTCGACTGTAAAAAGCTGCTCTCGGTCCTCGACGCGCGCCCCAGCCTCCCTAACGGCGTTCGCGACGAGGTGATCACACTCAGCGGTGTGGCGGTCAAGAGGTTCGCCCGCCAAATCGCCTGTATTGAGTACGACCAGCTTGCGCCACTGGCAGCCTCCACAGGAATTCCAGCAATTGAACTAATGGGCGCAGCGATCCAGGGAGTCGGCAACGTACCTGAACGCCTTGAATCGGGTGAGTGTTACGCACTGGCAATCCATCTCGCAGCACGTCTGGATGCCGCAGACCTAAATGCGATGTACGACGACTGCGCCGAGTTGTTCACCGACATCGCTCTAAGAGACGATGGCGATGGCGACACCCCGGCCCAGATTCAGGACAACGTCCCAATCGCTGTAGCCAGCTTTATTTGGGCAGCTTTAGGCGATCCATCGGTGGCCATCCGCTGGCGTGCCGCACACGCGGCTCGGTGGTTATTTGAGTCGGGTGCGGCGGAGGAAGTATCAGCGTTGCGGGAGATCGCTGAGGCGCATCGGGCCGTGGATGGTTTTGTGGATTCTCGCTTAGTCTTCTATGAGAAGCACGCTCGGCAGTGGTTGTTGTTCGCGATCGAAGGCGCGGCATGCACCTCCAATGGGCGAACGACGGTGTCGACCTTCGAGGGATTCTTGCGTTCCGTCGTCTTCCTTGAATCTCCTCACGTGGTAATGCAGCGCACAGCCAAGAAGGTCCTCATCGCGTTGGCACAAAGTCATTCAATCCAGCTGTCGGAGGACGAAATTCGCTACATTGGCACGCTTGGCGAGCCGATTAGTACTCGGCGGGTGGACCCGGCCTCACGGCACGAACTGAGGGCTATAACGCTGTCAGACCTCCTGTCCGTTGACGGCCGCGGCGAGTTTCCCGATGCGAAGCATGCTTGTTTCAGTAATGAAGATGAATTAGAAGACTTCCTTGGAGACAATGACTTCCGATTTTATATGGACTACACAGACTACTGGTGCGACCCGCTCGCAGACGCTTTCGGACTCCATAAAGACGTAGTAGAGCACCTCGCAAACGACCTGTTGGTAGGCGTATGGCAGGTTTCGAGTCGCGGAGGATTCGAAGAGGACACTCGTCATGTTCTTGGCCTGTATCCCTCGGGCACCTCGACCTATAAAGCCGACTGGCCTGAAAACGACGACCTTGACTTCTATCTGTCGATCCACGCCCTCTATGAGATCGCCGGACGGCTCGTAGCGTGCCTGCCGACCGTACGTATTTATGACGATGGCGATGATGGGTGGGCCAGTTTTTTGCAGCATCACATACCGACTCGCTCGGACGGTCGTTGGCTCTCGGATCGTCGTGATGCTGGTCCTGCGGTGGAGTCCATCGGTGACTACGACAGAGGAAGTCGCGACTCCAAGTTCGATGAATGGGTGTACCAGATCAGCCGGCGTGACTTCGACGCCCACTTCGAACCTGGTGTCGGATGGCCGACGGTATGGGGTCGACGCACATCTTTGAGCCGCACGCGATCGGAGTACACCAACGTAACCAGCGCGCTCATAAACCCTCAGACAGCTGAGTCTCTACTGCGCGCACTTCGTTTGGCACCGTCAGTCACGCCGCTCCGTATACCTGATGCGCAAGACCATGATTGGTCGGATACTGGGTTGTTCAAGCTGAGCGGGTGGATCGAAAGTGCCTGTCATACCAGGGGTCTAGATGCGCATGATCCCTATTCAGGCGACGTTTCATTTCCACCAGCACGTCCCGCCCAGGCAGTCGTAAATTCCATGCATCTGAGTTCGGATGCAGACCTGCGGCATTGGACGCGCCAGGGTGCAGACGTCCTTAGATCAACAGTATGGGACGACACGCGGCCCATTGGTCAGAATGAGAGAGCCGGAGCGTCGGGCGATGAACTCACCATCGATCCCGTGTTTCTGCGTGAACTTTTAAGGGCCGAGAAGATGTCGCTGCTGGTCGAAGTTGAGATCCGCCGGTACTCAAGCGCCGACCCGTCATTCCGACATCGACACGGCGATGACGAAGACAACGACCAGCGCGGTAATCCCGAGCCATCCGCGATGTACTACATCTACGGACAGGATGGTGAAGTACATGAACTCTGACGACGTTCTCTCGTTGGGAACGCGACTGGCTGCCGAACTGCGGGACCGCGACATACTTGGAAACTGGATGGCGCAATACCTTGCAGAGCTCTTGGCGAAGGTTGAAGGTTGCCCTCCCGAACATGAAGCGACCCTGAAGGCAGAGGTCTCCGAAGTGATCCTTCAAGTCTGGGCCCATCGCGGCCACCTCCCAGTCCATCGCTATCCATTTCAGAGCTTTGATGAGGTGTTTGCCGCACTGACTCGGCTCGAAGAGGCCTACAAACCGTGGGGACGACTAGGGATCTTCGATGGAACGAAGGCTCCGTCTGAGCACGAGACTGCAGACATCGGGGTGCTGGCCGGAGCATGCTCTGTTGATGGAGGCGCCTATCGAGTTGCGCGTTTGGCCGTGGCACTGGCTGCCACCTCCGCGACCGCACGAGAGGCAGAGTGGATCCGGCTCGGCCAGGATGTAGCTGACGACGAATACCAGCGGTCGCTCCGGCACCTTCGACGATTTGCCCGAATGCGTGCGGCGTCAGGCACCACCGAAGATGAAGATTGGGATGGGGAAGAAGACCCAACAGACGACGGCGGCGTTGACGACGATGAGATATCGGTGCTCCGCGACGAATTGGTCTCTGCGGTCGACAGTTTGGTACAGGCGCTCAATGACCTGAAGGCGAGCGCGGTCGCGATCACTCCGCATGCCTAGAACACTGCCCGCCGCATATGAGTCACGCCAAGAGCAGTGATCCTGTCGCCTGACCCCGATCGGCACGCTAGCTCTGCATGGTCCCAGTCCGACTCTGGCGTGTTCCCGATGAATGAAACCTACTGATCTATCCCCACCGTTCTATCCCCACCGTTTCGGAACAGTCGAGATGGAACAAACTCCGGGCCGCGGCGATCCAGGTGAGATCTGCTGGCCGGGCTATGACGGTCACGGAGCCGGGTCGATCGACTCACGGCGTGAAGTGATCACACGCCGTCGGCCGACGACCTGACCTTCCGAAAGGAGTTCGATCCCAAGTTTGGTGGCGATCCGCTGCTGCGCCACACCCCAGTGGGCGAGGTCTTTCGGGCTGATCTCCACCAAGTCCAGGTGGTCGGACTTGGCCAGGCGCGCTTACATCGGATCTTCTCGTCGTACTCGGCGTCGCCAGCCAGGCCGAAGTACTCCACGAATTTGCCATTTACCAGAAAGTCGGCCCGATAGTTGCTACCGGGATACGACGGCTCCCGCTCATGAGGTACGTCATGAAGGGCTAACCAGTCGTCAATCGTTTTCTCCCCGAGGGAGTGACAGACGTGGCCGTCAACGGCAAGCGCGCGATGTCCGCGTGCGGTCTTGTGGACGCCGCCATCGAGGATGCCTGCCGCGGTGAGTGCGGCGAGCCAGCTGCCGTGGGTGCGCTTGACCACTTCAGGAAATGGCCGATCCGCTGCAAGAAGTAGTAGCCGCGTCCGGGTTTCGCAGTCCCAGCCCAGGTACACGCCGCTTTCGTCGAAAAAATTCTGGGTAGGCACAGCGTCGGTGATCTGTGCCAGCCGCTGGATGTAGGTTTCAACGTCACGGGCGGTCATCCGGGGATCGTTGACGTCACCGCCGTAAGCCGCACTGCTGAAGCAGTCCTTACAGTAATCAACGATGTCGAGGCTGCCGAGGCGCCGGACCTGGCTCATCGGCACCTGATCCTCGTCGAAGCCGGTATCGCACAGTAGGCAGACTCGTTCCCGCGGCATCGGCATTGCGCGTTCCAGACCGACCCGTCGCGCACGGGCGATGCCGAAATACATCAACACGTTGTAGTAGGCGTAGTGGCGACACTTCGGGTCCTCCGCGGCCCATCGGTCAATGGTGGACTTGCCAACGACCGTGGCGACTGCGTCTGACAGCTGCCACGGATAGTGCCAGTGCCAGCGTCGGATCAGCTCACTGATCGCTTTGTCGCACGCAGGAGTCCACCACCGCAGAATGTGCGGATTGTCAGCCCAGGCATCAGGCACGCGTGGCCACGCCCGAGCACTCGGCGCATCGGGGCCGAACAAAACCGAGTCTTGTTCTTGCTGAACAGGATCGCTCGTCATCGTCTATGTCCGCCAAAATTACGATTGGCGCTGTCCAAGTCAGCGCGTCTTGCGTGCCCTGCCAATCATCGACGAACGTCTCGCGACACCGCCCCTGTCCTTCCGGGCCTCAGCCATGGTGATCCCGTCGACCCACAGACCGTACAGCCACGCCAGCACGCCGTCCCGCAAATTCCACGGGCAGTTGAGCTTGTTTATCCCTGGTCCCTCCCCAGCTCGCTCATGCAAGCCCCGGCGGCAGACGCATCCCTGCGGTATACCCAATCACCAGCAATCCCCCGCATGCGCCATGTGGCAGTCGGGGCACACGTGTGGTTCCCGGACTTTGACCGCGCCTGCCTTCGCTGGGCTCCCGACGGCGTATGGGCACTGCAATGGTTCTACCTTCAGATCGGGCAACCACTCGGCCTTGAACCGCGTCAGCTGCCCGAGCACGTACTGACGCAGCCCATCCGACATCTCGCCACGGAAGTGCAGCAGCGCGCGATACACGGCCTCGTCGTAGGTGGCCTGCGTCTCGTTGGCGGAGAACTCTCCGGCGAGTACCCGGTACACGGCGCGGCGACAGGACGCCACCTGATCGCGTCCAACATCCCGCTTCTCGGCGGCCTCGTCCACGGACAGCCCGTCTCGCTCCTCACGAAAGGTGTGGCCGAAGTGGCAGGAAGCGCGGCGGAGATAGTCGGCGATCTCGTCGCGGTGCGGGTTGATGGTCACGTTCGCAAGAGTCGCACAGGGCACCGACGCGGCGGGCAACAACAGGAAACGGCCCGCGGTTCGTCGTGGCCGTGTCGATTATCGGTGAGTCGATCGAGCGATGGCGACGGACACGACCCGGAATCAGCCCTGTTCCTGCTGTTGGCGCGAAGGTAGCTGTTGCACCAGGGACTCCCCAAAATTCGTAGTCGGGTAAATTCGCAGTCGGCCGCAAGTCAGCCTCGCATCACCGCCCCAGAAACTTGCTGGTCAACGACTTAACTCAAAGATCTCAACCCGTGTCGCAGGTGGCCAACTCCCCCCTCGGACACCGCGTGGAATGAATCGCTTCCACCTCACGAACACCCGTCATGGCCCGGCCCTACCGTCGTAGGCTCGATGGGGAGATGACTCGACCAGGCGCCTTTCTACGCCAGCCGGCGTCCCGCACGTTCCGAGACCGCCGCGACGCCGGCCGGGTGCTGGCCGGGCATCTGTCCGATTACCGCAACGCCGACGGTCTGCTGGTGCTGGGGCTGGCCCGGGGTGGCGTGCCGGTCGCCTGGGAGGTCGCCGCCGCCCTGCACGCACCGCTGGACGTGTTCCTGGTGCGCAAGCTCGGCGTGCCGCAGCAGCCCGAACTGGCGATGGGCGCGCTGGCCGGCGGGCAGGTGGTGATGAACGACCAGGTGATCACCGACCTGCGCATCAGCGACGAGGCCGTACAGGCCGTGATCGAACGTGAGACCGCCGAACTGCGTCGGCGCGAACGCGCCTACCGCGGGGATCGGCCGGCAGCTGTCCTACACGGCCAGGTGGTGATCTTGGTCGACGACGGCATCGCAACCGGGGCCAGCGTGCTGGCGGCCGTGCGAGCCGTTCAAGCGGCCGAGCCGGCGTCCATCGTCGTCGCGGTACCCGTGGGCCCGCTGTCGGCCTGCCGCAAGATCGCCCAGGAGGCCGACGACGTCGTCTGCGCCACGATGCCCGCCGCCTTCGATGCCGTCGGCCAGGCTTACCTCGATTTTCACCAGGTCAGCGACGATGAAGTCCGCGACCTTCTGGCCACGCCGACTACGGGCTGATCAGGGCTGATCTGCGGGGTGTACGGCGGACTCGTCGACGGGTTCATCGGTCGCCTCGGCGTCGAAACCCACCGCAGCATCGAATCCCACCGCTTCAGCGGCATCGGAGGTATCGGCGCTCTCGACCTCGGCAACGTCTGCATCGAGGTCCGCATCGACGGACTCCTCGGGGGCCTCGACCGCGCCCGCTGACACGTGTGCGCGCCGTTCCCGCAGCGCATCGACGATCAGCAGCAGCACACCCAGCAAGCTGGCGCCGATACAGACCCACGCCACCAGCGCATTGCTGGTGACCACGGCGAACACCAGCGCGGCAAGTCCTATTGCCGCCAACACCAACGCGATGATCAGCATCGATTCACCTCCAGCTCGACGGGCGAACTACTCGATTCCGCCGTGTTACCGCTCGATTCCGGCGCTCAGTTGGTGCCGCGGTTGAAGTGGTTGAAGCCGCCGCCGTCACCGGTTGCGCTGCTGTCGACCGGTGCGGCCGAGCCCCGTTGACCCAGCTCCTCAAGCTGCGATTCCAGGTAGGTCTTGAGCCGGGTGCGGTACTCCCGCTCGAACGTGCGCAACTGCTCCAGGCGGCCTTCCAGTACGGTGCGCTGCTGGTTGATGGTGCCCATGATCTCGGAATGCTTGCGCTCGGCATCGGCCTGCAGCGCGTCGGCCTTCTCCTGGGCCTGGCGCAGCTGGGTCTCCGAGCGGGTCTGCGCATCCGACAACATGGCATCGGCGCGCTGACGGGCTTCGGCGACGGTCGTCTCGGCGGTGTGCCGGGCCTCGCTGACGATCTGGTCCGCGTTGGCGCGGGCGTCGGCCATCAGTTTCTCGGACTCGGCCCGGGCCGTACCGGTCAACCGGTCGGCGGTGTCCTGGGCCAGGCTCAGCACCCGCGCCGCCTTGAGGTGTTGCTCCTCGGTGGACAAGTCGGGGGCCGCCTGCGGGGCGACGACCGGCTGCGGCGGCGCCACGGGTTCGGGGACGGGCTCGTAGACCGGGATCGAGCTGGTTGCCTGTGGGGCACCACCGGCGCGGGCCGCCGCCAGATCCTGATCGAGCTCGCTGACCCGCTGGCGGAGGTCGGCGTTCTCCTCGATGAGCCGCGTCAGCTCGGTTTCGACCAGGTCGAGGAACGCGTCGACCTCGTCTTCGTTGTAGCCGCGCTTCCCAATCGGCGGTTTGCTGAACGCGACGTTATGCACGTCTGCCGGTGTTAGTGGCATCGTCTGCCCCCTCGAGTCAGGTAGTAGGTAGCGCCGATCAGGCAAGGATGGTCGACCGGGAATACGCTAGCCGTGTTGTAACTGCCGTCCATCCTGTCACATCCGCCGCTGTGCTCGGCAATGAGAATGATATTAAGAGCGAATTTCAAATTGCTGCCACAGAAATCACGCTTTGGCAAACGCAGCCGATGAGCGCGATCATCGATCCTCGCCGGTGAGCGGTACCGTCAGGCCTCCACGGGGGGCTCGAAGCCACCGGATCAGGGATTTCTGCGACCGTCGACAGCTCCAGAGGGTTCCGCCCATCCGCCGCGGGCAGCAAAGCCGTTAGGTATCCGGCCCGCGAAACACGGCGTATTTCACTCCCGCACAAACGTGTCCCCAGCCGATCCCGGCGACGCTCCCGGGCGCCGGGTACCGGCCCGGCCGGCCACGCCGTATTATTCACAATGCCAACCTGTGAAAATTGGTGGCGGCCGGCCCGCGGGCCTGCGGAGGGTTGAGATCCATCGGGGACGAACCGGAAGGACACTCCGAATGACAACCAATGACGTGGTGGTGGCGACCAGCGCAGCGGACTCGGCGGCGGTCGATGACGTACGGTCGCGCTACGCCGAGCTACTGGGCCGCCAGGCCGCCCTGGGAGCGGCGGTGCTCGCCAGCATCGGCACGGCGGGCCCGGCGTTCGACGACGCCCACCGCGCGGTGCAGTCGTTCATCGATCAGGCGGTGCGGCCACAACTGCGCGCCGCGATGGAGTTGATCTATCCGGCCGCGGCCACCGTCGAGCGCTCGCGGCTGTTGGTCGAGGGCCTGCTCGGCGAGACCCAGCTGATCGAGCAGGCGGCGGCACGGATCGCCCGCGACAGCGACCGGGTGCAGATCGTCGCGCATGCCGAGGCGCTACGTGTGCTGTTGGAGGCGCTGCTGGGCAAGGTCGCCGACCTGCTGCTGCCCGCGCTCGCCGAAGCCAGCGGCATCTCGCTGGCCGAACTGGCCGCTCAACTGCCGCAGGTCGAGCACGACCGCGGTCCCGCGCAGCAACAGGGCCACAGCCACGGCGGTTGTGGCTGCGGCGAAGAGGACGACGAGGTGCCCGAGCTCGACGTGCGGGAGGTTCCGCACGCCATCCGGCATGCGACGGTGTTCGGCGCCTTCGACGCGGTTCCGGTGGGCGGATCGATGCTGCTGGTGGCGCCGCACGACCCGATCCCCCTGCTGCACCAGCTCGCCGAGCGCAGCGGTGGCCGACTGGCGGTCGGCTATGAGGAGCGCGGGCCCCATGCCTGGCGACTGCGGCTGACCCGGGTCTGAGGCCGACCCGGGCGCCTCAAGCGGGCGTGTTTCAGGCGGCGTGCTGTAGCGCCAGTTCCATTCCGACGAAGGCGATCAGCAGCAGCACCATGATCGACAGGTCGATGCGCACCGCACCGATGGTCAATTGCGGTATGAGGCGCCGCAGCAGCTTCACCGGTGGATCAGTGATGCTCATGATCAACTCCAGGATCACCACCGTGGCGCCCCGCGGGTGCCAGTCACGGCTGAATGAGCGGATGAACTCGATGACGATCCGGGCGATCAGCAGCAACCAGAAGAGAAACAGCGCGATACCGAGAATCGTGAAGAACAGCGCCAACGGAATGCGACCTTACTGACGAGGGTGTGCCCGCATCAGCATCGCTGACCGGCCCGACTGTCAGCCCAGCCTACCGATAAGCGTAGAAACCGGTCTCGGCGATCCGGCGACGCTCCTCGGGCGACACGTCGACATCGGCCGGCGAGAGCAGAAACACCTTGGTCGCGACCTTGTCGAATGAGCCGCGCAGGGCGAAGGCGAGGCCTGCCGCGAAGTCGACCAACCGCTTGGCGTCGGCGTTGTCCATCGACACCAGATCCATGATCACCGGGGTGCCGTCGCGGAATCGCTCACCGATGGTGCGCGCCTCGCTGTAGTCCTTGGGCCGAAGCGTGGTGATCTTCGACAGCGGGCTGCTCTCGTCGAACATCATCGCCATCCGGCGTGGCTCCATCGCCAGGGCGCCGCGGGTGGCACCGCGCAGCGAGGCGAAGCGTGAGCGCTCGAAGTCGCGAGGACGGTCGAACTCGCGGGTGCGGTAGCGGGGGTCGTCCTCGTAGCCGCCCCGGTAACCGGCGGGCGCGTCGTCGTAGTCCCGGTCCTCGAATCGGTCGTCGTAGCGGCCCTCCGAACGGCCTCCGACCCGGTCGAAGACGTCCTCGGCGAACCGCTCCGCCCGAGGGGCGTAATCGCGCGAGCCCGCGCGGTCATCGCCGTCGTCGTAGTAGTCGTCGTCGTAGTCCTCCATTGGAGCCATCCCGAAGTAGGCCTTGACCTTGTGGAGTGTGCTCATCATTGGACCCTTCTCTGATGACTGTGATGAAGGTGTGACTGAAGTGACTAATAACGGTGACGGTAACGGCAGCGAGCGCCTTGGCGTGGCAACGACACGCGGACAGTCACAACCGGTTTCACCCACCCCCGCCAGCGACATCCATTACGGACTCATTCCAGCCATACCAGTGATGCGAGCCGGCCGGTGAGCCCGTCGCGGCGGTGGCTGAACAGGTTGGGGTCGGCCGCCGTGCAGCGCGGGTCGACGTCGACCGCTTCAACGCCCAATTCCCGTAATTGCCGGGCGATTCCGGCCCGCAGATCCAGGCCTGGCGTGCCCGCGGCGGTGACGGTGCGACTGCCCGGCAATGCCGCCTCCACCTCGTCTGCCATCGCAGCGGGCACCTCGTAGTTCGGCCCGCTCACCGCCGGGCCCAGCAAAACCGAGATGTCGCCGATCTGGGCACCGGCCGCCAACATCTGCTCCAGGGCGCGAGCGACCACGCCGTGCTGCGCGCCCACCCGGCCGGCATGGACCGCGGCGATCACCCCGGCACGCGCATCGGCCATCAGCACCGGGACGCAGTCGGCGGTCACCACCACCATCGCCAGCCGGGGCACCGCGGTGACCAGTGCGTCGGTCGCGTCTACCGGGGTGTCGCGCGGCCCGTCGACGACCACCACATGATCGCTGTGCACCTGGTTCATCCACACCAGCCGGTCGGGTCCCAGCCCGGTGGCCGTCGCCAGCCGCGAACGGTTGGCCGCTACCGCCGCCGGATCATCGCCGACGTGATCGCCGAGGTTGAAGCTGTCGAACGGAGCCGCCGACACGCCACCGGAGCGGGTGGTCGTCACCCGCCGGACGCGAAAACTCACCGGCCCGCGACCCTGTTGCTAGTGGCGCATGAACGGCGGAACGTCGACGTCATCGTCATCGACTCCGTCATCGCCGTTGCGTCCGCCGACGCTGACCGTCGCACCGTTGGTGGGGGCGGGCACACTGACCGCATCCACCGGGTCGAACAGCGATGAGGTGACCTTGCCGGCCTGCCCGGACGCCATCGCGTGCCGGGCCTGACCGGGCGTCCCGGTCACCGGCTTGCGGCCCGAGCCGGCGGAGTCGAAGCCCGCAGCGATCACCGTTACCCGGACTTCGTCGCCGAGCGAGTCGTCGATCACGGTGCCGAAGATGATGTTGGCCTCGGGGTGCGCGGCGTCCTGGACCAGCGATGCCGCCTCGTTGATCTCGAACAACCCCAGGTCACTGCCGCCGGCGACCGACATCAGCACGCCCTGGGCGCCTTCCATCGAGGCCTCCAGCAACGGCGAGTTGATCGCGATCTCGGCGGCTTTGAGCGCCCGGCCGTCACCGCGGGCCGATCCGATGCCCATCAGCGCGGTGCCGGCGCCGCTCATGATGCCCTTGACGTCGGCGAAGTCGACGTTGATCAGGCCGGGGGTGGTGATCAGATCGGTGATGCCCTGGACACCGTTGAGCAGTACCTCGTCGGCGCTGCGGAACGCGTCCATCAGCGAGACCTGGGCGTCGCCCATCTGCAGCAGCCTGTCGTTGGGGATCACGATCAGGGTGTCGCAGCTCTCCCGTAGCGAGCTGATCCCGTTCTCGGCCTGGGCGCTGCGGCGCTTGCCCTCGAAGGAGAACGGCCGGGTGACCACGCCGACGGTCAGCGCCCCGAGCTTGCGCGCGATGGTCGCGACCACCGGTGCGCCGCCGGTTCCGGTGCCGCCGCCCTCGCCGGCGGTGACGAACACCATGTCGGCGCCGCGCAACAGCTCCTCGATCTCATCTTTGGCGTCTTCGGCGGCCCGCCGGCCCACTTCCGGGTCGGCGCCGGCGCCGAGGCCCCGGGTGGAGTCGCGCCCGACGTCGAGCTTGACGTCGGCGTCGCTCATCAACAGTGCCTGCGCGTCGGTGTTGATCGCGATGAACTCGACGCCCTTGAGGCCCTGCTCGATCATCCGGTTGACGGCGTTGACGCCGCCACCACCGATACCCACGACTTTGATGACGGCCAGATAGTTATGCGGTGGGGTCATCGTTCGTCTTCCTCCCTGGTGGGATTGGAGTCCTCTCTGGGGCCGGGCCTGGCGCGGAACTCCCGATCTGCCTTGCGTCAAACCTCGCCAAACCCTCAACCTCAACCAAAGGCTTAGAGTTATGTCAAGTTGGCCCGCGCAACCGCCACAGTAGGGCCGCCCCCGCCGTCATCGGCGCCGACGCGCCGAGACACGCCGCGCGAGTTTTCCTCGAAGGCCACGAATTTTCGCTGAGGAACCGCCGGCCGAGCTACCGAACGGTAGGCAGATCCGGACTCGACACGTCGTAGGTGTGGCCGGGCTGGGTGAGCAGCGCCGCGAGCTTCTGAGCCTTTTCCACGGTGCGGTCGGTATTGCCCCAGACCACCACTCTGCCGTCGGCCAGGGTCAGGGTGATCGACGCCACCGACGGGGCCGCCACCCGGCTGATCTGCCCGGCGACCTCGGGGGCCAGCGCGGTCATCACCTGCAGTGCGGCGCGGCTGGAAGGATCGGTCGGGCCGGGGTTGTCCACGTCGAAGTACGGCAGCATCGTCGAAGGCACTGCCGTCGCGAAGTCGACGCCGTCTCGGTCGAACAGGTGCGGTCCGTCCGGAAAGTCCTTGTACACCACGGCAACCCGCTCGATCACCGCGATACCCAGCGACGACGGATACTGCCGCTGCACCCGGGTGCTGGCGACCCGCCGAATCGCGGCGACCCGCTCGGCAACCCCTCCGGTGTCAACCTGCAGCAGCGGCGTTCCGAGCCGCACCTGCGCCACGTCCAGCACCTCTTCGCGAGTCACCGCCGCGATCCCGGTGACCTCGATGTCGCGCACCGACATGACCGGTGTGAAGTACAGGATCAGCCCGAGCCCGACGACGAGCACCACCGCCAGAAATGCGGCCAGCACCATCTTCAGACCCCGGATGGTGCCCCGCGAAACACGTTTCGGCGGCTCCGCAGAACCAGTACGCAGTCGCCGCTTGGCCTCTCGGCGGGCCTGTTCTATCGCCTCGGCACGCGCCTGCGCGGCGCGGCGCTCTGCCCGCTCGCGGCGGGCCCGCCGCCGCGGGCCCTCGACCTCGGCGGGCTCGTCGGCGCCCGCGGCTTCCCCGGTGTCCGGGGCATCCGGGCGGTCCGGTGCGGGGTCGGCGGTGTCGGTGTCGCCGACCGCGTGGTCCTTCGCTACGTCCCCGTTCTCCCCCACCGACTCCGGTTCATCCGCTGGGGTTTCGGGCGGCACGCTCACAGCACGCCCGGGCGGCCGGGAGGGGTCCGGTCGGCCCTCGCCCGCAGCGCGGTCACGATCTCCGGGCCCAGCACGGTCACATCGCCGGCGCCCATGGTGACGATCACGTCACCGGGACCGGCCGCCGCGGCCACCGCCTCGGGCACCGCCGAGAAGTCCGGCAGATAATGCACCGGAACGCTCACGTGCTCGGCGACGCTCGCCCCACTCACACCGGGCAACGGCTGCTCGCGCGCACCGTAGACATCGAGCACGAAGACCTCATCGGCGCCGTCCAGCGACTGGCCGAACTCGGCGGCGAAAGCCTTTGTCCGCGAATACAGATGCGGCTGAAACACCACCAGGCTGCGGCCCGTTCCGCGTTCGGCCAGCAGGGCGCGGACCGCGGTCAGTGTCGCGGCGATCTCGGTGGGATGGTGCGCGTAGTCGTCGAAAACCCGCACCGAGCCGGACGTACCCGCCGAGCCCACCAACTCGAACCGGCGGCGCACCCCGTCGAACCCGGCCAGGCCGTCGAGCACCGCCTCCAGCGGTGCGCCGACTTCGATGGCCGCCAGCAGCGCGCCCAGCGCATTGAGCGCCATGTGCCGGCCCGGCACCGACAGCCGCATCGCCAAGCGCTCAGTCGACCCGGCCAGCGTGATCTCCGCGACCGCGCCGGTGCCCTGCTGCTCCCAGCTCAGCAGCGAGCCGGCCAGCTCCTGCTGGCCGCGGCCTTCGGTGCCGTAGCGCAACACCCGGATGCCCTGTGCTGCAGTGCGGTCGGCCAGTGCGGCGGCTCCGGGGTCGTCGACGCACACCACCACCGCCCCGCCCGGAGTGAGGCGCTCGACGAACGAGTCGAACACCTGCGTGTAGGCCTCCGCGCTGCCGAAGAAGTCCAGGTGGTCGGCTTCGATGTTGGTCACCACCGCGACGTTGGGGGTGTACTCCAGCAGTGAGCCGTCACTCTCGTCGGCCTCGGCGACAAAGAGCGGTCCGCTGCCATGGTGGGCGTTGGTGCCGGCTTCTGCACCGGCAGAACCCAACTCGCCGCCGACCGCGAAGGACGGGTCCAGCCCGCAGTGCTGCAAGGCGACCACCAGCATCGATGTCGTGGTCGTTTTGCCGTGGGTGCCGGTGACCATCAGCGTGGTGCGCCCCGCCATCAGCTTGGCCAGCACCGCCGGCCGCAACACCACCGGGATGCCGCGTCGGCGGGCCTCGACGAGTTCGGGGTTCGTCTTGGGGATCGCCGCATGGGTGGTCACCACGGTGGTCACCCCACCGGGCAGCAGGTCCAGGGCGGAGGCGTCGTGGCCTATCCGGACCTGCGCGCCGCGGGCCCGCAGCGCGTGGATCCCGCGTGACTCCTTGGCATCCGAGCCCGACACCAGGCCACCACGGTCCAGCAGGATGCGGGCGATACCGGACATGCCCGCTCCCCCGATGCCGACCATGTGCACTCGGCTCAGTTCCGGCGGCAGCGGCGAGGCGCTCATGCCGCTCACCGGCCGTCCCTCGCTGCGCTCGCGACATCCAGCGCGACGGCGCTCATGCCGCTCACCGGCCGTCCCTCGCTGCGCTCGCGACATCCAGCGCGACGGAAGCCACCCGCCGTGCCGCCTCCGGGTGCCCGGCCAGGGCCGCGGCGCTTGTCATCGCGGCCAGTCGCGGGGTGTCGGTGAGCAGCCCGGCGACGGTCTCCGCGACGAAGTCCGGTGTCAGCGCGGCGTCGTCGACCAGCACCCCGCCGCCGGCGTTGACCACCGGAAGGGCGTTGAGGCGCTGTTCGCCGTTGCCGATAGGCAGCGGCACGTACACCGCCGGCAGCCCGACCGCCGACACCTCGGCGACCGTCATCGCCCCGGACCGGCAGATCGCCAGGTCGGCGGCCGCATACGCCAAGTCCATCCGGTCCAGATAGGGCACCGCGACATACGGCGGATCACCCTCGGCGGGCTGCGGCAGGTCCAGGGTGTTCTTCGGGCCGTGCGCGTGCAACACCGAAACACCAGACGCGGCAAGATGTTTGGCTGCCCCGGCTACCGCCCGGTTGATCGACTGGGCGCCCTGCGATCCGCCGAACACCAACAGCACCCGGGCGTCCGGGGCGAAGCCGAACTCAGCGCGCGCCGCCGCGCGCAGCGCCGCCCGGTCCAACGTGGTGATCGCCGCGCGGACCGGCACCCCGACCACCTCGGGGTGCGCCAGGCCGCAGTCGGGGACGGCCGAGAGCACGCGCTGCGCACCCCGGGCACCGACCCGGTTGGCCAGACCGGCGCGTGCGTTGGCCTCGTGGATCACCACCGGAACCCGCCGCGCACCGAGGCCACGCGCGGCCAGATATGCCGGCAGCGCCACGTAGCCGCCGAAGCCGATCACCACGTCGGCCTGCACGGCGCGCAGCACCGCCCGGGTCTCCCGGACGGCACGCAGCACTCGCAGCGGCAGCCGGGCGAGGTCGGCGTTGAGCTTGCGCGGCAACGGCACCGGGGTGATCAACTCCAGGTCATAACCGCGTGCGGGTACCAGTCTGGTCTCCAGACCGCGGGCGGTGCCCAGCGCGGTGATCCGGACGTCCGGGTCCAGGGAGCGCAGCGCGTCGGCGACCGCCATCGCAGGCTCGACATGGCCGGCGGTGCCACCGCCGGCGAGGACCACCGAGAGCGGCACACCGCGGTCCGGCTTGATGACCGAGTCGTTCACCGCCTATCGCTGACCTTCCAACGCTCGTGCGCGACCGCCTGTCGGACGCGCGCCGGCGTGACGCCGGGCGCCTCCATTTTGCCCTGCGCGGCCGGTGCCTCGACTCGCCGCCCGGGCCTGCGGCTGCGTGGTGGTGCGCTGCCGTCCCGAGCCGGCTGGAGTGCGCCCGCCCGCACGTTGCCGTCCGGCCGGTTGCGGCCGCGACCGCAGCCGGTCACGCAGCGCCTCGATCCGGGTCGGCGCATACGGTTCCGGCAGCGGCAGCCGCAGGATCCGGTTCATCCGGTCCTCCCGGCCGGCACGCAGCGCCGCGACCGCCTCCGGCTCATGCCGGGCCGCATTGGCCATGATGCCGATCATGAACAAGGTTGTCGCGGTGGAGGTTCCACCCGCGGATATGAGCGGTAGCTGGATTCCGGTGACCGGCAGCAGCCCGATCACATAGCCGACGTTGATGAACGACTGGCCGATCACCCACATCGTGGTGGTCGCGGTCAGCAGCCGCAGGAACGGGTCCGCGGAGCGCTTCGCGATCCGCATTCCGGTGTAGGCGAACAGGCCGAACAGCGCCAGCAGCCCGAACCCGCCGATGAAGCCGAGTTCTTCACCGATGATGGCGAAGATGAAGTCGTTGTGGGCGTTGGGCAGGTAGTTCCACTTCGCGGTGCCCTGGCCCAGCCCGTCGCCGAAGATGCCGCCGTTGGCCAGTGCGAACTTCGCCTGCCGCGCCTGATAGCCGGCGTTCATCGGGTCCGCGTCGGGGTCGAGCCAGGATCGCACCCGGTCGGAGCGGTAGCCCTCCGAGATGGCGAGTATCGCCGCGGCCGTAACGACCGAGAACAGCGAGCTGGTGAACACCTTCAGCGGCAGACCGGCGTACCACAGCAGCGCGAGCAGGATGATGCCCAGCGAGACGGTCTGCCCCAGGTCGGGCTGGGCGACGATCAGCGCCAGGGCGACCACGGCGGCCGGCACCAGCGGGATGAGCATCTCGCGCAGCGTCGCCCGCTCCATGCGTCGTCCCGCCAGCAGGTGTGCGCCCCAGATCGCGAAGGCGATCTTGGCCAGCTCGGAGGGCTGCATGGAGAAGCCGGCGATGACGAACCAGCCGCGCGAGCCGTTGGACAGCGTGCCGATGCCCGGGATCAGCACCAACACCAGCAGCACGATGGTGAACGCGAAGCCGGGAAAAGCCAGGCGGCGCATGAGCCGCACCGGCATCCGCAACGCCACGTAGCAGCCGAACAGCCCGATCACCGTCCAGAGCACCTGCTTGCCGAAGATCCGCCAGGCCGAGCCGTCGACACCGTAGGACTCCACCCCGGAAGCGGACAGCACCATGATCAGGCCCAGCGTGGTCAGCAGGGCGGCGACCGCGACGATCAGGTGAAACGACGTCATCGGCCGGCCCAGCCAGGCGCCGAACCGGGTGCGCGGCTCGGCCTTGACGGGCTTGTCCGCTGTCGTCTCATCGGCGGAGGCGGCGGCCCCGGCATTGCGCCGCAGCCGGGCCAGGACGCCGATCACACCGACCCTGCCGCGGAGCGCGCCGCGGCCGCGAACGCATCGCCTCGGGCGCCGTACCCGGAGAACTGGTCGAAGGACGCCCCCGCGGGAGCCAGCAACACTGTGTCGCCCGGCCGGGCCAGGTCGCGGGCCGCGGCCACCACAGCCGTCATCACCCGCGCGCCCAGCGACTCCTCAGGCCCATCAGCTACTCGTCTCACACTAGTAACTGGAGGCACAGCAGTATCACCCATACCAATATCCTCGCCTGTCACAACGTGGACGACGGGGACATCCGGTGCGTGTCGTGATAACGCCTTGGCAACCTCGCCGCGATCCCGACCGATCAACACGGCCCCGGCCAGGTGACCGGCGATTCTGGCCACGGTCGCCTCCACCGAGGCGCCCTTGAGCAGCCCGCCGGCCACCCACACCACCCGCGGGTAGGCCAGTACCGAAGCCTCTGCCGCGTGCGGGTTGGTGGCCTTGGAGTCGTCGACATAGCTGATGCCGGCGTCGACGACGACCAGTTCGGCCCGGTGCCGGCCGACTTGGAACGACGCCAGCGCATCGGCGATCGCCTCGGGAGGCACGTCCACGCTGCGGGCCAGGGCGGCGGCGGCCAGCGCGTCCAGGGTGCCGACCGGTCCGGGCACCGGTATCGACGCCACCGGCGCCAGCGCCACACCGTCGACTGCCACCTGATCGGCAAAGGCCCTGTCGACCAGCATGCCGTCGACCACCCCGAGTTCGCCGGGCGCCGGCTCGCCGAGCCGGAAACCCACTTTCACCGGGGCCGGTGCGGTGTCCCGCAGCGCTGCCGCACGCGCGTCGTCCATGCCGACCACCGCCACCCGCCCGCCTAGGGCACGTGCCTTGTCGGCCGTGTAGGCGGCCATGCTGCCGTGCCAGTCCAGGTGGTCTTCGGCGATGTTGAGCACCGCGCCGGCCTCCGGGCGCAACGACGGGGCCCAGTGCAGCTGGAAGCTGGACAGCTCGACGGCCAACAGCTCGGCCGGCTGCCCCAGCACATCCAGGACGGGGCTGCCGATGTTGCCGCACAACTGGGCACGCCGGCCCGCGGCGACCAGCATGGCGTACAGCATCGACGTGGTGGTGGTCTTGCCGTTGGTGCCGGTCACCACCAGCCAACGCCGGGGTGGTCCGTAGTGGCCGGCGGCATCCAACCGCCAGGCCAGTTCCACATCGCCCCACACCGGCACCCCGGCTTCGGCCGCCGCCGCCAGTACCGGTGTGGCGGGGCCGAATCCGGGGCTGGTGACCACCAGGGCGTAATCGGCGATCTGCGCCACGGCTGCGGCGGGGCTCAGCGTCGTCACACCCGCATACGCACGCAGCGCGGCAGGGTCGTCGTCGCACAGCGTCAGGTCCAGGCCCAGCGGCGCCAACGCCTTCAGCACCGCCCGGCCGGTCACGCCGGCGCCGGCGACCAGCACTCGCGCGCCGGCGGACAGCTCGCCCAGCACGTCAGCCGCCTACGGCGGTGAACCACTCGCCGTAGAACATGGAGACGCCCAATCCACAGGCGATGGCGGTGAGCAGCCAGAACCGGATGATCACGGTGGTCTCGGCCCAGCCGGCCAACTCGAAGTGATGATGGAACGGCGCCATCCGGAACACCCGGCGCCCGGTGCTGCGAAACGCCAGGATCTGCACCACGACCGAGGTGATCTCCGCGACGAAGAGTCCGCCGAGCACCACCGCGAGGATCTCGGTGCGGGTGGTGATCGACATGCCGGCGATCACCCCGCCCAGCGCCAGCGACCCGGTGTCGCCCATGAAGATCTTCGCCGGTGCGGCATTCCACCACAGGAATCCGATGCAGGCGCCCGCGGTCGCGGCGGCGATCAGCGCCAGGTCCAGGGGATCGCGCACGTTGTAGCAGCCCAGCCCGGGCGCGATCGCACAGGCATTGCGATGCTGCATCACGGTGATCAACACGTAGGCGGCGCTGACCATCGCCATGGAGCCGGCGGCCAGGCCGTCCAGGCCGTCGGTGAAGTTGACCGCGTTGGACCACGCGCTGACGATCAGGATGACGAACAACACGAACACCGCCGCCGGCAGCGTCACGGTGGCGATGTCGCGGACGTAGGACAGTTGCAGGCTTCCCGGGGTCAGCCCGGACTCGTTGCGGAAACACAGCACCAGCAACCCGAACAGCGTTGCCGCGGTGACCTGTCCGACGGTCTTGGCCGTCTTGTCCAGGCCGAGGTTGCGCGACCGGCGGATCTTGATCAGGTCGTCGACGAAACCGACCCCGCCCAGCGCGGTGGCCAGGCCCAGCACCAGCAGGCCCGATGCCGTCGGCCCGGTGCCGTAGAACACCAGGCCGGCCAGCTGAGCGGTCAGATAGCCCGCCCAGATCCCGGCCACGATCGCCACGCCGCCCATCGACGGGGTGCCGCGTTTGCTCTGGTGGCTGGCCGGGCCGTCCTCGCGGATCTCCTGGCCGAACCCCTGCTTGGTGAACACCCGGATCAGCACCGGGGTCAGCAGGATCGCGACCAGCAGCGCGACGCCCGCGGCGACGAGGATCATTATCATCGGCGATCTCCTGGGTCTTCGCTGGTCAGAGCCTCAGCCAGGGCGGTCAACCCCGCCGAGTTGGAAGCCTTGACCAGCACCACGTCGCCGGGCCGCAACTCGGAGCGCAACAGGGCCAGGGCGGCATCGACGTCTTGTACCGCGGTGGCCTCGGCGCCCCAGGATCCCTCCATGACCGCGCCGTGCAGCATCGCGCCCATCGATCTCCCTACTCCGACGACAATGAGACGAGACACATCTAAGCGCACCGCGAGCCGTCCGATGCGGTCATGCTCAGATATCGCGTCCTCGCCCAGCTCGGCCATCTCCCCCAACACCGCCCAGCTGCGCCGTACCTCGGCGCCGGGATCCTCACCGCGGGCGATCCAGGCCAGCGCCTGCAGCGCCGCCCGCATGGAGTCCGGATTGGCGTTGTAGGAGTCGTCGATCACAGTCACCCCGTCCGCGCGGGTACTGACCTGCATCCGGTGCCGCGATATCGGTCCGGCACCGGCCAGGGCGTCGGTCACCTGCTGCGGCGTGGCACCGCATTCCAAGGCGACCGCGGCCGCGCACAGCGCGTTGCCGACCTGGTGATCCCCGGACACCCCGAGCCGTACCTGGGATTCACCCTGCCCCGAGTGCAGGGTGAACCGCGGGCGGGCCAGCTCGTCGAGCGCCACCGGCCCGGCCCACACGTCGGCGGGGGCCGCGCGGCTGACCCGCACCACCCGGGCGGCGGTCTTGCCGGCCATCGCCGCGACCGCCGGGTCGTCGACGTTGAGGACCACTACGCCGGACTCCGGAACAGCTTGCGCCAGTTCGGCTTTGGTCTCGGCAATCGCCTCGCGGGAGCCGAACTCGCCCAGGTGCGCGGTCCCGACGTTGAGCACGACCGCCACCTGCGGCGGGGCGATGGCCGCCAGCTCCGCGATGTTGCCGCGATGCCGCGCGGACAGCTCCAGCACCAGGTAGTCGGTGTTCTCGTCGGCCCGCAGCACCGTCCACGGGTGGCCCAGCTCGTTGTTGAACGACCCGGGCGGGGCCACCACCTCCCCCAGCGGCGCCAGCACCGCGGCGATCAGATCCTTCGTCGAGGTCTTGCCCGACGATCCGGTGATACCGACGATCGTGAGGCCCTTGGCCACCAGGACGGCGGAGACCGCCGCGGCCAGTTTGGCCAACGCCGCCAGCACCGCCGCGCCGGATCCGGCCGCGTCGTCGTGCTCGAGTGCACCGGAGCGACTGTCCGGTGCCGAGTCCGCCGGGCTGACAACGATGGCCGGCACCCCGACCGGACGGGCAGCCAGTACCGCGGCCGCACCGGCGGCCACTGCCGCCGCCGCATGGTCGTGGCCGTCGGCACGCGCCCCGGGCAACGCCAGGAACAACCCGCCCGGGGCGATCCGGCGGGAATCGAACTCGACGGTCCCGGTGACGACGGTGCGTGCGGCCTGCTCCGGGGAGATGTCGGCCAGCCGGCCGCCGACGATCTCGGCGATCTGCGCGACCGTCAGCGCGATCATCTGTGCTGCTCCCGCGCTTCCAGCGCCTGGGCCAACTCCACCCGGTCGTCGAAGGGCTGAGTCCGCCCGCCGGCGGTCTGACCGGTTTCGTGTCCCTTGCCCGCGACCAGCACCACGTCACCGGGTCGTGCCCAGCGCACCGCGTGCTCGATCGCAGCCCGCCGGTCACCGATCTCGACCACCTCGGCGGGACCGGCGGCGGCACCGGCCAGGATGGCGCGCCGGATATCGGCGGGGTCCTCCCCACGCGGGTTGTCATCGGTGACCACCACCAGATCGGCCGTCTCCGCGGCGATCCGGCCCATCGGCTCGCGCTTGCCGTGATCACGGTCGCCGCCGGCGCCGAACACCACCGCCAGCCGCCCGGCCGTGTCGCCCAACTCCTGGCGCAGGGTCTGCAGCACCGCGGCCAGGGCACCCGGTTTGTGCGCGTAGTCGACCACCGCCAGGAAGCTCTGCCCGCGGTCGATCGGCTCCATCCGGCCGGGAACCCGCGCGTCACGCAGGCCGGGGGCCGCCTGCTCCGGCGACACCCCCACCGCATCGAGGATGGCCAGCGCCACAAGACAATTCGCGACGTTGTAGTCCCCGGGCAGCCCGATACCGATCTCATGGTGCACGCCGGCCGGGTCGACGGCCACGAACTCCCTTCCGCGTGAGCCCGCGCCACCGGTGCTCAGCTGTTCGATGCCCCAGTCCGCCGGGCGGCCCGTCGCGCTGACAGTGATCGGTGCGGTGGCGCGCGCCGCCATTGCCTGGCCGGCGTCGTCGTCCACACAGACCACCGCCCGGGCGGCGTGCAGGGGTGACGCCGGATCGATCAACCGGGCCTTGGCCTCGAAGTAGTCCGCCATGGTCGGGTGAAAGTCGAGGTGGTCACGGGACAGGTTGGTGAAGGCACCCACCGCAAACCGGGTGCCGTCCACCCGGCCCAGCGTCAGGGCATGGCTGGACACCTCCATCACCGCGGTGTCGACTCCGCGCTGGGCCATCAGCGCCAGCAGCGCCTGCAGAGCCGGCGCCTCCGGCGTGGTCAGCGCACTGGGAAGGTCGGCGCCGTCGATGCGGACCCCCACCGTGCCGATCAGCCCGGCGGTTCGGCCCGCGGCACGCAACCCCGCCTCGACCAGATAGGTGGTGGTGGTCTTGCCGGATGTCCCGGTGATCCCGATGACCGTGACCCGCTCGCAAGGATGTCCGTAGACGGTGGCCGCCAGTTCACCCAAGACGGTGCGGGGAGCCGGATGAACCAGCACCGGGGTGTCGGGTGCGGTTGTGCTGTCGGCGATTTCGGTGACTCCCGTCCCGTCGGAGAGCACCGCTGCCGCGCCCCGGGCGACCGCGTCGGCCACGAACCGTGCCCCGTGGGTGGTCGTGCCGGGCAGCGCCGCGAACAGGTCGCCCGGGCGCACATCCTGGGCACGCAGGGTCAGCCCGGTGATCGGCAGCTCCGGCACCACGTCGCCGGTGGCCGCGACCGCCCCGATCTGGGCCGCCAGCGCACGCAGCGACGTGCCTGCACCGACGTCAGGGCGCAGAGCAGCAGGCACCGCCATCACCTCCATCGGCCACGGCCAGGTCGTCAGGATCGGACCTGAGACTACCTAGGCGGACGGCGACCGCGGTGCAGGCGATCCGCCTTGGGCCGACGGCGGGTCACAACGGTGGCGATTGTCCGGGCTGGGCGGCGGGTTCCGTCCCGCCCCGCCGCCGAATGAACCCGACAATTCAGCCGTCGGAAGGTGGCGGCTGCTGAGCCCTTTTGTCAAACATGCATTTGAAGTCCCCGGGTGCGCACCCATACTCGGTCGGATCCGGTAGGTCCACACAGCGGTCACCGGACTTGGTCATGAAGCAGCCGCTGGCTTGATATCCGCTCGCGACGCCGGCTTCATATCCACTCACGATGGGGCTACCGAGCAACCCGACAGCAACGATGCCGGTCGCGGCTGCCAGGATCGCCGGAATTCGGTTACCGCTCGCAATTCTTTTTCGGGCCATGATCGACCCTTTCTTTCGGTGCCGGAATCCACTTGTTCCAGCGATGTCCGAACGATAAGCACAAAGCCACTGCTCAGATCCGAAAATCCAGACATTCTCGTCTCGGAAACCCCAGTGTGAAGGCGAGCGTCCGGCGTAGGAGAACCTCTACATCGCCTGCAGGATCAGCGGCGGGCCGGGGTCGGGCGACAGCGGCACGTTGTGGCGCTGCAACAGCCAGCTGGCGATGTTGTGGAACAACGGGGCGGCCGAGGTGCCCGGTGATCCGTCGGCGGCGTGGTGGGGGTTGTCCATCATCAGGCCGATGACGTAGCGCGGATTGTCCGCAGGCGCGATCCCGGCGAAGGTGATCCAGTAGACGTCGTCGTAATAGCAACCACAGGCCGGGTTGATCTGCTGCGCGGTACCGGTCTTCCCGGCGATCTGGTAGCCGTCGACCGCGGCCTGCCACCCGGTGCCCTGCTGAACACCCGTCGGATCGCGCTGCACCACCGAGCGCAGCATGTTGCGCACGGTCGTCGCGGTCTGCTCCGACACGACCCGGACGCCTTCGGGCCGCGGTTCCTCGGTGCGACTGCCGTCGGCGGCGATGGTGGACTTGATGATTCGCGGCGGGATCCGCAGCCCGTCGTTGGCGATGGCCTGGTACATCCCGGCCATCTGCAGCAATGTCATCGAAAGTCCCTGGCCGATCGGCAGGTTGGCGAACGAGCTGCCCGACCACTGATCCACCGGCGGGACCAGGCCGGCGCTCTCGCCGGGCAGAGCCACACCGGTGCGCTGTCCCAGCCCGAACTTCTCCAGCATGTCGAACCAACGCTCGGGCCCCACCCGCTGCGCGAGCATCAGGGTGCCCACGTTGGAGGACTTACCGAAGATCCCGGTCGTGGTGTAGGGCGCGACGCCGTGCTCCCACGCGTCGCTGACGGTGACGTCGGCGACGTTGATCGATCCGGGGACCTGCAGGACCTCGTCGGGGTTGGACAGGCCGTGCTCGATGACCGAGGCGGCGGTGATGATCTTGTTCACCGAGCCGGGCTCGAACGGCGAGGACACCGCCGGATTGCCGAGCTCCCGGTCCTCCTGGCGCCCGACGTCCTGGGACGGATCGAAGGTGTTGTCACCGGCCATCGCCAGCACCTCGCCGTTCTTGGCGTCCAACACCACCGCCGTGACGTTGTGGGCACCGGAGACGTTCTTGGCCTGCTGCACCTGCTGCTGAACGTAGAACTGGATGTCGTCGTCGAGGGTGAGCTGGATCGTCGAGCCGTTGACGGCTCGGTGGCGGTTGCGGTAGCTGCCCGGGATCACCACGCCGTCGGAGCCGCGGTCATAGGTGACCGACCCGTCGGTTCCGGCCAGCACGGCGTCCATCGAGTCCTCCAGGCCCAGCAGGCCGTGGCCGTCCCAGTCGATGCCACCGACGATGTTGGCGGCCAGCGACCCTCCCGGGTATTGCCGCAGGTCCTGACGCTCGCTGCCGACCTCCGGGCACTTCTCGGTGATCGCCTCGGCCACCGCCGGGTCGACGGCGCGGGCGAGGTAGACGAAGGTGTCGTTGCTGCGCAGCTTCTTGAGCAAGGTCGCCGCGTCCGGTTTGTTGCCGAGCCGGACGGCGATCTCCTTCGCGATCTCCTGCAGCCGCAGCTGTGGGTCCGGGGAGGCGGGGTCCTTCTTCTTGGCCTCCGCGAGCTGCTTGCCGATCTTGACCGGCTGGAAGGACAGTGCCCGCGCCTCGATGGTGAACGCCAGCTTGTCGCCGTTGCGGTCGATGATGTCGCCACGCATCGCCTGTTGGACGTCGGTGACCTTGAGCTGTCCGGCGGCCTCGGCGCGCAGTCCGGATGCGCGCGGGACCTGCAGGTAGAACAGCTGGGCCGCCGACAGCGCCAGCACCAGGAAGATGACCGCGTTGCCGGTGCGGTGCCGGAAGACGAATGACGCGCTGCGCAGACCCAGCTCGGCGGCGGGCCGGGTACGACGCTCGCGGGCCGAATGTCCGGTTGTCGGAGTTGCTTTCGGCTCCTTGGCTGACTTGGCCGTCTTAGCGGTCTTGGCCGGCGGGGTGGGCTTGACGGCTCGGCCGGCTTTGCGCCTGGCGGCCTTGGCCGAGCTGTCGGCGCGTCGCGCCGGCCCGGTACCCCGCTCGGCCCGTCTCATCGCGCGGCTCCCGGGACCACCGGCAACCCCGCGGACTCCGGCGGGAGCGGGGGCTGCGGCGGCAACACGGCCTCGGGCGGCAGCACCGCCGACGGTGGCAACACGGCCTCCGGGGGAAGCGATCCGTCCGGCGGCAGTACCGCCTCAGGCGACAGCACGGCCTCGGGCGGCAGCACGGACCCCGGGGGCAACGCGACGGGCGGGATCTCGAGCGCGGCGGGACCCGGCGCGGGCCCGGCCACAGGCGTACCGGGCGCACCGGGCATGCCGGGAATGATCAGCGGCGCACCCGGCACCGCGGATGCGGGCGGGCCGGCGACAGGCAGGTGCCGACTGTCCAGCTTCGGTCCGGCGGGCGGCACCCGGACCGGCACCTCCGCCGGGGGCGGCGCGGGGGCCTCGGGCAGCTTGGTGTTCAGCGGAGGCGGCGGCACCCCCTCGGCGGGCTTCGGAACTCCCACGACCACCCAGTTGCCGACCGGGTCCTGGATCAGGTGTGCGGTGTCCCGGCTCGGGATCATGCCCAACTCGCGAGCCGCCTCGGCCAGCGCCGGCGCGGACTCGGCCGTGAGCACGTCACGTTCGAGCGCCTCCTTCTGCTGCAGCAGAACCCGGTTACGTTCCCGGATATTGCCCAGCTGGTAGGAGCGCTCGGCGGCGTCCGTCGACAGCCACAGCGTGATCCCCAGCCCGATGCCGAGCGCGCCGATGATCAACACGACGAATGGAACCTTGGCCGCCAAAGTGCGTGGCCGCAGGTCGATCGACGCCAGCCGGGTGATCAGCCGTTCGCGTAACGGGACCCGCACCACCTTGGGCGCCTTGGCCTTCCGCGCCTTGGCCCGCGCTTTGGCCTGCTTGGTGCTCTTCGGCGGAGCCGGCCTGGTGTCGGGACGAAGCGCCGCCGCGTTCTGCGGCCCGGACCGCGGCCGCGTTTCGCGCCCCGGTGCGGGCGCGGTCCCGCGCTGCCGGCGCGGACCCCGGGCCTGCGAAGCCTCGTTCGTGCGACGCTGCCCGGTGCGGGTCACGCTCTCGGGGCCACGACGCCGATCGCCTTGCCGCACCACAGGTTTGCGCTTAGACGCCATCAATTCCCCCTCGATGCCGCGATCGAACCGGACTGGACACGCTGGACGGCACGCAACCGGACCGAGCCCGCTCGCGGATTGCGCTCGACCTCATCCGCGTCGGCCTGTTCGGCGCCGCGCGTCAGCGTGATGAACTTCGGTTTGTCGCCGGGCAATTCGACCGGCAGATCGACCGGTGTGCGCGACGTGGTCACCGCGGCGAACAACTGCTTGACGATCCGATCCTCCAACGACTGGTAGGACATCACCGCCACCCGACCCCCCACCGCCAGCGCATCCAGCGCCGCCGGCAGCGCATCGCGCAGCGAGTCCAGCTCGCCGTTGACCGCGATGCGCAGGGCCTGAAACGTCCGCTTGGCCGGATGCCCCCCGGTACGCCGCGCCGGCGCCGGAATCGCGTCATAGAGCAGGGCCGTCAACTCCCCCGTCGAGGTGAACGGGGTCTGGGCCCGGCGCCGGACGATGTGCGCGGTGATTCGGGATGCGAAACGTTCCTCGCCGTAGCGGCGCAGGATGTCGGTCAGCGCTGCGGCGTCGTAGGTGTTGACGATGTCGGCGGCGGTGAGTTCGCCCTCCGGGTCCATCCGCATGTCCAATGGGGCGTCGTGGGAGTAGGAGAAGCCCCGCTCCGTCCGGTCGAGCTGCATCGAGGAGACACCGAGATCGAACAACACCGCGTCGACTGATCCGGTTGCGGCCAAACCTGATTCGGACAACGCGGCGGCGATCCCGTCGTAGCGGGTGCGGACTGTCTGCAGGCGATCGGAGAAGCGGACCAAACGGTCACCGGCGATCTCGAGGGCGGTGGTGTCACGGTCCAGGCCGATGACCCGCAGGCCGGGGAACTCGGTCAGAAATCGTTCCGTGTGCCCGCCGGCGCCGAGAGTGGCATCGACGAGGATCGCGCCGCTGCCGTCGGGTGATTTCGCGGTCAGCGCCGGGGCCAGCAGCTCTACACAACGCTCCAGCAGCACCGGCACATGGCCGAACTCGCCCTGCTCCGCCACGGCAAGACCTCCCGATCCGGTCTGGTGGCGGTCGACCCGCTGCGCCCGGCTCCGCCGCGCTTGCGATCGCCCGCCAGCCGCTCCTGCCTCGAGGTCCCTGCCCGATGGCACGAACCTGACGTTGGGGAAGTACGTCAGGGTCGGTTCGGACAGAGGCCACGAGGCACGGGCGTGCGCCTCAGATGATGTCGCTGAGTGCTTCATCGCTGGCCGCGGAGAAGTTCTCTTCGTGGGTCTGCTGGTAGTCGCTCCAGGCCTGCGCATCCCAGATCTCCAGGTAGTCGACCGACCCGATGACCACGCACTCCTTGGACAGGTTCGCGTAGCGGCGGTGGTCGGGCGACAGGGTGATCCGGCCCTGGCCGTCCGGGTGCTGTTCGTCGGTGGCGGCGGCCAGGTTACGCAGGAACGCCCGCGCTTCCGGGTTGCTGCGCGACGCCTTGGCTGCCCGGCGGGCCAACTGCTCGAACTCCGCCCGGGGATACACGGCCAGGCTGTGGTCCTGACTCTTGGTGACCATCAACCCTCCTGCCAACGCATCACGAAACTTCGCGGGCAGTGTCAGCCGCCCCTTGTCGTCGAGCTTGGGCGTGTAGGTGCCGAGAAACACCGGCCACCTCCCGCCCAGTCGACATCGTCAGCCCACGATACCCCACAATCCCCCACTATGCACCATTTAAAGGGTGCTACTCACCCCTACGCCCCACACGACCGGCGTTTTCTGGCCCCGAAAGGCCCCAGAGACTCCCCCTTGGCCCGGAAATTCCCAGTTCAGAGCAGGTGGGGACGAAGTGGGGCCCGGTGGGGGGCCGCCGAGGCCCAGTCAGGCCCCAATGGAATACAGCGGCCGTACGACCAGATGCGCGCATGAAAAAGGGCAGCCGATCGGCTGCCCCTTCACGTCAAACGTGCCGCTGGATCTACGGCTCGAACCGGCGTCGGAATCGGTCCTCCATCCGGCTGGCGAAAGTGCCGCTGGCGCCCTTGACCCGCCGCTGTGCGTTCCCGGCCGACTTCTCCGCACCATCCCGGCCGGCGGCAGCCTGGTTGCCGGTGATGGCGAAGACCACACCACCGAACATGACCACGAAACCCAGCACACTCAGAATCAGGAACCCGGGATTGACGGTCGCGTAGAACGGGATACCGGACACCAGCATCACCAGGCCGACCACGAACAGTGTCGTACCCTGCACCCGGCGCCGGGTGGTGGGAGTACGCAGGGCGCCACCGCGAACGCTGGAAGCGAACTTGGGGTCCTCGGCGTAGAGGGCGCTCTCGATCTCGTCGAGCATGCGCTGTTCATGATCGGAGAGTGGCATTCGTCCCTCCTTGCCGACGGCCGCTCATAACCACTGCCCACGGCTGCATACGGACTGGTGCGGGCAACTAACACTGATAATACGAGGTCGACCTGCGCCGTACCACAGGCTTCACCCGCCGATTGTAGCGGCGGTCCTGCAATGCTGATCCACAACCGCCGACGCCGCAACACCGATTCCGGATAATGGGACTCCGGAAAGTGGGTAGGCACCCCACCACCCGCCAGGAAAGGAACCTGCACGTTGGTGACATTCCTCATCGACATGTCGCCGCGCGAAATGGCGGATCACCTGGGCGAGGCTCTGCGCGTCTATGTCACCGCGATGGGTTACCCGCCGGGTACCGAGAGCCAACGTGCCGCGATGTGGCTGGAACACACCCGCCGCCGCGGCTGGCAGGCGGTGGCCGCGTTCGAGAGTGGACAAGGCGGGAAGGGCGAAACGGTCGGGGAGGTTCTGGAGCCGGGCGCGGCGCCCGCGCAGTTGGGCGGCGCCGAGCTGCTGGGTGTGGCCTACGGCTACTGCGGGGCACCCGACCAGTGGTGGCAGCAGCAGGTGGTGCTGGGTTTGCAGCGCCGCGGCCTGGCCCGCTCCGACATCATGCGCCTGATGACCAGCTACTTCGAGCTGACCGAGTTGCACGTCGCACCGCGCGCCCAGGGCAGCGGCCTGGGCGAGGCGCTGGCGCGACGGCTGCTCGCCGGGCGGCCCGAGGCCAATGTGCTGCTCTCCACGCCGGAGATCAGCGGCGAAGGCAACCGGGCCTGGCGGCTGTACCGGCGCCTGGGCTTCATCGATGTCATCCGGGGCCACCACTTCGCCGGCGATCCCCGGCCCTTCGCCATCCTGGGCCGGACCCTGCCCCTGTGACGGCCACGCGCCGCGTCGTCACCCGCGCGGGCCAACGGGTCTGGCACGATGACGTCGTGGTAGTTCGGGGTTCGCAACGGGTTCGGCGGTTCACCGCACTTCGCCGATTGCTGGCGTTGTTCGCGCTGCTGCTGATCGCCGCACCACTGACCGGGTGCGTGCGCATCAGGGCCAACATCACCGTCTCCCCCAACGACCAGGTCTCCGGCCAGATCGTCGCGGCGGCCAAGCCCCGCAACGAGACCGACACCGGGCCCAAGCTCAGCGCCGACCTGCCGTTCGCCCAGAAGATCGCGATCTCCGGCTACAACAGGGACGGCTACGTCGGCTCCCAGGCAGTGTTCTCCGATCTGACCTTCGCCGAACTGCCGCAGCTGGCCGAGATGAACCGCGACGCGGCCGGGGTGAACCTGGCGCTGCGCCGCGCCGGCAACCTGGTGATTTTGGAGGGCCGGGTGGATCTCACATCACTCAGCGACCCCGAGGCCGACGTCGAATTGAGCGTCGCGTTCCCCGGCGAGGTGACCTCCACCAACGGCGAACGCATCGGCGAAGACACGGTGCAGTGGCGCCTCAAGCCGGGTGTGGTGAGCACGATGACCGCACAGGCCCGCTACACCGATCCCAGCACCCGCTCGTTCGTCCACGCCGCCATGTGGCTGGTGCTGTCGACGTTCGCCGCCGTCGGGGTGGTCGCGCTCATCGCCTGGCAGGGCCGGGACCGCTCGCCGCGGTTGCGCGCCCCGGACGACGACGCCGGCTGAACCCGGCGGTTCAGCGAGGCTCGACGGAGGAGAGCCGAAGCTGGGACCGCCGCATGGACCCGGCGGTTCAGCGAGGCTCGACGGCGCAGAGCCGAAGCTGGACCGCGGGATGGACCGGTCGATTCAGCCGGTCTGCGGCGACCAGTAGTCGAGCATCTCCGCGAAGGTCCGGAACGCTGCCGCGGACACCCCGTAGGTCGCCTCCAAGTGGATGCTCAGCGGAAAGCCCAGATCCGCGACCCCGTCGACCACCCGCTTGTACAGGTCGAGCATCAGCTTGCGCCGCTGGTCGGGTTCGCTGTCGGCCAGCGTCCTGACGAAGGCCTGCTCGGCGGCCACCGCCGCGTTGCCGGGGTCCTGGATCAGCCAGTTGATCAGACCGACCCTGTTCTCGACCGTCGGCACGAAGCCGAACGACAGCAAGATCTCCGGGCGGGCGTCGCTGTGCTTGGCGAACTCGGTCAGAAACGGCACGATCGCATCGGAGTACAACAGTTGCGTCAGGGCGAAGGTCGCCCCGCGCTCGCACTTGAAGTTGAACCGGCCGATCTCGTCGGCCCGAGTGGGGATCAGGATGGCGCCGCGGTTGGGCACGTCGGCGCGGAAGGTCGCCAGCGCATCGGTCGGCGGCACGCCCGAGCCCTCCCCGTCGGCCATGGTGCGGGGCACGCCGACGAAGACGACGCCCTCGATGCCGGACGCGGTCAGATCATCGAGCCGACTCCGCAGACCCGCCTGGTCGGAGAACGCGGTGACCTGGGTGCACAATCCGGCCACGCCGGGCAATTCAGGCCTGATCGCGTTCCAGAAGTCCAGCACGTCGAGCTTGGGCTTCATCTCGATCGGGCGGTCGTCCTCCTCGGCGATCATCCCCGGCATCAGGATGTGCCGGATTCGCCCTTCGATATCGGACTCCGCCGCGAACCGCAGGACCTTGTGGGCCTCCTCGCGAGCCTTCGCAAAGGCCTTTTCGTGGCCCTGCGGGCTCTCGCTGTCCAGATTCGGCGGAACAAGCTCGAGTGCGACAGTGTTCAAGGTCACGCAGTTGCTCCTCATCGATGATGGTCAACGGTGCCGCAGGGAGCCGGGGCCTGCCACTGCCGGCCGCTGGCAGCCCCCTCGGCCGTTACCGGCCTGAGTCCCCCCGGGCGTGGTGGCACACTCTACGCTGAACGCACGCTGGGGGTCCCCGGTGAGGGCAGCGCAGAAAGGGGCGCCGAGCTGAGCTCCAAGTCAACAGCAGCAACAGTACCGTCGGCCGCCGCGTTGGCCGGCGCCGTGACCGAGCAGTTGCGTTGCCACCTGCGCACCCGCCGCACCGACACCGCCTACATCGGCGAGGACTACGAAGACCTGATCACCGGCCTTGAGGAGTTCGTGCTCAGCGGCGGTAAGCGGCTGCGCCCGGCCTTCGCCTATTGGGGTTGGCGAGCCATCACCGGCCGGGATGCCGACGACGGCGAGTTGCTGCTGTTCTCCGCGCTGGAACTGCTGCACGCCTGCGCGCTGGTGCACGACGACGTGATCGACGCGTCGGCGACCCGTCGGGGCAGAGCGACGACCCACCGCATGTTCGCCGAGCTGCACCGCACCCACGGGTGGCGGGGTTCGGCCGAGCAGTTCGGGATGTCGGCCGCCATTCTGCTCGGCGACCTGGCCCTGGTGTGGGCTGACGACATCGTGGCCGGAGCCGACCTGCCCCCGGATGCCCGGCGGCGCGTGCGGCGGGTGTGGTCGGACATCCGCACCGAGGTGCTGGGCGGCCAATACCTCGACATCGTCACCGAAGCCGGCGGCGTCGACTCCATCGCCGCGGCCATGCGGGTCAACACCTACAAGACCGCCTCTTACACCGTGGTGCGCCCGCTGCAACTCGGTGTCGCCGCCGCAGCCGACCGGCCCGATATCCAGGCGCTGTTCGGGGAGCTGGGCACCGACCTGGGCGTGGCATTCCAGCTGCGCGACGACGTGCTGGGCGTGTTCGGCGATCCCGCGGTGACCGGCAAGCCCTCCGGCGACGACCTGCGCTCGGGCAAGCGCACCGTACTGGTGGCCGAGGCGATGGAGCTGGCCGACAAGTCGGATCCATTGGCGGCCAATCAGTTACGTACCTCGATCGGCACCGCGTTGACCGACGCGCAGGTCCGCGAACTGTGCGACATGATCGAGGCGGTGGGCGCACTGGCAGCCGTCGAGGACCGTATCGACGTGCTGACCCGCCGCGCCATGGCCGCGCTGACGGCCGCACCCATCGACGAGGTTGCCAAAGCCGGCCTGACCGACCTGGCTCGCCGGGTCGCCGACCGGTCCGCCTGAACGTCCCGGAGCACCGATGTCGAACCCCACCACCCCCCCGGTCACGACCGTGTCGACGGACCCCAGCAAGACCTTGTCCGGGGCGCTGTCGCGGCTGCGGCAGTTCGCCGCCAGTCAGCAGGCCCGGGCGGCGTGGCTCGGCTGCCTGGGCGCACTGCTGATCACCCTGGGCGGGCTGGGCGCCGGAAGCACCCGGATCCACGACCCGTTGCTGGAGTCACTGCACCTGTCGTGGCTGCGTTTCGGCCACGGCCTGGTGCTGTCCTCGGTGCTGCTGTGGACCGGGGTCGCGGTGATGCTGGCGGCCTGGCTCGGCCTGGGCCGACGGGTGATCGATGGGACCGTGACCACCTACACGCTGATCGCCACCACCGGTTTCTGGCTGGCGCCGCTGCTCTTGTCGGTACCGGTGTTCAGCCGCGACACCTACTCCTATCTGGCCCAGGGCGCGTTGCTGCGGGACGGCTTCGACCCTTACCAAGTCGGCCCGGTCGACAACCCCAACCCGCTGCTGGACGATGTCAGCCCGATCTGGGCGGCCACCACGGCGCCCTACGGCCCGGCCTTCATCCTGGTCGCCAAACTCGTCACGTTGCTGGTGGGCAACAACGTGGTGGTCGGCACCATGGTGCTGCGGCTGTGCATGCTGCCCGGGTTGGCGCTGCTGATCTGGGCTGCGCCGCGGGTGGCCGGGCGGGTCGGCGGCAGTGCGCCGGCGGCGCTGTTCCTGGCGGTGCTCAACCCGTTGGTGATCATCCACCTGATGGGTGGGGTGCACAACGAGATGCTGATGGTGGGCCTGGTGATCGCCGGGATCGCTCTGACCCTGGAACGCCACCACCTGGCGGGCATAACGCTGGTGGCGCTGGCCGCGGCGGTAAAGGCCACCGCCGCAATCGCATTGCCGTTTCTGGTGTGGGTATGGATGCGCCGGCTGCGGGAACCCCGCGGTTCAGCGAGGCTCGACGAAGGAGAGCCGAAGCTGGAACCGCGACATGGACGCCGCGGCTACCCGACGGCGGCGGCGTTCGTAACCGCGGCGACCATCTCCGCGGCGATCGTGGTCGCCGTCTTCGCCCTGCTGTCGAGCCTGGCCGGGGTAGGTCTCGGCTGGCTTACCGCGCTGCTTGCCGGCAACGTCAAGATCATCAACTGGCTGACGGTACCGACCGCGGCGGCCAACCTGATCCACGCCGTGGGCGGCGTGTTCGCACCGGTCAACTTCTACGCCGTGCTGCACATCACCCGGATCACCGGAGTGCTGGTGATCGCGCTGGCGCTTCCGGTGCTGTGGTGGCGGTCCCGCCGTGACGATCGCGCGGCGGTGTCCGGCATCGCCTGGGCCATGCTGGTGGTGGTGTTGTTCGTACCGGCCGCGCTGCCCTGGTACTACACCTGGCCGCTGGCGGTGGCGGCCACCCTGGTGCGCTCACCGGCTGCCATCGCCGGGATCGCCGCCGCCTCAACCTGGATCATGGTGATATTCAAGCCCGACGGGTCGCACGGCATGTATACCTGGCTGCACGTGATCGGTGCGAGCGGGTGCGCGCTGTATGCCTGGCACCGACTGTCAAAGGCACCGACACCCGCGGAGACCGCCTGAGGTCAGTACGCCATGGCCTGGGCCCGGCGCATCACCTCACGGGCCTGGTGGGAGTGCAGTGCGTCGATCGGGCGGCCGTTGGCAACCGACTCCCGCACGCCGTCGCGGGTCAACGACAGGGACGGATCCGGGGTGAACAGCCACCGCACGATGTCGGTCCGCTGGTAGCCGCCGTCGTACAGCACCGCCAGCAACCCCGGCAGGCTTTTCACGACGTCCCCGTGCTCGGTGAAGAAGACCTCCGGCACCACCAGGGCGCCGGCTCGCCGCACCGCGACCAGGTGATTGTCGCGCAGATACTGGTGCACCTTGGTGACGGGAACTCCGAGCATTTCGGCGACCCGGGGCAGGTCGAACGTCGGTTCATCGGGATCGAGTACGTCTTCGGCGGCCGGAATGCTGCTCACGACACAAGTTTAGAACCGCCGGGCCGGCCGCCCGCACACATACCATGACCAGGTGACTTCCATATGGGGCGGCGACGTGCTGGAGGGCGCGCTGCTCGACGGCCGCTACCGGGTGGGCACCCGGATCGCGACCGGTGGCACGTCCACGGTGTACCGGGGTATGGACGAGCGCCTGGACCGCCCGGTGGCGGTCAAGGTCATGGACCTGCGCTACGCCGGTGATCAGCAGTTCCTGACCCGCTTCCAGCTCGAGGCGCGAGCGGTCGCCCGGCTCAAGGACCCCGGGCTGGTGGCGGTGTATGACCAGGGGTTCGGCACTCCGCAGGACCCCGGGCAGCCGTTTCTGGTGATGGAACTCATCGAGGGCGGGACCCTGCGGGAGCTGCTCAACGAACGCGGCCCGATGCCGCCGCATGCCGTCGTCGCCGTGCTCCGGCCGGTGCTGGGAGCGCTGGGGATCGCACACCGCGCCGGCCTCGTGCACCGCGACGTCAAACCCGAGAACATCCTGATCTCCGACGACGGCGACGTGAAGGTGGTCGACTTCGGATTGGTGCGAGCCATCGCGGCGGCCGGAATCACCTCCACCAACGTCATTCTGGGCACCGCGGCCTACCTCTCGCCCGAGCAGGTGCGGGACGGAAACGCCGGCCCCGCCAGCGACGTCTACGGCGTCGGAGTGCTCACCTACGAGCTTCTGACCGGCCACACGCCGTTCACCGGCGACTCCGCGCTGACGGTGGCCTATCAGCGGCTGGATCACGACGTCCCGCCGCCCAGCTCGGAAATCGATGGCGTCCCAAGAGAATTCGATGACCTTGTAGCTCGTGCAACCGCCCGGGAGCCCGCTGACCGATATGCCGACGGGCTCGAGATGGTCCACGAGGTGGATGCGATCGCCCAGCGGTTGGAACTGCCGGCGTTTCGGGTGCCGGCCCCGCGCAACTCCGCCCAGCACATTTCAGCGCCCACCCACCGCGGCGGGGAGCCTCCCGTGCCGCCGCAGCGCCCCACGCTGCACATGACCCGCGAGCCACGGGACTGGGTGGATGACACCGACACCCAATATCAGGTGGTGACAGGCGAATTCGCCGGGATCGAACTGAGCCGGTTCGTGCTGGAACGCCAACATGCGCGCCGGATGGTGATGATCTGGCTGGCCGTGGTGTTCGCGCTCACCGGGCTGGTGGCCGCGGTGGCCTGGACGCTGGGCAACAACGTCGGCGCGTTGCTGTAATCCCCTCGCCCACTTCGCTGAGCAGACGCAGAATCGCACCCCGGGAGGGTGATCTGTGCGATTCTGTGTCTGCTCGGCGAGAGACTTAGCCGCGCAGCATCTCCGCGACCAGGAACGACAACTCCAGCGACTGCTGGGTGTTGAGCCGCGGGTCGCACGCCGTCTCGTAGCGCCCACCCAGGTCGGCATCCGAGATGTCCTGTGCGCCACCGAGACACTCGGTGACGTCCTCGCCGGTGAACTCCAGGTGGATACCACCGGGGTGGGTGCCCAGCGCATGATGCACCTCGAAGAACCCCTGCACCTCGTCCACGATCCGGTCGAAGTGCCGGGTCTTGTGGCCGGTGGAGGCCTCGTGGGTGTTGCCGTGCATCGGGTCGCACTGCCAGATCACCTGGTGACCGGTGGCCTGCACCTTCTCGATGATGCCCGGCAGCAGGTCGCGCACCTTGGCGTTGCCCATCCGGCTGACCAACGTCAGGCGACCCGGCACATTGTGCGGGTCGAGCCGCTCGACGTATTCGACCGCCAGCTCGGGCGAGGTCGTCGGCCCGAGTTTGATGCCGATCGGGTTGGCGATCACCTCCGCCAGAGCGACGTGCGCGCCGTCGAGCTGGCGGGTCCGCTCCCCGATCCACACGTAGTGCGCCGACAGGTCGTAGAGCTGCGGTGTGCCTTCGATGTCGGCCATCCGCAGCATGGCCCGCTCGTAGTCGAGCACCAGTGCCTCGTGGCTGGCGTAGATCTCCGCGGTCTGCAGCTCACGGTCGGCAACCCCGCAGGCGCTCATGAACTTCAGCCCGCGGTCGATCTCACCGGCCAGCGCCTCATAACGTGCGCCCGCCGGCGAGGTACGGACGAACTCGCGGTTCCAGTCGTGCACCAGTTCCAGCGAGGCCAGCCCGGACGACGTCAGCGCCCGCACCAGGTTCATCGCGGCACTGGCGTTGGCGTAGGCCCGCACCAGCCGGGACGGATCGTGTTCGCGCGCTTCGGCATCCGGGGCCAGGCCGTTGACCATGTCGCCGCGGTAGGACTTCAGCCCCAGCGCGTCGATATCGGCCGACCGCGGCTTGGCGTATTGGCCGGCGATGCGGGCCACCTTGACCACAGGCATGCTGGCGCCGTAAGTCAGCACCACCGCCATCTGCAGCAGGGTGCGGATGTTGCCCTTGATGTGCGGCTCGGTGTTGTCGGTGAAGGTTTCGGCGCAGTCACCGCCCTGCAGCAGGAAGGCCTCCCCGCGGGCTACCTGTGCCAGCAGCGACTTGAGCCGCACGATCTCGGACGCCACCGTGATCGGCGGGACGCTCTCCAGCACGGTGCGCATCGCCTTGGCCTGGTCAGCGGGCCAGCTCGGCTGCTGGACGGCCGGCCGGGCCAGCGCGGCGTCGAGGCGCGCGCGCAGATCCGCGGGCAGCGGCGGCAGCGCCGGCAGCTGGTCGATCGGTACGTCAACGGTCCAGTTCACCCGACCATGGTAGCCGGGTGCGGACCCGCACTGATCAGGCCAGTTCGGTCTGGGTGATCACCCGGAACCGGCGCAACTGGTCGCGGGCGTCCACCAGCGCGTCGTGGCTTCCCGCCGAGCGGGGCGGCAGGCGCGGGCAGCCGCGGTCCTCCCACAGTTGACGCAGCTCGTGGGTGAAGCGCGGGATCGACGTCGGCAGATCGGGCATCGTGCCCCACAACTGGCAGAGCACCACATGGTCGTAGGCCCCGACCCAGGCCCACAACTCGATCGGCACACCGCTGCCGACACCCAGGAAGGCCTCCAGATCGGCGCGGATCCGGCGCCGTGTTCGCCACGCCTGCGACGAGGGCGGGGGCAGCTTGGGCAGCACGTGGGTACGCACCCATCGCCCGGCCCGGCTCGGATCGAAGTCGGTGGAGACCGCGTAGTACTCCCGCCCGTCCTCGGCGACCACGCCGATCGAGATCAGCTCGATGGTGCGGCCGTCCTCGATGAACTCGGTGTCGTAGAAATATCTCACCGCCGGCTCATCTCCGAGGCCCGCCGGGCCGGTGGATCTGCGGCAGCGAGACGGGTCTGGTCGGTGCCGACGCCTCCGCAACCACACGGTTGGGGGGCACCGGCCGGTCAGGCGGTCGCCCGACGGGTGCCGGCCGAGGTGGCCGGCCGATGGGGACCTGCTGTCGCGGAGCCATGAACTGCACCGTCGGCGCCGACGCCGCCCGCACCTCCTTGTCGAGCTCGGCGTCGATCTCCCGTTCGTCGGGCACCTGGGGCCGGCCCGCGATCGCGTCCTGCAGCCAGAGCTTGGCCGCGATCGCCGGGCGGCGCAACTTCCGTTCCCGCTCCAGCGCACGGCGCATCCGCTCGTGTTTGCCCAGGTAACGCCAGCGGGACCACGGCGCGTGCGGTCGCGACAGCCGGATGGCGCCGATCACCAGCAGCGGAAAGAAGAACATCCCGATCAGACCGGTCCACACCTTGCCCTTCAACAGCACCACCACGCCCAGCGGCAGCGCCGTCACCAGACCAGTGAAGACCCCGGCGCGGATCAGCGGCGAGGAGGTGTCGTACGACGTCGACAGCAGGAACGTCAGCGGGTGAAAACCCAGCACCAACAGTCCGGTGACCGCGGTCGCGGCGAACACGGCGTCGACCGAGGCGCGCCCGTCCTCCTCCCAGTACACGTCGGACAGGTGCAGGATCAGCGCGTACTCGTCGAGCACCAACGCCGCCCCGATCCCGAAACCGATGGCGGCGAGGGTGAACGCCCGCTCATGCCCGGCGCCACCGAGGGTCACCAGGGTCACCCCGGAGACCATCACCGTCACCACCCCGAAGACCACGTGGTGAATGTGCTTGGACCCGATGTGCAGGTTGCGCGGCTGCCACCAGCGTGGGGTGCGGCCGCTGGCGGCCTGACTGCGGATGTGGCGCACCACGGAGCGGGTCACCAGAAACGTCACCAGAAACGCCAGCAGGCAGCACAACAACGGCAGTCGGCCACGGCCGATGATGTCGTCGCGGAACCATTCCAGCACCTAATGCAACGTACGCCCTCGCGGCACACCACGCCCGGATCGCCACCGGCATGGCCCGCTAAAACATGCCCACCCGATAGGCTGTGCTGCGACATGACTACATCGCGGCCGCCCGACCTGGGCCGTCGGCACGGGGGCATCAGCGGTTGGGCCGTCTGGTGGATCTTCGCGCTGCTGGCGATCACAGCCTTGGGCTACACGACGTGGCGGGCGCTTGGCAGCACGCCGTACCACATCGACGTCGACGTCTACCGGATGGCCGCGCAGGCGTGGCGTGACGGACGGGCCCTCTACGGCGACGACTGGTTTGCCACCCAGATCGACGGGACGGTCCTGCCGTTCACCTATCCCCCGATCGCCGCGGTGTTGTTCGCCCCGCTGACCTGGGTGTCGTTGGGTGCCGGCACCGCCATGCTGACGATCGCCTCGACGCTGCTGCTGGTGGTGTCCATCACGATCGTGCTGACCGGCTTGCGGGTCGGCGAGATCTGGTGGCGCCGGGCCGTGGTAGCCGCGGCGATCGTGGCGGCGGCCATCTGGCTGAACGCCGAACCGATCTGGGCCAACTTCGACTTCGGCCAAGTCAACGCGATACTGATGACGCTGGTGATCGCCGATTGTGTGCCACGGCGCACCCACTGGCCGCGCGGCGCGCTGCTCGGGGTGGCGGTGGCGCTGAAGCTGACCCCGGCGGTCTTCCTGCTGTACTTCCTGTTGCGCCGCGACGGGCGCGCCGCGGTGACCACCGTGGCGTCCTTCCTGACGGCGACCCTGATCGGTTTCGCCGCTGCCTGGAGCGACTCCTGGCAGTACTGGACACACACCGTCAGCGACACCGACCGCATCGGCGGGGCGACGCTGAACACCAACCAGAACTTGGCCGGCGCGCTGGCTCGGCTGCCGCTGAGCGAGCATCAGCGCTCCCTGCTGTGGGTGGCGGGCTCTCTGCTGGTTCTGACGGTCATGGTCTGGGCGGCTCGCCGGGTGCTTCGCGCCGGGGAGCCGATCCTGGCGCTGATCTGCGTGGCGCTGTTCGGGTTGGTGGTGTCGCCGGTGTCGTGGTCACACCATTGGGTGTGGATGCTGCCCACCGTGGTGGTGACTGCGGTGCTGGCCTATCGGTACCGGGCGGTCGCGCTGGGCGCGCTCAGCGCGGCGGGGGTGGCGCTGATGATGCGCAGTCCGATCGAGTTGCTGCCCGAACATCACGAGGCCGGCGCGGCGTGGTGGCGCCAACTGGCGGGGACGTCGTATGTGTGGTGGGCCCTGGCGGTGATCGTCACGGCCGGCGCGACGCTCAATCGCGACCGCCAGACGGCCCCGGATCAGCCCGCCGCGGTCTCCGGAAACCTGGCGGCCGGCTGACCAGCCGTCCCGCCTTGTTGCGGGACACCGTTTTTGAGGCTGGCCGCGTAGATGTCGACGTATTCCTGGCCGGACAGGCCCATCAGCTCGTAGATCACCTCGTCGGTGACGGCGCGCTCGATGAAGCGGTTGTCGGCCATCCCCTCGAAGCGGGAGAAGTCCATCGGTTTGCCGAACCGGACCGTGACGCGGCCGAAACGCAGCATCTTGGTGCCCGGCGGGTTGACGACGTTGGTGCCGATCATGGCGACCGGAATCACCGGAACACCGGTGTGCAGCGCAAGCCGGGCCAAGCCGGTCTTGCCCTTGTACAACCGGCCGTCGGGCGACCGGGTGCCCTCGGGGTAGATGCCCAGCAGCTTGCCGCCTTTGAGGATCCGCTCGGCGGTGGTCAGCGCCGCCTGCGCGGCATCGGCATCGGTGCGGTCGATGGGCACCTGGCCGACGGCGGTGTAGAACCAGCGGGTGAACCAGCCCTTGATCCCGGTACCGGTGAAGTATTCGGACTTGGCCAGGAAGGTTATCCGGCGGCGCACCACCAGCGGCAGGTAGAAGCTGTCCATGACGGCCAGGTGATTACTGGCGAGGATCACCGCACCCTCGTCGGGGATGTTCTCCAGCCCCTCGACTTTCGGACGGCCGATCAGGGCCAACAAGGGTCCCAGGAGTACGTACTTGAACAGCCAATACCACATGGCCCCTCCCTCCTGCCCCGACCAGCGGCCGTGTTCGCGCCAACTTTACCGACCGGGCGTGGCTAGGGCCACACGGTGATTCGTCACACCGCGAATTCGGCGGAATTCCTTAGTTTGCTTAGCTTGCTTGGTTTTCAGCGTTCTACGGTCACCGGGATGTGCTGATAGCCGGGCCGGGCCGGCGTCTCGCCGCCGTCACCGCCCCCGCTGGGCGGCGAGCCGTCGGGCGGGGGTGGAGCCCCGCCGGTTCCCCCGGTCTCACCGACCACGGCACGGATCACCTCGTACAACGCGACGCTGTGTTCGGCGACGATGGTGAGCAGCGGATGCTCCTCCCCGGTCACCAACGCGGCCAGTGCACACACCGGGCACCACACCTGCTGGCACTTGCCCGGACCGTCGCCGGAGGCCGCCAGCATCGCGGCCGCCCGCACCGCGGGGTCGAGGCGATCCAGGATCGCCTGGGCGAGCTTGCGCAGCTCGGGCCCCAGCTCGCCCAGATCGGGGTGCGCGCCAGCGGTCAACGTCGCACCTCCTTGTCACCACTAACCGGCCACACATCCGGATCCGGCCGGAAACGCACCGTCAATTCGCTGCCGCGCAGCGTTGCGTCCACGACGGTGCATCGCCGCAGCACCGATGCCAAGCGAACCCGCCGCCTGGTGCCACCGGCAGCGACAATCAGGTCGTCACCGGACCGGCCCAGGCTCAGCGAACCGGAATCCACCTGGGGTAACTCTAGCCGCAACCGGTACACCGCCCCCAGCCCGGAGCCGGACTCCCGGTCGACCACCGGCCGTACGGGGCCGGGCGGCGCCGACCCGTCGCGGCGCCGGCTCGAATCGAGCAGGTTCGCCAGTGCTTTGGGACCGATCGGCTCGCCCGCCAGGTGCGGGACCAGCACCATAGCCACATCGCCGATGGCGCGGTCCACCTCCTCGAGAACACTGCGCTGCTCGCCGATCCGCTCGGCGTACCAGTCGAACGCCGGGTGGTCCGGCAGGTTGGTGTAGACGTACGAATCATCCTGCAACAAAATCTGATTGACGATCAATTCTTCCACCCGCACGCCCGTCAGGGACAGCGACGCAAGAGTCCGGATGGCTTCGGCGGCCACCACACGCTCGGCGGTCAGTACCAGGTGCGCACCGACCAGCGACTCGTCGGTCAGCCGTGCGGCGAGGCGCTCGGCGGCGCGGCTGACCCGTTCGATCAGCTCGATCAGAGCCGTCGAACGTGGGTCCTCGGTCCCGCTGAGCCGGCGGTGCCGCGGCCAGGACCGCTCGGCGTAGAGCGCCACGGTGGCGGGCAGCGTCAGCATCCGCATCGCATCGGCGGTGGATGCGCAGTCGACGACGATGCGTTCCCACCGCCCACTGTCGGCCAACTCGCCCACCTCGTGCAGGCCCAGCACCTCCTGGACCCCGGGGAGGGCCGAAAGTTCTTCGGGGGCAAGGCTGCCCAGGTCTGACTCGGGGAACCGCTGGGCCAGGACATCGACCACGTCTGCCCAGTGCGTCTCAAGCAAAGCCAACGTGTCCAGCGCCAGCACGTCGAGCCGGCCGCACGACGGGCCGGCGTCGTCGAGTGGCACCGGGATGGGGTCACGGTGGCCGCTGGGCACCACTTCCTGTCCGAGCACATCACCGACCGAGTGGGCCTGGTCGGTGGAGATCAGCAGCACCCGACTTCCGGCGAGTGCGTCGGCGACGGCTGTGGCGGCCGCGCACGTGGACTTGCCTACGCCGCCCTTACCGACGAACAGACTGATCCGGGCCACTGGGAGCACTGTGGACGTCGCGCCTTGCTCCGGCCTCACTCAGCCTCGGCTCGCTTCTTCAGGTCTTTCAGCGCGGTGTCGGTCAGGCGCCGCTCCGCCTTGCGCTTGAGCAGTCCGATCATCGGAATCATCAGATCCACCGACAGCTCGTAGACGACTTCGGTTCCGGATCCCTTGGGCGACAACCGATATTCACCATCCAGGGCCTTCAGCAACGAACTGGACACCAACGACCAGCGCACCGTGCGGCGGTCCGCCGACCAGGTGTAGTCCAGCACCATGGTGTCCTTGAGCACGGCGGCATCCAGCACCAGTCGGGCCACCTTCGGATACCCGCCGGAGTCGGTTTCGAGGACCTCGGCCTCGGTGTATTCCGACACCCAGTCGGGGTAGGCGCCGATGTCGGCAATCACCTTCATCACGGTGTCCGGATCGGCCGCGATGTAGATCGTCTGCGATGTCTTGTCCGCCACGTGGTTCTTCCCTAACTCACTCGCGCCCGCCAGGAGGCCCTCGGCAGAGACGGTACCTCGCCGGCCCCGTTCGGAGCGGGTCAACCGACGGCGTTCGGGGCGACCCCCACCGGCCGGGACCGCTCGAGTCGTTCCTTGACCTCGAAGGCCATCCGCTTGCCGGCCACCCGGCGGCGGTGGTTGAGCTTCGCCAGGTTCATCCGGGCCAGCTGCCGGCCGGTCACGCCGGTAGGCTCGGCGTGCAGGAAGTAGTGCAGCAGCACGCCGTCGAGCGCCGGTTCCAGCCAGATCTCCATGGTGCCGGTCAGCGGTCCGCTCACCGTCCATCGAACGCCCTTGTCGGCACGGTCCTCAACCACCTGGAGCTGCAGGTCCGGCCACCACCGCTGCCAACTCGACCGGTCGGAGACCGCGGCGCCGACCTGTGCACCGGACGCCGCGACGAACGTCTGGTCGGCCACCTGGATACTGTTCATCGCCCCAGCTTCACATATGACGTCCACCGGGGATGGAACGCCCCGGGCGCGCACGGGCCGGCTGCGGCCTCTCCAGTGAACACCGTCACACCCGTGGCGGCGTGCCGACTAGGCTGGGCGAACGACAGCAGGCTGCCTAGAGAGGTCATCGCAATGCGTGAGTTCAGTGTTCCCGCGCCGTTCACCGTCGAGGAGCACGACAACGTCGCCGCAGTCGTCTTCGAACACGAGCGCGACCATCCCGACTTCGTCATCTACCAGCGCCTGGTCGACGGGGCGTGGACCGACGTCACCTGTGCCGAGGCCGCCGCGCAGATCCGTTCGGCCGCACTGGGTCTGATCGCCCAGGGGGTGGCGGCCGGTGACCGGGTGGTCATCTTCTCCGCGACGCGATACGAGTGGGCCATCCTGGACTTCGCGATCCTGTCCATCGGCGCGGTCACCGTGCCGATCTACGAGACATCGTCGGCGGAGCAGGTGCGATGGGTGATGCAGGACTCCAGCGCGGTGCTGGCGTTCGCCGAAACCGACGCCCACACGCAGATGGTCAACGAACTCGCCGCCGACCTGCCCGCGCTGCGGCGGGTGCTGACCATCGACGGCTCCGGGCCCAAGGCCCTCGACGAGCTCGCCGAAGCCGGCGCCGGTCAGGACCCGGCACAGGTCACCGCACGCCTGGAGGCACTGCGGGTCACCGACCCGGCGACCCTGATCTACACCTCCGGCACCACCGGGCGTCCCAAGGGCTGTCAGCTCACCCACTCCAACGTGATCCACGAGGTGCGCGGAACCAAAGCCGCCCTGCCCACCCTGATGGTTCCCGGGCAGCGCCTGCTGGTCTTCCTGCCGCTGGCCCACGTACTGGCCCGGGCGCTGAGCCTGGGCGCGTTCAGCAACCGGGTCACCGTCGGGTTCACCAGCGACATCAAGAACCTGGTGCCGATGTTCTCGGTGTTCAAGCCGACCGTGGTGGTGTCGGTGCCCCGGGTGTTCGAGAAGGTGTACAACACCGCCGCCCAGAACGCCGCCAACGACGGCAAGGGGCGGATCTTCGAGATGGCGGCCCAGACCGCGGTGGATTGGAGCGAGGCCCTCGACCACGGCGGTGCGGGGCTGTGGCTGCGCGCCAAGCACGCTCTGTTCGACAAGCTGGTCTACCACAAGCTGCGGGCGGCGCTGGGCGGCAACTGCAACGCCTCGATCTCCGGCGGGGCACCGCTGGGCGAACGCCTGGGCCACTTCTACCGCGGCGTCGGCCTGTCCATCTACGAGGGTTACGGGCTGACCGAGACCACCGCCGCCATCACCGTCAACCAGGTCGACGGCATGAAGGTCGGGACGGTCGGAAAACTGGTGCCGGGCAACAGCATGCGGATCGCCGACGACGGTGAGTTGCTGGTTCGCGGCGGCGTGGTGTTCCACGGCTACTGGCGCAACGAGCAGGCCACCGCCGACGCGTTCGTCGACGGCTGGTTTCGGACCGGCGACCTGGCCGACATCGACGCCGAGGGCTTCCTGAAGATCACCGGCCGCAAAAAGGAGATCATCGTCACCGCCGGCGGCAAGAACGTCGCCCCGGCCGTACTCGAGGACCAGCTTCGCGCCCACCCGCTGATCAGCCAGGCGATGGTCGTCGGCGACGCCAAGCCCTTCATCGGGGCGCTGATCACCATCGACCCCGAAGCCATCGAGGGCTGGAAGCAGCGCAACAGCAAGGCCAGCACCGCCACGCCCGCCGACCTGGCGACCGACCCGGACCTGCTCGCCGAGGTGGACGCGGCGGTCAAGCAGGCCAATCTGGTGGTGTCGCACGCCGAGTCGATCCGTAAGTTCCGGATCCTGCCGGTCGATTTCACCGAGGCCACCGGCGAGCTGACCCCCACCATGAAGGTCAAGCGCAATGTGGTGGCGGAGAAATTCGCCGACGCCATCGAGGCGATCTACATCAAGGACTGAGCCCGCAAAGACCTCTCCTCAGGGCCGCAGCAGCGCGGCCATCCGGTCGGCCAGCGTGTCCCAGCGCCAGTGACCGGTCACCCACTCGCGTCCCGCGGCGCCCATCGCGGCGGCCCGATCCGGGTCGGCGAGCAATTCGCTGACCGCGTCGGCGATCTGGTCCACGGCTCGCCCGTCGACCACCCGCCCGGTCTGGTTGTCCAGCACGGTTTCGGGTGCGCCGCCCGAACTGCCGGCGACCACCGGCACACCGGCCGCCGACGCCTCCAGGAACACGATGCCCAGGCCCTCGACGTCAAGCCCCGCGCCGCGAGTGCGGCACGGCATCGCGAACACGTCGCCCAGCAGGTAGTACGCCGGCAACTCGGCGGCCGGGACGCCGCCGGTGAACATCACCGCATCGGCCACCCCGCACTCGGCGGCCAGCTTGTGCAGCCTCTCGGAGTAGGGACCGCCGCCCACGATCACCAGCGCCGCCCCGTCGACACGTTGCCGGATCGCCGGCAGAGCCCTGATCAGCATGTCCTGGCCCTTGCGAGGCACCAGCCGCGACACGCACACCACCGTGGGGCGCCCGCCGAGTCCATGCCTGGCCCGCAGTTCGGAGCGGGCGCCCGGGTCGGGACGGAACCGGTCGGTATCCACCCCGGGCGGTAGGTGTTCGAGCGCGGCGGCGGGGCCGAAGGCCGACGCGAACCGGCCGCGGGTGTAGTGGCTCACGAAGGTGACGGTGTCGCAGGACTCGCCGATCCGGCGCAGCACCGACCGGCCCACCGGCAGCATGGACCAGCCCACCTCATGGCCGTGCGTGCTGGCCAATACCCGGCTTGCTCCGGCGGCGCGCGCTCGCTGCGCCAGCAACGCCAACGGGGCGGCCGCGCCGAACCAGACGGTGTCGATGCCGCGGTCCGCGATCAGCCGGCGCATCCGGGTGTCGACGGCTCGGCCCGGCAGCATCAGCGTGCCCGGATGGCGCACCACCGCATAGCCGGCGGCGTCCGCGTCGAAGGCCTCGGCGCCCTTCCACTGCGGCGCATACACCGTCACGTCGTGGTGGCCGGCACCGGCGATGCGGCGCACCAGCTCTTCCAGGTAGCACTGAATGCCGCCGGGACGCGGCGGAAAATCATTGGTTACCAGCAGGACCCGGCTCACTGCAGGGATGCTAGCCAAGCCTGCCACCCTGCCAGCAGATCAGGTAGGTCCACACCGAGCACCAGGGGCACGGCGACGGCCGGCTCGACATGCCCGGGACCGCAGGCGGACGCGTAGAGCTCGCGCAGCTTGGCGGTCCCGTAACGATCGGCGACAAACCGCGCGAACCGCCACGCCCGGTCGTAGGCTTGCGTGCGCCGAGGCCCGGGCGCATCCAGGTCGGCATCCGAGGGCAGCGCGACCGGGCCCACCTCGACGCCCGGCGGTTCCTGGGCTGGCCGCGCGACGAAGTCGGCCACCCCCTCGGTGAGCCAGCGCGGCGCATCGATGGCGGTATCGGCGCGGGCCGCGTAGTGAAAAAGCTCATGGGTCAACACAATTCGCAGCGCCAGTGGGCTCATCGCGTCCGCGCCGGGAGCGAAAACGATCCGTTGACCGGTCGCCAGCCGGCGTTCCGGGTCCACCCGGTCGGCTACCGCGACCGCGGCGACGTCGGACCACCGCCCCACATCGGCGCCGTCACCGTCGGCCAAGACCGCGAACTGCCGGTCCGAGCCGGTGGCCGTCAACTGGATGCGGTGCGCCCAGTCGGTCCCCCAGAACGCTTCCACCGCATCGACGGCCGGTCCGATGTTCGCGGCCACCCGGGACAGCAGTTCCTCGCCGGAGCGCCCTCCGAAATTCTCCAAGACGACGGTGCGGTGATCCCCCACGATCAGCGGCGCATCCGCCGGAGGACGGACCGCTACCGCTACCGCCGCGCCGGCGATCGACTCGGCTGCCAGCAGCGCGGCCAGCAGGCGGCGGATGCGGGTCCGATGGCGCTCAGTAACGGCGGGCGTTGTGGATCGGGCCGGAGGAGGTCATCGGCACCACCCGGACCGGCTGACCGTAGGTGGACGAGTGGATCATCATGCCGTCGCCGACATAGATGCCCGAATGCGATGCGTCCGAATAGAACGTCAGCACGTCGCCGGGCTGCAAGTCGGACAGCGACACCGGCTGCCCGCCGTTGGCCTGCGCCTGGCTGGAGTGCGGCAGGTTGATCCCGGCCTGGTGGAACGCCCACATCACCAGCCCGGAGCAGTCGAACCCACCGGGGGCGGCCCCGCCCCAGACGTAGGGCGTGCCGACCTGGGTCAACGCCGCCTGTACGGCAGTCGCGGCTCCACCACCAGGCGCGCCCATCGCCACACCACCCTGCGACGGTGCGTCGGGAGCCGGGAATCCCGGGAGCTGGAAACCGGGCGCCGGCGGCGGGCCCTCGGGCGCGGGCTCCCCCGGCGCGGCTTCCGGCGCCGGGCCGGGCGCGGCCAGCGCTGTGCGCTGCGCGGGCGTGAGGGCGTAGTACTGCGACTTGACCACCGAGATCTGCAGCTGCAGACGGCTCTGGCGGGCCTGCAGTTCCGCGCGCACCGCGGCGGCCTGCTCGGCCGCCGTGCGGGCGTCCTCAGCCGACTTGGCGGAGGCCTGCTCGGCCTGGTCGGCCTGCGCCGTGGCGGCCCGGAAGCGGTCCAGCTGGACCGCCAGGTCGCCGGCCACCACCCGCTGCACGCCGAGTTTGTCGATCAGCTGTTGCGGGGACTCGGCGGTCAGGATGGCGTCCATGCCTCCCACCCGGCCACCCATGTAGGTGGTGGCGGCGAATCGGTTGACGGCCGACCGGTAGGTGGACAGCTGGTTGCGGGCGGCGTCGAGGGCGGCCTGATCGCCGGCGTGCGCGGCATCGGCGGCCTGCAGCTCGGCGAGTTTCTCATCGAGATTGAGCTGCGCGGTGTGCATGGCTTCGGTGGTCTGTTCGGCCTGCCGGGACAGTTCGCTGAGCTTGGCCAACGCGTCATCTGCGGGATCGGCGTGCACGTTGCCGACCAACACGCCGCTCAGAACTGTGATGCCGGCCACCACACCGGCCAGAGGACCGGAAAAGGCGCCCACGCCCGGACGCCAAAAAGCACGCAGACGCCACTGCATACGTTCGAGCTCCAAGATTGCATCCTTAACACTGCCCAGGGAGGCACGGGGGGACGTGCCGCCGCCGAAACGTAAGGTCTCGAATAGGTTACGGAATGGCAACAGCGTTGTCCATCACGAGCTGTCACACTAACAGCCCGGATTGTGAAAATTCTAAGGCGACGCGCCGGGCTCAGGCGACGCCGTAACGGCGGCTCGATCCCTGGTCACGACGTATCGGCACCAGCCGCAGCCGAGGTGCCATGCCGGCCTCGGCGAGCACATCCAGCGCCGCGCGCTCGTCTTCGAGCAGCTCGTTCGGGACACCGAGCAGCACGCTGACCACACAGTCCCCGCAGGCGGGTCCGTGCACCGCGCAGTGGTCACAGTCGATCACCACCGGCTCCGGATCGCTCCCGTGCGCACCCCGGTGGTCCGAGTAACCCGAGATCTGTCCCATGGCGATTCCTCTCGATCGGTTGCCGGCACGCTAACCCCGGCCACCGACAACCCAGAGCCGACAACGTGATGTCGGTGCGCCCGCCTACGGTCACCGCATGATCTCCGGCGCTTATGGCGGGCAGCTGAGCCTGGTTGAACTCGAAGCCGAACTCGAGGCCGCCCCGGCCACCTTGCGGGAGACCACGTTCGTGGTGGTGGACCTGGAGACCACCGGCGGGCGCGCCTCCCCCGCCGGTGACGCCACCGCGGACGCCATCACCGAGATCGGTGCGGTCAAGGTGCGCGGCGGCGTGGTCCAGGGCGAGTTCGCCACCCTGATCAATCCGCAGCGCGGCATCCCGCCCCAGATCGTCCGGCTGACCGGCATCACCACCGCGATGGTGCACGACGCGCCAACCATCGATGCCGTCCTGCCGGCTTTCCTGGAGTTCGCCGGATTCGGCCTGGGCCGCAGTGTGGGCAACGGCACAGTGCTGGTCGCCCACAACGCCGGGTTCGACGTCGGGTTCCTCACCGCGGCCGCGCAGCGCTGCGGGGTGGGCTGGCCGCGGCCACCGGTGCTGTGCACGGTGCGGCTGGCACGACGGGTGCTCAGCCGCGACGAGGCGCCCAGCGTGCGGCTGGCCGAGTTGTCCCGGCTGTTCCGGGTCAGCACCCAACCCACCCACCGGGCCCTCGACGACGCCCGCGCCACCGTCGATGTCCTGCACGCCCTGATCGACCGGGTCGGCAACCAGCGGGTGCACACCTTCGTCGACCTGCGCGCCTACCTGTCGCATGCGACACCGGCCCAGCGCCGCAAGCGCACCCTCGCGCAAGGGCTGCCACGCCGTCCGGGGGTCTATCTGTTCCACGGTCCCTCCGACGAGGTGCTCTACATCGGCACCTCCACCGACCTGCGCCGTCGGGTCGCACAGTACTTCAACGGGTCCGATCGCCGCCGCCGCATCACCGAGATGGTCGCCCTGGCCAGCCGGATCGACCACGTCGAATGCGCGCATCCCCTGGAAGCGGGGGTGCGTGAACTGCGCCTGCTGGCCGCACACGCTCCCCCGTATAACCGGCGATCGAAGTTCCCCCGGCGGTGGTGGTGGATCACGCTGTCCCACGAGGCATTCCCCCGCCTGACGGTGGTGCGCACCCCCCGTCACGACCGGGTGATCGGCCCGTTCCGCTCCCGCGCCGATGCCGCCGAAACGGCCGCACTGCTCGCGCGATTCACCGGAATCCGCACCTGTACAACACGATTGGGCCGCAACGGCCGGCACGCCTGCCCGCCGGCCGAAGTCTGCCCCTGCCCCGCCACGCCCGGCGTCACCGCCGTGCAGTACGCCGAAACCGTGCACCGCGCCGCGGCATTGATCGACGGCAGCGACAACGGCGCGCTGCGTGCGGCGGTGCAGCAGGTGACCACGTTGGCCGACCGCGGGCGCTACGAGAGCGCGGCTCGGCTGCGCGACCAGACCGCCGCCGCGATCGACGCGCTGTGGCGCAGCCAGCGTGCCCGCGCGCTGGCTGCCCTGCCAGAAATGGTGGCCGCCGCGCCGGACGGTGCCGGCGGGTGGCAACTCGCGGTGATCCGGTACGGCCGGCTGGCCGCAGCCGGGTGCGCGGCACGCGGCGTGCCGCCGATGCCCGTCGTCGACGCGATCACGCTGGGCGCCCAGGCCGTGGTACCCGAGCCGGCACCGTTGGCCGGCGCTCTGGTCGAGGAGACCGCGCTCATCGCCCGCTGGCTGGCCGCGCCCGGGGTGCGCATCGTGCGCGTCGTACCCGCCGCCGGCGGTTCAGCGAGGCTCGACGAAGGAGAGCCGAAGCTGGAACCGCCGCATCAACCCCGCGGTTCAGCGAGGCTCGACGACGGAGAGCCGAAGCTGGAACCGCCGAATGAACCCGACGGGTGGGCCTCTCCGCTGGGTTCGGCCGGGCCGTGGGCACCGTGGGCGGCGATGGCCCGCTCCGCGCGGCTCGCCTCAGAGCTGGGCGCCGAAGCGGACCCAACGGGCAAGCAGCTGTTCGGCCGCGCCGCTGTCGATCGCCGCGACAGCGCGCTGCAGCCCGTCCTCCCACGCCGGCAACCATTCAGCGCTGCTGGATAGCCCGGCATGGGCGACGATCGCCCCGGCCGCGTTGAGCACCACGGCGTCGCGCACCGGGCCCTTGGTCCCGGCGAGCACCGACCGGGCCGCCTCGGCGTTGGCCTGCGCATCACCGCCGAGCAGTTGCTCCACCTCGGCGCGGGCGAACCCGAACCCAGCCGGGTCGAAGGTCAGCCGTTCGATGGTGCCGGCCTGCACCCGCCAGATGGTGCTGGTCGTGGTGGTGGTCAGTTCGTCGAGGCCGTCATCACCGTGCACCACCAGCACGCTGGACCGGCGCGCCGCGAACACGCCGGCCATCACCTCGGCCAACTCGCCGAACGCACACCCGATCAGCCCGGCCCGCGGTCTGGCCGGATTGGTCAACGGTCCCAACAGGTTGAACACCGTGGGCACGCCGATCTCGCGCCGCGCCGCCGAGGCGTTGCGGTAAGACGGCTGGAACTGGGGCGCAAAACAGAATCCGATGCCGACCTCGGCGACGCTGCGCGCGACGTCGTCCGGGCCCAGGTCGATGCGCACCCCCAGCGCCTCCAGGGTGTCGGCGCCCCCGGACAGCGAACCCGCCGACCGGTTGCCGTGTTTGACCACCGGCACACCGGCGGCGGCCACCACGATCGCCGCCATCGTGGAAAGGTTCACCGTGTTGGCGCCATCGCCGCCGGTGCCCACCACGTCGACGGTGTCGGTGCCGATCTCCTCGGTGGGAACCTTGCGGCCGTAGGCCAGCATGACCTCGGCCAGCTCCCCCACCTCGGCCGCGGTCGGCCCCTTCATCTGCATCGCCACGCCGAACGCCGCGATCTGGGCGGGCGTGGCGGATCCGGCCATGATCTGTTCCATCGCCCAGGCCGCCTGGCCCCGGGCCAGATCGGCACCGGACGTCAGAGCGCCCAGTACCTGCCGCCACTGCACTATCTGCGTTTTCGGCTGCGCGTCGCTGCCTGGCTCGACCACGCGCCGATCGTCGCACGCCGCCTCCACGTGGCCAAAGCCAGCCGGAGACACGCCGGGGACGGAGCGCTGACAGCGCGCTGACGCGCGCGTAACAGCACAGACGTGACCAGTTCAAACGAATTGCCCGCCCCGGGTGGAGTTCTACAACTACATAGCGTCATACTTGCGGATGTGACGAGCGCTGTGGGGTCCTCGGGTACTGCCATCACTTCTCGTGTGCATTCGCTGAACCGGCCCAACATGGTCAGCGTCGGCACCATCGTGTGGCTGTCCAGTGAGTTGATGTTCTTTGCCGGGCTGTTCGCGATGTACTTCACCGCCCGCGCGCAGTCCGGTGGCGCCTGGCCGCCGCCGCCGACCGAGCTGAACCTGTGGCAGTCGGTCCCGGTGACGCTGGTGCTGATCGCGTCGTCGTTCACCTGCCAGATGGGCGTGTTCGCCGCCGAGCGCGGCGATGTGTTCGGGCTGCGCCGGTGGTACCTGCTGACCTTCCTGATGGGGCTGTTCTTCGTCTGCGGTCAGGCCTATGAGTACACCCACCTGGTCACGCACGGCACCACCATCTCGTCGAGCGCCTACGGGACCGTGTTCTACCTGACCACCGGGTTCCACGGCCTGCACGTCATCGGCGGGCTGGTCGCCTTCATCTTCCTGATGCTGCGCACCACGATGAGCAAGTTCACCCCGGCCCAGGCCACCGCATCGATCGTTGTGTCCTACTACTGGCACTTCGTCGACATCGTGTGGATCGCACTGTTCGCCACGATCTACTTCATCCGATGAGCAACCGCCCGATGAACAGGAGTGTCCGGTTGAAGACACTGAAGAAGTGGGCCCGACCTCGCCACAACGAAACCGTCGCCCGGCGGCGCCTGCGGCGTCGGCTCTCCGGTGGACTGCTGCTGCTGGTCGCGCTGGCCATGGCCGGCGGGATGGCCGCGTTGCTGACCCCGACCCCACAGGTCGCGGTCGCCGACGAGTCCGCCTCGGCGCTGCTGCGGACCGGCAAGCAGCTGTTCGAGACCTCGTGTGTGACCTGCCACGGCGCCAACCTGCAGGGTGAGCCGGGCCGCGGACCGAGCCTGATCGGTGTCGGCGAAGCCGCCGTCTACTTCCAGGTCTCCAGCGGGCGGATGCCCGCGATGCGCGGTGAGGCCCAGGCCCCCCGCAAGGACCCGAAGTTCGACGACAAGCAGATCGACGCCCTGGGTGCCTACGTGCAGGCCAACGGCGGCGGCCCGTCGGTGGTGCGCAACGCCGACGGCAGCATCGCGCAGGCCTCGCTGCGCGGCGACGACCTGGGCCGCGGCGGCGACCTCTTCCGGCTCAACTGCGCGTCCTGCCACAACTTCACCGGCAGGGGCGGCGCGCTGTCCTCGGGCAAGTACGCGCCCGACCTGGCGCCGGCCAACGAGCAGCAGATCCTGACCGCGATGCTGTCCGGCCCGCAGAACATGCCGCGCTTCTCCGACCGGCAGATCTCGATGGAGGAGAAGAAGGACATCATCGCCTACGTCAAATCCGTTACCGAGGAACGTGATCCGGGCGGCTACGGGCTCGGCGGGTTCGGCCCGGCGCCCGAGGGCATGGCGATGTGGATTATCGGCATGGTCGCCGCCATCGCCGCAGCATTGTGGATCGGGGCACGCGCATGAGCAGCAACGACAAGATCGACATCCCGGATGACGCCGCACTGGCGACGATGACCACCGATGAGCTCCTGGCTCTCGGCGGCGACATCGACGGTGTGGAGACCATCTACAAGGAGCCGCGCTGGCCGGTCGAGGGCACCCGCGCCGAGAAGCGCGCCGAGCGCACGGTCGCCGCATGGTTCCTTGCCGGCGGCGGTTTCGGGCTGGCCCTGCTGCTGATCTTCCTGTTCTGGCCCTGGCAGTACGCGCCCCTGGAGTCCGCGGACGGGTTGGCCTACTCGCTGGCCACGCCGCTGTACGGCCTGACTTTCGGGCTCTCCGTGCTGTGTATCGCGATCGGCGCGGTGCTGTTCGTCAAGAAGTTCATCCCCGAAGAGATCACCATCCAGGAACGCCACGACGGCAGTTCGGCTGAGCTGGACCGCAAAACGGTCGCAGCCCAGCTGACCGACGCGTTCGAGGGCTCCACGATCGGACGGCGCAAGCTGCTCGGTGCCTCGCTGGGCGTCGGATTCGGCGCGTTCGGGCTGGGCACCCTGGTTGCCGGTGCCGGCGGTCTCATCAAGAACCCCTGGAAACCGGTCGTCGAAACCGCCGAAGGCAAGAAAGCCGTGCTGTGGACTTCCGGGTGGACCCCGCGCTACGCCGGCGAGACCATCTACCTGGCCCGGGCGACCGGGCAGAGCACCAACTCTCCGTTCGTCAAGATGCGGCCCGAGGACCTGGACGCCGGCGGTATGGAGACCGTGTTCCCGTGGCGGGAGTCCGACGGCGACGGCACCACCCCGGAATCGCACGAGAAGCTCACCGAGATCATGATGGGCGTCCGCAACCCGGTGATGCTGATCCGCATCCGGCCCGACGACATGGCCAAGGTGGTCAAGCGTGCGGGCCAGGAGAGCTTCAACTTCGGAGACTTCTTCGCCTACACGAAGATCTGCTCGCACTTGGGTTGCCCGTCTTCCCTTTTCGAGCAGCAGACCTATCGGATTCTGTGCCCGTGCCACCAGTCGCAGTTCGACGCGCTGCACTTCGCCAAGCCGGTCTTCGGCCCGGCGGCACGCGCACTGGCACAGCTGCCGATCACCGTTGACGCCAACGGGCATCTGGTCGCCAACGGCGACTTCGTCGAACCTGTCGGACCGGCATTCTGGGAGCGCACCTCATGAGCCCTGCAATCGGCGACCTGCTCGCCCGCCAAGCAGACGACATCGACACCCGCTACCACCCGGCGGCCGCCCTGCGACGCCAGTTCAACAAGGTCTTTCCGACGCACTGGTCGTTCCTGCTCGGTGAGATCGCGTTGTACAGCTTCATCATCCTGCTGCTGTCCGGCGTCTACCTGACACTGTTCTTCGACCCGTCGATGGCCGAGGTCATCTATCACGGTGTCTATCAGCCGCTCAACGGGGTGCAGATGTCGCGGGCCTACGAGTCGGCGCTGGACATCTCCTTCGAGGTCCGTGGCGGCCTGTTCGTGCGGCAGCTGCACCACTGGGCGGCGCTGATGTTCTCGGCGTCGATCATGGTGCACCTGGCGCGCATCTTCTTCACCGGCGCGTTCCGCCGGCCCCGCGAGGCGAACTGGGTGATCGGGTCGCTGCTGCTGATCCTGTCCATGTTCGAGGGTTACTTCGGCTACTCGCTGCCCGACGATCTGCTGTCCGGTATCGGCCTGCGGGCTGCGCTGTCGTCGATCACACTGGGTATGCCGGTCATCGGCACCTGGCTGCACTGGGCGCTGTTCGGCGGCGACTTCCCGGGCACCATCCTGATCCCCCGGCTCTACGCCCTGCACATTCTCCTGATCCCGGGCATCATCCTGGCCCTGATCGGCGTGCACATGGCGCTGGTGTGGTTCCAGAAGCACACCCAGTTCCCCGGGCCCGGCCGCACCGAGAGCAACGTCGTGGGTGTGCGGGTGCTGCCGGTCTTCGCGATCAAGTCCGGCGCGTTCTTCGCGATGATCACCGGCATCCTCGGCCTGATGGGCGGCCTGCTGCAGATCAACGCGATCTGGAACCTGGGCCCCTACCGGCCTTCACAGGTGTCGGCGGGCAGCCAGCCGGACTTCTACATGATGTGGACCGAGGGGATGGCCCGGTTGTGGCCGGCGTGGGAGTTCTACCCCTTCGGCCACACCGTGCCCGGCCCGGTCGGTGTCGGGCTGATCATGGGCGCGGTCTTCACCCTGCTGACGATCTACCCGTTCCTGGAGAAGAAGTTCACCGGGGACTACGCGCACCACAACCTGCTGCAGCGGCCCCGGGACGCCCCGGTCCGCACCGCGATCGGCGCCATGGCGATCAGCTTCTACATGGTGCTGACGCTGGCCGCGATGAACGACATCATCGCGTGGAAGTTCCACATCTCGCTGAATGCGACGACCTGGATCGGCCGCATCGGGATGGTGGTGCTGCCGCCGCTCATCTTCTTCGCCACCTACCGGTGGTGCATCGGGTTGCAGCGCAGCGACCGCGACGTGCTCGAGCACGGTATCGAGACCGGCATCATCAAGCGGCTGCCGCACGGTGCCTACATCGAGCTGCACCAGCCGCTGGGCCCGGTCGACGAGCACGGCCACCCGATTCCGCTGGAATACGCCGGGGCGCCGCTGCCCAAGAGGATGAACAAGCTCGGCTCGGCCGGCTCCCCCGGCCGCGGCAGTTTCCTGACCGCCGACCCGGTGTCCGAGGATGCCGCGCTCACCGAGGCCGCGCATGCCAGCGAACGGCGCGCGCTGACCGCGCTGGCCGAGCATCAGGAAGACGGCAGCACCAACGGCCACCACTAGGCCCACTGGTCCTGAGCCGCCGGGCGGCCTGCGCAGCCTGCTGCGCGGGCTGCCCGTCCTGGCCGGTTCCGCACCGGAGTTCGATCCGTCGCGGGCACCGAACGATCCCGTCGAGCTGTTCACCGAGTGGTTGTTACATGCCGTCGACAGCGGTGTCGCCGAGCCCCACGCCATGACGTTGTCTACCGTGGCAACGGTTCCCACGGCCGGGTCGCGGCCATCGGCGCGGGTGCTCATCCTCAAAGACGTCGATGCCGCCGGTTGGCATTTCGCGATCAGCTCGGCAAGCCGCAAGGGTGCCGAGCTCGACCGCAATCCGACTGTGGCGCTGACGTTTTACTGGCCCGCACTGGGCCGGCAGGTCCGCGTTGAGGGCATCGCGCAGGCCGATCCACCTCAGGTGACGGCCGACGACTTCCTGACCCGCTCCGAGGACGCCCGGGCCATGGTGCTGACCGGGCGCCAGAGCGAGCCCTATTCCGATCCGGCCGAGATCAGCGAGGCATTGGACAAGGCGCGCCTGGAGCTCGCTCAGTCCCCCACCCTGGTTCCGCTGGAGTGGGCGTCGTATGCCGTGCGGGCCGACACCGTCGAGTTCTGGCAGGCCGACCCCACTCGCCGGCACCGCAGGCTGCGCTATGAACGCGACGCGACAGGCTGGTCGCCGACGCTGCTGTGGCCCTGAAAGAGGCTGTGCGCGTGAAGGAGCGCCATAAAAAGGCTCAGCCGAACCGGGAGGGCAGCTCCAGCACCTCGCCCAGGCGGCGCAGGTACAACCACGGAATCACCGGCATCGCCAAGGTGATGGCCCCGGCCAGCCCGTAACAGACCCACGAGCCGGTGTCCTTGCCGGTCGCCATCAGATAGGTGGCCAACGCCACCACGGTCAGCGCACCACCCACGGCGCTGGCCAGCACCGTCACCCCGCGCAGCAGCACCCGGTCCACCTGGGCCTGGTTGGGCAACGGCGCGCGCGTGGCGGCCGCACGCCGTCCCGGGGCGTCGAATCCCCGCTGGGGCAGCGGCCCGCCTTGCCGCGGCGGTTTGGCCTGCGCCTGGGGCGCGAAGCCGGGAGGCCTCGGGGCGCCGGTCTGGCGCGCGCGGAGCAGCACCGGGATGGCGGCAAGGATCACCAGTGCCGAGACTCCGATGACGATGTAAAGCAGGCCGGTATGCGAGCTCTCCGCCGGCTGGTCAAAACCCCGACCGAGATCCACCAGGGCCACCAGCGCCGCCACACTCATACCCAGCAGGGAAAGCCAGATCGCTGCGCACACGCCGAGCAGCACCCGGTCCACCACCTCCGGTGACTGTCCCGTCCGGAAGAATCGATCTCCGATGTTCCTGCTGACCATCAGCAGCTCGTCGCCGGTGCGTCGTTGCTGTTGGAGGACAGCACCCTGCCATCACTGCTGGTGATCGAGCAGTTGAGCTTGCTCAGCCGAAGCATGCTGGTTGCCTCCAGCGAGCCGATCTCCGACTGGGAGATCGGCGTCAGCGTCAGCGACCATGGGATGTAGGCGTTGCGTTGCGTCCGGCGCTGCCCGGACGCATCAACGTAGGTGATGGTGATCTGGTCGAACGGGGCCTTGGTGCCGGTCACCGAATAGGTCACCTGCATCGGCTTCGCCTGCGTGGTCGTGGTGGTCTCCTGCGTCGTGGACGGCTCGGGTGAGGGTTCCTCGCTGGGCGGCGGCGGCGGCGGAGGCGGCGGCTCCTCGCTGCTCGGCGGCGGAGGCGGCGGCGGCGCGGTCGGGCTGCTGCTTCGGGGCAGCTCGTCCTGCACCGGCGGCACCGAGACGGTGCTGCTCGTGGTGGCCGGGGTGGCCACGTCATTGGACTCGGAGCGGGCGAACAGCAGTGCCACCGACACCACCAGGGAGACCGCGGCGATGATCACCGTGACGCCGACCACCCAGGGCCACCGCGGAGTCTTGCCGTGCGGATCCGGTTCGTCGGGTGTGTCGTAGTTGTCGTAGTCGTACAGTCGCGGATCCACCGGCACGTAGGGGGCGCTCAAGAACTGTTCGGACTCCGGGGCCGAATAGGCCTGCGAATACGCCGTGTTGTCAGGGGTGGCGGTCGCCAGCTCATCGATCGCCGGGACGTCATCACCGGCGGCGTCCGGAGACGCCTCTGGTGCCAGTTCCGAGTCCGGCCGACCGTTGCCGGGGTCCTCGTCTCCAGAGCCCGCCTCCGGGGGATTCGGCCCGCTCATTCCCGCCTATCCTGTTCAAACCGCCGCGCCCACGGCGCACCGCCGTAACCGATGGCGGTAAACATCACCCGCCGTTGGTCATTGTGCACCGGCAACCCTACCCAAACGGGTCGACACGGCGTCCCCGCCGGAGGTGTGGTCAGTGTTTCTCGGGGCCGATGTAGTACTCGAAGACCAGCCCGGCCACGCTCGACAAGATGAACACCACACCGGCGGCGATCAGCCACGGCAGCCACAACCCGATCCCGACGGCGGCCACCGACCCCGACAGGGCGATCAGGATCGGCCACCAGCTGTGCGGGCTGAAGAAACCCAATTCCCCGGCGCCGTCGCTGATTTCGGCTGCCTCATAGTCCTCGGGGCGGGTGTCCAGACGGCGTGCCACGAACCGGAAGAAGGTGGCCACGATCATGGCCATCATCCCGGTCAGGAACAGCGCGGTGGTGCCGGCCCATTCCACTCCACCGGTGGCGAACTTCGCGGTCAGCACGGCGTAGATCACCCCGACCACCAGGAAGAAGGTGGCGACGAACTCGAACAGCCTGGATTCGATGCGCATGAGGTTGTCCCTACTTGTCGCTGGCTTGGGGGGCTAGCAGGCCGCGGCGGCTCTCGAACGGGAATGTGGTGGTGGCCAGCGGCTCCTGCTTGATCGCCTCCAGCGCCTCCGCATTGGTCTTCCCGGCGATGCGCTGACCCAGGTAGGCCTTGAAGTCGTTGGGTGAGACCACCCGGACCTCGAAGTTCATCATCGCATGGTAGGTGCCGCACATCTCGGCGCAGTGGCCGACGAACGCGCCTTCCTTGGTGATCTCGGCGACCTGGAAGGTGTTCACCTGGTTGTTGCGTTCCGGCCAGGCGATGACGTCACGTTTGAACAGGAACTCCGGCACCCAGAAGGCATGGATCACGTCGGCGGAGTTCAACACGAACTCGATGCGCTTGCCGCTGGGCACCACCAGCACCGGGATCTCGTTGGTGCTTCCCAGCGTCTCGATCTTGTCGAAGTTCAGGTAGGTCCGGTCGTCGGTGTTGAGGCCGCGAATCGGGCCGACCAGCTCCTCGCCGTGCTTGTCGACGCCCTCGGGCTTGGATGCCATCGCATCCTTGCGGGCCTGGTCCACGCCGTCGTAGCGCAACGTACCGTCGTGGAAGTCGACCTTCTGGTAACCGAACTTCCAGTTCCACTGGAACGCGGTGACGTCGACGACCACCTCGGGGTCGGGCTCCTGGTGCAGCATCTTCTCCTGCACGACGACGGTGAAGTAGAAGATCACCGCGACGGCCAGGAAGGGCAGGACGGTCAGCCCGAGCTCCAGAGGCATGTTGTAGCCGAACTGGCGCGGCAGCTCGGTGTCGGTCGCCTTCTTGCGGTGGAAGATCATCGACCAGAAGATCATTCCCCAGACCAGGCCACCGATCACGACCGAAGCGATGACCATGCCGATCCACAGCTGGTAGTTGGCCTCGGCCTCGGGCGTGATGCCCTTGGGCCAGCCGAAACCGACCACGTCGGTCCAGTCGAAGCTGCAACCGCTGAGCGTCACCGCCAGCAGCCCGAGCGCGCCGGCCACGGCCAGCGGTCGACGCAGACGGCTAAGCACAACGCCCTGCCCGCGACGTGTCACGTTGGTGCCTCCTCGAGTCACAGACCAGGCCGACTGACCCGGCGGAGCAGTCGAATACTACGCAGCGTAGACCACCCGGATCACCGCGGTACGACGTACCTGCCGGTTGGCCGCCCCGGTGTGTTGGCCGCCGCACCTGAACTTCCCCGCCCGCACCGGCGCTGCGCAGGCCTACGCGGTTCGGGGCCGATACCGGTGCGGCATACTGGGACCCGATGTGTGGACTGCTGGCCTTCGTGTGTGCCCCGGCCGGCACGACACCCGGCCCGGATGTGACTTCGGACCTAACCGAGGTCGCCGGTGCTGTTTCCCGTGCGACCCATCTGATGCGCCATCGCGGGCCCGACGAGCCGGGCGGCATCTGGGCCGGCAAACACGTGGTGTTCGGCTTCAACCGACTGTCGTTCATCGACATCGCCCATTCGCACCAGCCCATGCGGTGGGGGCCCCCGGAGGCGCCGGACCGCTACGAACTGGTGTTCAACGGCGAGATCTACAACTACCTGGAACTGCGGGCGGAGCTGGCCGCCGACCACGGCGCGGTCTTCGCCACCGACGGCGACGGCGAGGCGATAGTCGCCGGCTACCACTACTGGGGTGTGGAGGTCCTGACCCGGCTGCGGGGCATGTTCGCCTTCGCGATCTGGGACAACGTGGCCGGGGAGCTGTTCTGCGCCCGCGACCCGTTCGGGATCAAACCGCTGTTCATAGCGAGCGGACCGGGCGGCACGGTGGTGGGCAGCGAGAAGAAATGCCTGCTGGATCTGGCTGAAGTCGTGGGATTCGACGTCGGGGCCACCGGAATCGACGCTCGCGCGCTGCAGCACTACACGGTCCTGCAGTACGTGCCCGAGCCCGAGACGCTGCACCGCGGGATACGCCGGCTGGAATCGGGCTGCTACGCCCGTATCCGCCCCGGACAGGCGCCGGAGACCACCCGCTATTTCCGGCCGCGGTTCGACGCCACCCCGATCACCCGCGACGCCGAGCAGGCTCGCTACGACGAGATCACCGCGGTGCTGGAGGATTCGGTCGCCAAGCACATGCGAGCCGACGTCACCGTCGGCGCCTTCCTGTCCGGGGGGATCGACTCCACCGCTATCGCCGCACTGGCGATGCGCCACAATCCCAAGCTGATCACCTTCACCACCGGGTTCGAGCGGGAGGGCTTCTCCGAGATCGACGTGGCCGCCGCCTCCGCCGAGGCAATCGGTGCCCGGCATGTGGTCAAGGTGGTCAGCCCGGCCGAGTTCGTCGCCGCCCTGCCCGAGATCGTCTGGTATCTCGACGACCCGGTCGCCGACCCTGCCCTGGTCCCGCTGTATTTCATCGCCGCCGAGGCCCGCAAGCACGTCAAGGTGGTGCTCTCCGGCGAAGGCGCCGACGAGTTGTTCGGCGGCTACACGATTTACCGCGAGCCGCTGTCGCTGCGCCCGTTCGACTACCTGCCGGCACCGGTGCGCCGGTCGATGGGCAAGGTGTCCAGGCCGCTGCCCGAGGGGATGCGCGGCAAGAGCCTGCTGCACCGCGGTTCGCTGACACTGGAAGAGCGCTATTACGGCAACGCGCGCAGCTTCTCCGACGAGCAACTGCGCGCGGTGCTGCGCGGCTTCTCCCCCGACTGGACCCACACCGACGTCACCGCGCCGCTGTATGCCGAATCGACCGGCTGGGACCCGGTGGCCCGCATGCAGCACATCGACCTGTTCACCTGGCTGCGCGGCGACATCCTGGTCAAGGCCGACAAGATGACCATGGCCAACTCACTGGAGCTGCGGGTGCCGTTCCTGGACCCCGAGGTTTTCGCGGTGGCCTCGCGCCTGCCGGTGTCGGCCAAGATCACTCGCACCACCACCAAGTACGCGCTGCGCCGGGCGCTGGAGCCGATCATTCCCGCGCACGTGCTGCACCGGCCCAAGCTCGGCTTCCCGGTGCCGTTGCGGCACTGGCTGCGCGCCGGTGAGCTGTTGGAATGGGCGTACGCCACGGTGGACACCACCGGCGCGGATCACCTGATCGATGTCGCCGCAGTACGCACGATGCTCGACGAGCACCGCACCGGCACCGCCGATCACAGCCGCCGGTTGTGGACCGTGCTGATCTTCATGCTGTGGTACGCGATCTTCATCGAGCACAGCGTGGTGCCCGCCATCAGGGAGCCGGACTACCCGGTGCGGCTGTAGCACGAGACTCGCGAGAGCGGGGGCACCCCCCGCTCGCGAGACTGTAATTGGCGCGGCAAAGTGCGAGAAGGAACCACGCTAACTACAGGCTCGACGCAATCACTCACCATTACCTGAGCGCGGCGCTGATCTCGGCGGCCGCGGCGTCGCCGTAGGCGTCGGCCAGCCGGCTCGCCGCGGAGTCGCGGTCCCAGGTCCACTCCTGGGTTCCGGTGGACTCCAGCACCAGCACCGCCACCAGCGAACCGAGCTGCGCGGACCGCTCCAGGCCCAGCCCGGCGCTGCGACCGGTGAGGAAACCGGCGCGGAAGGCGTCACCGACCCCGGTCGGGTCGGTCTGAGACTTCTCCGGGACCACGCCGACGTGGATGCTCGAGCCGTCCGGGTTGACGATGTCGACGCCGTTGGCGCCCAAGGTCGTCACTCTCAGCCCGACCTGCTTCATGACGTCGTCTTCGGTCCAGCCGGTCTTGGACAGCAGCAGGTCCCACTCGTAGTCGTTGGTGAACAGGTAGGTCGCGCCGTCGATGAGCCTGCGGGTCTCTTCGCCGGTCAGCCGGGCCAGCTGCTGGGACGGGTCGGCGGCGAACGCCAGACCGAGCTTGCGGCACTCCTCGGTGTGCAGGAACATCGCCTCGGGGTCGTTGGCCCCGATGATCACCAGTTCCGGCTTTCCGACGGCCTCGACGAGCTTGGCCAGCGAGATGTTGCGGGCCTCCGACATCGCGCCCGGGTAGAACGACGCGATCTGGGCCATGTCCTGGTCGGTGGTGCAGACGAACCGGGCGGTGTGAGCCGTCGTCGAGGTCAGCACATGGTCGCAGTTGACCCCGTGCGAGACCAGCCACTGCCGGTAGTCGGCGAAGTCGGCGCCGGCCGCACCGATCAGGGCGGCGTCACCACCGAGCACACCGATCGCGTAGGCGATGTTGCCCGCCACTCCGCCGCGGTGCACCACCAGGTCGTCGACCAGGAAGCTCAGCGAGACCTTCTGCAGGTGATCGGCCAGCAGCTGTTCGGAGAACCGACCGGGAAAACGCATCAAATGGTCGGTCGCGATCGAGCCGGTCACCGCAATCGTCACTGAACTGTCCCCCTCATATCTTCACCATGGGCCTGGATGTGGGTACCCACGGTAGCGGTCCGGTGCCACCGGTCCGCCGCCGGGCAGCGCCAAGCCCACCGGGAATCAGGTGGTACTAGGTGCTCAGTTGAACGAGTCGCCGCACGAGCACGAGCCGCCGGCGTTGGGGTTCTCGATGGTGAAGCCCTGCTTGTCGATCTGGTCGGCATAGCCGATCTCGGCACCCTGCAGGTACGGCGCGCTCATTCGGTCGACAGCCAGCTTCACCCCGTTGAACTCCGCGATCACGTCCCCGTCGAGGGTGCGGTCGTCGAAGAACAGGTTGTAGCGCAGGCCGGCGCAGCCGCCCGGCTGGACCGAGATACGCAGGGTCAGGTCGTCACGGCCTTCTTGCTCGAGCAGCGCCTTCACCTTTGCTGCGGCCTCATCTGTCAAGACCACGCCGTGAGACTCGGTGGCCGACTGATCCTGAACAGTCATTGCGTCTCCCTATTGCGGTTGATCACGGGGGTGAGCCCGCCTCGACTCCGAGGCGTCTTCCGACGTGCGGAGGCCCACCGGAACAACGATACCCTGCGTCAACGGGTTCCCACTCCTACTGACCCGCCGGACGGGGTGGATCCACCGGGCTGGCACCGACCTGTGCCGCCAGGACGGCCGTGAGGTCGATCAGCTGGTTGGCGGCGTCGATCAGGGCCAATCCCACCGAGCCGGCGTGGTCGGCGATCGCCCGGGCGGCCAACACGCCGGCCGACCTCAGCGCCGGTTCGTCGAGGCCGATCTGGCCTGCCAACACCAGCAACGGGAGCTCCCGGGCACGTGCCGCCGACGCCAGCGAACCGACCACCTTTCCGTGCAATGACTGCTCGTCGAACCGGCCCTCGCCGGTGATCAGGACATCGGCGGCGGCCAGTGCGGCCTCCAGATCCGTGTGACGGGCAACGATCTGGGCCCCGGATTCGACCACGCCGCCCAGCGCCAGCAGTGCCGCGCCGATCCCCCCGGCCGCACCGGCACCCGAGGCGGCGCTCACTTCCCACCCGGCGGCGGCGTCCAACTCGGTCGCCCAGGCGGCCAGGCGGCTCTCGAGCACCGCCACCGTGGCGGCATCGGCGCCCTTCTGCGGCCCGAACACCCGTGCTGCGCCCCACGGACCCAGCAGCGGATATTCGACATCGCAAGCAGCGGTCAGTTCGACGTCGGCGAGCCGTCGGCGCCCGACCGCCAGCCCGCCCAGCTCGTCGACCATGCCGCGGCCACCGTCGGTGCACGCACTGCCACCGAGTCCGACGACGATCCGTTCCGCCCCGGCCGCCAGCGCCGCGTCGACGAGCTGTCCCACCCCCCTGCTGTGAGCCGCCAGTGCCGTCCGCGGCGATGGTGGGCCGCCGAGCAGCGCCAACCCGCAGGCCTGGGCGCACTCCAGGTACGCCGTCTTCGATGCGTCGTCCCAGAGCCAGTCCGCGTCGACCGGCTGCTCCAGTGGACCGCTGACCCGCGACCGCTGCACCGTGCCCAGCCGCTCGGCCAGCACCGCGACGAAACCCGGGCCACCGTCGGACTGCGGCGCGATCGCCAGCCGATCGTGGGGCCGGCTGCGATGCCATCCGGTCGAGATCGCAGCGGCAGCCTGCACCGCGGTCAGACTCTCGCCGTAGCAGTCCGGCGCGATCAGGACCCGAAGCACCCGCGATCCGGAGCCAGTACCCGGGTCGTGAGCCATATCGGCAGGGTATAGAGCCGGACGGACGGCGGCGCAGCCCGGGCGGGCCGGGCAAGTAATCTTGCGGGCGTGAAGTTGCCCGGACGCCGACACGACGAGACCCGGTCCGCCAAGACCCCTGAGTCCGTGACTGCCGCCGTCGACGTCGACGGTTCCGGGGAAGCCGCACCTGCCCGCGTCACCGCCCCCAAGGGGAGGCCCACGCCCAAGCGCAGCGCGGCCACCAAGCGTCGTGGCCCCGTGACGCCGGCTCCGATGACCTCTGCGGAGGCCCGAGCCAGGCGCAAGTCCCTGGCCGGGCCGAAGCTCAGCAAGGAGGAACGTCGAGCCGCGAAGGCGCAGCGTCGCGAGCGGATGGCCCAGCGCCGGGAGCGGATGCTGGCCGGCGACGAGTCGGCGCTGCTGGAGCGCGACCGCGGCCCGGTGCGCCGGTATGCCCGCGACATCGTGGACGCCCGCTACAACCTGCTCGGCCTCTTCATGCCGGTGGCTCTGGGGCTGATGTTCATCATGATGGCGCTCCCCCAGATCCAGCTCTACATCTCACCGGCGATGATGCTGCTGATGATCTTGATGGCCGTCGACGGGGTCCTGCTGGCCCGCAAGGTAGGCCGACGGGTCGACACCAAGTATCCCGACAACGTCGAGTCCCGGTGGAAGTTGGGGCTGTACGCCGCCAGCCGGGCATCAACGCTCCGCCGGATGCGGGCACCGCGCCCGCAGGTGCGGCGCGGCGAACGCCTCGACTGAGTTCGGCTCGGGGGCCGACAGCCTTGGACTTCCCAGATTTCGCGCCGATCAGCCCGCCTGATGCCGCGGTGGCGGCTGCCGCCCGTGCGCGGCAGATCCTGCTGACCAAGCCGCCGGGCTCGCTGGGCCGCCTGGAGGACCTGTCGGTCTGGGTGGCCGCTTGTCAAGGCCTTTGCCCACCAAGGCAATTCGAGCGAGTCCGGGTTGTGGTGTTCGCCGGCGACCATGGCGTCACCCGCGAGCGGGTGTCCGCCTACCCCGCCGAGGTGACCGCGCAGATGGTGGCCAACATCGACCGCGGCGGGGCGGCCATCAATGCGCTGGCCACGGTCGCCGGGGCGGGTGTGCGAGTGGTGGACATGGCGGTGAACGGAGCGGCCACGCAAGGGGCGATCAGCGCGTACAAGGTGCGCTGCGGCAGCGGCGACATCGCAACCGAAGACGCCCTGAGCGCCGAGGAGACCATCGCCGCCGTCGAGGCGGGCCGCCGAATCGCCGACCATGAGGTGGACACTGGAGCGGACCTGCTCATCCCAGGCGACATGGGAATTGGAAATACCACTGTGGCAACAACTTTGGTCGCTGCCCTGACCGGTGCCGAACCAGCCGAGGCGGTCGGCCACGGGACGGGGATCGACGACGCCGGCTGGGCCCGCAAGACCGCGGTGGTGCGCGACGCCCTATTCCGGTCCCGGACGCAGCACACCGATCCGCTGGGGCTGCTGCGTTGCTGCGGAGGTGCCGACTTGGCGGCGCTGGCCGGCTTCTGCGCCCAGGCCGCGGTGCGGCGGACCCCGGTGCTGTTGGACGGCCTGGCGTCGACGGCCGCCGCTCTGGTGGCCGAGCGGCTGGCACCCGGAGCACGGGCCTGGTGGCAGGCCGGGCATCGCTCCCCCGAACCGGCACACGCGCTGGCCTGCGCGGCGCTGGGCCTGGAGCCGATCCTCGATCTGCGGATGCGACTCGGCGAAGGCAGCGGCGCGGCGGTGGCGCTGCCGGTGCTGCAGGCGGCCGTGGCCGCATTGGCATCGATGTCCACTTTCGACGAGGCCGGCGTGTCGGGACCGGACGGCGGGGCCGGCAGGTGATCCGGTCGCTGGCCGACGCGGTCGCATTCGGTACCGCCGTGCGACTTCCCGCGGGGGCTGCCCGCCCGCCGGGCCGCGGGGCACTCACGGCGCTGCCCGTGGTTGGGGCCGCTCTCGGCGCGCTGGCCGCGGCGGTGGTCTGGGCCGGCGGTCTGGCCTTCGGCCCGGGCAGCCCGGTGACGGGCCTGCTCGCCGTGGCGGCGCTGCTGGCCGCGACTCGCGGACTGCACATCGACGGCGTAGCCGACACCGCCGACGGGCTGGGCTGCTATCGGCCTGCCCCACAGGCGCTGCAGGTGATGCGCGACGGATCCACCGGTCCGTTCGGGGTGGTCGCGGTGGTGCTGGTGATCGGCCTGCAGGCGTTGACGTTTCCGATGCTGACTGCCGGGCAGATCGTGGTCGCGGTCTGCGCGGGCCGGGTCGCCGCCGTGCTGGCCTGCTTGCGATCGGTGCCCGCCGCGGCGGGCAGCACGCTGGGTGCCACGGTGGCGGGCAGTCAGCCACCGTCGGTCGCGGCGGCCTGGGTGCTGGTACTGGCCGCCGGAGCGACAGCGTCCGGTTCGCCGCCATGGCACGGTCCGGTCGCCGTGGCGCTGGCCCTGGTCTGCGTGGCCGTGCTCGTCGGACACTGCGTGCGCCGCCTGGGCGGTGTCACCGGTGATGTGCTGGGCGCTGCCGTCGAGTGGACGACGGCGGTGGTCGCGGTCTCGCTCGCCGCGCTCTGACCCCCTGGACAAAATCCAACATTTTTCTCAGGACTTACAGACATTTCTCCCGCCTGTCTCTTACCTACAGGGTAGATTTGTAGAAACGGACTCGGTATTAACATCCGGTCCGGCGGGAGGGGATCTACGAATGGCGCGCCACAACAAGTTCAGCAAGCGGAGTCGCGAATCACGCAAGGCCAGGTCCGATGGGGCCGGCGATCCCGCCGACTACCCGGACGCCGAAGAGGCCGAAATCTGGCCACCGGACGACGAGGAATCCGGCCTCCCATCGGACCCCGCGAGCTGAACGGCCGCGCCGTCCAGCCGAGCCAGGGCCATCGACCCGTGGGGTCGGGGAAGGCGCCGCGCTGGATTCCGGTGAAAGTGGCGCGCACCGCGATGACCTCGCCGGTTGAGAGTAGGCAGCGCTCCGCGGCCGCTGTCCCAGCCCCGAAAGTGCAGTAGTCGACTACTGCAGCCCCTCCTTCTCAGCGGCCCTAGCATCGGCGCTTATCGGATAATTAGATTCTCTTGAGGGGCGGATCATGTCTGGTCATTGGCGCAGTACCGATCGCCGTCACACCCATCGCCACGCCCCAGCGGTCATCCGCCGCGGCCGCCGAATCGGCCTGGGTAGCGCGGCAAGTACGTTCCTGGCACTTGGGATGAGCCCGCTGGCCGGAGCACCGGCCCAGGCCGACCCGCTAGCCGACTGGATCCTCGATCTGTTCGATCCGGCGAGCTGGGCATGGCTGGCCCCAGACCCGGCCGCCGAAGCCCTGGACAGCGGTAGCTGGGAGTCCGTCCTGGCTGGTTTCGGTGACCCCGGTGCGCTGTTGCCGGCAGCCGCGGCCACTGACCCCACCATGGCCCAGTTGTTCGACACCTGGATCTATACCCCGATACACGACGCCGGCCAGGCCTGGCTGGCCACCCCGTTCGGCATCGCCACCAGCACCTGGATCAACGACACGTTCGGTGGCGGACAGCTGCTGATCGGCAATGGTGCGGACGGCACCTGGTCGAATCCGCAAGGCGGTCATGGCGGGCTGTTGTTCGGCGACGGCGGCAATGGATACACCTATGACAATGGTCAGTTCGGTGCCCGTGGCGGCGACGCCGGAATGATCGGCAACGGCGGCGACGGGGGCGGCGGCGGGTCAAGCGGCGGCACCGGCGGGAACGGTGGATGGCTGATGGGCGTGGGCGGCACCGGCGGATCGGGCGGGGCCGGTGGCACAAACGGGATGGGAAACGACGGCGGGCTTGGTGGGTACGGCGGCCATGGACCGGGGCTGCTGTTCGGCAAGGGCGGCAACGGCGGCGACGGCGGGCGCGGCGCCGACGGCGCCGATGCAGGCGCCATTGGTGACGGCGGGGCCGGCGGTTGGGGCGGCTACGCCGGGGTCGGCGGCGCCTACGGGCGCGGACTCTTCGTGTTGTCCGGCGACGGCGGCGACGGCGGCGACGGCGGGCGCGGCGGCAACGGCGGCACCACATCAGGCAACGGCGGCGACGGCGGCCCGGGTGGCCTTGGCGGTTGGGGCACGCGGTTGCTCGGGCCCACGGCAGCCGACAACCTGGGCCACGGCGGCGACGGCGGGCGCGGCGGGGACGGCGGCGACAGCTACGGCGTGGGCAATAGGGCCGGCAACGGCGGGTACGGCGCAGCCGGCGGCCTCGGCGCCGTTGGCGGCGACGGCGGCCGCGGCGGGGATGGCGGAAACGGCACCGGCGGTGCCGTTGGTGGTGCCGCCGGAACCGGCGGTGGCGGCGGAGAAGGTCTGCCGACCTGGGGCGCTGCCGGCGCCGACGGCACCCCCGGGACACCCGCCCCGGTCGAGTGACCGCGCTCAGTCCAGCCGGGCCATCCACCCGTGGGTATCGGCGAAGGTGCCGCGCTGGATTCCGGTCAAGGTGTCGCGCAGCGCCATGGTGACCTCGCCGGGTTGGCCGTCGGCGATGGTGAACTCTCCGTCTGCGGATTTGACCTGTGACACCGGGGTGATGACGGCGGCGGTGCCGCAGGCGAAGACCTCGGTGATCTCGCCGGCGAGTGCCTTCTTCTGCCATTCCCCGACATCGATCTTGCGTTCTTCGACGGTGAACCCGGCATCAGTTGCCAACTGCAGCAACGAATCCCGCGTGATACCGGGCAGCAGTGAACCGGACAGCTCTGGAGTGACCAGGCGCGCGGACCCGCCGGTGCCGAACACGAAGAACAGGTTCATACCGCCCATCTCTTCGACGTAGCGCCGCTCGGCCGCATCCAGCCACACCACCTGGTCGCAGCCGTTGTCAGCGGCCTGCGCCTGGGCGACCAGCGACGCGGCGTAGTTGCCGCCGAACTTGGCGGCGCCGGTGCCGCCCGGGCAGGCCCGCACGTACTCGGTCGACAGCCAGACGCTCACCGGTTTGATACCGCCCTTGAAGTACGCCCCGGCGGGCGACCCCAGCACCAGGTAGCGGTACTCGTTGGCCGGGCGCACCCCCAGCCCCGGCTCGGTGGCGAAGATGAAGGGGCGCAGGTACAGCGACTCCTCCCCACCCGGCGCGGGCACCCAGGCGTTGTCCACTGCGATCAGCTGCCGCAGTGACTCGATGAACAGGTCGTCGGGGAGCTCCGGGATCGCCAGCCGGCGCGCGGATGCGCGCATCCGGGCCGCGTTGGCCTCCGGCCGGAACGAGACGATCGCGCCGTCGGTCCAGCGGTAGGCCTTCAGCCCCTCGAAGATCTCCTGCGCATAGTGCAGGACGATCGCCGACGGGTCCAGTTCGATGGGCCCGTAGGGCATGACCCGCGCGTTGTGCCAACCGGATTCGACCGTGTAGTCGATCGACACCATGTGATCGGTGTGGTACTTGCCGAAACCCGGCTCAGCCAAGATGGATTCGCGCACCTCGTCAGGAGTCGGATTCGCTGTGGCCGACAGGTGGAAATCGAGGACGCGGCTTGTCATGCAGCGATTGTATAACCGGTGCGCTACCGGGTTTTTGCCGTCACGAACGGCGGCGTCACCACCTCGCACTCGACCGCACGCCCGCGCACGTCGACGGTGACCCGCGCGCCGTCATCGATGCCGGCGTCCGCGTCGATCAGCGCCAGTGCGATGCCGACCTTGAGGGTCGGCGAGAAGGTGCCGGACGTGGTGACCCCGATCCGGCGATCTCCGTCGAGTACCGCCAAATCGGCCCGCAGCACACCCCGGCCGGTCGCGCGCAACCCGCGCAGCAGCCGCGCCGGACCGGCCGCCTTTTCGGCCAGTAGCGCATCGCGGCCGAGGAACGACTCCTTCTTCCAGCCGATCGCCCAACCGCAGCGAGCCTGCAGCGGCGATATCTCCGGCGACAGCTCGTGACCGTGCAGTGCGTAGCCCATCTCGGTGCGCAGCGTGTCCCGCGCGCCCAGGCCGGCCAGCTCGCCCCCGACCTGCTGCACCGCCGCCGCCAGAGCGTCGAACACCACCGGAGCCGACTCCCATTCCGGCAACAGCTCGTAGCCGTGTTCACCGGTGTAGCCGCTGCGGCACACCCGTACCGGAACATCGGCGTAACCGGCGTCGGCAAACGCCATGTAGTCCATCTCGGTCGGCAGACCCAGGGCGGTCAGCACCTCGGTCGATCGCGGTCCCTGCACCGCCAGCACCGCACGCGAGCGATGTTCGTCGGTGATGGTCACCCCGGCCGGCGCCACCGCCTGCAGAGCGACCACGACCGCCGCAGTGTTGGCGGCGTTGGGCACCAGAAAGATCTCGTCATCGGCCACGTAGTAGGCGATCAGGTCGTCGATGACGCCCCCGGATTCGTTGCAGCACAACGTGTATTGCGCTTGGCCCGGACCGATCCTGCCCAGGTCGTTGGTGAGCGTCGCGTTGACGAAGGCCGCTGCGCCCGGGCCGCGTACGGTCGCCTTGCCCAGATGGCTGACATCGAACAGACCCGCGGTGCTGCGAGTGGCGTTGTGCTCGGCGACGGTCCCGGCGTAGGACACCGGCATCAGCCAGCCACCGAACTCGGCAAAGCTGGCGCCCAGCGCACGATGGCGATCTTCCAAGGGTCCGTGTTGCAGTTCGCTCACGACGAGCCAGCCTAATCGGCACACTGGTATGGGTGGTTGATTGGGACGCGCTCGAAGCTGCCGGAATCGCCGACGTCCGGAGCCGCGCCGGACTGATCGAGTACCTCGCCGGATTGGGCTTCACCGTCGAGGAGATGGCCGACGCCGAGCGGCAGGGTCGGCTGTTCGGCCTGGCCGGCGACGTCGTGGGGCGCTCGGGTCCGCCGGACTACACGTTGCGGACCACCGCCGAGGCGTTGGGCTTGCCGCTCGACGACGTCGCCCGTGCCTGGGCGATGCTCGGGTTGAATGTCCCGGATCCAGACGCCCCTGCGCTGAGTCAAGCCGACGTCGACGGGCTGGCCACCTGGGCCGAGATGCGGTCGACTCTCGGGGAGCCCGTTGACGGCTTCCTGCGGGTGCTGGGGGCGGCGATGGCGCGGCTGGCCGAGGCCGAGTCGTCGATGATCCGGATCAGCCAGCCCAATATGTGGCTGGGCCACACCCACGACGAACTCCGCACCGCCCAGGCCTGGCGATCGGTCGCGGAGTTCATCCCACGGCTGGGCGCGATGATCGACGCCGTGCACCGCCAGCACCAGGTCGGCGCCCGAACCTTCCTCGAGGCGCTGACCGACGGCCCGTCGGCCAGCACGGTGTGCGGTGTCGGGTTTGCCGACCTGACCGGTTTCACCGCGCTGACCCAGGTGCTGACCTCCACCGAGCTGGCCACCCTGCTCACCGAATTCGGCGGCGAAGTCGCCGACGTGGTGCACGCCGACGGCGGGCGGGTGGTCAAGTTCATCGGCGACGCGGTGATGTGGGTGAGTTCGACGCCGAGGCTGCTGGCCAAGGCGGCGGCAGACCTGGTCAACCACCCGGAGGCGCAGGCAGCCGGACTCCAGGTGCGTGCCGGCCTGGCCTACGGCGAGGTGCTGGCGATCAACGGCGACTATTTCGGCACCCCGGTGAACCTCGCCGCGCGCCTGGTGGATGCTGCCGCGCCCAGGCAGGTTCTGGCCTCTACCTGCGTCCGCGACAACCTGCCCGACTGGCCGGCCATTCGCCAGGAACCATTGACGCTCAAGGGTTTCAACGAGCCCGTACCGGCATACGAACTGCAGCCGAACCCCGCTGGTTAGGGTGAGTGCTTGTGAGCACCGCACCCGGACACCGTTCCCCCTCCGTCACCGTCGCCGACTCGCTGCCCTCCGGCGCAGACGAAGCCGTGCTGATCGTGCCGGTCATTGCCGCCGATGACGACTCCGAGTCCGGCGCCTCGGTCGCCGCGACCGAGCCCGCCCTGCCCGCCGAGGCGGTCGCCGAGATCGAGGCCGGGCTGCGGGCGCTGGGCGCCAAGGGCGGCAGCGAGCAGGTACACCGGCTGGTGGTGGCGTCGCTGCCGGTGGCCAGTGTGCTGACCGTGGGCTTGGGCAAAGCCCGCGACTCCTGGCCCGCCGACGTGATCCGGCGCGCCGCGGGCACGGCGGCACGCTCCCTGAACGGCACGGCCGTGGCGATCAGCGCGCTGAGCGGGTTGCCCGGCCCGGGTGACGAGGATGTCGTGTCCGCCAGTGTCGAGGGACTGCTGCTGGGCAGCTATCGCTTCACCGCCTTCCGTACCGACAAGACCGCCCCGAAAGAGCCGGGGCTGCAGGCCCTCACCGTGCTGAGCGGTGCCGCGGGCGCCGAAGCGAGCGCGGCACGCGGGGCCGACATCGCCTCGGCGGTGGCCACCGCGCGTGACTTCGTCAACACCCCGCCGAGCCACCTGTATCCGGCCGAATTCGCCGACCGAGCCCGCGAGCTGGGCGAGGCCGCGGGCCTGGAGGTCGAGGTGCTCGATGAGCACGCCCTGGCCGACGCCGGCTACGGCGGTGTGATCGGTGTCGGACAGGGCTCCTCCCGCCCGCCGCGGCTGGTGCGGTTGATCCACCACGGCTCCCGGCTGGCCTCGAAACCGGCGGACGCCCCGGTCAAGAAGGTGGCGCTGGTGGGCAAGGGCATCACCTTCGACACCGGAGGCATCTCGATCAAACCGGCCGCCTCGATGCACCACATGACCTCCGATATGGGCGGGGCCGCCGCGGTGATCGCGACGGTGGTGCTGGCCGCCCGCCGCGGGCTGCCCATCGATGTGACCGCCACCGTGCCGATGGCCGAGAACATGCCGTCGGCCACTGCGCAGCGGCCCGGCGACGTCCTCACGCAGTACGGCGGCACCACCGTCGAAGTGCTCAACACCGACGCCGAGGGTCGGCTGATCCTGGCCGACGCGATCGTGCGGGCCTGCGAGGACAACCCGGACTATCTCATCGAGACCTCGACGCTGACCGGCGCGCAGACGGTGGCGCTGGGCGGGCGCACCCCCGGGGTGATGGGCTCAGACGAGTTCCGGGACCGGGTGGCGGCGATCTCGCAGGCGGTCGGTGAGAACGGCTGGCCGATGCCGCTGCCCGACGAGCTCAAAGAGGACCTGAAGTCGACGGTGGCCGACCTGGCCAACGTCAGCGGGCAACGCTTCGCCGGCATGTTGGTCGCCGGGGTGTTCCTGCGCGAGTTCGTCGCCGACGGGGTGGCCTGGGCGCACATCGACGTGGCCGGGCCGGCCTACAACACCGGCAGCCCGTGGGGCTACACCGTCAAGGGCGGCACCGGAGTGCCGACCCGCACCATGTTCGGGGTGCTCGAGGACATCGCGGCGAACGGCTAGGCCGGTCCGGCGGGCCGCAGCTCCTTCGCGGCGGCGTCGTCGGCGTCGACATGCTCTGAGCCCTTTTGAAACGACAGCGCCATGCTTTGAACCAGCACCACTGCGGTGAGCAAGCTGACCCAGAGCCAGCCTTCGCCGGGAGTGATGTGCGCTTCCGGGTTCACGGTGGGCAAGGCCACCACGGAACGGATCCGCGCGCAGATGACAAAGGCGATCGTCAGATACGGAAGCGCCGTCTGCGCGGCACGCGCTGTCCGGCCCGGAGACGGTTCCGCCCGTCGTCGTTGTGCGCCGAGCAACCACATCAGACCGCAGACGGCCATGACCGTCAGTCCGATCGGTGCGGCCAATCGGTTCGCGTGGTCCCACAACGGCTGCAGCGGCTGCTGTTCCTCCTCCGACCCAAGCGAGATCGCGAGATCCATGAGCTTGATCTCGGCGAAGCTGACGGCAATGGCCGGTACCAGAACGACCACGATGAATCGGGCGTGTTTGGCCAGACTGACAGCTGAATTCGCCGACAACTGGACAAGCCCGTAAATCAGGATGTAAATCGACGCCGCGAACATCACGTCGCCGAGCAATTCCTCGGACGCGGCACGTCCTGCGGTCAGGGCGCAGCCGCGCTCCCCGGCGAGTATCCCGTATTGGAAACTTGCGAACAGCAGGCCCAGAAACGCGCTCACCAGCGCGATCCCCGTGAGCTTCTCGTACTCGATCTCGCGCGCGTCCGGTGGATGGGTGCTGATACGGCTGCGATGGAATCGGTCCAACACCATCGTGATCGAGGCGAAGGTGAAGCCGGCGAGTATCCCGCCGATGTGCTGGTAATTGCTGGCCACCCCGGAGATGTCATAACCGGACCACAGGATGCAGGCATCAGCGAATCGCCCGGTGCTCATCATCGGGATGCTAATGCAGCGTCGGCGTGGTGACCGGCCCTGGATGGCGGCCGCGTCGTCGCAATGAAAGGATTACGGCGACCCCACACCGGAGCGCGGGCCGCCGCGCGCCGCTGTGGTAAGCCAGTAGGCGAACCCGTGACGGCCCACCGATCAACCAGGAGTCAACTGCGATGGCGTTCTCAGTTCAGATGCCGGCCCTCGGTGAGAGGGTCACCGAGGGCACCGTCACCCGCTGGCTCAAGCAGGTCGGCGACACCGTTGAGATCGACGAACCGCTGGTCGAGGTCTCCACCGACAAGGTCGACACCGAGATCCCGGCACCGGTCTCGGGGGCCCTGCTGACGATCATCGCCGGCGAGGACACCACGGTCGAGGTCGGCGGCGAGCTGGCCTTGATCGGTTCGGGTGCCCCGGCCGCCCCCGCAGCCGAGCCGGCCCCCGCACCGGAAGCGAAACCGGAACCGGCACCACCGGCCGCCGCTCCGGCGCCCGCAGCCCCCGCTCCAGCACCTGCGGCACCGGCACCCGAACCGGCCCCCGCGGCGCCGGCGCAGCCTGCCGCGGATGCCACTCCGTACGTGACCCCGCTGGTGCGCAAACTCGCCGCCGACAACAACGTCGACCTGAGCCAGGTCACCGGCACCGGGGTCGGCGGGCGGATCCGCAAGCAGGACGTCCTGGCCTTCGCAGAGAAGCAAGCCGAGAAGCAGAAGGCACCCGCCGCTCCGGCGGCCCAGCCGACCGCAGCCCCGGCCCCGGCAGCGGCCGCGGCTCCGGCGTCGGCGCTGGCACACCTGCGCGGCACCACCGCCAAGGCCAACCGGATCCGGCAGATCACGGCCAAGAAGACCCGCGAGTCGCTGCAGGCCACCGCTCAGCTCACCCAGACCCACGAGGTCGACATGACCAGGATCGTGGCGCTGCGGGCCCGAGCCAAAGCGGACTTCGCCGAACGCGAGGGCGTCAACCTGACCTACCTGCCGTTCATCGCCCGCGCGGTGATCGACGCTCTCAAGGCGCATCCGAACGTCAACGCCAGCTACAACGAGGACGCCGGTGAGATCACCTACTACGACGCCGAACACCTCGGCTTCGCGGTGGACACCGATCAGGGTCTGCTGTCTCCGGTGATCCACAACGCCGGCGACCTGTCGTTGGCGGGGCTGGCGCGCGCCATCGCCGACATCGCCGCCAGGGCGCGGTCGGGCGGCCTGAAACCGGACGAATTGTCCGGCGGCACCTTCACGATCACCAATATCGGCAGCCAGGGCGCGCTGTTCGACACTCCGATCCTGGTTCCGCCGCAGGCCGCCATGCTCGGCACCGGGGCCATCGTCAAGCGGCCGCGGGTGGTCATCGACGAGGCCGGCAACGAGTCGGTCGGGGTGCGCTCGATCTGCTACCTGCCGCTGACCTACGACCACCGTTTGATCGACGGCGCCGACGCCGGAAGGTTCGTCACCACGATCCGCAACCGGCTTGAGGAAGGCGAATTCGAAGCCGAACTCGGGCTGTAGGGGGTTTGCGCGTGGCCAGGGTCGCGATCGCCGGGTCCTCGGGATTGATCGGCTCTGCCTTGGTGTCGGCGCTGCGTACCGCCGACCATCAGGTCCTGCGGATCGTGCGCCGCGCCCCTGCCAACGACTCCGAGCTGGGCTGGGATCCCGAGGCCGGCGACATCGACGTCAACGCCCTGGCCGGGGTGGACGCGGTGGTCAATCTGTGCGGCATCGGCATCGGCGACCGCCGTTGGTCCGGGGCGTTCAAGCAGAACCTGCGCGACAGCCGGATCACCCCGACCGAGGTGCTGTCGGCCGCGGTGGCCGATGCCGGGGTTCCGGTGCTGGTCAACGCCAGCGGGGTCGGCTACTACGGCGACAGTCGCGACCGCACGGTCGATGAGTCCGCTCCGGTGGGAACCGGATTTCTGGCCCAGCTCGCCCAGGACTGGGAAGCCGCGACCGCGTCGGCCCAGGCGTCCGGAGCCCGGGTGGTGCTGGCCCGCACCGGTATCGTGCTGGCTGCCTCGGGCGGTGCCCTGGGACGGTTACGGCCGTTGTTCTCCCTGGGGCTCGGCGCCCGGCTGGGCAGCGGCCGGCAGTACATGTCGTGGATCAGCATGGAGGACGAGGTGCGGGCGCTGTTGTTCGCGATCTCGGATGACGCGCTGTCCGGCCCGGTGAACCTGACCGGCCCGGCGCCGGTGACCAACGCCGAGTTCACCACCGCGTTGGGACGCGCGGTCAACCGCCCCACCCCCATGCTGCTGCCCGGCTTCGTGGTGCGCGCCGGGCTCGGGGAATTCGCCGACAGCCTCCTCACCGGCCAGCGGGCCATTCCCGCCGCGTTGGAACAGGCCGGATTCCAGTTTCGGCACAACACCATCGGCGAGGCCCTCGCCTACGCCACCGCCCGCCCGACCCCGCTGTAGCTCGGCGAGTAGCCTGCGAACATGGTGTCCATCCGGTCCAGCTCCGCGCCGATCGACGTGCGCCAGCTGAGCACCGTCGACTACGGCACCGCCTGGCAGTTACAGCGTGATCTGGCCGAGGCCAGGGCGGACGGCGGCCCCGACACGCTGCTGCTGTTGGAGCACCCCGCGGTCTACACCGCCGGCCGGCGCACCGAGCCGCACGAACGCCCGCTGGACGGGACGCCGGTGGTCGACACCGACCGGGGCGGCAAGATCACCTGGCACGGTCCCGGCCAGCTGGTGGGATATCCGGTGATCGGTCTCGCCGAGCCCTTGGATGTGGTGAATTACGTGCGACGGCTTGAAGAATCACTCATCGAGGTGTGTAACACCCTGGGCCTGAACACTATTCGTGTGGACGGAAGGTCCGGGGTATGGCTGCCGGCCGGGGGCGGCCGGCCTGCCCGCAAGATCGCGGCGATCGGTGTGCGGGTGGCCCGCGCCACCACCCTGCACGGGTTCGCGCTCAACTGTGATTGTGACCTCAGTGCGTTCGGCTCGATCGTGCCGTGCGGGATCACCGACGCGGGCGTGACCTCGCTGACGTCGGAGTTGGGCGTTTTGACCAGCGTCGACGATGTGCGGCAGGCGGTGGCCGACGCGGTCGTCGACGCGCTCGACGGCGTGCTGCCGGTGCGCGAGCATTCCGTGCCGCGCGTAACATCGACGCCGTGAGCGCCGTCGGAGAAGGCCGTAGATTAAGCCGTGCCGAAGCACGCAACGCCGAGACGCCGATCGAACGCAAACCGTCGTGGATCAAGACCCGCGCCCGCATGGGGCCGAACTACACCGAGCTGAAAGTCCTGGTGAAGCAGGAAAAGCTGCACACGGTGTGCGAGGAGGCGGGCTGTCCCAACATCTACGAATGCTGGGAGGACCGGGAGGCCACCTTCCTGATCGGCGGTGAGGTCTGCACCCGGAACTGCTCGTTCTGCCTGATCAAGTCCGGCAAGCCCCCCGAGCTGGACCGCGACGAGCCGCGCCGGGTGGCCGAGAGCGTGCAGTCGATGGGGTTGCGGTACTCGACGGTCACCGGTGTCGCCCGCGACGACCTGCCGGATCAGGGAGCCTGGCTCTACGCCGAAACGGTTCGGGCCATCAAGGCGCTCAACCCGGAGACGGGTGTGGAACTGCTGATCCCCGACTTCGGCGGCCGGCCCGACTTGCTCGGCGAAGTGTTCGACTCTCGCCCGGAAGTGCTGGCGCACAACGTCGAAACCGTTCCGCGCATCTTCAAGATGATCCGGCCCGGCTTCAACTACGAGCGCAGCCTGAACGTGTTGACCCAGGCCCGCGACGCCGGGTTGGTGGCCAAGAGCAACCTCATCCTGGGCATGGGCGAGACCCCCGAAGAAATTCGTGATGCGCTCTCCGCCATGTACGACGCCGGCACCGAACTGGTCACCATCACCCAGTACCTGCGCCCCACCGAACGGCACCACCCGATCGCACGATGGGTCAAGCCCGAGGAGTTCGTCGAGCACGCCCGGTATGCCGAGGAGCTCGGCTTCGCCGGGGTGATGTCCGGGCCGCTGGTGCGCTCGTCGTATCGGGCCGGCCGGCTCTACCGGCAGGCGCTGGAGAACCGGTCGCGTCGCGGCCAGTGCGCCGCCCCCGCGCGCGGCTGATGCCCCGGCTGACGGCAAGCCCGGCTGCGTATCCTTGGTAACTATGCCCAGACCGCGCAACACCGCCGAGAACAAGGCCGCCCGGGCGGAGGCGAAAGCCGCCCGCAAGACCGCCTCCAGGCAGCGCCGAGCCCAGCTGTGGCAGGCCTTCCAGCTGCAGCGTAAGGAGGACAAGCGGCTGGTGCCGTATATGGTCGGCGCCTTCCTGCTGGTCTCGGGGGTGACGACGGCGCTGGCGCTCAACGGCGGCACGTTCGCCAAGGTGACGACGATTCCGCTCGGCCTGGTGTTGGGCGCACTGGTGGCGTTCGTGATCTTCGGCCGCCGCGCTCAGCGATCGGTCTACAGCAAGGCCGAGGGGCAGGCCGGTGCGGCGGCGTGGGCGCTGGACAACCTACGCGGCAAGTGGCGAGTGACCCCCGGGGTGGCCGCCACCGGCCAGCTCGACGCGGTACACCGGGTCGTCGGGCGGCCGGGCATCATCTTCGTCGCCGAGGGCTCCCCCTCGCGGCTCAAACCCCTGCTCGCCCAGGAGAAGAAGCGCACCGCCCGACTGGTCGGTGACGTGCCGATCTACGACGTGGTGGTGGGCACCGGCGAGGGCGAGGTGCCGCTGGCCAAGCTGGAGCGGTTCTTGACCAAGCTGCCGGCCAATATCTCCGCCAAGCAGATGGATTCATTGGAATCGCGGCTGGCTGCGCTTGGTACGCGCACCGGCACCGCGGCCATGCCGAAGGGCCCGTTGCCCGGCGGTGCGAAGGTGCGCGGCGTCCAGCGCGCCGTGCGCCGGCGCTAGAGGATTCAGCGGCTGCGCACCACGGCGGTCGCGGTGGCCCGATCCTGCAGACCACGACCGTCGGCGTCGGCGAACAGCGCGGGCACCACCAGCGCGATCAGCAGCCCACGCACCGTGGCTCGGCCGATACCCACTCCGATGCCGCCGTCTACCGGGATCACCCGCAGCCCGCAGGCGTACTGACCCGGCGTGAAGCCGAACAACCGCACCGCGGCCACGCCGAGGACCAGCCAGATCACGAGCACCACGGTCGCCAGGTACTCCGGGGTCACCACGCCCAGCGCCACGCCCAGGCCGGCCAGCCCGTAGGCCACCAGCCAATCGACAGCAAGGCCCCCCAGTCGGCGGCCCATCGGGGCCAGCGAACCGGGCCCGCTGGCGGGTAGGCCCAGACCTTCCCCCGGGGCGCTGTCGGGCCGGCGAGGTCCGGCCGACTCCGGCCCGGACAGCCACGATGAGAACGAACCGCTCATGGTCCCTAGCCTAGGCGGGCCGGATTACGACCCGCCGCCGACCGGCCCCGCCGCGGTTGCGTAACGTCAACGGCGGCAACCCCAGTGCCTCGACCCGGGTCTACCAGCGGAGGAGAACATTTCTGTGACCGACAAGACGGCCGACGACATTCTCAAGCTCGTCGCCGATGAGTCCGTTGAGTATGTCGACATTCGGTTCTGCGACTTGCCGGGCATGATGCAGCATCTGTCGATTCCGGCGTCCACCCTCGACGCGAGCGTGTTCGAGGACGGGTTGGCGTTCGACGGATCATCGATCCGCGGATTCCAGTCCATCCACGAATCCGACATGATGCTGCTGCCCGACCTCTCCACCGCCCAGATCGACCCGTTCCGGGCTGCCAAGACCCTGAACCTGAACTTCTTCGTGCACGACCCGTTCACCCGCGAGCCCTACTCGCGCGATCCGCGCAACGTCGCCCGCAAGGCAGAGAACTATCTGGCCAGTACCGGTATCGCCGACACCGCCTACTTCGGTGCCGAAGCCGAGTTCTACATCTTCGACTCGGTGAGCTTCGACTCGCAGATGAACAGCACCTTCTATGAGGTCGACTCGGACTCGGGCTGGTGGAACACCGGCTCGCCTACCGAGGGCCCGGCTGAGCAAGGGCGGCCCAACCGCGGGTACAAGACCCGTCCCAAGGGCGGCTATTTCCCGGTGGCGCCCAACGATCAGTACGTCGACCTGCGCGACGCCATGACCACCAACCTGATCAAGGCCGGCTTCACCATCGAGCGCGGTCACCATGAGGTCGGCAGCGGTGGGCAGGCCGAGATCAACTACAAGTTCAACACCCTGCTGCACGCCGCCGATGACGTGATGCTGTTCAAATACATCGTCAAGAACACCGCCTGGCAGGCCGGCAAGACCGTCACCTTCATGCCCAAACCGCTCTTCGGAGACAACGGTTCGGGCATGCACGTCCACCTGTCACTGTGGAAGGGCGGCGAACCGCTGTTCTACGACGAGGCCGGCTACGCCGGGTTGTCGGATGTGGCGCGGCATTGCATCGGCGGCATCCTGCACCACGCGCCGTCGCTGCTGGCGTTCACCAACCCGACCATCAACTCCTACAAGCGACTGGTCCCGGGTTATGAGGCTCCGATCAACCTGGTCTACAGCCAGCGCAACCGCTCCGCGTGTGTACGCATCCCCATCACCGGCACCAACCCGAAGGCCAAGCGCCTGGAGTTCCGCTGCCCGGACTCCTCGGGCAACCCGTACCTGGCGTTCGCGGCGATGCTGATGGCCTGTATCGATGGCATCAAGAACAAGATCGAACCGGCCGCTCCGATCGACAAGGACCTCTACGAGCTGCCCCCGGACGAGGCCGCCGGTATTCCGCAGGCGCCGGGCACCCTGGCCCAGGTGATGGACAACCTGGAGGCCGACCACGAATACCTCACCGAAGGCGGCGTGTTCACCACGGACCTGATCGAGAACTGGATCAGCTACAAGCGCGACCACGAGATCGCCCCGGTGAACCTGCGCCCACACCCCTACGAGTTCGCGCTGTACTACGACTGCTGAGGCCAGGTTGGCCAGTCAGAACAAGAAGCCGGAGAAGTCCGAGGCGGCCACGGCATCATCGAACAGGCCGCCGATCCACAGGACGGGGGCGGACGCAATCATCGCCGGGAGCAACTGAAAGAGGTTGACCCCGCTCGCCTCAAGCAGAGCGCTCATGGCGTCGGTGACTGATCCGTCTGCAATTGCACTGTCGAGCGCCTGCGTTGCACCGAGCATCGACTCGCTGGCATCCACCCACTGCTGGTTGAGGGGCGCGAAGAACAGTTGATCGATCAACTCCGCCAGCGAACCGGAATGCGCGAGGATCACCGATTGGGCCGGTGCAAGCCCGTCGTCCACGAGGGTCACAACCCTGTCCAGAATGTCTGGAATGCGCTCTATCGACTCGACCGCCCGGAGCAACGTGTCGGACAACTCCGAGGTGTCTATCCCGGTGTAGATGTCCTTGGCATCGAGGAAATTCGTGCTGGCGATGATCAACAGATCGGTCGAATCGGCGCTCCCGGCAGCGGCCGTGAGACCAACGAGCTGATCGGTGGCACCGGCGGGGGCGCCCAGCCCGAGCGTCACCGCAACCGCTACGGCCCCACTGACCAAGCCGACTCCGACACCGAACCGACGGACATGACCTGACATCTGCACAACCCCCATTTGGCCGAACCCACGCCGCCAACCAGGCAGCGACATGAGTATTTCTGAAGAAAAACCATAGCAAACAATCAGAAAGATCGCCTCCCCAGCGCGTTCGCGCTGGTCAGCCCGCATGCGGGTTATCCCCAGTTGGGGTTTCATCCACAGTCCGGGGTGTCGACGTGGTCTGGTTCGCCGGTGTTGTCGGGAGTGGTTTTTAGCGTCGGGTTATGGCAACAGTGCTGGTGAAGACACCGGTGTTGAGGCCGAGCTCAACGCGGCCGCAACAGCACGGAGACAACCATGCGCGGCAAAGGAGGCGGTCCGCACGGACCGGACCCACAGTGGTTGAAGGTGAGTCGGACACACGCCAAGGGCATCACTGGGCGGTATCGCCAATCGGTGGTCGACTACACCGGCGACGGGCACAAGCGCATCAACCAGTGGTTGCGACGCGGGCAGGTTCCCGTTGAACCCGCGGTGGCGGCGAAGGTGAAGGACATCGACGCGGTACTGGCGACGAATCCACTCGCACAGCCAACAGTCCTCACTCGCACCATCGACATGCAAGAGACGTTCAAAATCGCCCGAGGCGAAGACCTGTCCAAAATCGTTGGCACTCAGCGAACAGAACTCGGATACATGTCGACCACTCGGCTACCCGGCGGCGGATCGACGAGGGAATACAAGGCGCCAGTTCGGCTAGCTATCCACGCTCCGGCTGGGGTTCCAGCCGCAGCAATCGAGGACATCTCGGTGTATCCCGGGCAAGGTGAGATATTGCTCGGCCGCGGACTTCGATACCTGGTCACGACGGCGGCGTATGATGCCAAGATTGGGATGTGGCGCGCCACGATCGAGGTTGCGTAGGAGGTGAACCGAATGAGTGCGTTGGACGACGGCGAGTTCGGCGCCGAGCTCGTGACTGACCTTGCCACGCTCGCGCGTGATCGGCGCACGTTCTTGGCCAGGGGTATCCGCATGCCTCTCCAGGACGCTGAACGCGAAGCCGGACTCACCGACGCCGACATCTGGCGGTTCCTCGACTCCCCGGCCGCAGCCGGGTAAGTCCCGAAGGCCCCGTCACCCCACCCCGTCGCGGGCCCAGGACGGCGTGATGAAAACCCCGTCGGCCTCCACGGTCACCCCGGACGCGTCCGAGATATGCCCGCGGGCATAGGTTTTGACGCCGTCTTTGCGGTATATCGACGCCTCGGCGTGCAGCGGCCCCAGGGGTGTCCCGCGCAGGTATTTCACCGTGATCGTGCCGGTGTAGAGCGGTTTGGTCAGGCCGTCGCTGGCCGCCTCACCCAGCAGATGGTCGAGCACCAGGGCGCTGACCCCGCCGTGGACCAGCGATGGCGGGCCCTCGTAGGCCGCGCCGAGGTGAAAGTCGCTCCAGCAGTGACCGTTCTCCCCGTGCTGGATCACCAGTGGCGGGGCGATCGGATTACGCAGGCCCACCACGGCGTTACCCCATGCCAGCGGCCGCCCATCGACCACGTAGCGCAGTCCGGGTTGGTCGCTGAGGGTTCCGGCGTGGAGTCGCTCGGTCAGCTCCCGCACCTGGGCGGTCACCTCCCGAGCTGTGGTGTCATCGGCTTGGGTGCGAATGGTGGCGTCGATCAGGTCGCGTACCGCCTGGGCCAGCGGCCCATAGCGGTCCAACAACCGCGCGCGCTCGTCGCCGCTGATCGTCGGTACCTTCGAGCGAGCCCGGAAATCCACCACAGATGTTCTCCTTCAATCTCCGAATACCTTGCGCACCACGACCTTCGCGCGTCGCGTCACCCGCAGGTAGTTGTCCAGGAACTCACCGCCGTCACCGCCGGGCCAGCCGGCGGCCACCGCAACCGCGTTGAGCGCACGTCCCGGTCCGGGCAGCTGGTCGGTGGGTTTGCCGCGCACCAGCACCAGAGCGTTGCGGGCACGGGTCGCGGTCAGCCAGGCCTGCCGAAGCCGGTCCACCTCTTCCTCTTCGAGCAGCCCGGCGGCGGCGATGGCGTCCAGGGTTTCCAGCGTCGAGGTGTTGTGCAGCTCCGGGATTTCGTGGGCGTGGCGCAACTGCAAGAGCTGCACGGTCCACTCGACGTCGGCCAGCCCGCCCCGGCCCAGTTTGGTGTGCGTGTTGGGGTCGGCTCCCCGCGGCAGCCGCTCGGCGTCGACACGTGCCTTCACCCGGCGGATCTCGCGCACGGCGTCGGCCGACACCCCGCCGGCCGGGTACCGGGTTTTGTCGGCCATCAACAGGAAGCGGCGGCCCAGATCCGGATCACCGGCGACAGAGTGCGCCCGCAGCAACGCCTGAATCTCCCAGGGCTGCGCCCACTGCGCGTAGTAGGCCGCGTAGGAAGCCAAGGTACGTACCGGCGGGCCGTTACGGCCTTCGGGACGCAGATTGATGTCCATCTCCAGCGGCGGGTCCGCACTGGCGGTCCCCAGCAGCGCTCGGACCTGCTCGAAGATCGACGTCGCCCAGCGCACCGCGTCGGTATCGCTCACCCCGTCGGCGGCTTCGCACACGAACATCACGTCGGCGTCCGAGCCGTAGCCGAGTTCGCCGCCGCCGAGCCGGCCCATGCCGATGACCGCGATTCGGGCCGGGGCCGCCGCCTGCGCGCCTGTGTCGGGCGAGTCGGGCAGGTTGACCCGGACGATCGCGTCCAAGGCTGCTTGCAGCACCGCCACCCACACCGCGGTCAGCGCCCGGCAGACGTCGCGGACCTCGAGCATGCCCAGCAGGTCCGCCGAGGCGATGCGGGCCAGCTCGTGGCGGCGCAGGCTGCGGGCGGCTGCGATCGCACGCTTCGGGTCGCGGTAACGCGCTGCGGAGGCGATCAGCGCCCGCGCCTCCGCCTCCGGCTCGGAATCGAGCAGTTTCGGGCCGGCCGGGCCGTCGCCGTAAGCCTGGATGACGTCGGGTGCCCGCAGCAGCAGATCCGGGATGTAGGCCGAGGTGCCCAGCACTCGCATGAGACGTTTGGCGACGGCGCTGCTGTCGCGCAGGGTGCTCAGATACCAGCGCTGCATCGCCAGTGCCTCGCTGAGCCGCCGGTAGGCCAGCAGCCCCGCGTCGGGGTTGGGGGTGTCCGACAGCCAGTACAGCAACTTGGGCAGCAGCACTGTCTGCACCCGGCCGCGGCGGCCGCTCTGATTGGTCAGCGCGGCCAGATGCGTCAGGGCGTTATGCGGCGCCTCGTAGCCCAGCGCGGCCAATTGGCGTTCGGCGGCGCCCGGCGTCAGGCCGCCGGCAAGTTCCAACCCGGCGGGGCCGACCGCTTCCAGCAGCGGCTGGTAGAACAGCTTCGCGTGCAGCCGCGACACCCGCAGGTTCTGGGCCTTGAGCTCTTCGCGCAGCACCCCCAGTGCGTCATGGCGGGCGTTCGGCCGGATGTGGGCGGCGCGGGCCAGCCAGCGCAGTGCCTCGTCGTCATCGATCGGCGGCAGCGTGTGGGTGCGCTTGAGCCGCTGCAGCTGCAGCCGGTGTTCGAGCAGGCGCAGAAACTCATACGACGCGGTCAGATCCGCCGAGTCCTCCCGGCCGACGTAGCCGCCCGCGCCGAGCGCGGCCAGCGCGTCGACGGTGGACGCCACCCGCAACGACTCGTCGGCGCGGCCATGCACCAACTGCAGCAGTTGCACCGCGAACTCCACATCACGCAATCCGCCGGGACCCAGCTTGATCTCACGAGACCGGATGTCCGCAGGCACCAGCTGCGCCACCCGCCGGCGCATCTCCTGCACGTCGGTGACGAAATCCTCACGCTCGCAGGCGGTCCACACCATCGGCAGCAGGGCGTCGACGTAGGCCCGGCCCAGCTCGAGGTCACCGGCCGCGGGCCGGGCCTTGAGCAGCGCCTGGAACTCCCAGGTCTTTGCCCACCGCTGGTAGTAGGCGATGTGCGATTCCAAGGTCCGCACCAATGCGCCGTGGCGGCCCTCCGGCCGCAGATTGGCGTCGACTTCGAAGAACGCCTCGCCGGCCACCCGCATCAGCTCACCGGCCACCCGGCTGGTCACCGAGTCGGCGTCTTCAGCGACGAAGATGACGTCGACATCGCTGACGTAATTCAGTTCCCGCGCACCGCATTTGCCCATTGCGATCACCGCCAGGCGAGGCGCAGCGTCGGCTCCGTCGACCCCGCACACAGTCAGTTCCGCCACCTGCAGCGCGGCCGCCAGGGCCGCGTCGGCCAGGTCGGCCAAGTGTTCCCCGACCGCCACGAAGGGCAGCTCCGGCAGGTGCTCCACGGTGGGTGCCAGGTCCCGTGCCGCCAGCACCAACAGCCGATCGCGGTACAGCGACCGCAGCCGCTCGGCGTAGCAGCCGTCCGTCGTCGCGGCGATGCAGTCGGCGAACATGGCGCGCAGCACATCCGCCGGCGGCAGGGTGATCGTCCAAGGGTCAGAGCCGTCGTTGTTCTCGGGGCTGGCCAACAGTTTCCAGGCGTACGGGTGGGTGATCAGGTGATCCCCCAGTGTCAGAGAGGATCCCAGCACCCCGAACAGCCGCCCACGCAGACCCCGATCGGCCAACAGCGCCGCGCTCAGTTCGTCCCAGTCGATTCCCGGCGCCTCGGACAGTCGGACCAGGGCGCGCAACGCGACATCGGCGTCGGGTGCCCGCGACAACGCCCAGAGCACGTCGACGTGCGATTGGCTGTAGGTGCTGTACCAGCCCAGCCGGGTCAGGTCCGCCGCGGCGGACCGGTCGACCAAACCGAGCCGCCCGACGCTGGGCAACTTACGGCGCTGCACTCCGGGATGGGCCATGAGGCGTCGGAGGCTCCTACAGCGCCAGGTAGTTCTGCAGCTCGTAGGGGGTCACGTGGCTGCGGTAGTTCGCCCACTCCTGACGCTTGTTGCGCAGGAAGAAGTCGAAGACCTGCTCCCCCAACGCCTCCGCCACCAGCTCGGAGTTCTCCATCTCGGTCAACGCCCGCTCCAGGGTGCCGGGCAGTTCGCGGTAGCCCATCGCCCGGCGCTCCTCGGGCGTCAGCGCCCACACGTTGTCCTCGGCCTCCGCACCGAGCTCGTAGCCCTGCTCCACCCCGCGCAGGCCGGCGGCCAACAGCACCGCGAACGCCAGGTAGGGGTTGCACGCCGAGTCCGGACTGCGGATCTCGACGCGACGCGACGACGTCTTGTGCGGGCTGTACATCGGCACCCGCACCAGTGCTGAACGGTTGGATGCGCCCCAGGATGCCGCGGTGGGTGCTTCCCCACCGTGAATAAGGCGCTTGTAGGAGTTGACCCACTGGTTGGTGACGGCGCTGATCTCGCTGGCGTGCTGAAGAATCCCGGCGATGAACGACTTGGCGGTGGCCGACAGCTGCAGCGGGTCATCGGGGCTGTGGAAGGCGTTGACCTCACCCTCGAACAGGCTCATGTGGGTGTGCATGGCCGAACCGGGATACTCGCGGAACGGCTTGGGCATGAACGAGGCCCGCACACCCTCCTTGAGCGCGATCTCCTTGATCAGGTAGCGGAACGTCATCACGTTGTCGGCCATCGACAACGCGTCGGCGTAGCGCAGGTCGATCTCCTGCTGGCCCGGGGCGTTCTCGTGGTGGCTGTACTCCACCGAGATGCCCATCGATTCCAGGGCGTCGATGGCGTGCCGGCGGAAGTTGGCGGCCGAGCCGTGGATCGACTGGTCGAAGTAGCCGGCGTCGTCGGCGGGCACCGGCACCGAGCCGTCGTACGGCCCGGGCTCCAGCAGGAAGAACTCGATCTCGGGGTGCACGTAGCAGGCGAAACCCAGTTCTCCGGCCTTGGCCAGCTGCCGGCGCAGGACATGCCGCGACGACGCCCAGGCCGGGGATCCATCCGGCATGGTGATGTCGCAGAACATCCGGGCCGAGTACTGCCGGCCGTTGTCCGACGTCCACGGCAGCAACTGGAAGGTGGAGGGGTCGGGGTGGGCCACCATGTCGGATTCGAAGACCCGGGCGAAGCCCTCGATCGCCGAACCGTCGAAGCCCACGCCCTCCTCGAAGGCGCCCTCGAGTTCAGCGGGGGCGATCGCGACGGACTTCAGATATCCGAGTACGTCGGTGAACCAGAGCCGGACGAAACGGATGTCGCGTTCCTCCAGCGTGCGGAGCACAAACTCCTTCTGACGGTCCATACCGCGAAGCGTATCAGCGCTCAGCACTTCGCATCGGCAGGCGGCAAGGTGCCGTCGACCAGGTAACGCGTGGCGAATCCGTCGACGCATTCGTTGCCCTGGAACACCACCGTGTGCTGAGTTCCGTTGAAGGTCAGCAGACCGCCGCCGAGCTGCTTGGCCAAGTCCACGCCGGCCTGATACGGCGTCGCCGGGTCGCGGGTGGTGGACACCACCATCGTCGGCGGCAGGTCGGGCACCGAGATGGTGTGCGGCTCGGTGGTCGGGGGCACCGGCCAGAACGCACAGGTGCCCAGCGGCGCGTGGCCGGTGAACTTTCCGTAGCTCATGAACGGCGCCAGCTCACGCGAACGACGGTCTTCGTCGATCACCTTTTCGCGGTCGGAGACCGGCGGCTGATCGACGCAGTTGACCGCGACCCGGGCATCGGTGGCATTGGTGTAGTGACCGTTGGCGTCGCGACGCATGTACAGATCGGCCAGGCTCAACATGATGTCGCCGCGTCCGTCGACCAGATCCGCCAGGCCGTCGTTGAGATGGGTCCAGAACGTCGGCGAGTACAGCGCCATGATGGTGCCGACGATCGCGTCGCTGTAGCTGAGCCCGCGCGGATCCTTGGTCTTGGCGGGCTTTTCGACGAGCGGGTCGACCAGGCTGTGGTAGACGTCGACGGCCTTGGCCGGGTCGGTGCCCAACGGGCAGTCGGTGTCCTTGGCGCAGTCCTCCGCGAAATCGTCGAACGCGCCCTGGAAGGCCTGCGCCTGCCGCAGATCCTCCTCGATGGGGTCGGCGTTCGGGTCCACCGCGCCGTCGAGGATCATCGCGCGCACGTTCTGCGGGAAAGCCTCGGCGTAGGCCGAGCCGATCCGGGTTCCGTAGGAGTAGCCCAGGTAGGTCAGCTTGTCGTCGCCCAGCGCGGCGCGGATCGCGTCGAGGTCGCGGGCGACGTTGACGGTGCCGACGTTGGCCAGGAACTCCTTGCCGGTCTTGTCCAGGCAGCGCTCGACGTAGTCCTTGGTCTCGTTCTCGATGCGCTCCACACCCTCGGGGCTGTAGTCGACCTGGTTGAGGGCACGCAGCCGGTCGTTCTCCGCATCCGAGTTGCACCAGACCGCCGGCCGCGACGACGCCACCCCGCGCGGGTCGAACCCGACCAGATCGAAACGCTCGCGGACCTGGCGCGGCAGCGTGTTGACCAGGCCAACCGCGGTTTCGATACCGGACTCCCCCGGCCCGCCGGGGTTGATCACCAGCGAACCGATCTTGTCCTTGGTGGCCGGGAACCTGATCATCGCCAGCCGCGCGACGGCGCCCTGCAGCTTGGAATAGTCGACCGGCACCCCGATGAACCCGCACTGGGCGTCGGCGGGCACCTTGATGTTGGTGTCGGCGGTGAATCGGCATTTGTCCCACTGGACCGGCTGGCCGAGCTGAGGGACGGCCAGCACCGCGTGCCCCGGCGTCATCCGGGTGCAACTGCCGACCGTGAGGGCCACCACCGCGATCGCGAGGCAGGTCAGGGTGGTGCGCGCGATCCTGTCGCGGGTCAGGCTCATGACACCACATGCTGCCATGCACGTCCGGGCAAGCCCCGGCACCTGGTGCGCTCAGCGCGTGGCGGTGTGAGGAAATCCACTGCACCTGGAGGTTCAGCTGCACCGCCGCAGGTGGCACACTGGCTGATGTCAGACGACCCGGGGACCCGGTCAAGGGCCTCGAGGATCGACCCGACCAATTCGAGGGACAACGATGTCTGAGCACGTTTACGGCTCTTCGCCCGATGTGAAATCCGGCCCCGCCCGAGCTCCGCAAACCCGCGTCCACCATCTGCAGCAGATGAAGGGCGAGGGCCGCAAGTGGGGGATGCTGACGGCCTACGACTACTCCACCGCCCGGATCTTCGACGACGCCGGTATCCCGGTGCTGCTGGTCGGCGACTCGGCGGCCAATGTGGTCTACGGCTACGACAGCACGGTGCCGATCTCGATCGATGAGCTGATTCCGCTGGTCCGCGCGGTGGTGCGCGGCGCCCCGCATGCGCTGGTGGTCGCCGACCTGCCGTTCGGCTCCTATGAAGGCGGCCCGGCGGCGGCACTGGCGACGGCCACCAGGTTCATGAAGGAGGGCGGCGCGCACGCGGTCAAGCTGGAGGGCGGCGAGCGGGTGGCCGAGCAGATCGCGACGCTGTCCGCGGCCGGGATCCCGGTGATGGCGCACATCGGGTTCACCCCGCAGAGCGTCAACACCCTGGGCGGCTTCCGGGTGCAGGGACGCGGTGACGCCGCCGAGCAGACCGTCGCCGACGCGATCGCGGTGGCGGAAGCGGGCGCGTTCGCGGTGGTGATGGAGATGGTGCCCGCCGAGCTGGCCACCCAGATCACCGGCAAGCTGACCATCCCCACCGTCGGGATCGGCGCCGGGCCCAACTGCGACGCTCAGGTTCTGGTGTGGCAGGACATGGCCGGCATGACCACCGGCAAGACCGCCCGATTCGTCAAGCGCTTCGGCGACGTGGGCGCTGAATTGCGCCGTGCGGCAGCACAGTATGCCGACGAGGTGGCGGCGGGAACGTTCCCGGCCGAGGAGCACTGCTTCTAAGCGCGACAGCTCGACCGTTACAGCAGCATCCCGCAATAGGGCGCTCGCTCGACACTGAACGCGGCATCCAGGTCGGCCAACGCGCCGCTGCGCAGTTCGCTGATGCGGCCGGCCCGGCTGAGTTCGACCGGCCGGTGCGCGCCCATGTAGATGCTTCCCAGGTCACCCAGGCCGATTTTGATGTCGGCAGGCCCGTCGTGGGGCGTGCATTTTCCGGACCCGTCGCCGGTCTGCAGCAGAAACGTTCCGCCTGCGACATTGAGTGGGTCGGTGATTTCCAGGACGATATCGACGTCGGCGCCGTATTGCCGCGCACTGAGCGCGTCGGGAATGTTCATGATTCGCAACCAGAGGAAATCGTCTATCCCCGCGGTCGCAGCGGCACGCTGGTCTTTGAGCTTGAGTGGAAGCGGATCATCGACCGGGACTTGGATCGCAATATTGTCGAATAGGTCCAGCACCAAGAGGGCCGAAAGCAATTCGGTGTGCGCCTCGGCGGTAATGGGGCAGAAATCTTGGACCACGACCGTGCCGAAAGGTGGCCGGTACGCGTGTGGCGAAGCCCCGAGCACCCGGTATGTCAGGAAACCGTCGGGATGAACGATGAAACTGAGTGACGATCCGTCGTCCCGCTGTGTCGACCTGTCCTGCAGATAGTCGCCCCACCAGGCGCTGTCCCGGCTCAGCGCACCATGGGTCTGTTCGCACCATCGGTCGTAGATCGGGGGCAGACAGCGTGCCGCCTCGGCGGCGGTGACTTCCCGCGCCCGGCTGGGACCTGGCGCGGTTCGCAACTTCGCGGAACGCGGATCAACGTTGTAGGTCCGGGTATAGGTCGCGACGCCGGCACCCAAGACCTCGTACATGGGGGTCCGGGTGGGAACGCCGCACAGAATCGGGTAGTCGCGCTCCATGAGCATCCCGAACCCCCGGGCGCTGACCTGCTGCCAGATTCCTCGATTCCGATGCGTTGCGGCGACCGTCACCATCGCCAGCAGTGGTGCGTCAAGACTTGCCCCACCCGGAACGGTGAGTCGCAGCCGGTAGCACAGCGATGTCGCCACCAGGTACGGGTGTTCCGGGTCGGATATGTCCTCGACGACCAGGATGTCCTCCAGCTGGACCCGTTTCTTCCAGGCCTCGATGTCCCGCAATTCCACATTCACCCCGAATGTGCGGGCCTGATGCTCGTAGACCGCGTGCCAGTCATCTTCGGCTGCGAGCCGTATCCGGATGGCGTCGTCCATTGTGCTCACCAGTTATCCCATCGATTGTCTAGGCGGCGACGCCGCCTGCGCTCACCGCGCCCGCCGAAATGCGTCGAACGCATTCGCCGAGGTGGGTGGCCTCTATCCCACACGTACCCGCCGAATGACGCAATCAATCACCGATACCCGCAGGCCAGCGGCCCGGGATGGATAACGCGCCGCATGGGTATACGAATCAGGTCCGAGAACCCGCAGCGGAGGGACGACAAGATGCTGCATGCGATCACGCGACTGGCCATCGTCGCGCCGCGCCGCATCATCGCGCTCGCCGTCCTGGTCGCGGCCGCGGCAACCGTGTTCGGCCTTCCTGTGGTCCACAGTTTGTCGGCGGGCGGCTTTCAAGATCCGACGTCGGAATCGGCACGGGCGACCCAGGTGCTCAGGGACAAGTTCGGCCAGACCGATCAGAAGATGATGATCATGGTGACCACCCCCGCCGGCGCCCGCAGTGCTCCGGCGCGCCGGGTCGGCATCGAGATCGTCGACCAGCTGCAACGGTCGCCGTGGGTGCGCAACGTCGCGTCGCCGTGGACCACCCAGCCGCCTCGGACCGCCGCCCGGCTGGTCAGCAAGGACAACAACTCCGGGCTGATCGTGGCCAACCTCGAGGGCGACGAGAACGCCGCGCAGAAATACGCCAAGACCCTGTCGGCCGAACTGGTGTATGACCGTGACGACGTGACCGTCCGCGCCGGGGGCATGGCGGTGGCCTACGACCAGATCAACCGGCAGAACGCGCACGACCTGCTGTTGATGGAGTCCATAGCGATTCCGCTGAGCTTCGCGGTGCTGGTCTGGGTGTTCGGCGGACTGGTGGCGGCAGCGTTGCCGATTGCCTTGGGCGCGTTGGCAATCGTGGGGACCATGTCGATCCTGCGGCTGATCGGTTTCACCACCGACGTCTCGACGTACGCACTGGACCTGAGCATCGCCATGGGGCTGGCCCTGGCGATCGACTACACGTTGCTGATCATCAGCCGCTATCGCGAAGAGCTCGCCTCGGACAGCGACCCGGAGCGGGCGCTGTACCGGACCATGGCCACCGCCGGGCGCACGGTGCTGTTCTCGGCGACCACCGTCGCCCTGTCGATGGCGGTGCTGATCGTGTTTCCGATGTCCTTTCTGAAATCGTCGGCCTACACGGTGGTGGCTACCGCGGTCATTGTCGCGGTCGCTGCCGTCGTGCTGGCGCCGGCGCTGATCGTAGTGTTGGGATCGCGCCTGGACGCGCTCGATGTGCACACGCTGGCGCGCCGGGTGCTGCCCCGAGTGAAGTGGCGACCCGACGGCGCGCGAAAGCAGATCAAGTCGAATTTCTTCTGGTACCGGTCGACGAAGTTCGTGCTGCGCCATGCCGCGCCGGTCGGTGCGGCGGTGATCGGGCTGTTGCTGCTGCTCGGCATTCCGTTTCTGGGGGTGCACTGGGGCTTTCCCGACGAACGCGTTCTTCCCCCGTCCGCATCGGCCCGCCAAGTCGCCGACATGTTGGAGAACGATTTCGCCGAGGACTTCGGCGTGGCGCATTCCGTGGTGGTGCCCGACGCTCGTGACTTAGACCCCGCTGACCTGCAACGCTATGCCGCCGACCTGTCGCGGATTCCCGACGTGCCGGCGGTGGCCGCACCCGGGGGTACTTTCGTGGCCGGCCGGCGCGTCGGCCCGCGCGCCGGTCCCGCCGGCATCGCCGACGGCAGCGCGTTCCTGACCGTCGAGAGCTCCGCGCCGCTGTTTTCGCCGGCCTCTGCCGAACAGCTGGACCGTTTGCACACGTTCATCGGGCCGGCGGGACGGTCGGTGGAGATAGCGGGCTTGGCGCAGACCAGCCGCGACAGCGTCGACGCGATCGCCAAGCGTCTTCCGCTGGTGCTGGGGCTGATCGCCGTCGTCACCTTTGCGTTGTTGTTCCTGCTCACCGGCAGCGCAGTGCTGCCGCTGCAGGCGTGGGTGTGCAACCTGTTGTCGCTGACGGCGGCATTCGGCGCCATGGTGTGGATCTTTCAAAACGGTCACCTCGGCGCATTGGGCACCAGCCCGACCGGGACGTTGCACGCCACTATCCCAATGCTGTTGTTCTGCATCGCCTTCGGGCTGTCCATGGATTACGAGGTGTTTCTGGTTTCGCGGATCCGGGAATACTGGCTGGCCGCGGGCGCGGACCGGGCGACCGACCCGCGTGCCGCCAACGACGAGAGCACGGCGTTGGGCCTGGCCGGAATCGGCCGGGTGGTCACCGCGGCCGCCCTGGTGATGTCGATCTCGTTCGCCGCGTTGATCCCCGCCCAGGTGTCTTTCATGCGGATGCTCGGTGTCGGCCTGACCCTTGCCGTCCTGGCCGACGCCACCCTGGTGCGGATGGTCCTGGTCCCGGCCTTCATGCACCTGATCGGCCCGCGGAGCTGGTGGGCACCCAAACCGTTGACGCGGCTGCACGACTGGCTGGGAGCCGGTGAAGCCGGGGCGGTCGCGGTGGGGCGCCGACATTGGGCCGTTGAGGCGCCGGAGGCGACGGCGAGCCGTGACCTGCAACCGGCGGCCCGGTCCGACACCGGTTAGCGTCTCAGGCCCCCGCGCGCGCCTGTCGCTGGAGCTATCGGTTCAGCCCGGCCACCGTCCCGGTCTGCCGGGCCGCACGTCGCGACGGCGTCGTCGCGCGCAAGCTGGAAGATCGACGCCGCCATCACCAGCGCTGCCGCTGCCAAAGCAATCATTCCGGCGGGGCCCGTGTTCAGCGTCTCGTCGAGCACGACGACCCCCAGTACCGCCGCCACCACCGGCTGCGAAACCTGCAGGGCCGGCATCGACGCGGTCAGGGGCCCGGCCCGAAATGCCGCCTGACTCCAGATGACGCCACCCAGCATGACCAGCAGCCAGGCGTAGAGCTGCGGTGTCCGGGCCACCGCCCATACCCCGTCCCCCAGCGTGTGGACGACCTCCTTGGTGAGCACGGCGAAGACGCCCCAGAGCGAACCCGACGCCAAGGCGAACAGCACCGCTGCCGGGGCGCCGCCGCGGACCTGCGCCACGACGACGCACACCAGCAGCAGCGGACCCAAGACCGCGGCCACGACGGCCCACGTCTGAACCGAAGCTTTGGAAAGACCGGCCTGCGGGTTGCCCACGGTCACGATCACGCTCACCGCGGCGGTCAGCAGGCCGGCCCAGATCCATTCGCGGGCCGCCACGGTGCGACGCGACATCCTCGCGTAGATCGGCAGGGCGAACAGCAGCGACAGTGTCAGCAGCGGCTGCACCAGGAGCACCGAACCCCGGCCCAGCGCCGCTGCCTGCAGACCGAGGCTGGCGATCAGCGCCAGCGTGCCCCATCGCCACCGCCGGTTGCGGAGCAGGTGCGCAATCAGTCCGATGTGGCCGATGGACTTGTCGGTGACCCGATGCGCGGCATGTTGCTGCAGTACGTCACCGATCGCGACGCACAACGCCGAACTCAAGGCGAGCAGGACAGCGATATTCAGGATGGCCATGGCGCTTTCTCCGTCGAGGTCGAGGGATCCCGCAGGTCACCACTTCCTGGGCTACCCCCTTTGTTACCCCATTTGCACCGCCCTATCCCCGCACCCGCCGCCGGTGCCGTTGAATGGGGCACTGTGCAGGGTAAGGAGGCGAAGATGCCTGGCACGCGCGCAGCGCATCATCGGGAAGTGGAACGCAAGTTCGACGTCACCGAGGAGACACCGACACCGGCATTCACCGGAGTCGCCGGGGTGGCACGAGTCGAGCAATGGCCGGTGCAGGCCCTGGAGGCGGTGTATTTCGACACGTCCGCCCAAGATCTGGCACGCCGAAAGCTCACCTTGCGCCGCCGGACCGGGGGCGTCGACGCCGGCTGGCATCTGAAGTTGCCGGCCGGTCCGGATGCTCGCACCGAGGTCCGTCTGCCGCTGGGCGGTGCCGACGACGAGGTCCCCGCCGAGTTGGCCGAGATGGTGCGCGCCGTGGTGCGTGGCCGGCCGCTGGCGCCGGTGGCGCGGATCAGCACCACCCGCGTTGTATATCTGTTGCACGGCGACGACGGTGCCGTGGCGGCCGAATTCTGCGACGACCATGTCACCGCTTCGACATTCCAACCCGGTACCGGTGAGCAGCGGTGGCGGGAGTGGGAGATCGAACTCCGGGCCGGCGACCCGGACGCCACCCTGCTGGACCGGCTCAGCGGCCGGCTGGTCGACTCCGGCGCCACTCCGGCCGGACACGGTTCGAAGCTGGCGCGGGCACTGGGCTCGCCACCCGCCGACGCTCTGGCCGATCCGGACCCGCTGCTGCAGGCCGTCGCCGAACAGGTCGAGCAACTGCCGGTGATCGAGCACGCGGTGCGGGCCGACGCCGACGACGCGGTGCACCAGATGCGGGTGACCATTCGCCGGATCCGCAGTCTGCTGCGAGCGGAGCCCAACCGGTTCACCGACAGTCGCGCCATCGATGCCGACCTGCGCTGGCTGGCCGGAGTACTCGGGACCGCCCGGGACGCCGAGGTGCTGGCGCAGCGATACCGCCGGGCACTGGACCGGATGGCGCCGCAGCTGGTGCGGGGCCGGGTCGTCGAGCGTCTGGTGGGTGGCGCCGAGGAGGCGTACCGGGCCGGTTGGGCCGAATCGGTGGCCGCGATGGACTCGCCCCGGTATCGGCAACTGCTCGATCGCCTCGAGACCTTGGCCGCCGAGTCCACCGCTGGAGATCCCGGCGACCGCTCCCCCGGCACCATTCGAGCCGCGTACCGGCGAGTTCGCAAGGCCGCCAAAGCCACCCGCGTCAGCGGTGCCGGCCGAGACCGGGCGCGACAAGACGTCGCCCTGCACCGGATCCGCAAGGCGGCCAAACGGCTGCGCTACACCGCCTCGGCCATGGGTGCACCGTCGATCGCGAAACAGGCCAAGACCATTCAGACCCTGCTGGGTGAACATCAGGACAGCGTGGTCAGCCGGGAGCATCTGCTCACCGAGGCCCGGGCCGCCGAGGAAGCCGGCGAGGACACCTTCACCTACGGGTTGCTCTATCAGCAGGAACGTGACATCGCCCGCGACTGCCGCGCCCAACTCGACCAGGCACTCGATGAGCTCGCCGAATCGATGGCGACGTTCCGGGGCGGACGAGCCGGCCCCTAGGCCGGACTCTGTTCGCTTCAGAGCGCGGCTATTCCCCGGCGGGTATGCCCGCCAGTGCGTCCAGTACTCGATCGATGAACCGGTCGGCGTGACCACGAAGGCTGTCGTTCGTGTGTTGGGTCGTGTCGACCACGATCGGATCCCCCGATGCGAAGCACACCATCGCTGCACGCCGGTACGTCCGCTCCCCGAAACCGTCCGCTGATCCATAGGCGTTGACGTCGACCCCCGTGACCTGGCTCAGCGGCCGGACCACCGCAGCCAGATTCTGCTCCTCCGCAGCGTCCGCGATGTAGTCCAGCTGCCCGATCGCCTGCCTGTCGATCCACACCAGACGGCGCTGCTGATCGGGCAGCTTCGCGCGGGCGAAGCCTTCAACCGGCCATCGCCTGACCAGCTCGCGGATCTGCTCAACCACGATCCTGGGCGGCCGCGACCAGTCCGGGAATACGTCCCTGGCTATCTGCCGGAGTTGTTCTTCGTTCGTCATGGACGACAAAGTAGCCCCCATCGGGACGACAGTCGGCCGCAGGAGCGGTCGCCGCCGGCGGCCAGCCCTGGGGCGGACGAGCTGGCCTGTAAGCCGGATTCTGTTCCGCACCGCGGATGCGGTGCGGCGGCGACCATCCATCTGGGCACACCGTCGCCGGGTACCTCAAGCGGCCTACCCGCAGATTCGGGCGAGCAGCCCTCAAACACCTGCGCGACCGCACCTAAGTGCGGCCTTCTTGGCCTTGCTTCGGGTGGGGTTTACCAAGCCGTACCGGTCACCCGGCACGCTGGTGCGCTCTTACCGCACCGTTTCACCCTTACCACCTAAAAGGTGGCGGTCTGTTTTCTGTGGCACTATCCCGCGAGTCACCTCGGATTGCTGTTAGCAATCACCCTGCTCTGTGAAGTCCGGACTTTCCTCGACCCGCTCAACGCGAGCCGCGGCCGCCCGGCCAACTCGTCCGCGCTGATCACGGTACTACGCGGCGCCGCCAGCCGCCGCACCGTAGACGGCGACCACGACGGAGCGGTCGAAGCTGTTCTCCGGCCACACCCCGACGGCAGACTTGGCGCAGTCGGACATGACAGCAAGATCGGCCGGGTTGTAATACCAGCGGTTGAGGATCTCGATGCCGCTGATCGACAGTGCGGGGTTGATCGCCACGGTTTGGGCGACCGCGCCCGGGAATCCGGCGGCCTGAGCCCGGGTCTGCGGTGTGGATCCGTCCGAACCGAGGTCGCCGTCCAGATCACGATGCCCGAGAACATCTTTGGCGTGCCATTCGGCCGCCAGCCGTAGCCGGGGATCGACCGCAACCCGCTCGGCACAACCGGCGTCGCGGTGAATGGTGTAGATGTTGGTCACGACGCCGTCGTTCAGACGCGAATTGTCGGCAGCGGCCAGGGGTGCGGCCGACGCCCCGGCAATGACCATCAGCAGCACCGCCAGGCGACTCACGTGGTATCTCATCTGCCACCTCCCCCTACACCGGATCGAACTGCGAGACGAACCACCGGCCGCCCACCTTGTCCAAGGTGACCCGCACACTCGATGCGGTATTGGTGGGCGGATCTTTTCCGACGGTCGTGGTCTGGTCGACGAAGAGTAGGACCACCGCGTGGTTGGTATTCGCCGTCACCGAGGCCGCCGCTGGGATCTGGACCACGGTGGAGATGTGCTGCTGTTTGGCACCCGGCGCAACGACATTCTCGATCAGCTGGGTGTATTCGTCACGGAATGACCCGGTCAGCTGATCGGCGGCTGCCGCCGTGGCGGTGTCGACCGTGTCGGGCCGGTAGGACAGCATGGCGATGGTGGCATCGGTTGCAGCGCTGACGGACTGCGCAGCTGCCTCCTGAGACACCCGCGCTGAAGCCTCCTGCCATCTCACGTAACCGGCAGCGAGCGCCAGGATCAGGACCAAGCCGGCCAGCGCACCCCTGATCACGGGACGAACACCAGGTTGGACACTTTGGTGCCATCGTCGGTGCGCTGCACGCTGATTCGCATCCGCCACCGGCGCGGCTCCGGCTGAGCTGTTCCGGCGATCGAGGTGCGAACCGACACCGCCAGCAATACGTCGGCGCGGTCACCGTCCACCGACTCCAGACCGGCCTCGGTGACGGTGCCCTCCGATTCCGACTGAGCACGCTTGACCACGTCGAGGAACGGTTGGGATCGCTGGCTGAAATCGTCCTGGAATGCTCCGGTCGCCGAGTCGATGATGCGCTGCACATCGGCGTCGGCCTGCGTGTAGCTGATCGTCGTGAGGTTGATCGCTGCCTGGCGCGCCACCTGCACGAACTGCTCGCGCTGCGCCTGCGCCTGCCGCACCTGGTGGTCTCGGTAGCCGAGCCAGCCGAGCACAGCGGTCAGACCCAGGACGACAAGGCCGGCCACAGCAAGGATGCGAACCCTTGAAAACCCTTGCTGCGCAGGTATGTCGACTATTCGCTCGGGGGCATCAGCATGGTCTGCCATGTCTGGTCCTTCCGATCGGAGATCACGTTGCTCTGGGTGTACCGCTTCCCGTCCGGACCGATGTAACTTCCGGTCTGCGGGTCGTAGGGGACGAACGCAACCGGCGGCTCAGGCGCGACTACCCTCGGCGGATCCTGGGGAACGGACTGGCCGGACAGGGTCGCGTTGGGATCGCCCTTCCAGTTGTAGCCGTCGTTGAGCGGAATGTATGGCTCGTCGCTCTCGCACAACTCCACCGAGGCAGCACGTTTGGCCGGATTGTTCTCGCAGGGAATATTGCGTGCGCCACGCACATTGAGGTCCGAATCCTGCGGCACCCGACAATACAGCTCACCTGCGGGCCGATCCGGATAGTCGACCAGGCTGGGTGCACGTTGCTGGCGAACGGGCAGGAACCCGGTATTGCACGGCGGCGGATAGTTCATGTTGAGGTTGAAGTCCAGGTAGATGCCGCGATACGGCGTGTCGAGGTGTGAATCGGCCACCGTGATCGCCGACATCACCGCGGTTCCCTGCGGGAACAACACCAGCAGCTGCTCGATGCCCTGGTGGAAGGTCACGGCGATCTGACCGAGGCTGACCATGTTGGCCAGCAACACCGGCAGCGCCGGAGCCACCCTGTCCAGCATCGCGTTGCCTTCGTCCAGTGCCGCAGGGCCGACGCTGAGCAAGCCCGAGAACGCCCGGTCTTCGGCCTTGAGCTGGTCGGTGATCGACGCCAACCGCTTCGCCCACGTCGCGATCGAATCTGCTTTCTGCACTTGCGAGTTCAACACCGGCGGCGTCTGGTCGATCAGCTGCGCAATCGGTTCTGCGGCCTCGCCGGCCTGGATCGCCAAGGATGTCGATCCCGCCACGATACGAGACAGTTCAGCGCCGAGGCCGCCCACTGCCTTGTGCGCCTCGTCGACGACGGTTTGCAGATTGTCGTGCGGGATCGCCTGTAGCGCACGGTTTGTGGCGTCAAGCAGTTCGGCGATATCGGCGGGGATCTGCACCTTGTCCACCGGGATCACATCTCCGGCGCGCAGGGTCCGCCTGCCCTCTCCCGTTCCGATCGGAGTCAGTTCGATGAACTGCTCGCCGATCGCCGAGCGACTGTGCACCGCCGCCTTCACCGGCGCCGGCACCTTGATCGACGAGTTGAGTTTCAGCACGGCACGCACGGCGTCGTGGTCGACGTCGATAGCCTTGACTCTGCCGATCTCGGTGCCGCGGTAGGTCACCACCGACGTCGGATACAACCCGCCCGACGCCGGCAGTTCGACTATCACCGTGTAGCGGCCGATCCCGAACAGTGCCGGTACTTTCACAAAGCCCAACGCCATCACGCCTCCGGCGATGACGGTGACTGTGGCCAGGATCGCCAGTTGCGTCCACACCGCCCGTGACAACCGAAACATCTCAGTAGCCTCCGAAGTGGTACGGGGCGATCAGCGGGTTCCCGGCGGTGTAGGGGCTGGGCATCTGGCCGACGGTTCTCCCCCACTGGAGTTCCAGCTCGGTGAGGTCGCCTTCCCACCGTGTTCCGGTGAACAGACCGCTGTCCAGCCGGCTCAAAGTCAGGTCGACGACGAGACTGATGTTGGCGAAATCACCGCGAAACCAGTTGGGCACGGTGCTCTTGACCCACGGGTACGTGGACAGGAAGTCCAGCCCCTGGGTCAGCGCGGGACCGGCGTCGGCCAGGGACCTCAGTACCGGCGCGATATTGCGCAGATTGGCCACCAGGGCCCCTTTGCTCTGATTCACGGTCGAGACGGCGATGGCGCTGAACTTTCCGAGTGCGTCGGCGGCATCGGCGAGCTTGGTGCGCCGATCGGAAAGCACGGCCAGTGCCTGCGGGATCGTTGTCAGCGCCCTGTCGACGGTCGGATTCCGCTGGGCGAACTGGCCGACGAGCGCGTTCAGCTTCTCGCTGGCCGAGATGATGTCGCCGGTCTGATCGTTGAGCGCAGCGATGAACGTGTCCAGTTGACTCAGCAAGCTGCGCAGGTCGTTCTCGCGCCCCGCCAGCGCGCGAGCGAAGCTCTGGTTGATCTCCTGCAGCTGGGCGAGCCCGCCCCCGTTGAGCAGAACCGAGACCGACGCCAGAGTCTGTTCAGCGGTCGGATAAGTGGCGGCCCTCGACAGCGGGATGACGGCACCGTCTTGGAGTTCGCCCTGCGGTGGTTCATCCGTGGGAGGCGCCAACTCGATGTGCATCGAGCCCAGGAGGCTCGTCTGTCCGACTTTGGCAGTGCTGTTCGCCGGAAGGCGCACGGCGCGGTCAATTCGCATGGTGACCAGCGCGTGCCAGTCCTGGACCTCGATTTTGGTCACATTGCCGACATTGACGTCGGCGACTCGCACGCGAGAGTTCTGCTCAATGACCACGACGTCGGGCAGCTGGGCCGAAATCGTGTAGAAACTGTCACCGTGTCCGGTTCCGGGCAGGCTCAGCGAATTGAGGCCCCGCCATTGGCAGCCGGTGGCGGCCGACAAGCAGGCGATGCTCAACAGGGTGACCAGTAGGCGCTTCACGGCGTGCCTTCCGGCGGCGACGGGGGAAGCAGCAGGCCGGGCAGGCCCTGATCGGGGTCGACGGGCTGTCGAGTCGACTCGGCCGGTTGTTGAGGATGGTCCGGCCTGAGTCGGTCTTCGCTGTAGGTGATTTCGTTCGGCCGCGCCGCGGTTCCGACGAACGGGTTGACCCCGAAGGGCAGGAAGTTGTATTGCCGGTTCTTGATGATCGGCGCCAGATACTGCACGCACATCTTCGATGCCTGCAGCGAGTTCGCCCGCGCCAGCGCCTCGATTCCACTGCAGATGAACTGGACGGTGCTGGCGAAGTTCGACATCGCCATGATACCGGTGATGGCACTCTGGGCCGGCTGATAGATGTTCACGAAGTTCTGGAACACCGTCGGGGCGACGTGCAGGACCTGTTTGAGGTCGCCGCGGCTGTCGTTGAGCGCGGTGGTGATCGCATTGAGGTGGTCGACGGTGACACCGAACCCCTCGCGGTTTTCGGCGATGAAGCCTCGTAGGTCGTTGACCACACCGTCGAGACTGGTCATCGCTTGGGCGAACTCGCCGGGTGAATTACTCAGCAGGGTGGTGATATCCGCGAGGTTGACGTTGAACGCCGCCAGCAGATCACTGCTGGATGTCAGCGCCGACACCAGCAACTGCATGTTTCGGACCGTGCTGAAGATGTCGGTGCTGTGGTCCCCCAACGCCGACATCGCCTGCGACAGCTTGATCACCGTGTCGCGCGCGGTATCACCCTGTCCTCGGAGGTTGGCCGCTGCGGTGTTGATGAACTCCCCCACCGCGCTCGTTTCTCCCCCGCTGGTCGGCTGCAGGGAATCGGTGAGCTTCTCCAGCTGCTGCCGGAAGTCGTCCCACTCGACGGGAACTGCCGTGCGGTCCTGCGTGATGGTGGCACCGTCGGCCAGCTCGGGGCCGCCCGAGTAGGCGGGGACAAGCTGAATCGCCCTGGCGCTGACCAACGACGGTGACAGAATCGCCGCCCGAACATCGGCCGGGACCGGGTAACGGGCGTCGACGGCGAAGGTCACCTTGGCCGTGTCAGGAAGCGGCTCGATGCGTTCGACCGTTCCGACGGCAACCCCCAGGATGCGGATTTCGTCCCCGGTGTACAGGCCGTTGGTGTTGGCGAAGTAGGCCGTGTAGACGTGCTTGCGCAGATGCGCCCCCGGACCGGCCACCAGCATCAGTGCCGCGACAAGAATGAATACCAGGGCGGTCGCGGTCGCCGGCCGTAACAGCCGCACCCGGCTCGCCGACTGATTCCATTCGGCCACACGATGACTGCTCACGTCAGCTCCCCCCGCCGCTCGCCGGGCCGAGCGCGGGCGGCCCTGGTGGCGGTCCACCCGGTGGCGGTGCCGGCAGTGGCTCCCGGTACGGGTATCGCGGGTCTCCGGGATTGCCGGTAATGGCGTCGGGCAAGGTCAGGTTCGGCTCGCCGCCCTGCCCGGTGCGGGGAAACGGCATCGGCAGCGGCGGGGTACCCGGCTGGCCGTCGCCCGGATCCGTCAACTCCGAGGGCAGCAGCACATTGGGGTCCAGTCCCAGTTCGGAGAATGCGGCCTCGATGGCCGGCTGAGCCAGCTGGCCCGGAATCAGGTTCACCACTGAGGCTTTGAAGAACGGTCCGGAACCCAGCACTTCACCGAACGACATGGCGTAACGACGAAACAGGTATAGGGTGCGCTGCAATTCGGCCCTGCGATTGTCAAGGACTCCCAGCACGCCGTTGAGCTTGTCCACTGCGGGCTTGAGCTGCTGACGGTTGTCGTCGACCACGGCCGAAATCTGCCGCGACACAGCGGTCAGGTTGGTCATCAACGCGTCGACGGAGTTTCGTTGCGACAGCAGCTCGCCCAGCAGCGCGTTGCTGTTGCTGATCAGGCCGGCGATCTGCTCGCTGCGCTGGGCCAGCACACCGGTGACGTTGTTGGCGTTGGCCAGCAACTGGCGCAGTTTGGCATCGCGCTTGTCGAGCGTGTCGGAGAACCTGGCCACACCTTCGAGCGCGAGCTTGAGATCCGGAGGGGTGTCCTTGAACGTCTCCGCCAACGTGGTGAGCGCCGAAGACAACTGCATGGTGTCCAGTCCGCTGATGACCGCGGTCAGATCTCCCAGGGCCTCCGGGAGGTCGTACGGAGATGTCGTACGTTCAATCGGGATCGGACCTGCGAGCCGGCCGTCGCCGCGCGGCGTGAGTTCCAGGAATTTGTTGCCCAGTACCGTTTCGGTCTTGATCGCGGCCTCGGTCCTGTCTCCGAGCGCGACGCCCTTGCGAACGCTGAAGATCACTCGTACCCGCGTGCCCTCCAGGCGCAGGCCCACGACCCGGCCCACATCGAGTCCCGACACCCGCACGTCGCTGTTGGGTTTGATGCCTCCCGACTCGGTGAAGTAGGCGGCGTAGTCCGACGTGCCCTTGATGAACGGCAACCTGTCGTAGCTGAACACCGCGACCACCAAGGCGACCAGCAGCAGTATCCCGGTCGCGCCGACGGCGAGCCGGTTGCGTTCGGCGAGCGGCTTGATGGTCACCCGCGGCAGTGTCAGTCTGGTCATTTCGGTGCGCACCGTCCGGTTGTCTGGTTCATGATCTTGGAATAAAGCGGTTGGCCGCCTTTACCGTTCACCTTGATCACCAGGTCACACATATAGAAGCCGAAGTAGTCGCCGTAGAGTCCGTTCCGCGCGAGAATCTGGTAGGCATCGGGGAGCGTCCTGACCAGATCGTCGACGTAGTCACCGTCTTCCAGCACCTGGCCGGCGGCCCGGTCGGTCTGCAGCACGACGTCGCGAATCGGTTCACGGGCCACCGTCAACAAGTCGGCGACCGATCCAGCCGCGGCGTTGATGTAGGCCACCCCGTTGGTGATGTCGGTTCTGCGCTCGGCCAGTCCACGGACCAGCTGCGCCAGCGAATCCAGCCCGCGGCCGAATTCATGATCGCGGGCGCTGAAGGTGCCCAGCACGGTGTTGAGGTTGGTGATCACCTGACCGATCAGTTCGTCGCGGCCGGCCAGCGTTCTCGTCAAGGCGGAGGTCTGGGCCAGGACCGATGCGATGGTGCCGCCCTGGCCCTGCAGTGCGGTGAGCAGTTCACCGCTCAGCGCATTCACCTGGTCGGGATCCAAAGCGCGGAACAGTGGCCGGAAGCCTCCGATGAGCGCGTCCACATCGAGCGCGGGTTGGGTCCGCGTCAGCGGAATCGTCTGGCCGGGCCGCAGTGTGTGCACTGAGCCCGGGCCCTGCTCAAGGGACAGGTACCGGTCGCCGATGAGGTTCTCGTAGCGCACCGCCGCCCGGGTGCCCTCGGTGAGGGTCAGGCTCTTGTCAATGGAGAAATCGACCGTGACCGTGCCGTCGGCGCGCAGGGCCATGTTCGTCACCTTGCCGACCTCCACCCCGGCGATACGGACGAAGTTGCCGCCCTTCAGGCCCGAGACGTTGGTGAACTCGGCGCGGTAGCCGACTCGGGAGTCGAATCGGAACTGTCCGAACACGGTGACCAGGATGAAGATGAACACCAGGCACGTCGCGGTGAACAGCAGCACCCAGATCAGGGTGCGGCCCACGTTGCGGGTCATGGCGGCGGCTCCGGGCCTGGCGCGGGTGGACCGGGATAGCGGATTCTCGGCGGTTCCGGCTCCGCCTTGGTCACCGGGAAATAGTTGGCGAAGCCCGGAAAACCGATCCCCGGATTGGGCCGTACATCCAGGCCGGTACCGAAACCGGTGTCGGTGACCAGATACTTCACCGGGAAGTTCTTGCTCACGTCGGGCAGTGACCCGCAACTCGGCCTGCCACCCGGGCCGCCCCGGGCATTGACCAGCGGCAGGTTGTCCGGGTACCGGTACGGATCATCGCCGGCGAGCATCGCGGCGTCCATGATGACCGATCTTCCGTTGCCGCCCATCGCATCCCGGCCGCCATTCTCCAAGAACCACTGAGCTCCCTGGAACAGGCAGGTGTAGGTCGGTGAATACTCCTCCAGCAGGTCGGTGGTGGGCACCATCAGATTCAGCGCCTGCACCAGTCCGCGCTCGTTTGCACCGAGGGTGTTCACTCCGGTCGTCGAGAATCCGACGGCGGCGAGCAGCAACGCATCCAGTTCGCCTGCCTGGGCGGACAGCGTCGTGCTGGTGGTGGCAGCGGAGTCCAACACGGTCAGGATATCCTGCGCGGCATTGGAATACGCCTGGGCAGTCTGGCCGAACAACTGCCAGTCGCGCTGCACGGTCGACATCCGCGGGTTCACCGCCGTCAGTACCGTATTGGCACCGGTGATCGCCCGGCCCATGACATCTCCCCTGCCCCGAACGGATTCGGCCACCGCCGACAGGATCGAATTCAGCTTGGCCGGATCGACGGCGTGCACCACCGCCTGCAGGTTCTCGAAGACGGTGTTGACTTCCACCGTCACGTTGCGAGAGTGCAGCACCGCACCGGCTTGGAGTCGCTGGCCGCTGGGACCGTCCGACGGCACGACGAGGTCGACGTATTTGGCGCCGAATGCGGTGCTGGACTTGATCTCGGCCTCGACGTTGCTCGGCAGGTAGGCGAACTGGCGCGGGTACATCTTCAGCTTGAGCGTGGAGAGCCTGCTCTGATCGGATCCCGGTTGGGTTCCGATCGAGCTCACCTCACCGATCTGAATGCCCCGCAGTTTCACCTTGGCGCCGTTTTCCATCACCAACCCAGATCGATCCGACACCAGGGTGATTGGGACGTACCCGCGGAACGTTCCGGAGAACAGCACAACGGTCAGGGCGGACAGTGCGACGACCACCACAACCAACACGGGCGACCACCAGATCGGGTCGATCCCGCGCCGGCGGGGTGCGCTGCGATTCACGGTGGACACGGCCTCACCCCGCCAGGTGAAAGTTGCCGGACTGTCCGTACACGGACAGGGTGATGGTCAGTAGCACGAAAACCGTTGCGGTCACCGAGGTGCGCACGGCGCGGCCTACGGCCTCGCCGACACCGGCCGGGCCGCCGGTCGCGGTGTAGCCGTAGTAGGTGTGCACCACCATGACTGCGGCAGCCATCGTCAACGCGGACAGAAACGACCACAGCAGGTCGGTGGGTTCCAGGAACGTCGAAAAGTAGTGGTCGTAGACCCCTCGCGATTGTCCATAGATCACGGTCGTGCCGAAGCGGGTCGCCAAGAACGCCATCAGCACGGCAATGGTGTAGAGCGGTATCACCACCAGGACTCCGGCGACGATCCGGGTGGCGGCCAGGTAGGTGATCGACCGGATACCCATCGCCTCCAGCGCGTCGATCTCCTCGCTGATCCGCATCGAGCCGATCTGAGCGGTCGCGCCGGCCCCGATGGTCCCGGCCAATGCCACCCCGGCGGTGGCCGGGGCGATGAACCGGACGTTGAGGAACGCGCCGAGAAAGCCGGTCAGTGCTTCGATCCCGACATTGGACAAGGTGTTGTAGCCCTGCACCGCGATCAACGCGCCGGTGGACAGGGTGAGGAACCCGACGATGACCACCGTGCCGCCGATGACGGCCAGCGCCCCGGACCCCATCCCCATGACCGCGATCAACCGCAACACCTCGCCGGGGTATCGGCGGACCGCGTCCCCGACGGCGGCCAGCGCACTGCCGTAGAAGGCGGTCTGCTCACCGATTTTGCGGGTGGCGTCGATGATCGCCGTCCGCAATTCAGCTCCGCGCTGCGCGGTGGCCTGTTCGGCAGTCGTCACGGCGCAACCTTCACGCCGAACGCGGTGGCCAGAATGTTGATCAGGAACAGTGCCATGAACGCGAACACCACTGTTTCGTTGACCGCGTTTCCGACGGCTGTCGGACCACCGCCCACGGACAGCCCCTTGTAGCAGGCGATCAGCCCGGCGGACAGACCGAACAGCAGCGCCTTACACAGCGACACCACTACTTGCGGCAGGCCCGTCAACAATGTCATCCCGGCGACGAAAGCGCCCGGTGTGACGTGCTGTACGAACACCACGAACGCGTAGCTTCCGGTCAGCCCCACCACCGCGACGACCGAATAGAGCATCACCGCAACGAATGTCGCCGCGATCACGCGGGGCACCACGAGCGCGTTCACGGGGTTGACGCCGATGACTTTCATCGCGTCGATCTCCTCGCGGATCGTGCGCGCACCCAGATCAGCGCACATCGCGGTGGCGCCGGCCCCGGAGACGACGATCGCGGTGACCACCGGACCCACCTGGGTGACCGCCGCCAGGGCTGCACCGGCGCCGGACAGGTCGGCGGCACCGATCTCCAGCAGCACGATGTTGAGCGTGAAGACGATGAGCACTGTGTACGGGATCGACAGCATGATCGTCGGAACGATTGATACCCGCGCCACGAACCAGATCTGGTGGATCAGTTCGCCCCAGGCCCACGGCGGTCGCACCATCGCCGCGAACGTTTCGCCGGCGAGCACGACAAAATCGCCGACGGCGACTGCGGGCTTGGACCAGGAGGACCCGCTCATCGCTGCCTGCCTATGGTGTGCGCCAACGTGTCACCCCGTTCGCGCACGAACGAGCCGTCCGGCCGACGACGGCTCCGCCACTGCCCCACCAGGCGCGCATGCCACTGCTGAGATCCCGCGCATTCGTCACTCCCCTCCTCAGACAAGGTTGGGCGAACAGTAAGAGGGCGCGAGTTAGCTGTCAACGCCCCCAAATGGCCTGGTAACGCGTCGTTCGCGGAAGTTGCTGGTTGCCACGCGCCGGGGATTAAGCGCACGGCGATTTAATCGAACCGACCGAAACCGTGGCACGGCACCGTCTGCTGGGCGCCGTGGCGCACACTTGACGGGACATGACCGGAAGGAACCAGGTGGCGACGACGGTGACGCGCTGGGAGCGGCGGGTGGCCGCCGGCGACTGGGACTCCATCACCGCCGAGCTCGACGAGTGCGGCGGCGCATTGCTGCCCCGGTTGCTGACGGCCGCGGAGGCCGCCCGGCTGCGCCGGGTCTACCCGGACGACAACCGGTTCCGCGCCACTGTCGACATGCAGCGTCACCGCTACGGTTCCGGGCAGTACCGGTATTTCTCGGCCCCGGCACCGGATCCGGTCGATGAACTCAAGCGGGCGCTGTATCCGCACCTGCTGCCGATCGCCCGGGACTGGGCGGCCCGGTTAGGGCGGAACGCCCCCTGGCCCGATGACTTCGACAAGTGGCTGGATCACTGCCACCGGGCCGGACAGACCAAACCGACCGCCCTGATGCTGCGTTATGGCCCCGGGGACTGGAATGCACTGCACCGGGACCTCTACGGCGAGTTGGTGTTTCCGCTGCAGGTGGTGATCAACCTCAGTGACCCGGCGGCCGACTACACCGGCGGCGAGTTCCTGCTCGTCGAGCAGCGGCCGCGTGCCCAATCCCGGGGCACTGCCGTGCAGTTGCCGCACGGGCACGGCTATGTATTCACCACCCGTGATCGGCCGGTGCGCTCCACCCGGGGTTGGTCCACCGCGCCGGTGCGGCACGGTGTCTCGCCCATCCGCTCCGGCGAGCGCTACACACTCGGTCTGATCTTTCACGACGCCGCGTGAAAGATACCGCGTGAAAGACGCCGCTTAGGGACTACCCGACGCGGCGCAGCACCAACACGTTGTCGGCAATCGTCGCCGACTGCCCCTCGGGTCCCACCGCCGGCCGCTCGACACGTTCGGCCCGCAGTCGGTTCCACCGGGTGTCGTCGAGCCCGAGCGCCGCCGAGACGCCTTCTACCGTGGGGAATTCGTGGTTACTGGCATGATCACCGGCCCACGGCGGTGCGGCGGCGTGGTCGACGATCAGCAACGTTCCATCCACCGCCACCGCCGCGGCGCCCTGCCGCAACACCGCGTCACGATCCAGGTGCACCGGGGAATGCAGGAACTGCGCCTGAACCAGGTCGAACTCGCCTTCGGGAAAGCTCTCCGGCAGATCGTGCCGCTCGAACCGGATGCGCGGCCCGGCATCGGATTCCCGCGCCGCTGCACCCGCCCGTTGCAGCGCGGTTGCCGACACATCCACAGCGACCACCTGCCAACCGTGTTCGGCCAGCCAGATGGCATCGGCACCCTCGCCGCAACCGACATCCAGGGCTCGCCCGGCGGGCAGCTCCGTGGCCACTTCCACCAGGCGGGCGTTCACCCGGCCACTCCATACCTTCTGGAGGTAGAACTCGTCCCAGAATTCGCGGACGTCCCGCACCGACTCAGTCATGCCTCGAGCATGCAGAACCCAGCAAAGATTGGCACGTCAATTTGCCATCTGGGCAATTCCGGTGAAGGGCCGGTCAGGCCGCGGCCACACCCCAACCAAGCACCCGCGACGTCACCAGCACCAGCCCCAAGGACACCGTGGCCACCACCACCAGGCCGATGACGGCAACCAGCAGTGGCCGCCAGCCCGCGCGGGCGATCTGGCGGAAGTCCGTGGACAGGCCGACGCCGGCGAAGGTGAGCAGGAAAGCCCATTTCGACACGTTGCCCAGGCTGACGAGCTGACTCTTGTCCAGCAATCCGACGGTCGCCACGGTCGACACCACCAGGAACCCGAGGATGAACTTGGGGAACTGCCGCCAGATGAATGCCGCCTTCGCCCGATAGCCGGGAGCCACTTGATCTGCCTGCCCACGCGCCGCCCAGTACAGTGCGAAACCCAGCACCACGAACCCGATCAGGGCGTTGCGGGTCGATTTCACCAGCACGGCGATCTTGCCCGCCTCATCGGAGAACAGGTACCCGGTGGCCGTCGTCTCCGCGGTGTTGTCCACCGAAAGCCCCGCCCACAGTCCGAACTCATGGTCGCTCAGGCCGATCAGGTGGCCCAACGGCGGCAATACGAACAGGCCCACCGCCCCTAGGGCAAGGATGGCAGCGATCGCATAGCTGACGTCGGAGTTCTTCGCCCGGATAGCGCCTTTCGAGGCGATGATGGCCGATACCCCACAGATCGACGTTCCGATCGCCAGCAGTGACCCGAGCTTTCCGGATAAGCCGAAAAGACGTGCAGCACCGAGGATTATCGCCCCAGCAATCGTCATGTCGAGCAGGATCTGGACCAGGCTGATACCGCCGAGTTTGGCGACGTCTCCGAGCACGAACCGAGAACCCAGCGCCACGATGCCGACCTTGAGCCAGAATTCATAGGTCTGCACTCCCGGATGAAAGATCCGGTGCAGTCCGACGCTGTTTCGGATCACCAGCCCGATCAGAATCGCCCACAACACGTATTCGATGTCGGGCACCGTCCAGCCCAGGTGATGGCCCAATGCCAGCCACCACCGCTGGGCGTACTTGCCGAGCAACCCCACCGTGAGCAGCAAGACGATGCCGGGCAGGTAGTCCAGCGGGCGACTGCTGGTAAAGATCGCATCCGATGCGGACTCGTCTGAATCCGTTTGAGTCGTGGTCATATCGTCACCACGGAATCCTGGGCAGCAGGTCGGCGATGGCCAACGCAACGAGCACGCCCACCAACAGGTTCGCCCAACCGTCCGGGCCCAACCACTTCATCTGCGACCTCTCTTCAGCCGTTCCGGCGTAACGGTATGACACGGCCGCTGCTGGGCGACAGAGTTCAAATCAACGTTGCTGGAAAAGTGCACCTGCCCTTGCCGGCTCGCAACGAGTGGTGGCAACGTGGCTTGCTATGCAGGCAAGCAATGATGACGGCGGGGTTGATCTTCGGGTGCGGCGCCGGCTGCGTGAGCTGCGCACCCAGCAGGGTCTGACCCTGGAGGACGTCGCCACCCGCGCGCGCATCGACGTATCGACGCTGAGCCGGCTGGAATCCGGCAAACGCCGGCTGGCGCTGGATCACCTGCCCCGGCTGGCCGAGGCCCTGTCGGTCAGCACCGACGAGTTGCTGCGTGCCCCGCAGCAGCCGGACCCGCGGGTGCGGGGCACCTCACACAGCCACAACGGCATCACCTATTGGCCGTTGACCCGGCACGGGCCGGCCGGGGGTCTGCACGCCTTCAAGATCCGGGTCGGCGTGCGGCGCCGCCGCCCGGCGGAGTTGCCGGTGCATGAGGGGCACGAGTGGATGTATGTGTTGTCCGGCCGGCTCCGGCTGGTGCTGGGCGACGACGATTTCCTGATCGGGCCCGGCGAGGCTGTCGAGTTCTCCACCTGGACGCCGCACTGGTTCGGCGCGGTCGGCGGACCGGCCGAGGCGATCGTGATCTTCGGCGCGCACGGCGAACGCGTGCACCTGCGCGACTGAGGCGCGGGGCGTCCGGCTAGAGGTAGGCCGTCTGGTTCACCAGACGCACCGACGCGGGCCCGTCGCCGAAGAACTCGGCGATGCTCAGCGACGCCAGGTCCAGGTGCAGCCGATACAGGATGGCCGGGCCGGCGTCGAGCGCCAGCCGCAGCATCGTCTTGATCGGCGTCACGTGCGACACCACCAACACCGTGGTCCCGCTGTGTTCGGCGATGATCCGGTCGCGCGCGCGCAGCACCCGTTGCTGCACCGCGTCGAAGCTCTCCCCGCCGGGCGGCTCGGTGGAGGTGTCCTTCAGCCAGCGTCGGTGCAATTCGGGATCGCGCTCGGCGGCCTCGGCGAACGTCAGGCCCTCCCAGGCCCCGAAGTCGGTTTCGGTCAGGTCTTCATCGACGGTCGCATCCAGGCCCAGCAGTTTCGCCGCCGCACCGGCGGTCTCGCGGCACCGCTGCAGCGGTGAGCTGATGATCGCCGAGATGCCGCCGCGCTGGGCCAGATAGTCCGCGGCAGCGTCGGCCTGGCGCCGGCCGATGTCGGTCAGCGGCGGGTTGCCGCGCCCGGAGTAGCGCCGGTGTACCGACAGTTCGGTCTGCCCGTGCCGCAGCAACAACAGCCGAGTGGCCGTACCGGTTGCGCCGGTCCAGCCGGGAGCCTTTGGCGCCGAGGGATTCTGCCCCTTCTCCCGGTTCTTCCGGGCGGGCCTCTCGATCCCGGCGGCGGCGTCCATCGCCTCGTTGGCCAGCCGGTCGGCGTGCGAGTTCTTCTCCCGAGGTATCCAGGTATAGCGGACGTGGTCGAACTTCGACGCCAGCTCGCGCGCCTGGGTGTGCAGCGGGATCAGGTCCGGATGCTTGACCTTCCACCGGCCGGCCATCTGTTCGACCACCAGCTTGGAATCCATGAACACCGCGACCTCGGCCGCACCCAACCGGGCCGCCTCGGTCAATCCCGCGACCAGGCCACGGTATTCGGCGACGTTGTTGGTGGCGACGCCGATCGCCTCCTTGACTTCGGCGAGCACCTCGGTGTGATCGGCGGACCACACCACCATCCCGTAGCCGGCCGGTCCAGGGTTCCCGCGCGACCCGCCGTCTGCCTCGATGATCACCTTCATCGGCGGCTAACCGAAGTCCTTGACCCGCAGCAGGATCGCGTTGCACTCCGGGCAGCGCAGCACCTCCTCGGGCGCCGCCGCGGAGATCCGGGCCAGCTCGCCGCGGTCGATCTCGATCCGGCAGGCCCCGCACTGGCCGCCCCGCAGCGGTGCCGCGCCGACCCCACCGGAGGCGCGCTGGCGCTCATAGAGCGTCAGCAGCTCGCCGTCGATCGAGGCGGCCAATTCGTCGCGACTCGCGGCGCGCTGGCCGCGGGTGGTCTCGATCTCTGCCAGCGCGGTGTCCAAGGTCTCCTGCACCCGGGTCAGGTCCGCGGCGAGCTCCTCGACCGCTTTGGCCTCGGTGGTCGCCTGGGTCTGCAGTTGCTCGCGCTGTTCCAGCAGCTCGAGCAGCGAATCCTCCAAGCTGGATTGACGTTTCTGCAGCGTCTCCAACTCGTGCTGCAAGTCGACCACCTGTTTGGCGTTGGTCTGTCCCGAATCCAGCAGGGCGCGGTCGCGGTCCTCGCGCTGGCGTACCGCGTCGATCTCCGACTCGAAGCGCCCGGCTTGGGCGTCCAAGTCCTCCAGGGCCAATTCCAGTGCGGCCAGCCGGTCGGAGGCCGCAACGTGGTCGGCCTGGATGCGCTCGCGGTCCTGCTGCTCGGGAAGGTGCCCGGAGCGGTGCGCGATCCGGGACAGTTCGGCGTCCAGCTCCGACAATTCCAGGAGCGAACGTTGTTGTGCCACTTCAGCCTTCATGGCCGGTCTCCTTCGAGCGCGAGATTCCAGGGGTCGGTGCGCAGCCCGCTGACGCGCACCGGCAGGGCCGCACCGAAATGCGAGCGGAGTATGTCGGCGGCCTGCGCACACCACGGGTATTCGCTGGCCCAGTGCGCCACGTCGACCAGCGCCACCTCCGACCGGCGGGAGTGCTCGTCGGCCGGGTGGTGGCGCAGGTCCGCGGTGACATAGACCTGGGCGTCGGCAGCGGCCGCCGCATTCAGCAGGGAATCGCCGGCGCCACCGCAGACCGCCACCCGCGACACCGGCAGGTCGGGGTCTCCTGAAGCGCGCACTCCCCACGAGGTGGCCGGCAGCCCCGCGGCGACGCGGGCGACGAACGCGCTCAGCGGTTCCGGTGTTGCCAAGCTGGCGACGCGCCCGATCCCGACCCCGGCGGGCAGCGGCTGCAACGCGAAGATGTCGAACGCCGGCTCCTCGTAGGGATGCGCGGCCAGCAGCGCCGCGTGGATCGCGCCGCGTGCCCGTGCCGGCGCCACCACCTCCACGCGGTCTTCGGTGACGCGCTCCACCGCACCCACCTGCCCGATCGTCGGCGCCGCGCCGTCGCCGGGCAGGAACTGGCCGATACCGGTGACGCTCCAACTGCACTGTGCGTAGTCGCCGATCTGCCCGGCTCCGGCCGCGAACACCGCGGCCCGCACCGCCTCGGCGTGCTCGGCCGGGGTGTAGATCACCCACTTGTCGGTGTCAGGAGCCCTGGTCGCCGGTTCCAGCACCGCCTCCACGGTGAGCCCGAGCGCCTCGGCCAGCGCATCGGAGACCCCGGGCGCTGCCGCGTCGGCATTGGTGTGCGCGGTGAACAGGGCTCGGCCGGTACGGATCAGCCGGTGCACCAGGGCACCCTTGGGGGTGCTGGCCGCCACGGTGTCCACCCCGCGCAGCAGCAGCGGGTGATGGGCCAGCAGCAGGCCGCCGTCGGGGACCTCGTCGACCACCGCGGCGGTGGCGTCGACGGCGATCGTCACCGAGCTCACCACGTCGTCGGGGTCACCGCAGACCAGCCCGACCGAGTCCCAGGACTGGGCCAGTTCCGGCGGGTAGGCCGTATCCAGGACGTCGATGACGTCAGCCAGCCGCGCAGTCACGCGTGCAACAGTACCCACATCGACTCTGCGTTCACGGCGGACTCTTCTCGAACTTCTCCGCCGTAGTCGCAGAGTCGGACGGCCAACGATGTCCGACCCCCCGCCTAGCGTCCGGTACATGAGCACAGCTACGGACAAGGCCCGCGACCGTACTCGTCCTCACCCACAGGGCGAGAACACGACGTTCGACGAGGGGCCGCTATGGGCGCACGAGGTCCTGTGCACTCTCCCCGCGTCGACTACCTATGCCGACCCGATCTGGGTGGCTACCGACGGCTCGGTGCGCGGGACGTTCACCGGCTACGGCTGGCTGGCCTCTACCAGCGAGTACGGGATGGCTGGGTTCCGGCATTCGCAGCGGCTGATCGGATCCAACACGGTGATGATCTCGGAGCTGCGCGCCATCGGCGCGGCCGTACAACACCTGCGTAACCGTCGGCTCACCGTCATCAGCGATAGTCAGGCGGCAATCGCCATGTTGACGCGCTGGATGGCCGGCTACGACGACCTGCCGTGCGGCTACACCACCATGCGGGCTGGTGGACAAACGGCCGGGCTGGTGCGGGTCCAACAGCTGATTCATGCCCGCCGGAACGCGATCACCCCCGTCTGGGTGAAGGGGCATCGTGGCGATCCGCTCAACAGCGGAGCCCATGCACTGGCCCGCCTCTCGTCGCGTTACGCCAGTGGCGCCCTGAACATCGGCGAAATCGAATACCGCCGCCACGCTGCCGATTTGGCCAGGCATTTCGTCGCTGAGTTCGCCCGCACGACAGCGGCACACCGGTAACCGCACGTCCTGGCTGAAATGCGCGCGTCGGGCGTTGTCGCGCAGAGCCGGGCACATCGACACATGGTCCCCATCGCGCATCTGGCAGCGATTCAAACGCCATCACGCGATCGGGGACAATAGATCCGTGACACGCACCACCACCGCCGCCGCCGAACTGGTGATCTTCGACCTCGACGGCACCTTGACCGACTCCGCAGCCGGGATCGTCGCCAGCTTCCGCCACGCGCTGGGCCAGATCGGCGCACCGGTGCCCGAGGGTGATCTCGCCGCGCAGCTTGTCGGCCCACCCATGCACCACACTCTGGCCGCAATGGGCCTGGGTGATCAGGCCGAGCAGGCGATGGCCGCCTACCGGGCCGACTACACCAGCCGCGGGTGGGCGATGAACACGCTGTTCGACGGCGTCCCCGCGCTGCTGAGCGATCTGCGGGCCGCCGGGGTCCGGTTGGCCGTGGCCACCTCCAAGGTCGAGCCGACCGCACGCAAGATCCTCGCCCACTTCGGGCTGGACGAGTATTTCGAGGTGGTCGCCGGGGCCAGCGTGGACGGCACCCGGGCGGCGAAGTCCGACGTGGTGGCTCATGCCCTGACCCAACTGGCACCGCTGCCGGAGCGGGTGCTGATGGTCGGGGACCGGCGTCACGACGTGGACGGCGCGGCCGCGCACGGTATCGACACCGTGTTGGTCGGCTGGGGATACGGACGAGACGATGCTGTCGACGACGCCACGACGCGGGCTGGCGACATCGCCGAGCTTCGGGAGGTGCTCGGTGTCTGACCTGCTCCTGCACGTCACGTTCGTCTGCACCGGCAACATCTGCCGCTCGCCGATGGCCGAGAAGATGTTCGCCCACCAGATCGCCGAACGGGGCTTGGATACCGCGGTGCGGGTGAGCAGTGCCGGCACTGCCGGCTGGCATATCGGAAAGGGCGCCGACGAGCGCACCAACCGGGTGCTGCGCGCGCACGGCTACCCCACCGACCACTTCGCCGCGCAGTTCGGCGACGAACACGCGACCGCCGACCTGGTGGTGGCATTGGCCCGCAACCACATCCGGCTGCTGCAGGATCTCGGTGCGCCTGCCGAGCGGATCCGGATGCTGCGGTCTTTCGACCCGCGCTCGGGCGCGGTTGCCCTTGACGTCGACGACCCCTACTACGGCGATCTGGACGATTTCGAGGAGTCGTTTACGGTGATCGCCGCTGCCTTGCCCGGTCTGCACGCCTGGGTCGATGAGCGGCTGAGCTGATGCGACGCCTGGCCTTCCTGCTGCGCCCGAGCTGGCTGGCCCTGGCGGCGGTGGTGCTGGCCTTCGCCTACCTGTGCTTCACCGTGCTGGCGCCATGGCAACTGGGCAAGAACACCACCACATCCCGGGCGAACAGCCAGCTCGAACATGCGCTGACCGCCGAACCCGTGCCGCTGACAACGCTGCTGCCGCATCAGGATTCGTTCGCGCCGGATGAGCAGTGGCGGCCGGTCACCGCCACCGGCCGCTACCTTCCCGAGGCGCAGGTGCTGGTGCGGTTGCGGGTGATCGACGGCGTGCCGGCCATCGAGGTGTTGACGCCGTTTGCGGTCAAAGGTGGGCCGACGGTGCTGGTGAACCGCGGCTATGTGCGCACCGAGGACGGCGGGGCGCGGCTGCCGGAGATTGCGCCGCCACCGGATGCGGAGGTCACCGTCACCGCTCGGCTGCGGGACTCGCAGCCGGCAATTCCGGGCAAGAACCCGTTCACCGAGAACGGTTTTCGTCAGGTGTACTCGATCAACACCGACCAGATCGCGGCGTTTACCCACATTCCGCTGGCCGGGTCCTACCTGCAACTGGTGGACGACCAGCCCGGCGGGCTGGGTGTGATCGCGCTGCCGCGCCGGGACAACGGGCCGTTCCTGTCCTACGGCATCCAATGGATAGCGTTCGGAATCCTCGCCCCGATCGGACTGGGTTACTTCGCCTTCGCCGAGCTGCGTGCACGCCGGTCGGAGAACTCCGAGGCCGCGACCGGCGAGACCGATACCGGCGAGCCGGCGCCACCGATGAGCGTCGAGCAGAAACTCGCCGACCGGTACGGCCGGCGCCGGTAGACCACCGGCACGGCTATGCCATCCTGGGGCGATGGTGAACATCTCGGGTGTCGGGATCTGGAGTGCGCCACTGCGCTACGGCGATCAGGGCGAGGCCGCCGACGCGGCCGCCGAATTGGAGCAACTGGGCTTCGGCGTGCTGTGGATACCCGATGTCGGCGGGCCGGTGTTCGACTCGGTGGGCAACCTGCTGTCAGCCACCCGCCAGGCGGTCATCGCGACCGGCATCCTGAACCTGTGGATGCACGCACCGGCCGACGTGGCGGCGTCATACGCATCACTGACTGCAGCCCACGGTGATCGGTTCCTGCTCGGCATCGGTGTCAGCCATGCTCCGCTGATCGACGCCGGGGATCCCGGGCGCTACCGCCGACCGCTGCGCGCGATGAGCGAGTTTCTCGACGGCCTCGACGCCGCCGACACACCCGTCCCGGTCGACTCCCGGGTGCTCGCGGCGCTCGGCCCGAAGATGCTGGAGCTGGCCGCCACCCGGAGCCGCGGCGCCCACCCCTATCTGGTCACTCCCGAGCACACCCGGTTCGCCCGCGAACAGCTCGGCGTGGGCCCGTTGCTGCTGCCCGAGCAGACCGCCATCTTGTGCTCCAGCCGCGAAGAGGCACGCGAGATCGGCACCAAATGGCTGGGCTCCTACCTGGCGCTGCCCAACTACGCCAACAACCTGCTGCGGTCCGGGTTCTCCGAAGACGACATCGCCTCCGTCAGCGATCGGATCTTCGACGCGATCATCGCCTGGGGAACCCCGGAGGCCGTGACCAGCCGGATCGCCGAGCACCGGGCCGCCGGAGCCGACCACGTCTGCGTCCAGCTGCTGGACGCCGACCCGCGCGCCTTCCCACGGGAGCAGTGGCGACAGCTGGCCGACGCCCTGAGCTGATCTCAGCCGACGGAACGTGCTGCGCCGGACCAGAACTGGGCACGCACCGCCTTCTTGTCCGGCTTACCCAGCGCGGTCACCGGCACCGATTCGGCGACGATCACCTGCTTGGGCGACTGAACCGAACCCTTGCGTTCCTTGACCGCGGACTGGATCTCGGCGGTCATCGTGGCCACCGCGGCGTCATCGCTGTCGACGCCCGGACGCAGCACCACAACTGCGGTCACCGCCTCGCCCCACTTCTCGTCGGGGGTTCCGATCACGCACACCTGGGCCACCGACGGGTGCTCGGCGATCACATCCTCGACCTCGCGGGGGAACACGTTGAAACCGCCGGTGACGATCATGTCCTTGGTGCGGTCCACGATGTAGTAGAAGCCGTCTTCATCCTCCCGGGCCAGGTCGCCGGTGTGCATCCAGCCGTCCCTGAAGGTGTCGGCGGTGGCCTCCGGAAGCTTCCAGTAGCCGCCCGACACCAGCGGCCCGGACACGCAGATCTCCCCGACCTCACCCTGGGCCACCGGGTTGCCGTCGTCGCCCAGCAGCGCCACCCGGGCGAACAGCGTCGGGCGGCCGCATGAGGTGAGCCGCTTCTGGTCGTGGTCGCCCTTGGACAGGTAGGTGATCACCATCGGCGCCTCGGACTGGCCGTAGTACTGGGCGAAGATCGGGCCGAACCTGTCGATGGCCTCCTGCAGCCGAACCGGGTTCATCGCCGAGGCGCCGTAGTACACCGTCTCCAGCGAAGACAGGTCGCGAGTGTGCGAGTCCGGGTGATCCATCAGCGCGTAGATCATCGAGGGCACCAGCATGGTGGCGGTGATCTTCTGTTCCTCGATCACCCGCAGCACCTCGGCCGGATCGAATTTGGTGAGCACCACCAGCTCACCGCCCTTGACAATCGTCGGCACGAAAAACGCCGCACCCGCATGCGAAAGCGGAGTGCACATCAGGAACTTCGGGCGCTCCGGCCACTCCCACTCCGCGAGCTGAATGGTCGTCATCGCGGTGATGGACCCCACGGTGCCGATAACGCCCTTCGGCTTGCCGGTGGTCCCGCCGGTGTAGGTGAGGCCGCCGATGTGATCCGCGGCCAGGTCCGCGGCCACCAGCGGCTGCGGGTCGTACTTGGCCGCCTCGGCAGCCAGGTCGACAGCCTTCCCTTCGAGCTCCGGCGGCACCGGGCCGATGGTCAGCACCTGTCGTAACGTCGGCACCTTTTCGAGCAGACCCAGGGCGCGTTCCACGAAAGCCGGTGTGGGATCGATGATCAGCGAGGTGACCTCGGCGTCGGCCAGCACGTAGGCATGGTCGTCCAGCGAGCCCAGCGGGTGAAGCGCGGTGCGCCGGTGTCCCTGGATCTGGCCGGCGCCGATGATCATCAACACCTCGGGGCGGTTCAGGGACAGCAGGCCGAACGTGTCAGCGCCGAGCGCCTCGAACGCCTGAATGTACTGGCTGATGCGTTCCGCGAGCTGACCACCGGTCAACGTGGTGTCGCCGAGGAACAGCACCGGTTTGTCCCTGTTGCGCTTGAGGCCGCCGATGGTGAGATGCCCGGAGTGAATGGGCTGCCGCATGGACTGCGTCGACATCGGGCTACCTCCGCTGGTGTGCTGACGGCTTGCCCGCTGGAGACTACCGACCGCCCCGTCCGCTCCTGGGACGAGCCGAGGGTTGACACCCCGGAGGCTCCAAGACTTATTATTTGCGTATGCATGCAGATAATGGTCCAGCGGATCGGCTACCGGAGGATCAGGTCGGCCTGATCGTCGAGGTGTTCCGGATGCTGGCCGACGCCACCCGGGTACAGGTGCTGTGGGCGCTGACCAGCCGGGAGATGTCGGTAAACGAACTCGCCGAGCACGTCGGCAAGCCGGCGCCGTCGGTGTCACAGCACCTGGCGAAACTGCGGATGGCGCGGCTGGTGCGCACCCGGCGAGAGGGCACCACGATCTTCTACAGCATGGAGAACGAGCACGTCTGCCAACTGGTCACCGACGCCGTCTTCAACGCCGAGCATGCCGGTCCGGGGGTGCCCCCGCATCACCGTGCCGCCAACAACCTGCCGGCTGCTGCCGGACAGGCGTTGCCCTCCTTGGGACAACGAGCCATCGAGAAAGGGAGATGAGCCACCATGTCGCACCATGTCCACGAGCACCACGACACCCATGAGCACGACCACATCGAGCACACCCACGAGCACACCCACGAGGACGGAACCGTGCACAGCCATCCGCATGTTCATCAGGTGGGCCTGGAGCACGCCGGCCACGCTCATTCGCACTGAGCACGCCGCCCAGCGATCCCGTCCGGGTGCCTGCCCGGGCGGGTTTCCGCTATCAGCGCTTAAGCCGACAGGACGATCAGCAGGGCGATCATCCCGATCAGCACAATCAGTGCCGTCCACAGCACGGTGCGGCCGCGCACCGGGTTCCCCGCGGGTGGCACGGGCGGGAACGGTGCGGATCCAGGTGCGGGGTCTTCTGGGGTCGGATATGCGGTCATGCCCGCTGCATTGACCGTCGGCCGCCGCATCAAACCAATTGTGGGCGCGGACGGTATCGAACCGCCGACCGCTGGTGTGTAAAACCAGAGCTCTACCACTGAGCTACGCGCCCCTGCCTCGGGCAGGTTACCCGGATCGGAACCGCAGACCCAAAACGGTCACAACTCCCGCTGCGAGCGTGCACAGAATGCCGCCGACGGCGGCGTGGCGACGTGCAAACACGCACCCTCGCGGGTCACGGCGTCAGGGCTACCCCTTGAGCGCGGCCAGGGCGTCGAGCCAGAGCTGCTGGTCGCGCGCCTCACCGGGCTGCTTCATCTCGGCGAAGCGGACGATCCCGGACTTGTCGATGACGAACGTGCCGCGGTTGGAAAAGCCGGTGTCGGAGTTGAACACTCCGTAGGCCTGGCTGACCGCGCCGTGCGGCCAGAAGTCGGACAGCACCGGGAACAGGAACCCGCTCTCGGTCGCCCAGATCTTGTGGGTGGGCGGCGGGCCCACCGAGATCGCCAGGGCCACGCTGTCGTCGTTGACGTAGCTGGGCAGGTGGTCCCGCAACTGGTCCAGCTCGCCCTGGCAGATGCCGGTGAAGGCCAGCGGGAAGAAGACCACCAGAACGTTCTTCTCGCCGCGAAAGCTGCTCAGGGTCACCGGCTGCTGGTTCTGGTCCTTGAGAGTGAAGTCAGGGGCCTGCGCACCGACTTCCAGCATCAACGCTTTCCCGTCCGGGATTTCGGCTGAACCAGGCGACTGGCGCTCCAGTCACCGAGGTTGACCGACGACGTCGGCATCAGGCCGGCGGTCGGGGCCGCTTCGGCGATCTCGGCGGGCTGGACGTGGCCGGACCTGCCGGTCTTGGGCGTCAACACCCAGATCACGCCGTCGTCAGCCAGCGCGGTGATCGCGTCCATCAGGGTGTCCACCAGGTCACCGTCGCCGTCGCGCCACCACAGCAGCACGACGTCCACCACCTCGTCGGTGTCTTCGTCGAGCAGTTCGCTGCCGCAGGCCTCTTCGACGTCGGCACGGATATCGTCGTCGGCGTCCTCGTCCCAGCCGAACTCCTGGACCAACTGCTTGCTTCCGATGCCCAATTTGCGGGCGAAGTTCGGGGCGTTATCCGCCGCGACCACCGTGTGACCTCCTTCGAATCTCAGCGCGCCGTGTGTTGCGCATCATCGTTGCACAGCACCGGGGCGCCGGGGGTTCTGTGGGCTCAGAAGGACAAGAAGGCTCAGAAGGCTTTGCACAGCTGCATCCCCTGCTCCCTGGCCCGGTTGAGTTCGTCTTTGCGGGCGTTGTACACCGAGACCGGCGCCTTGGATGAAATCGCGTTGGCGACCCCGCGCGCGGCTTCGACGTAGGCGTGGAACGCCTCGGTGAGCTCAGGCGACATCTTCTCGTTGATGGCAGCCGCCACCTCGTCGGCGCTGTGGTTGAGCGCCTCGACGGCCGGCCCTGCGGTTCCGGGGATGTCGCCGCCCTTGTTGAACGCCTCCACGTACTTGTTCACCACGTCCACGGCGTCGCTGCTGCTCGAGGCGAACCGGCCGCACGCGCCGCGCACCGCCTGGGTTGTCATGGACTGCTGCCGCTGGGTCTCGCGAATGCTCGACGTCGCCTCGGAGGCCGACACCGACGCCGACACCGAGGAGCGGTAGGCCGGGGCTTCGGCGGTGTCCGCCGTGGGGTTGCCACCGATGATGCTGGTACACCCGACGACGCCCATCGCCAGCGCCGCGGCACCGCCTGCCACCAGCGCGCCAACTCGGGCGTGTTGCCGCACCCGCGCGCGCGAGACGGTCCGCCATCCGGTTAGCACAACTTCAAACGTTACCGCGTACCCGGCATCCCGCGGAGATCACCCACCCGGTGGCCCCTCACCCACTGCCGGTCGGAGCGCTCGGTGGGGCAGGATAGAAAGACAGGACCGACGAAGCGATCGGTCCGGTGTCGTTCTGGCCACAAGCCGGCAGGCACCTCTTGACCTCCGAACCAAGGAGCAATGCGTTGACCACTGAGGCCGTGCACCAAGATCTGGCCAAAAAACCAAGCAGCACAGGCGAATCCGACCGGGTCCGAGTGATCCGCGAGGGTGTGGCGTCCTACCTTCCCGACATCGACTCCGACGAGACCTCCGAATGGCTGGAGTCCTTCGACGAACTGCTGGCCCGTTCCGGTCCGGCCCGCGCCCGCTACCTGATGCTGCGTCTGCTGGAACGTGCCGGCGAGCAGCGGGTGGCCATCCCGGCGCTCACCTCGACCGACTACGTCAACACCATCCCCACCGAGTTGGAACCGTGGTTCCCCGGCGACGAGGACACCGAGCGCCGCTACCGCAGCTGGATCCGCTGGAACGCCGCGGTGATGGTGCACCGTGCCCAGCGGCCGGGCGTGGGGGTCGGTGGGCACATCTCGACCTACGCGTCGTCATCGACGCTGTATGAGGTCGGGTTCAACCACTTCTTCCGCGGCAAGGACCACCCCGGCGGCGGCGACCAGGTCTTCATCCAGGGCCACGCCTCCCCCGGCATCTACGCGCGCGCGTTCCTCGAGGGCCGGCTGAGCACCCACGACCTCGACGGTTTCCGTCAGGAACACAGCCACCCCGGCGGTGGCCTGCCGTCCTACCCGCACCCGCGGCTGATGCCGGACTTCTGGGAGTTCCCCACGGTGTCGATGGGCCTGGGCCCGATGAACGCCATCTACCAAGCCCGGTTCAACCACTACCTGCACGACCGGGGCATCAAGGACACCTCCGATCAGCACGTGTGGTGCTTCCTGGGCGACGGCGAGATGGACGAGCCGGAAAGCCGGGGCCTGCTGCACGTCGGCGCGCTGGAGGGCCTGGACAACCTGACCTTCGTGGTCAACTGCAACCTGCAGCGCCTGGACGGCCCGGTGCGCGGCAACGGCAAGATCATCCAGGAGCTGGAATCGTTCTTCCGCGGTGCGGGCTGGAACGTGATCAAGGTGGTGTGGGGCCGCGAGTGGGACGCCCTGCTGCACGCCGACCGGGACGGCGCCCTGGTCAACCTGATGAACGTCACTCCCGACGGGGACTACCAGACCTACAAGGCCAATGACGGCGGCTACGTGCGGGAGCACTTCTTCGGCCGCGACCCGCGCACCAAGGCACTGGTGGAGAACCTGTCCGACCAGGACATCTGGCACCTCAAGCGCGGTGGGCATGACTACCGCAAGGTCCATGCGGCCTACCGGGCAGCCGTCGAGCACAAGGGTCAGCCGACCGTGATCCTGGCCAAGACCATCAAGGGCTACAGCCTGGGCAGCTACTTCGCCGGCCGCAACGCCACCCACCAGATGAAGAAGTTCCGCCTGCAGGATCTCAAGGACTTCCGCGACGAGATGCGGATTCCGATCTCGGACGCCCAACTCGAGGAGAACCCGTACCTGCCGCCCTACTACCACCCCGGCGAACAGGCACCCGAGATCCGCTACCTGCTGGACCGGCGGCGCGCCCTGGGCGGATTCGTTCCGCAGCGCCGCACCCAGGCCCGCCCGCTGGAGCTGCCCGGCTCAGATGTCTATGCCGCGGTCAAGAAGGGATCCGGCACCCAGGAAGTGGCCACCACCATGGCCACCGTCCGGGTGTTCAAGGAGTTGTTGCGGGACAAGAAGATAGGCCCGCGCCTGGTGCCGATCATCCCCGACGAGGCCCGCACGTTTGGGATGGACTCGTGGTTCCCGTCCCTGAAGATCTACAACCGCAACGGCCAGCTCTACACCTCCGTGGACGCCGACCTCATGCTGGCCTACAAGGAGAGCGAAGTCGGCCAGATCCTGCACGAGGGCATCAACGAAGCCGGCTCGACGGCCTCCTTCACCGCGGTCGGGACGTCGTATGCCACCCACGACGAGCCGATGATCCCGATCTACATCTTCTACTCGATGTTCGGATTCCAGCGCACCGGCGACAGCCTGTGGGCGGCCGCCGACCAGATGGCGCGCGGTTTCGTGCTGGGGGCCACCGCGGGCCGCACCACGCTGACCGGCGAGGGCCTGCAGCACGCCGACGGGCACTCGCTGCTGTTGGCCAGTACCAACCCGGCGGTGGTCTCCTACGATCCCGCCTTCGCCTACGAGGTCGCCCACATCATCGAAAGCGGCTTGGCGCGCATGTTCGGCGAGAACCCGGAGAACGTGTACTTCTACGTCACGCTCTACAACGAGCCCTACGTCCAGCCGGCCGAGCCTGACGGCTTCGACCCAGCGGGCCTGCTGCGCGGCATCTACCGCTTCCGCAGGGCCCCCGAACCCCGCTCGCACACCGCGCAGATCCTGGCCTCCGGGGTGTCGGTGCCCGAGGCGCTGCGCGCCGCCGACCTGCTGGCCGCCGACTGGGATGTGGCCGCCGACGTGTGGTCGGTGACCAGCTGGGGTGAGCTCAACCGGGACGGCGTTGCCATCGAACGCGAGCGGCTGCGCCACCCGGAGCGTCCGGCCCAGGAGCCCTATGTGACGCAGGCGCTGGCGGGCGCCACCGGCCCGGTCGTCGCGGTCTCGGACTGGATGCGCGCGGTACCCGAGCAGATCCGGCCCTGGGTGCCCGGCGACTACGTCACCTTGGGCACCGACGGGTTCGGCTTCTCCGACACCCGCCCGGCCGCGCGACGCTACTTCAACACCGATGCGGAGTCGGTGGTGGTCGCGGTGCTGGCCGCTTTGGGTCGCAGCGGGGCCATCGACGCGTCGGTGGCGGTCACGGCGGCCACGCGGTATCAGATCGACGACGTGTTGGCCGCCCCCGAGCAGACCTCCGACTCGGGCGTGGCCTAGCGGTCTTGTCGGTTCCAGCCAGAAAATGGGCGTAGCTTTTAGGAATGGTTGACAACTCCGTTTCGGCTGCGCCGAGCGGGCCCGGGAACCCGGTCCTGCCGCGTTCCACGCTGGACCTGTTGAGCGCCGTCCCGGACACCCTGCTGCGCCGGCTCAAGCACTATTCGGGCCGGCTGGCCACCGAGGCGGTGTCGGCGATGGGCGAACGGTTGCCGTTCTTCGCCGACCTGGAGGCCTCTCAGCGGGCCAGCGTGGCACTGGTGGTGCAGACCGCGGTGGTCAACTTCGCCGAGTGGATGCATGACCCGCACGGCAACGTCAGCCACACCGCGCAGGCATTCGAGCTGGTGCCCCAGGACCTGACCCGCCACATCGCGCTGCGGCACACCGTGGACATGGTCCGGGTCACCATGGAGTTCTTCGAGGAGGTCGTGCCGCTGCTGGCCCGCTCCGAAGAGCAGGTGACCGCGCTGACCGTGGGCATCCTCAAGTACAGCCGCGACCTGGCCTTCACCGCGGCCTCCGCCTATGCCGACGCCGCCGAGGCCCGGGGCACCTGGGATTCCCGGATGGAGGCCAGCGTGGTGGACGCCGTGGTGCGCGGCGACACCGGCCCGGAGCTGCTGAGCCGGGCAGCGGCGCTGAACTGGGACACCACCGCCCCGGCCACCGTCGTGGTGGGCACCGCGCCGCCCGGCCCGGACGCCCTCTCCGGCCAGAAGGCCAGCCAGGACGTCCGCGACGTCGCCGAACGCCACGGCCGGGCCGCCCTGACCGACGTGCACGGCACCTGGCTGGTGGCGATCGTGTCGGGCCCGCTCTCGCCCACCCAGAAGTTCTTCGCCGATCTGCTCGGCGCCTTCTCCGAGGGCCCGGTGGTGATCGGCCCGACCGCGCCGACCCTGACGGCGGCCTACCACAGCGCCAGCGAGGCGATCTCCGGCATGAATGCCGTGGTGGGCTGGACCGGCGCGCCGCGCCCGGTGTTGGCTCGCGAACTGCTGCCGGAGCGGGCCCTGATCGGGGACGCGTCGGCGATCGCGGCCCTGCACACCGATGTGATGCGACCGTTGGCCGAGGCCGGGCCGACGCTGACCGAGACGCTGGACGCCTATCTGGACTGTGGCGGCGCGATCGAAGCCTGCGCCCGCAAGTTGTTCGTTCATCCAAACACCGTCCGCTACCGGCTCAAGCGGATCGCCGATTTCACCGGGCGTGACCCCTCGGTGCCGCGCGACGCCTATGTCCTGCGGGTTGCCGCGACGGTGGGGCGGCTGGCCAACCAGGCGCAGCATGCCAGCTTCAGCAACGCCGGCGTGTCCTACGCCGGGCCATTGGTGGCCGACAGCGAGCCCGCCGAACCTCAAGTCGGCTAGACCCAACGGCCGACAGTTGTCGCAGTTCGGTATCGAAACCGTCGCATCGAACGGCAGGTTTGTAGGGTCTCCACAAAAACATAAGACAATGTTCATAATCTAGGACATCCTGCAAATCGGGCTTCACAATGTTCTCTTAAAGACGTGATTGCGTTGCTCGCGCCCGGACAGGGATCGCAGACCCCCGGCATGCTCTCGCCGTGGCTGGAGTCGCCCGGCTCGGATGCCGCGCGCGCGCAGTTGGCCTCCTGGTCGGAGATCAGCGAGCTGGACCTGGTCGCGCTGGGCACCACCGCGACCGCCGAGGAGATCACCGACACCGCGGTCACCCAGCCGCTGGTGGTGGCGGCGACCCTGCTGGCCCACGCCGAGCTGCTCAGACGCAAGAACGGCTCGCTGGGCAGTGAGGTCATCGTGGCCGGCCACTCCGTCGGCGAGATCGCCGCCTACGCCATCGCCGGCGTCATCTCCCCCGACGACGCCGTCATGCTGGCCGCCACCCGTGGCCGGGAGATGGCCAAGGCGTGCGCGCTCGAGCCGACCGGTATGGCCGCGGTGCTGGGCGGCGACGAGGCCGAGGTGCTGACCCGCCTCGAGCAGCTGGACCTGACCCCGGCCAACCGCAACGCCGTCGGCCAGATCGTCGCGGCAGGCCCGCTGCCCGCGCTGGACAAGCTCGCCGAAGACCCGCCCGCCAAGGCCCGGGTCCGCAAGCTGGCCACCGCCGGGGCGTTCCACACCCAGTACATGGCCCCCGCGCTGGAGGCCTACTCGGCCGCCGCGGAGCAGGTCGCTACCTCTGAGCCCACCACTATCCTGTTGTCCAACCGCGACGGGCAGCCGGTGGCATCGGCGGCCGAAGCCATCGAGCACTTGGTCGCGCAGCTGACCCGGCCGGTGCGCTGGGACCTGTGCACCGAGACGCTGCGCGCCCGCGAGGTCACCGCGATAGTGGAGTTCCCGCCCGCGGGAACACTGGCCGGCATCGCCAAACGCGAACTTCGGGGGACCCCGACGCACGCCGTCAAATCCCCCGCAGATCTGGACGGGCTCCCCGAGTTCTAATCCTTTTCGAGCCCGCTTCCAACCTGCACAACCAGATACGCAGTAATCAGCCCGTACACCCCGTACGGGATCCAACCGAAGGGAAACACAGTGCCTGCCAGTCAGGAAGAAATCATCGCCGGTCTCGCCGAGATCATCGAAGAGGTGACCGGTATCGAGCCGTCGGAGGTCACCGTCGAGAAGTCGTTCGTCGACGACCTTGACATCGACTCGCTGTCGATGGTGGAGATCGCCGTGCAGACCGAGGACAAGTACGGCGTGAAGATCCCCGACGAAGACCTCGCCGGTCTGCGCACCGTCGGTGACGTGGTGGGCTACATCCAGAAGCTCGAGGCCGAGAACCCCGAGGCCGCCGCCGCGCTGCGCGAGAAGTTCGGTTCTGAGAGCTGATCGTGTCCTCCTCACTTTCGACGGCCAACGGCGGTTACCCCAGTGTGGTGGTGACCGCCGTTGAGGCCACGACTTCGATCGGTGCGGACATCGAGAGCACGTGGAAGGGCCTGCTGGCCGGCGAAAGCGGAATCCACGTCCTCGAAGACGAGTTCGTCACCAAGTGGGACCTGCCGGTCAAGATCGGCGGGCATCTCAAGGACCCGGTCGACGACCACATGGGCCGACTGGACATGCGCCGCATGTCCTATGTCCAGCGGATGGCCAAGCTGCTCAGCGGCCGGCTCTGGGAGAACGCCGGTTCTCCCGAGGTCGACCAGGACCGGCTCGCCGTGGTCATCGGCACCGGCCTGGGCGGCGGCGAGAAGATCGTCGAGACCTATGACCTGATGAACGAGGGCGGCCCCCGCAAGGTGTCGCCGCTGGCCGTTCAGATGATCATGCCCAACGGCGCCGCCGCGGTGGTCGGCCTGCAGGTCGGCGCCCGTGCCGGGGTCATCACCCCGGTGTCGGCCTGTTCGTCGGGCTCGGAGGCGATCGCACACGCCTGGCGGCAGATCGTCATGGGTGACGCCGACATGGTCGTGTGTGGTGGTGTCGAAGGCGGCATCGAGGCGCTGCCGATCGCGACGTTCTCGATGATGCGCGCGATGTCGACCCGCAACGACGACCCCGAGGGTGCCTCGCGGCCGTTCGACAAGGACCGGGACGGGTTCGTGTTCGGTGAGGCCGGCGCGATGATGATCATCGAGACCGAGGAGCACGCCAAGGCGCGCGGCGCCAAGCCGCTGGCCCGGCTGATGGGTGCCGGAATCACCTCCGACGCCTACCACATGGTGGCTCCCGGCCCCGATGGCAAGCGGGCCGGCCGGGCGATGACGCGGTCGCTGGAGTTGGCGGGCCTGTCCGCCAAGGACGTCGACCACATCAACGCCCACGGCACTGCCACTCCGATCGGTGACACCGCCGAGGCGAACGCGATCCGGGAAGCCGGTTGCCAGCACGCCGCGGTGTATGCGCCCAAGTCGGCGCTGGGCCACTCCATCGGGGCGGTCGGGGCGCTGGAGTCGGTGCTGACGGTGCTCTCGCTGCGTGACGGGGTCATCCCGCCGACGCTGAACTACGAGACGCCGGACCCCGAGATCGACCTCGACATCGTCGCAGGCGAGCCCCGTTACGGCGACTACAAGTACGCCATCAACAACTCATTCGGATTCGGTGGGCACAACGTCGCGCTCGCCTTCGGGCGGTACTGACACCAGTATCACGGGAGGGAAGTTCGCAACAGCCATGTCAACGCTGGCAACGGGGAACGGCCTCCCCAACGTCGTCGTCACCGGCATCACGATGACGACGGCGTTGGCGGCCAACGAGGAAGAGACGTGGAAACGGCTGCTGGACGGCCAGAGCGGCATCCGCACGCTCACCGATTCGTTCATCGAGGAGTATGACCTGCCGGTTCGCATCGGCGGGCATTTGGTGGAGACACCGGAGTGCTTCGACGAGGGGCTGAATCGGACCGAGTTGCGGAGACTGTCCTACCTGCAGAAGCTGTCGACCGTGCTCGGCCGCCGGGTCTGGGCACAGGTTGGCGAACCCGAGGTGGACACCCGCCGGCTGCTGGTCTCGATCGGCACCGGGATGGGTTCCAGCGAAGAGCTCATCTGGGCCTACGACGGTATGCGCGAACGCGGCCTCAAGGCGGTCTCGCCGTTGGTCGTGCAGAAGTACATGCCCAACGGGGCCGCCGCGGCCGTCGGTCTGGACCGCCAGGCCAAAGCCGGGGTGATCACCCCGATTTCGGCGTGTGCGTCCGGCTCCGAGGGCATCGCCCACGCCTGGCAGCAGATCGTGCTGGGCGAAGCCGACATCGCCATCTGCGGCGGGGTGGAAACCCGTATCGAAGCGGTGCCGATCGCCGGCTTCGCCCAGATGCGGATCGTGCTGTCCAACACCAACGACAACCCGGAGGGCGCGTGCCGACCGTTCGACCGTGACCGCAACGGGTTCGTCTTCGGTGAGGGAGCGGCGCTGATGGTGATCGAGACCGAGGAGCACGCCAAGGCACGCGGGGCCAACATCCTCGCGCGCATCATGGGCGCCTCGATCACCTCCGACGGCTACCACATCGTCGCGCCGGACCCCGACGGCCAGAGCGCCGGGCGGGCGATGTCGCGGGCGATCCAGCTCGCCGGCCTGACGCCCGGCGACATCAGCCACGTCAACGCACACGCCACCGGGACCTCGGTGGGTGACGTGGCCGAGGGCCACGCCATCAACCTCGCCCTGGGACCGCATGGCGGCAACGCCGCGGTGTACGCACCCAAGGCGGCCTTGGGGCACTCGGTCGGGGCGGTCGGGGCGGTCGAGGCCATCCTCACCGTGCAGGCACTACGTGACCAGGTGGTCCCGCCGACGCTCAACCTGGAGAATCTCGACCCCGAGATCGACCTGGATGTGGTGGCCGGTGAACCACGCCCGGGCAACTACGAATACGCGATCAACAACTCGTTCGGATTCGGCGGGCACAACGTCGCGCTCGTCTTCGGTCGGTACTGACGGCCCCGCAACGAGATCCGCGATCACAATCAACCAAGGAGAGGCGCGATGACGACCATGGCTCCCGAGACGGTGGGCGAATCACTCGACCCGCGCGATCCCCTGCTGCGTCTGTCGACGTTCTTCGACGACGGCACCGTCGAGCTGCTCCACGAGCGTGACCGCTCCGGGGTGTTGGCCGCCGGCGGCAACGTCAACGGAGTGCGCACCATCGCGTTCTGCACCGACGGCACCGTGATGGGCGGTGCGATGGGTATCGAGGGCTGCGATCACATCGTCAACGCCTACGACACCGCGATCGCCGAGCAGAGCCCGATCGTGGGCCTGTGGCACTCCGGCGGCGCCCGGCTGGCCGAAGGTGTGCGGGCCCTGCACGCGGTGGGGCGGGTCTTCGAGGCCATGATCCGGGCCTCCGGTTACGTCCCGCAGATCTCGGTGGTGGTCGGTTTCGCCGCCGGCGGCGCCGCCTACGGCCCGGCGCTGACCGACGTCATCGTGATGGCGCCGGAGGGCCGGGTGTTCGTCACCGGTCCCGACGTGGTGCGCAGCGTCACCGGTGAGGACGTCGACATGGCCGCGCTCGGCGGCCCCGACACCCACCACAAGAAGTCCGGCGTGTGCCACATCGTCGCCGACGACGAGCTGGACGCCTACGAGCGGGGCCGTCGGCTGGTCGGTTTGTTCTGCCAGCAGGGCCATTTCGACCGCAACAAGGCCGAGGCGGGCGAGATCGACCTGCACGCCCTGCTGCCGGAGTCGGCCCGGCGGGCCTACGACGTGCACCCGCTGGTGCACGGGCTGCTCGATGCGGACGCGCCGTTCGATGAGTTCCAGGCCAAGTGGGCACCGTCGATGGTGGTCGGGTTGGGCCGGTTGTCGGGTCGCACCGTCGGGGTGCTGGCCAACAACCCGTTGCGGCTGGGCGGCTGCCTGAACTCCGAGAGCGCCGAGAAGGCGGCACGTTTCGTGCGGCTGTGCGACGCGTTCGGGATTCCGCTGATCGTGATCGTCGACGTGCCGGGCTACCTGCCGGGCGTCGGCCAGGAATGGGGCGGCGTGGTGCGCCGCGGCGCCAAGCTGCTGCACGCCTTCGGTGAGGCCACCGTGCCCCGGGTCACGCTGGTCACCCGCAAGACCTACGGCGGGGCCTACATCGCGATGAACTCCCGCTCGCTGGGCGCCACCAAGGTGTTCGCCTGGCCGGACGCCGAGGTCGCGGTGATGGGCGCCAAGGCCGCGGTCGGCATCCTGCACAAGAAGAAGCTGGCCGCCGCCCCGGATCACGAGCGCGACGCGCTGCACGAGGAGTTGGCGGCCGAGCACGAGCGGATCGCCGGCGGGGTGGACAGCGCCATCGACATCGGTGTCGTCGACGAAAAGATCGATCCGTCGCACACTCGCGGCAAGATCACCCAGGCCCTGGCCGAGGCGCCCGCCCGCCGCGGCCGCCACAAGAACATCCCGCTGTAGCCCGCCCCTTTTTTCCCACGCGAGCGTGCGTGTCTGTGCGCCGACACGCCGCAAATCACGTACATCTGCGCACGCTCGCGGCGGCAACGGCGAATACTCCAATTCCATGGAGTCATTCGACGAGGCACCGCAAGACGCACCTGGCGAGTCCGAAGCCGAGAGCGGCCAGCCCCGCGCGATGCTGCGGCGGCGGCAGGTACTGGGCGGCCTAGCGGCCCTGGGAGTGGGCGGCGCCGGCGTTTCCGCGCTGGCCGCCTGCCAGGGCGAGGTCAAAGACGGCAGTACCGGCACCGCCGGCCCCCCGGGTTATGGGACCGGAATCAACGACGGCTTCGACGGCAAGATCGAACTCGACGTGCGCGATTCGGAACCCGACTGGGGTCCGTTCGAGCTCAAACATGCGCCCAAGGACGCCCCCAACGTGCTGGTGGTGCTTTACGACGACACCGGGATGGCGGCGTGGTCGCCGTACGGCGGGGCGATCGAGATGCCGGTCATGCAGCGCCTTGCCGACAACGGGCTGACGTACTCGCAGTGGCACACCACGGCGTTGTGTTCACCGACCCGGTCCTGCATTTTGACCGGCCGCAACCACCACGTGAACCGCTTCGCCTCGATCACCGAGGGATCCGACGGATTCCCCGGTGCTGCTGCCCGCCTGCCTGCGCAATGCGCGACGGTCGGGCAGGTGCTCCAGGACAACGGCTACAGCACGTTCTGGGTGGGCAAGAACCACAATGTGCCCGAGGAGGATGTGTCCAGCGGGGGCAGCAAATCGGAGTGGCCGCTGCAGAAGGGCTTCGACCGGTTCTACGGGTTCCTCGGCGGTGAAACCAACCAGTGGTACCCGGATCTGGTGGAGGACAACAGGTTCATCGAACAGCCCTACAGCCCGGAAGACGGCTACCACCTGTCGAAGGACCTCGCCGACAATGCGATCCGGATGCTGCGCGATCAGCGGTCCAGCAATCCCTCCAAGCCCTGGTACATGTGGTTCTGCCCGGGCGCCAATCACGCCCCGCACCACAGCCCGCACGAATACGCCGAGAAATACCGCGGCAAGTTCGACGACGGCTACGAAGCGTACCGAGAGTGGGTGCTGGCCCGGATGATCGACAAGGGCATCATGCCCAAAGGCACCCAGCTGACGCCGCTGAATCCCCTTCCCGATGACGTCGCGTTGCCGGCTGATGCGGTGCGGCCGTGGGATTCCCTCAACGCCGACGAGAAACGGCTCTTCTCCCGGATGGCCGAGGTCTTCGCCGGGTTCTCCGAATACACCGACGCCCAGGTGGGGCGGATCGTCGACTATCTGGAGAACACCGACCAGTTGGACAACACGCTCATCTTCTACTGCGCCGACAACGGCGCCTCGGGCGAAGGCTCCCCCAACGGCTCGGTCAACGAGAACAAGTTCTTCAACGGCTACCCCGACGAGCTGGCCGAGAACATGCGCTACCTCGACACGCTGGGGACACCCGACACCTACAACCACTATCCGACCGGCTGGGCCACTGCGTTCTCCACCCCGTTTCAGATGTTCAAGCGTTACTCGCAGTTCTCCGGAGGCACCTGCGACCCGATGGTGATCCACTGGCCCGCCGGCATCAAGGCCAAAGGCCAAGTGCGCCATCAGTATCACCACGCCACCGACATCGTGCCGACCATCCTCGACGCGGCCGGCATCCCGATGCCCAAGGAGTACCGGGGCGTGAAGCAGTACCCGCTCAACGGGGTGTCGATGCGCTACAGCTTCGATGCCGCGGACGCGCCGACCACCAAGAAGCGGCAGTACTACGCGATGCTGGGCACTCGCGGAATCTGGGAGGACGGCTGGAAGGCGTCGGCGTTGCACGCACCGATCAGCGGCCAGGGCCATTTCGACCAGGACCGCTGGGAGCTCTACCACGTCGACGAGGACCGCTCCGAATCCACGAACGTCGCCGACAAGCATCCCGACAAACTCAAGGCGCTGATCGACGCGTGGCATCAGGAGGCCAAGGACAACTTCGTGCTGCCGCTGGATGATCGCCTACCGACCGACATGATCAACATCGCCCGGCCGCAGTTCGAACCACCGCGCGATCGCTACATCTACTATCCGGACACGGCGCCCGTCCCGGAGGGTGTGGCGGCCAACATCCGCGGCCGGTCGTACAAGATCGTCGCGAACGTCGATCTCACCCGCGACGCCCAGGGGGTGCTCTTCGCCCACGGGTCCCGGTTCGGCGGGCATGTCCTGTTCATCAAGGACGGCAAGCTGCATTACGTCTACAACTTCCTCGGCATCAAGCCCGAGCAGGAGTTCGTCTCGCGGCAACTGACGCCCGGCAAGCACACCCTCGGCATGGAGTTCGTCCGCAAGGAGGCCGGTCAGTACGGAGAATCGATCGGCACCACAACGCTTTACGTTGATGACAAGCCCGTGGACACCGGTCCCATGCGCGCCCAGGTGGGCAAGTTCACCCTCGCCGGCGACGGCCTGTGCGTCGGATACGACAGCGGCGACAACGTCTCGGGCCAATACCGGAACCCGGGCACCTTCACCGGCGGGAGCATCCAGGCCGTCGTCATCGACGTCAGCAAGGAAGCCTTCGTCGATCTGCAACGGGAGGCCGCAGCGGCACTCGCCCGCGACTGACCGGGCTCACCGAGTGGTGTAACCGCCGTTGGCGAAGATCGTCTGCCCGGTGATCCAATGCCCGCCGTCGAGCAGGAACTCCACCAACGGCGCGATGTCCTCGATCAGGGTCAGCCGATTGCCCATCCCCTGCGACTTGTGGAACTCGACACGCTCCGGGGTTTCCTGCCCGTAGAAGAACGGGGTGTCCATCGGCCCGGGCGCGACGCTGTTGACGTTGATTCCCCGGGTCCCGAACTCCTTGGCCGCGGCCCGGGTGAAGTGTTCAACCGCGCTCTTGGAGCCGGCGTAGGTGGAGTAGCCGTCGGTGAACGCGCCGAGCAGCGCGGTCACGATCGTCACCACCGAGCCGTTGTCGTTGAGGCGCTTGCCGGCCTGCTGCAGGAAGAAGTAGGCGGACTTGGCGTTGATGTCGAACATCGAATCGTATTCGGCCTCGGTGGTTTCCAGCATGGGCTTGCGCAGCACCTTGCCGACGGTGTTGACCGCGAAGTCCACCCCGCCGAAAGCGTCCACCGCGGCGTCGAACAGCGCGGTGACGTTGGCCGGAACGGTCAGGTCACCCTGGACCCTGATCGCCTTGGCGCCGGCGGCCTGCACGGCGGCCACGGTCTTGTCGGCGTCGGACTCGGAGCTGTCGCTGTTGTAGTGCACCGCGACGTTCACGCCGCTGCGCGCCAATGTCGTGCTGATCAAGCCGCCCAGGTTCTTGGCCCCGGCGGCCACCACCGCGGATTTTCCGGTCAAGTTGCTCATGGTTGTCCCCTCCTGTCTCACGCCACGAAGTTAGCCCCGTGATACACAAATGGGAAACAGTATTTTGCGCATTATCAACAACGATCATTTGTGGTTAGCTGGGCCAGTGTCCCCGGTCCCAGACCTGCGCCGGCTCGGCCACTTCATCGCCGTCGCCGAGGCCGCCGGCTTCACCAGCGCTGCCAAGCGCCTGCACCTGTCGCAGCAGGCGCTGTCGCATTCGGTGCAACAGCTGGAGAAGGAGGTCGGCGCGCCGCTGCTGGTGCGCTCCGGTCGCCGCATCGCGTTGACCCCGGCCGGCCAGACGCTGGTGGACGAGGGCCGAGCCCTGCTGGCGGCAGCCCGTACGATCACCCAGCACACCCGAGCCGCGGCCAGCGCACAGCCGGACGAATTCATCGTCGGCCACTCCCCTGCGATCAGCAGCCACGCCGTCTATTCGCTGATCGCGCCGGTGATCGCCGCGGCGCCCGAGACGTCATTCACCGTCATGCAACTGTTTCCCGACCGGCTGACCGCCGGGGTGCGCGAGGGCGTCGTGCAGTTGGGGTTGCGGCGTGCCGTGGTGCCCCAGGAACAGCTCGCCGGCTCGGTGATCCGCTACGACCCGCTTCGGGTCGCGGTGCCGGCCGACCACCCGCTGGCAGCCCGTCCCCGGCTGCGCATCGCCGACCTGGCCGACGAGGTGATCGCGCTGTGGGCACCGCCGGGGGCTTCCTACTACAGCGACTTCCTGATCAACGCCTGCCGGCGTGCCGGATTCGAACCGCAGTACCGGGTCAGCCGGGTGCAGGGTTGCCCGCCCGAGGTGGCTGCGTTGACCGAGAACGCCGCCGCTTTCGTCACCGCGCCGGCGGGCCCGGCCATCGACGGCGCCGTCACGGTGGTCGATCTCGACGAACCGCTGTTGGTACCGCTGCAGGGACTGTGGCAGCCGCATACCAGCTCGCCGATTCGCGATCTCATTCTGCGCTGACGCCCTTGACAGCCACCGCGCCGGCCGCAGAATATTCATCATGTAGTGAATTAGCTGGACCACGCCACCTGAACTGCACCACCTGAACGAAGGGGAATCCGATGCCCGGATATCTGGCCGCCCTGGCGCTCGCGTTGTGCCCGGCCATGGTCGTAGCCCGCCTGATGATGTTGCGGCGCGGCGGGACACAGGCGCTGCACTTCGCGAACATTGACAAGAAGGACTTCCTGATCCCGCCGTTCGCGCTGATCTATTTCTACGTCATCTTCGCCGGCGCCCTCGGTTGGCCGCTGGTGGGTGCCGAGCGGTTCTTCACCTCCGACGCCGTCGCGTGGACCGGTGTCGTGCTGTGTTTCGGCGGCCTGCTGTTGGTGTTGCTGAGCCTGGTCGCCTTCGGCACCAGCTTCCGCGTCGGCATCGACGTCGATCAACCGGACAAGCTGGTGACATCGGGGGTGTTCGGGATCAGCCGCAACCCCATCTACGTCGGATTCGCATTTGTGCTGCTCGGCGAGTTCCTGGTGTTCCCCACCTGGATTCCGCTGGTCTACCTGCTCGTCGCGCTGTGGCTGTTCAACCGCCAGGTGCTGCGGGAGGAAGCCTTCATGCGTCAGCACTACGGCCGGGACTACGCCGACTACTGCAGCCGGGTCCGCCGGTACCTGTAGGCGACACGCCTCAATCGGCGGCGGCCAGAAACTCCCCGGCCACCCCGAGCACTCGGTCGCGGTCGTGGGCGACCAGGCCGATCCGGGTGCGGCGGTCCACGATGTCCTCGACGGTCAACGCACCCTCGTGGCTGACCGCGTACTCGAATTCGGCACGGATCACGTCGATCCCCTCGGCCACCGGGTCGCCGGGCCGCTGACAGGTTGCGGCGGCCAGCACGTTGGCCGCCTCCGCGCCGTAGCGCGACACCAGCGAGTCCGGCAGCCACGCATGCAAGGACCCGGCCGGCACCTGCCATCCCGGGTTGCCCGGTGCGCCGATCAGCGGCAGGTCGCGGGTGCGGCACTCCGTGGCGGTCAAACCGCGCAGGCGCACCGCCCGGTCCAGCACGTCTTCGGCCATGTGCCGGTACTCGGTCAGCTTGCCCCCGATCACGCTGAGCACCCCGGACTCCGATTCGACGACGGCGTGGTTGCGTGAGACGTCCGCGGTGCGGCCCTCGCCGGTGTCGATCAGCGGTCGCAGTCCGGCGTAGGCGCCGCGGACGTCCTCGGTGCTCAGGGCGGTGCCCAGCGCGGTGTTGACGGTGTCCAGCAGGAAGGAGACCTCCGCCGAAGTCGGTTGCGGCACATCGGGAACCGGGCCGGGCGCCTCTTCGTCGGTGAGCCCCAGATACACCCGGTCGAGCTGTTCGGGCATGGCGAACACGAACCGGTTGAGTTCACCGGGGATCGGGACGGTCAGCGCGGCGGTCGGGTTGCCGAAGGCGGCCGCGTCGAACACCAGATGCGTACCGCGGCTCGGCCGCAGCCGCAGCGCCGGGTCGATGTCGGCGGCCCACACCCCGGTCGCGTTGATCACGGCCCGCGCGGAGACGTCGAACGACTCACCGGAGAGCTGGTCGGTCAGCCGCACCGCATCACCGGTGGCCTGCGACGCCGCCACATAGGTCAGGATCGTCGCGCCGTGCTGGGCCGCGGTGCGCGCCACCGCCGCGACCAGTCGGGCATCGTCGATCAGCTGCCCGTCGTAGGCCAGCAGGCCGCCGTCGAGGCCGTCTCGGCGCACCGTCGGCGCCAGTTCCACGGTGTGGTCCCGGGAGATCCGTCGCGAGCGGGGCAGCACCGTGGCCGGCGTTCCGGCCAGCCGGCGTAGCGCGTCACCGGCCAGGAACCCGGTGCGCACCAGGGCACGGTCGCGCCGGCGCATCGAACCCAGCAACGGCACCAGCTGCGGCATCGCCCGCACCAGGTGAGGGGCGTTGCGGGTCATCAGGATTCCGCGTTCGATCGCGCTGCGCCGGGCAATGCCGACGTTGCCGGTCGCCAGGTACCGCAGTCCTCCGTGCACCAGTTTGGAGCTCCAGCGGCTGGTGCCGAACGCCAGGTCGTGCTTGTCCACGCAGACCACCCGCAGTCCGCGGGTGGCGGCGTCCAGGGCGATGCCGGCGCCGGTGATGCCCCCGCCGATCACGACGACATCAACAGCCGGGCGCTCCGCCAGCCCCGTCAGTTCGGCGGTGCGGCGGGTGGCGTTCAGGGCAGCGGTGTCGGGCATCACGAGAGGTACCTGTTCAGTGTGTAGGCCAGTTCGGCGGAAAGGGCGTCTTCGTCCAGGATCGGTGCGACGACTCGTGCCGACTGGATGGCCGACTGGGTGATCAGCAGGCACATCGCGGCCAGTTGGCGTGGATCACCGGCCCGCACGCCCCCTCCGGTCTGGGCATGGGCGAGCTCGTCGGCCACCAGGTCGACCAGCCGTCGCTGGCTGGCGCCCATCCGCTCGGCGATGTAGACCATCGCCAGGTCCGGTGCGTGATGCAGCACCTGCATCACCACCTCGTCGTGGCGCAGGTGTGCTGCCACCGCGACGATCCGCCGCACCAGTGCCTCACGGCCGCTTCCCGGTTGCTCCAGCCCCGCCCAGGCGTCGGTGATCCGCGCGGTGAGCAGCGCGGCGATCACCGACTGGCTGTCGGGCCAGCGCCGGTACACCGTTGGACGGCTGACCCCGGCGCGGCGTGCGATGGCCGCCAACGTCACCCGCTCGACGCCCATTGCGAGCAGGCAGCTCGCGGCGGCGTCGAGGATCCGCTCCCCGACCTCCACCTGTTCGTCATTACTGGTTGACAACATATGTAATACTGTAACGCATGACTCGCTCGGATGCGCAGGATGCCCTCACTCCTCCGATGAAGTGGAACGCCTGGGGCGACCCCGCCGCGGCCAAACCGCTGTCCGACGGCATCCGCCAACTGTTGAAGGCCGCACTCGGCGTCGAGGGAACCGCTGCCGCCGAACCCGATCCCGACCAGGTGACACTCACCCCGTCGTCGCTGGCAGAGGCCGACCGCCAAGCGCTGGCGGCGATCGTCGGCGAGCAGTTCTGCCGCGACGATCAAGCCTCGCGACTACTGCACGCCGGGGGGAAATCCACCCTGGATCTGCTGCGGCGCAACGGTTCCGGGGTTCAGGACGCGCCTGACGCGGTGCTGCTGCCCGGCAACGACGATGAGGTTGCGGCGATCCTGAGCCACTGCAGCCGCAACGGCATCGCGGTGGTCCCGTTCGGCGGCGGCACCAGCGTCGTCGGCGGGCTCGACCCGATCCGCGGCGGAACCTTCGAGGCGGTGGTGGCCCTGGACCTGCGCCGCTTCGATGAGCTGCTGAGCCTCGACGAGATCTCCGGCGAGGCGGAACTCGGCGCCGGGGTCACCGGCCCCGAGGCCGAACGGCTGCTCGGTGAGCGCGGCTTCTCGCTGGGCCACTTTCCGCAGAGCTTTCAGTTCGCCACCATCGGCGGGTACGCCGCCACCCGGTCCTCCGGCCAGGATTCCGCCGGCTACGGCCGGTTCGACGACATGGTCCGCGGGCTGCGGGCGATCACCCCGGCCGGGGTGCTGGAGCTGGGCCGCGCCCCGGCCTCGGCGGCCGGCCCGGACCTGCGTCAGCTGCTGCTCGGCTCGGAAGGGGTGTTCGGCGTCATCACCCGGGTGCGGGTCCGGGTGCATCCGGTTCCGGCGACCACCCGTTATGAGGCGTGGGCGTTCCCGGACTTCACCACCGGCGCCGCGGCGCTGCGCGCGGTCACCCAGACCGGCACCGGACCGACCGTCATCCGGCTCTCCGACGAAGCCGAGACGGGCGTGAACCTGGCCAGCACCGAGCAGATCGGCGAGCAGCAGATCACCGGCGGCTGCCTGGCGATCACCCTGTTCGAGGGAACCGCCGAGCACACCGAGAGTCGGCACGCCGAGACCCGGGCGGTGCTGGTCGCCCACGGCGGTACCTCGCTGGGCGAAGAACCGGCACGGGCCTGGGAGCACGGCCGATTCTCCGCGCCGTACCTGCGTGATTCGCTGCTGGCCGCCGGCGCGCTGTGCGAGACGCTGGAGACCGCCATCGAGTGGTCGGGGGTTCCCGCACTCAAGGCCGCGGTCACCGAGGCGCTGACCACCGCCCTGGCCGACAGCGGCACCCCCGCACTGGTGATGTGCCACATCTCCCACGTCTACCCGACCGGGGCGTCGCTGTACTTCACCGTCGTCGCCGGGCAGCGCGGCAATCCCATCGAACAGTGGCGCGCCGCGAAAACCGCTGCGGGAGACGCGATCATGCGCACCGGCGGAACCATCACCCACCACCACGCCGTCGGTGCCGATCACCGGCCCTGGATGCGCGAGGAGGTGGGCGAGCTGGGCGTGCAGGTGCTGCGGGCGGTCAAGGCCGCCCTGGACCCGGCCGGAATCCTCAACCCCGGCAAACTGATCCCGTGACCCACGAGATCAACCGGATCACGCTGCTGACCAATCCGGCGGCGGGGCACGGCAATGCCCGGCATGCGGCAGAGCGCGCGCTGACACGCTTCCAACAGCGCGGCGTCGACGTCAATCACATCGTCGGCTCCGATCCCCGCCACGCGCGACAGCTGCTGGACGAGGCGTTGGCGGCCGGAACGGACGCCGTGGTGGTAGCCGGCGGCGACGGTGTCATCTCGCTGGCCTTGCAGTCGCTGGCGCTCGGCAACGTGCCGTTGGGGATCATCCCGGCCGGCACCGGCAACGATCACGCCCGCGAATACCGTTTACCCACCGGTGATCCCGAGGCTGCCGCCGATGTCGTCGCCGACGGCTGGACCGAGACGGTCGATCTGGGCCGCATCACACACGACGACGGCGCGGTGTCCTGGTTCGGCACCGTGATGGCGACCGGCTTCGACTCACTGGTGAGCGATCGGGTCAACCGGATGCGCTGGCCGCACGGCCGGATGCGTTACAACGTGGCCATGGTGGCGGAGATCTCGAAGCTGCGACCGCTGCCGTTCCGGCTGACCTTCGACGACGACGAGCCCGTCACCGCGGATCTGACGTTGGCGGCCTTCGGCAACACCCGCAGCTACGGCGGCGGCATGCTGATCTGCCCGGGCGCCGACCACGCCGACGGCCTGCTCGACGTCACCATGGTGCGCTCGGGCTCGCGCACCAAGCTGATCCGGCTGTTCCCCACCGTGTTCAAGGGCACCCATGTGCTCCTCGACGAGGTGACCACCAGGCGGGCCGCTTCGGTTCGGGTGGAATGCCCCGGGATCAATGCCTACGCCGACGGCGACTACGTCGGGCCGCTGCCGGTGACGGTCTCCGCGGTGCCGGGCGCGCTGCAGATCCTGCGTCGCCCCTGACCCGCGAGCAGACACAGAATCGCACGCGCAGGGCCTGCGCCGTGCGATTCTGTGTCTGCTCGCGCCGGGAAATCAGCCCACGCCGCGGCTGAGCCAGGACACCTCCGCGCCGTCGCCGCCATTGCGGTAGGGCTCCAGCGCATCGTCCCAGGCGGTGCCCAGCACCGTCTCCAGCTCCGCGGCCAACGCGTCGGCGCCGGCCGCCATCAGCGTGCGCAGACGATTCTCGCCGACCATCACGTCGCCGTTGGCGCTCATCGCCCCGCTCCACAAACCCAGCTGCGGGGTGTGGCAGAAGCGCTGGCCGTCCACCCCGGCGCTGGGGTCTTCGGTGACCTCGAACCGCAACACCGACCAGGAGCGCAACGCGCTGGCCAGCTGAGCTCCGGTACCCACCGGCCCGACCCAGTTGACCTCCGCCCGCAGCTGTCCCGGCATGGCCGGTTGCGGCGTCCAGTTGAGCTTGGCCTGGCCGTTGCGAGCACCCAAAGCCGCGGTCAGTGCCCATTCGACATGCGGGCAGACCGCCGCGGGCGAGGCGTGGATGTACACCACGCCGCTGGTCACGTCGGCGAATTGATTCGTCGCGCGCATCAGTTGCTCCTTCGGCTCCACGAGGGACGTCTTCCCCAACGACCTGGTGGGACCGTGCTGAGCGGTGATGCTGCCAAGTATTCAGTGTCGTATGTGTCTATTGTGCCTTGTGTGACGCCTGTTGGCTAGTCCCGGTCGTACTGCGCCACCACTGCGTCAGCCAGTGCCGGCCACCGGTCCTTCACCCAATCGCCGAAGTCACGGTCGGTGAGCACCACCAGCGCCCGCTCGATCACCGGATCAGCCCAGATCAGGGTGCCTGACTGGCCGAAATGCCCAAAGGTATGCGCCGAGTTGGACACACCGGTCCAATGCGGTGTCTTGCCGTCCCGGATCTCGAAACCCAGCCCCCAGTCGTTCGGCCGCTGCGGCCCGTATCCGGGCAGTACCCCGCCCAGGCCGGGGAACTGCACGTGGGTGGCCTCGGCGTGCAGCTGCGGCGACACCGTGACCGGCACCAACAGGTCACCGGCGAAGGCGGCCAGGTCGGCGACGGTCGAGGTGCCCCCGAAACCGGCCGCCGCTGCTCCCCCGTCCAGCCGGCTGGCCGACATGCCCAGCGGTTCGAACACCGCCTCGCTCAGGTAGCGGCCGAACTCGATCCCGGACGCCTGCTGTACCGCCTCGGCCAGCACCGCGAAGCCGTGGTTGGAGTACACCCGCCGGGTGCCGGGTTTGGCCAAGACCCGGTCGGAGTCCGCCGAGAGCCCGGAGGCGTGCGCCAGCAGATGCCGCACCGTGGCGCCGGGCGGCCCGGCCGGGGTGTCCAGCTCGACGGCCCCCTCCTCGACCGCCACCTGTACGGCCCGGGCCACCAGCGGTTTGGTCACCGATGCCAAATAGAACGGACGCGCCGTGTCGCCGTGGGTGGCCAACACCCCTTGCGGGCCGACGACGGCGGCGGCAACGTGATCGACGGGCCAGTCATCGACAGCGGCGAGGGCGGACATCGGCGTCAGCCTAATCGGGACTATTCACCGCTGGTGAACGGTCCGATCAAGGCGCCGAGGACTTCCATCAAGGGATCGAGCAGCCCGTTGCCGCTGAGGTCTATCGCGCCCCCGCCCAAAGCCAGGGGGAACAGCTCGTTGACGGTGTTCGCCAGGACATAGTAGGGCTCGCCGATCAACTCCGCGGACCGCGCTGTCCACAGCGTCAGCAGATCCTGCACCTCGGCGCTGAACGGCAGGTTGATGCCCAACAGTCCGGCGGCGTTGTCAGCCCCTTGGGCAACCGCTCGGGCGAACTGCAGGCTGAACGTGACCGGGTCGAGCACCGGAATCAACCCCGCCAGCGCCGGTTCCCCGAAGTCGACCGATCTGTCGTAGCCCGCTTCGACGATCACCTGCAGCGCCGGTTGCACGATGTTGAGCAGTGAGTCTGGCACCCCCAGAGTCCGCAGCGGGCCCAGCAGCGGCAACATGTCAACGGGGATGAAATAGAAGTCCGTGTCGCCGGTGGTCTGCTTGACGATGTCCATCGACCCGAGAACGTATTCGTCGGCGAACGGCCCGGCCAGCGGCATTGATTCCGGCCACACGGCGGGAAACTCGAAAGGCAGCGGGCCGTTGGCATAGGCGGCATGGGAGTAGATCAGCCCGAGAAATGCGTTCAGAGTTGCTACCAGATTGAGTGGGTATCGCGGGAGATCACTGGTGAGCTCGTACTGGTGCGCGATGTCGATAGTGCGGATACCGCCGTCGGTGGGTTGCGTGCCGAGAAAGTACCCGATTGAGTCGGGGTTAAAGGTGGGAACCTCATCGGAGAACCGCGAAAAAATGCCGCCGTTGGGGCGGTCGCCGGAGCCGAGCAGTAGAAAAGTGACGTCAGGTCGCTCCGCAGCTTCCATCTCCATCAGCTGAAGTTTCATCAGGGTCACGATGGCCGAACCCTGCGAATAACCAGCAATGAGGAAGGGATCGTCGGGATGGTTCGCCAACTGCTGGGCCATCGCGTTCGACAGGTTCGCGAACCCGTCCGGAAACGAGTAGCTGGCAAGCGTCGCGGGATACTCGACCGTGACCGGGCTGTAGGAGTCGCCGGTGGCGGGGTTGATGTAGTCGGCGATAACCGCATCCAGCCACCGCGCACTGGGCCTGGGCATGAAGGTGCCGCCCAAGATCAGCGCGGTCAATACGCCGTCGGCATCGACCGGCAGGCTCTCGGTGACCGAATCCGTCAGGCGCACCGGGATCCGCACCGGCGCCGCGGCGGTGGACGCCGATGCCGGCTGGGGCACCGCGGCCAACAGCCCGATCAGCAGCGCGATAACTAGGAGGTGGCCCACCCGGCGGCGAAGACGCATGACATCTCCCGAACGACGCGCAATCTGCACAGAGTCGATTTCTTGGAACAGGAAACCACGAACGCGGTGGCCTACAAGAACGATTTCAGATCACCAGACCTTCCGGCGAAACCGGTCGCGGCGCGGACCGCCTTGCGACGGCTGCTCGCACTGCAACCGAACCATCGCTGACAAGACCGGCTGAGCACGCTCTGCTCGGCGTAGCCGAGTTCACGGGTCAGGTGCGAGAGGCTGATGTCGGTGTCACGCAGATAGCGGTCGGCGGTGTCACGGCGAACTCCGTCGACCAGCGCGGCGAACGTGGTCTCCTCCGCGGCCAGCCGCCGATGCAGCGCTTTGGGATGCAGGCCGAGCTCGCCGGCGATCAGCTCCAGGCTCACCGTGCCGGTGGGCAGCAGCTGGCGAGCCATGACGCGCACCGATGCCGCGACGCCCGGCGACTCCGCGGTGATAGCGCTCAGATAACGCACCATGGCCTGGTGGGCATGGTCGTCGCGGTGCAGCGGGCGATCCAGATCGGCGGAACGGAACGTGAACCCGGCGATCGGTTGCGCGAAATAGGGCCGGCAGCCGAAGTAGGCCAGATAATCACGCACCGGGGTGAGCGGCTCGTGTGGCAGATGCACCGACAGCGGCGCGTACGGGGCGTCGAACATCATCCGCATGATCCCCAGCGAAACCCCCAGGGACAGTTCGGTGGTCTGCGGGTGCGGTGGGGACCGCTCGATGAGCACCTCGAACGCGTAGAACGACTCGTCGCTGTTGGCGCCCGGGGTGATGCGCGCCGAGATCGCCGGGCTGTAAGCGGATAGGAACCGCTCCACGATCGCGAACCCGCCGCCGACGGTGGCCGCGGTGCGCGCGGCCACCCCGAGCGGGCCGAAGTTGCCGATGTCTTGACGCAGCGCCAGCCGTCGCCCGAAGTCCGGACAGGCGGTCGCACCCGCTGCCGTCTCCACGGCCAGGATCACCGCGCGGTAGGGCACGAACACCTCATGGGTCCCGACCGCTCCGGCGGGCACCCCGGCCGCCGCCAGCAACGCCGCCGGATCACCGCCGAGCTCGGTGACCAGCTCCGGATAACCGGACAGCGCAGTGCCGCGCACCACCGACATGTCCGCAAATATCAAAGAAATGTCCTCAGATGTCAAGACTTCAGCGGGTGTCGCGGACCATGCTGGGAACGGCATCCAGCGGAAAGGGACACCCGTGAGCTTTGACACCGTGATCCGTGACGGCCGGTGGTTCGACGGCACCGGCGCGCCGTCGGCGATCCGCAACATCGGCATCCGCGACGGGCACATCGCCGCCATCACCACCGAACCGCTCGATGAGACCGGCTGCGGCCAGGTGATCGACGCGGCCGGCAAGTGGGTGCTGCCCGGGCTGGTCGACATCCACACCCACTACGACGTCGAGGTGCTCGCCGCCCCGTCGCTGTCGGAGTCGGTCCGGCACGGCGTGACGACGGTGCTGGTGGGATCCTGCTCACTGTCCACCATCCACGTCGACGGCCAGGATGCCGGCGACCTGTTCGGGCGGGTGGAGGCCATCCCGCGCCAGTACGTGGTCGACACCATCGATCGGTTCAAGACCTGGTCGAGCTGTGCGGACTACATCGCCAGCCTCGAGCGGCTGCCGCTCGGTCCGAATGTCACTGCGCTCATCGGACATTCGGACATGCGCACCGCCACCATGGGACTGGATCGCGCCACCCGCGCCGACGTCCGCCCCACCGCGGCCGAGCAGGCCCGGATGGAACAGATGCTCGACGAGGCACTGCAGGCGGGGTTCGTCGGAATGTCTTCCCAGCAGCTGCTTTTCGACAAGATCGACGGTGACACCTGCCGCTCGCGCACCTTGCCGTCGACGTACGCCAAACCGAAAGAACTGCGCCGGCTGAAGTCGAAACTGCGCCGCAGCGGACGGATTCTGCAGGCCGGCCCGGACGTCAAGAATCCGTTCGACGTGGTGTCCCAGCTGGCCCAGGCCCTGGGGATCTTCCGCCGGCCACTCAAGACCAGCCTGCTGGCCGCTGCCGACGTCAAGAGCAATCCGCTGGCGATTCCGGCGATGTCGCGCGCGTCGCGCATGTTGAACAAGCTGGGCGGCGATTTCCGCTGGCAGCACCTGCCGGTGCCGTTCGAGGTGTACGCCGACGGCATCGACCTGGTGATCTTCGAAGAGTTCGGCTCGGGCGCGGAGGCGCTGCACCTCAAGGAGTCGGTGGAACGTGACGAGTTGATGCGCGACGAAAGCTACCGGCGGCGCTTCCGCAAGGACTACGGAAACAAGTATGGCCCGCGGGTCTGGCACCGCGACTTCTTCGACGCCGAGATCGTCGACTGCCCCGATGAGTCGGTGATCGGGAAGTCCTTCGGGCAGGTCGGGGTCGACCGCGGCGGCGTGCATCCCGTCGACGCGTTCCTCGACCTGGTGCTCGAACACGGCAGCGCGCTGCGCTGGCGCACCACGATCTCCAACCACCGGCCCGACGTGCTCAAGAAGATCGCCCAGGAACCGGGCATCCAGATGGGCTTTTCGGACGCGGGCGCGCACCTGCGCAACATGGCGTTCTACAACATGGGCCTGCGGCTGCTGCGCCACGTCGTCGACGCCCAGCGGGCCGGTGAGGCGTTCCTCTCGGTCGAGCAGGCGGTGCACCGGCTGACCGGCGAACTGGCCGACTGGTATCGGATCGACGCCGGGCACCTGCGGGTCGGTGACCGCGCCGACATCCTGGTGCTCGACCCCGACCACCTCGACGCCGCCTTGGACGCCTATGTCGAGGAACCCTTCGCCCAGTACGGCGGAATGTCACGCATGGTGAACCGCAACGACGACGCCGTCACCGCTGTCTTCATCTCGGGGCGCGCCGTCGTCCTCGACGGGCAGCCCACCGACGTCCTCGGGTCGCAACGCACCGGAAGCTTCCTGCGTGCCGACACCCGCACTCCGGCAGTCGCCGCGCACGCCTCCGCACCGGGAACATAGGGTTGAGCGCATGAGTCAGACAGTGCGCGGCGTGATCTCCCGTGAGAAGGGCAAACCGGTCGAGCTGACCGACATCGTCATCCCCGACCCCGGCGCGCACGACGTCGTCGTCGCCGTCACCGCCTGCGGGGTGTGCCACACCGACCTGACCTACCGGGACGGCGGCATCAACGACAGCTACCCGTTCCTGCTGGGCCACGAGGCGGCCGGCACCGTCGAGACGGTGGGATCCGCGGTGACCGCGGTCGAACCCGGGGACTTCGTGATCCTGAACTGGCGTGCGGTGTGCGGCCAGTGCCGGGCCTGCAAGCGCGGACGCCCGCACCTGTGCTTCGACACCTTCAACGCCTCGGTGCCGATGACGTTGACCGACGGCACCGAGCTCACTCCCGCGCTGGGCATCGGAGCGTTCGCCGACAAGACCCTGGTCCACGAAGGCCAGTGCACCAAGGTCGATCCGACCGCCGATCCCGCGGTAGCCGGACTGCTGGGCTGCGGGGTGATGGCCGGTCTGGGTGCGGCGATCAACACCGGTGGCGTCACCCGTGATGACACCGTCGCGGTGATCGGGTGCGGCGGTGTGGGTGACGCGGCGATCGCCGGTGCCGCTTTGGTGGGCGCCAGGCGCATCATCGCGGTCGATACCGACAACACCAAGCTGAACTGGGCCCGAGACTTCGGCGCCACTCACACCATCAACGCCCGCGAGCTCGACCCGGTCGAGACCATCCAAGATCTCACCGACGGCTTCGGCGCCGACGTGGTGATCGACGCCGTGGGCCGCCCGGAGACCTGGAAGCAGGCATTCTACGCCCGCGACCTGGCCGGAACCGTTGTGCTGGTGGGAGTTCCGACCCCGGACATGCGCCTGGAGATGCCGCTGATCGACTTCTTCTCCCGCGGCGGTTCGCTGAAGTCGTCCTGGTACGGCGACTGCCTGCCCGAACGCGACTTCCCCACCCTGATCAGCCTGTATCTGCAGGGCCGGCTTCCGCTGGAGAAGTTCGTCTCCGAGCGCATCGGGCTGGACGACGTCGAGAAGGCCTTCCATCGCATGCACGACGGCGAGGTGCTGCGGTCGGTCGTGGTGCTATGACCGCCGGCGACGCGATCCAGCGGGTGGTCACCCACGGGACCTTCGAACTAGACGGTGGCAGTTGGGAAGTCGACAACAACATCTGGATCGTCGGCGACGACTCGGATGTGGTGGTCTTCGACGCCGCCCACGACGCGACCCCGATCATCGACGCCGTCGGCGGGCGCAATGTGGTGGCCGTGGTCTGCACGCACGGCCACAACGACCACATCACCGTCGCACCCGAGTTGGGCAAACGGCTCGACGCGCCGGTACTGCTGCATCCCGGCGATGACATGTTGTGGCAGATGACGCATCCGGACAGCGACTTTCGCGCGGTCGGCGACGGTGACACCCTCGCCGTCGGAGGGCTGGAACTGCGGGCGCTGCACACGCCGGGTCACTCACCGGGTTCGGTGTGCTGGCACGCACCGGACTTGGGCGCGGTGTTCAGCGGCGACACCCTGTTCTGCGGCGGTCCGGGTGCGACGGGACGTTCGTTCTCGGACTTCCCGACGATCCTGGCGTCGATCTCCGAGCGGCTCGGCAAACTGCCAGCCGACACCGTCGTCTACACCGGGCACGGTGACAGCACCCGCATCGGTGACGAACTGGTTCACTACGACGAATGGGTGGCCCGCGGCCACTGACGATGCATCGCGAGGAACGAGCGGTGCGGAGGAAGCGGCCCATCCAGGCCGGCCACTGACGATGCATCGCGAGGAACGAGCGTGCGGAGGAAGCGGCCCATCCAGGCCGGCCACTGACGATGCATCGCGAGGAACGAGCGGCGAAGAGGAAGTGGCCAATCCAGCGCGGCCACTGACCAGTCAGTGCTCGCGAAGGATGCGCCGCTTCTCTTCGGCGAACTCCTTCTGCGTCAACGCCCCGCAATCACGCAGGGCCGTTATGGTTTTGAGCTGCTGGATACGGAGCGCCTGGCCGTCGGGGACGTAGCGGGCGTCGTCGGGGACGTACCGCGCGTCGTCGGGGATTTCCCATGCGTCGGTGCGGCCCGCCCTCGTGGGCCGGCGTCGCAGGCGTGCCGCCCACCATTGCGCCGCAACGAAATTCACCAGACCGACCCCGAACACCACCGGGAACAGCGCGACCAACGACCAGTGGCCGGCGGGCCGCCCGAAGGCCAGGTGCGGTGCGATGTACGCGCCGACCTGCCCGTCGGTGGTGATCTGGTAGTCGCCGGCCGTCTCCACCCGCATCCGCCACAGCCGCCGCCGTGAGTCGTTGTTGACCGTGGTGGTCATCCCGACGCTTTCCTCGAACTCCGGCTCGGCCACCCCGGGCGGTGACGTCACCCGCAGACTCAGCGGAGGCACCGGCAGCCCGCCGCCGGACGGACTGGAGACGACCCGGGTGTGCAGATTCACCGTCACTTCGCCCGCCGGCAGGTGCACGGTGCCCGTCCCCGGGATCGGCACCTCGCCGTAGGCGTCGTATCGGTCCAGTACGAAGACGTTGAGAATCAGCGCAGCCACGAAACCGATCACCCCGACGGCCATGAGACCTGCGGCCAACACGACCGGAATGCGTCCGATCGCCCGCTGCGCGCTCACCTTCGGAAGTGTGCCACGGATTGCTCATGCCGCTACCGTCAAAGGTGATGTCGGTTGCGGGCCGCGACGGTCGGAGGTGTACATGCCGGAGTCGAGCATCGTCGTGCGCCCCGAGCCCGCCGGAAACCCCTCGAAGCGGTTGCAGGCGGCAGGGCTGACGCACGCCACCAGCGTGTTCGAGCAGCTGGCGGCGACGGTTCCGTTGCCGCCCGCGCCGCGGCCGATCGTCGTCGCCGACTACGGCGCGGCCACCGGCTACAACTCACTGCTGCCGATCGGCGCCGCCATCGCGGCGTTTCGCCGGCGCACCCGGCCCGACCACGCCGTGCTGGTCGCCCACACCGACCTGCCCGACAACGACTTCACCGCGCTGTTCACCACACTGGCCGAAGATCCCGACAGCTATGCCCGCAAGGACGCGGCCAGCTTCCCCTCGGCGATCGGCCGGTCCTTCTACGCCCAGATCCTGCCGTCGCAGAGCGTCACCCTGGGCTGGACCTCCTGGTCGACGATGTGGCTGCGCCGGGCGGGAGCAGAACTGCCCACATTTGACGATCACGTCCATGTCGAGCACAGCGACGACACCGCCGCGCGGCGCGCCTACGCGCGCCAGGCCGCGCAGGATTGGCACGACTTCGTCGCGTTCCGCGGCCGCGAACTGAGCCCGGGCGGAAAGCTCCTGGTGTTGACCGCGGCCGTCGACGCCGCCGGCCGGTCCGGCTACCAGCCCCTGCTCGACGCGATCGTCGCGGTGCTCGACGAGCAGGTGGATCAGGGCCTGCTCACCCGCGCCGAGGTCGCCCGGATGACGATCCCGGTGCTCGGACGCAGTGAGAAGGAACTTCGCGCGCCGTTCGCCCCCGCCGGGCGGTTCGAGTCCCTGACGATCGAGCGACTGGAGGTGTTCGACGCCGAGGACCGGTTCTGGAGCCAGTACCAGCTCGACGGCAACGCGGGCACGCTCGGCGCCCAGTGGGCGGCGTTCACCAGCGCCGCCATCTTCCCCACCCTGGCAGCCGCGCTGGCCGGTGGCGTCGACGACCCGCGGGCGGGCGATTTCGTGCGCCACCTCGAAGCCGGTGTCGCTGCCCGGATCGCGGGCAACCCACAGCAGGTGCAGATTCCGCTGGCGCTGGTCGTGCTGGCCAAGCCCGCGGCGTAGGGCCTAGGGACTGGCCGGGATCTCGGGGCCCTCCGGAACCGGGTAGACCGGGGTCTCCGGAAACTCCGGGATGGCCGGCGGAGAGGGCTCGGGGCGGGGCGCGAACGCCGGGGGCGCCTCGGACGTCGATGACGGTGTGGAGGCGGTGGTCGACACCGTCGTCAGTACTCCGGATTCCGGTGCGTTGTCGGCGGCTTGGCGCAGCACCAGCACAGCCACCGTGCCCAACGCCATCGCCACGAGTGCGGCCAGGATGACCACCGGGACCGGCCTCCGGTACCACGCCACGCCCACCCGGCCGCCGATTTCGTCGGGCTCCGGTGGGGCGGGCGGCCGCGGCGGCGCCGGGCGAGGCGGCGGTGGCGTCATCAATGGCTGCAGCGGCGGATTCGGTGGACCGTCCGCAGCCGGTGGCGGTGTGCGTTCAGGCGGCGGTGCAGCCTCGGGGAACGCCGCCGGCTCGGCCGGTGGCGGCGTCCTCTTCGGGGTTGCCACCACATTGCCGGCAACACTCAGCGCGGCACCGATGGCCGCGGTCAACTGTGGTCGCGGAGAGCTGATGACGGGAACGCCGAAGCGTTGCGACAGACCCGTCGTGACGGTCGGCATATTCGCCCCGCCGCCGACCGAGACGATCGCCGACAGGTTACCGGGCGCAACTCCGTTGTCGTCCAAGGTGTTCTGCAGCGCCGTGAAGAACCCTTCGAGCGGCTGGCGCAATGCCTCGTCGAGTTCTGCCCGAGTCAGCCAGACGCCGCCGTGGAATCCCGCCAGTTCGGCCACCGTCTCCGACGACAGCTGTTCTTTGGCGTCACGGCACTGATTGCGCAGCCTGGTCAACGACCCCACCGTCGGGGGCCCGTCGCCGTTGCCGCCCAGATCGGCCACCACGTGATCCAACAGCGCCTGGTCGATCACGTCCCCGGAGAACGTGGTGCAGCGCCGAGTGGCACTGATCGGCTCAAAACCGCGACCGGCATCGACGAGCGTGATGTTGCTCCCGCTGCCCCCGAAGTCGCACACGGCGATGATGCCGTGATCCGGCAGACCCGGATTCGCTTGCAGCGCAGTCAGAACTGCTGCGGTGTCGGAGATCAGCGTCACCGGATGCTGCGCCCACTCCGATACCCGCCCCAACGCGGTGCGCAACGCAGCGACGGCTTCGCGCGACCAATGGGCGGGATGGGCGACCGCCACCGCGGGTGGTATCGGACGCCCCTCGGTCACCGCGTAGGCCAGCGCATGCAGCCCGTCACCAAGCAATTGGTCCGCGCGGTGGGTGGACCCGTCGCCCGCCACAACCGGCCTGTCACTGCCGACGCGATCCACGAAATCGCTCACCACGAGTCCGCGTTCGTGCAGTTCGGAACTGACCGCCGAATTCTCCGACGGCATGCCGACCTGGGACGGCCGATCCCGGAACAGAGTCAGCACAGGCCGTCGGGTGATCGCGCGGTCGGCGGTAACTGCCGCCAAAGTGGTCGCCCCCACGGACATCCCCATCGCGGGGCCTGTCTCTTGCGCCATGCTGTCCCATCCACGGTGTGGTCCGGCGATCAGAAAGACACCGGTCGTCGCAATTTTATCGACGCCTGTCCGGTTTACCCGGCATTCGAGTGCCATTGGTGCGGCGGGTAACTCGCAACGGTCCTTTCGGAAGCGTTTACCGTCAAATCCCATGCGCGCGGTGAACCGCGTTGTGCGCCGCGCCGCGTTGAATTGATAAGTGGTCTGTCGCCCTCACCCGAGCGTTGACCGGCCTCATTCGGGGCGACCGGGCTGAGGATTCTGCTGCTCGCACCCACCGTCGCGGCCGCCCTTGGAGTTTGCTCCAGAACGACGGACCGGTGGTCACTTCATCGACACCGAGCAACACGCTGAGGCGACCGTAGGCCCGTTGGAGTTGATCTCAGCGACGACTCAGATGGCCGCTACGGGCTACACAGCGTGTGGCTACGCAGCCGGTCGGTAATTTTCAAATACGTTTTCTCCCAGGGGTGTCGGCTTCGCACCACCAGATTCGTATGCCACCATGGTCCGGTGAACACACGTCAGCTCCTTCGTATTCTCGGTGTTGCGCTGGCCCTGACCTGGCTGCTGCAGAGCACCGCCATCACGACCCCATCCGCCTTTGCCGAGCCGTGCCCGGACGTCCAGACGTTGTTTGCTAGGGGTACCGGCGAGGAGGCCGGGCTCGGCGAGACCGGGCAAGCATTCGTCGACGCTCTGAGGGCCCGGGTACCGGACCGCTCGGTGGAGGTGTACGCGATCGACTACCCCGCCACCAATGACTGGCCGACCGGCATTCAGGGCATCAGGGACGCCACCGCCCACATCGAGGCCACCGCGGCGACGTGCCCCAAGACCAAGATGGTGCTGGGCGGCTTCTCGCAGGGCGCCGCGGTGATGGGTTTCTCCACCGCCAGCGTCATCCCCGACGGGGTGCACGGCATCGATGTACCACAGCCGATGCCCCCGGAGGTGGCCGACCACGTCGCCGCCGTGGTGCTGTTCGGCACCCCGAACGATCGGGCGATGAATTTCCTCGGCCAGCCGCCGCTGGCTATCGGCCCCGCGTACCTGGCCAAGACCATCCAGCTGTGTGCACCGGAAGACCCGGTCTGCTCCGAGGGCATGAATTTCGCCGCGCACGCCCCCGGCGCCTACGACGGGATCGCCGACGAGGGCGCGGCCTACGCGGCAAACCGGCTGCAACCACCGCCTTCGTGATGCGGCACCGGCTTTGTGATTTGCTGTTCGCCCTGCCCGCAGCGCTGAACTCCGACCCGAGAGCCGGTCGCCAGACCGGAGCATGGCAGCATTTGAAGGATGAACTTGCGTAACACTGTTCGCACCGTCGCTGCCGCCGTGATGCTGACGGGAACGCTGGTGGGCGCCCCGGGTGGCATGCCGATCGCCGCCGCCGAGGCCTGCCCGGACACCGAGGTGGTCTTCGCCCGCGGCTCCGGTCAGCCCGTCGGGCTCGGAGACGTCGGCGAGGCATTCGTGGCTGCACTCCGGGACCAGCTCCCCGGCCGCGACGTCCACGTCTACCCGGTTGCGTACCCGGCCAGCACCGACTACCGCAACAGCGCAGAGCTCGGTGAAGCGGACGCCACCTCCCACATCCAGGGCACGGTCGCCAACTGCCCGAACACCAAGCTCGTGCTCGGCGGCTACTCTCAGGGCGCCAGCGTCATCGAGATGTCCAGCAACTCACTGCCGGCCCAGGTCGCCAACCACGTCGCCGCGGTGGCGCTCTTCGGCCCGCCGTCGAGTCCGTACTCGACCTCGTTGTGGGGCGGCCCGCTGCCGGTCCTGGCCGCGTCCTACCGCCCGAAGGCCATCGACTTCTGCCTCGCGGGCGACATCTACTGCGAGGACAGCGGCAGCGTCGTCCCGCACCTGATGTACGTGCAGGACGGCAAGGCCGACGAGGCCGCCAGCTTCGTCGCGGGCCGCCTCACCGCGGGCCAGAGCATCGGCTAGTACGCGTCAGAACAGCGCCGGGATCCGCGCGTCGATCAGGTGCGGCCCCGGCTCGGCCAGGGCACGGCGGAACTGTTCGGCGAGTTCCTCGCAGGTGGTCGCCACCGTCGCCGGCACCCCGAACCCCTCGGCGATCTTCGCGAAGTCCATGTTCGGCCGTGACAGGTCGAGCAGGTTGTTCGCTTTCGGCCCCCCGCCTTCGGCGCCCACCCGGGCCAGTTCCATGCGCAGGATCGCATACGAGCTGTTGTTGATCAGCACCGTGGTGACGTTGACGTTCTCCCGCGCCATCGACCACAACGCGGAGATGGTGTAGGCCGCGCTGCCGTCCGCCTGCAACGCGATCACCGGCCGATCCGGCGCGGCGACGGCGGCGCCCAGCGCGACCGGCAGGCCCTGGCCGATCGCCCCGCCGGTGAGCGTGAGCACGTCGTGGCGCGGTGCGCCGGCCGTGGTCGCGGGCAGCATCAGGCCCGAGGTGTTGGACTCATCGGAGATGATCGCGTCGTCCGGCAGCAGGGCCGCGATCACCTGCACCCAGTTCTGCGCTGTGAGCTGCCCGGTCGGCAGGTCGGGGACGGCCGCGGGCGCCGGCCGCGGCTGCGCCCCGGGCGCCACCGCCTCGGCCAGCTGCACCAGCGCGGCCGCCACATCCGTCTCGAGGCCGGCCAGATTGTGGACGGCGCATCCTTCCGGAACCAGGTCGCTGGGCTTGCCGGGATAGGCGAAGAACGACACCGGGGCCCGGGTACCGGCCACCACCAGGTGCTTGATCCCGTCCAGTTGGAACGCGGCCTGCTCGGCCAGGTAGCCGAGGCGGTCGATCGCCGGAACCCCGGCGCCGCGGGTCAGCCGGGCCGGGAAGGTCTCGACCAGCGCGCGGGCACCGGTTGCGGCGGCGATCCGGTCGGTGGCCTCCAGCGCGCCCACGTCGGCCGCGGCGGGTCCACCGATCAGCAATGCCACCGGCTCACCGCTGCGCAGCACATCGGCGATCTCGGCGATGACCTGCGCGTCGGGCGCAGCCGCGGGGACCGGGTCCACCGGGCTGGCCGCTTGCGCACCCTCGTCCCAGGAGATGTCGGCGGGCAGGATCAGGTTGGCCACCTGCGCGGGGCTGGCCATCGATGCCGCCACCGCTTCGGCGGCATCACGCCCGACGTCACCACCGGAACCGGTGCGGCGCACCCAGCCGTGGGTCCAGTCGGTCAGCGGCTCGATGTCGGATTCCAGCGGCGCGTCGTACTTCTTGTGGTAGGTGGCGTGGTCCCCGATGACGTTGACCACCGGCACATGCGCGCGGCGGGCGTTGTGCAGGTTGGCCAGGCCGTTGCCCAGCCCGGGCCCGAGGTGCAGCAGGGTGGCGGCCGGCTTCTCGGCGATCCGGGCATACCCGTCGGCGGCTCCGGTCACCACGCCTTCGAACAGGCACAACACCCCGCGCATCTGCGGCACCGAGTCCAGTGCGGCCACGAAGTGCATCTCGGAGGTGCCGGGGTTGGCGAAGCAGACCTGCACACCGCTGTCGACCAAGGTGGCGATCAGGGCCTGCGCTCCGTTAGTCATGTGGCTGCCTTTCTTGCCGGGCACCGAAATGTGCACCGGCCTATTGCCTTGCCGGACGCTCGCGATCTGCTGCCTATAGAAGCACGCCGGGGTTGAGGATCCCGGCCGGGTCGAAGGCATCTTTGATCCGGCGCATCAGGGCGATCTTGACCGGATCCTCGAGTTCCAGGAAATGCTGGGTCTTCACCCGTCCCAGGCCGTGCTCACCGGAGATGGCGCCGCCCAGCGTCATCGCAGCCGAGAAGATGTCGTGCAACAGCCGGTGCCGCGCATCGTCGTCGGCGCAGAACACCGCCAGGTGGACGTTGCCGTCGCCGGCGTGGCCACAGCCGACCACCCCGGCGCCCGCCGCTTGGGCGAATTCTTGCGCCCGGGTGAAGAACTGGTGCATCACCGCACGCGGGACCACCACGTCGATGACGTCGTGGGCGCCGGCGGCCTTGGCCGTCCAGAACGCCCTTTCGCGGGCCTCGATCAGGGCGTGTGCCGAATTACCCTCCAGCACATAGACATCGACCGCCCCGAGTGAGCCCAGCAGTTCGCCCAGCATGGCCACGTCGTCGTCGAGGCGGTCGCGGTCGCGGTTCTCCACCCCGATCACCAGGTACGCCTCGGCGGTCTCGCGGACCGCGTCGGGGATACCCAGATTGAGGCTTTGGGAGTAGCTGATCGCGGCCAGGGTGAGTTTGTCGACGTATTCGAGAATCACCGGGTCCACGCCGCTGCGCACCACCGTCGGCACGGCACGCATCACCGCGGGCAGGTCCGTGAACGGCGCCAGCAGGGTCGCGGAGTGCGCCAGCCGCGGATAGAGCCGCACGGTCACCTCGGTGGCCAGCGCGCAGGTGCCCTCCGAGCCGATGATCAACTGGGTCAGGTCATATCCGGTGGACAGCTTGGTGATCCGGCCACCGGTGCGGATCAGCTCACCGGTCGGCAGCGCGGCCTGCAGCCCGAGCACGTTGTGGCGGGTCACGCCGTACTTGATCGCGCGCATGCCGCCGGCGTTGGTGCCGACGTTGCCACCGACACTGGCGGACAGTTCGCCGGGGAAGACGGTGTACATCAACCCCGCCTCGGCGGTCGCGGTGTCAAGGTCGGCCAGGGTGACCCCGGGCTGCACCACCGCGACCTGGTTGTCGGTGTCGATCTCCAGGATCGCGTTCATTCGTTCGAAAGAGATCAACAGACCGTCGGCGCACGGCCGCGCTCCACCGGACAGTCCGGTGCCCGATCCGCGGGCGGTCACCGGAACCTTGGCTTCGGTCGCCGCGGCCAGCAGCTCCGCGACCTGTTCGGCGGTCTGCGGGCGGGCGACGTAACGCGGTGTCACCGGTGCACCGACCAGTGCCTCGTCGTGGGCGTAGTCGGGGCCGATCTGCTCGCCGGTCAGGAGCCCGGACGCGCCGACGATGTCGGCGAACTTCTGCGTGGCCTCAAGGGATGAGCTGTCTACCGTGGCCATCCATCCCTACCTTCCGAACCCGGCGTCACGTAGCGCCTGAGCCATCGACCCGCCTGCCGGGGCCGTGTCCCGGCGACCGGCACCGTTGCCGGGGCGCCGTCCCCGATTCTGCTTGGCGGTGTCCCCGCGCGCAGCGGGTTTGGCGACCGGGCCGCGGGCCGGCTTGTTCGCGTTGTCCCCCAGCCGCAGGCTCAGCCCGATCCGCTGACGGTCGATGTCGACATCGACGACCTTCACCTTGACCACCTGGCCGGAACGGACCACCTCGTGTGGATCGGAGACGAAGCGGTCCGCCATCGCCGAGACGTGCACCAGACCGTCCTGGTGCACGCCGACATCCACAAACGCGCCGAAGGCCGCGACGTTGGTCACCACGCCCTCCAGCACCATGCCCACCTTGAGGTCGGCCACCTTCTCCACACCCGCGGCGAACGTGGCCGTGGAGAATGCCGGCCTCGGGTCGCGGCCCGGTTTCTCCAATTCGGCGAGGATGTCGGTCACGGTCGGCAGCCCGAACCGGTCGTCGGCGAAGTCGCCGGGTCGCAGCGATCGCAGCAGCCGTTCGTCACCGATGATCTCGGCCAGGGTGACCTGCGCACGGTCCAGGATGCGTCGGACCACCGGGTATGCCTCGGGATGCACCCCCGAGGAGTCCAGCGGGTCGTCACCGTCGCGGATGCGCAGGAAGCCCGCGCATTGCTCGAATGCCTTGGGCCCCAAGCGTGGCACGTCGAGCAGGGCGGCCCGATTGCGGAACGGCCCGGTCTGGTCGCGGTGCGCCACAATGGCTTCGGCCAGCGATTCCGACACCCCGGACACCTTGGCCAGCAGCGGCGCCGACGCGGTGTTGAGGTCGACGCCGACGGCGTTCACGGCGTCCTCGACCACGGCGTCGAGGCTGCGCGCCAGCGTTCCGGGCGTCACGTCGTGTTGGTACTGGCCCACGCCGATCGACTTCGGCTCGATCTTGACCAGCTCGGCCAACGGATCCTGCAGCCGACGGGCGATCGACACCGCCCCGCGCAGGGTGACGTCCAGCTCCGGCAGTTCATGCGCGGCGTAGGCCGACGCCGAGTACACCGAGGCGCCGGCCTCGCTGACCATCGCCTTGACCGGTGCGGGGGCGCCGGCGGCCTTGAGGTCTGCGATCAGCTCGGCGGCCAGGGCGTCGGTCTCCCGCGACGCGGTGCCGTTGCCGACGGCGATCAGGTCGACACCGTGGCGGGCAACCAGTGCGGCCAGCGCCGCCTTGGCCTGATCCCACTGCTTCTGGGGTTGGTGGGGGAAGATCGCGCAGGTGTCGAGGACCTTGCCGGTGCCGTCGACGACGGCCACCTTCACCCCGGTGCGAAATCCCGGGTCCAGTCCGAGGGTGGTGCGGTTGCCCGCCGGCGCGGCCAGCAGCAGATCCTTGAGGTTCTTGGCGAACACCGCCACCGCGTCCTGTTCGGCACGCTGCTTGAGCCGCATTCGGGCGTCGACCGCCGCCGAGAACGCCAGCCGGGTGTCCCACGCCCACCGCACGGTCTCGGCCAGCCAGGGCGTCGCCTGGCCGGGTCCGGTCATGTCCACACCGAGCGATTTCGCCACCATCGCCTGGTAGGGCTCGTCACCGCCGCCCTCGAAGGACAACGCCAGGGCCTCCTCCTTCTCACCTCGCAGCACGGCCAGCACACGATGCGACGGCATGGAATCGAGCGCTTCGGTGAACTCGAAGTAGTCCCGGAACTTCTGTGCCGCGGCACTTTTCGCTGCCTCTTGGGATCGTGGCGCGGTCCGCAGCGAACCGGAGGTCCAGAACTTCTCCCGGACCGCGCCCACCAGCTCGGCATCCTCGGCGGCGCGTTCGACCAGAATCGCGCGGGCACCCCCCAGTGCGGCCGCGGCGTCGGCGACCTCCTCGCCGGTGTACTCCGACGCGAGCTGCTGGGGGTCCAGTGCGGGGTCCGCGAGCAGCCGCTCGGCCAGCGGCTCCAAGCCGGCTTCTCGCGCGATCTGCGCCTTGGTGCGTCGCTTGGGCTTGTAGGGCAGGTAGATGTCCTCCACGCGGGCTTTGGTGTCGGCCGACAGCAGCGCGTTTCGCAGCTCGTCGGTGAGCTTGCCCTGCTCCTCGATCGAGGACAGCACCGCGGCCCGACGGTCGTCGAGCTCACGCAGGTAGCGCAGCCGCTCCTCGAGGGTGCGCAGCTGGCCGTCGTCGAGACTGCCGGTGACCTCCTTGCGGTAGCGGGCGATGAACGGAACCGTCGCCCCCTCGTCGAGCAGCGCCACCGCGGCCGCGACCTGCCGTTCGGCTACTTCGAGTTCGTCGGCAAGGCGGGCATTCACCGGTTTGAGGGTCACATTCGCGGTCACGCCGACGGACCCTACCGAACGCCGCTGACAACTCCCGGCTCTGACACGTCTAGCGCGTCCGACCGTACGGGAGGCATGGCGACAAGCAGCTCAAGCCGCCGACGGTGATGCACCCCGAGCTCCTCGATGACGACGATGCAACGGCTGGCGCACGTGGCGTTCAGCGATCCTCCCCGGACTGAATCTCTTCCCGCAGCTGGCCCTTGGCGATCTTGCCGCCCGAGGAGCGCGGCAGTTCATCGACGACGACCAAGCGCTCCGGCAGCAGTTCCTTCGACACCCCCAGCGCCAGCAGATGCTCGACGAGTTCGGGCAACTCAAGAGTGCCCTCGCCCGCCGGTTCGACGCCCGCCAGTTCAACAAAGACACAGACCTTTTCGCCGAACACCTCATCGGGCATCGGCACCGCGGCGGCCACCGCGATCGCGGGATGGGTCATGACCGCATCTTCGACCTGGGCGGCACTGATGTTCTTGCCGCCTCGCAGAATGAAGTCCGATGTCCGGCCGGTGACACTCAGATAGCCGTCGGCATCGATCTCACAGATGTCCCCCATCCGCATCCAGCCGTCGGGGGTGAACAGCTTGTCGTGGTCGACCCCGTTCAGGTAGCCCAGGCTGGTCGCGGGTCCGCGGCATGCGGGTTGTCCCCGACCCGTGTCGGTCACGTCGGTGTTGCCGTCTTCGCCGCCGAAAAGCCGGACCGCCATCTCCGGGACGATCCGCCCACCGGTACGCAGCCGCCGCTCCAGCGGGTCGTCCAGAGTGGTCGCGCTGAGCAGCCCCGTCTCGTTGGAGCCGTAGAACTGCAGAATCTTCGCGCCGGTGAGCTCCTCGAACTCCGCGGCGGGCCGATAGGGCAATGCCTCGCCGCCGGTGAACACCACGCGCAGCGAACTCAGGTCACATGCGCGGCTGGCCGGATCCGCCATCATCATCGTCAATTGCGTGCTGACGCAGCACAAAACGCTGACTCGGTGCCGCTCGATCGCAGCGCAGGTTGCCGCCGCGGTGAAGCGGTCGAGCAAGACCGCGGTGGCACCGAGGTGGATCGGGGTGGTGTGGCTGGTCCAGAGCCCGAAGCCGAACGGGGTGGGAATGATCGGCAGAAAGACGTCGTCGGCGCCCAGCTGCCCATTGGCGACGGCCAGCTGGTGGAAGTAGTGCCAGCGGTTCTGGGTGTGCACCACGCACTTGGGCAGTCCGGTGGTGCCGGAGGTGGAGTTGATCAGGAAGACCTCGTCCGGGCCGAGTTGCGGACCCGGCACACCGGTTACGGCAGCCCCGTTCAGCTCATCGATGCTCAACGTTTCGATGTCGAGGTCGGTCGCGGCCGCGTACCGCTGCTCGTCGGTGATCAACAGCTTCGCCTGCGAGGCGGCCAGGATCGCGTTCACCTCCCGCGTTCCGGCCCGCGCTCCGTTACCCACCACCACCGCGCCGCACCGCTCGAGCGCCACGAACAGCACATGAATCGCCGCGGAATCGCGATGCCACACCGCGATCCGGTCGCCGGGCCGCACGCCCGCCCCCGCCAGCCGAGCAGCCAGCTCGTCGACCGCGGCGTCGAATTCCTGCCAGCTCAGTGCCCCGCCGAGGTAGTCGGTATAGGACCCCCGGTCGGGGAAGCGTTGCGCATTGCGGCGCACCGCATCCGACAGCGTGGTCTGCGACCACCAGCCGACGGCGTGATAGTGGGCGGCTTCGGCTGCGGTGTAGGCCGGTGAATCCCAGTCGGTGTCGGGAGACTCCGGAGACATCGTCACGTACCGCCTCGGCGTCAGTAGATGTAGTCTTCGCCGCTGGCCCGCACGGTGATGTCACTGATGCTGATGCCCCAGGGCTGGTCGATGACGTGTACCACCGCCTCGGCGAGATCGTCGGGGGTGATCAGCCAGTACTTCACCGAGTCGACGTCGGTCTGTTCTGCTGTCAGGGTGCCCTCGGCGAAGGCGGTGACCGATTGCATGTAGCTCTGGCCGCGGGAGCCGACGATGCCCATGATCGCCGCGCCGTTGACCACGCCCCGGCCGAGATTGGTGCCCAGCACGCCGGTCGGCTTGACCGTGGTCACCTTGATCTTTCCCTTCGCCTCGCTGCGCAGGGAGTCCGACAGCACGGTGACCGCGGCCTTGGTGGCGCTGTAGACCCCGGATCCGGCCACCCCGGCGTTGCCGTAGATCGACGAGATGTTGACGACGTGCCCCCGGCCCTGGCTGATCATCTGGTCGTAGACGGCGGAGATCCCGTTCACCACGCCCTTGATGTTGATGTCGATCGCCCGGTGCCACTGCTGCCAGGCCTTCTCGTGGTCGGCGAAGTAGGCCAGCGGCATCACGCCGGCGTTGTTGACAATGACGTCCACCGCGCCGAAGGTCTGCACCGCATGCTGCACAACGGCTTTCATCTGCTCCATGTCGGTGACGTCGGCGACCTTGTAAGTACCGGACTGTCCGGCCTCACGGATCCCGTCGAAGACCGCCGCGAGGCTCTCCGCGCCGATGTCGACGCCGACGACGCGGGCACCCCCGGCGGCACACTTCTCGGCGATCAGTTTGCCGAATCCACCGCCGGCGCCGGTGATGACGACGACCTTGTCCTGCAGGTGCTGCGACATAGTCGGCCTCCCGGCAACACGAATGGGACTGAGGAGTATCGGTGCAGTCTAGGGGGCTGCTGTTGCCACTGTTGCGACAGCCCGATTTGCTCCGCGACAGGCCGCACGTTCGGACACCATGCCACAGGTCCGGACGTTATGGTCACTTCGTGAAACGTCGAACGGCACTGGGGCTCCCCCTCCTGTTGGCGGCGGGTCCCACGCTCAGCCGGATCCCGAGAGCCGGTGCAGACCCCGGCCGCTGGTCGATCGACCGGGTAAACCGCTGGTACCAGGCGCAGGGCTGGCCCGTCGGCTCCAACTACATCACCTCGACCGCAGTCAACCAGCTCGAGATGTTCCAGCCCGCGACCTTCGATCTGCGGCGCATCGACGCCGAGCTGGGCTGGGCCCAGTCAGCGGGCTTCAACACCGTGCGGGTGTTCCTGCACGACCAGCTGTGGGCCGCCGACCGCAAGGGCTTCCAGTACCGACTGGCGCAGTTCGTCTCCGTCGCCGCCCGCCACCGCATCAAGCCGACGTTCGTGCTGTTCGACTCCTGCTGGGACCCGCACCCCAAGGCCGGACCGCAGCCCGCTCCCCGGGTCGGTATCCACAACTCGCGATGGGTCCAGAGTCCGGGAGCCGAGCGACTCGGCGACCGCAATTACTACCGCACCCTGTATGACTACGTCACCGGCGTGATGACCCAATTCCGCTACGACGAGCGGATTCTGGCGTGGGATCTGTGGAACGAACCGGACAACATGGCCCGCGAGTACAGCAGCGTCGAACGGTCCGACAAGCTGGACCTCATCAGTGACCTGCTCCCACAGGTGTTCAACTGGGCGCGGTCGGTCGATGCCCGTCAGCCGCTGACCAGTGGGATCTGGGAGGGCTCACGACAGGGCAGTGCGATCGTCAACACCCAGCTCAACAACTCCGACGTCATCACGTTCCACTCCTACGACCAACCCGCGACGTTCAGTGAGCGCATCGCCGAGCTCGCGCCGCTGGGCCGGCCGATGATGTGTACCGAGTACCTGGCCCGCACCCGCGGCAACACCATTGACGGAATTCTGCCGATCATGAAGCGTCACAATGTCGGCGCCTACAACTGGGGTTTCGTCGCCGGCAGAACGCAGACCTACCTGCCATGGGACTCCTGGGACAATCCCTACACCGCGGAGCCGCAGGTCTGGTTCCACGATCTTGTGCAGCCCACCGGGCGCGCGTACCGCAATCTGGAGATCATGACGATCAGCAACCTCACCGGCCGGTGACCAATCGGCAGAAGTTGTCGCTACCGGCTGATCGCCGCCGGGTTCAATGATGAAATCATTGACGGCAATGTCGCCGGGCTCGCAGTTCCGGTGATCGGGGTTCATGGGTTTGCTTGAGGAGTCGGTGATGGGCGAGACCGCGTCGAGTTCGCGGACCGGTTCACGCGTTGGGCGTTACCTCATCAAACGACTGCTGGGGCGCGGAGCCACCGGTGAGGTGTACGAGGCATTCGACACGCAGAAGGACCGCACCGCCGCAGTCAAACTGCTCGCACCGGCGATGGGCCGGGACCCGGCGTTCCGGGAATGGTTGCAGCGTGAGGCGCTCGTCGTCGGGCGGGTCCAGGAGCCGCACGTGGTTCCCGTCCGCGACTACGGCGAACTGGACGGCGAAGTGTTCATCGATATGCCCCTGGTCTCGGGCGTCGACTTGGCCGCGCTGCTGAAGCGCACCGGCGTACTGCCGCCACCCCGCGCGGTGAACATCGTCTGGCAGGCCGCATCCGCACTGGACGCCGCGCATGGTGCCGGGGTGATCCATCAGGGCGTCAAACCGCGCAACATCCTGCTGACCGACGACGACTTCGTCTATCTGGTGGACTTCGGGCTGAACGGCGCCCCCGGGGCCGGCGCGGCCGACGCGGACAATGCGGGCGCCCGCTGGAAGTACGCCGCACCGGAGCTGTTCTCCGGCGGTGAGTTCGGTCCCGGCGTGGACATCTACTCGCTGGCGTGTGTGCTCTACCAGTGCCTTACGGGCTCGCCCCCGTACCGGGCGGACAGCTACAAGATGCTGGCCAACGCACACCAGAACAAGCCGATTCCGCGACCCAGCCATGCCGGAGCGACTATCCCGGCCACCCTGGACGCGGTGATCGCCAAGGGCATGGCCAAGGACCCTCGGGAGCGCTATGCCACCGCAGCGGAGTTGGCCACCGCGGCCTACCAGGCACTCAGCGCGCCCGATCAGCACCGGACGCTGCATATCTACGAGACCAGCCAGCAGGCCACCCCGCCGTTGATCGAGCAGCCGAGTCCGAGTGCGCCATCATCGGTTCCGACCGAGACGCCCCCCGCCGAACGGCCTGAGCCCCCGGTGGCGCATCCGACTGCGCAGGTGCCGCCCGCCGAACCTGCGATCCCGCCCACCGTGCCGGCCGAGCCGCCCCCGGCGCAGATCGAAGTGCCGCCGGTGCACTCAGACCCGCCATCCGAGCCCGCACCGATACCGGAGCCCAGCACCGCGCCCTCCCTGGCCGCGCCACACAGCGTGCCCCGCATCTCGACCGCCGACGACGACTGGTTCAACTCGGCACGGCAGCTTCCCCTGCATCAAGATCCCGGCAAACGCCGACTCATGCTGCGTATCGCCGCGGTATTGCTCGTAGTCGTGGGGCTGATCACCTGGATGATGAACCGATCGCGTTCCGACGAACTGGCCGCCGACACCGACACCTCGGGTTCGGCCGCGGGAGCGAGTCAGCCCACGACGACCGTGTCATCCGCTGAGGCCCAGGCGCGACTGCTCAAACTGCTGCCCTCGGGCTATCCGCAGGGCACCTGTACGTCGACCACACCCTTGGGAGGCGCCATCGCGGAGGTGAACTGCGGCCGCAACGTCGACCTCGACGGGCCTCCTTCGGCGACCTACTCACTGTTTCCGGATGCCGGCGCGCTGCGCCTGAGCTTCGACAACACGGTGCAGGCCACCACCGTCGTCACCTGCCCGGGACGAATCCAGTCGCCGGGCGCCTGGCATCGCACCGCAACCCCGGACAAGTCGAGCGGGATGCTGGTGTGCGGTATGCGCCAGGGCTCCCCCACGCTGGCGTGGACCAACGACGACAACCTGGTGATCGGCTCGCTGCACACCGAACGCAGCACGCCCACCCTGGAGCAGTTCTATACCTGGTGGAGTTCGCATTCCTGACGAACCCGCCGAGGCGAATAAACCGCGACGTCAAATCCGTTAGGATTCACGGTCTGGAATCACTGCACCGCCGCACACATCAACCCGCATCAACCCCGAGATCCAGTCGAACCGAGGAGTCCACCAACGATGAAGTTGATCACTACCGCCGTGGCAGCAGCCGGGGCGTTGGCCGCCGCCGGAGCCTTCAGCGCCGCGATCGCCAGCGCGGACGCCGGTGACCCGGCGCCGACGACCCACCCGATCGGCACCCAGGGCACGGTGGAGAACGGCGGGGTCATCCAGGGCTGGACGGTCAGCGACCTGCGTCCCAGCTCGGACCCCATCCCCTACCAGCCGCGCGGCACCCTGTGGGAGGCCACCGCCACCGACGTTGCCATCCAGGGCACTGTCACTCCGGTGGTCGCCAACCTCGGCGCCCGCTCACCGAGCGGTCAGACCTACCCGGCCCTGTTCACGGTTGCCACCCCGCAAGGTGTGAACCCCTCCAACCTGACGCAGGGTCAGAAGACCAGCGGCAAGGTCTACTTCGACGTCACCGGCGACGCTCCCAACAGTGCGGTCTACCAGGGCGCCGGTAAGGACCTGTTGGTCTGGACGCCCGCGGCACCGGCCGCGCCGACCGGCGGTGGTTCGTCGACTCCGGCCGCCACCGGTGCGCAGCGCCCGTCCACTCCGGCGGCCACCAGCCCGAAGCCCGCCCAGTCGGGCACCCAGGGCACCCAGGGCGCGCCGGCCGCTACCGGCACCACGCCGGCCACCGCCGGCAGCCAGGGCACCCCGCTTCCGGCCGAGGCCGACGGCACCCCGGCATCGGCGGCCGGTTCGGAAACCCCGGCTTCCACGGGCGGCACCTCTGCCACGGGCGGCACCTCTGCCACGGGTAGCACCGAGACCCCGGCCACCTCGGGCGCCGCGGAGTCGTCGGCTCCCGCCGCCGGCTCGGCCCCGTCCTCGCAGCAGGCCCCGGGTGCCCCCGCCAAGCCCGAGACGCCGGCCGCGGCGTCCGGCAGCTCGGGCACACCGCTGCCGCCGGAGACCCCGGGTGCGCCGACGGCGGGTTCGGAGGGCGCGGCATCGGTTTCGGCAGGAAGCCCAGGAAGCCAGGGCACGCCGATCCCCGCCACCCCCGGGACCCCCTCGGCCAGCGGCGCGAGCCACTCCGCCGGCTAGTTCTGGATCGTCAGCCCGGCCCGGCCTCCGCTCCTGCGGGGCCGGGCCGGACTCGTTTCTGGGTAGCCTGGTCGGTAGCCCGTTACGATTCAGTACTTGAGTACCAATGCCATCGGGACGCAGCCGAACCGAGGAGTCAGACCCATGAAGTCCATCTCGATCGCCCTGGCCGCGGGGGCGCTGGCCGCCACCGGAATATTGAGCACCGGGATCGCCGCGGCAGAAGGACCTGACCCGGCCACCCACCCGATCGGCACCCAGGGCACCGTGGCGGAGGGCCCCGGGGTCCACGGCTGGACGGTCAACGATCTGCGGCCCAGCTCGGATGCCATCCCCTACCAGCCGCGCGGCACCCTGTGGGAGGCCACCGCCACCGACGAGGCGATCCAGGGCACCGTTTTCCCGATCGTCGCCAACCTCAGTGCCCGCTCGGCCAGCGGCCAGAACTATCAATCGCTGTTCACCGTGCCCACGGCGCACGGCATCGTGCCGACCGGCCTCGCCCAGGGCCAGAAGACCACCGGCAAGGTCTACTTCGACGTCACCGGCGACGCACCCAACAGCATGGTGTACCAGGTCGGCGGCGCCGACCAGATCCGGTGGGTGGCGCCGGCACCGCAGTCTCCGCCGCCCGCGCCCCAGCCCCAGGCTCCGTCGCAGCCGCCGGCCGCCGGGTCGTCGCAGGCTCCGGCCAGCGGCGGCAGCGGCCAGCGGTCACCGGCACCGGCCCAGGTCCGCCCCCCATCGCAGCGCCCCTCCAGGCCGGGACCTGCCGCACCGCCGCCCGGCAGCTCCGGAACCCCACTGCCCGAAGGCAGCTCCGGCACGCCGCTGCCCGCCGAGGCCCCCTGAGCCGGCCGCGGTTCAGAGCCCGAACTGGTCGTCGATAAGACCGAGCCAGATCTGGGCCGCGTCGATGGCGACCTTCTCGCTGATGAAGGCGTGCTGGGTTCCGGTGTAGATGTCTCGGAATGCGCGTTCGAAGCGGCTGCCCTCCCGGATCGCCGTGGTTCCGGCGACCAGATGTGCCCATTCGGCACAGTTTCTGGCTGTATCGGTAGCGTAGACGGCGGCCACCCGCATATCGGCCCGCAAGCCCGGCGTCAGGTCTTCGCCCGCGGCGACGGTGGCCTCGGCGGTGGTGAAGGCGTCAAGCACCAGCAACCGGGCGGCCCGCCAGGCGGCGACGTGGTGGGCCAGGCCCTTCTGAAAGGTCTGGCGAGTGGCCAACGCCGCCATATCGCTCATGCGGTACTTGGTGGCCGCCAGCTCGGTGACGTCGTCAAGCATGCTCTTGGCGACACCGAGTGCCCAGGATGCGTGTCCGGCAGCCGTCACCGGCATCAACCCCATCCGGGCGGCCGGCGATCCACCCCGAAACGGTTCGCGACAGAACAGTCGAAACGTCCGGCGCCGCGGCACGAACACGTCCTGCGCGCTGTAGTCGTAGGAGCCGGTTGCCTTGAGCCCCTGGACATGCCAGCCGTCGTTGAACGAGATCTGCTCACGCGGGATGACCGCGACCTGCATGTCGGGCACACCGTCGCTGACCCAGCGCATCTCGCCGTCGTCCATCGGGAAAAAGCCGGCGGCGACGTACTGCGAGTGGCCGATGCCCGAGCCGAAACTCCACGCTCCGCTCAGCCGGTAGCCGCCGTCGACGGCGGTGCCCTGCCCGTTGGGGAAGTATTGGCCACCCAGCGTGACGTGGTTGTCGTGCGCGGAGAACACCTCCGCGAAGCCGTCGTCGGGAAGATATGCCGCCGCTGCGAAGGAGGACGGCATGTTGGCGATCCCGACCCAGCCGAATGACCCGTCCTGCCAGGCCATTTCGATCCAGGTCTCGATCATCTCGGTGAAGGACGGTTCGACTCCACCGGCGGCGGCCGGATTGAACGCCGACATCAGACCAGTGCGCCACATCTCGTCGACGATGGGGGCGGTCAGTGTGCGGTCCTGCTCGGATGCGGCGGCCTCGGCGGCCACCAGCTCGCGCATGCCCCGCGCCAACGCGACAACCCGGCCCGCCACGGTCACCTGCGGAAGCGCCCGGCGAATCCGCGCAGCGGCAGGTCGGCACTGGTCAACAGGCCGGGCGGTGCGGCCACCACCGACTTGATCGCGTTGAGGGCGGGCAGCCCGGTGACCGTCATTCCGATCGAGGCGAAGTTGTCCGGGTTGGACAGGTCCACACCGGGTTTGGGGAAGATCATGTGCTTGTTGTAGACGCACGGATCGCCGGTGACCCGGGTGATGTAGCAGCCCTTGATGTTCCAGTTCGGCTCGGTGAACGGCGTCATCTGCCATTCCAGATGCGTCTCGATGCGCGGCACACCGTCCACCATGCCCTGGTACTTGATGTAGTTGCCGCCTAACGACCCCTTGGGCAGGGTGTACCAGCCCAGGTCGACGTCCTTGGTGCAGACGCCCAGTTCGTAGTTGAACGTCACCTCATCGAGAGTGAGGTCGAAGCAGTCGGCCATCATCAGCACGCTGTCGGCGAAGACCCGGGTGAACTTCTCCAGCTTTGCCGGGATCTCCGGATCGTCGGCCGGTTGACCGTAGCCGACCTCGATCCAGGTGTCCTTGGAGTGGTGGCACGACACGTCGACGGATTCGATGGTGGTGACGTTCTCGATCTCGGCGACGTCGGCCGAACACACCACGCCCAGAATCTGATTGAGGCCCGGGTTCATCCCGGTGCCGTAGAACGTCGCACCGCCCAACTCAGCGGCCTCCCGCAGGAGCTGCGTCACCGGTTTGCCCGACGGGTGGGGGTGGTTCTTGTCGCGATGCCAGCCGGTGATCCAGTCGGCGGTGGTGACGATGTTGATGCCCGCCTCGAGGATCCGAACGTAGAGGTCCTCATCGGGGAACACGCCGTGAAACGTCAGCACGTCCGGCTTGGCCGCGATGATCTCCTCGACGCTGCCCGTCGCGATCACCCCGTTGGGCGCGATTCCGGCCAGCTCGCCGGTGTCCTTGCCGATCTTGTCCGGCGAATAGCAGTGCACGCCGACCAGTTCCAAGTCGTCCCGGGCGGCGAACCGCCGGATCATCTCGGTCCCGACGTTGCCGGTGGCGACCTGGAAAACGCGGACCGGTGCGGCGGCTGTGTTCATGCGGTGAAACCTTTCTGGGCATAGACCTCGGCAGCGCTGCCGCCGATGCCGTCGGGATAGAACTGCTTGGCCCACTGGCGGATCGCGGTGAATCCCTCGTATTCGGCGGTCGCCAGGGCGGGCGGGTCCGAATAGCGCTGATGCGACCAGATGTGGATGTCCTGTTCGAACTGACGGATCACTTCCCGCCCGAACTCGCCCGCCCTGGCCTCGGCGCGGGCCGGATCACCGCCGGCCGGTGAGCGGCCGATATAGACCATGAAGCGGACGTCGGAAGTGGATTCGTCGACGGGGGTGATGGCCGAGATGGTGCGGTTGTCGATCATTCCCCAGCTCTTGGTCACCGCGATGCCCAAGCCGCCGTTGATGGCTTCCACACCGCTGTTGACGTCTTCGATCTTCTGCCCGTCGTCGCCTTCGAAGGTGATGGTGAAGTCGACGTAGGACACCGGTTCGGCGAAGTCGTGTCGGGTGAACACCGGCACGATCGGGGTCCGGTGCACATATTTGAAGTGGGCGAAATCCACGCCGTTCTCCAGGACGTACTGCGGATGCAGCTCCAGACCCGCCCGGAACAGTCGTTGTTGGGGGTAGTAGTCGGCGGCGCTGCGATCGTCGAAGCTGGCGAACACGTCCGGCGCGTCGAAATAGGGCTCGCGCCCCTGCGCGTCGTTCCAGATGTAGACCGACTCGTTGCGTTCCACGACGGGATAGGTGGTGATGCGCCGGCCGCGATTGGGCTTGTCCTGATAGGGGATACAGACGTTGCGGCCCTGGGAGTTCCACTGCCAGCCGTGGAACGGGCATTGCAGTACCTCGCCGCAGACGGTGCCGCCGTAGCCAAGGTGGGCGCCCAGGTGCTCGCAGTAGGCGTTCATCACGGTGAGCTGACCGGACTCCGCGCGCCAGGCGATCATCTCCCGGCCGAAGTACTTCATGGTGTGGACGTCGCCGACGCCGATCTCGTCGGACCAGGCCACTTGAAACCAGCCTGTCGGGTTCATCGACAAGGGTGGTTTGGCCATGTCAACGTGTCCTCTCTGTGGTCTCCGACCGGGCCGACTTCCGCAGCATAGTGCGCTTCGACACAGAATCATAGTGGTCACTATGGAAACGTTGTTAGGATCCGTGGGATGACGCAACCGGTGCCGCGGCGCAGCAACAAGCGGGGGCAGGCCACCCGCGAGGCGATGCTGGACGCGGCGGTGCGTTCGCTGGCCACCGGCGACCCGGGTGCGGTGTCGGCCAGCCGGATCGCCAAGGAGAGCGGCGCCACCTGGGGTGCGGTGCAGTACCAGTTCGGCGACGTCGACGGCTTCTGGGCGGCGGTGTTGCACCGCACCGCCGAACGTCGCAACGCCGCGATGGCGGCGTTTGCCGGAGTGAAATCGGATGCGCCGCTGCGGGATCGGGTTGCGGCGATCATCGACACGCTGTACGACGGTCTGGCGTCGCAGGATTCGCGGGCGATCGAGAATCTACGGGCCGCCCTCCCCCGCGACCATCACGAGCTGGAACGGTTGTATCCCCGCACCGCGGCGGAGTTGTTCTCCTGGGGCCGCAGTTGGCTTGCGACCTGCCACCAGGCATTCGCCGATCTGGACGTCGATCCCCAACGGGTGCGCGAGGTGGCCGCGCTGATCCCCGGTGCGATGCGCGGGTTGGTCTCCGAGCGCCAGCTGGGTTCCTACGCCGATCTCGACGAGGCCCGTCGCGGTCTGACCAATGCGCTGGCCGGGTATCTGGATCGGTCGCGGAGCGGGTGAGCCCACTACTATCCAGTTCGTGAGCGATTCCTCGACCCGCCGGTTGCGACTCACAAGTCTGGGCATCGTGTTGGCGGCAGCCCTGCTGACCGGGCCCGTCATGATTCCCGCCGGCGCACCCGGCGCCGTTGCACCGGCCGGCGCGGCCTGCCCCGACGTCGAAGTGGTGTTCGCCCGCGGGCGCCTGGAATCACCCGGGGCCGGCGCGGTCGGCAACGCGTTCGTCAGCGCGCTGCGCTCCAAGACCTCCAAGAACGTCAGTCTGTATGCGGTGAACTACCCCGCCGACAATCAGATCGACCAGGGCGCCAACGACATGAGCGCCCACATCCAGAACACGATCAACGGATGCCCGAACACCCGCATAGTGCCGGGGGGCTACTCGCTGGGCGCGGCCGTCGCCGACGTGGTGCTCGCGGTCCCCTTCAAGGTATGGAGCTTCAGAAATCCGCTGCCGGCGGGTGCCGACGAGCACATCGCCGCGGTTGCGCTGTTCGGCAACGGCAGTCAGTGGGTCGGCCCCATCACGAACTTCAATCCGATCTACAACGACCGCACCATCGAGCAGTGTCACGGCGCCGACCCCGTCTGCAACCCCGCCGACCCGAACACCTGGCGAGAGAACTGGCCGCAACACCTGGCCAGCGCCTATATCTCGTCAGGCATGGTCAGCCAAGCGGCCGACTTCGTCGCCGGAAGGCTGTAGCCGGGATTATTTCGCGCTGGTCGCCTATCACGAAGGGGCCCGCGTCAACTGACGGCGAGCCGCAGGCTGCAGCGACGGCGGACCAGGATGCTGGGCAACCACTCGCCGACGTCGTCGGCCTCGATCCAGCTGGTGCGATCCAACAACATCCGCAACACGACCTGGGCTTCCAGTCGGGCCAGCGCCGCTCCGACACAGAAGTGCACACCTTTGCCGAACGACACATGATTCTTGGCGCTGTCGCGGTCGAGGTGAAACTCGTTGGGTACGGCGAACTGCTGTGGGTCGCGGTTGGCTGCGCCCCATAACAGCAGCAGTCGCGAGTTGGCGGGGACGTCGACTCCGGCCAGCGTGGTGTCGCGCCACACATGCCGATAGTGGCCGCGGAACGGGGATTCGAGACGCAGGGTCTCTTCGATGAACGCGGACAACAGTCCCGGGTTCTCACGTAGTCGGCGTTGAACGTCGGGACGGTCAACGAGGATCCACGCCGCACTACCCAGCAGTGACGCCGTGGACTCGCCGGCCGCACTGAACAGCGTCAGCATTATCGCCAACGCCGGCAACTGATCCAACTCCCCCGAGGCGCAGCGGGCGGCCAGGTCGGCAATCAGACCAGACTCCGTTGCGGTATCAGCATTTTCGAAGTGCTCCAGAACATAGCCGGACAGCTCGATCGCCGACACGCCGGCCGCTTCGAGCTGTTCGGCGGTGACGATGCCGTCCAGCAGCGTGGTCGTGGCGTAGCCGAGCCGGATGAGCTTGTCGACGTCGTCGTCGGGCAACCCCAACAACCGGGCGACCACCATCATGGGCAACCGGTTGGCCACCGCACCCAGCCATTCGATGTGGCCATCGCGTAGGTTCTCCGCCCACAAACGATCCGCCGTGCCTACCGCGAACTCTTCGATGGTACGAACCCGCTTGGCTGACAAGTGCGGCAGCAAGATCTTGCGGTGCTGGGCATGCACCGGGTCGTCCGCGGTGGCAAGGGTATGAACCGGGCCACCGGGCGGCCCCATGTCGAACGGGGTGACAGTGCCGTCGGGGTGGTAGACCATGGTCGCGGTGAGGTTCGACGAAAAGTCATCGACACGTTCGACGGCTTCGAGCAAGGCGTCCCAAGCACACACGACGTAGAAGACCGAATCCCCCACCTGATGCACCGGCGCCTCGGCACGTAGCCGGTCATACAGCGGATACGGATCTTGAATCGTGTCCGCGCCGAAGAACCGGACCGGGTCGACCGTCATGAGGTCAGGCTGACGGCGCTCGCAACGAACCGTCAACGGGCCAAGACGAAGTTGACGGACACATTGAGGCTCGACGCGTGGCCGCCAGACCGGGCCACCGGGAACCACCAGCACATCAGGGTGAGAAATTGTGGCAAAAATTCTCACACTGAGAGAAACTGGATGACTGCTTTCGCCTACTCGGATTGGGGAAACGGATGGCACGCACCGATTGGCTGGTGGGACAGGATCGTCGCAGCGCAGCCGCCGAACGGATACCACGCCGCGGCGGCTGGTCTCATCGCTCGTCGCGGGTATGAGTCCTTCACGATCGAGGACCTGGCGGCCGCGGTGCACTGTTCGCCGGCGACCATCTACCGGCATGCCGGTGGCAAGGCGGCCATCCGCGACGCTGTGGTGGCGATACACGCCGAACGCATCGTGGAGTCGGCACGCGAAGCCATTGAAGACCTCGACGGCCCGGACCGGGTGGTCACCGCAACCCTGGTCGCGCTGCGGCGCCTGCAGTCCGACCCGCTGGCGCAGTTCATGCGCCCGAAGCACACCGGCCCGGTCAGCGAATGGATCACCAGCTCTCCAACAGTCATCCGGTTCGCCGCCGAGATGCTGGGCTACGACAACGACGATCCGTTGGCCGGCCAGTGGCTGATACGCGTGTTCCTGGCGCTGTGGTGTTGGCCGCTCAGTGATCCCGCTGCCCAGCGCAGCATGGTGGAGCGGTTTCTCGGTCCGGCTTACAGCCAGGCCTAACGTGCCGGAAACTCAGCCCACCGAGGGCTCCGGGCACCGCGGCCCAGGCCGCGGAATCCCTCGCAGGGTTCCTTGGCGCCGAAGACGAACGGCAGCGCGCTGAGGAGGAATTTCAGGCGGTCGCCCAAGCCCATGGCGACTTCGGACGGCTGCACCGCCGAGTTCGCCAGATCCAGGTAGTACGTGGGCGTTTCACCCAGACCCTCGAAGTCGTGCACCAGCGGCGTGCAGATTCGGCGGATCGGTTCGTCGAGGCACTGCGCGATGGCTTCGGTCATCAACACGTATTCCGGTACCGGCACCTGGTTCTTCAGCATCCGGTGCACCAGGATGACGTCGACTCCGGCGAGTTCGGTGTGGCGCTTGACCTTGTGCTCGGCCACCTCGCCCTGATGCGCGACGAACTTCAGGGACAGGTTCATCAGCTGCTCGCAAGCCTCGCACCGACAGCTGCGGCCGTTCTCGACCCGGGCTCGGCGATCGACAAACGCCTGATGCATTCGGGTCAGCCGCTCACTGACCAGGCTTCGGGCATCACCGTCGGGCGCCCAGAAGAAGGCCGCGTCGCCCTCCAGCTTCGCCAGCTTCATGCCCTTGGCGGCGTCGATCACCGATTCGAGCAGCGTGGCCACCGCCATCTGAGCATGCACCAGATGGGTCCGGTTCCAGTTCATGTAGGCGGTGTAGCCGCCGATGTCGGCGATGACGAGCACCGCGCGCCGGAGGGCCATGGAATCAACAGTCTAGTCCGGGTTTCCGACGACGTCAGATGTCGAGTTCCCGGAGACGTTCGGCAGCGGTGAGGATGTCGATTTCGACGATCTTGTCGGCGACGACGGTGAATCCCATGACCGACATCGGTCGCCCATCTGCGAGCGCGACGACGCCGGCCACACCATTGACCAGGACCGGCCGAACGGATTCGGCATGGCGCGCGAACAGCAGCGCATGCTCGGCGGCGGAGTGCGCGCCGCGCAGTTCCTGCGGCTGTGGCGCTCCGGTGTCGGCGCGCACCAGAACATCGGGATCCAGGGTGGCCACCAGGGCGTCAAAGTCACCGCCTCGGGCCGCGGCCAGGAATGCGTCGACGATCTGTCGCTGGCGGGCGAGATCCGCGTCGGGTACCGGAACGCCCCGGACTCGACGGCGGGCGCGGCTGGCCAACTGCCGGGTGGCGACCGGTGAGCGGTCCACGATGGGCGCGATCTCCTCGAACGGGACGCCGAAGGTGTCGTGCAGCACGAACGCGACCCGCTCGGCCGGGGTGAGGGTGTCGAGCACCACCAGCAAAGCCAGGCCGAGCGAGTCGGCCAGCACCGCTTCGTCTTCGGGAGCGGGATCGTCGCAAGCCAGGATCAGGTCCGGCAGCCGGGCGTCGAGAGGATCCTCACGCCGCGAATGGCGAACCCGAAGCATGTCCAGGGATACCCGCGCCACCACCGTCGTCAACCATCCGGCCAGATTGTCGACCTGCTCGACGTCGGTGCGGGTCAGCCGCAGCCACGCCTCCTGCACCGCGTCGTCGGCTTCGGCGAGTGACCCCAGCATCCGGTAGGCGACCCCACGCAGATGGGCGCGTTTGTCTTCGAACCGCTTCGCCAGCCAGTCCGCGTCGTCCACCGGTCACATCCCTCGGGTCGCTCTCCGTCAATTGTGTGACGGATGGACCGGTGAGAACGTGACAAGGAGTCAGGCGTTGCCCTCCAGGCGAACGTCGTGCTCTTCACCCTCCTGGCCCTCCTGCCGGTAGCGCCGCAGCTCGGCGCGAACGGCCGCATCGAAGGCCCGGTCCAAACTCGCGTGCGCGGATCGCCTCGCCACGCGGCGCATGGCGTCCACCAGGTCGGCCGCCCAGGCGAGTTCGGTCTCGTTGCTCGGCAACCAGCCGGGTCCTCGCTGGCGCACAACCTCCGAATATCCGCTGCCGGTCAGGACACTGGCCGCTTCGTCGAGCTTCTTGTCGACGGCGGTGGTGGCCTGCAGTATCGCCGTCAGCGGCATACCGCGCGAAACCAGCGTGGCGAAGTCATCGACCTGACGAAGATCAGCCACCCGATAGACGTTCTCGGCGTCGGTCGGCTCGATCACGCCGCCGTCGGTCAGTCGACGCAGCATCGGCGCGTCCAGCCGTCCCAGCCGGGTCTCCAACTGTTCGCGCGTCATGGTCTGCGACACCGGACGTGACCACGGCGCGGTCACCAGCTCACCCAGATCGGCCAGATTGAGCACCTCGACCAGATCCTCGCCGCGCTGCAGCCCGGTCAGGAACTTCAGGATGTGCTTGACCGTGAAACCCTCGCTGAGCAGCCGGATGATCGCCTCCAGTTGCTTGAGATGCCGGTCGGTGTAGATCGCGACCCGGCCCCGGCGCTGGGGCCGGGGCAGCAGACCGCTCTCCTGGTAGACCCGCACGTTGCGCGTGGTCGTCCCCGCCTCCCGCGCGAGGTCGTCGATCCGGTACTCGGTCATCGTGGCAGCCTATGCGGTCAGCACCGGTTCATCGCTGACCTGCGGGGCGGTGATCTTGTAGTCGCGCAGGTCCAGCTTCTTGAGCTGGTTGACGTATTGAGTGGCGAACCCCGGGAACATGGTGGGGTTGAACCCGTCCTCGGTCAGGTACCAGCTCTGGCAGCCGGAATTCCAGGTGGTGGATTTCAGCCGGCGCTGGATGTCCTCGTTGTAGTCCTGTTGGACCTCGGGCCGCACGTCGAGCGACTTCCAGCCGTACCGGAGCAGGGCCCCGATCGCGTCGACGATGTAGTCGATCTGCGCCTCCATGTAGACCAGCGCCGAGCTGTGCCCGGGTCCAGAATTCGGGCCGAACGTGAAGTACAGGTTGGGATATCCCGACACCGCAACGCTGCGATAGGCGTAGGCGCCGCGGCTCCATTCGGACGCCAGGTCCCTGCCGTCGAGACCGGAGACCGGGAACGGGGTCCCGGCCTTGGACACGTCGAAACCGGTCGCGAACACGATGGCGTCGAATTGGTGCTCGATGCCCTCGACGGTGCGGATCCCCTTCGGCGAAATCCGGGCGATCGGCCAGGTCACCAATTTGCAGTTGTCGGCCTGCAGCGCCGGGTAGTAGTCGCTGGACATCAGCAGCCGCTTGCACCCAGCCGAGAAGTCGGGTTTGAGCTGGCGGCGCAGCCACGGATCCTTCACCTGCATGCGCAGATTCGCGAGGCTCACCGCTTCGACGAGCCGCGTGAACGGGGTGTCCCACACCACGCCGACGGCCACCGACTCGTGACCCCAGAACCACGCCGCCCGCGTCAGGCTTTGGGCCACGGGAAGTTCCCGGTAGAGCCGCTTCAGCCAGCCGCTGGTCGACCGATTGATCCGCGGCAGCACCCACCCGGGTGTGCGCTGGAAGACCTTGACCGACTCGGCGGTCTTGACCAGTTCCGGGATGATCTGCACCCCGCTGGCGCCGGTTCCGATCACCGCGACCCGCTTGCCGGTGAAGTCGTAGTCGTGATCCCAACGCGCGCTGTGGATCTTGTGCCCCTGGTAGCTGTCGATCCCGGGGATCTCGGGGAAGCTGGCGTTGGCCAGCGGCCCGGAGGCGACGATCACGGTGCGGGCCCGCACCGGGTCCCGGCCCTCCAGGTCCACGGTCCACTCGCCGGCCTCCGCGTCGTAGGCGATGCCGGTGACCGTGTGGTCGAACCGGATGTGCGGCGCGATGCCCGACGAGTCGACCATGTGGTCGATGTAGGACAGGATCTCGTCGCTGCCCGAGTAGGTGTGCGACCACTCCGGATTCGGCGCGAAGCTGTATGAGTACAGCCGCGACGGAATGTCGCACGCGGCACCGGGATAGGTGTTGTCGCGCCAAGTGCCGCCGACACGCGAATCGCGTTCGAAGATCACGAAATCGGTGATGCCCTCGTCTTTGAGACGGATGGCGGCACCGATTCCGGCGAAGCCGGCGCCGATGATGGCTACTGAGATGGTCATTGATGCAGTCCCCTATGCGACCGGCTCGTAGGTCAGTTCGTCCGACCAGGTCGGCGTGTACCGCACCAACGGCATCGGGATGACGCCGGTGACCTTCACCAGCGAGTCGGCCAGCCAGTGGTACTTGGAACTGCGGTCGATCACCTTCTTGGCGTGCCAGGAGACGAACCGGTACATCGGCACCCGGCGGGCGAAAGCGCTTCGTTCCCCGACGTTCTGGAAACGCCGCATGGCCTGGTAGAGGCGTTCTTCGTTGACGCCCATCGCCACGATGTTGTCGCGCATCTTGTTCAGCAGCGGGAAGTAGCTCAGCGTCCCGATCAGCAGTGCGGGGTTCATCCAGCTGCCGACCAACTCGACGAGCAGCTTTCGCATGTCGGCGTGGCCCAGAATGTCCATCACCTCGAAGTCGACCGCCAGGTGCCGGGATTCATCGGAGTTGATCCGCTTGAACACCTCCTGCGCCACCGGGTCTTTGACCTCGTCGGTGATGAACTTGATCAGTGCGCCGTCCAGCGCCACTTCCAGCATCGGGATGACGGTGCCCAGGATCGACAGCGACATGCCGTCGGAGAACTTGTCCAGCCAGGTGATCACCAACTGCACGTTGACACTCGGGGCCGGAATCTCGTCGCCGTCGAGCATGCCCCAGCGGCGCATCAACGCCAGCTCGGCGTTCGCGTGCTTCTGCTCCTCGGCGTGGAAGTGCTCGTAGATGCTCTTCAGCGTCGGGGTCGGGGCCTTCTTGGCCAGCGCGGCAAATCCGCGGGCGCCGACATTCTCGATCCACATCAGGTCGGTCATGAACGGCTTGAGCTTGGCCCACAGCTCCGGCTCGATCAGCTCGGCGCCCGGCGCATCCCAGTCGATGTCGACCAAGGCCCATTGCCTGTCCTTGATCTTCTGCAGCATTTCGTCCAGATCCATCGCCATGATCAGCGGTGTCCTTTCATGAGGCGGTCGGTGGGAGGTCAGTTCTTGGGAAGGACGCGGCCCAGCAGCCCGGCACCGCGGGCGTAGAGCGCGGGGAAATGTCTCTTCAGGTGCCAGATGACGGTGGCGTCAAGCTGCGGCACCACGTACAGCTGGCCGGCGTCGTGCGCGTCCAAGGTTCGCGCCGCAACGTTGTCGGCAGACAATCCGGTCCAGCGGGCCAGCTGCTGGCTGAGGCTCATCGAGCTGGGGGTGATCCGGCCGTCGGTGAAGACATTGGTCTTCACGAACGTCGGGCACAGGACGGTGACGGCAACGTCGGTGCCGTCCAGTTCGGCGGCCAGGGTCTCCGACAGCGACATCACGCCGGCCTTCGACACGTTGTAGGCCGCCATTGACGGCGCGGCGGCGAATCCGGCCGCCGAGGCCACGTTGATGATCCCGCCGCGACCGGCTTCCCGCAGCAGCGGCGTGAAGATCTCGCAGCCGTACACCACGCCCCACAGGTTGATCCCGAGCGCCCAGTCCCAGTCCTCGAAACCGATGTCGCCGACGGGTTTGCCGCCGATGCCGACGCCGGCGTTGTTGATCACCAGGGTGGGCGCGCCGCCGAAGATCTCCTGGGCCTGCTTGGCCAGAAGTTCGATCGCGCTGCGGTCCGACACGTCGCACTGCACGGCATGCCCGGTGCCGGTGGGCAGCTGCTCGATCAGGGCGACCGTCTCGGCGGCCCGTTCGGCGTCGATGTCCGCGCAGATGATGTCGCCGCCGCGGCGGGCCAGTTCCAGGGCGAATGAACGTCCGATGCCACTGCCGGCGCCGGTGACCACGGCCTTGGCGTTGGCCGTGCGGGGCGGGCCGCGAAAGATGCTGAGCACCGTGTCGAACACCGTGTCGATTCCGAACATCAGCAGGTCGCTCCGATTTCGTCAGATCGCTGGTCGCTGTAGACCTCGGCGATGAAGGCCGCCACGCGGCGCAGTGCGGATTTGGACTCCGGGGCCAGCCGCGGCAGGGCCTGGAAGACGTGGACCATGCCCGGCCACACCTCCAGGGTGCTGACGCCGCCGGCCCGGCGGATCTCGGCGTCCAGGTATCGCGCGTCGGCGCTGAGCATCTCGAAACCGCCGACCTGGGTGAGCACCGGCGGTAGCCGATCCGCGCGGCTGAAGTCGAGCCGAAGACGCACGTTGTCGGGATCCTGTCCTGCAACGTAGAGCGCCACCAGGCCGCGCGCAGCGGCCGCCGATATCGCGGGGTCCAGCCGCACGGCTTCCTGCTGTTCGGCCAGCCCCAGCGTGAGGTCGATCAGCGGCGAGAACAGCACCACACCGGCAGGCTGAAACTCCGGTTCACCGGCATGCGCGAGCAGCATGTCGCAGGTCAGATGGCCCCCGGCGGAGTCCGCCCCGATCACGATGTCCGATGCCAGATACCCCTGGCCCAACAGCCATCGGTAGCCGGCTTCAACATCGTCGGCCGCTGTGGGGAACCGGTGCTCGGGCGCCAACCGGTAGTCGACCACGAACATCGGCAGGCCGGTGGCCTGCGACAGCCTGGCGACCAGCTTGCGGTGAGTGCGCGCCGAGCAGATCACGTAGGCGCTTCCGTGCACGTAGTAGCCGGCCCGCCGGCCGAACTCGACGCCGGGCCCGAGCACCCATTCACCCCGTACTCCTGGGCCGCGGACCGGAAGGATCCTGGTCCCGTCCGGCATCGACCCGAGCGTGCCCATGATGGTGGCGATCAATCCGCGCGCGAACCAGACACCGGGTCGATTCATCGGAATGACGTTGTTGAGGTGGCGCAACGTCCAGCGGGTTGCGGTGGCCGAGACCACCGCACGCGACGTTGCGCGGGTGGGTACAGCCGGAAGTTCTGAGCCATCGGCTTCTGTCACGACAGTGAGGACACCATCGATTGTGCCATTTGTCAATGGCGCAATCAGCGGTGTACCTTGCGCGCTCGGACAGCCGCTGCAGTATCGACTCCTATCGCTGCTGAGCTCGCGCGACTAAACTAAGCTAATGACTAAGTCCACCGTGCTGCGAGTGGGAGTCCACGAAGCGAAAACACGCTTGTCGGAGCTGCTGCGGCTCATCGACAGCGGGCAGGAGATCGAGATCGCCCGCGGCGGCGACCCCGTGGCGAAGCTGGTGCCGATCCGCCCTCGCGAGACACGGCAGTTGGGTATCGATGAGGGCGTGTTCGCGGTGCCCGATGATTTCGACGCACCGCTGCCCGATGACGTACTCGAAGACTTCTACCGGTGAGTCGCTACCTGGTCGATACCCACGTCTGGCTGTGGATGCAGACCGACCCCGGCCGGCTTGGCGATGAAACCCGGGCACTCGTCCACGATGTCCGCAACACCCTGCTGCTCTCGGCCGCCAGCGCCTGGGAGATCGCGATCAAGTACCGGCTCGGAAAGCTCCCGCTGCCCGAGCCACCGACCGTCTATGTGCCCGACCGCATGCGCCGCTCGGGAACTTCCCCGCTGCCGGTCGACCATGCCCACACGTTGCGGACGGCCGAGCTTCCCGATCATCATCGAGATCCGTTCGACCGCGTCTTGATCGCGCAGGCGCAACTCCTCGATCTGACCATCATCACCGCCGACGGGCAGTTGTCCGAGTACGACGTCGCGGTGCTCGGCGCTTGAGTCATAGCTGAACCGGGTCTCATCCCGACCACTGCATGGTCGCCTTGATCGCGACACCGACTGATCGACCTAACAGACGCTGAGTCACCGCAGGCGCGCCCGGCCTCCCATGGCTACCCCCGTTTGGCGACCGAATCTGGAACCAACGGCAGTTCCGATCACGTTTCACATATTGCGCAGCAGACATATTGCATATCAACAATACATACCTCTAGCAGCGTCAATGGTAAATCCCAAGTAAGGCTGTCGCGTATCGCTTGACGGCCCTTTCCCGCCTCCTTGTCCAGGCCATAAATCTGTGACTATATTGACCAACGTTACGGCTGCATTAGCTCATGCTGAAGCATATATATGCGGAACTACATATATGGAGAAGGGCATATATGCGGAGGGGTAAATATGCGGAACGATAGATATTCGAAAGGGAACATATGAGGGGTATCGCATATGCAGAAGGGCGTATATGCGAATAGTCATATATGCAAAAAGGCGCATATGCGGATGCATCTATGCAGCTCTAACAGGTTCAACGGGCCACACAACACTACGGAGGAGTACATATGAACGGTCGCTATGAAGCGCGGAGTCGCGTCCGAGAGCGTCGTCGTGCAATCGGCGCCACCAGCGCAGTCAGTGCATTCTTGGCGTTCGGCCTGGGGACGATGGCAACGGCACCGAAAGCGCACGCCGATTTCGACTGGCTGGTCGATTTTCTGGACGTCAGCGCGGTATCCGTCGATGCGGTGGGCCCCGCCGATGCGGGCTCGGATGACTTCTTCCTTGACCTGATCAACGGTTTCGGACTCTATGAGGTTCTTTTCGGTCGGTTATTGGTCGGTGACGGAATCGACGGCTTTACCGGCGACAACACCTCGCTATTCGGCTGGCTGCCCGGTATCGGCGATCTCGGAGACGGCGGGCTCCTCTATGGCAACGGTGGCGCCGGCAGCGACGCCGCCTTCGTGGACAACCTGGTCATCGCTGCCGGGGCGGGCGGCAACGCCGGACTGATCGGCAACGGCGGCGCCGGCGGCGCCGGGTTGGACGCCGGCTACTACGGCGGCGACACCCTGATCGAGGCCACGGCCGGTGGTGCCGGTGGTTCCGGTGGCTGGTTGTTCGGCGACGGCGGCGACGGCGGCGCCGGTGGTTCCGGCTGGAGTGGGATCCTCGCCGACGGGCTCAACGGCAGCGCCGGTGCTGCTGGTGGCGCGGCGGGCAGCGCCTTCCTCTTCGGCAGTGGCGGTAACGGTGGTGCTGGCGGTGCGGGAGGAAACGGCAGCGCGGGCACCGCCGCCCAGCTGGACCAGGTTGGCGGCGCCGGTGGTCACGGCGGAGCCGGCGGTGCCGGTGGCGCCGGCGGCAGCGGCGGATGGATCACCGGCAACGGTGGCAACGCGGGTGCCGGTGGTGACGGTGGTGACGGCGGGATCGGGGGCTCCGGTGCCGACAGTCTCGCGCACGATCACGACCACGACCACTACGTCCACGAGGCCACCGAGGGCGGCAACGGCGGCAACGGCGGCGAAGGCGGCGCTGCGGGTGCAGCCGGAGCTGCACGCAGCATATTCGGCACGAACGGCAACGCCGGAACCCTCGGGACCGGCGGTGACGGCGGGGCAGGCGGCAACGGCGGTGCCGGCGCGGTCGACGGTGACAGCTTCATCTCCGCGGGTGCTGCAGGCGGCGCGGGCGGCGACGGCGGGAATGGGAGCATCGGCGGCGCAGGCGGAGCGGGTGGCAATGGCAGCGCAGGCATCATCGGCGGCGTGGGTGGTGCGGGCGGCAACGGCGGTACCAGCACCGCGGTCGCAGGCGGCGCCGGTGGCGCCGGCGGCAACGGAGGCGATGCCGACGTCCTAGGCGGCAACGGCGGCGCCGGTGGTGCGGGTGGCGACAGCAACACGGGTAGTGGTGGTCAGGGCGGCGTCGGTGGGAACGGCGGCAGCTCTGCCGGCGAGAGCATCACGCTGCCCGACAGCAGCGTCATCCACGGTGCCGGCGGCCAGGGTGGTGCCGGTGGAAACGGCGGCGACAACGCCGACGGCCATGACGTCGGTGGCGACGGCGGTGCCGGTGGCAACGGCGGCAACGGTGCCCTCGATGAATTCGGCGAGGTCCTTGCGCCCGGTGGCGACGGTGGTGCCGGTGGCAACGGCGGAGCATCCGGGAGCCTCCTGGGTGACCCGGGCGAAGCCGGCGGCGAGGCCGACGGCGCAACCGGCGGCGCTGGCGGTGCCGGAGGGGCCGGGCACCCGCACGACCATGACCACGACCACGACCACGGCGGTGACCCCGGTGGTGACCCCGGTGGTGACCACGATCATGACCATGATCACGACCACGATCATGACCACGACCACTAACGCCGGAAAGGAAATCTGACGGTAGCCGGCAGGTCTGCTGTTCACGGTGAGCGCCCCGCACGCCTCGCGTGCGGGGCTCTCTCCGTTGTGCGGGTCAGAGAGTCCCGCGGAAGCGCTTTAATGGACCATTGTGCACAAATTTGTGCACAAATTCTGAAATGGCAAATCACTTACTGGAGTGACGCTTCACTTAGACGTCAGCCTCCCACTGCCCGCCTGATGTAGTCCGCGCGGCGATCAGGGGGCATTCTGGACAACGGCGTGCGCGGCTGCGGCACGAAACACCAGGCCTACCGTTCTGGTCGACAGATGCTTCGTGGGGAGCACCAGATCGGTTGGCATTCAACGCCGTCACCGAACACCGCGCCCAAGGCGTCCTCCGCACGGCGACGCTTAACGCCTTTCCGGCGGGGGCCGATCGTCTTCGGGGGCGAATATTTCGATTCCGCAGAAATCAATTGATTCCAGTTGTAATAATTCTGTCGTTGCAACCGGTTCGCAGCGCATGATCGACATCTACCCGGGGGATGTCGAACAACGTAATCGCCCGTCCAGCACAGCGCTGGACGAGATCATCCGTGCTCGATGCGAACAAGGGGTTACCTATGAAGCGAGTGATCGTCGGCGCCGCTCTGTGTGGCGCCGCGCTGGCGCTGGCCGCTGGAGCCAACGCGGCCAATAACAATTACGATTTCCTCTACGGCTCAACCGACGCATTGGTCTTGGGCCCGACCGGCATCCCGACACCGAGCGCCAACTACATCAGCAACGGGATCGACCTGTATCTCGAGCCGCTGGGATACGGCGGCACCGACGCATCGACGGTAGCGCTGACCATCCCGAATAGCTGGGACTTCTTTGACAGCGTCACGCAGGGGCAAACCATCCTCGTCGACGCCATCCTCGCCGACTACGCCGCCGGCGAGATGGGCTGCGACTCCTCCGGCGTGTGCACCGACCCGCTGACCATCTTCACCTACTCACAAAGCAGCCTCATCGCCTCCTACGCCCAGGAGCAACTCGCTGAAGCCGGCGTCCCCAGCGACGCTCTACGTTTCGTGATGCTCGGCGCCAACCCCGACGCAGTCCCCACCGACCTCTACCCCACCGAAGTCTTCAACATCCAAGGCGACGCATTCGCGGCGTCCCTAGGCCAAAGTTGGATAGACCTGCTGTTCGGGAACACAAATTGGCAGGAACTGCTGTACGGGTTGGCGCTCCATCAGACCTACCTTGGGTTGACGGCCGAGCAAATCGCGTCGGCCACCTCGGTTGTCGACGGAATGACCACGTTCAACGAGATTCCGATGCTCACCACCGCCGAGCTGTGGCAAGCGCTATTCAGCGCTTTCTTTAACGTGTGATGCGCGGGTGAGGCCTTGAGCCGAGCGCCTGCGCTCGGCTCAAGGCACCGGGTGCCATCCGCCGAGCCGTGTTCGACGGCCGTTTTCGCAGGTCGCTGGAGCGTGTGGTGCCGCGTGGGGCCATGTAGGCGATCGGCGAGCGCGGTCCGCTCCGCCGCTAGGCGGGCATCGGGCTTCGCTCACTGCACTTCGCGCACTTGAAGTGTGTTGAGCCTGCCCTTGCTGTGAGCTTTGCTCCGCATTGTGGACAGGTGACGCGCGCACAAGTCTCATTGCACTTCACGCACTTGAAGCGCTTTGCTTCCGCTTTCGTTGTCAACTTGGCACCGCAATGAAGGCACGTCACATGGATGCGGCCATCCGGTGACGGTCGCGGTTTGGCCGGTGATAGCGGCTGTCGTGTGGGTAGCGTCATCGTCAGATGGCACTGCCAGCATTCGAACGTCGATGCTTGGATCGGAATGTTCTGCACGGCATTACAACGTGTGCACTTTGTCGCGTACAGGCCAGGCGGCGCCGCTGGGAGTGCTGGCGGTTTGGCAATGACGACCACCAGTCCAATGATCCCAAGGAAGAACCCCCACCAGAATGAGCCTTCACCAGACAGGTTTTTGCGCTGTCCGACGACCGCCGAGATCGCGCCCCAGAACGCACCCCAGAACAGCACAAGCACTACGAACTCCATTGGGAAAGCATACGAAGCGATTCCTTGGCGAGTCGGCTAATTGCGCTTGGACAGATTGGAACTGCAAGCGTCGATCGCACTAGCGTTGGCCTGCGGGGTCGCGCGATAAATGGCCGCGCTGTTCATGGTCGCGCCGATGGCCAGGGCAATGGTCGGGATGGTGCCGCCGCGCACCCTGCGGGGTTCCGTTTCAGCGGGCCGCGGGCACGGTATAAAGCGGCAACGCGCTGGCACCATGTTTGGCAACTACCCGACGGCCAACGTCTCGTCCAAACCGCTCTGAACTGTGTTTTGTGGTGGGGCTGTTTTGTGGTAGGGCTGTTTTGTGGTAGGGCTGTTCGACCTCGGTTGATCCTTGACGGATCGTCTTCGGTTGATCCTTGACACCCTAGGTTAATGATGGGGCCTGTTCGCGGGTGCGGAAGGCCCGTTTGTTTCTTACCTCGCCGTGGCTGGTTCGCGCGGCGGTCTTGACCAGATCGTCGCCGATGAAAAATCGCAGCAGGTCGCCGTCGACGTGGACATCGCAGCGGGCGCCGGCGTGGTGGGCTCCGACGCTGACTTGCTGCCAGGCCACGCTGACGACCCCGTTGGTGGTGACCCGACGTGACACCCAGTCATCACCGCTGCGATCGACGACCATCGGCGCGCTGGGCCGCGCCGGTGCCCCCGCCGGGCCCGGGGTGAACCGCTCAACCGGGGTGATCATGTCGATTCCTTGGTGCGGGCGGGCGGTGTTGTAATAGTCAACCCACTCGTCCGAGGGCTTGTCAAGATAACTGTGTAAGGAGTTCGGACCATTTCATGTGGATCGGTTCTTATAGCGGGAGTCGGTCGGGGAACTGGATGGCGAAGGTGTTTAGCGCTTCGGTCCAGCGGTAGGTTCCTTGTCCTTGATTTCCTCGTTTCTGGTTGATGTTGCGGATGGCCAGGTAGAGCAGTTTGATCGCGGCCGCATCGGAGGGGAATGAGCCGCGGGCTTTGGTGACTTTGCGCAGCTGGTAGTTCAACGACTCGATGGCGTTGGTGGTGTAGATGATCTTTCGGATTTCGACCGGGAACGCCAGAAACGGTGTGAACTCCGCCCACGCCCGATCCCAAACAGCCACCGCTCCAGGAGATTTGGTCTTCCATTCGGCCCGGAAATCCTCCAGGGCCAGCTTGGCGGCCTCTTCAGTGGCCGCGGTATAGATCGGCCGCAGCGCTTTAGCCATCGCGCGGCGGTCGGTGTAGGAGGCGTAGCGCATCGAGGCCCGCAGCAGATGCACCACGCAGGTCTGGATGACCGCATCCGGCCAGACCGCGGCGATCGATTCGGGCAGGCCGGCCAGCCCGTCGCAGCAGACGAACAGCGCATCCCGGCAGCCCCGGTTGCGCAGCTCGGTCAGTACCCCGTGCCAGAACTTGGCCCCTTCGGTCTGCTGAATCCAGATCCCGAGGACTTGCTTGATCCCCTCGACATCGACCCCGATCACGATATGGGCGGCCTTGTTGGCGACCACGCCGCCGTCGCGGATCTTGATCCGGATCGCGTCGATATACAGGATCGGATACACCGGATCGACCGGTCGGGACTGCCAGGCCGCGATCTCCTCAAGCACGACGTCGGTGACCCGCGAGATCGTGGCCGCCGACACCGTCGCGCCGTACACCTCCTCGAGGTGCTCGGTGATGTCACGGGTGCTCATTCCGCGGGCGTACAGCGACAGAATCATGTCCTCGACCTGGCCCAGGCGCCGTTGGCGTTTGGGCACGATCGCCGGGGTGAAGCTGCCGTTGCGGTCGCGGGGAACCTCGAGTTCGACCGGGCCAGCGGTGGTCAGCACGGTCTTGCGGCCATGCCCGTTGCGGGAATTGCCGGACCCGTTTCCGGCTGGATCGCCGTGTTCGTAGCCGAGATGATCGGCGATCTCGACATCAAGGGCCCGTTCGAGCACCGCCTTGGTCATCTGGGCCAGCAGACCCTCGGGGCCGTCGATCGGGGTGCCTGAGGCTTCTGCATCGGCCAACAACGCGTCCACCGCAGCCGGCGGCAACACTTGCGACAGCCGCTTGGCCGCCTCGTCACGTGAATCAGATCGGGACAACACTCACTCCTGTCCGGCGGTCAGTATGCCTGACCACCATTCAGGCCCAACCCCTTACACAGTCAATGAGACACGCCCTCGTCCAACGCCTGCTGTGCAGCCTTTAAGTTAGTGAAAGGCATTCGTGTACTGAGGAATTCAGCACGCAAACTGC